>NZ_JBZVWR010000010.1:0-322833 GCF_058629155.1 Devosia sp. MDV22-iso42
CGTAAGAATACATGAACTACCTCCTTTGATAGTCCAAGTTTTCGTCCGCATCCCCCCTCGATCAGGGCTGGAAGGACATAACCAACTAGGTGTGGGTCAGCCGGGATGTCGACAGCAACCTGATGGCCCGTTGAAGCGGCCCGTCTTGCTTTTTCCGTCTTCCCAACCATCAGCCTCAGGCGACTGCCAGGGGGGCTCCCCGCTAGCGCCAACGTCCCAACTGTCTTCTGGCCGATGCCACCGAGTCTGCCCTCCTGTTCATCGCCAGAATGCTCCTGGCACCGGACTGGCAATGTGACGGGAACAGGATCAATCCTGAGCGCGATAGGCCTTCAGGCCACCGGCGATGTACCTGGCATTTTTATAGCCCATAGCGCGCAGGGTATCAGCCGATAGCGCACCGCGGTTGTTGGCATTACAGTAGCAAAGGATCGTCGTATCTAGATCGGGCACGGCGCTCTCAATATTCATCTCGAGTTTACCCCGGCTGACATTGATCGAGCCCGGGATATGATCGACCTGATGCTCGTCATTGTCCCTGATATCGAGCAAGACGGCGCCGCTGGCCACCAGGCCGCCGACCTCTCCTGGAGCAACTTGCGAAACCCGGGCTTGGGCTGCATCGGCAAGTTCCTGAAATTTCTGCGTGTAGGCCATAGTGGGTTCTTCTTCGCTTTGCTGCGGTAACCTGGATGCTTCTGACCTTGCAGGATTTGGTCATGAACGAAGAGAATAAGCTCGCGTCAACCAAACTTGCATAGGCGAAGATAGGGGACCGTCAGGGGTAACCGATACCATCTATCCTGCCAGAGGTCCCATCATAATCTGCACCAGCCCACCTGGTAACTCGCGCGGGTAGCACCCGTGGTCTTCCCGGCAGCTAGGGGTCAGGGTCAGCGATAACCGGATTTCAATGATGCTCTTCGGCCTCGCCACGGGCATCCCTTGGTGTGCTTCGGGATGCAATATCGACTCTGGCTGATGAGGTCGGCGAGCTGATTGACGGCCGCCAAGATTTCTAACATGCAAATGCAGTTCGCATCTCCGACCCACCAGGCTTCGCGATACGCTACATCGCCACCGATGCACGATCGTGGAAGTCGCGCCGCACACAACGTGATCGCCCTTAGACGTATCTAGCCGGATACGCCAGTTCTGCACTTGGGCGACCCAGCAGACGCCAAGTGCTTGGCCGCTTTCCCGTTCGGCAACCCGAAAGCCGCCGGGCACCTTCCCACCCCGTTCTTGCCGTTGCCTGTGTCTTGTGAATGGCGGAAATGGGGTCGAGGCCGTGTGAGAACTCGGCGAAGCCGATCGCTCAGGTTGTTTTGCGATAGCAGGCGTCAGCTTCATTCACCCGGTTATCGCTTTGAGGGTTGAGGCCACGCCGGCGACCGCTACGGCGCGCTTGATGTTGTAGGCCAGGATTGCCAGGCTGGCTTCGGTGGTAACGTGCTTGAGGCCCCTCGTTCGGAAGTGGGTGGCACCCATCCAGCCTTTTATGGTGCCGAAGACATGCTCGACGGTGCAGCGGCGGACCGCCATCGCGTCGGGCATCGCCTCGAACCGGCGCTCCATCTCATCGAGCACCGCCTCATGCTCCCATCGCCGGATGCGCTTTTCCTTGCCGGCCGTGCAGAGGGCGCGCGATGGGCAGGCACTGCAGGCCTTCTGGTTGTAATAGACGTTGATGAGCTTGCCAGCCTCAACCGTGGTATGGCGCTTCTGAAGCTGCTCACCGACAGGGCAACGATAGGCGTCGGTCTGCGGCTCATGCACGAACATGGCCTTGCCCCAGAAGCCACGCGCCTGAGCCGGTGATGTATTGGGCTTGGGCACCATGGGGACGATGCCGGCTTGCGCGCAGGAGCGGATCTGCTCGCCCTCATAGTAGCCGCGATCAGCAAGGGCGAGCATTTGGGCAGCGCCGGTCTCGGCCTGGGCGGCCTTGGCCATCTCCAGCAGGTGCGAGCGGTCATGGCCCCGGTTGGTCACAGCATTGGCCACCACAATATGGTGCTCGGTATCGACGGCCGCCTGCACATTATAGCCGACGACGCCGCGATGGTCGCTGCCGGTTGCCATGGCGCGGGCATCCGGATCGGTGAGCGAGATCTGCCCGTCAGGGGAGGCTCCCAGCTGCCGGCCAATCTCCTCGAGTTCGCCAAGGCGGCCGCGCAGTGATGCCAGTCGCTCGGTCAGGTGCTCGATCCGCGGCGTGGCCGGGCCGGTCTCTGCACCGTCGGCTTGCTCGAGCTCGGCGAGATAGCGCGCGATGCTCTCTTCGACATGGGCCCTGCGCCGCGCCAGCTTGCCCTTGGTGTAGTTTTTCTCGTGCGTGTTCACCGCGCGCAGACGTGAGCCATCGATCGCAACCATGCCACCACCGACCAGGCCAAGGGCTCGGCAGACGGCAACAAAGCGCTGGCAGGCGATCTGGATCGCACCAGCATTGTCATGGCGGAAGTCGGCAATGGTCTTGAAGTCAGGTACCAGCTTGCCGGTCAGCCACATCAGCTCGATATTGCGACCGGCCTCGCGCTCCAGCTTCCGGCTCGACGTCAGCTGATGGAGGTATCCATAGACATAAAGCTTGAGCATCGTGCCCGGGGCGTAACCGGGTCTGCCGGTCGCTGCCGGCTGCACGCGCGCGAAGCCGAGTTCGGTCAGATCGAGTTCATCGACAGAAGCATCGATGATGCGGACCGGGTTGTCAGCATCCACATAATCCTCAAGACAGGCCGGCAGAAAGCTCGCCTGCTGTCGGTTAGCAACTTCAACGAAACGTCCCATCTGGCACCTCCGAAGCAGTGCCAGATCATAGCAGAATCGGGAGTTTTCACACAGCCTCGGGCCGTTAGCGGACCGGCCGTTTTTGGTGAATCGGCCGGCGATAGCGGACGTTTGGCACTCACTTGCCAATCAGGTGACTTGAGACCAATGCGACGATCTGCTTCCCGGGTATGGCCTTGCAGCTAGCGGTCGTCGTCTTCCATCCCTGGAGATGTGAAATCCATCTAGGATATCCCACAGTCCGGTTGAAGCTCGAGCCGCTGGCCATCGGCATCGAAGGCATGCAGCAGGTGGTGCGTGAGGCCGATCGACATGCGTTCCCCCAGCCGGGGCACCACCACCGGCGGCAGAGACACCGCAATGGGGTCGGTTCTGGGGTCGATCTCAAGATAGGCTATGTTCTCGCTGCCGAGCCGCTCGACCGCCAGTAGTTTGCCGTCGAATAGCGCCGCGTCGGGGACGGTGATGCCCAGGTGCTCGGAGCGCACACCTAGAGTCACGCTGCTTCCGACGGGAGCGGCCACACGGGCCCCCAAGCGCGCGCCGCCAATCAGCGACAGGCTACCCTCTTCGGCAACCAAGCCGTCAAACAGGTTCATGGCAGGCGAACCAATAAACCGCGCCACAAACAGGTTGGATGGCGCTTCATAGAGCTCCATCGGCGTACCAACCTGCTCGATCCGGCCGGCATTGAGCACCACGATGCGGTCGGCCAGCGTCATGGCCTCCACCTGATCATGTGTTACATAGACCATGGTGGCCCCCAACGTGGCGTGCAGCCGGGCGATCTCAAGGCGCATCTGCACCCGCAGGGCGGCATCGAGATTGCTGAGCGGCTCGTCGAACAGAAAGACCTTAGGGTTGCGGATGATGGCGCGGCCAATGGCCACGCGCTGACGCTGCCCGCCCGAGAGCTGCTTGGGCCGGCGGTCCAATAGGTGGCTTATCTGGAGCACCTCGGCGACCTCGGCAATGCGCTTTTCGATCAGCTCGCGCGGCTGGTGCGCAAGGCGCATGCCGAAGCTGATATTGTCGGCCACGTTCATATGCGGGAACAGAGCGTAGGACTGGAACACCATGGCGATGCCGCGCGCGGCGGGAGGCGTGTCGGTCACGTCCTGTCCGTCGATGACGATCTGGCCCGAGGTGACGCTTTCGAGGCCGGCGACCATGCGCAGCAGGGTCGACTTGCCGCAGCCGGACGGGCCGACAAAGACCACGAACTCGCCGGACCTGACCGTGAGGTCGATGCCCTTGACGATTTCGAGCGGACCATAGGATTTGCGTATGGCGTTGAGGGTAAGATCGGTCATGTGTTGTCCATCAGCCTTTAACCGCGCCCATCGTCATCCCCTTGATGAAGTAGCGCTGGAAGAAGAGAAATACGACGAGGGTGGGCAGCGTCGCGATCAGCGACAGGGCGCCCTGCACGCCCCAGGCGACGCTGTACTGGCCCTTGAGGGACACCAGCCCGAGCATGATGGTGCGCTTGTCGTCGGACTGGGTGAAGATCAGCGGCCACAGGAAATCGTTCCAGATCCAGGTGAACTGCAGCGTCACCAGCACGGCCAGCGCCGGCAGACTGATCGGCAGCGCCACCCGTGTCAGCACCTGCCACTCATTGGCGCCTTCGAGAATGGCGGCCTCGCGCAAGGCCGCCGGGACGGACGCAAAGAAGTTGCGCATCATCAAGGTGCAGATGGGGATGCCGAGCCCGATATGGACGATGATCACCGGCCACAGCGTGTCGATCAGCCCCAGCATGTTGAACATGCGGAACAGCGGGATCAGGATGACCTGGGGCGGGAAGAACATGCCGGCCACCAGCACCAGGAACAGCAGGTTGCTGCCGCGAAACGGCAGCTTAGCGAAGACATAGCCCGCCAGGATGCCGAGGCCGATGGAGCCGATGGTCGCCGGAATTGCCACCAGCAGGGTGTTAAGCAGATAGGTATGTACCGCCGGGTTGGACAGCACCTCGACATAGTTGTCGAGGAACAGCGTATCGGGCAGCGACCACAGATTGCCCAGCGCAATGTCGCGGGTGGATTTCAGCGACGACAGCACGACGCCGATGGTCGGGGCGAGAAACGCCACAGCCAGGATGATGAGTACCGCCAGCGTTGCCGCCTTCCAGGGGTTGAACCGCTGGGCGGCTGTCAGGTGGGGGGCACTAGTCATAGGTCTCGTCCACCTTCTTGAGCTGGCGGAAATACAGCAGGATGATGACGATGGCGATGAGGAACAGCACCACCGAAATCGCCGCGCCATAGCCCATCAGGTATTTCTTGAAGGACTCGTTGTACATGTGCATGGCCAGCGTGTCGGAGCTGTTGAACGGCCCCCCCCCGGTCATGATGTATAAAATGTCGAAGCCCTTGAGGGAGTTGATGACGCTGAGTGCAATGACCACCACCGTGGCCGGCCGCAGCAACGGCAGCACGACATGCCAGATGCACTGGAAAGGGGTGGCGCCCTCGATGTCACTCACCTCGAGCAGGTCGGGGGGCACGGCGGTGAGGCCGGCCAGAAAGATCACCATGGAAAGCCCCGTCTGTTGCCAGGACCACGCGATAATGACCGAGTAGAGGGCCGTGCCAGGCTTTGCGAGCCAGGCGAAGTTGGCGTCCTCGCCGGTGACGACGCCGATCAGCGTGTTCAGCAGGCCCCAGTCGGGTTGATAGATCCAGATCCAGATCTGCCCCACCACGACCGCCGACAGGCAGATCGGCAGATAGAAGATGGTCTTGAAAATCGAAGCGCCCGGAACCTGCGAATCGATCAGCAGGGCGAGCACCAGTCCCAGACCGGTCGGCAGGACGACGGCGGCCAGCATCCAGATCAGCGTGTTGGTAACCGCGTTGAAGAACAGCCGGTCGCTGGCGATTTTGGCGAAATTGTCGAGGCCGACGAAATCATAGTCGGCGCCAAAGCCGTTCCAGTTGGTGAAGCTGTAATAGAACGAGCTCGACAGGGGCCAGACCACAATCAGCACGAATACGGCCAGTGGCAAAGCCAGAAGTCCGATCTGCCACAGTCGCGTACGTTGTTCCACCGGTGTCTCCCTAGTGTCGTGGCCGGGCAATGGCTCGCCCGACCACGCTGAAGCGATTATTCCTTGAAGGCCGCGGCCGCGCCGGTCTCGGTCTCTTCGAGGATGGTTTCATAGGCCGAGGGATCGTCCATGAAGCGGGCAAACATCGACAGGCCGACTTCAGCCACGGGCGGCGGCGTCGCCAGGTCGTAGTTGAAGGCGAAGGCTTCGGCCTTGTTGATGGTGTCGAGCGCGTGCTGCATCACCGACGTATAGTTGGACGGGTCAACATTCACATTCGCCGACAGCGCACCCTGGATGCCGGCCCACTTGGCCTGCACGTCCGGGTTGCTGACGAGGAAGCTCAACAGCTTCTCGGCATTTTCGAGGTTCGCCGCATTGGCTGAAATCACCAGCCCGTCCACCGGACCCACGGCAGCGTTGGGAATGCCCTCGACCATGGTGGGGAATTCAAAGAACTCGTAATCCTCGCCGGGCTTGAGCTCGAGCCCGCCCCAGTATCCGGTGATCCAGGTCCCCATCAGGGTCATGGCGGCGTCGCCGCGGGCCACCTTGTCGGCAGCGTCGGTCCAGTCGTCAGCATTGGCATTGGGAGCGAAGTAACCGGCATCCACCAGTTCCTTCCACTTCGACATGGCCAGCTTGACTTCAGCATCAGTGTAGGAGGCGGTGCCGTTCATCAATGCAGCGCGGTAGTCCGGCCCGGCGGTGCGCAGCACCAGGTAGTCGAACCAGAACTGGGCCGGCCAGCGATTCTTGGAGCCCAGCGCGATCGGCGTGATGCCCTTGGATTCGAGCGTCTCGCACAGTGCCAGGAACTCGTCCCAGGTCTTGGGCAGATCGTTGATGCCGGCGTCGGCGAAGACCTTCTTGTTGTAGAACATGCCGGCATAATGATAGCCGAACGGCACCAGGTAGCGCTTGCCATCATAGAGCGTAGAGCCGTCGGCGATCGACTTGGCGACGACCTCATCGAGACCGTCGGCATCCCACATGTTGGCCAGCGGATGCAGGTTGCCCGCATTGACGACGAACTGCGTGCGCGCACCGGCCCAGTAGCTGAACACGTCCGGCAGGCTGTTGCCGGCAGCGCGGACCAGGATGCCCGTCTTGAAATCTTCCGAGCCGATCGGCGTGTCGGATACGGCGATACCGGTCTCCTCGGTGAACTGGTTGAAGATTTCAACCAGGCCTTCGCGACCCAGTTCGCCACTGAAGTAATGACTGATGGTGACCTCGCCCTCGGCATAGGTCGGCCCCAGCGCCAAGAGGCTGGTGGTCACGGTCAAGGCCGATGTCAGCAAGACACCGGCTAGTTTGGTTCGACGCATCATGGTTCCTCCGCGTTCAAAGTTGCCTCATGTTCAACAAGCGCAACTATAGGACCCAATATCGACGCATAATTGCGGAGATGTCAACGAAACTGTTGCACATGGACGAACTTTCTGACGTAATGTTGGTGTTCGGCGCCTTTTGTCATATTTGTTGCCTTAGGTTGAACTATTGATTGCCGTATATTAAACTTGGTCATCGCAAGTTGGAGAACGATGAGATGCGCCTGCTGCAATCACTGAACCGGGGCCTCGAAACCCTTGACTACCTGACCCGACAGTCCGAGCCCTCACGCCTGACCGACATCGCCTCCCACCTCAACGTCGACAAATCCAACGCCTCCCACCTGCTGCGCACGCTGGTCGCGGCGGGATATGCCGAGCAGACTGACGGCCGCCGCTACAGCGCTACCACTAAGGTGCGGCCGCGCCGGGGGCACGACCTGGAAGACATCATCGAATGCCGCGAATCCCTGCACGACAGGCTGGTCGAGCTGGTGCAGGTGACCAATGAATGCGCGCATATGGCCGTGCGGGTCGGGGCGCGCGTCTGGTATGTGGACAAGGTGGCTTCGCCCCTGCCGCTCAAGGTCGACCACCCGATCGGGTCGCTCGCGCCGCTGCACTGCACGGCTCTGGGCAAGGCCTTCCTGGCCTTCGGCAGCGCCGGCGATTGCGGGAAGCTCGAAGCCTTCACCCCCAGAACCATTACCCGGCAGCCAGCGCTGGAGGCCGAAATCGAGGCCTCGCGCCGACGCGGCTATGCGCAGGATGACGAGGAATTCTCCCCCGGCATTCGCTGCGCCGCCGTCCCGGTCTTCACCGCCTCGGGCGAGATGATCGCAGCCATTGGCGTCTCCGGCCCGACGGCGCGCATCAGCCTGGAACGACTGACCGAGCTGGGCGCACTTCTCATCAACTACAGCAGCACTTTATCCAATTGGAGCAAGGCATGACCTTCGACACTGTCCGTGTGGGGATTATCGGCACGGGCCGCATCTCAGACCTGCACGCCATCGAGTACCTGGCCAACCCGCATGCCCGGATCGTGGCCCTGTGCGACAACGACATCACCACGGCGCGCGGCCGGGCGCTCGCCTGGGGCGTTGGGGACGCGCGCATCAGCGACGACTACAGGGCGGTGCTGGCCGATCCCAATGTGGACCTGGTCGAGATCCTGCTGCCGCATCACCTGCATCTCGAGGTGGCGCTGGCGGCTATTGCGGCCGGCAAGGCCGTGTCGCTGCAAAAGCCGATGACGCTCGACCTGGCCCAGGCCGACACGCTGGTCGCCGCCGCCGAGGCATCGAGCAAGCCGTTCAAAGTGTTCGAAAACTTCATCTTCTACCCGCCGGTGATGAAGGCCAAGGCACTCATCGATCAGGGTGCCATCGGCGAGCCGCTGACCATTCGGCTGAAAAGCAATCCCGGCGCCAGCAAGACGGCGTGGAAGGTTCCGCCCCGGGCGGAGGCCTGGCGGCAGGACAAGGGACAGGCCGGCGGTGGCCCGCTGGTCTTTGACGACGGGCACCACAAGTTTGCGCTGGCCTGGCATTTCATGGGCAATCCGGAAATGGTGCATGCCTTCATCGGCGAGACGGTATCGCCGACCGGCTTCGTGTTCGACGCCCCGGCCATGGTCTCCTTCCGCTTCCCCGGCAACCGGATGGGCAATCTCGAAGTGGTCTATTCGCCCGAACTCGAGATCATCACCCGCCACTATGCCCAAGACGACCGGATCGAGATCACCGGCAGCAAGGGCGTCATATGGATCAATTGCGGTCATGGTCGGATCGGCGATCCGCCGCCGCTGGCGCTCTACCGAGACGGCTCGGTGCAGACCTTCCACAATCTCGAGACCGGCTGGGAAGCCAGCTTCGTTCACTCCACCCGCGCCTATATCGAGGCGCTGCGCCACGGTACGGCGCCCAAGCTGAGCGCCCGGGAAGGCCGCACCATCCTGCGTTTCGCCCTCGCCGCCGAGGAGTCCGCCCGCAGCGGGCGCGCCGTCAGCCTCGACCCGGCAGGCTGAGCCATGCACCAGGAAAACGCACCGTCATCGGCGACGGCCATCGAGAGCCGGGCAGCCGCCATTGCCGCCGCGGGCGGGGTGGAGGCGGCCATTGCCTCGGGCGAATTGGCCGGCCTCGTCACGCTGTCCTGCTGCGAGGCAATGCTGCTGGGCCTGATGCGCCAGGGGGTCAGCAAGTTTTTCGCCATCTTCGGCCACGGCTCCACCGCCTTGGCCGAGACCCTGCGCGTCTATGAGGCGCATGGGCTGGTGCGCACCTGGCAGTTCCGCAATGAGGTGGAAATGGCCCATGCCGCGACCGCCTTGCGCTGGACCTATGGCGAGACCTGCGCCGTCATCACCTCGATCGGCCCCGGCGCGCTGCAGGCCATGGCGGCGTCGCTCGCGGCAAGCTCGAACGGCATCGGCGTCTACCACATCTATGGCGACGAGACGACGCATGGCGAAGGCTACAACATGCAGCAGGTGCCCAAGCGGGAACAGGGCATCTATGGCCAGCTCACCGCGCTGATGGGGCGATCCTATACGCTGCATACGCCCGAGGCGCTGCGCGAAGCACTGCGGCAGGGGGCCGCCACCGTGTTCCACCCGACCCATGCCGGCCCGTTCTACCTGCTGACCCCGATCAATGTGCAGCCCCAGGCGGTAATGCTGCGGATCGATGCCCTGCCGCGCCGCGCCGAGTTGGCGCCGCAGGTTCCGGCCGACGATGCCGCGCTCGAGCGGGCAGTCGACATCATCCTCGACCACCGGCGCATTGCCATCAAGGCCGGCGGCGGCACCCGCCGCTTCGCCGACCAAGTGCGCCGGTTGGCCGAGCTGTCCGGCGCCGTCGTGTTGCTCAGCCCGGGATCGATCGGAGTGATGCCCGACGCGCATCCACAGAACCTGCACGTGGCGGGCAGCAAGGGCTCGATGAGCGGCAATTACGGCATGGAGCATGCCGAGCTGCTGATCGTCGCGGGGTCGCGCGCGGTGTGCCAGAGCGATTGCTCGGGCATCGGCTATCCCCAAGTGCGCCAGGTCATCAACATCAATGCCGATGCCGACGACGTGCAGCACTACAACCAGAGCCTGCCCCTGTTCGGGGATATCGGGGCCATCCTCGACCGGCTCAACGCCAGACTGGAGGCACACCACGCACCCGCAAGGGCGGACACGCAGGCCTGGCTTGCCGAGTGCCTGGCGCAGAAGCGGACCTGGCAGGCCTTCAAGCAGGACCGGTATGACGCGCCGCCCCTTCATGACGTGGTGTGGCAGCGGCCCGTGCTCACCCAGCCTGCGGCCATCAAGACCGTCGCCGATTTTGCTGGGCGGATCGGGGCGATCAAGTATTTCGACGCCGGCGACGTGCAGGCCAACGGCTTCCAGATCGTCGAGGATGACGTGCCCACCGACACCATCACCGAAACGGGCGCCTCCTATATGGGCTTCGCAGTGTCGGCCCTGCTGGCCGCCGCTGCCGCCGACCGGCCGCGCTATGGCATGGCCTTTACCGGCGATGGCTCCTTCATGATGAACCCCCAGGTCCTCATCGACGCCATCGCCCACGGCGTGAAGGGCATGATCGTGCTGTTCGACAACCGCCGCATGGCCGCCATCACTGACCTGCAGCTCTCCCAGTATGGCGAGGACTACAAAACCAGCGACGGGGTCGCGGTCGACTACCTGCAATTCGCCAGGGCGATCGACGGGGTGCGCGGTTTCTGGGGCGGCACCACGCGACAGGAACTGGCCGCCGCCATCGCGCAGGCACATGCCTATAAAGGGCTGAGCCTGGTGCATGTGCCGGTCTATCACGGCGACGACGAAGCCGGTGGCATGGGCGCCTATGGGCGCTGGAATGTCGGCAACTGGTGCGCGGATGTGCAGCAGGACTATGCCGCAACGCTGATCTGACGAGGAATCTCAATGTACCAACAATTTGGCCTGCTCATCGACAACTGCTGGGTGCCGGCCTCGACCGGCCTCTCCACGCCGGTCCACAGTCCGGTCAGCGGCCTGGTGGTGGGCAACATCCCCGCCGCCAGCCCGCCCGATATCGACGCCGCCCTCGCCGCTGCGCAGCGTGGCTTCGAGCGCTGGCGCCAGGTGCCGGCCTGGGAGCGGGCCAAGGTGCTGCGCAAGGCGGCTGACCTCCTCCGCGACCGAGTCGAGGACGTTGCCCGCCTGATGAGCACGGAGACGGGCAAGCCCCTCGCCGAGGCGCGCGGTGAAACCCAGGCCGCCGCCGACCAGTTCGAATGGTATGGCGAGGAAGCCAAGCGCATCTATGGCCAGACCATACCCGGACGCCATGCCGACGAGCGGCTGAGCGTCATCTACCAGCCGGTGGGGGTCTGCGTGTCGCTCTCGGCCTGGAACTTCCCTGCCCTGTTGCCGGCCCGCAAGATCGCTGCCGCCCTGGCGGCAGGATGCTCGATCATCGCCCGTCCGGCCTCTGAGGCGCCCGGTGCGTGTTTCTCTATCGGGGAGGCCCTGCTGGAAGCGGGGCTGCCCGCCGGCGCCCTGGGCATCCTGACCGGCGACGCCGCGATGATTTCCGAAAAGCTGGTCACCGCCCGGGTTGTGCGCAAGGTCTCGCTGACCGGCTCGGTGCCGGTGGGCAAGCATATCCTCGAACTGGCCGCCCGGGGTGTCAAACGCGTGAGCATGGAACTTGGTGGCCATGCCCCGGTAATCGTGCATGCCGATGTCGATCCCGTCGCCACCGCGCGCAAGCTCGCCGCCACCAAGTTCCGCAATTGCGGACAGGTCTGCATCTCACCATCGCGCTTTTATGTGCATGAGACAATCCGCCCCGCCTTCGAGGCAGCCTTTGCCGATGTGGCCAGGGGCCTCGTGGTCGGGGACGGCCTGCAGGATGGCGTCAATATGGGTCCGATGATCCGCGAACGCGCGCTCGACCAGGCCTTCACGCTGATCGAGGACGCCCGCGCCAAGGGGGCCCGCCTGCTTACCGGCGGGCAGCGTCCGGCGGGGCTCAATGCCGGCAATTTCATCGAGCCGACCGTACTGACCGACGTGCCGGATGACGCCCTGATCATGCGCGATGAGCCCTTCGCGCCCATCGCCCCGATCGCTGGCTTCACCGATCTTGAGGATGTGTTGGCCCGCGCCAACGGCACCCCGTTCGGCCTCGCCGCCTATGTCTTTACCAACAGTACCGCCCTGGCGGCGATCACCGCCGAGCGGATAGAGGCCGGCATGGTGGGCATCAACGAGACCCTGCTCGCCACCGCCGAAGCGCCGTTCGGCGGCGTCAAGGAAAGCGGCTTTGGCCGCGAGGGCGGTGCCCTCGGCATCAAGGACTACCTGGAAGCCAAATATATCCGCCACCGCCTCAGCATCGAAGGAGCCCGGCCATGACGACCAGAAAGCCGCATGAGGGCCTGAGCGGCGGCCTCACCAATTACGGCGACAAGGACTTCGCCCGCTACCTGCGGCGCTCCTTTGCCAAATCCATGGGCTATACCGACGCGGCGCTGGACAAGCCCGTCGTCGGTATCTGCTACACCGAGAGCGGCTTCAACAATTGCCACCGCGACTTCCCGCAGATGCTCGAGGCGGTGAAGCGCGGGGTGCTGGCCTCGGGCGCGTTGCCGGTGGTGTTTCCGGTCATCTCGCTGGGCGAGGTGTTCCTCAGCCCCACCAGTATGCAGTTCCGCAACCTCATGGCAATGGATGTCGAGGAGATGATCCGCGCCCAGCCGATGGATTCGGTGGTGCTTATGGGCGGTTGCGACAAGACCGTGCCGGCCCTGCTGATGGGAGCAGCCTCGGCAGGCAAGCCGGCGGTGCTGCTGGTGTCGGGGCCGATGATGACCGGCCGCCATCGCGGCGAGCGGCTCGGCGCCTGCACCGACTGCCGGCGCTTCTGGGGCCGTTTCCGCGGCGGCGACGTCGATGAGACCGAAATCAACCAGGTCGAGGGCCGACTGGCGGTGACCTCGGGCACCTGTGCAGTGATGGGCACCGCCAGCACCATGGCGCTGCTCGCCGAAACGCTCGGCATGATGCTGCCCAACACCTCGGCTATTCCCTCGGTCCATGCCGACCGCCTGCGCGCCGCCGAGGAGACGGGGGCCCTGGCCTCAGCCCTCGCCGGCACTGATGCGACACCCGACAAGTTCATCACCCGCGCCTCGATCGAGAACGCGCTGCGCGTCCTCCTGGCCGTTTCCGGCTCCACCAATGCGGTGATCCACCTGGCCGCCATTGCCGGGCGCGTGGGGATCGACATCGACCTCGCCGCCTTCAACGACATGTCCGACGAAACCCCGGTGCTGGTAAATCTCAAGCCGGTCGGCGAAGGCTATATGGAGGACTTCAACACGGCCGGCGGGCTGGAGGCGGTGCTGCGTGGTATTGCCGACAAGCTGCATCTAGACACGCTCGACGTCACCGGGCAGACGCTGGCCGAGCGGTTGGACAAGCCCCTGCTCGATCCGATCGATACCCGCTATATCCGTCCCGCCGACGAACCGGTCAGTCCGGTAGGGGGACTGATCGCCCTGCACGGCAATCTGGCGCCCGGCGGGGCGATCCTCAAGCGGGCCGCAGCCACCGAACGTCTGTTGGAGCACGAGGGTCGCGCCGTCGTCTTCTCGTCGCTCGAAGACCTGGCCGCCCGCATCGACGACCCCGATCTCGACGTCACCGCCGACGACATCCTGGTGCTGCAGAATGCCGGCCCCCGCAGTGCCTCGGGCATGCCCGAGGCGGGCTACCTGCCGATCCCCAAAAAACTAGCGCGCCAGGGCGTCAAGGACATGGTCCGCATCTCTGACGCCCGCATGAGCGGCACGGCCTTCGGCACCGTCGTGCTACATGTGACCCCTGAGGCTGCGGCGAGCGGGCCGCTGGCGCTGGTGCAGTCCGGCGACCGCATCCGCCTCTCAGCCTCGGGCAAAAGCCTCGATCTTCTGGTTCCTCAATCCGAGCTGGAAGCCCGGCGCGCAAGACTGCGGCCGGCGCCCCAGGACCACCACACCCGCGGCTATCAGTGGTTGTATGGGCGCCACGTCGGCAATGCGACCTCAGGTTGTGATTTCGATTTTCTGCGCAAGGAACGCCTTTGATTACCAAGAAACGTTCGCCACGATTAGCGGCGATCCGCTCGGCGGAAGCAACTCGACAAGGCCGGCCCCGCGCACTGCTAAATCGATGATACGGCCGGAGAGTAGTGGCACGCCGACCGGCAGCGCAGCCGCCAATGCCGTACAGGCGAGGATCGGCACCACCGACCGCCAGTCGATTGCAGGACCAAGCCGCAGAAACCTAGCGAACATGTGGCCCTCCCATGCATCCCTTGAATTGATCGGTCATACCGCCATTTCGGTCGTGCAACCAGAATTCAGATAATCGATGACCGCTTCGGGCGTATGCTGCCATTTGCTGGTGGATGCCGGTATGGTCGGTTCCTACCCTAAACGGTTATGGCCAACGGACGCTATCGAGCGGCTGGTCTTGGGAAGTCGCCGTCACCCGTCGTGCGGCCAGAATGGGGCACATACCCTCCCAGCGGTTTTCAATCGAGTTTTGGTCCTTCAAGCGATGAAATCATCTCTCTGCAACGTCGCTACTCTGTTCGTAGCCGTCATTTGGCACCGGTTTCGGCCAAGAGTTTGTCGCCGCACGCGCTATGGCGAGCAACTGCGGCCGGTCTGCGCCATCGCGGGCCAATACCGATAGTCCCTGGATCACGGCAATGACCAAGCCGGCTTGGCTTTCGCTTTCTGTATCTGGAGGCAACAGGCCTTCGGACAAATCTCGGTCGATCCGGTCTTTTTATCCGCCGCCGAATCTGACGCCGGATTTGCGCTACTGCATGCCGGACTTCTGCCGACGCGTCAGAGCCGCTTGCCGTGGCACTGGCCAGCAGGCAGCCGCGTGGCGTCAGGTCCCCGGTAAAGGCCTCAGCTGCTGCGACCCGCATGCACTGGGCGGCCTCATGCGCAGTTGGTGCCTCGGATAGTGCTTGCTCCATATCGTACGGCGAACCGGCGTATAGCCGCATCGCCTCGAGAAAAAGCTGCTGCTTGTCGCCATAGGCGGCGTAGAGGCTGGGGGCTGTGATCCCCATGGCTGCCGTTCAGGCAAGTGCCCTACTCGTTCCATATCGATCACTTTGAAAGTAAGTTGATGTCTCTTACAGATTTCCGCACCCTGGGGCGTTCCGGCCTTGTGGTCAGCCCGCTGGCCCTTCGCGCCGGCAAGATCCGCTATTTCGGCTTTTCCGATATGCCGGCCTGGGTGGCGATGAAGGCGGCAACCATTGCGGCTGAGCGTCGTGTGCCCGGCCCGATCGCCATGCAGCTCGAATATTCGCTGGTGGCGCGCGACGTTGAGAGCGAGCACCTGCTGGTGGCGCGCGAGGCTGGCATGGGGGTCATGCCCTGGAGCCCGCTGGCCGGCGGCCTTCTCAGTGGCAAGTATAGCAAGACCGACACTTGTGGCTCTGGCCGCCTCAGCGGTCCCAATCCGTTCGGCAACAGCAAGTTCACCGAGCAGAACTGGGCAATTCTGGATGTCTTGCGCAGCGTGGCGCTGGAACTGGATCGGTCGATGGCCGAGACGGCTTTGGCCTGGACCATGGCCCGCCCGGGAATCGCCTCGACGCTGATCGGCGCCAGCAAGCTGACGCAACTGCACAGCAATATCGCGGCCACCGAAATCAAGCTCAGTGCCAGTCAGACCGAACGGCTCGACACGGCAAGCACTCCGCCGCTGACCTTCAGCGCCAGCCTGACGGCGACGCCATCCGCGCCATGCTGTTTGGCGGCCATACGGTCACCGGCTGGAAGGGGTAATTGCGGCGCCGGTGCAGCGTGAACGCGCGGCACCGGCGCAATTGACCATGACGCCCGGCATCGGTGACTGAACTGGCGCCACCGGCCAAAAGATCCAAAACCCTGACCTGCTCGTAGAAACGGGATAAAAGGAAATCGCAGAGCCTTGCGCCAGGGGGCCGTCACCGTGAATTTTCCCATCCCGATCAAGCCTGGGCCAGGCGAGGAAAGCGTGTGGGACTATCCGCGCCCGCCACGACTGGATCATGTCGCCAAGTCCGTCCAGATTGTGTTTGCTGGCACCGTCATCGTGGAGGCGCCCGAATGCTTCCGGGTGCTCGAAACCAGCCACCCACCCGTCTACTACATCGCCCCCGACTTTGTTGCGGCCGGTGTCGTCATCCCCGTTGCCGGCTCGAGCGTGTGTGAGTGGAAAGGGCGTGCCGACTATTTCGATGTCGCGGCCAATGGCAGGGTCGCGGCGCGGGCCGCTTGGCGTTACGCCGCGCCGACGCCGCCTTTTGCCCCCATTGCCGGCTTCCTGGCCTTCTATGCCGGGCCGATGGATCAGTGCACGGTCGGGGGCGAGGTCGTGACGCCCCAGCCGGGCGGCTTTTATGGGGGCTGGATCACCGCCGCCATTGTCGGCCCGTTCAAGGGTCAGCCGGGCTCGCTCGGCTGGTGACCGGTCGACAGGTTAGGCTTGGCCGCCGGCAAACTCTTCCAGCAGACCACGCATGTCGATTGTTCCTTCAAGCCGGCTGGCCAGCAGGTACATGCCGCCAATCTTGCGGTGGATGAACAGGGTGTCGACGGGCGGTATCGACCAGAGGTCGGCGCCAAAGCCGGCGCTCAGGGCGCGGTCACGCGCGTGGCGCGGCAGGTCTGCCGCCGCAAAATCAAACATCGGCCCGGCCATGACCGCGTCCATGCCCAGGGCCAGCAGGTCAAGCACCAACTGGACCAGCCGATGCTGGCTTGGTTCGAAATAGCCGATATCCACCATGGCATCCATTTGCCCGGCCCTGTCTCGCGCCAGCGCCGCCCGCAGTAGCCGCCGCAACTTTTCGGTCAGCTCGGCGGGAATGGTGCGCGTCGCGCCGAAATCGAGCAGGACCAGGCGCCCGCTGGCCGGCTGGTAGCGGAAATTGGCAAAGTTCGGGTCGGTCTGGATAACTCCGAAGTCGAACACCTCCTGTAGCGTCAGGCGGATGAGGCGTTCGGCAATACGGTTTCGTTCCGCCAGCGGGCGGCCCATCAGCCAGTCGATCGGCTCGCTGTCGATAAAGGCCATCGCCAGCACGCCCGGGCCGGTCAGGTCGCTATCCACCTCGGGCACCAGCAGGGTCGCATCGCCGGCAACCAGGCCGGCATACCGGGTAATGTGGGAGGCTTCGCCGAGATAGTCTGCTTCCTGCTGCAGCTGCCGGCGGGCCTCTGCCACCACGGCGTCGAGCGACACCCCCGGCGGGATCATCCGCGACAGGCGCAGCAGCGCGACCACGTTGTCGATGTCGCTGTCGATGCTGGCGGCAACGCCCGGATACTGGACCTTGATCGCCAGGTCGCGGCCCGAACGGGTTGTGGCACGGTGCACCTGGCCAATCGACGCGGCGGCGACCGGGGCCATCGAAAAATCGTCGAACCGGTCCCGCCAGGCACCACCCCACTGCCGGACCAGCTGCTGTTCAAGCTGAAAGCGCGGCATGGGCGATCCGTCAGCCTGCAGGCGCGCCAGGATAGTGGACCATTCGCCCGGCAGGATTTGCCCGGCATCCATAGACAGCAACTGCCCCAGTTTCATCGCAGCGCCGCGCATGTGTGAAAGCTGGTCGGCGACGCGCAGGGCATTGGCGGGCGCGAGCAGCAGGTCAGCAAGGCTCGGCGGCTTGCCGCTCAATATCTGTCGGGCGGACGACAATGCCACGCCGGCCCCGATGGACGCTGCCATGCCACCAATGCCCAGCAATCGCCCCAGCCTCCCGGTGGGCACAGCGCGGTTGTTTCGATCATCGGACATGGGCTACCTCAGGCCTCTTATACGATCGCGACCGAGAACTGGATTGTTATCGACAGGTCGATTGCTCGAATGCGCGGCAATAATCCCGAGTTGTAAGGATGAGTCCGCTTTTGGAGATCCGCGGAGCGCTTCAAGCGGCCGGAATGGCACGCGTTCCCGCCTGGCAGTTATCGACCCCATTGCGGCCATTCGCGATCCAAAAGGCGATGCCTGATAGCTGCCATTGATCCGTGTCACTGGCGCTAGGTGCCCAGTGCTTCGACGAGCACGGAAAATGCTGACAAGTTCTGCCGCCGGCTCGGACAATAGCGATAGTAACCGGCGAAGAATGGGGACGAGTCGTTGAGCGACTCAACCAGCAGCCATCGGTGAATTTCTGCTGCATAATGATTTCGGGCACATAGGCGTGGCCCAGATCGGCAACAGCAGCCTCACTACACGCGGGAAGGACGCCTAGAGCAGCGATATTGCCTTGCGCTTCTCGACGAGAAAGTCGATCAGCGCGCGCACCTTGGGCGGCATATGCTCCCGAGACGGCGCATAAAGATAGAATGCTGCGTGTTCATAGGCCCAATCGCCCAAGACCCGGACCAGTCTTCCCTCTGCGAGATGATCCTCAACAGCGATGTCGACGATCTGCATCAAGCCAAGCCCCTGCAGCGCCGCTCTGGTCATGCTCTGGTCGTCATTGGTCGTCAGCCTTCCAGTCACGGCCTGGGTGAAGTGCCGCCCGTCCTTGCCGGGTTCGCTGAAGTCCCATGCGTGAACGGCACCTGTTCCCAAAAACCGGTAGTTGATGCAGTCGTGCTGGGCCAAGTCGTCGGGGACCTTGGGCGTCCCGTTGCGCTCCAGATAGGCCGGTGAGGCGACAACAGCCATGGATAGAGGCGGACTGATGGGGACGGCCACGACATGCTCCACCAAGGTTTGCCCCAGCCTGATCCCGACGTCAAAGCCATCGGCGATGATATTGGACAATGAGTCAGCCATGACCAATTCGAGCGCGACTTTGGGGAAGCGCTCATGGAATTCGGCAAGATGGGGTTCGATCAAGGCTTTCGCCGCCATGCGCGACGTGTTGATCCGGATCAGGCCCGAAGGCGCATCCCTTGTATCGCTCATCGTCTGGATCGCATGCTCGATCTCCCCAAGCGCCGGAGCGAGCGCGTCGAACAGCCTTTGACCAGCTTCCGTCAAGGACATGTGGCGGGTGGTCCGGTAGAGCAGTCTCGTGTCCAGTTGGCGCTCCAGCGCTTTGAGGTTCTGCGACAGAGCGGCCCGTGACACTCCCATCTCCTCCGCTGCGCGCGTGAAGCTGCCGTGGCGCACAATTCGCGCAAACCAGGCGAGGGAGGGAAGTAGCGATGGATCCATGCTCGATTGTAAATTCCAGCTTACCACTCATGTCAAGATTGATGGCTCAGTGCTTTTCAATTTGGATGACAATGTCGGCGCGTCGTTGGAGATCAAGCAAGCCCATGAGTGCCCATGCACTTTCCGGTTCACCCTCCAGCGCTCATTCGTCTGGAGCATTGAAATGTCGAACAACAAATTTCGCGTCGGGATCATCGGCGCGGACACCAAGGCCAGCTGGGCTGGCGCGTCGCACGTCCCCGCCCTTGCGGCACAGCCTTTCCTGGTGCTTCACGCCGTGGCGACACGGCGGGAAGAGAGCGCCAAGGCTGCGGCCGAGGCCTTCGGGGCGGACCGCTGGTTCTCCGATCCATATGCGATGATCGCGGACAAAAACATCGATGTCGTCACCGTCGCCGTGAAGGTGCCGGCCCACAAGGAACTAGTCCTAGCAGCGCTGGCAGCCGGCAAGACGGTCTATTCGGAATCGCCGCTTGGCGCGACGCTCGCCGAGACCGAGGAAATGGCCATAGCGGCCAAGGGTCTCCATACGGCCATCGGTCTGCAGGGTCGTCACAACCCGGCCGTTCGCCGCGCTGCAGAACTGGTGGCGTCAGGCAAGCTCGGCCGTCTGCTTTCGGCGCGTGTCGGCGCTACGACCTTCGGCTACGGCCCGCAGTCGCCCAGCGTCTATGACTACTTCAACAAGCGCGCCTCCGGTGCCAGCTTCATGACCATCACCACGGGCCATGTCCTGGACGTGATCGAAACCGTGCTCGGCAACATCAACGAAGTGGACGCCCGCACCGAACTGCTTTGGCCGCAGATCGAGATTGTGGATACCGGCGAGACCTCGGTGCGCGATATCCCGGATCACCTCGATCTCATCGCCAAGACGCAGAGCGGTGCACCGGTATCCGTTCAGGTCCTGGCCGGCGTTTCGCCGGACCAGGCCAGCTTCAGCTTCGAAGTCCGTGGCTCGCAAGGGTGGCTTAGACTCACAGGCAGCCATCCCGCCGGCGTACAGGTCGGCGACCTGACGCTCTCTTCCAGCGTCGATTTCGTCGCGCCGGACGCACCTGTCGCCACCGGCTCCGGCCCGACGGCCGCCGAAATCTGGGACGGCTCCTCGATCAATGTCGGCGAGGTCTATGCATCCCTCGGTCGCGACCTAACAGCCGGCACCTTTGAGACGCCCGGATTTGCCCATGCCCTGCGGAACAGCCGCCTCGTCGAGGCCGTGGAGCGGGCCGCGCAGACTGGCGAGCGGCAGCGCGATCTCGCCTGACCTCGATCAGCTCGATTAGCAGACGCACCTGCCGGTCGGTCAGCAAGACCGACCGGCAACACGATCTCAATGGAAGGACACTGTGATGCGCATGCGCAGATTGGGAAGCAGCGGCCTGTTTGTCTCCGAATTGGCCTTCGGTGCCATGACGTTCGGCGGCACCGATGGGCTATGGGGGCAGGTAGGCCGACTGGGGCAGGACGAAGCCGATGTCTTGGTGAAGGCAGCCCTCGACGCCGGCATCAACCTCTTCGACACGGCGAATATCTACGCCAATGGACGAAGCGAGGAGATCCTTGGGCAATCGCTCAAGAACCTCGGCGTCGACCGGGACGACGTGGTGATCGCGACCAAGGTCCACGGGGCCATGGGCGCGGGTCCCAACCGCCGCGGCGGCTCGCGAGGTCACATCATGAGCGAGGTGCGTCACAGCCTGAGGCGGCTCGGCGTCGATCATATCGATCTCTACCACCTGCACGGCTTCGATCCCACAACGCCGATCGAAGAAACCCTTGAGGCCTTCGACGCGCTCGTTGCCGCCGGTGACGTCCGCTATCTCGGCCTCTCGAACTGGGCCGCCTGGCCGTGCCCGGCCATCATCATGCGGATGCCCGTGGCGATGAGGAAGGCCGCAAACCTTTAAAGCAGCCAGCCGAATTCGGACACTAGGTGGCACCAAAGCCGATACGGTGGGCGTGCTGGCCGGTCGCTGATCGGCTCAATACAGTTTCCGCGGCAGCGTTAGGGAATCCTGGCCGGCAGCGCTAGCTATGTTACGACACCAGCCACCAAACGGCTGGCCCTGCCGGAAGCCACATTGTCCTGCCGCTCGCAATGTCACTGGCCATCACGTTCCCATTCAACGTGCTCGTGGGCATTCCAGTCTTCACAACGTTGGCGCGATTGTTGTCGTGAGGGTCTAGACGGCCCGGACAGCAAGCGACCTGGCTGGTGCAGGTCGTTTGCCGCCGTCGCTGCCCGGCTTAGTGGGAAAGCAGCACTGGGAGTTGCAGTCGCGTCAGGACCCCCTTTGTGGCGCCGCCCAGGATGAAGTCGCGAATCCGGGAATGGCCGTACCCACCCATGGCGAGGCGTTGTGCATCAGCGACAAGGCTGTTTCCTGCAGCGCCTCGGAGATGCTCATTCTGCCAAGCTGGATATCCACGGGCGTTGCGGCAATCCCTCGCGATCCCAAGGCTTTTGCGAGCTGTGCTGCAACATCGGGGCCACCCAAAGGCTTGTCGTCCTGAACCGTCAGCACCGAGATGCAGCCACCTTCGGCCAAGAGGGGCAAAGCGTCACCCAGCGCCCTTGCTGCCACCCGGCTTGCGTCCCAGGCGATGGCGATGTGCGTTAGGGAAGCGGCAGGTTGAGTTGATTGCGGGATCAAGACAACTGGGCGGCCAGACCCAAACACGATGGCCTGCGCCAAGTCCTGCACGCCACCAGTACCGGCTGACCACGGGAGCAGTGTGAGGTCATAGTACCGCGCCTCTGTCACCGCTCGTTCCGATAAAGATCCCAATGGAACCTGCCGGCTCGCACAGCGCACCTCCGGCTCCGATTTCGCAACCTGTCGAACCAGATCCTGCAGGCGCAGGGTTTCGGCCTTGCTCCGTTCCTCGGCGCCTTGGACAAGACCAGGGACGTTGATCAGGAAGTCTCCCAACCCCGATGACATCCGGGGGATATCCACCGAGAAGGCGGTTACCTTGAGCGCGCATTCAAGCGACGTCGCGAAACCGACAGCGGTCTTGATCGCCTCGTCGTCAACCGCTTCAGGATAGGAGGACAGGGGCATGTAGGCGAAACGGGTGCGCGTCATGTCAGCTTCTCCATACGAGTGAGCTTCGGTGGGGGAACAAACGGAGGTCCAAGAGCCGTCTCAGTGTGCCAGAAGCCAACCACGCAAGATTTGACCTGAATCAAGTCAACGGCACCAAACGCGACTATTCTCTACTATTGGCTACAGTGAAGTGGCTGAAGGGAGGTGCAGGATGCCGCAGGACCGGTATCAGACGGTGCAGGAGCTTGCCCAGAGGCTTGAGGTCGCCGAAGCAACCGTCAGGCAATGGATCAAGAGCGGGCAGCTTCGCGCCATCGACATCGGCAAGGGCTGGCGCATTGCCGACGCGGATTTGTCACGTTTTCTGAACTCCCGTGAGACAGCACCGCGCAAGCCGGACGAGCCTGTCGACGATCCAGACATGGAGCCTGACCAATGACTTCGGCAAATGCTCCAAAGACGATGACACTCCCGGCACCGCATGGCCGATCCACTGGAGAGTGCCTCGTCGCCTTGGATGGGCGACTGCAAGGGCTCTCTGGGAACGATGCGGCACACCGTCTGGCAATCCACGGACCGAACCGCCTTCCGGAAGCGCGCTCTCGCGGACCAATCGTCCGGTTCCTGGCGCAGTTCAACAATGTTCTGATCTATGTGCTGCTCGGGGCGGCCTTGGTCACAGGCGCCTTGCAGCACTGGGTCGATACCGGCGTCATCCTGGCCGTAGTTCTTGCCAATGCCGCAATAGGATTCATCCAGGAGGGCAAGGCCGAGGCGGCCATGTCGGCGATCAGGCAGATGCTGGCTCCTCGCGCTGCGGTGCTGCGTGACGGTCAGCGCGTAACGGTAGATGCCGCCGACCTTGTACCGGGTGACCTGGTGCTTCTGGAGGCCGGCGACAGGGTGCCCGCCGATCTGCGGGTGCTGGAGGCCCGGGGGCTGGCGGCACAGGAAGCGATCCTGACCGGCGAGTCCGTGCCGGTGGAGAAGACCGGTGATCCAGTCTCGACCGACGCACCGCTCGCTGACCGGAAGTCGATGCTGTGGTCGGGTACGTTGATTACCCAGGGAACCGCACGGGGTCTGGTGGTGGCAACCGGCGAGGCTACCGAGATCGGTCGCATCGGGGGACTCCTGGCCGGCGTCGAGCAACTGACTACGCCACTGGTGGCCCAGATGGACCATTTCGCGCGCTGGCTTTCGTTGTTGGTGCTACTCACCTCAGGTCTCTTGCTCGCCTACGGCTATTTCGTCGGGCATCACGATTTCTCTGAGCTTTTCATGGTCGTAGTTGGCGTCGCGGTAGCCGCAATCCCCGAAGGGTTGCCGGCGGTGATGACGATCACCCTGGCCATCGGCGTGCAGGCCATGGCGCACCGACACGCCATCGTCCGCCGGCTGCCCGCTATCGAGTCCATCGGATCGGTGTCCGTCATCTGCACCGACAAGACGGGCACGCTTACTCATAACGAAATGGTCGTTACCGTGGTGGAGACGCCTGACGGGGTATTCGAGGTTGGTGGTGAGGGATACGCACCGGAAGGCGCGATTGTGCCCGCAAGAGACCTGCAGAGCCTCGCGAGAGCCGCAGCCCTGTGCAACGACGCCGCCCTGCGCTGCCGCGAGGGGATATGGACGGTCGAGGGAGACCCCATGGAGGGGGCACTTCTGGCCTTCGCCGGCAAGGCGGGGGGCGGCGATGCGGACCGACGCCTCGACGCCATCCCCTTCGACAGCCGACACCGCTTCATGGCCGTTTTGACGGAGGGGCCGGAAGGTCGGCTGGTCTATGTGAAGGGGGCGCCGGAACGGGTCTTGCGCATGTGCGCCGGCCTTGACCTGCAACATTGGCATGAGCGGGCTGAGGCGCTCGCCCGCCGGGGCCTGCGCGTTCTGGCGCTTGCCGAGCGCATCGAGGAAAATGAGCGGATCAATGCGCCGGGCTTAGAGAACGGCTTGTCGTTCCTTGGGCTTGTCGGCCTCATTGATCCACCAAGGCCCGAGGCCATTGCCGCGGTCGCGGAGTGCCAGGCGGCGGGGATCCGCGTCAAGATGATTACCGGCGATCACGCCGGGACCGCCGCTGCAATAGCCGCACAGATTGGCCTGCAGAACCCCACCCAGGTGCTGACTGGCGCAGATCTGGACCGGCTTGATGACGCTCAACTGGCCATCGAGGTGGCGTCGGTGGATGTGTTCGCCCGCACGACCCCCGAGCACAAGCTCAGGCTTGTCACGGCACTGCAGGCTAACGGGCTGTCAGTCGCCATGACGGGCGACGGCGTGAACGACGCCCCCGCGCTGAAGCGTGCAGATGCCGGGATAGCCATGGGGCTGAAGGGAACCGAGGCTGCAAAGGAAGCGGCAGATTTGGTCCTGACCGACGACAACTTCGCCTCGATAGCAGCGGCAGTGCGCGAGGGACGAACGGTTTATGACAACCTGAAAAAGGTCATCAGCTGGACCTTGCCTACCAATGCCGGGGAGACGATGGTGGTGGTCTTGGCAATTTTGCTCGGGGTCGCTCTTCCAATAACTGCGGTACAGATCCTCTGGATCAACCTTATCACCGGCATCACCCTCGGAATCGCGCTTGCCTTTGAACCAACCGAAGCTGGCACCATGGCCCGTCCGCCCCGCCCCCGCAATGCCCCTATCCTGACAAGCGACCTCGTGTGGCATGTAGTGCTGATGACGCTGCTGTTTGTCACTTCCGTCTTCGGCATATTCACCTATGCCATCGAGCGGGGGTATTCTCTCGAACTGGCTCAGACCATGGCGATGAACACCTTGGTGGTGCTTGAGATCTTCCACCTTTTCTTCATCCGCAACATCTACGGCACCTCACTGACATGGAGCGCCATACGGGGGACGAAAGTGGTGTGGGTGGTTGTCCTCGCCATAACCGGTGCCCAGTTCGCTGTTACCTACATTCCCCCTCTCCAAGCCGTTCTGGGGACGGAGCCCGTGCCAATGGCAGACGGCCTGTTGATCGTTGCCATCGGCGCGATTTTCTTCGCGATCATTGAGATAGAGAAGCAGATTCGACTTAGCTTCGGCGCCACGGCAAAGAGCAAACAGTGAAATCCGAAAGCCTGACGTTCCAACTGGCAAGCTGTGGAGGCATGGTGGGAGTATTCTGACCCTCGGGCGTCGCCTCCACTACCGTATCTTAGTTCGAGTCGACCTTCACCAACCAACGGCAGGTTTTGGGAATCTGAGTCCCGGTCATGAACGGAAACTTGGGGTCGACTGCTGCCGGACAGGAACGCGCCCCGTACGGTCGTGGGTCGTTGCCTCACAGCGGCCAGACGATCAGCAGCAGCGGGATACTGACCCCCACCACCAGTATTTCAAGCGGCAGACCCAGCTTCCAGTAGTCGCCAAAGCCAAATCCGCCTGGCCCAAGAATCAGGGTGTTGTTCTGGTGGCCGATGGGGGTCAGGAACGCGCAGGAGGCGCCGATAGCCACGGCCATCAGGAAGCTGTCCGGGTTGACGCCCAAAGTGGAGGCGATGCCTATGGCGATTGGACAGAGCACTGCGGCAGTGGCGGCATTGTTCATCACGTCCGACAGGCACATTGTTGCGACCAGCACGACTGCGAGCGCGGCGACTGCATTGCCCTGCGCGATGGTGTTTACCAGAAACTGCGCCAGCACATCTGCCGCCCCCGTGACCTGCATCGCACCCGCAACCGGGATTAGGGCGGCCAGCAGGACGATCACCGGCCAGTCGATGGCAGTATAAATCTGGCGCAGCGGAACGGTGCGCAAGAGCATCGACGCAATCACCCCCAACGTGAAAGCCAACGCCGCCGGCAGCAGCCCGGCGGTGACAATGCCCACCGATCCCAGCATGATGGCGCTCGCGATTATCGCCATGCGCTTGTCGGGGATGCGCAGCTCGCGCTCGCCCAGCGGCACGCAACCAGTGTCGCGGACGAATTCCGACACTATTTCGGCTGGACCCTGCATCAGGAGCAGATCGCCCGATTTCAGTGTGAGCGTCCGCAGCCGTGACTTCGGCCGGTGTCCCTCACGCGACACCGCCAGGAGGTTCAGTCCGTAACGCGTGCGCAACCGCAGATCGGAGGCTGAGCGGCCGACTATGCTGGAGCTGGGCAATACGACAAGTTCGCGCAGCACGATGTCCTCATCTCGCTTTTTGTCGCCGTCATCTGTTTCATCCTGTGCCTGGCCAGGCGATTTCTTCGCATCCCCGTCCTCCTCGCCCTCTGCAGTCGAGGGTCCCTGTTCTTCCAGCTTGACGCCAAAGACCGACAGCGCCTCGGCCAGCGCTTCAACGTCCGCCTCGATCACCAGAATGTCTCCGGCGCGGATGTGTCTGCCGCCATGCGGCGCGGTCATCCGAACCTCGTTGCGTACAAGGCCTACGACTTGCGCCTCGCTGACCTCAATCTGGCGCTCGAATGCCCGCAAAGTCAGGCCGACTGCCTTACTGTCTTCGGGCACGCGCACTTCGGTCATATAGGCGCCCGTCTCGAAGCCCTCGGTGTCGACCGCTTTGCGGGCGGGCACCAGGCGCCAGCCAACCAGTGCGACAAAGGCCACACCGAGCACTGCCACCGCGACCCCGACCGGAGCAAAGTCGAACATCGCGAAATGGCCCAATCCCACCTCGGCGCGAAACCCCGAAACGATCAGGTTCGGCGGTGTGCCGATCAGCGTGGTCATGCCGCCCAGGATGGTGCCGAATGCCAATGGCATCAACACCTGGCCGGGCGACATGTCCAGTCGGCGGGACAGTTGCACCGCAACGGGCATCAAGAGAGCCATGGCGCCGACGTTGTTCATGAAGCCCGACAGGAGCGCCCCCAGTCCCATCAGCACGGCCATGCCGGTCAGTCGACCCGGCTCGCGTGGCAGCACGGTGCGAGCCAGCCAATCCACTGCGCCGGTGCTCTGCAGACCCTGGCTCAGCACCAGAACGCAGGCCACGGTGATTACAGCCGGATGGCCAAAGCCCGCAAATGCGTCCGCCGCTGGCACCAGCCCTCCCACGACGCAGGCCATCAACGCCAGCAGTGCCACTATGTCGTGCCGGAACCTTCCCCACAGAAAAAGCGCCATTGTTGCAAACAGAATGACAAAGATCAGGATTTGCGACGTGGTCATTTGCAGGGGCTCGCGTTGCTCAAAGGCAGAAAGGCAGCTTACGCGAATTTCTGTTCAAAGCCGGTCAATCTGCAATCGGCCCAAATGAGCCATCGGTGCGACCGCATGCGCAATGGCTGCTTTCCGACTTGCGGCAACCAAAAGCAGACGGGCAGTTTCCGGCCCCATTCCCGACACTGCGCCTATATTTTAGCGGCCCCGAAAGCTGCCACCGCGCAGCAGTCGCAAATGAGCAAAGCCGGCTTAAGGCTTGTCGGGCGCGGCGTTTCGCCCCTGGCTGAGTCTGGCCAGTCTGGTTCGATCATCTTCCAAAGTCGCGCTGACTCCAGGATTGCGGTCAAGAAATTTGTTAAATCGGTGAGAACTGGTTCCGGAATCCGGCACAGCTGGTTCTTACCGCGTTATATCGACACGGATAGGCGATGTCCCAGGAGCGGGGCGCGTTGGCGATCAGCATGGCTCAGCCCTCGAAATAGACTGGATTGCCAAGCGCGCGGCGGATCGCCTGGTCAACCAGATTGACGCCCCGCAGCTGCCATGGCAGTTCGCGGCCCTCAATCAGGGCCAGGAATTCGGCACCGAGGCGCTCGCGACTGGCCTCGGCCACAATCTCTGCCCGGATGAAGCCCCTTGCATCGCTAATTGCGAAGTCATGGGACCACTCATCCGCCTCGATCAGCGCTGAGCCGACGTGACCACTGGCATCGATCCAGACCAACCGGTCACCTTTGGCGCCCTTGACCTCGGCGCGTGCCATGCGCGGTCCGGCGACGGTCGAGCCCATCGGCTGGCCATCGACGGTCATCACAAGCGCCGGGCCGGTCGGGCTCTCGGTAATATAGCCCTGGCCGGCCTTCATGGCGGCAAGGATGGCGTCCTCGGCGAGTTTGGGCAGCCACAGCACGGTGGTCGGGCGCGCCAGTACCAGCGGACCTTCCGGCATGAGGTGGGCCGGCTGGTGATAGTCGGACCCCCCGATCGCTGAGAGGCGAAGTCCGGAGGCCAGGCGCTGCTGCCAGCGCTCGAGCGCGATCCAATTCCACGCCATCCAGGTGCTCTGCCAGACTTCCTGGCAATCCGCCTCGGGCAGTTCATACTCCCAGGCAATGGGTGGCTTGTCGTGGTTTATCGAGAGCAACCCGCCCTTGTCATGCACCAGCCGCGCCAGTGTGTGCGAATCGGCCCGGCGCGTCATGCGGAAATCGATCCAGTCATCCACGCCATAGACATTGGCGTGACCCTCGGCCGTGGTCACCTCCATGGCGCGCACAAATACCAGTTCAGGCGAGGATTGCGGGTGGAAATACCGGCGCTGCGTGGTGGTGTTGTGGTCGGCAATGGCCAGGAAATGGAGGCCGGCCTGCCGGGCCGCCGCATGCAGCAGTTCGGGCGAGCCCTTGGCGTCGGAATGAAAGGTGTGGCAGTGGAGGTCACCCCGGTACCAGCCCGCCTGCCGGTGCACAGGAAAGGTCTGGGCCGGCTGCGGCTCAAGGGTGCGTGGCGCCGCATCGAGCGCTATGGTGACGCTGACTTCGGTGCCCGCCTCAGGAACCCTGTAGAGCCCAAGGATCACCGACCAGCGCCCTGGCTGGATGGCGCCATGCACATAGCCGGGCGTGGCATCGTCGGTGGCGATGAAGAAGCGGTCGCGCGCCCCGCCGCTCCAGCCGCGAAAGCCCTCATTCGTCGGGTAACCGGTGTCACGGGGATCGAAGGCGCCTAGGTCGATGACGCAATCCTCATTCTTGGCATAGGCGAGCGCGACATCGATCCGCGTCGTACCCGCAGGCACGTCAAAAGGCACGTAGAAATAGGGATTGGCGGCCTGGTCGGCGCGGGTGATCCGCGCCGTAATCGTCTGGCTCACAGTGCCGTTTCTCCATCGGCCGCAATACGGTTTCCGGCGCCGTCGAACAGATGCACATGCTCGCTCGAAAAGCTCAGGGTCACCGCCTCGTCCAGTGCGATATGGTCATCGGTGAAGATGCGGGCGGTAACGCGCGATCCGTCAAGGCGTTCGATGGTCACCAGACTCTCGGGTCCCATATTCTCGTTGGCGAAGAGCTTACCCGAAATGGTATTGGCGGCGCCCGGCTCGGCAATGGCCAGATGTTCTGGCCTTATGCCCAGCGTCAGCGTCTTGCCGGCGCCCAGGGCCGTGCCGATGCCGGACGACATGGCAAGGCCTCCCAGCACGAGGTCATCGGCGGAAAGACGCAACTGCCCATCACCCTGCACCGCCTCGACCGGCACCAGGTTCATCGGCGGATTGCCGACGAAATTGGCAACGAATGTGGTCGCCGGCCGGCGATAGATCTCGATAGGCGGGGCATATTGCACGATCTTGCCCTGGTCCATCACCGCAATGCGCGTGGCCAAGGCCATGGCTTCGGCCTGATCGTGGGTGACGTAAACCGCCGTCATGCCCATGTCGCGCTGCAAGTGGTTGAGGAAGCCGCGCGCTTCCAGGCGCAACTTGGCATCGAGATTTGAGAGCGGCTCGTCGAACAGGTAGACCCGGCTCGGATAAACCAGCGCCCGCGCCAGCGAGGTGCGCTGCTGCTGACCGCCCGAAATCTGGCTTGGCAGCCGGTCGAGCAAATGGCCGATCTTGAGCACGTCGGCGACTTCCTGGGCGCGACCATGGCGCTCGGTCTCGGACTTGCCGCGCACCTTGAGCGGGTAGGCGATATTGTCTGCAAGGTTCATGTGCGGATAGAGCGCATAGTCCTGGAAGACCATGGAAATCTGGCGATCCTTGGGGTGGTAGTGCGTGACGTCCTCGCCCCCGATCAGGATCTGACCCGCAGTCGGCGTCTCGAGCCCCGCGATCATGCGCAGGCTGGTGGTCTTGCCACAGCCGGAGGGGCCCAGCAGGCAGACGAACTCGCCGTCGCCGATGGAAAAGCTGACGTCCGAAACCGCGTTGAAGGTGCCGAAGGTCTTGATGACGTTACGAAATTCAACTGATGCCATGGTGAGTTAGGCCTTGATGCCGCCAAAGAACCGGAAACCGAACTTCCAGCTGACGAAGAGGTAAAGGGCGATGACGGGAAGCGAGTAGATGAGCGAATAGGCGGCCAGGAGGGTGACGATGGGCGTGCCAGCCTCGGAATAGAACGAGTAGATGGCGACCGAAGCGGGCATCTGGTCGTCGCTGCGCAGCAGGATGAAGGGGATCAGGAAGCTGCCCCAGATATTGACGAAACTCCACACCACGACGACGACGATACCCGGCCGGATCACCGGCAGCGCCACGTCAAAAAACGCCTGTACCGGCGAGGCACCGGCAACCATGGCGCTTTCCTCGTAGGATTTGGGGATCGAGTCGATGAAGTCGCGCAGGATGAACATGGCGGTGGGGAGCAGACCACCGGCAAAGGTCAGGATCACCGCGAGATGGGTGTCGATCAGCCCCGCAGCCGAAACGATCAGGAAAATCGGCACCATCGCCGCCGATCCTGACACCACCGAAGAAAATAGCAGCAAGATATAGGTGACGGCGCCCCTGCCCGGCAGCGAGGAGCGCGACAGGGCATAAGCCGCCAGCGTCGCCGCCGCCCCGACGAGAATGACGCCGCCCCCGGACTGTATCAGGCTGTTCCACAGCGCCTGCACGGCAAAGCTGTTGCCGAACACGGTGACGAAATTTGACAGCGTCCATGGATCGGGAATGGCGAGCCCCAGCTCGGCCCGGGCGTTGAATGGTGCAAACAGGAACCACAGCAGCGGCAGCGCGAAGGCGGCGCCGATCAGCGCGGCCAAGGCCGAAAAGGCGATGCGACCAACAAAGGCAGGCAGGGTGAGCTTCATGGCGGTCAGCCCCTCTTCTTTCTGCCGATGCTGAGATAGACCAGCGCGAAGGCAAGGTTGATCAGCATCATGATGACGCCGACGGCGGCGCCCTTGCCGAACTGGAAGTCGTTGAAGGCGACGCGGTAATTGTAGATCGACACCAATTCGGTGCGGTAGCTCGGTCCGCCATTGGTGAGCAGGAAGGGCGTGAAGGTGTTGAACGTCCACATGGTGATGAGGATGAGGTCGGTGACGATATGGCCGCGGATCAGCGGCAGCCCGATATCCTTGAACTTCTGCCACGAAGAGGCGCCGGCCACATCGGCCGCCTGGAAATAGCTAGGTGGAATGGACGAGAAGGCCGAGCTGAACAGCATCATGGAGAAGGCGGCGCCCCGCCAGGTGTTGAACACCACGATGACCCAGAAAGGCTGATCGAGCAGGAAATCGCCCGGCGGCAGCCCGACGCTGCCAAGCAGCGCATTGAGGGTGCCCTGGTCGCGATCGAGGAAGGCGAACCAGGCAAAGCCGATCACCACTTCGGGCAGGATCCAGGCGGCGATGACGAAGGTCTCGGTCAGCCGCTTGACGACAGGGGGCACGGTCTGGATCAGCCAGGCCAGCAGCAGCCCGAGCAGCGCCTGGCCGAACAGCGCCGATGCCAGCACGAACTGGGTGGTGAGGATCAGCGAGAAGCCGAACTGCCCGCGCTGGAAGAAATTGGCCGGATCGAACAGCGCAACATAGTTGGCCAGCCCGACAAATTCCGGGTTGAGCGCCGTGCTGCCAAGCAGCGTCCGATTGGTGAAGGAGACAAAGATGATCCAGAAGAAGGGCACGATCACAAAGACCGAGACCAGCAGGCCCGCCGGCGTCAGGAAAGCCGCACCTGCCTTGTTGGACAGGAGAGCAAAATTCTTCACCTTGCGCTTGGGCTGGTCAGCAATGGGATCTGTGGTCATGGATTTTCTCGCGCCGCGTTCAGTAGAGCTCATCCTGAACCTGTCGAAGGAGGTGGTCGCGCCGCAGAACCTTTATGGCTGCGACACGCGGCTCGATAAGCTCGCCAGCAGGGCTGGGGAGCCATGCCGCGAGGAAACATCGCAACATCTGTGCCGCAACGCCCGGCATCCCGAAGAATGCCGGGTGCAGGCAAGAGGTGTCAGAGCAGGCTGACGGTGTTTTCTTCGCCGACAATGCCGATGACCGAGGTGGCATACTGCGCCATGGCCTCTTCCGGCGACAGCTCGCCGGACACGACGGCCTCCGTCATGCGCTGGATTTCGGCAGAGACGGCATTGTAGTTTTCGTCATTCGGACGGGCCGTGGTGAGCGGCAGCAGTTTCTGGCTGGTCTCGGTCAGGAACGGGTTGTTGGGGATCTCGATATCCGTGCGCGCGGTAATGCGTGGCTGGATCGCCTGGAAGGCATTCTGCATCTCGGGCTCGTTCATGAACGAGAGCAGGGCCCAGGCCTCCTTGGGCGCATCGGTGGCGGGATTGAGCACGAAGCCGGTGCCGCCCGAAATGGTGACGAAATCCTGTCCGCGGATGCCGGCGCCGGGTTCGCGGGCCGGAATCTTGGCCCAGCCCATGACATTGTCACGGTCGGCCACGGCGAATTCGGAGCCTTCCGGGGTAACCGAGCGATAGAAATAGTCACCCTCGAACAGCAGCGCCGTCACGCCGTCGCGGAAATTGGCGAAGGAGCGGTTGCGGCCATCGGCCAGCAGCTGGGCGCGCTGGTCACCGAGCTGCTCGTCCACATAGATGGTCTTGTAGAGGTTGAGGGTATCGAGGATCCCCTGGCTGGAGACGATATATTTGCCATTCTCGTCCATCACCGTTTCGCCGGTGCCCAGCAGCGCCAGCCAGTAGCCCTGCATGGTGGTGGCTTCGCCCATGGCGACGCCGGCATTAAGCTGGATCGGGAAGCTGTCGGGACGGACTTCCTTGATGGCGCGGGCGGCGTCGAGGATTTCTTCCCAGGACGTGGGCTGCCAGGTGTCAGCGTCGATGCCTGCTTCGGTGAGCATATCCTTGCGCGTGTGGATCATGCGCACGTCGGTGCCTAGCGGAATGCCGTAATAGCTGTCCTGATACTGCATCAGGGCGCGCGAGCCTTCCGACAGCGCTGCCCAGCCCGCCCAGTCGTTGACTTCGGGGCCGGCGACTTCTTCGAGCGGCTTGAGCAGCCCGCCTTCCACGAAGCCGGGGATCAGAAAGCCGTCAAAGGCCGTGACATCGGGACCAGCGCCGGTCGAGAAATCGAGCGCCAGCTGCTGGGTGAGCTGGGCGTCTTCGCCGCCGAACTGGTTGAGATTGACATTGATGTCGGGATTGGCCGCTTCGAAGGCGGGGATCACGCTGTTTTCGATCCACTCTGCCGTACCGCTATTGACGCCGCCGATGACGCAGCGGCAGGTGATGTCGAGGTCGACAGCGAAAGTGGGGCCGACAAAGGCCGTGGCGCCGATCAGGCTGAGCGCAAGGCTGCGCAGACGATTGCTCATCGCAAAATTCCTCCCATGGAGCGGCTCCGAATTCTCCGGTAGCCAGGCTTGGCTTCCCCTCAGGGGCCAGCCAGGCAAGAATGAACACGTTTTCACTTTCCGTCAATGCGGAGAATTCGCGGACGGGAAAGGTTGCTTTGGCATGCCACGCCTTTGCAACATTATAGTGACAAAGGACCCAGATCACGGCAGTCTTCCTGCCTTTGGATCAGCTTGACAGAGTCACATTAGCCGGTCAGAGGTTTGAACACGATTTCATAATCCTCGGGGGCGCAGTTGAGTGATGTGAGCCGCGGACGCGCGACGGCGGAGATGGTGGCGCAGCGTGCGAACGTTTCGCGCGTGGCCGTGTCGCGGGCGTTCAATCCTCACACTTCGCTCAAGCCGGAAAAACGCGAGCTCATTCTGCGCATTGCGCAGGAGCTCGACTATACGCCGGACCGCGCGGCGCGCGCTTTAGTCAGCGGCCGCTCGCATCTGGTGGGCATCATCGTGCCTGATGTCTGCAGCTACTGGGAAAGCCAGGAAATCGACGCGTTGACCACCGCCCTGCAGGACGAAGGCTTTGCCACCCTGCTGTTCAAGACGCGGACCGACTACAGCATGGACGAAAAGCTGCTGGCCTATATGCGTGGCTTCAACCCGGATTCGGTCATCGCCTTTGTCGAGAACGTCAAGCCAACGACGCTGGCGCGGTTCCTCGACCGAGCCGTCCCGATCTACGTGCATTATCCCAGTCCCGACGCGACCGACGAGGCCCCGTCCGGCCCCTTGCATGACCGGCTCAACGTGCTGCAACGGGCCGGTATCGAACAGGCCGTGGCCCTGCTGCAGGGCTATGGCGTTCGGCGCATTGCCTATGTGTCGGGTGTCGCCAAGACCCGCGCGAATACGGCCCGTGAGGAGATGCTGCGCACCGTCATGGCACAGCGCGGCCTGCCGCCGCCGATCATCGCGCCCAGCGATTTCAGCTATGACAAGGCCTATGCCGCCACCCTTGACCTGTTCCGCGTGGGGCATGGGGCCGATGCGATCTTTGCCGCCAACGACGTCGGCGCGTTCGGCGTCATCGATGCCCTGCGACACGAACTGGGCCTGCGCGTGCCCGAGGACGTCAAGGTGGTCGGCTTCGACGACATCGCCCAGTCGCACTGGAAAAGCTACAACCTCACCACGGTCAAGTTCGACCTCGAAGAACGGGTGCGGGCGCTGGTGCGGCTGATCCTCAGACGGCTCAACAATCCTGGAGCGCCCGCCCTCGAGGAAACCCTGCAAACCCGGCTTGTTGTCCGCGGCACCGTAGGCTGAAAACATCCATGACCGACAAACGCATTCACCTGGTCTTCAAGACCCATCTCGATATCGGCTTCACCGACCACGCGGCACGGGTGCGGCAGCAATATCATGAGCAGTTCATTCCGCAGGCGATCAGCACCGGCGAGCATTTTTTTGCTGAAAACCCCGAACGGCCCGCCTTTATCTGGACCACGGGGGCCTGGCTGATATGGGACCACCTCAACAGCCAGGACGCCGAACGGGTCAGGCGGCTGGAACGGGCCATCGAGCGCGGGCTGATTGCCTGGCATGGCCTGCCCTTCACCACCCATACCGAGCTCATGTCCCCGGCTCTGTTCCGCGCAGGCCTGTCCTATGGGCAGGAACTCGACCGCCGTTTCGGGCGCAGCACCATCGCTGCCAAGATGACCGACGTGCCCGGGCATAGTCTGGGCATGGTGCCGCTGCTGGCCGAAGCGGGCATCCGCTTCCTGCATCTGGGGGTCAATACGGCCAGCCCGGTCCCCGACGTGCCGCCGATCTTCCGCTGGCGCGCGCCGGACGGTTCGGAGGTGGTGGTGATGTATCAGGCCTCCTATGGCGAGACCGATTTTCCCGCCGGTTCCGACATCGGGCTGAGCTTTGCCCATACCAATGACAATATCGGCCCGCAAAGCGTCGGCCAGACCGTCGAGGCCTTGCGCCACCTCCAGCACGCTCATCCCGATGCCGACATCGTCCCCTCGACGCTCGACGCGTTTGGCGCGGCAATGTGGGCCCGCCGCGAGCAGTTTCCCGTCCTTGAGAAAGAAATCGGCGATAGCTGGATTCATGGCGCGGCCAGTGATCCGCACAAGCTCGCCCGGTTCCGTGCCCTGCAGCGGGTCTATGATGGCTATGACACGCTGACCCCGTCGCGTCTGGCCTTCGGCCGCGGCCTGACCATGGTCGCCGAACACACCTGGGGCGTCGACATCAAGACCTACCTCCGCGACGATAGGGCCTGGGATCGTGACGATTTCGAACAGGCACGGCGCCATGACTATCGCTTCAGCTATGCCGAACAATCCTGGGCCGAGCAGCGCGCCTATCTCGACGCGGCGCTGATGCAACTCGGCTCCGCGGACCGCGCCGCTGCCGATACGGCCCTGGCCGCGCTGACGCCGGCCGCGACGCCAGAGCCCGTGCCGGGCACAATGCTCAGCGACAATGGCTGGACCGCCGAGCTCGATGCTGCGACAGGCGACATCGCCCGGCTCACGGGGCCCGGCGGACAGGTGGTCGAGGGCACGTCCGGGTCGCTGTTCGGCTATCGACACGAAAGCTACGACTGGACCGAGCTGCAGCGTCATCTGGGCTCTTACCTGCAGCACCGCGATGAATGGGCCATCCTCGATCATGACAAGCCGGGGCTGGAGCGGGCCGGCGCGGCAAGGACGGCGCGCTTTTCGCCGAGCCATGGTGGTGTCGCGCCCGACGGGCGCACGGCCATCGCCGAAATGCCGGCCGACGCCAGCGCTGAGCTCGGCGCGCCCGCCCGCCACGCGATCAGCATCCGCGGTCTCGATGATCACCGGGTAGAGCTGACGCTGGTAGTGCACGACAAGCCAGCCAACCGGATGCCCGAGGCCGGGTTCCTGACCTGCACGCCAGCGCAGGCGCGTCATTGGTCGCTGCTCAAGATGGGCTTGTGGCATGACGGCAGCAACATCGTCCGGCGCGGCGGCGGCCAGTTGCAGGCGGCGGAGGCGGCGCGGACAATGACAGCGGCTGGGGCGCTCGAAATCCATCTGCTCGATGCCGGCCTCATCGCCCCCGCCGGGACCGATTTCATGCCTTTCTGCAGCGAAATCCCGGATTACGCTGCAGGAATCCGGATTAATCTCTACAACAACAAGTGGGGTACGAACTTTCCCATGTGGTGGGAGGGTACGGTGGAATTCCGACTGATCATAATGCTGGTGTGACCCATGCTTTGTCGGCCGATCAGGGCGGGTTACTAATCCTAGCTAAGATGCTTCGGGAGCGGACCAATCAATAAGAAGCCGAGCGGCGATTTTCGGCAACGATTGCGCTGATCTGAACGTCTCATTGGGCGCGCGTGCCGACCGGCAGTTACCGACCCCGCTATCACCGTTGCCGGCCGCTCAGCTGAACGACCGCTTTAGCGGCCTCGGCCGAAGCGGGCTCAACGGCTGAAATGGGGCGCGTTTCTACCTGGCAGCAGTAGCCCATACCAGTCGTCCTTATACGCAATTGAAATCTCGAAAGCTGACACTTCACGGGTGCCCTCCGTGCATGCCGTCAGTCGCCCTAGGAGTCCGGTCAGTTCATAGCATTTTTGGATTCGGCCCGCTCTGCCGACGAGAACGGCCGCCCAAGACACGGTTGGATCACGGCGATGGCGAGAGACCTCGGCATGAGACGTGCGACCGTAGCCGAGGCCGCCGCTAGTGAATCTGAAAATGCACTATTCGATCGACGGCTCGCCGATCTCATCAGAAGCGTCATCCCGGTCCGTGAGACGGAACTCGAGGCGTTGAAAGAATTGGAAAACGAAATGAAGCAGACGGGCATCGTTGGGCTGGCAGAGATGCGGGATCTGATGGCGAAATACGGATTCCAATTCACGTCGATGACAGAACCGGCGGTCACCATCAAAAAAGAGAAAGCAAAGAAGAAATGAGCGAGGACACCGTTTGCGCCAAAAATCAGGAACTCAACGCCGAGCGCGAGCGCCTGCAGGTGATCGTCAACGCCGATCTGGCCGGCAAGCTGAATAAAGAGTGGCTGGTCATGCAGGAGCCGATGTTCACGATGGGCCAGCCCGCCGCATTCTATGACGAGTTGCAGGCCCGCCTCGACGGCATCTGGATTCAACGGGATGCCGCTTGGGCTGAGCAGCTGGCGGCCATGCTGCGGATCTCCGAGATCTATGAACTGCAGCGCGGCCCGCTGACAAGTTTTGCAGCTGGCATTTAATCGCCGAGCCACCACCAGCATCGATCCCAAGAGCCCTGCCATCGCGCCGGGCTTTTTGCGTTTAAACTGGAAAACCGGTTTGTTGGCTTTAAACAGGAATCATGGATCGAAACGGTTATCCACAGACCGGCATCGAACGAGGCCGCGCCGGCGTAGAAACCCGGATCGGCGTCCTAATCGCGTCCTAATTGGGTCGAGGCTGCATGGGCTGAAAAAGAAAAACGCCGGAAACCTTTGGATTTCCGGCGTTTTATTGGTAGCGAAGCCCAGATTTGAACTGGGGACACACGGATTATGATTCCGCTGCTCTAACCAACTGAGCTACTCCGCCATAAGTTATGCCCGGGTCGCCCCGGTCATGTGCCCTAACTAAGTTTACCACGCCACCCTGTCAAGACGCTAGCCCGACAAGTTTTGCTGCCGCAACGGCAAGGCCTCCAGTGCCTGCCGCACCAGCATCAGGTCGGCCTCGAACTTGGCACTCTCCCGCGCCCTGCCGTCGGCATCTGGGATACGCAGCAGATAGGACGGATGATTGGTGACGAAGAGGATCGTGCCATCCTCCATGATGACTGGCGCGCTACGCAAGGCGCTGATCTTGATGGCCTTTCCCAGCAGACTCTGCGCCGCCGTTGCACCCAGCGCGACAATGATCCTGGGCCTGAGCAGCCCGATCTCCAGATTGAGCCAGAACTTGCAGGCCTGCACTTCACCGCCGTCCGGTCGCTGGTGGATGCGGCGCTTGCCGCGCGGCACGAACTTGAAGTGCTTGACCGCATTGGTGACATAGACGGCCGAGCGGTCGATGCCGGCCTTTTGTATCGCCGCGTCCAACACCTTGCCGGCCGGTCCGACAAAGGGCTTCCCGGCCAGATCCTCATGGTCACCCGGCTGCTCGCCGACAAACATCACGGCGGCCTGTTCAGGCCCCTCGCCGAATACTGTCTGCGTCGCCTGCTCATAGAGCGGACAGCGCTGGCAGGCCTGCACCGCCGCGCGGGCATCGACGAGCGTTGCGATATCCCCCTGGCTATCCTCGGCCTCCGGCTCGCGCGACTGCTGCCGCAAATGTCGGGATGGCGGTTGGCTGGCGGCCCGCTCGATCATCTCGGTCGCCATCTGTCGTGCGCCACGGATCAGCGGCGCAATCAGCTCGGCCTCGGGCAGATTGCGCCAGTACTTCATCGGCATCTCCGACTTCATCATGCTGACTTTGAGCCGCGCCGGGTTGAAGATGGAGGAGAAATAGGTCTTCCAGTCGTCCTCTACCGCATCGTCCTGCGGCACGTCGGCGCGCTGCCCGCCCGGCCCGAAGCCCAGGCTGTCCCCGTCCCAATAGGCACTGCGATAGGGCGTGACGATGGCCCAGATCATGCCGTCGAAGCGCCGCGCAAAGAACGGGGCGGTCATTTCCAGCGTATAATGCTCGGGCTCGAACCAGGCGGCATAGCGCTCCAGCCCATCGCCCTCGGCAATGGATTTGAAGCGGACGAAGGCTTTCATCTTGTGGCTGTCCCGACGCACGGCGGAGGCCCATTTCGTTAACAGACTGTTAGCATTGTGTGTGGCGTCTTCGAGCAACCGGTTATTGCTTTGCAGCGCCCAGAGCAGGTCATAGAGCACGGCAAAGCGCGCCGGATCGGCATGGCAGATGGCCTGTTGCGCCAGATCGAGGAATTGCCGCGGCACCGAGCCGATCGGACGATCGGCCTGCGGCAGAGCCATGGCGTCGACATCGTCGAGCAAACCACCAGCATCGCCCAGCATACGCCACTCCACCTGCCGGGGGGATAAACCCGCCGCCAGCAATTGCCGCGCCTTGCCGCGCCATTCGGCAAAGTCGTTGGGGGCCAGCAGGCGGACGACATGCATCAGAACAGGCTCAACTGTTCCGGCGGCGGCACGAGGCGTGCGCGCAGGCGCGCATCATCGGTCAACCCACCCGGCGTCCAGTCCACCGCCTCGATGAAGGGCCGTATCTTGTCGATTGTGCCGGCAATGCGCGCCACATCATCCAGCCGCAGGCTGTGATGCCGGCGCGTGGCGATGATGCGGTCAACGCTGCGCGTCCCCAGTCCCGGCACCCGCAACAGCATTTCCCGGTCGGCCCGGTTGACGTTTACCGGAAACCGCGCCCGGCTCTTGAGCGCCCAGGCCAGCTTGGGATCGATGACGAGGTCGAGCAGCCCGTCTTCGCCGCCCGAAACGATCTCGGGGACTTCAAAGCCATAAAACCGGATCAGCCAGTCGGCCTGGTAGAGCCGGTGCTCGCGCATCAGCGGCGGCGCCTTGACCGGCAGGCGCACACTGGCATCGGGAATGGGCGAAAACGCCGAATAATACACCCGCCGCAGTTTGTAGCCGGAGTAGAGCCCCGCCGCCCGGTTGAGAATGGCGCTGTCATCGGCCGCATCGGCGCCCACGATCATCTGCGTCGATTGCCCGGCCGGCGCGAATTTCGGTTTTTTCGCCCGCGCCTTCTTGTCCGGCCCTGCCTCGTCCAGCTTGCCGCGCAGATTGGCCATGGCGGTGCGGATTTCGCTGGGCTTTTTCTCCGGCGCAAGCTGCTCCAGGCCGATATCGGTCGGCATTTCGATATTGGTCGAGAGCCGATCGGCCCAGCGCCCCGCCTCGACCAGCAGTTCAGGCGCCGCATTGGGTATCACCTTGAGGTGGATATAGCCGGCAAACTGATGCTCCTCGCGCAGGCTCCGCGCCACCCGCACCAGCTCCTCCATCGTATAGTCCGGCGAGCGGATCACGCCCGAGGAGAGGAACAGGCCTTCGATATAATTGCGCTTGTAGAAGTCCAGCGTCAGCCGCACCACTTCGGCGACGCTGAACCGCGCCCGCGCCACATTGGACGACGAGCGGTTGACGCAGTAGACGCAGTCATAGACGCAGAAATTGGTGAGCAGTATCTTGAGCAGCGAGATGCAGCGGCCATCCGGGGCATAGGAGTGGCAGATGCCGCTGCCTTCGGTCGAACCGATGCCGCCCGTGCCCGCGCTATTCCGCTTTTCCGAACCGCTTGAGGCGCAGGACGCATCATATTTTGCTGCATCGGCGAGGATAGCCAGCTTGCGGCGCAGTGTCAGCGTGGCCATGGTCGTTCCCTTTATGTTCTTGCAAGGGATAGCGCATCAGGCTGGCCAGGGACATGTCAAAAAGACAGGTCTCGGGCAATTGTGATCGCCGACGCAAGATAGGCCACGTGCCGCTGACGACGCTTGCCGGGCCCGCAACATGCTTTAGACTGCCTGCGGTGGGAGGCATCATGACCAATCAGCGGCTCTACAATTACAGCTTTGCCAGCATTTATCCGCTCTACCTGACCAAGGCGGAACGCAAGAACCGCACCCGGCAGGAAGTCGACGAAATTCTCTTCTGGCTCACCGGCCACGACAGGCAAAGCCTCGATCAGACCATTGCATCGGGCGTGACGCTGGAAAATTTCTTCGCCCAGGCGCCGGCCATGAACCCGGCCCGATCCTTGGTCACCGGCGTCGTCTGCGGCGTGCGGGTCGAAGAAATTGCCGAGCCAACAATGCGCGAAATCCGCATCATGGACAAACTCATCGACGAGCTCGCCAAGGGCAAGGCCATGAGCAAAATTCTCCGCACCCCCGCCGCCTGACCTCGGCCTGCCAGCGCCTTTGTTCAAGTATCGACATCAGTCTGTCGGTATTGTCAGTCTGCACAAACCCGTCGCGGTCCTCTACATCTATCGCAACAGCAGCGCGGCACCCGCGCCAGTTCAGGAGATACGACCATGACGCTCGAACTCGGAGGCATCCATCACCTCACGGCGGTCACCGCCGAGCCCAGGAAGAACCTGGCTTTCTATACCCAGACGCTGGGCATGCGGTTGATCAAGAAGACGGTCAACCAGGACCAGACCACCGCCTATCACCTGTTCTATGGCGATGGCGTGGCTTCTCCCGGCGCCGATCTGACCTTCTTTGATTTCGAGACGCCACGCGAGCAGCGCGGCAACCATACTGTCAGCCGCACTGGCCTGCGCGTCGATAGCGAAGACAGTCTGAACTGGTGGAAGAACCACCTACAGTCGAGCAATGTCGGCACCAGCGCCATCAAGGAGCGTAACGGCCAGCTCTCGCTTGATTTCGAGGATTTCGAAGGCCAGCGCTTCCGCATGGTGATCGATGCGGTTAACAAGGTCGTGCCCTGGGCCAAGTCGCCCGTGCCCGCCGAGCGCCAGATCATTGGCCTTGGCCCCATCTCCATGGCGGTGCCGCGGCTCGACCGTACCGAGGCCGTGCTCACCCAGGTGATGAACATGCGCAAGGTTCGCTCCTACGCCATGACCAGCCACACGCCGGAAACCCATGTCTTCGAAATGGGTCCGGGCGGCCCGGGCGCCGAACTGCATGTCGTGGTCGATCCGGCGCTGCCGGCCGCCCGTCCTGGTGCCGGTGGCGTGCATCACGTCGCCTTCCGCACCCCCGATCAGGACAGCCTGCGGCTGTGGATCGAGCGCGTGACCCAGGCCGGCATCCGTTCCAGCGGTGAAGTCGAGCGCTTCTACTTTACCTCGCTGTATTTCCGTGAACCCAATGGCATCCTGTTCGAGATCGCCACCGATGTGCCCGGCTTTGCCGCCGACGAACCGATGGAAACCCTGGGCGAAAGCCTGGCGCTGCCGCCCTTCCTCGAAAGCCGCCGCGCCAGCATCGAGGCCAATCTCAAGCCGCTGGTGTAATCGACCGGCACGCCTCTCCCCTGCGGGGGAGGGGCAGCGCAGCACATGCTGTCACGCCTTGCTTTTGCAGCCCACGCCTTACTTTTGCAGCCATTGTCGTGCATGAGTGGTCTTCCAGCACGCGTTACCTCGTGCATCTGCAGACTCAGTTCGAGGCCATCATGGACGACCCCAAGCCAAGCCCCTTCGCCCTCAACCGCGGCCGCGTCGTCATTCTGGTGCTTGGAGCCCTCATCGTGGTCATCGCCATCTCGACCTCGCTGGGCGGCATCAATGCCTATCAGCAGTTGCGCGAAGCCAATGCCGAAGCGACGTCGCCGGCGCCAAGTCCGGCGCCAGCGCAATAATCACCCTCAGGCCGCCGCAAACACCTGCGGCACCGCCTCGGCGATAAAGCCGCCGCCCCAGACTTCCGCGGTGGCCGTGTCATCAGCGTAGAACACGCAGGCCTGTCCGGGCGACACGCCATATTCTCCGCTCACCAGCGTCACGAACACATCGCCATCCCGGCTGTGGATCACCGCCGACTGCGGCCCGGTGGTCGAGCGGATCTTGACCTCGACCGGCGCGCCATTGCCGGCGCTGAGTTCGGCCAGCGGCGTGCCGCCCAGCCAGTTCACATTGCGCAACCGCACCGTATGGGTCTTGAGCGCCTCGCGCGGTCCCACGATCACCTGCCGGCTCTTGTAGTCGAGCTTGATCACATAAAGCGGTTCGGCCGCAGCAATGCCCAGGCCCTTGCGCTGGCCGATCGTGTAATTGACGATCCCGGCATGCTGGCCCAGCACGCGGCCATCCAGATGCACGATGTCGCCGCCGGCCACGGCCTCGGGATGCATCTTGCGGATGATGTCGGCATACTTGCCCTGCGGCACGAAGCAGATGTCCTGGCTGTCGTGCTTTTCGGCGATCTCGAGCCCCATCTCGCGCGCCATTTCACGCACCGCCGCCTTGCTGAGGCCGCCGAGCGGAAAGCGCAGGTAATCGAGCTGGTCCTGGGTGGTGGCGAACAGGAAATAGGTCTGGTCACGCTCCGCATCGACAGGACGGAACAACTGCCGCCGCCCGTCTTCCCCCTGCCGCGACTGCACATAATGCCCCGTCGCCAGCACGTCGGCACCCAGATCGCGCGCCACCGTCATCAGGTCGACGAACTTGACCGACTGGTTGCAGGCAATGCACGGCACCGGGGTCTCACCCTGCTGATAGGCATTGGCGAAGGGCGCGATGACGCTCTGCTTGAAGCGCTCTTCATAGTCGAGCACGTAATGGGGAATGCCCAGGGTCGCGGCGACCCGGCGCGCGTCATGGATATCCTGTCCGGCGCAGCAGGCGCCCTTGCGATGGGTCGCCTCGCCATGATCATAAAGCTGCAGCGTCACGCCGACGACGTCATAGCCCTGCCGGGCCAGCAGGCCGGCCACAACCGAGGAATCCACGCCGCCCGACATCGCGACTACAACGCGCGTGTCCTCGGGGCGCTTGGCAATATCAAGCGAGTTCATATCTGTCCTGTATCCGGTTGGGTTCAAGGGCCAGCGGATTAATTGGTGGGCGCTAGATACAGCTTTCGTCGCCTGCCCGCAACATTTGCCCGGCAACTATTGCCGCCTGCCCATATTCGCATTGTCAGGCTGCCCCCTGGCGACCCAGCCAAGCTATTGCGGGAAAATGAGTTTTGCCGAAATCACCAAACTGGCAAGGCGCTTGCATTGATCTGGTCGGACTAGTCTCATTTCTGCGAGCCCAAACCGTGGCATCTCATCTGACCGTAACCGCCAAAGCCCCGTCGGGCGCATCCACTACAAGGGCCTTCAACGCCCCGGCGGGCGAAGCCGACAACGGCGCCATGGGTGCCTTTGCCGCCATGCTTGGCGGCACCGAGCCCGGCGCCGATGGCAAGGCAACGGTTAGCTCCAAGCTGGAGTCGGCGCTCAACAAGCTGGCGGGCCTGGTGCTTGGGGACGCCGGGTCGGGCGATGCAGAAAGCGAACCGCAGGACCCAGAGGCCGTGGCCGCCGCCATCAACGCCACCCTGCCCACTGCCACCCCGATCGACACCAAGCCGATGTTTGCCGGCCTGGTCAAGGATCTGGTGGCGCTCAAGCAGAGCCTGAAGGCCGGCGAGCCGGTTGATCCCGAACTGCTCAAGCGCATTGATACCGCGCTGGACGGTCTGAGCGCCAAGCTCAACATCGACCTGTCCGCCCTGGCCACGCCATCGCTGGCCGATCTCGCCAGCATGACCCAGGCGGCCGGGAAGGGCGATCCCAGCACCACGTCGCGCCTCGCCCAGGGCATGGCGCCACTGGCCCACGCCCTGTTCGGTGGCAAGGCGATCCCCACCAAAACCGATACCGCCCCCGATACGGCCCAACTGCTGCAGTCCATTGGCGACAAGCTGGCCAAACTGGCGCAGGCGCTCAAGAGCGAAGGTAATAGCGCCAGCGCTCTGGCCAGCCTCAACCTGCAGGCCGACAGCGCGGCTGATGCCGACCTCGCGGCCGCCATGGCCAAATTGCTGGCAGCGCCCGCCGCGGCCGATTCCGGCGTCACCGGACCGGCGCTCGGCACGCCCAGCCTCAGCCTCACCGAAACCGCGCTGATCGGCAAACCTGCCGAGGCCGGGACTGCCCCCACGCTGACCCCCGATTCAGCAGACAGCGCGACACCGGCCCCGGCGCTCAGCGTCGATGCCAAGGCCGGCTCCGGCGGCGATGCCGCCACCGGCCAGGACGCCGAACCCGGGGATGACAGCGACAAGGTCCCCACCGATACCAAGGCCACGGCGGCCGCCGCCGCCACGGTCAACGAGATCCGCGACGACAGCCATGGCGTCGGCCAGAATACGAGCCAGGCTGCCCGCGCCGATGCCGTGGCGCCGCGCGTCATCCAGGCCGGCTACCAGACCAGTCAGCAGCAGCTCAACCTGCCGCAGCTGGCCTTCGAGCTGGTCCGCCAGGTCAATGACGGCAATACCCGCTTCCAGATGCGCCTCGATCCACCCGAACTGGGCCGCATCGACGTCAAGCTCGATATCGACAAGTCCGGCCAGATCAATGCCCGGCTGGTGGTGGAAAAATCCGAAACGCTTGACCTGATGCAGCGCGATCAGCGCGCCCTGGAACGGGCGCTGCAGCAGGCCGGCCTCGACGCCAGCAAGACCAGTCTGGAATTCTCGCTCAAACAAAGCCCCTTCAGTGGCGGCCAGCAGCAGGGGCGGGACGATTCCGGCCAGCCGTTCGGCCTCAATGGCGGCCGGCTTGACGACATCGAAGAAGCACCACCCACGGTCAATCTCTATCGCGCCAGCCTCACGGCCAGCGGCGTTAACATCATCGCGTAAGGAGTAGTTGTAATGGCTGTCAGCAATGTATCGGGTACCAGCAACGCGTCGGCATCGTCCGCGGCACGCGCCGGTATTGCCGACAATTTCGACACCTTCCTCAGCATCCTGACCACCCAGCTGAAGAACCAGAATCCGCTCGATCCGCTCGACACCAACCAGTTCACCCAGCAGCTGGTGCAGTTTTCCGGCGTCGAGCAGCAGCTCAAGACCAATGAATTTCTCGAAACGCTGATGCTGGCCGGCCAGAACACCGCCAAGTCCGACGCAGTGTCCTATATCGGCAAGGAAGTCACGTCCTCGGGCAAGACCGGCGAACTGACCGACAGCGACGCGGTATTCTGGGCTTACAGTGCTGCTGCCAACGTCACCAATGCCGCCGTCACTATCAAGGACGCCAATGGGCAGGTGGTTTACACCCAGAACGGCCCGCTCAATATCGGGCCCGGCACCTTCCGCTGGGATGGCATCGGCAGCGATGGCAATGCCAAGCCCAACGGCATCTATACCATCGACATCAAGGGCAACGATGCCAATGGCAAGGCCGTCAATGTCAGCACCGCCTCCATCGGCGTCGTCACTGCCGTGGATTTCACCGGCAATGTGCCAATCCTCACCATCGGCAGCCGCCGGGTCGCCATTACCGACGTGACGGACGTGCGCATTCCCGACGTGACCAAGCCCGTCACCCCCGAGACGCCCGACACCGAGGCCTGAAGCCCGCCTTCGACCAGTTGATGCGACCGCACCCTCAGGCCTCGCCTGAGGGTGTTTTTACAGCTGGCACCCCGATCCGTTTGGCGCAACGCCAGCATGATCAATCGACGGCTTTGCCTTAACCTGTTGTAAGCTTTGCCTTAGTCGAATTTTAAGGCAACTGCCCTAGTCTACTCAACATATGGTCAGGTTTGAGTAGAGAGTAAAATGACCGTACAGATGCGACCTCGCGTTAAGTACGTTATCGGGCCGGACGGAAGTCCGCTCACGATTGCAGACCTTCCCCCCGCGAATACGCGGCGGTGGGTCATTCGCCGAAAAGCCGAAGTCGTCGCTGCTGTGCGCGGCGGATTGCTCAGCCTTGAAGAGGCCTGCGACCGTTATACACTCAGCGTCGATGAATTTCTGAATTGGCAAGCGGCCATCGACAAGCATGGTCTTGCTGGATTGCGGACGACCTGGATCCAGCACTATCGCGAAGGCTGAGCCGAAAGGCTCCTGGCTCAGGTGATCAAAGCCCGCCCGGTTCGCCGGGCGGGCTTTGCTGTCATGGCGTTTGCGCCGTCAACCATGCCTTGGCCGCGGGCCGCTGCAGCATGGCCTGGTAGTAGGCCTCGGCCGCCGGCATCGGCGCGTGGTCGAACGGAATGGCAAACCAGCGGTGCAGGCCCAGCGTGATGGCAATATCGGCCAGCGAGAAGGCCGACCCGATCACGAACGGACCGCTCTTGGCCAGATGCGCCTCGATGATGTCCATCTTGCCTGTCCAGGCGGCAATCTGCTGGGCCAGCTTGTCGGCATCGTCAAAGCCCGCTTCCTTGCGAATGATCGACCGCAGCGGATAGCCCCAGTGGCTGCCCATGTCATTGTTCTGCCAGAGCACCCATTGCATGGCCAGGGCCTGCTCCCTGGCGTCCGCCGGCAGCAGCGCGCCGCCTCCATGGGTCTGGTTGAGATAGCCCAAGATGGCGATGCTCTCCCACAGCACGAACCCGTCCTCGATCAGAACGGGCACCTGTCCATTGGGATTGAGGACCAGGAACTCGGGCACCTTCGGATCGCGCAGCGGCAGGCCCCAGTCCTCCCGCTCATAGGCAATGCCCAGCTCGTCGAGCACCCAAAGTGCCTTGCGCACATTTATCGACGTCACGCGACCTAGAATTTTGACCATATTCGGGAACCCTTCATTCACTTAGCCCGGCACAATCTGCCGGAATTTGCATTCTGCAACAATTCGTTAAGACTCTGTTTACCACCAGGTAGGTAATTTTTGCCCAGCGATCGCCATGCCGCTTTGCGTCGCATGGGCCCCGTATGAATCGAGTGTCGGCTTGGACAGTTTCTCACAGTTGATGACCCGCATCGGGCTGCCGCGCCTGGCAGCAATGGCGACCGTCGCTGTGCTCATGCTGGGATTCTTCGCCTTCCTGATCATGCGCGCGCAAACCCCCAATCTGGCGCCGCTCTATACCGGTCTCGCGCTCGAGGACTCCTCGGCCATCATCAGCGAGCTGCAGACTCTCAACGTGCCCTATGAGCTGCGCGGTGAAGGTGACACGATTCTGGTGCCGCGTGAGCAGATCACAACGCTGCGCATGACGCTGGCCGGTTCGGGCCTGCCGCAGCGTGGCCAGGTCGGCTACGAGATCTTCGATCAGCAATCGACCCTGGGCGCCACCAGCTTTGTGCAAAACATCAACAATGTGCGCGCCCTCGAAGGCGAGCTGGCCCGCACCATTACCTCGCTGACCCGCATCAAGACGGCGCGCGTGCACCTGGTCCTGCCCGAGCGTGAGCTGTTCCGGCGCGAGCGCAGCGACCCTTCCGCCTCCATCGTCCTGTCGGTGCGCGGCGAATTGTCGAACGGTGAAATCCGCGCCATCCAGCACATGGTGTCTTCCGCGATCGAGGGCCTCACTCCCAGCCGTGTCTCCATCGTCGACGATCAGGGCAACCTGCTGGCCTCCGGCTCCGGCGACGAGGCAGACGGCGCCCTGTCCGGGGAGGCCACCGAGCGGACCTTGAGCTACGAAAACCTCATGCGCACCCGCATCGAGGACATGCTGGCCAATGTTGTCGGCCCCGGCCGCGCCCGCGTCGAAGTCAGCGCCGAGATCGACTACAACCGCTCCACCACGACCCAGGAAACCTTCGATCCTGAATCACAGGTCGTGCGGTCCAGCCAGTTGCGCGAAACCGAAAACCTCACGGCCGGCGCCAATGGCCAGGTCACCGTTGCCAACGAGCTGCCGGGTGCCTCGGGCGCCGGCACCGGCGGCGCTTCCGAGCAGGGCACCTCTACCGAGGAAGTGACCAATTACGAAATCTCCAAGACCACCCAGACAGCCGTGACCGAAGCGGGCCAGATCAAGCGCCTGTCGGTGGCCGTGGTGGTCGATGGCACCTATACCGACGATGGCGCGGGCAATATGGTCTACGCCCCGCGCAGCGCCGACGAAGTGACCCAGATTCTCACTTTGGTCCGCTCGGCCGTCGGCTACTCGGACACCCGCGGCGACAGCGTCGAAGTGGTCAACATGCAGTTTGCCGAGCGCCCCTCCCTGGCGCCGCCCGGCACCGACGGTACCGGTGGCCTGCTCGACTTCACCCGCGACGACCTGATGAATGGCGCCGAGATGGCCGTCACCCTGCTGATCGCCCTGGCCCTGGTCTTCTTCGTCATGCGGCCGTTGCTCAAGAAGGTCCTGACGCCCGAGACCAAGCCGCTGTCGCTGCCTTCGGCCGCCGAAGTTGGCCATAACGGCGTGGTTGGCGCTGATGGCCAGCTCATTACCGCCCAGTCCGACGAGTCCAAGGACAAAACCCCAGCCTGGGTCGCCAATGCCAAGTCGATGGGCGAAACCCAGCTTCAGACGCTCAAAATGGTCGGTGACCTCGTTGAAGAGAACCCCAAGCAGGCCGCACTGATCGTGCGCGACTGGCTTGGTAGCGCGGCGTAACCCTCATGGCCCTCGTATCCCAATCCGGCGAAACGCCATCAACCGATGCCGCCAAGGCCGCCAGCCAGCTGGTGGTCAGCGACGCGACCACCACGCGCGTCCTCAAGGGCGACGAAAAGGCTGCCGCCTTGCTGCTGGCCCTGGGCCCCGATTACGGCAAGCCCATATTCGACGAACTTGACGAGCTTGAGGTCAAGCAGCTCAGCCGGGCCATGGTGCGCCTTGGTCCGATCACCCAGGAAATGCTGGATGACCTGATGATCGAATTCGTCACGGCCGTTTCCTCCAATGGCTCGCTGTCCGGCAATACCGATTCCACCGAGCGCCTGCTGCTGAGCTTCCTCAGTCAGGACAAGGTCGATTCCATCATGGAAGAGATCCGCGGCCCGGCCGGTCGCAACATGTGGGAGAAGCTGTCCAATGTGCAGGCCGATGTGCTGGCCGCCTACCTCAAGAACGAATATCCCCAGACCATTGCCGTGGTGCTCTCCAAGATCGCCACCGATCACGCCAGCCAGGTGCTGGCCGTGCTGCCCGAGGAACTGGCCATGGACGTGGTCACCCGCATGCTGGGCCTCGACCCGGTGCAGAAGGAAATCCTCGAAAAGATCGAGTCCACCCTGCGCACCGAATTCATGTCGACCCTCAACCATTCCAAGCGCCGCGACAGCCACGAGCAGATGGCCGAGATCTTCAACTCCTTCGATCGCCAGACCGAGGCCCGCTTCATTACCACGCTCGAAGAGAACAACCGCGACGATGCCGAACGCATCAAGGCGTTGATGTTCACCTTCGAGGATCTGGCCAAGCTCGAATCTTCGGCGATCCAGACCCTGCTGGCGCGCATGGACAAGAAGGAACTGGCCATGGCGCTCAAGGGCGCCAACGAGACCATCAAGGAAACCTTCTTCAACAACATGTCCGGCCGCACCGCCAAGCTGCTCAAGGACGATATGGAGGCCATGGGCCCGGTTCGCCTCAAGGATGTCGACGATGCCCAGGGCCGAATGGTTTCCACGGCCAAGGATCTCGCCGCCAAGGGCGAGATCATGATCATGAAGACCAAGTCCGACGATCAGATGGTGGCGTAAGTGGCTCAACCCGCACGGTTCACCTTCAATCTCGACATGGGCGAGAAAAGCCGGACGGCCCCGGCCGCGCCGCCCAAGCCGACCGTGCCCGAAGAGCTCGTTGCCGAGCTCGTTGCCCAGGCGCGCGAAGATGCCTATGCCGAGGGCCTGGCCGCCGGCGAGCGCAACGCCACCTCCATGGCCGCCCAAACCCTGGCGTCGGCCGCCGCCGCCCTGGCCACCCAGAGCGCCGCCATGGCCGCGGCGCTGGATGATGCCACCGCGCTGGCGCAGCGCGAGGCCATCAACCTGGCAGCTGCGATTGGCCGCAAGCTTGCATTGCACCTGTTGGCCCGCTTTCCCACGGCTGAACTCGACAGCCTGATCGGCGAATGCATGCAGAGCCTGGGCAGCGTCCCCCATCTGGTGGTGCGTTGCCATCCCTCGATTGCCGATGGCATCCGCGATATCGCCACCGCGCATATGCAGACTTCGGGCTTTTCCGGTCGCCTCGTGGTGATGGGTGACCCCGATCAGCGCGTCGGCGATGGCAAGCTGGAATGGGTCGATGGCGGTCTGGTCCGCGACATCGGCGCCGTCTCCAAGGATATCGACAAGAAGATCACCGCCTATCTCGCCGTCAAGTCCGGCAAACCCATTGCACAGGAGAGTGGCCATTGAGCGCTTCTGAAACCGACCCCGATACCGAAGAACCCATCAGCTTCGAAGAGATGCTGGCCGCGGTCAAGGATGACGTCCCTGAGGCCTATGTCGAGCGCAGCGCCGCCGATCTCGAGGCCGTCTTCGACGTTCCCGTGCGCATATCGGTCGTGCTCGGCCGCACCAAGATGGCCGTTTCCGACCTGCTCAAGCTCGATACCGGCACCGTCATCGAGCTGGACCGTCAGGTCGGCGAGGCTGTTGAAATCTTCATCAATGAGCGCCTCGTGGCGCGTGGTGAAATCGTGCTGGTCGAGTCCAAGCTCGGCGTCACCATGACCGAAATCATCAAGCCGCAATAGGAGGAGCTCAGGATGCGTCTGCTAATCATCGGGGCCCTCGAAGGCCAGCTCAGTGAAGCCACCAAGATGGCCATGAATGGCGGCGCCAAGGTAGCGCACGCCCCCTCGGTCGAGATCGCCCTGGCCGCCCTGCGCGCCGGACGCGGCGCCGACCTGCTGCTGGTCGATGTGGTCATGGACATTGCCGGGCTCATTGCCGGGCTCGAGGCCGAGCGCATCGCCATTCCCGTGGTGGCCTGCGGCGTCGAGGCCAATGCTGCCGCCGCCGTCAATGCCATTCGCGCCGGCGCCAAGGAATACATCCCCCTGCCGCCCGATGCCGAGCTGATCGCTGCGGTCATTGCGGCCGTGGCCCGCGACAGCGCCGAATTTCTGTTTCGCGACCCCGCAATGGAACGCGTCGTCCGGATGGCCGACCAGATCGCCGGCTCCGATGCCTCCATCCTGATCACCGGCGAAAGCGGCACCGGCAAGGAAGTCATCGCCAAATACGTCCATGCCCGCAGCAAGCGCGCCAACAAGCCGTTCATCTCGATCAACTGCGCCGCCATTCCCGAGGCCTTGCTGGAATCCGAGCTTTTCGGACACGAAAAGGGTGCCTTCACCGGCGCTATTGCCCGACGCATCGGCAAGTTCGAGGAAGCCTCCGGCGGTACCCTGCTGCTCGACGAAATCAGCGAAATGGACGTACGCCTGCAGTCCAAGCTGCTGCGCGCCATCCAGGAGCGCCTGATCGACCGCGTCGGCGGCGGCAAGCCCGTCCCGGTCGACATCCGTATCCTCGCCACTTCCAACCGCAATCTCAACGACGCTGTCCGCGAAGGCAGCTTCCGCGAGGATCTGCTGTTCCGTCTCAACGTCGTCAATCTCAAGCTGCCCCCCCTGCGCGATCGCCCCGGCGACATCGCTGCGCTCAGCGAGCATTTTGTCGACAAATATGCCAAGGCCAATGGCCTGCCACCGCGCGTTCTCTCCCCTGACGCTCGTGCTGCCCTGCTCAAGGCCCCCTGGCCGGGAAATGTCCGTGAGCTGGAAAACACGTTGCATCGCGCGGTGTTGCTCTCTTCAGGCGATGTCATCGGTCCCGATGCCATCGTCCTGCCCGATGGCATGGGTCTCAATGATGTGGCCGCCGCCAGTTCGCTGTCATCGCAACTGGCGCAGACCGCACAAACCATGTCGGCGGCCCTGGTCGGCCGCACCGTGGCCGATGTCGAGCGCGACCTCATTCTCGATACCCTCGATCATACGCTGGGCAACCGTACCCATGCCGCCACGATCCTGGGCATCTCGATCCGGACGCTGCGCAACAAGCTCAACCAATATGCCGACGAGGGCAGCCCCGTGCCCGAGCCCGGCGAACGGCGCTCCGTCGCTTAGGACCTAGATGACCGACCTGCCCACCGGCCGCGCGCATTCCCCTTTCAAGCTGCCGACCGCCGCTTCGGTGCTGGACATCATGCGCTCGGGCGACATCGCCCTGGCCATGGGCGTCATGGGGCTCATCGTCATCCTCATCGTGCCGATCCCGCCGCTGCTGCTCGACGGCCTGCTGGCCATCTCGATCGTCTTTTCGGTGATGATCCTGATGACGGCGCTCTTCATCCAGAAGCCGCTCGAATTCTCCTCCTTCCCCACTGTGCTGCTGATTGCCACCATGCTGCGGCTGGGCCTCAACCTGGCCACGACCCGCCTGATCCTGGCCGAAGGCCATACCGGCACGGCCGCCGCCGGCCACGTGATCGAGGCCTTCGGCAATTTCGTCATGCGTGGCAATTTCGTCATCGGCGTCGTGGTCTTTGCCATCCTGGTGCTGGTCAACTTCATCGTCATCACCAAGGGTTCGGGCCGCATCGCCGAAGTGGCCGCCCGCTTCAACCTCGACGCCATGCCCGGCAAGCAGATGGCAATTGATGCCGATCTCAGCTCCGGCCTCATCGACGAGGATACCGCCAAGAAGCGCCGCGCCGAGCTCGAAGGCGAAAGCGCCTTTTTCGGTAACATGGACGGCGCCAGCAAGTTCGTGCGGGGCGATGCCATTGCCGGTCTGATCATCACCTTCATCAACGTCATCGCCGGCATCTTCATCGGCATGATGCAGGAGGGGCTCTCCATCCAGGAGGCCGGCAATGTCTATACCCTGCTAACCATCGGTGATGGCCTGGTCTCCCAGATCCCCGCCCTGATCGTTTCGACTGCCGCCGGTATCCTGGTGTCCAAGTCCGGCGTCACCGGCTCCGCCGACAAGGCGCTGTCGGCCCAGTTCACCGGCTATCCCCGCGCCCTGGGCATGTCCTCGGCAGTCATGGCCCTGCTGGCCTTCCTGCCCGGCATGCCGATCATTCCGTTTCTGTCCATTGCCGGCTTTGTCGGCTATGTCGCCTGGCGCTCCGCCCGCTCCAAGGACGAGCGCACGGCCGATGCCAGCCTTGCCGCGGTCAGCAAGGCGGCGGCCCAGCCGGGCGGCCCGGCCGGACCAAGCCAGGAACAGCCCATCACCGACAGCCTCAAGATCGACGAGCTCAAGCTCGAACTGGGCTATGGCCTGCTCAGCCTGGTCAAGGAAGATGAAAACGGCTCCGATCGCCTCACCGAGCAGATCAAGGCGCTGCGCCGCCAGCTTGCGACCGAACTGGGCTTCGTCATGCCGCCGGTGCGCATTCTCGACAACATGCAGCTCGAGCCCAATGCCTACAAGGTCCGCATCAAGGAAGTCGAAGCCGGCGCCGGCGAGATCTATGCCAACCAGCTCATGGTCATGGATCCCTATGGCAACCAGATCGACCTGCCGGGTCACCACACCACAGAGCCGACCTTCGGCCTGCCCGCCACCTGGATCGAGCCGGCTTTGCGCGACGAGGCCGAACTGCGCGGCCTCTCCATCATCGATCCGTCGACCGTGATCTCCACCCACCTCACCGAGGTGCTCAAGGCCAATGTGGCCGACCTGCTCAGCTACGCCAATGTGCAGTCCCTGCTGTCGGGCCTGCCCAAGGAGCAGCAGAAGCTGGTCGAGGACATCGTGCCCGGCCTCATCACCGTCTCGGGCGTACAGCGCGTGCTGCAGACCCTGCTCAACGAGCGCATCTCGATCCGCGATCTCTCCACCATTCTCGAGGCCATCGCCGAGATCGCCGGCAATGGCCGCTCGGTCCAGACCATTGCCGAGCATGTGCGCAGCCGCCTGGCGCGCCAGCTTTGTGCCGCCAATCTGGGGCCCGACGGCAACCTGCCGCTGCTGACGCTCGGGCCGCAGTGGGAGCGCGACTTTGCCGAAGCCATGGTCGGCGAGGGTGACAACCGCCATCTGGCCATGGCCCCATCGCGCCTGCAGCAGTTCATCGGCGCGGTCCAGACCGCCTATGAACGCGCCGCCCAGGCCGGCGAAATCCCGGTCCTCATCACCTCGCCCGGCATTCGCGCCCATGTCCGCGCCATCATCGAGCGCTTCCGCCCGCAAACCGTGGTCATGAGCCAGAACGAGGTGCATCCGCGCATCCGTCTCAAGACCGTCGGCAGCGTCTGACCATGAGCGAACCGGCCCGCTTTCCCGTCCCCGATGTGGTCAGCCGCCGCGCCGTTTCCGAAGGCGAGGCGGGCCTGGCCTGGCTGGCCGATCTGGACGACGTGCTGGCAAGTCTCGAACGGGACTGGGGCCTCACCATCGGCCCCGCTCTTCCGGGCGGCACCGCCGCCTTTGTTGCCGAAGCCACCACCCAGACCGGTGAGATTTTCATCCTCAAGCTCGGCACCCCCGGAACGCTGGTCGGCCGCCACGAGGCCGACGTGCTGCGCCGCGCCGACGGCCGCGGCTATGTCAAATTGCTCCGCCACGATCACGACCGCCATGCCATGCTGCTCGAGCGCCTGGGCGAGCGTCTCGATACGCTCGAACTGCCCTATGAGCGGCAGATCGACATCATGTGCGCTACCCTTCTGCGGGCCTGGATGCCCGCTCCCGCGGACCTGCCCTGCCCCACCGGCGCCGATAAGGCCAATAGTCTGGCGCAGGCCATTCTCACGCTCAGCTACGGCGCCAGCCAGCCCTGCGCCCAGGCCGTCATCGACCTGGCGCTGATGTATTGCCAGGATCGCGCCGCGGCCTATCGCCCGGAAAGTGCCGTGCTGGCGCATGGCGATCCGCACCCGGCCAATGTCCTGGTCCTGCCCGACAGCGAGCCGCTGCAGTTCCGTTTCATCGATCCCGATGGCCTCGCCATCGAGCCGGCCTATGATCTGGGCGTGCTGCTGCGGGCCTGGCACGAGGGCATTGCCGGCCGGCACGCCCACGATATCGCGCGCAGCCATGTCCGCCACCTGACGCGGCGCACCCAGGTGCCGAGCGAAGCCATCTGGCAATGGGGCTTTATCGAGCGCGTATCGACCGGCCTGCACCTGCTGCAGCTCGGTCAGATCGAGGAAGGCCGCGCCTATCTCGACGTGGCCGAAGCCATAACCAGCACGATGGGCTAACGCTCCATCAGCGCCAGCCGGGCACTGAGCAGCACGAAGACCCCCGCGAAGGTCCGCCGCATCCACACCATGATCGCCGGGCGCGTCACCAGCTGGCCACGGATAGCCGCGGCAAACAGCCCATAGATGGCGAACACGACAAAGCTGATCACCATGAACACGCCGCTGAGCTCGAGCATCTGGCGCAGCGCATGGGGCGCGCTGGCCGGCACGAACTGCGGCAGGAAAGCGAAAAAGAAGATCGACAGCTTGGGATTGAGAATGTTGATCAGCACAGCTTCGACCAGCACCTTGCGCACCGACTTGTCGGCGCTGTCGGCCTCCACGCTGAGCGAACTGGTATCGCGCAGTGTCGCCCAGGCCATATAGAGCAGATAGGCAACGCCGAGATATTTGATGATCTCGAAGGCCAGGGCACTGGTGTGCAGGATGGCCGCCAGCCCGGTAATGGCCGCCAGCATATGCGGGATGATCCCCAGCGTGCAGCCGAATGCCGCCCAGACACTGGCCCTGCTGCCCCGGCTCAATCCCGCTGCAATGGTGTAGAGCGCCCCGGTCCCCGGCGAGACCACGACAATCAGCGTAGTGATCAGAAATTCAATACTCACGATCCAGCTTCCAGTTGGGCGCGGCGCGCCGTCACGATTTGCGCGATGATATCATGCGGGATCGGCTTGCTATAGACCAAGAGCACCGTGTCCTTCTTGTCGCGATAGGGGCCGATCGCCGCCTCGAAATCGCCATCGCCGCGATAGACCGGATAGAGCCCGACATGGTTCTTCCACGCGGCGGCGTAGATCAGCGGGCGACCCGCAAGCTGCCAGCACGGCATGCCATACTTGATCACCTCGTCGGCCTCAGGCGCCAGGCTGGCAATGCGCTCCCGCAAAGCGGCAAAGATGTCCGCGATGCCATCGGGCAGGCTGGCCAGGTAGGTGTCGATGTTTTCGCTCTTGCGCGCCATGGCGGGCATCATCATATGCGCATAGTCGGCGCGCAAGACATCCTGGGATGAACTCCCCAGTCGCGGAACATGCCAATGCTTCGTGCATTGTTGCCGTGACGTATCGAGGATCCGATGAAGCTATTTGCCTGCGACCACTGCGGTAACACCGTCTATTTCGAAAATGCCAGCTGTGAGCGCTGCGGTCATACCCTGGGCTATCGTTCCGACAAGAACGCCCTGGTGTCGCTGGTCCAGCAGGCCGGCACCTGGGCCTCCTCGACCTTTCCCGACGAGCCCTACATATTCTGCCAGAATGCCCGGCATGGCGCCTGCAACTGGCTGATCCGTGCCGTGCCCGGCGGCGACACGTTCTGCGCCGCCTGCCGGCACAACGACACCATTCCCGATATCAGCGACCCGCTCAACCTGGCCCGCTGGCAGGTGATCGAGCGCGCCAAGAAGCGCCTGTTCTACTCCTTGCTCCGGCTCGACCTGCCCCTGCAGACCCGCAACAGCAATCCCGACCACGGCCTCTCCTTCCGCTTTCTGGCCGATACGCCCATCGCCAATGAACGGGTGCTGACCGGACACGAAAACGGCATCATCACCATTGCCTTGGTCGAGGCCGACGACGCCGAGCGCGAGGCGCGCCGCACCAGCATGGGCGAACCCTACCGCACCCTGCTCGGCCATTTCCGCCACGAGATCGGCCACCATTACTGGGACCTGCTGATCGATGGCCGCGCCCCGCTCCCCGAATTCCGCCGGCTGTTCGGCAATGAATCGGTGGACTATGCCCAGGCCCTGCAGGCCCACTATGCCGACGGCGCCCCCGCCGGCTGGTCGCAAAGCTATATCAGCAGCTACGCCACCGCCCATCCCTGGGAGGATTTCGCCGAAACCTTCGCCCATTATCTGCATATCGTGGACACTGTGGAGATGGCATCCGCCTTCGGCGTCCATGCCCGCGTTGACGGCCAGGAGGCCGACCTGTCCATCCAGACCGGCTTCGTGCCCTACAACGCCCCCGACGCCCAGACCATCGTCGACAACTGGGTACCTGTGGCCAGCATGCTGAACAATCTCAACCGTGCCATGGGCCATCCCGATGCCTATCCCTTCGTCCTGACGCCGCAGGTGATAGAAAAGCTCAGCTTCGTGCATCAGCTGGTGCATCGGCAGTGGACCCTGGGTGCCCGCTAGGCAACCGGGGCCACACTCGGCTATCCTGGCGCCATGACCAGTACCATCCTCATCGTCCCGCCCTTCTCCACCCTCTGCAATGCCGCCTTTGCCCTGCGCCGCGAGGTCTTCGTCTGGGAGCAGAAGGTGCCCGAGGCCGAAGAAAACGACGCCGACGACCTGACCGCCACCCACTTTGTCGCCATCACCGCGGGCGAAGTGGTCGGCACTCTGCGCCTGCTCGACAAGCCCGAACATGTCAAGATTGGCCGCGTCGCCGTGCGCCAGGCCTTTCGGGGCCAGGGCATCGCCAAGGCAATGATCCACGCCGCCATGGCGCATGCACGCCAGGCCGGGCGCGATCGCTTCTACCTTACCGCCCAGTCCGACAAGCTCGGCTTTTACGAGCGGCTGGGCTTTGCCGCCTTCGGCCCCGAATTCATCGATGGCGGCATGCCGCACCGCGCCATGCGCAGCTACGACCACGCCAGCGCCCGCCTCAGCGATTAACCTGCGCCCGGCGCGCCAATAACGCATCTGATGAGAGAGCCCACGGTCAAACATCCGAGGGCGCCGAAAAATTCCTTCGGAACGTCTCGGCGTATCGATGCGTTGTTTCAGCATCATGGGCCGCACGGTGCGCCACAGCCAAGTTTTGCACCGCACGGCCCGTTCACTTCAAGAATGAACATACGGAGCTTACTATGATCCGCACCCTTCTGGCCAGTACGGCCCTCGCAGCCTTGATGTCGACTGGCGCCATGGCGCAGGACGCAGCGCCTGCCACCGATCCAATGGCCCCGGCGACGACCACGGAAGCCCCTGGGACTGACGCCGCACCGACCGGTGTGGACACGGCGCCCGATACCAGCGTGACCACCGATACGAATGCCGATGACGCCATGGCCGCAGACCACACCATGTCGCCAGGCTTTGACCTTTCGGCCGGCTATAGCGCTGTCGATACCGACAATCTGGCAACCCGCCTGATCGGTCAGCCCGTGTTCTCCAGCAATGGTGATGACGCCGAGGAAATCGGCAACGTCAGCGATCTGGTATTCAGCGAGAACGGCGAAATCACTGCGGTGATCATCGGCGTCGGTGGCTTCCTCGGCATCGGTGAAAAGTCGGTTGCCGTGGACTTCTCCGAGCTCGAGTTCTCCCTCGCCGCCGACAATACTGAGCGCTGGGTGCTGCCTACCACGGCCGACGCCCTCAATGCCGCACCGGACTTCGTCTGGATGGAAGATGAGCCTGCCGATGTCGACGCCATGGGCACTACCGATGGCATGGCCCCAGCAGATCCGGCTATGACGCCGGCGGACCCCGCCATGGCTCCGGCTGACCCAGCCGTCGCACCTGCTGACGGCGCTGCATTGCCCATGAGCATGCCGCGCGAAGGTTACGCAACCGTCGAGACCGAAGCTCTCACCGCCGAAAACCTCACCGGCGCAACCGTTATCGGCCCCGATGGCGACGACATTGCGCAGGTCAATGACATCCTGTTGACCGCCGATGGCCAGATCGATGCGATGGTGGTCGACTTTGGTGGTTTCCTTGGCATCGGCCAGAAGCGCGTTGCCGTGAGCTTGGACAATCTCGAGTTTGCCGCCAATGAAAGCGGCGACCTGGTGATCTATAGCGACTTCACCCGCGAGCAGCTGGAGACCCAGCCGGAATACGACGAAAACACCTATGCGACCGATCCGGCGCAGCGCGTCACCGATATGTAGTCTCGGCTCACCGGTCTTCCGGTCCGACGATCCATCGCGGATCACCCTATGAAGGGCCGGCGCAGCCGGCCCTTTTCACGCGTTCCGTTGGAGGATTTCTCAATGCGTCTCGCTCTTTGCACGCTTTCCCTGTTGTTGCTGGCTCCTGCCAGCTGGGCGCAAGACGTCGTCCCGCCCGCGCCGGGCTCCGAACTCGCCCGCACCGGCATTGTCGCGCCCACGGTGCTCGCGCGCGGCTATGTCGTCACCGGTGCCGATACCCTCGTCACCAAGCTGCTCGACAAGACCGTCTATACCTCAAGTGCCGATGATGCCGTTGAGATCGGCAAGATAGTCGACATGGTCGTTACCCCCAGCATCGGCATTTCGGCAGTCGTCATTGGCGTTGGCGGATTTCTGGGCATCGGCACCAAGGACGTGGCGGTGGACTTCGCCGAACTGCAGTGGCAGCAGGCCAGTGACGGGACCTATCGCTGGGTATTGGCCACGACCGTCGAGGCGCTGACGGCTGCGCCCGCCTTCATCTGGGCCGACAGCGAACGGACCACCGGCGAACCCGCCCTGACTCCTGACGAAGAAGAGGCACAGCTGGTCGATGGCAATCCCAATGTCACGGCAATCGACCCCGCGCTGACCACCGATCAGCCCGGCCGCCAGGCTGCCGGCACCGTAGTGGATCGCACCGGGTTTTCCACGGTCGATACTGCGGGCCTGAGCACCGAGCAGATGCTGGGTATCGGCGTCTACGGCATTGGCGACCAGCAGATCGGCACCATTGCCCAGGTGCTGGAAAATGCCGATGGGAGTGTTGACGCGATCATCGTCGATGTCGGCGGCTTTCTCGGCCTCGGGGCCAAGCCCGTAGCAGTCGCCTATGAAAACCTGACCTTTTCGACCGATACCAGCGACAACCGCTACCTGTTCATCAACGCCGACCGGGTCCAGCTTGAGGACCAGCCGGCCTATGATGCGACGACCTATGCGCAGGAGCGCGACATCCAGCGTATGATCGTTACGCCCTGACGCGACGAAAAAGGCGGGCCACCGGCCCGCCTTTTCAGGTTCTCTCGTCGCCCTCAGTGCGCGCCGGCGGCTTCCCGTACGGCATCCTGCACTTTTTCAAAGGCGCGCACCTCAATCTGGCGAATGCGCTCGCGGCTCACGTCATATTGCTGGGCCAGTTCTTCCAGCGTCGACGGGTTCTCCTGCAGCCGGCGGGCATGGAAGATCGCCTTTTCGCGCTCATTGAGCACATCCATGGCGGTGGTCAGCAGACCCATGCGCTCGGAATACTCTTCGCTTTCGCCCAAGGCGGTTTCCTGGCTCGGCGTGTCGTCGACCAGCCAGTCCTGCCACTCCGACGAGCCTTCATCGGCCCGCATCGGCGAATTGAGCGACGCATCGCCGGACAGACGCGCATTCATCGACACCACATCGGCCTCGGTGACCTTGAGCGTGGTGGCAATCTGCGTGATCTGGTCGGGATGCAGCGCGCCATCATCGAGAGCCGCGATCTGGCCCTTCACCTTGCGCAAGTTGAAGAACAGCCGCTTCTGCGCGGCCGTGGTGCCGATCTTGACCAGGCTCCACGAGCGCAGCACATATTCCTGGATCGCTGCCCGGATCCACCACATGGCATAGGTGGCCAGCCGGAAGCCCTTGTCGGGCTCGAAGCGCTTGACCGCGTGCATCAGGCCGACATTGCCTTCCGAGATTACTTCGGAGATCGGCAGGCCGTAGCCGCGATAGCCCATGGCGATCTTGGCCACCAGCCGCAGATGGCTGGTGATCAGCTTCTGCGCGGCGCCTGGATCTTCATGTTCCTTGTAGCGCTTGGCCAGCATGAACTCTTCATCCGGCTCCAGCATGGGGAACTTCCGGATTTCCTGCAGATAGCGGCTGAGCCCGCCTTCGGCTGAAAGCACTGGCAAATTCGTTTGGGCCATCATTGCACCCCTTTCGTTTTCCCCCGCATGCCGCGGGCGGAATAGCATCAGTCCATCGACGTCCGGCCAGACCATCGTCAGACGACGATGGATATATAGGAGACCAGTTTGGCGATTGTAAGATGCGAACGTTGCATCAACATTGCGCAAGTGGCGCCGCCGCCGGAAACCTCCCCTTATCTGAATCAAATGCATGGTCGGCGCTATTGCGCCATCACCATGTGGTCAATCTAGCGGGCAAACGCCTTGTTGTAATCACCCAGCGCCTCTTCCAGCGCTTCGAGGTCGGGCGGCAGCGGCGCCTCGAACGACATTTCTTCCTTGGTCACCGGATGCTCGAAGCCCAGCTCGGCCGCATGCAGCGCCTGCCGGCCCAGTGCCTGGATCGGCGCGGCGACTTCCGGTGGTAGCCGGTTGATCTTGGTGGCATAGCCCGACGCATAGACGCTGTCGGCGACCAGCGGGTGGCCGATATGAGCCATATGGACGCGGATCTGATGCGTGCGACCGGTCTCGAGCTGGCACTGGATGCGGGTAATATCCCAGCCCTCGTCGCCAAAACGCGCCTCCACCATATAGTGGGTGATGGCTTCGCGGCCGTCCTTGCGCACGGTCTGCTTCAGCCGGTTGTTCTGGTCGCGCCCCAACGGGGCGTCGATGCTGCCCTTGGCCGTCTCGGTCGACCCCCACACAAAGGCAATATAGGCCCGGTGCAGCGGGCCAGTGCGGCCGTGATCGGCAAACTGCGCCGACAGGTGCCGATGCGCCCGCTCGGTCTTGGCGGCAACCATGACGCCGGAAGTGTCGCGATCCAGCCGGTGCACGATGCCGGGGCGCTTGACCCCGCCAATACCCTGCAGGCTTTCCCCGCAGTGGTAGATCAGCGCATTGACCAGCGTGCCATTGGGGGAGCCGGGAGCCGGATGCACCACCATGCCGACCGGCTTGTTGATCACGATCAGTTGGTCATCCTCATACAGGATATCGAGCGGGATATTCTCCGCCTGCGGCTCGGGATCTTCTGGGGGCGGGGCCAGAAGAATGATTGTCTCGCCGGCGCTAAGCCGGTATTTGGGCTCACTGACGGGTTTGCCGTCGATGCTGACGGCGCCGGTCAGGATAAGGTCCTTGATCCGGCTGCGGCTGAGGACGCTGTAGGCCTTGGCCAGTGCAGCGTCGAGCCGCCCGCCGGCCATCTCGGCATCGACCACGACTTCAACCTCGTCGCCCTCGAACTCTAGTGCGGTATCTTCGGCCATGGCTAATCCTAACGAAACTGAGCCCAGCGAGCAAAAGGCGGACGAACCGTTCACGCCCGAGGCTCTCGCGATGCTGGGGAAGGCACGCCGCTCGTTCGGTATCTCGATCGGCATCCTGTTGCTGGGCTTTATGGCGATTGGCGTCGCCCTTGTCTATCGCGTGATGCGCGATGCCCCCCCGCCAGCCATCGCCGAGGCCATTTCCCTGCCCGCCGGCGCCGTGGTGGTCTCGGCCCTGGTCAGTGAAGGCGCCATCAACGTCACCTATACGCTCGACGGCGTCACCACGCTCGCTTTGTTCAATCAGGAAACCGGCGAGCTAACCCGCAGCGTCGGCATCCGCTAGGGTCCTGTCGCCCGGCAGACGGCCAGCAGCACGCCGTTCGACCTAGCGATCCTGGATTTCCCGCAGCGCCGCCATGCGATCGGACACCGAGCCGCGGCGACTGATCGGCATGGGGTCCGCCGGCAGGGCATCGCGGCTTTCCCCGTCATCGGCAAAGCGCTGCACCCGGTCAAACAGGCTCTCTTCGGGGTTCGGTGCCACTGGGGTGTCGGTGTCGACGGCATAGACCAGCCGACTGACGCTGGCAGCTATATCGTTGAGTCTTTCGCGCAGATAGGCCTCTTCGAGCCGTTCATTGTCCCAATCGGCCATGATGCTCGATTCCACGCCAAGCACCTTCTTGCGCAGGGTTTCAACCTCGGCCTCCAGCGCCAGCTTGTCGGCCAGCAGATGCTCGGCCCGCCCGGTCGCCCTGTCGACGACCTGCTGGCTCTCGGCCAGGATGGCATTGAGCCGGTTTTCAGCACTGGCCATGCGCGCTTCGGCCGCCACCAGCCCATCGGTGTCGCTGGCCTTGCTGTCATCGCGCTCGGCGAGTGCCGCACGCATGCGGGCGATGGCCGCGTTGGTTTCGGCGCTGCGCCGGTCCGTGGTCTCGAGCCGGTCGACCAGGCTCTTGGCCTGATCTTCAAGAAACCCCGCCCGCTTCTGCTCGATGAGCAGCGCGGCGCCCAGTCGCTCGATATCCTGCTCGTAATCGCCGGTCAGCATATGGCCGTCGACCAGACCGGTCTTGGGCAGCGTGTCGCGCTCGCTGGCGCGCTGCGCCAGGTCGCGCTCGCGCATCCGCAACCGCTGCGTCAGGTCGGTCGCTTCGCGCTCCAGCTCGGTCACGCGGCTGCGCAGGGCGCTGCCCCGGCTCTCCAGTTCGGCGATGATTTCAAGGTTCTTGTCGCGCTCTGCCTTCAGCAGCACCAGCTCGTTGCGCTTCTGGTTGACGTCGCCCAGTTGCTCGGCCAAGCGCTTGCGCAAGGTCTCGACATTGATCTCCAGCCGCCGCGTCGACAGCGCAAACTCGGCCCGCAGCTGATCCTTGTCGGCGCGGAACTCGGCCAGCGTGATGGGCGTCGCCGCCTCGATGCGTCGCTTGGTCAGCCGCACCGCGCGCTTCCACACGGCCGGCAGCATGATCAGTGCAACCAGGCTCGCGACCAGCAGGCCCAGCGCGAAATACATGACGTTCTCGATGAGCATCGGCCGAACTCCGAAACCAGGGGCTTGGACCCGCCTGGACCTCCCCGTTCTGGCAGCAATGGCGCAGTGCCGCCATCATCACCAGTGCTTAACCCTAACGCGGATGGGCGTCCCCGTCACGACAATGCCGGGGTTTTGAGCCCCGGCATGGTAAAATTGATCGGCGGCAGTTAATGTCTCAGAAGGGGTTCCAGGTCGGCTCATTGGTGAACTTGAGATAGCCCACATTCACCCCCAGCCGCGCCCCGACCCCGGAACGGATCGGCACCATCACCACATTGCCGCGCTTCAGCACGGTCATGCCGAAGCCGCCCAGCACATAGGCCGAGCCATCGACGCCGGCAAACCGCCCCAGCGCGTCAGGCACCTGGCTGAGATTGTAGACCAGCATCATGACCTTGGAGCCGTCGCCGCCCACGTCGAAGCCGATCGAGGGCCCCTGCCAGAAGATATTGAACTCGCCGGCATTGCGGGTATGCAGAATCCCCTCGCCGTAACGGGCGCCGGCAAACAGCGCCCCGCCGGCGTCTTCACCCAGAATATAGCCATTGGGCAGGCCGAACTGGCTGACCGCCCGTTCCACAACCGAGGCCAGGCCTTGCGAGGCAGAGCCAAAGAACTGCTTGCCGTTATTGACCAGGTCTTCGCCCGAATAGGTGTCGCTGAGCGATCCCTGCGCGAAGGCGGCCGGAACCGGTGCAGCCACCGCGCACAGCATGGCAAACAGAATGACGAGGCGTCTGATCATCGGAGAACTCCTGGCGAGGGCAAATACGGCAATTGCAGGCGTATAGGCACTTGGACCTTAACTTTTGTGAGGCAGTCTGAAATCCGCCCGCATGCCGATCATTGATTTGAAGATGAAGCAAACCTCTAAACAAATCTTAACCATTCTCGCCTTTGTTTTGCCGCTATTGGGCATGGTCGCGAACACCCTGCAGCCGGCGCGCGCGCAGTCCGTGGTCACCCTGATCGTCACCGATCCGCTCACCGGCCTGGCCATTTCGGGCATGGACCCGGTAAGCTACTTTACCGAACCGGCCCCCCTGCTGGGGCGCGCCGAATACGAATTCAACTGGCAGAATGTCGTCTGGCGGTTCGCCACGGCGGCCAACCGCGATATCTTCGCTACCGCGCCCGACATCTATGCCCCCCAATATGGCGGACATGATGTCACCGGCGTGTCGCGCGGCTTCGTCTCCGACAGCGACGCGTCGATTTTCGTTGTCTTCAAGCAGCGGCTCTATCTTTTCTATTCGGCCGCCAACCGCGAAGCCTTCCTGCTGTCGCCTGACGCCGCGGCCCGCACGGCCGAGGAAAAATGGCCCGAACTGTCCAAGAACCTCTCCATCAACTGAACTTCCTGGTGGACGCACTGTCCCCGGTATCAATTGGGGGTCCACTTTTAACCCTCAGCATCTAATGTCGGCAAAAGTGATTCTTTGCCGACATTCCCGCGCTACGGAGACAGCAGCATGGCCGACATCATCGACCTTAAGGCAACCGACCTCGCGGCGATGCTCTGCAGCCGCGTCTGTCATGACCTGATCAACCCGATCGGCGCCATCGGCAATGGCCTTGAAGTGCTGGGCGACCCGGCCCAGTCCGACATGGCCGACGGTGCCCGCGACCTGATCGCCAATGCCGCGCGCCAGAGCCGCGCCAAGCTCGAATTCGCCCGCCTGGCCTATGGCGCTTCCTCCACCTCGGGCACCGACATCGACACGCGCGAATGCGAGCGGGTCGCCCGCATCCTGTTCGAGATCGAAAAGGCCGATCTGGAATGGAATGTGCCGCTGATCCTGCTGCCCAAGCACAAGGCCAAGCTGTTCATGAACATGCTGCTGATTGCCGCCATGTCCGTCCCGCGCGGCGGCCAGGTCACTGCGGCCATCAATGGCGATGCCGGCAATGAGCGGTTCGAGTTCACCTCCAGGAGCGATCCCGAGAAGCGCCAGAAGACCCTGATCCCATCCGGCGCGGCGGGCCTGCTCGCCGGCACCCCTGATGAGGGCTTCGTCGATGCCCGCGGTATCCAGCCCTTCTATACCGGCATTCTCGCCCGCATGACCGACATGGATATCAGCATCGGCATCGAGAATGACGTCTTCCTGTTTACGGCAATCCCTCGCCCGGCCGAAACGGCGGCGTAACGGTCAGCACTTTGCTAACCAAATGCTAGGAACTGCTGCGTCACAATGAATGGCGCGTCAGTCGCTGCGGAGCCCTTTCGACATGAAGTCCTGCCTGATCGTCGATGACTCGACCGTCGTGCGCAAAGTCGCACGCCGCATCCTCGAGAATATGGACTACATTGTCGATGAAGCCGAAGACGGCCAGGAAGCCTTCGACAAATGCCGCGCCGAAATGCCTGACGCCATCTTGCTCGACTGGAACATGCCCATCCTGTCCGGGCTGGAATTCCTCAAGCTTTTAAGGGGTTATGTCGGCGGCGAGAAACCCTACGTGGTCTACTGCACCGTCGAGAACGACATCGGCGCCATTGCGCTGGCCCTCAAGGCCGGTGCCAGCGACTATATGATGAAGCCCTTCGACCGCACCATTCTCGAATCCAAGTTCGACCTCGACCAAGCCGCCTAGCCCTGTTCGGCCGCGGCCGCGCGTCCCATCAGATAGTCCCGCTCGCGCGCATTGCGCGTCAGTGCCGCAGCCCGCGTGAACTCGGCAGCCGCCTCCGCCTGCCGCCCCAGCCGGCTCAACATATCCCCGCGCACGCCGAACAGCAGGTGGTAGTCTGCCAGGGCAGGATCATTTCGGATCGCGTCGACCACGACCAGCCCCGCCGCCGGCCCCTCGGCCATGGACACCGCCACCGCCCGGTTGAGCTCGATCACCGCCGAGGGCGTCCGCGCCATCAGCATCCCGTAGAGCGCGGCAATTCTTGACCAGTCCGTATCGGCCGCCTTGCGGGCCCGCGCATGACAGGCCGCGATCGCTGCCTGCAGCGCATAGGGTCCATCCTCCCCACCCAGCGCCAGGGCCTGCTCCAGCGCCAGCAGACCCCGTTCGATCAGCAGCCAGTCCCAGCGCCCGCGGTCCTGGTCCGGCAGCAAGACCGGCGCGCCAGAGCGATCTGTGCGAGCCCCCAGCCGCGACGCCTGGATTTCCATGAGCGCCGCCAGCGCATGCACTTCGGATTCCTCCGGCGCCAGCCGGGCCAGCACGCGTCCCAGGCGCATGGCTTCCTCGCAGAGCTGTGGTCGGATCCAGTCCTGCCCCGCCGTGGCCGAATAGCCCTCGTTGAAGATCAGGTAGATGACGCTGAGCACCGAGCCCAGCCGCGCCGCCCGTTCGGGCCCCCGCGGCACCTCGAAAGGAATGCCGGCCTGGGCAATGGTCTTTTTCGCCCGCACAATGCGTTGCCCGATTGTCGGCTCGGCCACCAGGAAAGCCCGCGCGATCTCCTCGGTGGTCAGTCCACCCAGCAGTCGCAGGGTCAGCGCAATGCGCGCTTCAGGCGACAGGATTGGATGGCAGGAGGTAAACATCAGCCGCAGCAGATCGTCGCCCACCTCATCGTCAATGGCCTCATGCAGGCTCTCGATGACGTCGGGCTGTTCGTTCTCGATACCCCGGCCGACCTCGGCCAGCTTGGTCGCCGCCATCGCCTTGTGGCGGAAATGATCGATTGCCCGCCGCTTGGCGGTCTGCATCAGCCAGGCGCCGGGATTGTGCGGCACACCCGCCTCCGGCCACGCCTTGAGCGCCGAGACCAGGGCATCCTGGGCGAATTCCTCGGCCAACGAAATGTCGCGCACCATTCGCGTCAGCCCGGCGATAAGGCGGGGCCGCTCGATCTTCCACGTAACCGTGATAGCGCGATGGATCTCGGACTCGGTCGTCATGGACCGCAATTGAGCAGGCCGCGCAGGCAGAGGCAAGGCACTCCGGCGAGGCGCTGCCGACTATTGATCGAACATTCCCTTGGGGGTTTCTCCTCGCAGGAAGGGCTCGATGACGGCATGCAGCAACTCAGTCTGGCCAATCACCGCTGTGTGCGAGGTGGCCGGCAGTACGGCCAGGCGCGACGCCGGCAGCGGCGCGCCCATGTCACCCATCTCGCCGCCGCCCAGTAGCCGGAACATGGCCACGGCGTGCTCCAGGGTGCCCACGTCGGCATCGCCCGTGATGATGAGGACCGGCGTTTCAAGCGCAGCCACCTCTGCGCCCCATGCCAAGGGCTCGTGCTCCAGCGCGATCAGCTTTTCCACCAAGGCCCGGAAGCCGTCCTTGTTGACCGCAAGCTTGCCATAGTCGTCTTCCATCGGCGTACCGACAAACATTTCGGGGGTCATGGATGGGATCATGGCGGCAAAGGCCGGCTGAAAGCCGGACTCGTCGTAGGACACCGACGCAGCCACCAGCTTGTCGACCTTTTCGGGATGGCGAATGGCCAGTTGCAGGCCCGTGGCCGCACCCATCGAATAGCCGAACACATCAGCCTTATCGAGCCCGACTGCATCCATGAAGACGGCGACGTCGTCCGCCAGATGGGGATAGGTGATGGGCCGATCGATATCGGTCGTACGGCCATGGCCCTGGAACTCGATGGCATAGACCTTGTGCGTCTCCGCCAGCCTGGGAATGATCGCCCCCATGGCTCGGGATGTTCATATAGGCGCCGTGCAGCATGATGAGCGGATCGCCCTCGCCGCTAACCTCGTAATACATCGCCATGCCATTGACGGGTACCGTCTGGCCGGATTGGGCAAAGGCAGCGCTGGTCACCAGAATGGCGCCGGCTAACATGGCACTGCGGATCATGATGCGTCTCCTCAAGGACGGGCCATCAGCGCGACCTGGAGCGCGCTTCTGAGCAGACGACGAGACAGCGGTCCAGACTTCGACAGCGTCGACCGAAATCAGGTCGACAACGAAAAACCCCACGTGACGGGGCACGTGGGGTCAAATTTGTTCGGATGGACGTGCAGAACTAGGCGACGTTCTCGGAATAGTTTTCCGCATCATCGGGCTCGCGCAGCACATAGCCGCGACCCCAGACGGTCTCGATATAGTTCTTGCCGCCGGTCGCAACGGAAAGCTTCTTGCGCAGCTTGCAGATGAAGACGTCGATGATCTTGAGCTCAGGTTCGTCCATGCCGCCATAGAGGTGGTTGAGGAACATTTCCTTGGTGAGCGTGGTTCCCTTGCGGAGGGAAAGCAGCTCGAGCATCTGGTATTCCTTGCCAGTCAGGTGCACGCGCTGGGTCTGCACTTCGACGGTCTTGGTGTCGAGGTTGACCGTCAGTTCGCCAGTGGTGATGACCGACTGGGCATGACCCTTGGAACGGCGAACGATCGCGTGGATGCGGGCCACGAGCTCGTCCTTGTGGAAGGGCTTGGTCATGTAGTCGTCGGCACCAAAGCCGAGACCACGAACCTTGTCCTCGATGCCGGCCAGACCGCTGAGGATCAGGATCGGCGTCTGCACCTTGGCGACACGCAGGGTGCGCAGCACCTCGTAGCCGCTCATGTCGGGCAGATTCAGATCGAGCAGAATGATATCATAATCATATAGTTTGCCGAGATCGACGCCTTCTTCACCCAGATCGGTGGTGTAGACGTTGAAGCTCTCCGACTTGAGCATCAGTTCGATGCTCTGCGCTGTCGCGCTGTCGTCCTCTATAAGGAGTACCCGCATTATATTCCCCTTGTCATTCGTTCCTGCTGGAACCGTGGGACCTGGCCTGCCCACGCCAACCCTACTGGATATGACTGAACCCTAAGTCCAAATAGTTAACAAAGTTTAATTCGGTTCCGCAATACGCAAATGCCATTCCCCGCAATTTAGTCTAACTTATTGAAATTAAAAGACTATTCTTATCAATTTTTCTTAAGAAATTGGTTTAAGAGCGTCGCTCAACCGACTCTTTAGATTCAAGCAATGCCGACTGTGTGGGGGGTTTGGAGGGGGTCACACGCCAATGCGCAGACGGACCGCCCCATCGCCTGAAATAGCGCCTTTTGCTTAACGTTGGGTTACTGTCGATTCGGGAAGGCTCTCGATTCGAGGCCGTCCGGAAACCTTAATGCCTGCAATGCGACACGCAAGTTGAGCCCGCCATGAAAGCATTGATCTCCGCCATTGAGGCCATCGATGACATCGAGGTCTATGGTCGCGTGAAATCGGTCCAGGGCCTGCTGATCGAAATCGTCGGTCCCGTCCGTGAATTGCGGGTCGGCGGGCGCGTCCAGATCGAGACCACTGACGGCGCCCATCTGGCAGCCGAAATCATCGGCTTCAAGGCGGGTCACGCCCTCTGTCTGCCCTTTGGCCAGCTCTCCGGCGTCCGGCTCGGCTGCAAGGCCATCTTCCAGCGCAATGACGGCGCCGCCTTTCCCTCCGAAGCCTGGCTGGGGCGAGTCATCAACGCCAATGGCGAGCCCATCGACGGCAAGGGCCCCCTGCGTCGCGGCGCCATTGCCTATCCGCTGCGGCAGAATCCGCTGCTCGCCCATGACCGGGTCCGCGTCGGCGACCCGCTCGATCTGGGCGTGCGTTGTCTCAATACCTTCACCACGGTGTGCGAGGGCCAGCGCCTGGGCATCTTTGCCGGGTCCGGCGTCGGCAAGTCCGTGCTGATGTCCATGCTGGCGCGCAATACCAATGTGGACGTGGCCATCATTGGCCTGATCGGTGAGCGCGGCCGCGAAGTGCACGAATTCATCCAGGAGTATCTGGGCGAGGAGGGCCTCGCCCATGCCGTGGTGGTGGTCGCCACCTCCGATGAAGCCGCCCTGATGCGGCGGCAGGCGGCCTATATGAGCCTGACCCTGTCGGAATATTTCCGCGACCAGGGCAAGCGCGTCCTCTGCATGATGGATAGCCTCACCCGTTTTGCCATGGCGCAGCGCGAGATCGGCCTGGCCATTGGCGAACCGCCCACGGCCAAGGGCTATCCGCCCACCGTGTTCACCGAATTGCCACGATTGTTGGAAAGGGCCGGTCCGGGCACGCCAACCACCGGTTCTGTTACCGGTCTATTTACCGTTTTAGTTGAAGGTGATGATCACAATGAGCCGATCGCCGATGCCGTTCGCGGCATTCTCGATGGGCACATCGTAATGGAGCGCGGGATCGCCGAACGGGGACGTTACCCGGCGGTCAACGTGCTCCGGTCCATCTCGCGCACCATGCCAGGGTGTGTCCCGGTCGAGTTCAGACCGGTCCTGGCCAAGGCACGCGAACTCATGTCGATCTATGCCGACATGGAGGAACTGATCCGGCTGGGGGCTTACCGGAAAGGGTCAGATCCGAAAGTGGACCGCGCAATCGCTATCTATCCGGCCCTGGAAGCTTTTCTGAGCCAGGACCGGGAAGAGACGACGACAGTTGCCGAAGGCTATTCGATGCTTGAGGCCATTATCGCCGAAGCGGGCGCGGCAGACTGATGGGGCGCTGTATTGGCCCCGGAACTGACTTGGTGTGTAAGGAGTACAAGTCTTGAAATCGCGCAGTGAGAGCCTCATACGGCTCAAGAAGTTTCAGGTGGACGAGAAGCGACGCCAGGTGGCGCAGATTGAAATGATGGTCAATGACTTCGAGCGCATGGCGTCCGAACTCGACCAGCAGATCGATATCGAGCACACCAAGACCGGCATCTCCGACATCGCCCATTTTGCCTATTCCACCTTTGCCAAGGCGGCCTTGGCCCGGCGCGACAATCTGCTCGCTTCCGCCAGCGATATGCGCGGCAAGCTCGAAGCGGCGCAGGATGCGCTGGCCGAAGCCCTCGAAGACCTCAAGAAGGTCGAACTGCTGGATCAGCGTGAGCACCAGCGCGAGGCCGCCGAGCAGCTCAAGATCGAGCAGTCGGAATATGACGAGATCGGCCGTTTGCGGTTCCGCACGCAGTAAGGCCTGATCGAACCAGCATCAAAGGCCCGCTTGCGCGGGCCTTTTTGCGTTGTGCGGCCTTGGCCTCAGGCTGCCACCAGATCCCACAGCCTTTCCTTGCCCAGGATCAAAAGCCAGGGCGTGCCATCCATCGGCACGATCTCGACCCACCCGCCCGTACCTTCATTGGAGGTGCCCAATAGCCCGCCGGGCTCCAGCTGCAATCCATCAAGCGGATAGCGCAAGCCGCGTGAGGTGCGAAAACTGACCGGCACCAGCGGATGGATCGACACCCGTTCCCCCGCGCCCGCGGCAAATCCGATTGGTCCGATCACAGCCAGCGCGACATCGACTTCATCGACCAGCACCAGCCGGCGCTGCGGCGCATATTGCAGCACCGCGCTCAAGGCGGCCAGCGTGTGGTCGAGCCTTTTGCCCGTCATCCCGAGCGCCAGGGTCACCGGCGCCTCGGTCGAATGCAGCGCCTTCTGGAAATCGGTAGTGGTCTGCTCGGGGATGTGGATGACTCGTGTCCGAGCTTCCCACGCAGCCCGATCGCTGAGCGAATCGAGGTCGCCCACGATCAGTTCGGGCACGAGGCCGGCTACGCCAATGGCGTCTCCACCGCCATCCGCCCCGACCAGCGCCACGCCCCGTCCCGCCAGTTCGCGCAGCAGTTCCGGGTCAACGAAACCGCCGCCAACGATGGCCATGGGCCGCTCAAAGCGGATGATCTCGCGGTCCGTGGGGCGCGCGGAAGTCTCTTGCACTGTCACAAAGCTCTCATTAAGTGTGGGGTGTCTCGCTGGGGTGTTCCGGAGTTTTCCGGAGCTGAGAGTTACCCATTGAACCTGAACCAGGTCATGCTGGCGGAGGAAGTTCGAGATGGCAAGGCCGTCTCTCGACGTCCCGCCATTGACACCATCCCCTTCTTCATGACCGCAACCAACGAAGGGAATGACCCATGGTCAAGTCCACCTGTCTCGTTGCTGCGGTCCTATTCGGACTGTTTGCAACCCCCGTTTTGGCGCAGGAAGCGCCCGTCCTCAAGATCTACACCTATGATGGCTTCGCTGCCGAATGGGGCCCCGGCCCGGCCCTGAAGGCGGGCTTCGAGGCCATTTGCGCTGGCTGCTCGGTCGAATGGATCGCTGCCGACAGCTCGATCGGCACGCTGCGCCGCGTCCAGCTCGAAGGCGACAGCACCGAGGCCGACCTCATCGTGGGCCTCGACACCGCCATTGCCGGCGAAGCCCGCGCTACCGGCCTGTTTGCCGATCACGGCCTCGACCTTTCCGGCCTCACCCTGCCAGAACCCTGGACCGACGCGCAGTTCGTGCCCTTCGACTATGCCCACTTTGCCTTTGTCTATGACAGCGACAGCGTCGCCACGCCGCCAAAATCCTTCGAGGAACTGATCGCCCTGCCGGCTGATTTCAAGATCGCCATCCAGGATCCGCGTTCGGCCACCCCCGGCCTGGGCCTGGTGCTGTGGATCCGTGCCGCCTATGGCGACCGCGCTCCCGAAATTTGGGCCGGCCTCAAGCCGCATATCCTGACCATCACCCGCGAGTGGAGCGAGAGTTACAACCTGTTTTTGACGGGCGAAGCCGATATGGCGCTGAGCTACACCACCTCGCCAGCCTACCACATCCTTTCTGAAGACGATGACACCATCCATGCCGCCCTGTTCGACGAAGGCCATCTGGCCCAGACCGAAGTGGCAGGTATCCTCAAATCGTCAAAGCATCAGGAACTGGCCCGCCAGTTCCTGGCCTATCTGAGCTCGGCCGAGGGGCAGAAGATCATTCCGTCCACCAACTGGATGATGCCGGTGACCGATCTCGGTGACGGCCTCGATCCCGTGTTCAAGGCCCTCCCGCAGCCGGCCACGACGCTGACCCTGACCGATGCGGAAATCGACGCCAATGCCAAGGCCTGGATCGACGAAATGCTGACCGCCGTCCAGTAGGTCCGCCCCGCCATGCTGACCCTGCCCGCTCGCCCCGCTCGTATCGCCGTCGCGACGGGCCTGGCGCTGGCCATTGTCGGGCTCATCACCCTGGTTCTCTGGGCAATCCTCGCTGCCGCCACCGGCAGCGAGGGCAGCGCCTCGCGCATCGATATCCTCCACCTGCTGCGCATGACCACACTGCAGGCCGGCCTCACCACCATGCTCTCCCTGACAGTCGGCATGGCACTGGCTTGGGCTCTCAATCGCCTGCGATTTCCGGGGCGCGATCTGCTGGTCGGCCTGTTCGCCTCGGCCATCGTCACCCCCGGCATGGTGGTGGCCTTTGGCCTGCTCGCCATCTGGGGCCGCAATGGCTGGATCAACCAGGCCAGCCAGGCTCTGCTTGGCTTTCCGCTGGGAAATCCGGCCTTCGGCCTCTCCGGCATCCTGCTGGCCCATGTGATTCTCGACGGCGCCTTTGCCGCCCGCATCCTGTTGGCCCGGCTAGACGCCATTCCCGCCAGCCGCCTCAAGACCGGCCAGTCGCTGGGCCTTTCGGCAAGGCAGCGCTTTGCCATACTCGACTGGCCCGCCATGCGCGGCACCATGCCCGGCCTTGCCGCCATCATCTTCCTGCTCGCCTTTACCAGCTTTCCCATCGTGCTACTGCTGGGCGGCGGTCCGGGGAACCAGACGATCGAGGTCGCCATTTATGCCGCCGTGCGCCAGGATTTCGACCTGACCGGCGCGGTTCACCTGGCCCTGACCCAGATTGCCGTCTGCTCGGGCGTCATCCTGATCGCCTCTGCACTGGCACCGATCCCGACCAGCTTCGGCGCCTCCGTGGCGCCAACCTGGCGCGACCGCCCCGTCGCCCGGCTCCTCCAGACGCTGATCCTGCTGACCTGCAGCATCGGCTTCGTGCTGCCGCTGGCCTCCGTTCTGTTCGATGGACTGGGCGCCGGCATGGGGAACCTCATGGCGCGACCTGCCTTCTGGCTGGCTGCGCTCAGCAGCCTCGTCATCGGCACGACCTCGGCCGCTCTGACGCTCGCCCTCGCCCTCGGGCTGGCCCTGGGCCGGGCCGCCACCGCCCACGGCCTCTGGCGCACCCTGCTGGGCATGCCGGTCTTTGCCTATCTGGCCGTGCCGGCAGTCGTACTGTCGCTCGGCTTCTTTCTGCTGGTGCGTAGCCTGGGCGTCTCGCCAACGGCAGCGGCACCCTTTGTGGTCATCCTCGCCAACAGCCTGCTCGCTTTGCCCTTTGCCATGGCTACGCTCGGCCCGCCGCTCGAGGCCATTGCTCGTACCCGCGGCAAGCTGATCCGCTCGCTCGGTCTTTCCGGCTGGCGGCAGTTCATCAGCGTCGAATATCCGCTGCTCGGCCGAGACATCGGCGTCATGTTGGCACTGGCCTTCTGCTTCTCGCTGGGCGACCTCGGCGTCATTGCCCTGTTCGGCACCCAGGATTTCCAGACCCTGCCCCTGATGATGTTCCGCGCCCTGGGCAGCTATCGCAGCAATGACGCTGCCGCCATTGCCGCCATCCTGCTGATCGGCACCATCATCGCCTTTGTCGGCCTGCCAAGACTGTTTTCAAGGATTGCCAATGCTGCTCGCTGACGCGCTCACCTTCGCCCATCCCGGCCAGGCAGCACACTATGTGTTCAGCTTTGCTGCCAATCCGGGCGAGATCACCGCCGTCTCGGGCATCAGCGGCTCGGGCAAATCCACCCTGCTCGATTTGATAGCCGGATTTCTGCAACCACTGTCTGGCAGCCTGACGCTGGACGGCATCGACCTGCTGCCCCTGCCACCTGAGGCGCGGCCGGTTTCCCTGCTGCTGCAGTCGGAAAGCCTGTTCGAGCACTTGCGCACCGACAGCAATGTCCGGCTGGGCTTGCCCGCAAGCACGCCAAGGGCAGAAGCACACGACAGGATTGCCCAAGCGCTGGCCGAAGTGGGGCTGGAGGGCACCGAAGGCCAGATTACCGCCACGCTGTCGGGTGGGCAGAAGCAGCGCGTGGCTCTGGCCCGGACGCTGCTGCGCAATCGGCCAGTGCTCTTGCTCGACGAACCGTTCTCGGCGCTCGATGACGAGACCCGTGGCACCGTGCGCGACCTCGTCCGCACCCTAACCCTGCGCCATGGCTGGCACACCATCCTGGTCAGCCATCACGCCGATGACGTTGCCAGCCTCGCCAACCGGCGCTTCCGCCTGGTCGAGCGGCGACTGGAACCCGCCTAGCGCGCCCTCACTCCGCCCAGGCGGTAAAGACCTTGCCGAACAGGGCCTGCGCGTCATCGTCCTTTTCGAGGGTGATGATGGCATTGCGGCCGGTGCCATAGACCACGGCCAAATCCATCCACTTCCGGTTTTCCAGCAGGTCGGTATTGGTCGTGGCATCGGCTGGCGTGGCACTAAGCGCGAACAGGAACGAATTGCCCACCACGCGCGCCGAAGCGCCCACCAGCGGCGTGCCCGGCACCAGTTCCTGATCCTTGAGCAGCACGCCCGGCAGATTGGCCACGGTGCCACCGATAAAGGTGTCCGAGACTTGGAAGTCGACTTCCATCAGGTGGCTGGCCGGCAGGCTGGGATCGGAATTCTTGCGGATCGTCACATCGACCCCCAGATTGCGCGCCGGAATGCTGGCATGGCCGATCAGGGTCGGCAGGCCCAGTTCGTCCACGCCTTCGCGCCACTCCACCGTGCCCGAGAATGGCACCGCACCGGTGGTGCCGGTGGCGCTGGCCTCGAGCAGCAGCGACTGGCTGCCCGCTAGGACGGCCGGGTCGACCGAGGCGCTTGGATCATTGGCGGCAATGGTGCTGGCGTCCTGCCCCGGCAGGCGTTCCTCGCCCTTGGCGTCGGCACCGGCATCGGCAAGCGGCGGCAGCACGGTCTCGTTGCCGGTCGGCACCACCGGCTGCGGCGTCGGGTCGAGGCGGTCATCGGCCTCGAGCCCCTCGAGCGTATTGGCCGGCTCGGCCACCGGCGCTGTCGCGGTATTGCCAGGCGCGGCAACCGGATCAGCCGCAGTTCCGGGCTGTTGCACGGGATCGAGCGTGGGTGTTCCCGGCACAGCAGAATCGGCCGTTTCGGCCACCACGGGCTGTGCCTGGCCAAACATCTGGTCGAGATCGATATAGCCTTCGCGCCAGGCCCAGAAGCCGGCACCACCGACGCCGGCCAGCAGGATGGCAAACACGACAAGGAATATCGTCAGCCCCGAGCCTGACCGCCCTGCTGTGGGCGAAGAGACAAAGCCGCTGTCATCGCCATCGTCGGCGCTGCCACGCGGCGGCGCAAACATGCGTTCTGCCACCGTCTGGGCGGATTCCGGGCTGTCCGCACTGCTCTCGCCGCGCGCTTCGCGATCGAGCGTCTCGATCGCCCGTTCAATGGCGCCCTCGGCCTCGCTGGCATCCGGCTCGACGGTTTCAAGCTCGACTTCGCGTACGGCCGACAGCGCCGGCTGCACGGCAGTCACGCTGACGGGGGCAGTCTGCTGGCGCACGGCGACCTGTGCCCCGCTCAGCACGGGTTCCTGGCGACCGCCAGGCCGATAGCTCTCGCCGGGCGAATTGGCCGCCACCGGCGGCGTCGGGCGCTTGTCGCTCGTAACCGGCAGGATCAGGGATTCCGGCGGGCGCGTCGTGGGGACCGGCCCCATCGGCGCGGCGCGGACCGGCTCTGACCGCGACGGCAGGACAGCTGATTCGCTGCCCGGTATCGGCTTGTTGACCACCGGGACCTGGATCATCGAGGTGCCACCGGTCGCGGCGGCTTCGGCAATGATCTCCTCGATCGACATGTTGGCGGTCGATTTCGCGGCGTGTTCCGTCGGCGGCAGCGGCGCCTTGGACACCTCGTTGGCGGCTGGCTGGGCTACTGGCTCTGCAACAACCTCCAGAACCTCGGCTGGCTTGCTCTCGGCCGGCTTGACCTCGGCCGGTCGCGGCTCAAAAGCCCGCGTCGCGGGCATTCCCTCGCGTCCCAGCGTGATGACGGCCTCGCTGGCCTCCTGCTCGACCTGGCGAATGCAATCTTCGAGCTGCAGCCTGTGCTGGGTAATGTCGCGCGCCGGCAGCGGTGGAGAAATAGCCCGCAACTGCCCGACAAGGGCCGAACGCGCCTTCTCATAGACCGCGCGGCGGGCGGCCCCGTTATTCTCCGGCAGCGCCGAGATTGCCCGGCGCAACAGCTCTTTGTAGTCCGCCATTGGTTACTTGATACTCACGATGTCTGCGACGTGTTGTAACAAAAAAACTCAGTCTTGGAACGGGTCAACGACAAGGATGGTATCGAGCCGTTCCGGGCTCGTCGACAGCATGGCCACCGGCGCCCCGATCTGCTCCTCGATGAACCGCACATATTTGATCGCCTGGGCCGGCAACTGCGCCCAGCTACGGGCGCCAGCCGTGGTCTCCGACCAGCCTTCCAGCGTCTCGTAGATCGGCTTAACCCGCGCTTGTGCCCCCATTGAGGCAGGCAGATAATCAATCCGTGATCCGTCCAGCTCATAGCCGACGCAGACCTTGATCTCTTTCAGACCATCCAGGATATCGAGCTTGGTCAGCGCGATGCCGGTAATGCCGCTGGTCTTGACGGTCTGGCGCACCAGCACGGCGTCGAACCAGCCGCAGCGCCGCGGCCGCCCGGTATTGACGCCCACTTCGCGCCCGACCACTGCCAGGTGCCGGCCGATCTCGTCGTCCAGCTCGCAGGGGAACGGGCCTTCGCCGACGCGGGTCGTATAGGCCTTGGTGATGCCCAGCACATAGCCGATGGCCGTGGGGCCAAGGCCCGAACCGGCCGCAGCCTGCCCGGCAACGGTGTTGGACGAGGTCACGAAGGGATAGGTGCCGTGATCATTGTCGAGCAGCGCCCCCTGGGCGCCCTCGAACAGGATGCGGGCACCGGCCTTGCGTTTGTCGTCCAGCACCTTCCACACCTGGTCCATGAAGGGCAGGATATCGGCGGCCACCGCCGTCAGCTCGTCAAAGATCTTCTGGGCTTCGATCTCGACCAGCCCCATGCCGCGGCGCAGCGCGTTGTGATGGGTCAGCAGGCGTTCGATCTTGACCATCAGCGTATCGGGTTCGCTCAGATCGACGAGGCGAATGGCGCGGCGGCCCACCTTGTCTTCATAGGCCGGGCCGATACCGCGCTTGGTGGTGCCGATCTTGAGCCCCGAATTGGAATCCTCGCGGATGGCGTCCAGCTCGCGATGCAGCGATAGGATCAGCGGCGCATTGTCGGCAATGCGCAGGATTTCGGGGGTGATGACCACGCCCTGGGCGCGCAGCTTTTCCAGCTCGCCGACGAAATGGTGCGGATCCACCACCACGCCATTGCCGATGACCGAAAGCTTGCCCTGGACGAGACCGGACGGCAGCAGAGCCAGCTTGTAGCTCACCCCGTCGATGACCAGCGTATGGCCGGCATTGTGGCCGCCCTGGTAGCGCACCACCACATCGGCGCGCTCGCTGAGCCAGTCCACGATCTTGCCCTTGCCCTCGTCGCCCCACTGCGAGCCGACGACAACCACATTAGCCATGAAATTCCATCTCCAGGATCGGCGTGACACCAAGGGCCCGACATGCCTGTCGCGCCTCAACAAAATTGGACCACTGTCTTCCCGACCCATGGTGTTGACGTTTCAACGGGGCCGAATAACTGCTAAGTCCGACTGTCCTTACATCACCCGGGTCCCGATGACAAAGCCGCTGGATCACCAAAATCGCGGCATTTCCGCCAAACTGCTCGATCAACCCTATCTCCTGCTGATTCTGGCGCCGCTGTTCTGGGGTGGCAATGTGGTCGCCGCCAAGCTGGTGGTGGGCGAAATCGACCCGTTTCTGCTGCTTTCGGCCCGCTGCGTGGGCGCCACGCTGTTCATCCTGCCGTTTTCCTGGCGCTTCCTGGCGGCCGACTGGCCGGTGATCCGCCGCACCTGGCCGCTGCTGATGGCCTATGGCGCGCTGGGCTATGCGCTCTACAATGTGCTGCTCTATATGGGGCTGACCACCACCACGGCGGTCAATTCCTCGATCGAAACGGGCGCCCTGCCCATGATGATTCTGGCGGCCAATTTCATCGTCTTCCGCGTCCGCGCCACCATTCTGCAGGTGGTCGGCGTGCTGATCGCCATCACGGGCGTCATGCTCACCGCCACCCATGGCGACCTGCGCCGCATCCTCACGCTCGATATCAATATCGGCGACGGTTTCGTCCTGCTCGCCTGCCTGACCTATACCGCCTATACGCTCGCCTTGCGGTTCCGGCCCCAGGTGCACATGATGAGTTTCATGGCCGTCGCCTTTACCGGCGCCGCGATCACCGGCTTGGTCATGCTGCAGCTGTTCGGCCCGGGCATCACCGCCTTTGCCAGCATCCCCGCCATGTCGCCCACGGTCTGGGTCGTGCTGGTCTATGTGATGATCTTCCCTTCCATGTTCAGCCAGATCGCCTATGCCCGGGGGGTCGAACTGGTCGGGCCCAACCGCGCCGCGCCCAGCCACAACCTGATCCCGGTCTTTGGCGCGCTGGGCTCGGTGCTCATTCTGGGCGAGCGGCTCGAACTTTATCATTACCTCGCCGCCGCCATCATCATTGCCGGCATCGCCATGGCCGAATGGGCCGCCCGCCGCCGGCGCTAGCACGCTCCGACCCCACGCACCCGACGTGCCGAAACGCCGCCCGGCTTGCGCTTGCGGTGTCACGGGTAATGGGCGGCCTCTGACTCAAGCCAGTGTACAAACTCGGGGAGCCAGGGGCCGCCCATCACGGTATCGGCTTGCTTAGGGGGTCTGGTATCAGGCGGTACCGATGTTGCAGGTCCGGCTGCCACGCTTCTGCCCACGCAGGAGAGCGCCCTCTCCATCCGATCCTCCCCGCCCGGCCCAGCGTCGGGGCCGCGTGTGTGGCGGGAATGGGAGAAGTATGCGCGGTTTCTGGCCCGGGGATAAAATGGATAAGTTGCATGCCGGTCGCCAGCAAAAAAAGGGCCGGCGCAGCGCGCCGACCCCCCTAATCTTGCAAGGCGCTAATGCCTAGAAGCGCAGCGATTTGGCCTGCTTGACGCCTTCGAGCGCCGCGATCTGGCCCAGTTGCGCCTCGTCGAGGGCCCCGTCGATCGACACCAGCGCAATGGCGTCGGCGCCAGCTTCGGCACGACCGAGGTTGAAGTTGGCGATATTGATGCCGAGCGTCCCCAGCAGGGTGCCGAGGCGGCCGATATGGCCCGGCTTGTCCTCATTGGTGACATAGAGCATAGAGGGCGTCAGCTCGGCTTCCATATTGATGTTCTTGACCTGGATGATGCGCGGCTTGCCGCTGGCAAACACCGTGCCGGCCACCGCCCGCTCCTGCCGTTCGGTCACCACCGTCAGCCGGATATAGTTCTCATAGGCGCCCTGCTGCTCGCGCGTCACCACTTCAACGCCGATACCGCGTTCCTTGGCGATCTGCGGCGCCGACACCATGTTCACGTCCGGCATCATCGGTCGCATCACTCCATAGACGGCCGAGGCCACCATGGGGCGGGTATTCATCGAGGCGACATCGCCCTCAAATTCGATCTTGATGCCCATGATCGCCGTTTCGGTCAGCTGCCCGGCAAACGAGCCCAGCATTTCGGCCAGCTTGATGAACGGCGTCAGGCGTGGGGCTTCCTCGGCCGAGATGGACGGGAAGTTGAGCGCATTGGTGATCTCGCCGGCATTGAGATAGGCCGAAATCTGCTCGGCCACCTGCAGCGCCACATTTTCCTGCGCTTCGCTGGTCGAGGCGCCAAGATGGGGCGTGGCAATGACATTGGCCAACTCGAACAGCGGATTGGCGGTCGCGGGCTCTTCGAGGAACACGTCGAGCGCCGCGCCGGCCACCTGGCCGGACTTGAGCGCATCGTAAAGCGCGGCCTCGTCGATCAGCCCGCCACGGGCGCAGTTGATGATGCGCACGCCCTTCTTGGTCTTGGCCAGCGCTTCGGCATTGATGATATTGCGCGTCGCGTCGATCAGCGGGGTGTGCAGCGTGATGAAATCGGCGCGGGCCAGCAGCTCGTCCAGCGTGACCTTTTCGACGCCGATCTCCAGCGCCCGCTCCGGCGTCAGGAAGGGGTCGAAGGCCACGACCTTCATCTTGAGACCCTGGGCGCGGTCGGCAACGATCGAGCCGATATTGCCCGCCCCGATGAGACCGAGCACCTTGCTGGTAACCTCGACGCCCATGAAGCGGTTCTTTTCCCACTTGCCGGCGCGGGTCGAGGCATCGGCCTCGGGCAGCTGGCGCGCCAGCGCCATCATCATGGCAATGGCATGCTCGGCCGTGGTGATGGAATTGCCGAAGGGCGTATTCATCACGATGACGCCCTTCTTGGTGGCGGCGGGAATGTCGACATTGTCGACGCCGATGCCGGCGCGGCCGATGACCTTGAGATTGGTCGCGGCGGCCAGGATCTTTTCGGTCACCTTGGTGGCCGAACGGATGGCCAGGCCATCATATTGCCCGATGACTTCGAGCAGCTTTTCCTTGTCCTTGCCCAGATCGGGCAGATAGTCGACCTCGACGCCATTGTCCTTGAAGATCTGGACGGCGGCCATGCTGAGCTTGTCGGAAACGAGAACCTTGGGCATTACGCCCTCCTTGATATCGTCACACCGCCAGGCGGTGGATGAATGAATGATGGGGTGCAGGGACGGCGCGTCGCGCGCGCCGTCGGGAGGGGCTCAGGCAGCGGCCTTGTCGAGCGCGGCCTTTTCCTCGGCAAAGGCAAAGTCCAGCCACGGCACGAGCGCGGCAAGGTCCGCCGTCTCCACGGTGCAGCCGGCCCAGATGCGCAGGCCTGAAGGGGCGTCCTTATAGGCGCCGATATCATAGGCGACGGCGGCCTTGTCGAGCCGGGACACCATGGCCTTGGCAAAGGCGGCCTGCGCCGCGTCATCCAGCGCCGCGATGGCCGGATCCACGATCGACAGACACACCGAGGTATTGGAGCGATTGGCCGCGTCCTTGGCCAGGAAATCGACCCAGTCGGTCTTGGCGACCCAGTCGGCCAGCACCTTGAAATTGGCATCGGCCCGGGCCTGCATGCCGCTGAGTCCGCCCAGATCGAGGCCCCACTGCATGGCGTCGATCGCGTCTTCGATGCAGATCATCGAGGGCGTATTGATGGTGGCGGCTTCGAAGACTTCCTCGAGCAGCTTGCCGGCCTTGGTCAGGCGGAAAATCTTGGGCAGGGGCCGGTCGGGCTTGAAGCTTTCGAGCCGTTCGACGGCCCGCGGCGACAGGATCAGCACGCCATGGGCGGCTTCGCCACCCAGCGCCTTCTGCCAGGAGAAGGTGACGACGTCGAGCTTGGCGAAATCGAGCTTTTGCGCAAAGGCGGCCGAGGTGGCGTCGCAAATGGTCAGGCCCTGACGATCAGCCTTGATCCAGTCGGCATCGGGCACGCGCACGCCCGAAGTGGTGCCGTTCCAGGTGAAGACCACGTCGCGGTCGGTATCGACCTGGTTGAGGTCGGGCAGTTCGCCATAGGGCGCCTTGATGATGCGGACATCGTCGAGCTTGAGTTGCTTGGCCACATCGGTGACCCAGCCCTCGCCAAAGCTCTCCCAGGCCAGCATGTCGACGCCGCGCGCGCCCAGCATGGACCACATGGCCATTTCGACGGCGCCGGTATCGGAGGCGGGGACAATGCCGATGCGGTAATCGGCGGGCACTTCGAGCAGTTGCCGCGTCAGGTCGATGGCCTGCTGGATGCGCGCCTTGCCCGGCTTGGAGCGGTGCGAGCGACCAACCAGCGCATTGGCCAGCGCTTCAACCGTCCAGCCAGGACGCTTGGCACAGGGGCCCGAGGAAAAATTTGGATTGGCCGGTTTTACCGCCGGCGCGGTCAGGGGCATTGGAGCCATCTTCAGCGACCCTCCCAGGTCTATGCGTCTCGCGTTAGGGCGAGATGTCCTGAGGCTGCAGATACGCCTGAACCCGTGACCCGTCAATGGCCGTTTTTGTCGCGAGACCGGTGCGGGGGGACTCAAAAGACTGTTTCGGGAAACACATAACGAGGCGCCAAGCACCGACTTCCCAATGAGATAACCCGAAATTCGGTTCACCAATTGGAGTGCTGAACCCGATCGTTCAGTTGTTGGAAGCGGGTTATGTATGGTTTCGACAACTGCGGAGTGAATAGCCCCGCGTTCTGTAGACACCCTCGGGGTTAGATTTGGTGCCGTTTCTCGAACTCGACGGGCGATAGCATGCCGTTGCGGACGTGCTTGCGGGTCGGATTGCAGCACATCTCGATGTAGTCGAACGCATCCTGTCGGGCGTCGTCCCGGGTTCGATAGGTGCGTCGTCTGATGCGCTCGCGCTTGAGCAAATTAAAGAAGCTCTCGACCACGGCGTTGTCGTGGCAGTTTCTGCGCCGGCTCATGGAGTGAACCAGATTATGGTGTCGCAGGAAGCTGGCCCAGTCCATGCTGGTGAATTGGGAGCCTGGTCAGAGTGGACCAGCACCGTGTGTTCTGGGGCTTGCCGCGCCGGACCGCCATGTGAAGCGCTTGCAGAACGACTTCGCTGCTCTGCCGGCTTTGCAATGACCAGCCGATGACGCGGCGCGAGAACAGGTCGATGACCACGGCCAGATATGCAAAGCCCCCCATGGTCTTGATGTAGGTAATGTCGGTCACCCAGGCGGTATCGGGTGCAGCGACGTCGAACTGCCGGTTCAGGGTGTTGTCGATGACCACCGATGGCTTGCAAAGGCTCAGACGAAGATCGAGCACTGGCTGTGTGCTGCACAGCTGATCGGCGGTCGGGCGGGGCGAGCAGCAAAAGGTAGGCCCATGCATCGCCCACGCTTGAAACACTACCTTGCTGAGAAGGCTAAAGAATGACGAACGTCTTCATCGGGGCCGTTAGCGGTCAGTCAGCTTTGCGGTCAAAACGCGAGATTGCAGCCAGTCCCCTTGCAGGTGGATTCATGGCAGCACTGACTCACCTAGGCATTCGCCCTTTTATCAGCCCGGCAATTGGCGTCGGCGGATTAGAGGGCCGCTTGGAAGCTCGGCCTCGACGTCACTCGCACACTGCAAAGAAACGAAATGCTTGCTTGAGATTTTCGTACCAGCGTGAGTAGGCCGCTGGTACGACACTGGCCCCCGGATCGGCGCTGGCCGGCCTGTTGATGGCCTCGGCGGGAGCTTCGCGGATATTTTTTTGGACCTATGGAAGAAATATCGCCTTGGCGACGTATACGACGCGTGCTGCGCATGCAGTCGTATGTTTTGTTTGAACGAGCATAAATCCGTGTATCGCGCCTGTGAGTCAGGCCATCATACGTCATCTGCAAGTCTATCTACCACGCCTGACCTAAAAATCGTGCGGGGAGCTCAGTTGATTTGACCCAAAAACTGGTCTCTCGTAAGGCAAGCCTCCCATCAATTCAGAGAGGAGGTCGTCGTTCAGGAACGGAGAGAACGTTGATGCACAAACCAATTGCCCGCCTTGCCGCGGTTCTTGTCTCTTCCACAGTGCTCATTGGTGTTGCCAATGCCGAGACTATCCGTTGGGCGCGTTCGTCCGACGCGCTGACGATGGATCCCCATTCGCAGAACCAGGGCAACACCCACACCCTTGCCCACCATATCTACGAGACCCTGCTCGGCCGTGACAATGACGGCACGCTGACGCCGCGCCTGGCGACCGAATGGGCGCTCAAGGAAGGCGATGATACCGTTTGGGTGTTCACCTTGCGCGAAGGCGTGACCTTCCACGATGGTGCCGAATTCACTGCAGAAGACGTGGTCTTCTCGATCGAGCGGGCCAAGAGCGAATTCTCCAACATGAAGCAGCTGCATGCTGAAGTGGAGTCGGTGACCGCCGTTGACGACTATACGGTCGAATTCCAGATGACCGGTCCCGCGCTGATCTACCCCAACAACCTCACTAATACCTTCATCATGGACAAGACCTGGTCGGAAGCCAACGACCTGCAGACGGTGCAGGATTTTGCCGGCGGCGCCAGCAACCACGCAGTGCTCAACACCAATGGCACCGGCCCCTACACCCTGGTATCGCGCGAAGTCGACGTCCGCACCGTGCTGACCGCCAATGACGGCTGGTGGGGCGAAACGCCGGAAGTGACCGACATCGAATACTTCGTCATTTCCGACGCGCAGACCCGTATCTCGGCCCTGCTTTCGGGTGAAGTCGACATCGTCCAGGACGTGCCGCCTCAGGATATCGAGCGCCTGTCCAGCACCGACGGCTTCAAGGTCGAAACCGGCCCGGAAAACCGCTTCATCTATTTCGGCTACAAGTTCGGCGACGAGCCGCTGGCTTCGTCCAACATCACCGACAGCAACCCCTTCAACAATCCGCTGGTGCGCGAAGCCATGGAACTGGCGCTCGATCGTGACGCCATCCAGCAGGTGGTGATGCGTGGCCAGTCGATCCCGACCGGCATTCCCAACCCACCCTTCGTGGCCGGCTGGACCGAAGAACTTGACGCCTATCCGGCGCCCGATATGGAGCGTGCCCGCGAACTGATGGCCGAAGCCGGCTATCCGGATGGCTTTTCGGTCACCCTCGATACGCCGAACAACCGCTATGTCAACGATGAGGCCATCTCGACCGCCTATGTCGGCATGCTCGGCCAGATCGGCATCCAGGTGACCCTGGCCTCGCGTCCGGTCGCAGAGCATTCCCCGATCATTCTCGCCAACGAGAGCGACTTCTACCTGCTCGGCTGGGGCGTGCCGACCTTTGACAGTGCCTATGTCTTCAATGACCTAATCCACACCAAGACCGATCTGCACGGCACCTATAATGTCGGCCTCTATTCCAATCCCGAACTCGACGAGAAGATCATCTCGCTCGGCACGCAAAGCGATGAGAGCGTCCGCAACCAGACCGTTGCCGAGATCTGGGAAGTGGTGAAAGCGGACCGCGTGCTGCTGCCGGTGCACAACCAGGTGCTGGCCTATGCCATGAAGGACACCATCACGCTGCCGGTTCAGCCGGAAAACCAGCCCAACATGACCACGGTCACCTTCGAGTAAAGCCCGCCAATCCAGACCCGCCGCGGGATGCTTGACCTCCCGTGGCGGTTCTCCTTTTGAGGGGGCTCCATGCTCGCCTTCATCGCCCGACGGCTCATGCAGTCCGTCCTCGTCATGCTCGTGGTCGCGTTCATCGCCTTCCTGGTGTTCCGCTATGTGGGGGATCCGCTAGCGGCCCTGCTGAGCCAGGATGCCATTCAGGCCGACTTTGATGCCGCCCGCGCCCGGCTCGGTCTCGATCAGCCGTTCTATGTCCAGTTTTTCTACTTCGTGATCAATGCTCTGCAGGGGCAGTTCGGTATTTCCTACCGACTGCAGCAGCCCGTGAGCCAGCTGATCCTCGAGCGGCTCCCCGCCACGGTCGAGCTCGCTGTCGCGTCCTCCATCATCGCCCTGGTCGGGGGCGTCGTGCTCGGCATCTATACCGCCCTGCGGCAGCGGGCCTTTTCCAGCGGCGTCATCATGACCCTGTCGCTGGTCGGCGTGTCATTGCCGACCTTTCTGATTGGCATCGGACTGATCTATATCTTCGCCGTCGAGCTCAAGTGGCTGCCCTCTTTCGGGCGCGGCGAGACCGTGCAGCTCGGCTGGTGGCGCACGGGTCTGCTCACCCCATCGGGGCTGCGCTCGCTGATCCTGCCGGCGATCACCCTCTCGCTGTTCCAGCTGACGCTGATCATGCGGCTGGTTCGGGCCGAAATGCTCGAAGTCATGCGCACCGACTATATCCGCTTTGCCAAGGCGCGTGGTCTGAGCAAGCGCGCCATCAATTTTGGCCATGCCCTGCGCAACACCATGGTGCCGGTGATCACCATTACCGGCCTGCAGCTCGGCTCGGTGATCGCTTTCGCCATCATCACCGAAACAGTGTTCCAGTGGCCCGGTGTCGGCTCGCTGTTTGTCAATTCCGTCGCCGCGGTCGATGTCCCGGTCATGGCCGCCTACCTCGTCTTTGTGGCGCTGGTTTTCGTGGTCATCAACCTCATCGTCGACATCCTCTATTTCATTGTCGATCCGCGTCTGCGGGACGGCTCCAAGTCAGGGAAGTAGCGCGATGACCGATCTACCCCATTCGCCCGAGCAGCCTGTGCCGGCCGCCAGCACCTCGCGCTGGAAGAGCTTCATTGCCTCCGACATCATCTGGTCCTACCGGCATTCGCCGGTGGCCATCGTGGCCTCGATTGTTGCGGCACTGCTGATCCTGATGGCGGTGTTGGCGCCTTGGATTGCCCCTTACAACCCGTTCAACCCGGCGACCCTGAACCTGATGGACGGCTTCACGCCCCCCAATTCGAGTTCCTATGCCGGCAATTACTTCACCCTGGGTACCGACAGCCAGGGCCGCGACGTCCTCTCGACGATCATGTACGGCTCGCGCGTCTCGCTCTTTGTCGGGGTCATGGCGACGCTGTTCGCCATGGTGCTGGGCGTGAGCCTGGGCCTTGTTGCCGGCTATGTCGGCGGGGTAGTCGACGCCATCATCATGCGCATCACCGATGTGCAGCTATCCTTCCCCGCCATCCTCATCGCCCTGCTGATCTTTGGCGTCGCGCGGGGCCTCATACCCCCCAACCAGCAGGAGGGCGCCGCCATCTGGGTGCTGATCCTGGCCATTGGCCTGGCGAACTGGGCCCAGTTCGCCCGCACAGTGCGCGGCGCGACCATGGTCGAACGACAGAAGGACTATGTGGCCGCCGCCCGCATCCTGGGCGTCAATCCGTTCCTCATCCTGCTGCGGCACGTGCTGCCCAATGTCACGGGGCCTGTGCTGGTCATCGGCACCATCGGGCTGGCTTTGGCCATCATCGAGGAGGCCACGCTCTCCTATCTGGGCGTCGGCGTGCCGCCGACCCAGCCGTCGCTGGGTACCCTGATCCGCATCGGCCAGCAGTTCCTGTTCTCGGGCGAATGGTGGATCCTGCTGTTCCCCGCCATCACCCTTATCCTGCTCGCTCTGTCGGTCAACCTTCTGGGTGACTGGCTGCGCGACGCCCTCAATCCGAAGTTGCGCTGATGACCGAGCCCGTTCTCTCCATCAAGGATCTCATGGTCGAGTTTCCCTTCCGTGACGAGGTGTTCCGCGCCGTCGACAGCATTTCCTTTGACATCATGCCCGGCGAAGTGGTCGGCATTGTCGGGGAATCCGGCGCCGGCAAATCCATGACCGGCTCGGCCGTCATCGGCCTCATCGATCCACCGGGCCATATCGCCAGCGGCGAGATCCGCCTCAAAGGCCAGCGTATCGACAACCTGCCCGAGGACGCCCGCGCCAGGTTGCGCGGAAGGCGCATCGGCATGGTATTTCAGGACCCGCTCACCAGCCTCAACCCGCTCTACACGATAGGCGAACAGCTGGTCGAGACCATCCGCACGCATCTGCCGCTCAACGCGGCCGAGGCGCGGCAAAAGGCCATCGACCTGCTCGCCGAGGCGGGTATCCCCAAGGCTGCCGAGCGCATCGACAGCTATCCGCACCAGTTTTCGGGCGGCATGCGCCAGCGCGTGGTCATCGCGCTCGCCATTGCGGCCGAGCCCGAGCTGATCATCGCCGACGAGCCGACCTCGGCACTCGATGTCTCGGTGCAGGCCCAGATCATCAAGGTGCTCAAAAAGCTCTGCTCCAGCCGTGGCGCCGCCATCATGCTGATCACCCACGATATGGGCGTGATCGCCCAGACGGCAGACCGCATGGTGGTGATGCACAAGGGCAAGGTGGTCGAGACCGGCACGGTGGGCGACATCATCCGCCGGCCGCGCGAGCCCTATACGATCAAGCTGATCAATTCGATCCCGACGATTAAACGCCAGGACAACAGCATCGCGCCGGCACCCGCAGCCGGCGACGATCAGGCCTATGTGCAGGTCAAGGGACTGGTGCGCGACTTCGAGATCGGCGGCGGCAGCTTTACCAGGCTTCTGCCCGGCAAGGTCGAGCTGTTCCGCGCCGTCAACGCGGTGAGCTTTTCCATTGAGAAGGGCAAAACCTTCGGCCTGGTCGGCGAATCCGGATCGGGCAAGTCCACCTGTGCCAAGATGATCGTCGGCCTGGTCCGCCCCACGGCCGGGCAGATCCTGGTCGACGGGCACGACATCTGGGCCGGCGGCTCGGGCCATCGCGAGCGCCGCAAGCGCGTGCAGATGATCTTCCAGGACCCCTATGCCAGCCTCAATCCACGCTGGCGGGTGGCCGATATCATCGCCGAGCCGATGCGCACGCTCGGCATTGCCCGTAACAAGACCGAGGTGGAGCACCGCGTCGCCGAACTCCTGGTCAAGGTGCGGCTGGATCCATCGGTGCTGCGCAAGTTCCCGCACGAGTTTTCGGGCGGCCAGCGCCAGCGCATCGCCATCGCCCGCGCCCTGTCGAGCCAACCTGAATTCATCGTTTGCGACGAGCCGACCTCGGCGCTCGACGTGTCGGTGCAAGCCCAGGTGCTCGACCTGATGAAGGCATTGCAGGACGAGTTCAACCTCACCTACCTGCTGATCAGCCACAACCTGGCCGTGGTACGGCAGATGTCGAGCAATGTGGGCGTGCTGCACAACGGGATCCTGGTGGAAAGCGGTCCTACTGACTCGATCTTTGACAACCCGCAGGCCGACTATACCAGGATGCTGCTCGACGCCGTGCCCGACATATCCAAGGTCGCCTGAGGCATGGCGATGATGGGGTCTCTCGAGGCAGCGCGCCGCAGACACATCATCGATTGCACCATTCGGGTGATTGCGCGCGGCGGCCTGGCGGAAACCTCGCTGTCGCGCGTCGCCCGGGAGGCAAAGGTCGCCAAGGGCATCATCTGCTACTACTTCGGCTCCAAGGATGGTCTGCTGGCCGCCGTGCGCGAGCGCCTGCGAGAGCGGACCTTCCTCGCAGCCGTCGCCGAGGCGGAAATGCACGACGATGCCTGGGACCGCATTTCCGCATTCGTTGCCGCCCATCTCTGGCAGTTGCGCGATCGGCACCTCGACGTCGTCGCCATGCGCCATCTCGCCATCGGGGTGGCAAGCGTGGGAAAGCGCAAGTATGCCGGTCCGCCCGCCATCTGGCGCGAGCAGCATGCCTGGCTGACCGAGGCCCTCTTGGCCGGGCAGCATGCGGGGGTCTTCAAGGATTTCGATGTCGACGTCGTGGCCGGCGCCATTTTCGGCGCGATCGATAGCGGCCTTGGCCAATTGGCGCACGATCCCAAGGTCGATCTCGATCATTGCTCGGCACAATTGCTGTCCCTGTTCGAGCCAGGGGTGCGGGAGGATGGCTTGCGTGCCGACCCCTCCGGTGCTTCTCTGCCTGAACGGCAGGCGCCACAGCGAGGGCTTTAGGCAGGCATGGCAGCAGCGCGGTTTCGACAGTCGGACGTTCTCGGGCAATTGCCTGCGCTGCGTCGCTATGCGCTCAGCCTGACGCGCAATGCCACCGAAGCCGAAGATCTCGTGCAGGACGCCTTGTTGCGGGCCTATGAGCGCAGCGCCACGTTCCAGAGCGACGGCAATCTGCGCGGCTGGCTCTTGTCCATCGTGCACAACCTCTTTGTCGATCGCCGGCGTTCCAGATCGAGCGCTGCGGGACATGAACAGGAATTCGTGGCACGCATGGCCGAAAACCTGCCGGCCAACCAGTTCGAGACCCTGCGCCTGTCGCAGGTCCGTCGCGCCTTCGATCTATTGCCCCAGGAACAGCGCGAAGCTTTGCATCTCGTGACCATCGAAGGATTGAGTTATGAGGAGGCGGCCACGGTGCTCGGCATTCCCGCCGGGACGGTGATGTCGCGGCTCTCGCGCGGTCGCGAGGCGCTGCGCCGCTGGGAAGCCGGTCCACCGCTCAAATTGGTCAAGGAAGGCGACTGATGCGCAAAGCCGAGCCCATCGATCCGGTCGAGCTCATGGCCTATGCCGACGACCAACTCGACACCCGGCGCCGCATGGCAGTGGAACACTGGCTGTCGCAAAACCCACTGGAGGCGGCGCAGGTCCTGGCCGATCTTCGGCTGCGCAGCGAGCTGCGGATTGTCCTGGCGGGCGACCACGCCCAGCCGTCGGCGGCAACCGAGGATCTGGCGCGTCGTCTTGATCGCCGATTGCACCGGCAACAGCTCTTTCGGCGGGTGCGACCGCTGCTGGCCGCCTCGGTGCTGCTCTCCTTGGGCTGGCTCGCCCACGACCAGGCAGGAACCACCACAGCTTTGGCATCCAGCGCGGTCCCTGCCTATGTCTCGGCAGCCGTCGAGGCGCATCATGTCACCGAGCTGCGCGCCTCCATGCACTCGCAGATGCCGGGCACCGACTATGATCCTGCCGAATTGCTGGCGCGCACGGAACTGCGACTGCCACCGCTTCCCCCAGGTTGGGCAATCACCGACGTCCAGGTTTACCCTTCCGATTACGGACCGAGCGTGGAAGTGGCCTTGACAACGGCCGAGTTCGGCTTGGTTTCCCTCTTCGCTGCCCGACCGGGTCGGTTTCTGATCATGCTGCCGCGCACCCGCTACGTGCAGGACACGACAACCGCCTACTGGCAGCTCGGTGACGTGGCTTACGCGCTGGTCTCCACCGGCCAGCAAGACGACGTTGGCCGTGCCGCCAAGATGCTCTTTGAAACGCTTCGCTAAACGGCAACGGCTCACCGTGAGCGCGCTCGGATGCGAAAATTTTCGATAGGATGGAATAAATGGCGTGCTGCATCCGCATCCCTTGCATGCCTTACCTCAACTCGCCTCCCGACCGCGTCAAACCTGCAATGGACGCAGTGACTTTTCTTAACCTCGCGCCTGTGATGGTGGTGCTGGAGTCCAGCCGGTGATCGAACCCATCCTGTTTCTGCTGCTGGGTACCCTGGTCATCCTGGCAATCATTGCCGCCAACGGCTATTTCGTCGCGCAGGAATTCGCCTATATGTCGGTGGATCGGACGCGGCTTGCCGCACGCGCAGCCGAGGGCGATGCGGCGGCCGAAAAGGCGCTGGCGGTGACCAAGCGGACCAGCTTCATGCTGTCGGGCGCCCAACTGGGCATCACGATTACCGGCCTGCTGGTGGGCTATGTCGCCGAGCCGCTGGTCGGCTCATCGCTGGGTACGCTGCTGGGTGGGGTGGGTGTGCCGGCCGAGATCGGCGTCACGGTGGGGACGGTGTCGGCCCTGGCCTTTGCCACGATCGTGCAGATGATCTTTGGCGAGCTTTATCCGAAGAACCTGGCCATCGCCAACCCGGAGCCGCTGGCCCGCGGCCTTGCCCAGTCCACCGTCATCTACCTGACTGTCTTCGGCTGGCTGATCGGGTTTTTCGATATGGCCGCCAACCTCTTGCTCAAGGCCCTGCGCATCGAACCGGTCCATGACATCGACGTCAGTGCCTCGGCGCAGGATCTGCCGCGCATCATTGCCGACTCGCGTGAGAGCGGCGACCTGCCGGTCGAGCTGTCGTTGATGATGGATCGTATTCTCGACTTCCCCCAGCGTGACGTCGAGCATGCCATGGTGCCACGTTCCCATGTCGACTGGGTGCATCCCCTGACGACGCTTGGCGAGGTGCGCGAGATGATGGCACGCGCCCATACGCGCTATCCTGTCATCGACGAGGGAGACGCGCCGATCGGTGTCATCCATCTCGCGGACGTGCTGGCCCATCTTGCTGATGGGAAAGCTGACGCGCCGGTATCGTCCGTGATGCAGCCGGCCACGGTGGTGCCGACGCTGATGCTGCTGCCCGATGCGCTGGCCCAGTTGATGGAGAGCGATAATCAGCTTGCTTGCGTGATCGACGAATATGGCGGCTTCGCCGGGGTCCTGACGCTTGAGGATCTTGCGATGGAAATCGTGGGCGAGATCACGGACGAGCACGACACCGAGCTCGGTGATGCCGTGACTCTCGAAGCTGATGGCATCTGGATGATGGATGGCGATGTGCATCTGGACGAGGTCGAGCGCGCCATCGGTCATGAGCTGCCGCGGGGCGATGTCGAGACCATTGCCGGCCTGCTCATCGCAGAGCTGGGGGCCTTGCCTGAGGAAGGCGAGACCGTGGTGGTGAATTTGCCGGTCGATCCTGCAGATCTGGTGGATCATCGGCCGCTGCGGCGGCGCTTGGAGGTGGACGTGTTGCGCGTCGAGCGCCACGTTCCCGCCGAATTACGCGTTCGTCTGGTAGAAATTGAAGCATCCGAGGACGACCAATGAGCCCGCTGATCGTCATACTCGTCACCATTGCGCTGATCGCGTTGAGCGCCTTCTTCGTGATCATCGAGTTCGCCCTGCTGGGCGCGCGGCGACACCGCCTCGAGGAACTGGCCGCCACCAGCCGATCCGCCCGGGCCGCCCTCCGCGGCATGAACGACCTCACCCTCATGCTGGCGGGGGCGCAGCTGGGCATTACCGTATGCACCTTCGCGCTCGGCGCCGTTACCAAGCCTGCCGTGGACTATGCGCTCGGGCCGATCTTTCTGTCCTGGGGCATGCCCGATTGGGTGGCGGGCGGCAGTGCCTTCGCCCTGTCGATGTTCTTCGTCACCTTCCTGCATCTGGTCGTCGGCGAGATGGCCCCCAAGTCCTGGGCCATCGCCCACCCCGAAAAGTCGGCGCTCTCCATCGGCATCATTGCGCGGGCCTATATCTGGCCCTTGCGCCCGCTTTTGGTCTGGGTAAATGCCATCGCCAATGGTCTGGTCAAGGCCAGTGGCGTCGAGCCGGTGGAAAGCGCTGCGGTCGGCGGGCAGGATATCGCCACGATCCGACAACTGGTCGAGCATTCCGCCAAGGTGGGTGTGCTGGAAACGGGCGTACAACAGCAGATCTCGGGGCTCATCGACCTTGGCACGCTGCCGGTCAGCGCGCTCGTCGCCAAGGACGTCAAGCCGACCCATGTCACGCCGGCGGCGACGGTCGCCGAGCTGCGCAAAGTGGCCACGGCTTCCGGACACATGCGCATCCTGCTGCTTGGCACAGATGACGCCGCGCCTTCTGTTGTGCATGTGCGCGACACGCTGCTGCTCGATGATGGCGGGCGCGCCGCCGTCAGCGCCCGGCCGGCTTTCCTTCTCGACGCGGCAACCCCGGTCTACGAGGCGCTCGCCAGCATGCGGGAATCGAGTGTGCAGTTCGCCGTTGTCATGGAAAATGGCGCCGTGCGCGGCATCATCACGCTTGCCGATATCCTGCAGCGGGTGCTTCCTGCCAGTAGAGCCCTGCAATTGCCGGCGGTCAAAGGCGCTGCGGCCTGAGTGCCGCTGCGCAATATTTTGTCGCCAGTGGAATAAACGCCGCCCGGGACACGCATATAGTTCATGCCACAACGAGCGCCCCGTACCAATGTCATGAGCCAGCTTGCTGGATTGCGGCGCTATGCCCTCTCGCTTACCCGGCATGAGGCCGATGCGGAAGACCTGGTGCATGACACGCTGCTGCAGGCGCATGAAAGCCGGCGCAGCTTTCGGCCGGACGGCAACCTGCAGGCCTGGCTGATGGGCATCCTGCATAACCGCTTCATTGACCGGAAGCGCTCGAGCGCGGCCATGGCGCGCCGCGATGCGGCGGCGGCCCAGCTGCAGCCCACCTTTGCCGCGCCGCTACAGGATGACAGCGTGCGCCTGTCGCAAGTGCGCCGGGCCTTCCTGGCGCTGCCCGAGGAGCAGCGCGCCGTTCTGCATCTGGTGGCTATCGAGGAGCTGTCCTACCAGGAGACGGCCGATGTCCTTGGCGTTCCGATTGGCACCGTGATGTCGCGGGTTGCGCGCGCACGCGAGCGCCTGCGCGAGATCGAGGCCAACCCAAGGGGTGACGTTGTTCGCTTCAAGATTGTCGGAGGCCCGCAATGACGCATCGCGATCCGGTATCCCTTCAGGACCTTCACGCCTATATCGATGACCAGCTCGACGTCGCCCGCCGGGTCGAGGTCGAAGCCTATCTGGCGGCGCGGCCCGATGAGGCCGCCCAGGTGATGGCGGATCTGCGCAATCGCGATGAGCTGCGCATGGCACTGGCCATCAAGCCGGGCTTTGTGCGCCCCACCACCAATGACGCGGCGCGGCGCATGGATGGCGCATTGACGCGGCAAGCGTGGCTCTACCGGCTGCGGCCCGCCATGGCTGCGGCAGTGCTGATCGCGGCAGGCTGGTCAGCCCATGCCCTGGTCTCCCCACCGGCCGGTCCAGACGCCAGCGGTCTGCCGGCCTATGTCGAAGCGGCGGTCAGCGCCCGCCAAACCAGCCTGTTGCGGGCAGCGATGTTCTCGCAGCCGGAAGTGCCCGACTATGATCGGTCCGAACTGCTCTCGGCGACAGCCATTGCCATGCCGGAGCTGCCGGCGGACTGGACCGTGACCGACGTCCAGGTCTTTCCATCGCGTTTCGGCCCGAGCATCGAAATGGCGATCCAGACTGACCAGCTTGGCACGATGTCGCTGTTTGCAGCGCGACCGGGCGGCTTTGCCGTGGCGCCGGTCGATATCCTGGAATTGGGCGATCTGTCGGCCGCGCATTGGCAGATCGGCGAGGTGGCCTACGCCCTTCTCGGGGACGGCAGCTCGGAAATTCTCGGCGCGGCCGCCCTCGGCCTGGCCGACACCCTCTACTGAACCTTGGAGATGAACCGATGAGAGCACCACAATCTCAATCCCGCTGGGCCAATCCGGCTAATACGGTTGTCCAGTTTGACGAAGGCCTGCGCAGCCACATGCTGCGCGTCTATAATTACATGGCGATCGGGCTGGTCGTAACGGGCGTGGTGTCGTTCGTTGTCAGCAATACGCCGGCCCTCTACGTGCCGATCTTTTCCTCGCCGCTGCAGTGGGTGGTGATGCTGGCGCCGCTGGCCTTTGTGCTGTTCTTCTCGTTCAAGATCAATTCCATCTCCGCGGCGACCGCCCAGGCATTTTTCTGGGCCTTCAGCGCGGTCTTGGGCCTGTCGCTGGCCTCGATCTTCCTGGTCTTTACCGATACCAGCATTGTGCGCACCTTCTTTTCGGCGGCCGCCATGTTCGGCGCCACCAGCCTTTATGGCTACACCACCAAGCGTGACCTGACCCAGTTCGGCTCGCTGCTGATCATGGGCCTGATCGGGGTTATCATTGCCTCTGTCATCAACATTTTTCTCGGCTGGGATACCCTGCAATTCGCCATCTCGATCATCGGCATCATCGTCTTTGTCGGTCTGACCGCCTGGGACACCCAGTCCATCAAGGAGCAATATGCCGAACATGCCGGCGCCGAGGCCAATCAGAAGCTCGCCGTGATGGGGGCGCTGTCGCTCTACCTGAACTTCATCAATATCTTTCAGCTGCTGCTGAGCCTTACCGGCCAGCGCGAAGAGTAGGAACAAGCCGATGCTCGCACCCGAAGACCGCAAGGCCATTGAGGGCCTGTTCGACCGCCTCGACTCCGTTGCCGCTCAGCATCCCGATCGTGATGCCGATGCCGTGGCGCTGATCGAGCAGCGCATCACACAGGATCCTGCCGCGCCCTATTATATGGCGCAGACTGTTCTGGTGCAGGAGCATGCCCTAGCCGTGGCGCAGCACCGCACTGCCGAACTCGAGGCCCAGCTGGCACAGCGGCCCGCTGGTGGTCTGTTCGGCAACCTGTTCGGCGGCGGCCAGGAACCGGCCCGCCAGCAGCCGCAACGGCAGTCACCCCTGCAGGGCCAGTCGGGGCAGCAGGGTGGATTCCTTGCCGGCGCCGCCCAGACGGCTTTGGGCGTGACGGGTGGCGTGCTGCTGGGCAGCGCCATTGCGGGCATGTTGTCCCCCGGTCAGGCCATGGCTGAGGAAGCGCCTGCCCCCGAAGAGGATCATGGCGGTGGCGGCGACGATTTCGGCGACATGGGCGACATGGAATTCTGACCAGGCATGGCTGACCCGGCCCCCTTGCAGGCTGAGCGCATCGAGACGCCTGACGTGGGCCTCGATCACCGCCTCTCCGCCACTCTCTTGCGGATCGCGGCCAAGCCCGGCCGCGATCGCATCTATATTCGCGATCTGCTGGCCGAGCTTGACCATCGCGCCATCGCCGCCATGCTGTTCATCTTCGCGGTGCCCAATACGATCCCGGTGCCGCCGGGGGTTTCCGGCATTTTGGGCGCGCCGCTGGTCTTTCTGGGCGCCCAGCTCATGCTGGGCCGATCGCCCTGGTTGCCCCGGCTGATTGCCAACCGATCCTTTGCCCGTAGCGATTTCGAAAAGGTCCTCGCCAAGGTCGGGCCATGGCTGCAAAAGGCGGAAAGGCTGATGCGACCGCGCCTTGGCATGCTGGCCAAGCCGCCCGCCGAATACCTCGTCGGCGCCCTGGTCCTGCTCCTGGCGGTCATCCTGTTTCTGCCTATACCACTCGGCAATATGCTGCCCGCGATCGCCATCTGCATTCTGGCGCTGGGACAGATCGAGCGCGATGGACTCTGGATTCTGATCGGCGCCGTAGTCTCGCTCATTTCAGTCGTCATCGTTTCCGGCGTCATTGCCGCCTTTGCCTATGCCGGCTGGCTTGCGATCACTACCTTCTTTGGCTGAAACGCCACAGGCGATACCAGGGGTCCACGTCTGCTCTTAGGAATTGAACCAGGGACGCTGGCTGACCGAAATGGGGCGCGAAGCAGTCACTGGTCTAAACTGGTGCGCCGCGATGCCCTGCCGAGGTCCGGCCTCCGCCGACGGTGTTGGCTGAAGTCGCTCCAAGCAGACTAGTTCCCCGAAACAGCACGATCATTGACGCGGCGGCAACGTCCAAAACCGACGCTAGCGCAAAACCGAAGGTCGTCGGATCAGAACTCCCGTGCCGTCCCGTCGACCACGATCAATACCCGCAAACTTATGTGTCCGCGGAAACTAGGATTATGGGTTCATCGCGCCAAAATCCGACAGCGAATTCAAGGGCGGCCTACAGACTTTTGAGTTCCCCAGCAACCGGTGAGAGGTACGCCGGCAATCTGAGATTTGCACGGAACGGACCCGTTCCGGCTTGCGCGCGATGATGGCCGCCGGCCGCGCAGTGACGCACCGCTAGGATGCCGGGCGCCCTACGTCGCGCGGGGATACCCCATATTTGCGCCGGAAGCGGGTCGTGAAGTGCGTTGGACTGTTGAAGCCGTGATCCAGCGCAATCGCGGTAATGCTGTGCCCCCCGCCCTTGGCGAGGCTGTCATAGGCGAGCTGCAGGCGCCGATTCCAGATCCATTCGGAAGCCGACATGTCGCAGGCTTCGAACAGGACGTGCAGGTAGCGCAGCGACATGCCGTTGGCCGCCGCGACATCGTCCAGCGACAGCTCGGGGTCCACAATATGCGCGTCGATCCATTGCTGCACCAGTTTGAGGCGCGCCTTGCGGGCCCAGCCCTCCGCGGCGGGGAGTTCGCCGGCCTGCGCCTGCAGCGTGAAGGCGAGCATGTCCATGAGCTGATTGCCCAGGCCGGAGCGGAGGTCAGCATCGAGATCGGTGCCCTCGCTGGCCAGCGAGCCGCAGAATTCGCTGGCGATCTTGCCGACCCCGCGCGTGGTATCGATCGTGGCCGAGACCGGAATGCGGTCCAGGGCGAAGCGCTGGGCAAAGGCCGCGCGCGGCAGTTCGAGATAGAGCGAGCGCACCTCGCCCTGGCCCTGCAGCTCGTACTGTTCGGTCGCCGAGAAGATGGCCCCGCGGGCCGCATTGGACCGGTGCGCCTGCCCGCGCTGGGTAACGGTCATGTGGCCCTTGCGCACGAACTGGACATAGAAACACTCCTTGTCCAGTTTTGAAATGTGCTGGCCGTTCCGCTTGATGCGCTGCTCGGACAGCAGAATGTCCGTCATCACCACGTCACCGAACTTGGTTTCCCTGATGAAGCCGCGATAGCGCTCCGGCTCGGTGGCTTTCACATCGACATGGACATAGACGTCGCAAATGGCATCGCGCCAGGCAGAATAGCGTTTGGCCCGGGCATACTGATCGGTCGAGAAGACGAGATCCATGGGTTCCTCCTCCCTTGGCGCGTCCGGCTGCTCCGCCCTGGCTTCTTCGAACCAGCTCCCTCGCGTGCACCCGTTACTCATTGGCTACAGTAGTGGCGCGCCGGCACCGCGTCCAGCAGGCCAAAGCTGCGCTCTCAAGCAGAAACACTACGCTCTGGTGGAGGACAGGCCGGGCGGCCGGCCCTAGCGTCGGGGCCAATGAGGGCAAACCTCACTAAGCGCTACCGGGGGGCCGCATGCAGTTTCTGGGTCGTCTGAGCCAAGAGCAGATCGTCTTCGGCCTTGCCTTCATCCTCTGCGTGGGTTTCGCCATTGCTCTGCCGGGCTTTCTCGCCCCCAACAACCTGCTGAACCTGGTGCGCAGCGTTTCCATCCTGGGCATTCTCGGCGTGGCCATGGGCCTGGTTGTGATCGGCCGCGGCATCGACCTGTCGCTAGTCTCGGTAATGGCCATTTCAGTGGCCTGGGGCCTGACCCTGATCGCCGGTGGCATGCCCGTGCCGCAGGCGCTGGCCCTGGCCCTGCTGTTCAGTCTGGCCACCGGCCTGATCAATGGCTGGCTGGTGGCCTATGTGGAAATTCCGGCCATCTTCACCACCCTGGCCATGGGCACGCTGATCTTCGGCTTCGGGCGCTACTTCCTGTTCGAGCTCGACGTGGTCTATATGCCCGAAGCGGCCAATGGCCTGCTCTGGCTGGGCCAGGGGACCCTTTTGGGCGTCCCCGTTCCCATATTCATGTTCGCCATGGTCTGCCTCGCCGGCCACCTGTTCCTGCGCTATGCCAAGGCCGGTCGCTATCTGCGTGCCGTCGGCGACAATGTGCTGACCGCGCGCCTGACAGGCATTCCGGCGCGGCCGGTGGTGATCCTGCAATATGTGCTGTCGGCGCTGATCGGCTTTGTGGCCGGCATCGTCACGGCCGCCTCCGTTGCCAGCATGAACACCAGGCTGGGCATCTCCACCTATGTCTATGACGTGATCCTCGTCGTGGTGCTGGGCGGCATCGGCCTGTCGGGCGGCAAGGGCGGCATCCGCAACGTCATCGTCGGCACCCTGCTCATCGGCGTGCTGCTCAACGGCATGACGATCATGAACATCCAGTACACCGTCCAGAACATCATCAAGGGTGTGATCCTGCTCACCGCAATCGTGATCGACACCATCGTCAACCCCCGCGACGAGCAGACCGCTCAGCAAGGGGACATCTAGTCGTCTCAAAGGGAGGAAACCATGGGATCGATCAAGGCCTATATGCTGGCAGGAGCGCTTGCTCTGACTGCCGGTGCCGTGCTGGCGCAGGAGGGGATCGATGATCCCACGCGGGCACCCTATTACGAGTCCTTTGCCGGCAAGCGGGTCGCCTATGTCCCCGTGGCCATGGGCTTCGACCTGACCGAAGGTTGGGCCGCCGGCCTCAAGGAGGCGCTCGAACCGCTCGGGGTCACCTTCGACATCCGTGATCCGAACTGGAGCACCGATGCCGGCGCCCAGGCCATTACGTCGCTGATCTCGGAAAAGCCGGACGTGCTCGTCGTGCACAATCCCGACGTGCAGTCCTATGCGCGCCTGCTCAAGCGGGCCGAAGAGGCCGGCATCTATGTCGTGCAGGTCAACATGCGGTCGAGCTATTCGACCGACGTCTTCGTCGGGGCCGACTATGTCAGCATGGGCGAGCAGATCGGCAACCGCATGGTCGAGGTCTGCTCTCCCGACAGCGGCAAGAGCGGCAAGGTGGCCATTACCCAGGGCGTGCTGACGGCGGCGGCCAGCGTCTACCAGATGCAGGGGATCAACAATGTGCTGTCCCAGCACCCCGAGATCCAGCTCGTCTCCAACCAGGCCGCCGATTGGGACGCCACCAAGGCCAAGAACATCGCCGCCACCGTCATCCAGCAGCATCCCGACCTGTGCGCCATTACCGGCTTCTGGGACGTCATGGATGTCGGCACCGCGGCGGCCATCAAGGAATCGGGCAAGGATGTCTACCTGCTGACCCAGGGTGGCGGCAACCGCATGGTCTGCGATAACCTGACCAGCGGCGCCTTCTCCGAAGCGGTGGTCTATTTCGTCCCCGGCCAGGCGCGCGACATGGCCACCATGATCAAGCAACTGCTGCAGCTCAAGCAGCCGGCCGGCGCCAGCAAGACCACCCTGTTCACGCCGCTGACCTTCCTGACCAAGGACAACATGAACGCCGCGTCCTGCTGGGACATGTAGCCCCTTAGCCGAAGACGCCAGGGGTTGCGGACGGCGTCTTGCCGCCCGCGCCTCTCCTCATCCTCCAGAACCGTGCAGGACCTCATGGCCGTTTCAGACCGGATCGTACGCTGGCGCTACCGCCTGGTGCCCGATCATCTTCTCGGTGAAATCCTCAGCAAGCGCTGGGTAGACAACGCCATCCCCGTGCTGATCCTGCTGATCGTCGCTGCCGTGATCGGCACGCTGATCCCGGGATTTTTCGGCGCCGCCAGCGTGTCGGACCTGACGCGCCAGGGCGGCGAATTCAGCCTGATCGTGCTCGCGCTGATGATCGTCATGGTTGCCGGCGGCATCGATCTGAGCGTCGGCTCGACCTTTGCGCTGGGCAATATCGTCGCGCTGGCCCTGCTCAACGTCGCCGGCTGGCCCGTCGGCGCCGTCATTGTCACCACGCTGGCCTGCGGCGCGGCCGTCGGCCTGGTGAACGGCATCCTGGTCGGCTATCTGCGCCTGCGCGCCTTTCTGACAACGCTGGTGACGCTCATCATCGTCCGGGCGATCGTGGACATGCTGCTGCTGCGCTATTCGGTGGCGATCGCCGCCGTATTCCCCGATTCCGAGCTTTGGTATTTCTTCGGCGAGGGCAGCGTGCTGGGCGTGCCGTTCAGCGTCATCGTCGCGCTCACCATCGCCGTCGGCGCCCATATCGTGCTCAGCCGCACCCGCCTTGGCTGGCATGTGCTGGCGGTTGGCGGCTCGCGCCGGTCGGCCCACAATGTCGGTATCCGCGTGCGGCGCGTCATCTGCCTGACCTATGTCGTGTCGGGAACACTTGCCGCGCTGTCGGGCGCGCTCATTGCCTCCCGGCTGGGCGGCGCCGGCGCCGATACCGGCGTCGGCCTCGAAATTACCGCGCTGACCGCAGCGGTGCTGGGCGGCAACAGTCTGGGCGGCGGTCGTGGCTCGGCCGCCAAGGCGATCATCGGCTCGATCATCGTGGTCATCATGGTCAATGGCCTCGTCCGTCTCGGGATCACCCGCGGCGGCAGTTCGCTGCTGCTTGGCCTGGTGCTGCTGGCAGCAGTGGCCATCGACGTGCGTTGGCTCAAGAACCGGCTGAAATTTCTCTCCAACGTCTATGTGTCGCCCGCCTATGCCCAACTGCCACCGGCGCCCTCGACCGCGGAGGGCTCCGTCTATGCCCTCAATGACCGGCTGCAGCCGGTGGAGGCGATCGGGCTCGACCGCATCGACGGCCCCGAGGACGTCATCCTCGACGCGGACGACAACATCTATGTCGGCAACCGCACCGGCGACATCGTCCGTTTCCTCGCGCCCGACTATGGGCAGCAGGAGGTCTTCGCCCATGTCGGCGGCCGGCCCTTGGGCATGGCCTTTGCCCGTGACGGGGCTTTGCTGTGCTGCATTGGGGGCATGGGCCTCTATCGCATCAGGCCCGACCGCACCATCGAGAAGCTGACCGATGAAACCAGCCGCTCCTTGCTCTCCATCATCGACGATTCCCGCCTGCGGCTCGCCGACGATCTCGACATTGCGCCCGATGGCCGCGTCTTCTTCAGCGAGGCGACCATCCGCTACGAGATGCATGAATGGCCGGTGGACTGCCTGGAATCGCGCGGCAATGGCCGCATCATCTGCTTTGATCCAAACACCGGCACGACCCGGACGGTGATGAAGAACCTGGTTTTCCCCAATGGCATCTGCATGATGCATGACGGGCAATCGTTCCTGTTCGCCGAAACCTGGGCCTGCCGCGTCAGCCGCTACTGGTTCGATGGTCCTAGACAGGGAACGGTGGAAATCGTCCTGGCCGACCTGCCGGGCTATCCCGACAATATCAACCGTGCCTCGGATGGCACCTATTGGCTGGCCCTGGTCGGCATGCGCACGCCCGCGCTCGATCTGGCGCTGAAAATGCCCGGCTTCCGGCGGCGCATGGCGCAGCGCATCGCGCCCGACGAGTGGATGTTCCCCAATATCAATACCGGCTGCATTGTCCGCTTCGACGATGCCGGACGCATCATCGAGACCCTCTGGGATCGCGGCGGCGACAACCATCCGATGATCACCTCCATGCGCGAGCACAAGGGTTACCTCTATATCGGCGGCATCCTCAACAACCGGGTCGGCCGCCTCAAGCTGGCCGACATGGACGAGAGCTGGACCGGCCAGAAATCCTATTGGGGGCAACAATGATCGCCAGCCTGGTGCGCGCCTATAACAACCTGCTTGGCCGGGGCGACGCGGCCGTCACCGTGCCGCCACTCGATGGTCCCTTGCGGCCCAACCGGCTGCTCGATACGGCACCGTCACGCCAAGCCATAGAGGCCGTCGACAGCCTGGTCAGCCAGGGCGGCGTGCTGCTGGCTGCGGCCGGCAACCGCCTTCTGGCGCTTGGCGCCGACGGACAATGGCGCGAACGGGGCCGCTATGGCCGGGACACTGCCGGCCTGGCGGCGGTCGGCAGCGACGGCCTGGCCATTGCCTTTGCCGATGGCGAGATCGTCATCGAGGGCGGCGCCTTTGCCGGGCGGGCCTATCGGGCGGACGCGCAGGTCACCTGCATCACCGCCCTCGTCGCCACGCCCGATTGCCTCTATGTCGCCAATGGCTCAGCGACAACCGCCGCCGCCGAATGGCAGCGCGATCTCCTCGAGCGCAATGCCACAGGCAGCATCTGGCGCATCGACCTGAAGAGCGGCACGTCCACGCGCCTTGCCGGTGACCTGGCCTGGCCTGCCGGCCTGGCCCTCGATGCCGGCAGCCTGGTCTTTTCCGAAGCCTGGCGACATCGCCTCGTCCGGCTCGATCAAGCCCTTCCGGGCCGGCTGGAGACTCTGCAGGCCGATCTGCCCGCCTATCCGGGCCGTCTTGCCCCAGCCGCGGATGGCTACTGGCTGGCACTGTTCGCGCCGCGCAGCCAGCTGGTGGAATTCGTGCTGCGCGAACCCACCTATTGCTGGCGCATGATGACCGAGGTGCCGCAGGCATTCTGGGTGGCGCCGCGGCTGCGCTCGGGCAGCAGCTTTTATGAATCGCTGCAGGGCGGCGCCGTCAAGCATCTGGGCATGGTCAAGCCCTGGGCGCCCACCAGGTCGGCTGGGCTCTGCGTAAAGCTGGACGCAACATTCCGGCCGCGCAGCAGCCTGCAGAGCCGCGCCGACGGCCGCACACACGGCGTCACCGGCGTGGCCGAGCACGGGGGGCAGCTGTTCGTGGCGGCGCGCGGCGACGGCGTCGTCGTGGCGCTGCCGCTGGCGGACATGCAGCCAGGCACGGGAGACGCGCCATGACGCCCATCGCCGAAGCCCGCAATGTCTCCAAGGACTACCGGGGCGCCCTTGCCGTCAGCAATGTCTCCTTTACGCTGCGGCGCGGCGAGGTGCACGCCCTGCTGGGCGAGAACGGCGCCGGCAAATCGACGCTGACCAAGATGTTGGCCGGCGTGGTCCGACCCAGCAGCGGCGAAATCTGGCTCAATGGCGAAAAGGTCGACCTGGCCTCGCCCTCGGCGGCGCTGCAGCGCGGCGTGGCCATGGTCTATCAGGAAACCAGCCTGGTGCCGTCGCTGACCGTTGCCCAGAACATCAATCTGACGGACGCCAAGCGTTTCCATCGGCTGCGCGGCATCTACATTGCCGGCCAGCAATTCCTGCAATCGCTCAATTTCCACGTTGACCCGACCGCGCTGGTCTCAGGGCTCGGTGCCGGCCAGAAGCAGATGGTGGAAATTGCCCGCGCCGTGCACCACAATGCCAAGGTCATCATCTTCGACGAGCCCACGGCAACGCTGACGCCGGAAGAAAAGCACCAGTTCTTCTCCCTGGTGCAGCGGCTCAAGCTGCGCGGCGTCTCGATGATCTTCATCTCGCACGCGCTAGAAGAGGCCCTGGCCGTGGCCGACCGCATCACCGTCATGCGCGATGGCGAACATGTGGTGACCGACGCTGCATCGGCGTTTGACCGCGAGAAGATCGTGCGGGCCATGGTGGGCCGCACGCTCAGCGGCGAACTCTATGGTTCGTACAAGGATCGCCAATTGCGCCCCTCGGGCGAGAAGGTGCTGAGCGTGCAGAACCTGTCGATGGGCACTGTGGTGCGCAACACCTCGTTCTCGATCTTTGCCGGGCAGATCACCGCCGTATTCGGCCTGATCGGTTCGGGCCGCACCGAGGCGGCAAAGGTGGTTGCCGGCGCGCTGAAGCGCAATCTCTTCCATGGCGGCCAGGTGCGGCTCAATGGAAGGCCGGTGCGTTACCGCGTGCCGCGCCCCGCCGTGCGGGACGGCATCATCTATGTCACCGAAGACCGCAAGGTCGAAGGCTTCTTCGAGACCATGTCGATCGCCGAGAATATCTATCTGGCCGCCATGGCGGGTGGGCAGACCAGGTCGGCCACGGTCAGCATGACCGAGATGCGCAGCCTTGCCCAAGAATGGATGACCGCGCTCAATGTGCGGGCGATCAATGCCGATGCGCGGGTCATCGAACTGTCGGGCGGCAACCAGCAGAAGGTGGTCGTTGCCAAGGCGCTGGTACAGAGGCCCAAGCTGATCATCTTCGACGAGCCCACCCGCGGCGTCGATGTCGGCGCCATCGCCGAGATCCATCAGCTGATCAACCGGCTGGCGGACGAGGGCGTCGCCGTCATGGTGATCTCGTCCTATCTGCCCGAGGTCCTGCAGCTGTCCGACCGCATTCTCGTGTGCCGGCAGGGCCGTATCGTCGAGGAGTTCGAAACCCATCATGCCGACGAGCAGACCATCATGTATGCGGCGGTCCACTGATGGAACGCGCGCTCACAATGACCGGACCGGCGGCCGAAATCCGCACCATCGAGGACATCGTTGCGCTCGAGCAGCGTCCCTATGACGAGCTGGTGCCGGCCCGCAACCTCTATGACCTGCTGCTGGCGACGGCGCAGCGCGTTGGCGACCGCCAGGCCCTGACCGTGCTGCGCTCGCCCGATCCGGCCGATATCGGCATTTCGCTCACCCACCGCGAACTGCTGGCCGAAACCACCCGCGCGGCGAACATGTTCAGCGCGCTCGGCCTGCGCCAGGGCCAGGGCGTCGCGGCCTTCCTCACGCCCACCCTGCCCGAGCTGCCAGCACTGCTGCTGGGGGCGCAGGTGGCGGGCGTAGCCAGCGCGCTGAACTATCTGCTCAGCCGCGAGGCCATCATCGACCTGCTCAATGCCGAACAGGCGACGATCCTCGTCCTGCCGTCGCCCGAACTGGACCAGACCTGCTGGAGCAAGGCGGAAGGCATTTTCGAGCAGGTGGCGAGCCTGCAACATGTCATCGTCATCGGCGAGCTTGCAGAACCGCGCTCCGGATACCGCAGCCTCGACGTGTCCCTGCAGGGTTGTCGGGGCGACGGACTGGACGTCGCGCCGTCACAGGACCGCGACACAATATGCGCGCTGTTTCATACCGGCGGCACCACCGGACGGCCCAAGCTGGTGCCGCTCAGCCATGGCAACCAGATCCACGGCGCCTTCGGCTTCGGCCAGGTCTTTGCCTATGACGAGCATGATGTCGCCATCAACGGCTTTCCCTTCTTTCATGTCGGCGGCACCATGACGGTCGGCCTGGCGGTGCTGTCGGCCGGCGGGCATGTGGTCATTCCCGCGCCCAATGGTTTCCGCTCGCCGGCGGTGGTCGACAATTTCTGGCGCCTGGTGGAAAGATTCCGCCTCACCGTGATCGGCGGGGTGCCCACCGCCATTGCCGCCATCACCAATAGCTGGACGCCGGGCACCGACATCTCTTCGGTGCGGCTGGCGCTGACCGGCGGCGCCAGCCTGCCCGCGGCGGTGGGCGCGCGCTTTGAAGCCACGACCGGCATTGTGCTGCGCGAGACCTATGGCATGACCGAGACGGCGGCTGCCATCGCCTTCACCCCGGCGCTGGGCGAACGGGTGCGGGGCAGTGTCGGGCTGCGCTCGCCATTCTCGCAGACCCGCATCGCCCGGCTGGGCGCCGATGGCGAGCTGTGCGCCGCCAATGAAAGCGGCGCGGTGCAGGTGCGCGGCCCGCAGGTCTTTGCCGGCTATGTCGATCCGGCCCATAATGTCGGCATTATCGATGCCGATGGCTGGCTGACGACCGGCGATGTCGGCTATCTGAGCGAGGACGGGCGGCTGGTGCTGACCGGTCGCGAGAAGGACCTCATCATCCGCAGCGGTCACAATATCGATCCGGCCGCCATCGAGGATGTCGCCAACCAGTTCCCCGGCGTGCAGATCAGCGCAGCGGTTGGCATGCCGGACCAGTATGCCGGCGAAGTGCCCGTGCTGTTCGTGGTGCCGGCGCCCGGGGCCGAGATCGATGTCGACGGGCTCAAGGCCTATGTCGAGGCCAGGATAAACGAGCCGCCGGCCCGTCCGCGCAGCATCCTGCTCATCGACGCCCTGCCGGTCACGGCCGTGGGCAAGATTTTCAAGCCGGACCTGCGCGACCTGGCCATCAAGGAAAAGGTGCGGCTGGAACTCGAGCCGATCTGCGACCCCGGACAGTCCAGCCAAATCGATGTGTCGTTAGACGGGCAGAAGCGCACCCTGGTCGAGATCGGTCTTGCCGGTGCCACCCCCGATCAACTGGCCCGGCTTGAGGCGGCGCTGAAGCCCCTGCCACAAGTCTATACCCTGCGCCGGTTGGATGGGAGCAACGGCGACCCGGTACGCCTCGATGTCGATGCGGGCGTGGCCACGCTCACCCTCGATCGCCCCGACAATCTCAACGCTGCCTCGCAGGCGATGATGCGCTCGCTGGAGCGCCGGCTGCGGGCCGTGCGGGACCTGCCCGGGCTGCGCGCGGTCATCATCACCGGCACGGGCCGCGCCTTTTGCGCCGGTGGCGACCTCAAGGAATTCGCGGAGATGCTCGAGACTGGCGGCACGGCGCTCATCGAGACGCTGCGCTACAATCAGGGCGTCATCCAGATGCTGGAAGATCTGCCGGTACCGGTGATCGGCGCCGCCAATGGCATTGCCGTGGCCGGGGGCCTCGAAATCCTGCTGTGCTGCGACATCGTGCTGGCCGCCGAGCATGCCCGGATCGGCGATGGCCACACCCGGCATGGCATAGTGCCGGCGGGCGGGTCCACCGTGCGGCTTGCCGAACGCATCGGTCCGTCGCGCGCGGCGCAACTACTCTATACCGGCGACCTGCTGGACGCCGCGACGCTCAGGGACTGGGGGCTGATCAATGAGGTGGCGCCGGGCACCCAGCTCATGGATCGGGCGCGCGACCTGGCCCGCCGCATCTGCCAGGCCAGTCCCGAGGTCAACCGCCACATCAAGGCGCTGACGGGGCACCGGTCCGCTGCCCGGGCTGAGCGCATCCAGGCCGAACTCGACCGCTTCACCCGGCATCTGGGCGGCGCCGATCTTGCCAGGGGCCTTGCAGCATTCCGCAGCAAGCAGCCGCCTGTGTTCTAGTGGCCCAGGCAGGCCGCTGAATCAACTGGCAGGCGGCGCGGGCCGGCTGCGTCAATCGTCAGACGACATGTCCGGTTCGCCGGCAGGGAGGAATTGCAGTGATCGATCTATCGGGACGCGTGGCCGTGATTACCGGCGCCGGTGCCGGACTGGGGCGGGAGCATGCCCTGCTGCTGGCCCGACGTGGCGCCAGGGTCGTCGTCAATGATGTCGGCCAGGCAGCCGCCGAGGCGGTTGCCGACGAAATTCGCCAGGCCGGGGGCACGGCCGCAGGCTTTGCCGCCTCGGTGACTGACCATGACGCGGTCACGGCCATGATGGACGAGACCATAAGACGCTGGGGACAGGTCGATATCCTGGTCAACAATGCCGGCATCCTGCGCGACAGGAGCTTTGCCAAGATGGACTTGGCCGATTTCCGCCTGGTGCTGGACGTGCACCTGATGGGCTCGGTCAACTGCACCAAGGCCGTGTGGGAGCATATGCGGCAGCGCCATTACGGCCGCATTGTCTTTACCACCTCGTCCTCGGGCCTGTTCGGCAATTTCGGCCAGTCCAATTACGGAGCTGCCAAGATGGCGCTGGTCGGCCTGATGCAGACGCTGTCGCTCGAAGGCGCCAAATATGACATCCGCGTCAACTGCATTGCCCCCAGCGCGGCAACGCAGATGCTCGATGGTCTGCTGCCGCCCGAAGAACTTGAGCGGCTCCATCCCAGCCTGGTCAGCCCGGCCGTGCTGGTGCTGGCCGCAGACGATGCTCCGAACCGCACCATCCTGTGCGCCGGCGCCGGCTCCTTCGAGACCGCCCATATCGCTCTCACCCAGGGCGTCTATCTGGGGGCCGGTGACGACGTGCCCGAACAGATCGTCGCCGCCTGGGAGACCATCGTCGACCGCGCCGATGACCTGCTGCCCGATGGCGGCATGCGACAGGGCGAGCACGAGCTGCGCAGTGCCGGCTTTGTCCGGCTAGCCAAACAGGGGCAGTGACATGCGCGAGGCGGTGATCGTCTCCACGGCCCGGACGCCGATCGGCCGGGCCTACAGGGGCAGCTTCAATGCCACCCCGGCGTCGACGCTGGCCGCCTATGCGCTGCGGGCCGCGGTGGAACGGGCCCATATCGATCCGCTGCAGCTTGACGACTGCATTCTCGGCTGCGCCCTGCCGCAGGGGTCGCAGCATACGATCGGCCGCAATGCCGCCCTGCGTGCCGGCCTGCCGGTCGAGGTCCCGGGCATGACCATGGACCGCCAATGCGCCTCCGGCCTGATGAGCATCGCCACCGCGGCCAAGCAGATCATCGTCGATCGCATGGCGGTGGTGCTGGCCGGCGGGGTGGATTCAATTTCGCTGGTGCAGACGCCCGAGCTGCGCGTGGACATCGACCCCGAGCTCATCGCCATGCATGGCGATGCCTACCTGCCGATGATCGACACGGCCGAGGTGGTCGCCGGGCGTTATGGCATCTCGCGTCAGCGGCAGGATGCCTATGCCCTGCAATCGCAGCAGCGCACCGCCGCCGCCCAGCGCTGCGGGCGTTTCGCCGACGAGATCGTGCCGGTGACCGCCACGCGGCTGGTGGTGGACAGGCAAACCGGCCAAACCACGCCGGAGGTGGTGACGATCACCAGCGATGAGGGCAACCGGCCCGAAACAACCCTCGAAGGGCTCGCTGCGCTCAAGCCGGTCCGGGAAGGCGGCAACATCACGGCCGGCAATGCCAGCCAGCTGTCCGATGGCGCCGCTGCCTGCGTGCTGATGGAGGCCCAGCTGGCGGAAAAGCAGGGGCTTGAGCCGCTGGGCCGCTATGTCGGCATGGCCGTGGCGGGCGTCAGGCCGGACGAGATGGGCATCGGCCCCGTCTATGCCGTCCCCAGGCTGCTCGAGCGCTTCGGCCTTGGCATGGATGATATCGGGCTGTGGGAGCTCAATGAGGCCTTCGCCGTCCAGGTACTCTATTGCCAGGAAAAGCTCGGCATTCCGGACGAACTGCTGAACGTCGATGGCGGCGCCATCTCGATCGGCCACCCCTATGGCATGTCGGGCGCGCGCCTGGTCGGTCACGCCCTCATCGAGGGCCGGCGGCGGCGCGCCAGATATGTCGTGGTCACCATGTGCGTCGGTGGTGGCATGGGCGCGGCCGGACTGTTCGAGGTGCTATAGGATGTCACCGCCGGACATTGCAGCGGCGCGCATGGCTGAACGCGTCGGCGAGGAGGTCGGCGTCTCGGATTGGATCGAGATCAGCCAATCGATGATCGACCAGTTTGCGGATGCAACGATGGACCGGCAGTTCATCCATGTCGATCCTGCGGGCGCCGCCGGGACGGCTTTCGGCGGCACCGTCGCGCATGGCTTTCTGCTGCTCTCGCTGCTCAGCAGGATGTGTTTCGAGGCTTTGCCGGCCATCGAGCACACCGCCATGACCGTCAATTACGGCGTCAACCGGCTTCGGTTCGTCTCACCCGTGCGGGCGGCTGCGCGCGTGCGCGGCCGCTTCGGGCTTGCCGCTGTCGACAGCAAGGCGCCAGACCGGCTGCTGCTGACCTATGATGTCACCATGGAGACCGATGCCGGCCCCAAGCCGGCCCTGGTCGCGCAATGGCTGGTGCTGACCGTACTGCATCCGGCCCGGCCCGCGCCCCTGCGCCCGGAACAGACGTGAGCGACGGCGCGCTGTCACCGCACTGAGATCTGCCGCATGCGGACCTGTCCTCAACGGATCGCTTCCCGTGCGGGACCAGGCGTCGCAGGCAGGTTCTGGTCCATGCGCCAGCACGGTTTCAGTCATCCTGCGCCATCGGTCGTTCGGCAGTTCTACCGCCACCACAGCCTGCCGGGCCTCGGCGTCACGCCGGGATCGCCTCGGCAAGGCCAGGCTGGAACCGCGGTTTGGCCTCGCCACCGCTGAGCTGCTCGATGAACATCCGCATGACCGGGGATTCGGTACGGTCCAGCCTCGTCACCAGCATATAGGGCTCGGAACGGGTGCGCAGGGTCAGTGGCAGCACGCGGATGGCCGCGGACTGGGAGAAGAAATTGCCCACATCGGTGGAGAGCAGCGCCACCATCTGGTGGCTGTGGCGCATCAGCGACATGGTGGCAAAGGCCGAGGTGGTCTCGACCAGATTGTGCGGGAACTGCAGGCCATATTCATTGAACTCGCGCTCCAGCAGGCGCCGCATCGGCATATTGGCCGAGCAGACCACCCAGGGGTAATTGGCCACGTCATCAAGCGTTACGGCGCTGAGATCGGCGCAGGGATGCTGCACGCTGACGGCGATGCACAGCTGCTCGTCCTTGACCTTGACGCTGCGGTACTGCTCGGGACGGTGGCTGACGCTGGTGCGACAGATGGCCATGTCGAGCCGGCCGTCATCAATGAGGTGGAGCAGGCGGGCACTGGTATCCTCGTGGACCTGGACCGACAGCTGGGGCTGTTTCTGCAGCAGCCGGGACAGGGCCTCCATGGCCAGCGGCACCGCGCCCATGATCATGCCGATCGAGAGCCGTCCGCCCACTCCTTCGAGCACCGCCTTCATCTCGTCGCGCAAGTGGGTCATGTCGGTCATCACCAGCCGCGCATAGCGGATGACGCAGTGGCCCAGTTCGTTCGGCTCGAGCCCGCGATGGTTGCGGACGAACAGCTGCTCGCCCATGGCGGCCTCGATTTCCTGCAGGGCCTTGGTGGCGCCTGGCTGGGTCAGGGCGACCGCTTCCGCCGCCTTCTGCACCGAGCCGTGATCGTCGATGGCGATGAGCAGACGGAAGTGACGCAGGCGCAGGCGCGCCGCCATGGCTTCGAGCGTGGGCAACATAGGTATAACTCCTCCTCATACCTTTATCAGAACACATCATTATACACGCTCGCCACCCGCCGCTAGAAAAACCACCATGCACGACATCCGAGAGCCGCCAGCGCAAGGCGAAACCGGCGTGCATGAGGAGGTTACCTGTTGGAGAAGTCCAAATTTTCCGCGTTTCGCTGGATGGAGCATCTGCTCGTCCTGGGCATGGGCATCATGTGCCTGCTGGTGTTCTGGAACGTCGTGCTGCGCTACGGGCTGCGCTCGGGTATTCCCATTTCGGTTGAAATCTCGCGGCTGATCTTTGTCTGGATCATCATGCTGGGCAGCGTCGTGGCGCTGCGCGAAGGTCTGCATATCTCGGTGGACGCGCTGATCACCCGGCTGTCGCCGCGGCTCAGGATAGTGTCCCTGTGGATCGCCCACCTGCTGATGCTGTGGTGCAGCTGGCTGGTCTTCCAGGGCAGCCTGCGCCAGACCCAGATCAACTGGAGCAACCAGATGCCGCTGTCGGGCGTGTCGGTGGGCTGGCTGTATGCCGCCGGCATCGCCGCCGCCCTGTCCTGGGCGCTGATCCTTGTCTTCAATCTCTACTCGTCTGCCCGGGGTGACCACAGCCGGTTGCAGCCCAATGTGCTGCCTGCAGAGGGGGAAGGCCGATGAGCGCGCTGGTCTTTCTCGCCTCGCTCGGCGGGGCCATGGCCATCGGCGTTCCGGTTGCCTTCGCGCTGATGGTCTGCGCCATCGCCATGATGTGGATGCTGGGCATGATGGATCCGCAGATCCTGGCGCAAAAAATGATCGACGGCGCCGACAGCTACCCATTGATGGCCATTCCGTTCTTCATGCTGGCCGGTGAGCTGATGACCGCAGGCGGGCTGTCACGCCGCATCGTCGACGTTGCCATGGCCCTGTTCGGGCATTTGCGCGGCGGGCTGGGTTATGTGGTGATCGGCACCGGCGTGGTGCTGGCGGCCTTGTCCGGCTCGGCCATTGCCGACACCGCCACGCTGGCCATCATGCTGCTTCCCATCATGCTCAAGGCCGGTTATCCGGTCGGCCGGACCGCCGGCCTGATGGCGGCAACCGGCATTATCGCGCCGGTCATTCCGCCCTCCATCGGCTTCGTCGTCCTCGGCGTCACGGCCAATCTCTCCATCGTCAAGCTGTTCCTGGCCGGGATCGTGCCGGGCCTGCTGATGGCCCTGAGCCTGGTGGCGGCCTGGTGGTTCATGGCCCGCCGCGACCAGACCCCGACCCTGCCGCGCCAGAGCCTCAAGCATGTGCTGCGCTCGCTGCGCGACGCGGTCTGGGCGCTGTTTCTGCCCGTCATCATCATTGCCGGGCTGCGCATGGGCGTGTTTACCCCGACCGAAGCCGGCATCGTGGCGGCAGCCTACGCGCTGTTTGTCAGCATGGTCATCTATCGCGAACTGACGCTCAGGGACCTCTATGGCTGCCTGCTGGCATCGGCCAAGCTCACCGCCATCATCATGCTGCTGGTGGCGGCCTCCAGCGTCACCGCCTTCCTGATCACCATCGCCAATGTCCCCGCCCAGGTGATCGGCCTGCTCGGCCCGTTCATGGAGCAGCCCATCCTGCTGATGGCGCTGATGATGCTGGGTGTCTTCATCATCGGCAGCGTGCTCGACTTCACGCCGGCCATCACCATCCTGGTGCCGGTGCTGATGCCGGTGGTCAAGGCGGCGGGCATCGACCCCATCTATTTCGGCGTCGTCTTCATCATCTGCGCCGCCATCGGCATGATCACCCCGCCGGTCGGCGCCGTGCTGAACACGGTCAGCGGCGTCGCCCGCATCCCGCTGGAAAAGGCGGTGGCCGGCGTACTTCCCTTCCTGCTCGCCGAAATTGCCGTGCTGGTCCTGCTGGTGCTGTTTCCCGGCATCGTCACGGGTCCGCTCGAACTCTTCTACTAAGCCAAGCAACAAACCGGAGCAAACCAATGAAACTGACTCACCTGCTTGCTGCCACCGCCTTGGTGCTGGCCGCGGCCAGCCTGCCTGCCGCGGCCCAGACCGCCCGTATCGGCTATGTGCCGGTCGAGGAACATCCCGTCGGCCAGGGCGTCAACAAATTCGTCGAACTGGTCGCCGAAAAGACCGGAGGCCGCGTCGAGCTGCAGAAATTCGGCAATGGCACGCTGGGCAATGAGCCACAGATGCAGTCCTCGCTGCAGGGCGGGATCCTCGAAGTCATGGTCGGCCCCACCTCCAACCTCGTCGGCTCGATCCCCGAATTCCTGATCTTTGACCTGCCGTTCTTCTACCCCGACTTCGCGGCGGTGGATAAGGTCATGGACGGCCGGGTCGGCGATGCGCTGTTCGCCAAGCTCGACGCGCTGGGCATGGTGGGCCTCGCCTATTGGGACAATGGCTTCCGCCACATGACCAATGCCGTGCGCCCGATCAATTCGGTCGATGACGTGGCCGGGCTCAATATCCGCGTGATCCCCAACCCGCTGTTCATCTCGACCTTTACCGCGCTGGGCGCCAATCCGGTGCCCCTGCCCTATCCCGAGCTGTTCACCGCGCTTGAAACCCGCGCCGTGGATGCCCAGGAAACCCCGGTCGGGTTGATCTATTCCAGTCGCTTTTATGAAGTGCAGGATCATCTGGCCCTGACCGGCCACGTCTATACGCCCTATCTGCTGCTCGCCAGCAAGACCTGGTTCAGCAGCCTCTCGGCCGAGGATCAGGCCTTGGTGATGGAGGCCGCCCATGAATCGGCCGTCTACCAGCGCGAGCTTTCGCGTTCGGACGCGGACCGTCTTGTCGGCCTGCTCGAGCAGGAGGGTATGGCAGTGACGCGCCTGTCCGACACCGAAATGGCCCGCATGCGCGAGACCGTGGCGCCCGTGGTCGCGGAATTCACCGAGACCATCGGCGCCGAGCTGATCGCCCAGGCGCGCGAAGACATGGGCACCGCCGACTAAAGCGGCCCGGACGGGAGGCGGATGACCGCCTCCCCACTGGGGCGGCCATTGCGCGCCGCCCTCTTTTGACACAGATAGCGGAGACTTTTCATGCGGCTGATTCAGTTCGAGCCCACCGATGGCGCGCGCGCCGTCGGCGTGGTTGACGGCAACGCCATTCTCACCCTCAACGGCACGGCCACGGTACGCCAGCTCGCGCTCGACGCCATTGCTGCCGGTCGCTCGCTGGCCGAGGAGGTCAACAGGCGCGGCACGGGCGAGGCGCATGACTATGACGGGCTGCTGGCGGCAGGGCGCGTCTTGCCGCCGCTCGACCACGAGGATCCTGCCCATTGCGTGATCGCCGGCACCGGCCTGACCCATACGGGCAGCGCTGCGGCGCGCAGCCAGATGCATGCCAAGATTGCCGGCGCCGAGGCCGAACTCAACGATTCCATGCGCGTCTTCAAATGGGGGGTCGAGGGCGGCAAGCCGGCAGCCGGCCAGGCCGGCGTGCAGCCGGAATGGTTCTACAAGGGCGATGGCTCGATCGTCTCGCGGCCGGGCCAGGCGCTGCCCATGCCCGATTTTGCCGAGGATTCCGGCGAAGAGCCTGAAGTGGTCGGCCTTTACGTCATCGCCCCCGATGGCGCACCCTGGCGCGTCGGCTTCGCGGTGGGCAACGAGACCACCGACCACGTTACCGAAAAGAAGAACTACCTCTATCTCGCCCATGCCAAGCTGCGCTTCTGCGCCTATGGCCCGGAGCTCTTCATCGGCGAGCTGCCCGCCAACCTCGTGGGCACCGTGCGCATCCTGCGCGACGGCAAGACGCTGTGGGAAAAGTCATTCCCCACCGGCGAGGACAATATGTGTCACTCCCTGGCCAATCTCGAATACCATCACTTCAAATACGACCAGTTCCTGCGCCCCGGCGATGTGCATGTGCAGTTCATGGGCACCTCGGTGGCCTCGTTCGGCGACGGCATCAAGACCCAGGTCGGCGACGTGTTTGAAATCGGCATCCCCGAATTCGGCCGGCCACTGCGCAATGCCATTGCACTGGTCCCCTCGCGGAACGGGCTGCAGCCGATCAGGTCGCTGTGACCAAAGCGGCCCCGCATCGCCTGGCGCGGGGCCAGCCGCAGGACTTCATGGCCGCCTTGCTGCCATTGTCATCGGGGCGGGCCCGAGGTGGCGTTTCAGCCATTTGAGGGGCACCATCCCCACGACCGCGACAGACCGGAGAACCACCATGGCCCTCATTCAGTACCTGACCCGCATCCAGTTCGACTCTGGCGCGATCACCATGCTTGCCGAGGAGCTCAGGCTGCTGGGGGTGTCGCGCCCGCTTGTCGTTACCGACAGGGGGATCGTGGCGGCCGGCCTGCTCGCTACCGTTCTGGCCAGGTCTGGTCTGCCCCAGGACACCGCCGTCTTCGACGGCACCCCCGAAAACCCCACCGAAGCGGCAGCCATCGAGGCCGTCGCCTGCTATAAGGCGGCCGGGTGCGACAGCATCTTGGCCCTGGGCGGCGGTTCGGCCATCGATCTGGGCAAGGCTGTATCGCTGCTGGCAACGCATGGCGGGCCGCTGCAGCAATATGCTGCCATTCTTGGCGGCCTGGACCGGATCACCGCAGACAAGCCGGCCGTCATCGCGGTGCCGACCACGGCTGGGACCGGCAGCGAGGTGGGGCGCGCCGCCCTGCTGACGCTGGAGGATGGACGCAAGCTTGGCTTCATCTCCCCGTATATGATCCCCAACGTGGCCATCTGCGACCCCGATCTTACCCTCGGCCTGCCGCCCTATCTCACGGCCGCAACCGGGATGGATGCCATCACCCACTGTATCGAGACCTTTCTCAGCCCGCGTTTCAACCCGGTGGCCGACGCCATCGCCCTCGACGGCCTGGCCCGCGCGGCCCGCTGGCTCGAGCCGGCAACGCGCGACGGCAGCAATGTTCAGGCGCGGCAAGAGATGATGATGGCCGCGCTGCAGGGCGGCCTGACCTTCCAGAAGGGATTGGGCGCCGTGCATTCGCTGTCGCACCCGCTTGGCGGCCTGAAATCGGTCAGGCTGCATCATGGCACCCTCAATGCCGTGCTGCTGCCCGCCGTGCTGCGCTACAATGCGGTGGGCAGCGAAGACAAATACGCCCGGCTTCGGGCCGCCTTGGGCCTGTCGCCGGATGCGGACCTGGCTGCGGCAATGGCAGCCCTCTCCCGGCGACTCGGCCTGCCGGCGACACTCAGCCAGATGGGCGTCACCGCGGACTGCTTTGAAACGGTCGCCCAGCACGCGGTCAAGGACCACTCGACAGCATCCAATCCGAGACCGGTGAAGGCGCCGGACTTTGTGCGCATTCTCGAACAAAGCATGTGAAACGAGGCTATCAAGCGGTTCCGGGTCGAGGTCGTCGGCGGCTCGACCTGAAATGGCGCTTGCCTCAGGCCGCCTTGGGCTGCAGCCGGTCGACGTCGCCGGCCGCGATATCGGGCTGCTGACGCAGTCGATCCACGCTCTCGGCCAGCTGGCCATAGCCCAGGCTGAGCGCGGCGCCCTTGATGGTATGCAGCACCGCCCCCAGCGTCTTGCTGTCACCCGTCACGGCAGCGGCGCGCGCTGTGGCCAGCATCACCGTCAACTCCGCGCCGAACCGGGCCGTCAGTGCATCGAACGTGTCCTGCCCGACCTCTTCGATCAGGGCCTGCTGATAATCGGCATCGACATGGGGCGGCAACGGTGCTGCCGGCGTGTTGGCCTCGACCATTGACTGGCCGAGCAGCCGCACCAGCACCGCCTCCAGCTTCTGCCGCGTTATCGGCTTGGCGAGGAACCCGTCCATCCCGGCCGCCAGGCAGGCGTCGCGATCCGATTCGAAGGCATTGGCCGTCAGCCCCACGATCGGCACGGTCTGCCCCGCCGACCGGGCCTGCTGCGTTGCCGCCAGGCCGTCGAGCACCGGCATCTGCATATCCATGAACACCAGGTCGAAGTCGCTGTCGCCCAAAGCGTCCAGCGCCGTCGCCCCGTCTTCGGCATAGGCCACGCTCAACCCCAGGCGCTGCAGCAGCGATCCCGCCACCTCGCGATTGATGGCATTGTCATCCACCACCAGGACGCGCCCGATCCCGATATAGCGTTGCGGGCAGGGGCCCGCCATTTCGGGCAGGCTGTGGGCACAGTCGATCGGGCCCGCCGGCAGCTCGAACCAGAATGTGCTGCCTTGTCCCAGCCGGCTCTCTACCCCGATGCGCCCACCAATGGTCTCGGCCACGCGCCGGCAGATCGCCAGCCCCAGACCAGTGCCGCCGTGCAGGCGCGTATTGGAGCCATCGAGCTGGCTGAAATCCTTGAACAGGCGTGGCAGATCGGCCTCGGCAATGCCCGTCCCGGTATCCGTCACGCTGAAGCGCAGCAACCTGCCCTCCAGCACCGCCGATACCATCACCGATCCCGCCGGGGTGAACTTGATGGCATTGCCCACCAGATTGAGCAGGATCTGGCGCAGACGCCCGGCATCGGCATGGATGACGATGTCGGGGCCGTGCAGCTGCAGCCGCAGCTGCGCCGCTGCCGCCCGCGGCGCCATGATCTCGCGCACCGAATGCAGCAATTGCGGCAGGCTGACCGCCTGCCTGTCGATGCGCATCTCGCCCGCTTCGAGCTTGGAAAAATCGAGAATGTCGGTGATCACGTCGAGCAGCACGTCGCCCGACTGGCGCATGACGCGCAGCTGGTCGCGCTGTTCCCGGCTGAGCTCGGAATCGGCCAGCAGCTCGGCCATGCCGATAATGCCGTTGAGCGGTGTGCGGATTTCGTGACTCATGGTGGCCAGAAAGGTCGACTTGGCCACATTGGCCGCCTGGGCGTCGATCGCCGCCTGCGCATTGCGGCGGCTCAGCGCCGCCATTTCCCCTCCCGAGCGGGCGATGTGGCGCAACTGCAGGGCCAGCAAGGCCACCATCAACGTCAAGGCCACCGTCAGGGCCGAAACGGCCGCCCCGATGCGCCAATAGGTATCGAGGGTCTTGCGGCGTTCCTCCACGCGCTTGGCATTGACGGCGGCATTGGTGGCGATGATCAGGGCGTTGGTCTGGGCGCGGACAGCGCGGGCCGCCGCCAGCAGGTCGGGCGCCATGGCCGGATAGGCGGCAGGCTCTCCGACAAGGCGATCCATCTTCGGCGTCATGTCCTTGATCAGCGTCACGATCTGGGCGGCTGTCTTGCCGATGACCGGATCGCTGCCGAAGGCAATGGCATAGGAACCGGCGCCGAGCAGTTCCGTGCGGCTGTAGAGCAGGTCAAAGGCCAGGCTGATCTCGTCCACCGGGCCATCCCCGTGCGGGGATCGGAGCGCTTCGATGAGCCTGGCCGTTTCGCGGTCGCTCTGGAATGTCGCCCAGACGGCATCCTCGCGAATGGAATGGGTAACCGCGTCATGTCGCTCACGCAGTTCGGCAAACAGCCATACCGTGGAGGCCAGCAGCACCACGCTGACAATGGCCAGCGTGACCATAGCCGCAACCATGGGCCGGGAGGCGTGACCGACTGCTGCCAGCAGCCCGCTCACCACCTACTGCACGCTCATGGCGGTGACCTGCCAGACGGACCGCCCGAAATACACTTCATTGAAGAGTTCGGGATGGGTGTCGAACGGGTAGATGACAAACAGCGGCCCCTTTTCGCGCACGCTCAGCAGTTCGCCATTGACCCGGCTGGCCAGAATGACGGGATGGAGCGTGACATCGTCTCGCGGAATTTCTGCGGAATAGCCGTTGAGCGCGGTTACGCTCAGTGCCGACCCTGTGGCGCCCACCGCCTCGAGCAGGGCCGAGACCAGCACGCCGCTGAAGGTCCGGTCGCCGTCATACCAGGGCGTCTGGCTGGTGATCGTGTGCTGGGCCAGCCCGTCGAGCATGGCCTGGTCGAAGACCGCCGCCCCCTCAATATTGGAAACGCCGATGGCGCCCGAAATGGTCAGCACCACCGGGCCGGTAGGCGCCGGCAGGTCTTGCGCGGATGCGGCGGCAAGCGGAGACAAAGCGAGCAGGGCGATGGCAAGCAGGTGGCGCACGGACATGTCCTAAGCTGCAACGGTGGCGGAAGAGGGGGCACCCATCAGTGGTTCGATGCGCGGCCAGCTATGGGCAAAGGCGGCGACACAGGCGGGGTCGAAATGCGATCCGGCGCCGCGGCAGATTTCCGCATAGGCAGCCTCAAGACTCCACGCCGCCTTGTAGGGCCGTGGGCTGCAGAGCGCATCGAACACATCGGCCACTGCCGTGATCCGGGCGGCCAGCGGAATGGCCGAGCCGGCCAATCCACGCGGATAGCCGGTGCCGTCCCAGCGTTCATGGTGCCCGGCCGCGATGGCCTCGGCCATCTGCACCAGGTCGGAATCGCCGCCCGCCAGGATCTTGGCGCCAATACCCACATGGCTGCGCATGATCGCCATTTCATCGGGATCCAGGCGCCCCGGCTTGTTCAGGATGGCGTCCGGGACGCCGATCTTGCCGACATCGTGCAAGGGGGCCACCAGGCCCAGATTGCGGACAAAGGTCGCGTCCTCGCCGAGCGCTTCGGCCAGCATGCGGGCAATCTGCGCCACCCGGTCGACATGATCCCGGGTATCGCCATCGCGAAAGCCGATGGCCCGCGCCAGCCGGCAGATGATTTCCTCTTCCCGCCGCTGCAGATCGGAGGTGGCCTCGGCAATTTCAGCAGCGAGAGACGCCGCACGCTCTGCCAGGGCATTCTGCGCCCCGCGCAGCGCCAGCAGATTGGTTACCCGCGACCGCAGCTCCAGCGGGTCGGCAGGCTTGGTCAGGAAGTCGGTCGCCCCCGCCGCGATGGCGGCAAGCCGTACGGCCCGGTCATTGTCGGCCGTGATCATCACCATGGGGACATGCGCGTGCGACGCCAGCCCCCGCATCGCCTCGATCAGCTGCAGACCACTGAGGCCCGGCATCATGTAATCGGCGATCAGCAGGTCACAGCCCTGTTGGCGGGCATCGGCAAGCGCCAGCGCCGGGTCGGAAAACCCCTGTACCGTGACATGGGGGAGCCTGCCCACCAGGGAGCACAGCAAATCCAGATTGATGGAATTGTCCTCGACAATGACAACGCGCATGGGGAACCTCGTGGAGGATCACCATATTAAATCTCCCACCAGAACATAGTATCCAAGTGGTACGATGGTTTCGGCTTGGTGAACGTCAAACGACCGCGATGCGGCCATCCAGTTCGTCGGCAATATGGATGGCGATGATCTCGTCAAAGCTGGCATCGCCGACAAAGCCCAGGGCGCGGGCGCGATCGGCGGCAAAGGCCTTGGGCCAGCCCGCGACGATGCCGGCAATGATCGCGTCGGGTTCACGCCGGATCAGCGCCACCGCTCCGGGGCCAGCAGCCCGCTCCAGGGCAGCGATCTGTTCGCCTACGGTCGCCGCCACGCCCGGCATGGACAGATTGCGCCGATGCCCCAGCAGTTGTGTATCGAGGACCGCAGCATGCAACAGGAAGCCCACCGCCGCGCGCGGGCTGGCAAACCAGTGCCGCACGCTGTCCGGCACCGGCAGCACGGCTCCCAGGCCCGCCAGCGGCTCGCGGATAATGCCGGAAAAGAAGCCCGAAGCGGCCTTGTTGGGCTTGCCGGGCCGCACCGCAATGGTGGGCAGGCGGATGCCGACGCCATCGAGGAACCCGCGCCGCGAATAGTCGGCCAGCAGCAGTTCGCCGATCGCCTTCTGCGTGCCATAGCTGGTCAGCGGGGTATGGTCGTGGCTGTCGCCGATCACGGCCGGCAGCGGCTCGCCAAACACCGCAATCGACGAGGTGAACACCAGCCGGGGGCAATAGGGCCCGGCCTGGCCCGCGTGGCGGATGGCCTCGAACAGATGCCGTGTGCCATCGAGGTTGATGGCATAGCCCTTGTCGAAATCGGCCTCGGCCTCGCCCGAGACAATGGCCGCCAGATGAAAGATCAGATCGGGACGGTCCGAGATGAGGCGGTTCGCCGTTGCCGGATCGGCCAGGTCCGCCGCCACCAATGTGTGCGGCACTGACCCACCGGGCGGGGACGGCTCGACCACGTCCGCCAGGGTCAGACCGCTAATGGCCTTGCCCCCGACCTGCCCTTCCGCCAGCAGCGCCGATACCAGCTTGCGGCCAACCATGCCGGCGGCGCCCACGATCAGAACCTTCATAATCTGCTCTCCCTTGCGCCGAGCAGAACACCCGACACCGGCCCTGTCCAGCGCAGAGGCACAAAAAAGCCGGCACCCTTTCGGGTGCCGGCGCAATTGCCGTTCGGTTGCGCGCCGTCGTGGCGGGCGCTGTCCGGCTAGTTGAAGCGGTAGCGCAGCGTGCCGCGCACTTCATGTACCCAGTTGTTGTCCAGCGTGTAGGGATTGGGCGCCGCGTCGTTCTGGATCCGGTTGATGTAGAGCGCGCGATAGCCGATATCGGCAACCACCTGGCCGAAGTCGTAGCCCACGCCGACCATGCCGGCAGCAGCCAGGCTGGTGTTCTGGTCGCGAGTATCCGGATTGCCCGGGCCATTGGTGACGAAATCGTTGAAGGCAACACCGGCGCCCGCGCCGACATAGCCGAAGGCGCCGCCCGCGGCGCCATAACTGTCACTGGCCAGAGGGAAGTCGTAATAGGCATTGGCAAGCACGATGGTGGAGCGGAGCGACAAGGTATGGTCGCCATTGGCGAGTGCCGGTGCGCCGCCGACGATGGTGGCGCGCATACCTTCATTGCTGAGGTAGTCCACCGTGGCGTCCGTGCGGAAGCCGTTGCCGAATTCGTAACCGACACCGGCGCCGACCGAATAGCCGTAACCGAAGCGGTTGATCTCGAAAATGCCCGAGCCGTTGGATGCCGTAGGGTGATTCACATGCGGCGTCCACATCGCATTGGCGGCCGCGCTGCCGCGCAGGTAGAAGCTGCCCGATACGCCATAGTCGACATCGGGGATTTCGATCACCGGCGGATAATAGGGAAAATCGGCGGCGATTGCCTGACCGCCAACGAGGGCGGTCCCTGCCACCATGATCGCAGCGATAAGCTTGCGCATGAGTAATGTCCTTTGGTTGCCACGACACCAGTCGATTGCCCTCAATATCGGGCAATATCCTTAAATGTCGCTTAACCCAAAGATTTAACCTTACCGCCGTCTATAAATGTGACCAGCCATTAGCAAATCGTTAATCAGTGTTACTTTGCATTTACACTTGCGATAGACTTCACGCGACGTCGAGAATGGCCGTCTCGATCTGCTGTACCACCGATGAGACCAGGCTGGCATCGTCCGCCTCGCCCATCACCCGGATCACCGACTCGGTGCCCGAGGCCCGCACCACCAGCCGCCCGCCAACGCCCAGCATGGCCTGGCCATCGGCGATGGCCGCCATGACCAGCTTGTTCTCCAGGGGCTTGCCGGACTTGAATTTCACGCTGCGCAGCACCTGCGGCACCTTGGTGAAGCGCGCACAGATCTCCGACACCGGCCGGTCCTGCGACTTGAGCACGGCCAGCAGCTGCAGCGCCGCGACCAGACCATCGCCCGTGGTGGTGAAATCGGACAGGATGATATGGCCGGACTGTTCCCCACCCACATTGAAGCCCTTGGCGCGCATGGCTTCGAGCACATAGCGGTCGCCCACCTGGGTGCGCTCCAGCGTCAGCCCCAGCGTGGTCAGGTAGCGCTCGAGCCCCAGATTGGACATCACGGTGGCCACGATGCCACCGCCCTGCAGCACTTCGCGCTGCAGCCAGCTCTCGGCAATCACCGCCATGAACTGGTCGCCATCGACGACATTGCCCTTTTCATCGACGATGATGACGCGGTCGGCGTCGCCATCGAGCGCAATGCCGACATCGGCGCGCATCTCGCGCACCTTGGCCGCCACCGCTTCGGGCGCGGTCGAGCCGACCTTGTCGTTGATGTTGAAGCCATCGGGCTTGTCGCCGATGGTGAACACTTCCGCGCCCAGCTCCCACAGCGCGATCGGGGCCACCTTGTAGGCCGCGCCATTGGCGCAATCGAGCACCACGCGCAGGCCGGCCAGGTCGGTATTGCGCGGCAGCGTGCGCTTGGCATACTCGATATAGCGCGTGCGCGCCTCTTCGTCGCGATGCGCCCGCCCGATATCGCGGCCATGCGCCAGCGTCTTGGAGAGGTCGCTGTCGATCAGCCGCTCGATTTCGAGCTCGATCTGGTCGCTCAGCTTGTAGCCATCGGGGCGGAACAGTTTGATGCCGTTGTCCTCGAACGGATTATGCGAGGCCGAGATCATCACGCCCAGATCGGCGCGCAGCGAGCGGGTCAGCATGGCCACGGCCGGGGTCGGCATCGGCCCTAAAAGGTAGACGTCCATGCCCACCGCGGTGAAACCAGCCGTCAGCGCCTGCTCGATCATATAGCCCGAGCGGCGCGTATCTTTGCCGATCACCACGCGGTTGCGGTGGTCGCCGCGCACGAATTTCTGCCCCGCCGCCATGCCCACCTTGAGCGCCAGTTCCGGGGTCAGCTTGGGGCCATTGGCCAGCCCGCGGATACCGTCGGTGCCAAAATACTTACGTACCATCTGATCTGCCCCTCATCGCGCGCTGCGCGGCCTGCTGGCCGCCGGGATTAATACCACTTTGTGGCGGCATAGCGGAAATCCCCGCCATGCAAAAGGGCCGCCTCGCGGCGGCCCCTTCAATTCTGTCGTCGGTGCTAGCTGCCCGGCTGTGGCTCGAGATCGCCGGCTGGCGGCGCATCGGGCCGCTTCTTGCCGGCCGAGGGCACGCCGCTGGCCTTGTTGGAAGGGCCATTCTCGTCCGGCCGGACCGGCTGGTGGCCTTCCATCAGGGCGCGCAACTCGTCGCCCGTCAGCGTCTCATATTCGAGCAGCGCCTGGGCAATGGCTTCCCACTGATCCTGATAGGTGATCAGGATCTGCTTGGCAGAGGCCTCGCCATCCTCGATCAGCTTGCGCACTTCCTGGTCGATAATACGGGCAGTGTCATCGCTCATATTGGTCGACTGCGTCACCGAATGGCCCAGGAACACTTCCTGGTCGCTCGACTTGTAGCGGACGCGGCCGAGCTTTTCGCTCATGCCCCATTCCATCACCATCGAGCGGGCAAGGCTGGTGGCCATCTGGATATCGCCCGACGCGCCGCTGGTGACCTTTTCCGGACCGAACTTGATGATCTCGGCCTCGCGGCCGCCAAACAGCATGGTCAGCCGGGCCAGGGCCTTTTCACGGGAGAACGAATAGCTGTCGCTCTCGGGCAGGGTCATCACCATGCCCAGCGCGCGACCGCGCGGGATGATGGTGGCCTTGTGGATGGGATCGATGCCGGCAACCTTGAGCGCGATGATGGCGTGGCCGGCTTCGTGATAGGCGGTCAGCTTCTTTTCGTCCTCGGACATGGCCATGGTGCGGCGCTCGGCGCCCATCATGATCTTGTCCTTGGCATCCTCGAACTCGGCATGGGTGACAAAGCGCTTGTTGCGCCGCGCCGCCATCAGGGCTGCCTCGTTGACCAGGTTCATCAGATCGGCGCCGGAGAAACCGGGGGTACCCCGGGCCAGCACCTTGAGGTCGACGTCAGGGGCCAGCGGCACCTTGCGGACATGGACCTTGAGCACCTTTTCGCGACCGGCAACGTCGGGATTGGGTACCACGACCTGGCGGTCGAAGCGGCCTGGACGCAGCAGCGCCGGATCGAGCACGTCGGGACGGTTGGTGGCGGCGATCAGGATGATGCCTTCATTGGCCTCGAAGCCGTCCATCTCGACCAGCAGCTGGTTGAGCGTCTGCTCGCGTTCGTCATTGCCGCCACCGAGACCGGCGCCGCGCTGGCGACCGACGGCGTCGATTTCGTCGATGAAGATGATGCAGGGCGCGTTCTTCTTGGCCTGCTCGAACATGTCGCGCACGCGGCTGGCGCCGACGCCGACAAACATTTCAACGAAGTCCGAACCCGAAATGGTGAAGAACGGCACATTGGCTTCGCCGGCAACCGAACGGGCCAGCAGCGTTTTACCGGTGCCCGGAGGGCCCACCAGCAGCACACCGCGCGGAATGCGGCCACCCAGGCGCTGGAACTTGCCCGGATCACGCAGGAATTCGACGATTTCCTCGAGATCCTGCTTGGCCTCGTCCACACCGGCCACGTCCTCGAACGTCACCTTGCCGCTTGATTCGGTCAGCAGCTTGGCGCGCGATTTGCCAAAGCCCATCGCGCCGCCCTTGCCGCCACCCTGCATCTGGCGAATGAAGAAGAACCAGACGCCGATAATGACGATGAAGGGCAGCCAGGAGCTCAGCAGCACCGTCCAGAACGGGCTGGTTTCGGGCGCCCGTGCCGTGATCGACACGTCGCTGGCCTCGAGGCGCGAAATGATGTCGGCGCCGGCAGGCAGCACGGTTTCAAAGCGCGTACCGTCCGACAGCGCGCCGGACACCACATTGTCGGTGATGGTGACGCTGTTGACCCGACCGGCCGCAACGTCGCTCACGAACTGGCTGTAGCTCTTGTCAGAAACGGAAACCGAGCGGGTCGACGACTGGAAGACCTGGAACAGGCCCATCAGCATAAAGAGAATGACCAGCCAGATGGCGAAGTTGCGGAAATTTCCGTTCATCAATCCTGTCCCGGAAAGGACCACGCGAGGAGGCGCGGTTAGTGGGCCGAATGTAAGTCCGGCAATGGGGCGTTACAAGGGCCAGACCTGCGGCGCTTTGGGCGCCCCGTCCAGTCACAATATCCGGATGGGGTTAACATGGCATGGTGCAGGCGGGCAACGCTGTCGCCATGCGGTATGGGCGTGCCGCCGCGCCGGACGGCGCAGCCGCCTCCGGTGAGGAACAGAGGAGCGGACCCCGAGACGGATTTCGCCTCCGGTAAATTTGAAAAATGAGACGATAACCGCCTCGGGGTGCCGGTTTTTGGAACTGTTCGGCGGCACGGAGATCGCTCGCCCCCGCACGGCCGTCTTGGAACCTGTGGAAGAGGCAAAACCTCCACCCGGCTCACCCCACCACTGTTCGCCTGCAGGCCGCCGCGTGGGGTAATGGGCATGATTATGCGCGCGGTTATGGCTGCGGGGATAAGCGGGACAAGCGTACGCCTGCCGCTTCAGTCGATCAGCAACTGCACGCTGATGCGCGCGTCGAACGACCAGCCGCCCAGCGACAGCACGCCGCCTGCAGCATCGCGCACGATCGGCGCGGTGCGGATGGCCTCGGCCGGTGCGGTGACCTTGAAGCCCAGAAAGGCTTCCAGCCGGTGGCGCGGCAGGTAGTCGGCCACGCTGGCGGTCAGCCCGCTTTCGTCCGAGCCATTGATGATGCGGAAGCGCTCGTCCCAGACCAGTTCGCCATGCGGCAGCAGGATCGCGTCGCCGGGCAGCGCCCGCCCCGGCTCGCGCGCCACGCTGATGGCCTCCCCCTTGAGGCGCACCACGCAGCCCAGCACAGTGCTGGCGCGGTCGAGGCCCGGCCCGCAGATCGCCTGCCGCAGCCGCTCCACCTGCCCCAGGGCGCGCGGCTTCTGCCGCCCACCCACGATATTGAGCACCCGGCCCAGCACCCGCGTCGACACGGCGGGCGAAAGCCCGGCAAAGGGCGCCAGGGCGATGGACGCCGCGCCAAAACCATCGAGCCGCACGATATCGGCAAAGGCCGCGTCCGCCATCTGCGCAATGGCCGCATCGGCCTCGCCCATCCGCGCGGCAAATTGGGCCAGCGTCGCCGCATCAAGCCCCAGTTCGGCCAGGGCCGGCATGGCCTGGCGCCAGCGTACGCGCTCGTAGTGGGAATCGAGATTGGAAGGATCCGCCGCCGGCACCAGCCCGGCCTCGGCAACAATGCCGACCAGGCTCGCCTGATCGACATCGAGCAGGGGACGATGCACCAGCACGCCCTCGATCTCGGCCATCGCGCTCATGCCCTTGAGGCCCTCGACGCCGCTGCCATGCGCCAGCCGCATCAGCACCGTCTCGGCCTGGTCCTGGCGGTGATGGGCCGTCAGCAACACGCCGACGCCATCGTCCCGCATGGCCGCGCCGATCAGCCGGTAGCGCGCCTGGCGCGCCGCTTCCTGCACGCCCGTGACCTTCTTGTCGCCGGACCAGACCAGCCCGCGCGCCGTCACGCCAAGCGAGCGCGCGACATCGAGCACCATGGCAACTTCATCGCCGGCCTCCGGCCGCAACCCATGGTCGAGCGAATAGACCACCAGGCGCGGCGGCTGGGACCGGCTGGCGGCCCAGCGCGTCGCCAGCAGCAGCAGAGCGAGGCTGTCCGCCCCGCCCGACACCGCAAGGCCGATGGCCGGCGCCGTCGCCACATCGGCGAACAGCGCCGCAAGCCCGGCCGGGCTGGCCAGGTCTGGTCCTAGCCGGGGGGGCATGCGGCCCGGGCCTTTTCCTCGGCCAGCCGGGTCGTGAACACGGCAGGCAGGGCGGTGAAGCGCTTGTCGACTTCCGCCAGCGTGCGGCAGGCGGTTTCGCGCTCACCGGCACCCGACAAAGCCATGCCCAGCTTGAGCAGCAGGTCCGGCGCGCGCGGATTGTCCGGCGCCTTCTGGAAGGCATTGAGCAGCACGTCGGCCGCCTGGCTATAGGCCTGCCGGTAGAGCAAGGCATCGCCCAGCAGGTTGGCCGCTTCGGTCGCCTGCGGATTGTCGGGATAGAGCGCCAGGAACTGGGTGAACTGATCCTCGGCAAACGGGTAGTCGCCGGTGCTGATCGCTTCAAAGCCGGCAGCGAACTGCGCGTCGGCATCCGCATTGCCGGTATCGGCAGCGGCCGGGTCATAGCTCAGGTTGAGCGGCTGCCCGGTGACCAGGTCGACGCCCCCCGTGGCGCCGGTGCCCACCAGCGGATCGGCGGAATTGCCCAGATCGTCCATCGGCGCGGCACTGCCATCGGTGAAGGTGGGGTCGAACTCGATCTCGCCGGGGAGCGGCTGCACCCCCTGCTCGGGAATATCGGTCATCGGCACCCCTTGGGGGTCCAGAGCCGTATTGGCCGGGTCCTGCGGCAACGCCTCAGGCTGCGTCACGCCGCCTGCTTGGGTTGCCGCATCAGTTTTTGGGCTGGCACCGCCTTCCAGCGCCTGGAAGCGGAATTCATTGTCTTCGGCCATGCGGTTGACCAGTTCCTGCATCTGCGTGAGCTGGAAGGTCAGTCCCTCGATCTGGCCATTGAGCAGGCGGTTCTGCTCTTCGAGCTGCTGGATGCGCACCATCAGCTGGGCCGTATCGGCGGCCTGTGCCACGTGCACGCGCTCGGGCGCCGCGTCGCTCAGCACGCGGCCAAGCGGCGCGGGCGTCGAGAACATCGCGGCATTGACCAGGGTCGGCATCGCGACCCCCAGGGCCAGGACGCTGGCCAGGGCCAGTCGCAGGCCCGTTCTGCCTGTTCGGGTTGAAAAGATTGTCTGCAAGATACTGAGCCTCCGAAGGTCCGCTGTGCACAAGAACCATGGACCGTTGCTGGCCTGCAAATAAAGGCCAATTTTGGTCAAAACAAAGCGCCCGGGCCATTTAGCTGGCTCCGGGCGCTGCTGTTGCCGGTTTGCACCGACTGGTGGCTTCCTGGGAAGCCGGCTTGGCGAAGACCGCCAGGTCTACTGAACGACCGTGACCGCGCGGCGGTTCTGGCTCCAGCACGAGATGTCGTTGCAGATCGCCACGGGGCGTTCCTTGCCGAAGGACTGGCTGGTAATGCGCTGCTGGCTGACGCCACGCGACACCAGATAGTTCACCACCACCGAGGAACGGCGGGCGCCCAGGGCGATATTGTATTCGCGCGTACCGCGCTCGTCGGCATGGCCTTCGATCATGATGCGGTAGTTCTGGTACTGGTTGAGCCAGGCGGCCTGCTTGTCCAGCGTGGCGGAGGCTTCGGGGGTCAGCGAGCTCGAATCGGTGGTGAAGAACACGCGATCGCCGACCGAGACCAGGAATTCCTGCTGGCTGCCGGGAGCGCCGCCGCCAGGCCCGAGATTGCCCACGCCGGTCGGCAGCGTGTTGGGCGTACGCGAACAGGCCGCGATCGCCACGACGAAAAGCAGCATGGCGGCGGCACGCAATGCGGTGGAGAAAGGTGCGGTGATGACCACGGATAGGCTCCTGAAAGGCAAAATCTTAAGTTCGGGATTTACCGCACTTAATCTTAAGGCCGGGTTTGCTGGCTTGGTTAATCATTGCCTATCACGGCACCAATGTGGCGGGAATGCTGGCTTTTCTGTGATGATGCCGTGGCGCCACAGTGACAGCCTGTCGCCCGTTAAGGTTAAGCCCTTGGCGCCAAAGGGTGATGCTGACCGTACCCGCGGCTGACGAGGGTACGGTCTGGCTGTAGAATTATGCCCGCAGGCCGGACCAGGCCGGATCGGACGCATAGCTTTCGGTCGGGATGGTCAGCAGGTTGCGGCCCCAGATATCCACGCTCATCAGCTTGGGGCCGTCATTGCCGCCCGGATCCTGGAAGAACATGATGACCCGGCCATTGGGCGCCCAGGTCGGGCCCTCGGCGTGAAAGCTGGTATAGAGCATGCGCTCGCCCGAGCCATCGGCATTCATGATGCCGATATTGAACTGGCCGCCCGACTGCCGCGTGAAGGCGATGAGATCGCCTGTCGGCGCCCAGACCGGGGTGGAATAGCTGCCCTGGCCGAAGCTGACCCGCTGCGGCGTGCCGCCGCCCGCGCCCATCATGTAGATCTGCGGCGAGCCGCCGCGATCGCTCTCGAACACCAGCCGGCTGCCATCGGGCGAATAGGAGGGGCCGGTATCGATCGCCGTGCCCGAGGTCAGCTGCAGCGGTGACCCGCCATTGACGCTGGTGGAATAGATATTGGTGGAGCCAGCCTGTTCCACCGAGAAGGCCACCGTGCCGCCATCGGGCGAAAAGCGCGGCGCAAAGGTCATCGCCCCGACATCGGCGAGGCGGCGCTGCTGGCCGGTCGACAGCTGCAGCAGATAGACCTGCGGATTGCCGTCGACGAAATTCATATAGGTGACCAGGTCGCCATTGGGCGCAAAACGTGGCGTCAGCGCCATGGTGCTGCCATCGGTCAGGTACTGCACATTGGCGCCGTCCTGATCCATGATGGCCAGGCGCCGCACGCGGTTGGCCTTGGGGCCGCTCTCGGCCACATAGATGACGCGGGTATCGAAATAGCCCGTGCCGCCGGCCAGCGACTGGTAGATGGCGTCCGAGATGATATGGGCCACGCGCCGGCTGGAATTGGCGTCGGTATTGTAGCTCTGGCCGACCACCTGGGCCGCCTGCTGGGTATCCCAGACGCGTACCGACGAGGAAATCTGGCCGCCGCGCTCCACCGCGCCCATCACCAGGGCATCGACATTGGCGGTGCGCCAGGTAGCAAAATCGGGCGCCGCGCTGACATCGCCGACCTGCACCGGCAGCGAGGCCGGATCGAGCGGCAGGAACAGGCCGGACCGGCGCAGGTTGTTGCGCACGATTTCGGCGATCTCGGTGCCGAAGGCCGGGTCGGACGAGGCGAAATCGGGGATGGCGATCGGCAGGGGCTGGAAGTTGGCCCCCTCCACCACGATGCGCAACTGCGCCAGGGTAAGCGAGGTGCTTGCCAGCAGCGCGCTACCCGCCAGGCCGAGTTTGAGCGCATGGCGCCGGGTAAGCAGGGTCATCTATCGTCTCCAATGTCGCCGCTGGTGCGCCAGTCTGCGCGCCCAGCATACCAATCCAAATTCATGGGCGCAGTTCCATTTCGATCTGCCGCCAGTTGTCGAAGGCGTCGTTCGACAGCATGTCGTACGGGCCGCAGGCTGTCACCGCGCGCTGCGCCGCGCGGGCCACCGCGCCGCCGGCCGGGGACGGATCGGCCTGGACGATCTGCGTGTTCGCCACCGTCCGGTCCGGGTTCATCGTCACCAGCAATACCACATTGAGCCCGCTATTGATGTCGCTCGGCAGCAGGTTCCAGCACGTCTTGATGCGGGCCACCAGACCATCGATGGCCGACTGGCTGAGCCGCGCCGAGGTGCCCGTGGTATCGCCCAGCGTCGGCGTGCCACCGGCCCCGGTCGTGCCACCGGTGGTAGTATCGGTGTTGATAATGGCGGAAATGTCATCAGCCAGCGAGGCATCGAGCTGTTCGGTCGGCTGCTCCTGCGCCGCCTGCTGGGCCGCCGCAGCGCGCTGGCGCTCCTGTTCCTCGCGCTTCTTGCGCTCGGCTTCGGCCGCGGCAAAACGTTCGCGCAACTGCGCCAGATTGCTCGGCCGCGCCGCCGGGGCCGGCGCCGCCACGGCCGGGGTCACCGGCTCGGGGACAGGCTCCGGCACGGGCTCGGGTGTCGGTGCGGGCGTGGGGATGGGCTCAGGCACCGGCTCGGGGGCCGGGGTCGGCTCTGGCGTGGGCTCGGGCACGGGTTCCGGCACCGGCTCGGGCGCCGGGGTCGGCCTTGTGGCCGGAACCGGGGCCGGCTCAGGCTCCGGTTCTGGCTCGGGCGCCGGCTCGGGCTGGCTCTCGGGCGCTGGCGCCGTATTGGTTACCGGCGCGGGAGTGGGAATGTCGGCCGGCGACGGGGTCACCTGATCTTCCTCGGTATTGCCGGTTGGCTGGGCGATCTCGGCGGGCGTGTCGTCTTCGACGATCGAGGGCGTCTCGGTCTCGACAACGGTGCTGTCGAGCTGGCCGGCGCGAATGTTGGAATATTCTTCGATCGGCACGAGATCGACCGAGATCGACTCCACCACCGGCGTCAACGGCTGCGTCATGCCCAGATTGATCAGGCCAATGGTCAGCACCACGATGTGGGCAAGAATCGATGCGGTTACGCCAATGCGCACTGGACTAGCCCGGGTTCCGCTCGGTGATCAAACCGATCTTGGTGTAGCCGGCCGCCGACAGAATGCCCATGACCCGCATCACCGAGCCATAGTCGGCGGTCGTATCGCCGCGCAGGAAGATGCGGTCTTCGGCACCGACAACGCCCATGGCGGTAAGGGCGCTGGTCAGGTCGGTCTCGGCGACCACGTCCTCGTTGACATAGATGACCCCCTCGGGCGTCACCGCCACTGTGACCGGGTCGGCCTGGTTGGGCATGTCGCCAGCCGCCGACTGCGGCAGGTCGATCGGCACGCCGGCCGTCATCATCGGCGCTGCCACCATGAAGATGATCAGCAGCACCAGCATCACGTCCACCATGGGCGTGATGTTGATCTCGCTGATGATCGCCTTCTTGCGACCGCGCCGGCCGCGTCCGCCGCCACCACCGCCTGCTACGCCCATGCCCATATTAGTGGCTCCGCGCTTCGAGCTGGCGGCTCAGAATGGTCGAGAATTCGTCGGCAAAGCCTTCGAGGCGCCCCACCATCTTGGAGGCGTCCGAGCTCAGCTTGTTATAGGCGATAACCGCCGGAATGGCCGCGACAAGGCCAATGGCGGTGGCAAACAGCGCCTCGGCGATCGGGCCGGCCACCACGGCCAGGCTGGTATTGGACGAGGCGGCAATGGCGGTAAAGGCATTCATGATGCCCCATACCGTGCCGAACAGGCCGATGAACGGGCCGGCCGAGCCGATGGTGGCGAGAAAGCCGAGCCGCTTTTCCAGATTGTCACTCTCGCGCGAAATGGCGACGTCGAGCACCTTGTCGAGCCGCTGCTGCATGCCCAGAAAGCTCGCGGCATTCTGCTCATGGCTGCGCTTCCACTCCTTCATCGCGGCGACGAAGACCGCGCCCATGCCGCCGGACGGCTTCTCCGACTGCATCTGGTAGAGCTCTTCCAGCGACTGCCCCGACCAGAACGTGCGCTCGAAGCGGTTCATCTCGGCATTGGTGCGGCGATAGACGATGGTCTTGTCGATGATGATCGCCCAGCACCAGACCGAGGCGCCCAGCAGACCCAGCATCACGGACTTGACGATCCAGTCGGCGGCCCAGAACAGGCCCCAGATGGAAAAATCGGTGTGCGGCACGACGGCGCCCACAGCGTCCATGGCTTCCATGTAGTGATCCTTCTTGGCCTGGTTCTCGCACCGACCCTCAGCCGGAAGGCGATGGGGTCTAAATCTGTCAAAATTAAGAGAAATGCCCGGAAACCGGAGCGTTGCGGACCCCGAACCGGACACATGTTCGCTTTGCCGCAATTATGGTCAAGGAATGGTTAACAAAGCGACTCAGTCAGCACGAGCCACCAAGTCGTGATCGCGCCGACAGGCGCGCTCAGTCCTGCTGCACCAACAGGGCACGTAGCGTCGCCGGCAGCCGGGCCGGCCCGCCGCTGGTCTTGATCGCCGCCACCACGACCGAGGCCCGGGTCAGCACGGTTTCCCCGCGGGCAATGGACTGCTCGAGCACCAGCCTGGCGCCGGAGACCTTGGCGACCCTGGTGCTGACCACCAGCAGATCGTCGATATGGGCCGCCCCCTCAAATTCGAGGGTCATCGAGCGCACCGCGAAGGCAATGCCCTGTGCCGCCAGTTCGGCATGGTGCACGCCCAGATCGCGCAGGAACTCGGTGCGCCCCCGCTCGAAGAATTTCAGATAGGCCGCGTGATAGACATTGCCGGAAAAATCGGTGTCTTCGTAATAGATGCGAACGGGAAAGCGATGCGGGCTCATGCCACGTCGTCCGCCTCATGAAAGATCACATGCTCGACGGCGCCCACATGGCTCCGCAGCCGCTGCGGCAGCCATGGGGGCATCAGCCGGGCCGCGTCGAGTGCCTGTCCCTGCAGCGGCAGCCAGGAAAACTGCAGCAGCTTGCCTTCATCCTCGCGCACCAGAAATGGCTGCGGCCCGCCCGGACGGACCTCGACCGGCAGTTCGATGGAATAGATCAGGCTGAGCTCGTGATACCGCTCGCCTTCGCGGCCATAAAAGCTCTCATAGGTGAACAGCAAAGGCCCCAGCGACACCGGCATGGCCAGTTCCTCGGCCATTTCCCGCAGCAGCGCCAGGTCGCTCGGCTCCCCCATCTCCACCCGTCCGCCGGGCAGCATGCAATAGTCGTCGTCATTCTCGCGATCGACCAGCACATGCCCATCCCGTATTGCCGCCCCGGCCACGCGGTAGTTGAACCGCGTCCCGCCGATCGAGAAACTGAGCATGGTCCGCGCCGCGCTCATGCCTCGGGCTCTTCGAACAGGCTCGCCTGCAGGCCGACAAAGCCCTGCGGCACGCTTTTGCCCAGATGCTGGAAGGCGGCGCCGGTCAGCATGCGCCCGCGTGGCGTGCGCTGGATGAAGCCCTGCTGCAGCAGGTAGGGCTCGACGATTTCCTCGATGGCGTCGCGCGGCTCGCTCAAGGCCGCCGCTATGGTTTCGATACCAACCGGCCCGCCATCATAGAAATCGGCAATCGTACCCAGATAGCGCCGGTCCAGCTGGTCGAGCCCGCGCGCATCGACATCGAGCCGCAGCAGCGCCTTGTCGGCAATGGCGCGGGTGATCTGGCCTGAGCCTTCGACCAGGGCAAAATCGGTGACCCGACGCAAGAGGCGCCCGGCAATGCGCGGCGTGCCGCGCGAGCGCCGGGCGATTTCCATCGCCCCGTCCGGCGCCATCGGCATGCCCAGTAACCGCGCCCCGCGGGTGACGATCTGCACCAGTTCTTCGGGCGTGTAGAAATTGAGCCGCACCGGAATGCCGAAGCGGTCGCGCAGCGGCGTGGTGAGCAGGCCCGCCCGCGTCGTGGCGCCTACCAGCGTGAACTTGGCCAGGTCGATGCGCACTGAGCGGGCCGCCGGGCCCTCGCCGATGATCAGGTCGAGCTGGTAATCCTCCATCGCCGGATAGAGGATTTCCTCGATGGCCGGGCTCAGGCGGTGGATCTCGTCGATGAACAATACGTCGCGGTCTTCCAGATTGGTCAGCAGCGCCGCCAGGTCCCCCGCCTTGGCGATGACCGGGCCCGAGGTGGCCCGAAAGCCGACGCCCAGCTCGCGGGAGATAATCTGCGCCAGCGTTGTCTTGCCCAGTCCGGGAGGCCCGACAAACAGCACATGGTCCAGCGCCGCCTGGCGCTGCTTGGCCGCGGCGATGAAGACTTCCAGATTTGCCCGCGCATCGGCCTGGCCGACAAATTCGGCAAAGCCGGACGGGCGCATGGCGACATCAACGTCGCCGTCGCGTCCGGCAATGGGGGAGGTAAGACTCATGCGCGGAGCATCCGCGCCGCAATCAGCGCCAGAGCAAAAAGCACTCTTGTCTCCCGCTCGTTATCGGTAAAGCCGGCAAAGCCATCGACCGATCCCTGGTATAGGTCTTCGCCAGCGGCATCGGGGTAACTCACGGTCATGCCGCCATGTCTGGCGTGAATGTAGCCGCAAGGGTTACCGGATCGCGAGACCTCGTATTGTTCAGGCACTGATGGAGACGTCAATTGCAGCACCAAGCCAAGGCGGTCTGCCGCCTCTAGCACAAGCGCAGGAATTGTGGGCGATTGCCCCTTTGGAAGGTTTAGCTTCTCAATCTGTTCGACAAGAGACGACATTACGTTCACCCGAGCATTCATAGGTCCGCTTTAGACGACGCAGCTGCCAGTCTCAACTCCCAGCACGGTTGGGCCTCCGGCCACGATAAAACCCACTCCGGCTCGAAGGTGCCCCATAGGCTCTCATAGACACTTGCCAACTGGGGCCGCAGTCGCCTGATCTCACAATAGCATTCAATGAAGGCGCGTCGTGGATCGTCAAAGTCTCCGAACAGGAGCTCCCTCTCAAACGGATACCGCCAATCTTCGAAGTATCGAGCTATGTCGGAAACGCATCCAGCCAGATGCGGGAGGTTGTTTCTGACTTCATCGGGTAGCCCAAGGTACAGCACTTCCAGGTCATGCCCGCGCTCTCTGGAGCCAGATGCGAGAAAGTGAACCAGCTTGAAAGCAAGCTCGACAGAAAACACATAATTCGTGATGGTTGGCGCAGAGATAGAATGAAAGTCGTACTGACCAAATTTTATGTTGAGGGCACAGCGCTCACCGGCCAGGAAATATGCCGTAGCTGTGTCAAGCTGTCGTTGGACATCGACTTTCAACTACTCAACTCCCGCAGGCCCAGCCGGATCAGCTTCTCGGTCGGCACGCCATCGCCCTCGCGGGCGACGATGCGCGCCAAGGCGGCGGACGCCTGGGCACTCGAATAGCCCAGATTGGTCAGCGCCGAGACCGCATCGGCAATGGCGCCGGGCGCCACGCCGTCGCCCAGAGCCGCCTGCAGCCCCAGCGTGCCGGCATCGATGCCGACGCCGGTCGGCACCTTGCCCTTGAGCTCGGTCACCAGCCGCACGGCCAGCTTGGGCCCCACGCCATTGGCGCGGCCGATCATGGCCTTGTCCTGCAGCGCAATGGCGCTCGACAGTTCGGACGGCGACAGCACCGACAGGATCGACAGCGCCACGCGTGCGCCCACGCCCTGCACTGTCGAGAGCAGGTTGAACCAGGCCTTTTCCGTTTCGGTGGCAAAGCCATAGAGCCGGATCATGTCCTCGCGGACAATGGTTTCGATGAACAGCACGCCGGCTTCGCCCACCCGCGGCAGCGCCTGCAGGGTCCGGCTCGAGCAGAACGCCTCGTAGCAGACGCCGCCGCAGTCGATCAGCACATGGTCATCGCCAAAGCTGTCGATCATGCCCTTGAGCTTGCCGATCATGCCATGGCCCTCAAGCGCTGCTGCAATACCCGGTGATGCGCATGGCAGATGGCAATCGCCAGCGCATCGGCCGCATCGGGCCCCTTGAAATCTGCCGTCGGCATCAGCGTGCGCACCATCAGTTCGACCTGTCCCTTACCCGCGTGGCCCGTGCCCACGACGGACTTCTTGACCAGATTGGCGGCATATTCGGCCACCGGCAGGCCGCGCGCCGCCGGCGTCAGCATCGCTACCCCGCGGGCCTGACCCAGGATCAGCGCCGAACGCACCCCGGCATTGACGAAGGTTTCTTCCACCGCCGCCTCGGCCGGTGCAAACCGGTCCAGCACTGCATTGAGCCCGGCGAACAGCATTGCGAGCCGTTCGGCCAGCCCGCCATCGACCGCGGGCGTTATCGTCCCGGCGCCGACAAAGGTCAGGCGGTTGCCCTGGCTTTCAATCACACCCCAGCCGCAACGGCGCAGGCCCGGATCAATGCCAATGATTCGCGTCGTCAGGTTCATGGATCATCCTTAATCGCCGGCGACGATCCTACCAAGCCCAATGTGAACAAAGCGGAAACACGCGCGTGGAAAAACGGACGATAGGGTCAATTGCGCCGATCTCGCCAACCCTTTGTTCAGCGGCTCACCCTAGCCTGTGACAGACAGATTCCTGAGCCGCGCGCCTGACTTGGCAAACGGTTAACCACCAGCCGGGCAAGGGCAGGGTCAAGGGAACGATCATGCCTCTGCCGGGTTTGTTTTCCCGCTATGCCAGCATCGTGCTGACGGGGGCCGAGTAATTTCAGAGCACGCCGAACGTCGACACCATTTTTGCCGGGGACGCGTCATCCCTCACTATTGATTGCACCAGGCCAGCGCAGAAATTGACGCGCCGTTGCCCGCCGGAGATTGCCGATGTTGCGCCCCAAGTCTTTGACCGCTTTGCAGAGCTGGTCCAGCGTCGGCCGATGGACGCTGATCGGAACCCTTTTCTGCATGGTGGTGTCGCTGATCGTCAATGTCGTGCTGTTCGGCGACCTGGGCGCCCGGGCCCTGGAGCGGGCCATGGTCAGCGCGATCCTGATCCCGGCCATTGTCGGCATGCCGCTGTTCCTGTTTCTGGGCATGCGGGTGCGTGGCCTGGCGCTGAGCAATATCCGCCTGGGCCTGGTGGCGCGCACCGATAGCCTCACCTCCTGCCTCAATCGCGGCGCCTTTACCGCGCGTGTCGGCGGCCTGCTGGCCCAGCGCCGGCCGGACACGACCAGCGCCCTGCTGATGATCGACGCCGACAACTTCAAGGCCATCAACGACCTGTTTGGCCACGATTGCGGCGACGACGCCCTAGCCATCATCGCCCGCTCGATCCGGGCCGTGCTGCGCTCGGGCGATCTGGTGGGGCGCATGGGCGGCGAGGAGTTTGCCGTCTACCTGCCCGACCTCGACCAGTACCAGGCCGAAACCATTGCCGAGCGCATCCGCCGCTCGGTGCGTCTGGCCAACTTTGCCCCGGACGGCCAGCGCCACCTGCTCTCGGTCAGCATTGGCGGCGCCGTGTTCGAGGGCGAGCGCGAATTTGCCGAACTGTTCCGCATCGCCGACCAGCGTCTCTACGAGGCCAAGCGCGCCGGCCGCAACCGCTCCGCCGTGGTCAATGTCGCCGACCTGGCCGATCCGGACCTGCAGCAGTCGGCATGAAAAAGGGCGGCGCCTGCAGCACCGCCCCCGAAATTCCGGTCATCAGCCCAGGGCGTTACGCGTCGAGCTTGGCCATGTCCTCATCGCTCATTTCGAAGTTCGAATAGACGTTCTGCACGTCATCGTCTTCTTCCAGCATGGCGATCAGCCGCATCAGCGTCGCGCCCTTGTCGGCATCGATCGGGGCATTGGTCTGCGGCTTCCATACGGCCTTGACAGATTCCGCTTCGCCCAGCGCCTTTTCCAGCGCGGCGGCCACGTCCACCATGGCCTCGAAGGTCGTGGTCACATAGTGACCGTCTTCGCTGCTCTCGACGTCATCGGCACCAGCCTCGATCGCCGCTTCCATGATGGCATCTTCGCTGCCGGCCTTGGCCGGGTAGACGATCTCCCCGACCTTGTCGAACATGAAGCCGACCGAATTGGTTTCGCCCATGGCGCCGCCGCACTTGGAAAAGTACGAGCGCACATTGGAGGCGGTGCGGTTGCGGTTGTCGGTCAGCGTCTCGACGATGATGGCAACGCCACCCGGGCCATAGCCCTCATAGCGGATCTCTTCGAAATTCTCGCCGTCCGAGCCGATCGCCTTCTTGATGGCGCGGTCGATATTGTCCTTGGGCATGGACTGCGAGCGAGCATTGACCACGGCCAGGCGCAGCCGCGAATTGAAGGCCGGATCGGGCATGCCCATCTTGGCCGCCACGGTGATTTCGCGGGCCAGCTTGGAAAAGACCTTCGAACGCACGGCGTCCGACTTGCCCTTGCGGTGCATGATGTTTTTGGCGTGTGAATGGCCGGCCATTCGATCCCTCGCGGATGCTTCTGACGAATTTTGCCCGCTTATAGGGGGATGATTGGCAAAAATAAAGAGCGGCGCCGCTCAAGAGCCCTCGGCAGCCTCGGGGCGCACCGATTCCACTGCCGGCCTGGTCTCGGCCCAGCCCAGCAGGGCATCGAGCGCCGGACACAGCGCCTGTCCCCAATCGGTCAGGCCATATTCCACCTTGGGCGGCACCTGGTGATGCACGATGCGCCGGACGATGCCGTCGGCCTCCATCTGCCGCAACTGCTGGATCAGCATCTTCTGCGAAATCGCCGGGATCGACCGCTCCAGCTCGGAGAAGCGCTGCACCTTGCCGCCGAACAGGCGAAACAGGATCACCAGCTTCCAGCGGCCCTCGAGAAACTGCAGCGCCTGCTCCACCCGGTCGGCCGCCGAGCCGGGAATGGGATGAATGGACTTACTCAAAAGTGGGTACCTTACTTTTTCGTCGGTTCTTGTGGTGTGGTGCAGTGTACCCCTATCTCTGGCACCCGCCAAGAAAAGGAGGCCACCATGGCCCAGACCCTGCCCGCCCCGCTTGCCGACTACTTCGCCGCCGCCAACCGCCACGATATCGCGGCCATGCTGGCCACCTTCGCGCCGGATGCGCGCGTGCATGACGAGGGCCAGACCCATATCGGCCAAACTGCCATACGCGCCTGGCTGGAGCATACCACGGCGAAATATCGGGTAACCGTCGAGGTGATCGACGCCAGGATCAAGGGCGACACAGAGGCCGTCACCGGCAGGGTGTCGGGCAACTTCCCCGGCAGCCCGGCCAACCTGACCTACCGCTTCACCCTTGACGGCAACCGCATCGCCAGCCTGGCGATCGGCTAGCCGAAGACCGGCAAGGCCTGTGCCAGGCTGCCCCCAATGCGCAGCGGCATTGCCTGCCGCGCCAGCCCGCTGCGTGGATCGGTCTCGATGGCAATGCCGCACAAGGTGGCCTCGCCCTCGGACGGCGAGAACCGCCCATTGGGAATGCCGGTGAGAAACCGGTTGAGCGGCTCTTCGGTATCGGTGCCGATGACCGAGTCAAAGTCGCCACACATGCCGGCATCGGCCATCAGCGCCGTGCCGCCGCGCAGCACGCGATGGTCGGCCGTGGGAATATGGGTATGGGTGCCGACCACCAGGCTCACCTTGCCATCAAGGAAATGCCCCATGGCCTGGATTTCCGAGGTCGCCTCGGTGTGAAAGTCGACGACAATGGCATCGGCCTGTTCGCCCAAAGGACAGGCCGCCACGGCCGCTTCCACCGCGCGGAACGGATCATCGGCCGGGCCCATGAACACGCGCCCCAGCGCATTGACCACCAGCACGCTGTGCCCATTGCGGCCGGTGACCAGCATGGCGCCGCGCCCGGGCGTGCCGGGCGGCATGTTGATCGGCCGGATCAGCGTGTTTTCGCGCTCGATATAGGAAATCGTCTCGCGCTGGTCGAAGGCATGGTCGCCCAGCGTCACCACATCGGCCCCGGCATGGCGGATGGCGTTGAAATGCGGCTCGGTCAGGCCCTTGCCATGGCTGGCATTCTCGCCATTGACCACGACGAAATCGAACTTGTACTGCTCGATCAGCCCCGGCAGGCGATCATTGACCGCATCGCGGCCGGACCGGCCCATCACGTCGCCCAGAAACAGCAGCCTCATGCGCTGGCGCCGAAATGGCGCAGGCCGGCCTCGGTGATCACCGCGTCGAGCGGCACGTCATGGTCGTCACGCGGAATGGCGTCGAGTTCCTGGGCGGCAAAGGCCAGGCCGATCAGGGTGGGGGTTTTCGTCATCTGCGCCAAAGTCCGATCATAGTAGCCGCCGCCATAGCCCAGTCTCGTGCCAAGTCTGTCAAAACCCAGCAATGGCATCAGCACCACGTCCGGCTCGGCCAGCGGCGCCAGGTCAGAGGGCGCCAGCGTGCCAAAGCCGGCCTCGTAGAGCGCCGAGCCCTGTTCCCAGATCCGCATCTCCAGCGGCTGGTCGGGGCCAAGCACCACGGGGAGCACGACGGTCTGGTTGCCCTCCATCAGCCGCAGCAGGATGGGCTGGCAGTCGAGTTCGTCGCGGATGCGCCAATAGGCGGCCACCACCTGGCCCGCCTTGAGGGCAATGCCGGCAAAAAAGTGCTGTGCCACGCGCCCGGCGGCCTCGGCGCGCTCGACGGGGGAAAGCGCAGCGCGCGCGGCATGAGCCTGACGCCGCAAACCGGCCTTGGCGTCTTCGATTGTCTCGTCCACCATGCGCCGCGCTGAAGCCTGCTCTCAGAAATTAGGTGCCACCCTGGCCGTGGGATAAGCGATCCCGGAACCTACTTTACGTAGGTGGGCGCCGTATGTCCGAACCCACGGGTCCGGTCAGGGACAGCTCCCTTAAGATCGATAAGGCCCCGGGGATATTGGTATCCTCACGCACCGGGCAGCCGCCAAGATATAGTGCGTTGCCACCGCGCTGCATAGAGCACCACACCGGAAAGTGGGTTGTTTTTGCCCAGCCGCTTCACCACTTTGTGAGCGTCCCTCCGGAGCGCCCGATGTTTGCCCATATTCTTGTCGTGATCATCGTGGCCATCGCCATCACCGCTCTGGCCGAGCGGCGCAATGTGCAGCCGGCTCTGCTGGTCGCCATGGTGGGTCTGGCCGCCTCCTTCATTCCCGGCATTCCCCGGCTGGAACTGGCGCCCGAGATCATCCTGGGCATTTTCCTGCCGCCCATGCTGTTCTCGGCAGCCAGCGACTTTTCCTTTTCCAGCTTCGCCAGGCGCCTCGGCTCCATCGTCAATCTGGGCGTTTTCATGGTGTTCGGCACCGCCGCGCTGGTCGGCATCATCGCCAATATGCTGGTGCCGGGCCTGGGTGCCGCTGCCATTGTGCTGGGCGCCGTGCTGGCGCCGCCCGACGCCGTGGCGGCCATTGCCATCGGCCGCAAGGCGGGCCTGCCCACCGCGGTCATGACCGTGCTCAAGGGCGAAAGCCTGATCAATGACGCGGCGGCCCTGACCCTGTTCACCGTGGCCGTAGCCGCCGTGGCCGGTACCCATACCTTCATTGCCAGCACGCCGCTCTATTTCCTTTATGCGGCGCTGCTCGGCATCGTTGTCGGCATGGTCATCGGCCACCTCGCCCGCATCGCCCGGCGCAAGCTGACCAATCCCTCGCTGGCGACCGCCATTTCGGTGATCGTCCCCTTCGCCGCCTATCTGCTGGCCGAGGAGCTGCACGCCTCGGGCGTCCTGGCCGTGGTCGCCGCCGGCTTTGCCCTGGGCCACCACGCCACCGAGTCGGGCTATGCCGAGCGCATGCAGGAGCGCAATTTCTGGCGCACCATCGATACCCTGCTCGAGACCTTCGTCTTTGCCTATATCGGCCTGCAGCTGCGCTTCGTCATCGGCGATGCCGCCGCGGCGGGCTACGCCATCTGGCAGCTGCTGGGCGCCTCGGCCGCCATTTTCCTGGCCACCATATTCATCCGTTTTGCCTGGGTGTTCGGCACGGCAGGGCTCGGACGCTGGCGCCACCGCCGCATCGGCAAGCGGCTGGCCAGCCTGTCGCCGGAGCGCGCGCGCCGCTATCCCATCCCGCAGCCGCCGCTGGCCTGGAAGGAAAACCTGGTCATTGCCTGGACCGGCATGCGCGGTGTCGTCACCCTCGCCGCCGCGGCCGGTATTCCGGCCGTGACCGCCACCGGCGCGGATTTTCCGGGCCGCAATGCCATTCTCGCCATCGCCTTTTTCGTCACCATCGCCACCCTGGTCATTCAGGGCCTCAGCCTGCCCTGGCTGATCCGCGCCCTGCAGCTGGATGACACGCGCGACCGCCAGTTCATCGCCGACCAGCAGGCGCTGGCACAGCAGTTCTGCGACGAGGCCGACCGGCAGACCGTGGCGGCCCATCTGGCTACCGATCTGGACCTGGAAAACCGCAAGCTGGCCGAATTCGTCGCGCGGCGGCTGGCCACCAAGGACACCGCGACCGATCTGCAGTTCAATCCCGACGCGTCGTTCTGGCTGGGCAGCGTACTGCTCGAGGCGCGCCGCGCCCGGCTGATCGCCGCCCGCGATGCCCGCGAACTCGACGACACCGTGCTGCGCGATACGCTTGAACAGATGGATATCGAGCAGGCCTTCATGCACCGCATGGGCAGGGCCGGCGCCTGAACCGGCTCAGCCCTGCGGCACCGGCGCCGTGTCGTCCAGAATGGTGGCCATGCCCTCGATCGTGCGGGCGGCCGCGCCGAGCTTCTGCGCAAAGCGGATTTCCAGCGCCTCGATCTCGGCGGCCACTTCCTGGCCTGCCCGGGTCAGCACCAGCACGTCGCTTTCCAGCGCCTTGATCTTGCGCTCGGCCTCGGCCAGCTCATCGACCACCGCAATGCCGGCCATCACCGTCAGCCGGTTGTCGCCGATTTCGCCCACGGCGCCCTTGAGCTGCTCGACATGGGCGTCAAAGCGCTGCGCCAGGCCGATCAGATGCTGCTGCTGGCCCTCTTCACAGGCCATGCGGTATTTGCGGCCATTGATCTCGACATTGACTTCGGGCATGCCGCTACTCCGCCTTGGCCAGCACTGAGCGGACCGTCTCCATCGCGTCGACCAGGCGTCGCGACACCTCATGGGCACTGTCATCGAGCCGCTTGGCCCGCGCCGCAGCCTTGTCCAGCTCGGTCGCCAGCCGCGCCCGCTCATGCACCAGCCGCTGGGTATCGACCTCCATGCGGTTATGCTGGCGCATCCGGGTGCCCAGATCCTGCACCGACTGGTTGAGCCGCGCCAGCGCCCGATCGAACCGCGCATTGGCGGCAGTCAGATCATCTTGAAGTTCCGTGTCACTCATTGCTGCTACGGTCCTCAACGCGCGGCGATTCCGCCGCTGCCAGCCTGCCCCAGCGCTGGCCGCAATGCAACTGGCGCGCCACCACGTCAGCCATGCCTTGTCATTGACAGGCAATCCCAACCTGTTATGCCTCGAACCCGCCTTTGGGAGGAGGCGTTTGGACCATCTTCTCCCCAGATTTCAGTCCCAGGAAAGTGCAAGCCCGATGACCAACACAGCCCAGCAGAACGATCTGGCCAATGCAATCCGCTCCCTGTCGATGGACGCGGTTGAAAAAGCCAATTCCGGCCACCCGGGCCTGCCCATGGGCTGCGCCGACATTGCCACGGTGCTGTTCACCAAGGTGATGAAGTTTGACCCCGCTGACAGCAAATGGGCTGACCGCGATCGCTTCGTCCTCTCGGCTGGCCACGGCTCGATGCTGCTCTACGCCTCGCTCTACCTCCTCGGATACGAGGACATGACGATCGACCAGATCAAGAATTTCCGCCAGCTCAACTCCAAGACCGCCGGCCACCCCGAATATCATTTTGCCCAGGGCATCGAGACCACGACCGGCCCGCTCGGCCAGGGCGTCGGCAATGCCGTCGGCATGGCCGTGGCCGAGGCCAAGCTGGCCGCCGAATTCGGCGCCGACCTCGTTGATCACCACACCTGGTGCCTGGCCGGCGACGGCTGCCTGATGGAAGGCATTTCCCAGGAAGCCATTGCCCTGGCCGGCCATCTCAAGCTCAACAAGCTGACCGTGATCTGGGACAATAACTCGATCACCATCGATGGCGCCGTCTCCAATGCCGACAGCACTGACCAGATCGCCCGTTTCAAGGCGTCGGGCTGGCACACCATCGAGATCGACGGCCACGACCAGGACGCCATCGAAAAGGCCCTGCTCGCCGCCAAGGCCGCCGACAAGCCCACTTTGGTCGCCGCCAAGACCACGATCGGCTTCGGCGCGCCCAAGAAGGCCGGCACCAACAAGGTGCATGGCTCCCCGCTCGGCGCCGAGGAACTGGCCGGCGCCAAGGCCGCGCTCGGCATCACCTATCCCGCCTTTGAAATCCCCGCCGACACGCTGTCTGCCTGGCGCGCTGCCGGCAAGCGCGCCCAGAACATCCGCGGCGAGTGGACCGCGCGCCTCGGTGCCTCCGCGCACAAGAGCGAGTTCGAGCGTCGCATGGCCGGCGAACTGCCCGCCGGCTTTGCCAATGCCATGGCCGACTATATCAAGCAGCTGACCGTCGACCAGCCCAAGGTCGCGACCCGCAAGTCCGGCCAGATGGCGCTTGAGATCATCAATGCCGTGGTGCCCGAGACCCAGGGCGGCTCGGCCGATCTCACCGGCTCGAACCTGACCAATACCAAGGAAACCCTGCCCTTCCAGGCCGACAACTATGCCGGCCGCTACATGATGTATGGCATCCGCGAGCACGTCATGGCCGCCGCCATGAACGGCATCGCCTTGCATGGCGGCCTGATCCCCTATGGCGGGACCTTCATGTGCTTTACCGACTATGCCCGTCCGGCCATCCGCCTTTCGGCGCTGATGGGCCAGCGCGTCATCTATGTGATGACCCATGACTCGATCGGCCTGGGCGAAGACGGCCCGACCCACCAGCCGGTGGAACACCTGTCCGCCCTGCGTGCCATTCCCAACCTGCTGGTCTTCCGCCCGGCCGATGCGGTGGAAACCGCCGAATGCTGGCAGCTGGCGCTGCAAAGCGACACGACGCCGTCGATCCTGGCTCTGTCGCGCCAGAACCTGCCCACCGTGCGGACGCAATATACCGCCGAGAACATGTCGGCCCGCGGCGCCTATACCCTGGCCGGCGATCTCGATGCCCAAGCGGTGATCTTCGCCACCGGCTCGGAAGTCGCCATCGCGCTCGACGGCAAGAAGCTGCTCGAGGAAAAGGGCATTTCCGCCCGCGTCGTCTCGGTGCCCTCCATGGAGCTCTTCGCCAGTCAGTCCGATGCCTATCGCACCGAGATCATCGGCAAGGCCAAGGCGCGCGTCGCCATCGAGGCCGGCACCGAGATGAGCTGGAACAAGCTGCTGGGCGACAAGGGCCGCTTTGTCGGCATGACCGGCTTTGGCGCTTCCGGCCCGATCGACGAGCTCTATGAGTTCTTTGGCATTACGCCTAAAGCCATTGTTGAAGCCGTCACGGCACAGTTGTAAGAGAGCGCAGCCTCCCTTCTCCGAACCCCTCCCAAGGAGCGTCTCCCCATGGCAATTCGCGTCGCCATCAATGGCTTTGGTCGTATCGGCCGCAACGTCCTCCGGGCGATCATGGAATCCGGCCGCACCGATATCGAGGTCGTCGCGATCAACGATCTCGGCCCGGTCGAAACCAATGCCCACCTGTTCCGCTTCGACAGCGTGCATGGCCGCTATAACGGCACCGTCACCGTCGACGGCGACACCATTGACGTCGGCCGCGGCCCCATCAAGGTAACCGCCGTGCGCGACCCGGCCGAATTGCCGCATGCCGCCATGAAGGTCGACATCGCCCTTGAATGCACCGGCATTTTCACCAGTAAGGAAAAGGCCAGCGCCCATCTCAAGGCCGGTGCCAAGAAGGTGCTGATTTCGGCCCCCGGCGATGGCGCCGACCTGACCGTGGTCTTCGGCATCAACCACGCCGCGCTGACCGCTGACCACATCGTGGTCTCCAACGCCTCCTGCACCACCAATTGCCTGGCTCCCGTTGCCTATGTCCTGCACAAGGAATTCGGCATCGAACGCGGCATGATGACCACCATCCACTCCTATACCGGTGATCAGCCCACGCTCGACACCATGCACAAAGATCTCTATCGCGGCCGCGCGGCCGCGCTCAGCCAGATCCCGACCTCGACCGGCGCCGCCAAGGCCATTGGCCTGGTGCTGCCCGAGCTCAAGGGCAAGCTGGACGGTGTTTCCATCCGGGTTCCTACACCCAATGTCTCCTGCGTCGACTTCAAGTTCCTCACCTCGCGCGATGTGACAGCCGACGAAATCAATGCTGCCGTCAAGAAGTATGCCGAAGGCGAGCTCAAGGGCATTCTGGGCTTCACCACCCAGCCCAATGTCTCGATCGACTTCAACCATGACAGCCATTCCTCGACCCTGGCCTTCGACCAGACCAAGGTGATGGGCGGCAATTTCGCCTCGATCCTGGCCTGGTACGACAATGAATGGGGCTTCTCCAACCGCATGGCCGACACCGCCGTCGCTATGGGTAAGACGCTCTAGGCTTTTTGGCCTGACTGCAGTCCATCAAGGGCGTCCCAGCGGGGCGCCCTTTTTGCTGCCGCCCGATTGCCAGCCCGTGCCGCTTTGGCCACTATCGATCCACTCCACTTGTGCGGGACCGCAATGAGCCTTGATCGATCCGTCCGCTGGCGCGGCCTAGACTCTGCGACGCTGGAACATTGCCATGTCATCGCTACTGCCCGCGACACAAGGGTGCGCAGCGCCATCATCACCCCCACTTTCGGCCTGTTTTACCGATTCAAGCTCGACGAGGCCGGCCAGGTCCGCACCGTCCGGCTCGAGCGCACCGATGGCGCGGTACTCGAACTGTTCAGCGATGGCGCCGGCAACTGGAGCGACGACCGCGCCGAGCCGCTCCCCGCTTTGCGTGGCTGCATCGACATCGATCTCTCCGTCTCGCCCCTGACCAATTCCCTGCCGCTCTGGCGCTGCGACTGGATCATCGACCAGCCGCAACGCTTTGCCATGAGTTGGATCGATGCCGACGCCATGACGGTGCGGCGCGACGAGCAGATCTATACCAGGCTCGACGACACCCGCTTCCGCTACCAGTCGGCCGACGGTCCGTTCGAGCGGGTCATAACCGTCGACGCCGATGGCCTGGTGCTCGACTATCCGGGCCTCTTCGACCGCCAAGCCTGATCAGGCCGGCGTGGAGCCCACCTGCCGTTCACGCCATGGTTATGCCACCTGCCTTGTCACCGCCGAGTCATCAAACTAGCCTAGCCTTTGCAGCAGTCAGGTTGCAGGGGCACAAACCATGTTCCACATCATGCCGCGCATCTTCGCCAGTCTGCCCATTGCCTCCCTGGTAATCGGCGGCATAGGGCAGCCCGCCGCCCTCGTGGTGCCGCCCGCCCTCACCGCGCTCTATGTCCTGGTCCGCGATCGCCTGATCCGCCGCCGCGTCGGCCTTGCCGCCTGGCCCAGCGACGGCTTTGCCCGCCATGTCCTGGTCGATGACCTGGGACAATTGATCTGCGTTACCCTGCTTGGCCTGCCGCTGTTTTTTGCCGGGCATGGCCTGCGCACCATGCTGCTGCCCGCCTGACCGCCACAGATTTTTGCGCGACTTGCCTTCCCCCTCCGCCAGCGCTCTGCTACGCCACGGCTTAGTATCTGTTCCGGAGGCCCACCATGAGCGCGACGTTCAAAACCCTTGATGAGCTAGATCTCACCAACAAGCGCGTGCTGCTGCGGGCCGATCTGAACGTTCCCATGCAGGATGGCGAAGTCAGCGATGCCACCCGCATCGAGCGGCTGGTGCCCACCATTCGCGAAATCGTCAAGCATGACGGCAAGGCCATCCTGCTCAGCCATTTCGGCCGCCCCAAGGGCAAGGTCGATCCCGAATTCTCGCTCGAGCAGGTCTGTGCCGCCGTCGCCGACGCCACCGGCCACCCGGTCGGCTTTGTCGCCACCGACTGGACCGATGTCAGCGCGGCCAAGCAGGCCATCGACGAGGCGCCGGCCGGCTCGGTGCTGATCATGGAAAATACCCGCTTCCATCCCGGCGAAGAGGCCAATGACACCGAACTGGCCCAGCGCATGGCCAGCCTGGGCGATGTCTATGTGAACGACGCCTTCTCGGCGGCCCATCGCGCCCATGCCTCGACCGCCGCTCTGGCCCATCTGCTGCCCGCCGCTGCGGGCCTGGGCATGCAGGCCGAGCTCGAAGCGCTCGAAGCCGGCCTCGGCAAGCCCAAAAAACCCGTGGTCGCCATTGTCGGTGGCGCCAAGGTCTCCTCCAAGATCGACCTGCTGGAAAACCTCGTCACCAAGGTCGATGGCCTCGTTATCGGCGGCGGCATGGCCAATACCTTCCTGCACGCCCAGGGCTATGGCGTCGGCAAGTCGCTCTGCGAAAAGGACCTTGCCGAAACCGCCTTGCGCATCATGGACAAGGCCATCGACAGCGGCTGTGCCATCATCCTGCCCATCGACGCCGTCATGGCCTGGCACTTCAAGGCCGATACGCCCACACGCCTCTATGGCGTCGATGCCATGGACAATGACGCCATGATGCTCGATATCGGCCCCTCCTCGATCGAGCGCATTCTGGGCGCCATCGACGACGCCAATACCGTGGTCTGGAACGGCCCCATGGGCGCCTTCGAGATGAACCCGTTTGACGCCGGCACCGTCGCCATCGCCAAGCACGTCGCCAAGCGCACCCGTGACGGCAAGCTGATTTCGGTCGCCGGCGGCGGCGACACGGTCTCCGCGCTGGCCCATGCCGGCGTCAAGGACGACTTCACCTATGTCTCCACCGCCGGCGGCGCCTTCCTCGAATGGATGGAAGGCAAGCCCCTGCCGGGGGTTGATGCGCTCAAGAAGTAGGCTGCGGCGCCAGCCGTCCTCTGGAATGAACCAGACCGCTACCCCAGGGTGACGGCCTTTTGATTGCGGCTGACCTAGAACGTGGCCGTCAGCGGATCCGAGCCAAGGCGGCCGTCGGCGCTGTCGAGCGCGGCGATGGCGGCCTTGTCCGTGTCGCTGAGCGTAAAATCGAACACCGCAAAGTTTTCGACGATACGGCTCGGCGTCACCGATTTGGGGATCACCACCAGGCCCAGTTCGATATGCCAGCGGATGATCACCTGCGCGACGCTCTTGCCATGCCGGGCGGCAATGGCTGCCAGCGCGGGATTTTCCAGCAGTTTGCCCTGGCCCAGCGGGCTCCAGCTTTCCGTCACCACGCCCAGCGCGGCATTCTTGGCCCGCATCTGCGCCTGCTGAAATAGCGGATGCAGCTGGATCTGGTTGATCGCCGGGGTCACGCCGGTTTCGGCAATCAGCTGATCGATGGTGTCGCCCTCGAAATTGGACACCCCGATGGAGCGGGCCTTGCCCTCCTCGCGCAGCCGGATCATCGCCTTCCAGGTATCGATGAACTTGCCGCGAAATGCCGAGGGCCAGTGGATCAGATAGAGATCGACATAGTCGGTCCCGAGGCGCTTCAGGCTCTCGTCCATGGCCCGCAGCGTTGAATCGAAGCCCTGCGCCTCGTTCCACAGCTTGGTGGTCAGGAAAATCTCCGAACGGCCCACATCGGCCTGCGCCATGCCGGTGCCGACGCCCGTTTCATTGTCATAGATGGCAGCGGTATCGATATGCCGATAGCCCGCTCCCAGCGCACTGGCCACGGCCGTGGCGGCCGTTTCGTCGGTGGCTTTCCAGACGCCCAGACCGATCTGGGGAATGGCATGGCCATCGTTAAAGCTCACATGCGGTTGCGTGCTCATCAGTATCATCCATCATTGGGGGAGGCGCTGGGGCGCCGGCAGATTTGGGGAGGCGCCGAAGGCACCTGGCGAGAGACAGTCTAGACCATAACGGGCCCTATCGCCAACCGTTCCGTCATCTTCCATACAAGATCCGCCTTTGGTCTAATAACCCTAGGTCTAATCGAACTGCCGGCAACGAAAGTCTAATCTCTGCTCAATCCCACAGCCGAGGTTTGCCCATGACGAAGTCGCTCAATGCCATTGCCCAGAAACTGATGGAGCCCGGCAAGGGCATCCTGGCCGCCGACGAATCCGAAGGCACCATTGCCAAGCGCTTTGCCAAGATCAACCTGCCCAACTCGCTCGATCTGCGCCGCGACTACCGCGAAATGCTGTTCCGCTCCACCGAGGCGATGACCAAGTACATTTCCGGCGTCATCCTCACCGAAGAAACCCTCGAACAGTCCGCCGCCGACGGCACCCCGTTCCGCGCCATCCTGGCCGATGCCGACGTCATCCCCGGCATCAAGGTCGATCGCGGCGCCTTCCCCATGCCCGGCGACCACAACGAAAAGATCACCGAAGGCCTCGACGGCCTGCGCCAGCGCCTGGTGCGCTATGCCGAGCACGGCGCCGGCTTTGCCAAGTGGCGCGCCGTCATCACCATCAATGACGTGGCCCCCACCCGCAACAATATCCGCGCCAATGCCCATGCTTTGGCCCGCTATGCCATCCTCTGCCAGGAGGCTGGCATTGTGCCGGTGGTCGAGCCCGAAGTGGTCGGCGATGGCGATCCGGGCAACCATTCCATGGAGCGCTGCGCCGCGGTGACCGGTGACGTGCTGGAAAACACCTTCAAGGAACTGCGCCTCGCCGGTGTCGATCTGGGCGGCATGCTGCTCAAGCCCAACATGATCATGCCCGGCATCAATTCGCGCGAACGGCCCAGCTTCGAGGAAGTGGCCCGCCGCACCGTGGCCGTGCTGCGCGAGCATGTCCCGGCCGCCGTGCCCGGCATTGCCTTCCTCTCGGGCGGCCAGACCGATGAGGAGGCCACCGCCCACCTCTCGGCCATGAACCAGATCGCCGGCAAGCCCTGGCCGCTGACCTTCTCCTACGGTCGCGCGCTGCAGAATGTGGCCCTGCGCACCTGGGCCGGTCGACGCGAGAACTTCCCGGCCGCCCAGGCCGCCTTCAGCCACCGCGCCCATATGAACTCGCTGGCCGCGCTCGGCACCTGGAGCGGCGAGATCGACACCGCTGCCTGATTTCTGCCCGACGTCCCAACGTCACACCTGCGCGCCCCCAGCGGGCGCGCCTTTTTGTCAGGCCGGTGCGCGTCTCCAGAACGGGACGCGCATTTTCTTTGCGCGTCACATTTCCATCCCCTATTGGAGGGGCGTCCTCTTTCTTGCCAAAATGGCCCCCCATGAAGAGGCCCATAGCGTCAGTATCGAGAACCCATGGCCCCCCAGCTTTATCTGATCACGCCCGCCGCCGCCGACCCGGAGCGTTTTCCCCAGACCCTGCAGGCTGTGCTGGATACTGCCCCCTTCTCGGCCCTGCTGGTTCGCCGCGGCACCCGCGACAGCGCTGACTATGCCAGCTTTGCCAGGCAGCTGGTCGGCATCGGCCAGGCCGCCGGCTGCGCCGTGCTGGTCGAGGATGATGCGCCCCTCGCCCGGACGATTGGCGCCGATGGCGTGCATGTCGCCGGCGATGCCGGCGCCGTCAAGGCGGCGCTCAAGGCGCTCAAGCCGGGCCTGATCGTCGGGGCCGGCCACATCCCGACCCGCCACGACGCCATGACCATCGGCGAAATGGATGTCGACTATCTGTTCTTTGGGCCCCTTGCGGGCGGCAGCGATACCGAAGCGGCCGACCTTGCCGAGTGGTGGGCCACCACCTTCGAAATCCCCGCCGTGCTCAGCGACCCGGCCGCGACCCCTTCCGTCGATCCGCGCGGCGCTGAATTCCTCGCCCTGTCGGACTCGATCTGGTCGGCAGACGATCCCGCCGCTGCCGCGCGGGCCATCCTCAACGCCCTGGGCAAGCCATGACCATCCGGCGCTGCCTTCCTCTGCTGCTCCTTTCGGTTCTGCTCTCGACCCTGTCGCTGGCCAGCCTTGCCGCAGCCCAGGAGGACGTGGTGCAGGACGAGGCGGTCCAGGAAGCCCCCCCGCCAGCCGGCGCTGCCGAGATCATCAGCGACCAGATCTTTGGCCCCCGCGTGCCGACCGATCTGGCCTTTGGCGCCTTCCAGCGCGGCTATTTCCTTACCGCGCTCGAATTTGCCCTGCCGCGTGCCGAACAGGGCGATGCGCCGGCCCAGACCCTGATTGCTGAGATCTACGCCAAGGGCCTCGGCGTGGCCCAGAACGACCAGCGCGCCGCCGGCTGGTACGAGCTGGCCGCCAAGAACGGCGATATCCTGGCCATGTTCGAGCTGGCCATGCTCTACCAGGACGGCATCGGCGTGCCCAAGAACCGCGCGCGCGCCGCCGACCTGTTCAACAGGGCCGCCAAGGCCGGCTACCTGCCGGCCAAATATAATCTGGCTTTGCTGCATATTGAAGGCATCTATGCCTCGCCCAGCCTGTCCACAGCGGCCGGCCTGATGCTGGAAGCCGCCGAGGCCGGCCTCGCCGAGGCGCAATATGACTATGGCACCATGCTGATCGAGGGCGCCGGCCTGGCGCCCAATCCGGAGGAAGGCGCGCGCTATATTGGCCTGGCGGCCGAGCAGAACCTGACCGAGGCACAGGTCGATTACGCGACCCTGCTCTATCTCGGCCAGGGCATCGAGCGCGATGTCGCCGCTGCGGCCGGCTGGTATGCCCGGGCCGCCGAGGCCGGCAGCGCCGTCGCCCAGAACCGCTATGCCAAGCTCCTGGCCGTGGGCGAGGGCGTGGCGCTCGATCTGCAGGAGGCTGCCATGTGGCGCGCCCTGTCGCGCCGCCAGGGCCTGAGCGACCCCGCGCTGGATCGCCTTCTCGTCTCCATTCCGCCGGAAGACCTGGCCCTGGCAGAGCAGCGCGCCCGCTTCTGGCCGGGCACGCCGCCCAGCATCGAGACGATCGCGGAAATCCCCTCCATTGCCCCGCCCGGCAGTGGCGACACCGCGCCCACCACCCTGCCCGACCTGCTGCCGACGACGGTCACCCCGGCGGCAGAACCGCAAAACCCTTGAACAGAGCGGCATTCTGAGGCAATAAGCGCCCCACGCCCGTCAGCACAACCATTCTTCGGCCAGCCGCATCCGGCGCGCGTGGCCCGCTCCAACACTTCGCGCACCCGAAAGCACCCACCCGCATGGCCAAGATCAACGGCAATGAAATCCGCCCCGGTTTCGTCATCAACCATCAGGACCGCCTCTGGGTCGCGGTCAAGGTCGATCACGTCAAGCCCGGCAAGGGCGGCGCCTATGCCCAGGTCGAGCTCAAGGCCATCCTGACCGGCACCAAGCTCAACGAGCGTTTCCGCTCCGCTGAAACGGTCGAGCAGGTCGACCTCGAATTCCGCGATTTCACCTTCCTCTACGAGCAGGGCGACAGCCTGGTCTTCATGGATCAGCAGAGCTACGAGCAGGTCGAGCTGGCCAAGGATTTTGTCGGCGACCGCGCCGCCTTCCTCTCGGACGGCATGAAGATCACCCTCGAAATGCACGAAGACACCCCGCTGGGCATCAAGTTCCCGGCCAATGTGGTGCTCGAAGTCACCGAGGTCGATCCGGTGCAGAAGGGCCAGAGCGTGTCCAGCCAGTTCAAGCCAGCCATCATGTCCAACGGCCTCAAGGTCATGGTGCCGCCCTTCATCGCCGTTGGCGAGCGCATCGTCGTCGACACCTCTGAAGTCACCTATATGCGCCGGGCGGACTGATCCATGGCCCGTTCAGCAATCCTCAATGTCATGGTCGGCGCCGCCCTCAAGGCCGGCAAATCGCTGACCAAGGACTTCAATGAAGTCGAAAACCTGCAGGTTTCCCGCAAGGGCCCGGCCGATTTCGTCTCCAAGGCCGATCTGCGCGCCGAGCAGGTGATCTTCACCGAGCTGCAAAAGGCCCGCCCCACCTATGCCTTCCTCATGGAAGAGGGTGGCGAGGTCGCCGGCACCGATGGCCAGCACCGCTGGATCGTCGATCCGCTCGACGGCACCACCAATTTCCTGCACTCGATCCCGCTCTTTGCCGTGGCCATCGCCCTCGAGCGCGCCAACGAGATCGTCGCAGCGGTGATCTACAATCCGGTGATGGACGAGCTTTACACCGCCGAAAAGGGCGGCGGCACCTGGCTCAATGACCGCAAGCGTCTGCGCGTTGCCGGTCGCCGCAGCCTGTCGGACGCCGTGGTCTGCACCGGCATCAAGACCCAGGGCACCCCCAATGACAGCCTGCAGCTGCGCCAGCTCGCCCATATCAATCCCGCTGTCGCCGGCATTCGCCGCTCCGGCTCGATTGCCGTGGACATGGCCTGGCTGGCCTCGGGCCGCTATGACGCGCTCTGGGAAGCCGGCCTGGCCCCCTGGGACGTGGCGCCCGGCATGCTGATGGTCAAGGAAGCCGGCGGTTTCGTCTCCGACTTTGCCGGTTCGCCCGGCTCGGTCTGGAACGGCCAGATCGTTGCCGGCAACGAAACCCTGCAGCCCGCTTTGCTCAAGGAAATCCGGGCGGTTCAGTAGGCTCAGCCCCCCTGGAGCGTTTTCAGCAAAAGTGGCTCCACTTTTGCGGTTCGAAGACGCGACAAACCAAAGAGTTAGAGCGATTGAGCCGTTTCAGAGAAACGGTGAAATGCTCTAGCGTGGGTTGAACACCAGCAGTTCTTCAAACCAGTTCATGTCGGCAAAGCTGCAAAAGGCCGGCGCCCGCAGCTCGAGCATGGGTGCGCGCTGCACGATGTCGGCCTCGACCGCGTGCAGCATGGCCTGCCATTCCGGCAGCGCGTCTGCGTCGATCCAGTCGACGAGATAGGCCATGGTGATGTGGAATTCATAGGTCTCGTGATCGGGGTGCCGATAGCCGAGTAGGTCGGCGAAACCGTCGCGCCAGTCCGCCATGGCCTGCCGATCCGCGGCAGTGACGCCCTCGAGCCGAAGGCCGGTCGGCGCCACCCCGTTGACCGCCACCTGGAAGGCCGGGCCGCCGGCAAAGCCGTCCAGCCGCCGCGTGAAGTCGTCGGTCATGGCGGCGATCGAGGTGGCGCCGTCCATGTCGCGCGGCCAGTAGGGGTATTCCCGGCGTCCCTCGATAATCCCCTGGAACAGCGTCATGTGATAGCTGGCGACCGGCGTGAAGGCCAGCTTGGCCGCATCCGCCATGCCCTGGAAAACCAGCCGCGCATCGGCCAGCGCCTGCTGCGTCGCCGAGCCTTCCACCACATGGCAGACCACCGTATTGCCCGGCTCGGGCAGGAAGGCGCCCGCCTGGTTGTAGCGCGTGCCCAGATGCCGGGGCGGCGCACGATCGGGCTGGTGGCCAAAATGCTGGGCGAGCGTGGGCAGGTCGATGGGCATGGTGAAAACTCTCGGGCAGGTGGCGGACGGCTCCCCTTACGTCTGCTTCGCGAAACTTGCGTGACGGCCGTTCACACCGTTGCAATGGTTAACCTTTGGCATTGCCCCATAAGCTCGGTCTGAACTAGTCTTGCCCGCAGTGATTTGCGCGTTGAGGCAAGGTTCAGGCAGACATGACGCAAGGCTATGATCCCTACCACCTCGCCAGCCCGACCGTTTACCTCATCAAGATCCTGATTTTTCTGGTGCTGGTCGCGCTGGTCGGGGCGATCCTGTTCAACACCATCACCACCTTCTTCTGGGCCAATCCCTTCATCAACTCGATGATCTTCTTTGCCCTGTTCATTGGCATATTCCTCAGTTTCCGCCAGGTCATCCGCCTGTTTCCCGAAGTGCACTGGGTCAATTCCCTGCAGGACGGCACCACCACCAATGTGCGGGCGCCCATCCTGCTGGCCCCGGTGGCCGGCATCCTGCGCGAACGCATCGGCGAGGCGGTGATCACCCCATCCTCCATGCGCTCGATCCTGGACAGCGTTGGCAACCGCCTCGACGAAGCCAAGGACACCTCGCGCTATCTTACGGGCCTCTTGGTCTTTCTTGGCCTCATGGGCACGTTTTACGGCCTGCTCGAAACCGTGACCTCGGTGGCCGGGGTCATCAATTCGCTCGATGTCGCCAATGGCGACACCGCCTCCCAGTTCGCCAGTCTGCGCGAGGGCCTGAGCGCCCCGCTGGCCGGCATGGGCACCGCCTTCTCGTCCAGCCTGTTCGGTCTTGCCGGATCGCTGGTGCTGGGCTTTCTCGACCTGCAGACCAGCCAGGCGCAGAACGCCTTCTATACCGATCTCGAGGACTGGATGACCTCCATGACCGAGCTCGACCACCCCGTCAGCGCCATGCAGGCCAATGCCGGCGGCCCGGAAATGCAGGCCATGTTCGACAAGCTCGGCAGCTCCATGCAGAACCAGAACTCCAGCCAGAACGCCATCCGCGCTATGGCCGAGTTGGCCCGCGGCATCGATGGCCTGGTCAAGCACATCCGCACCGAGCAGGATGATCTGCGCAAGCATATCGAAGAGCAGGGTGAAACCAATCGCAAGCTGCGCGAGCTGATCGACGCGGTGCTGGCCCAGTCCGACAACGAGCGGCGGAACTAGACCCATGCCGGGAGCCCGTTCCCGCCGGCGCATCGAGGCCAATTACTGGCCCGGTTTCGTCGACGCCCTGTCGAGCCTGCTGCTCGTCATCATTTTCATGCTCAGCCTGTTCATGCTGACCCAGTTCTTCCTGGGGCAGGAACTGCAGGGCCGCGACACGGCGCTCGCCCGCCTCAACAGCCAGATCGCCGAACTGACCGACCTGCTGCAGCTCGAACGCGCCAACGCCGATGACCTCAACAGCCAGATCGCCAACCTGACCGCCACCCTGGGCAGTACCCAGGCCGACAATGCCAGCCTTGCCAGCCAGCTCGAGGGCATTGGCGCCGGCGTCGGCGACAAGGACGCCGCCATAGCGGGCCTGCAGGGCGACCTGGAAGCCGCCCAGGAGCTGTCCGACGAAGCCAATGCCCAGGTGGCCCTGCTCAATCAGCAACTGGCCGCCCTGCGCACCCAGATCGGCGCGCTCGAGACGGCGCTCGAGGCTTCTGAAGCCCGCGATAGCCAGTCGCGCACCCAGATCGCCGATCTCGGCCGCCGCCTCAATGTCGCCCTGGCCCAGCGGGTGCAGGATCTCACCCGCTATCGCTCGGACTTCTTCGGCCGGCTGCGGCAGATTCTCGAAGGCCGCGCCGACGTCCGCATCGTGGGCGACCGTTTCGTCTTCCAGTCCGAAGTGCTGTTTGATCCCGGCCAGGCCGATGTGCAATCCGGCGGCCTGCCCGACCTCGACGCCCTGGCCGACGCTATCCTGCAGCTCGAAACCGAGATCCCCGAGGACATCAACTGGGTGCTGCGCATTGACGGCCATACCGATAGCCGCCCCATCAGCAATGCCCGCTTTCCGTCCAACTGGGAACTCTCGGCGGCCCGGGCCATTTCGGTGGCGCAATATCTGGTGACTCGCGGCGTCTCACCCAACCGCCTGGTCGCGGCCGGCTTCGGCGAATTCACCCCGCTTGATCCGGGCACCAGCGACGAAGCCTATCGCCGCAACCGCCGCATCGAGTTCAAGCTGACCGAGGGGTGAGCAGCAACGGCGGGACGCCGGCAGATCGCGCCGGTGGCGCGATCTGAGACGATTACGGGTCGAGCCCAGCGAGACCCCGGACCAGCGCCCGGGCGCCACAGATGCTACCCGACGTCATCCAGCCGGAACTGCAGCCGCGCCAGTTCGGCATAGCGGCCGCCCTTGGCCACCAGCTGGTCATGCGTGCCTTCATCGATGATGCGGCCCGCCTCGAGCACCAGGATCTTGTCGGCATCGCGGATCGTCGCCAGGCGGTGGGCGATTACCAGCGTGGTGCGCCCTTCCATCAACCGCTCCAGCGCCGTCTGCACCAGCCGCTCGCTCTGCGCATCCAGCGCACTGGTGGCTTCGTCGAGCAGCAGGATCGGCGCATTTTTCAGAATGGCCCGGGCAATCGCCAGCCGCTGCTTCTGCCCGCCCGACAGCATCACCCCGCGCTCGCCGACAATGGCGTCATAGCCCAATGGCAGCTCCATGACGAAGTCATGCACCAGGGCCGCCTTGGCCGCCGCCTCGACACCGGCCATGTTCGCCTCGGGTTTGCCGAAGCGGATATTGTCGGCAATGGTGCCGGCAAAGATCGTCGGCTCCTGCTCGACATAGGCGAATCGCTGCCGCAATTCCTCGAGCCGCACGCTGCGGATATCCACGCCATCGACCCGGATGGCGCCGCTGCTGACGTCATAGAAGCGCTGCAGCAGCGACAGAGTCGTGGACTTGCCCGAGCCGGACGGGCCGACCAGCGCCACCGTCTGCCCCCTGCCGACGGTAAAGCTCAGATCGCGCAGCACCTGCTCATAGCCGCTAGTCTCGTAGCCGAAGTCGACATGTTCGAAAGCGACCGTCCCCAAAGCCGGCGCAGGCAATGCCACCGGATGTTCCGGATCGGTGATCGTCGCCTCGGTATCGAGAATTTCGGTCAGCCGTTCGGTGGCGCCCGCCACGGTCTGCAGGATGCCCAGCACTTCGCTGACATTGGTCAGGGCGCCCGAGGCCATCAGCGCATAGACGAGGAACTGGGTGAGCTGGCCGGCGGTCACCGTGCCGGCAAATACCGCGCGGGCGCCCCACCAGACCAGGAACACCACGGCCGCTGTACCCAGGAAGATCACCATGCCCACCAGCACCGAACGGGCGCCGAGGCGCTTTATCTCGGCCTGGTAGCTGTCCTCGCTATGGGCGTCATAGATCGCCGACTGGGTCTTTTCCTGGGTGAAGGATTTGACGGTGCGGGTGGCGCCCAGCATTTCGGTGGCCATGGCGGAAAGGTCCGCCAGCGCATCCTGAGTCTTGCGCGACATGCCGCGCAGCCGGCGCGAATAGGCGACAAGCGGGATCAGCAGCGCCGGCGCGGCGATGACCACGGCCAGCGTCAGCGTCGGGCTGGTCAGGAACATCATGATCAGCGCGCCGATAATGGTGACCAGCGAGCGCAGCGCCAGCGAGAAGCTCGAGCCCACCGCATTGCGGATTACCGCGACGTCGCCATTGAGCCGGCTGGTCAGCTCGCCCACCCGATTGGTATCGAAATAGCGGGCATCGAGCCGCAGCAGATGCAGGAAGGCCGCCTGCCGCAGATCGGCCAGCACGCGTTCCCCGATCACCGAGATGAAATAGAACCGCGCGCCGCTGGCAATGGCCATGACCGCGGCAATGCCCACGATCAGCCAGCCATAGCGGCCGACATTTTCCAGGTTCTGCTCGATGAAGCCCTCATCGATCGCCCCGCCCAGCACCGCCGGGATGGAGAGCGAGGATATCGCCGAGATCAGCAGGAACAGCACGGTCAGCGACAGCCGCACCGGATATTTGAGGATGAAGGGCAGCAGGCGTCGCAGCGGCTGCAGCTTGCGCACCGGGGTCGTCGGCTCGGATGTGGGGATGCTCGTGTCGGCCTGAACCGGGACGGATTGGTCAGTCATCGCTCGGTTACGCCACTCTTTTAGAGATGGGGTCCGGAAATCCCGGGCCGCGCTGAGGCTCCGATATAGGCACTGGCACCTGCCGCGGCAACCGCTTTGTCCGGCGTGAAATTGCCGCGCCACGCCCTTGCAGATTGGCCTTCTCTTCTGTATGAAGCGCCCAACACCAATTCCAGATGCTCTCCGGGCGCCACGGCGCCCGTTTGATTTGAGGCGAATACCATGAAGGCTGATACCCATCCGGACTACCACTTGATCAATGTGGTGATGACCGACGGCACCAAGTACCAGACGCGCTCGACCTACGGCAAGGACGGCGACACCCTGCAGCTCGACATCGATCCCAAGACCCACCCGGCCTGGACCGGCGGCACGGGCCAGCTGCTCGATCGCGGCGGCCGCGTCTCGCGCTTCAAGGAGCGCTTCAAGGGCCTGGGCATCTAAGCCAGCCTTTACCAGCATTGAAAAACCCGGCCATTGTGCCGGGTTTTTTATTGTCGAAACGGTGATGGGCCCGCCCCGGCGCTCAGGGGCGGCTGGCTCAGGCCCGCCCGAAGGCTGCCTTGAGCCGCGCCAGCTGGTCGGCAATACCATTGGCGGTGCCCGGATCCATCTCGCTCATGCGGCCGCGTTCGAGCACGTCGAACTGCATCACCCGGTCAAACAGGCGGTCGCCCTTGTCGATGAAGTCGCGCAGGACCGGCGGCAGCTGGTCATAGCCTGGTCCCCCGCGCTCCGATGGCGTGGCGGAGAACTTGACCTTTTCCTTTTCGGAGCGGGCATTTTCCTTGGTGATTTCGCCTTCATTGACCGCCCGCTGCAGCAGCAGCCACGAGGCCAGCTGCATCAGCCTTGTGGTCAGCCGCATGGATTCGGTGGCGTAGACGAAGGACGCCTCGCGGCTGAGGATCCGGCTGTCGCCGCGTCCCTCGCCGTCGAGATAGGAGGCCACATCCTCGATCAGGGTCATGCCTTCGCGATAGAGCGTATCAAAGCCGCCCGCGGCGACGATGCGTGGGCCGATCGCGATGGCCGCCCCGTTCTCGTTCCCCTCTGCCAACCAGACGTCTCCCCGTTCATGCGCCAATGTCGGGCGCCCTGCCATCAGGCACCGCAAGCCGTGAAGACAAGTTTAAAAGCATGGCAATTGGATGATCAACAGGCCCGAAAAACAAAAAAAGAGCGGTAAGAACCGCTCTCGAAGTTAACAGGGAGGCGTCAAACAGAGGGAGAAACCACTCTGAAAAATCCAGAACAATCTGAATGTCCTCACATTACCGCCAATTGCTTAAGCGCGCGTTAACGACGTTCAATTGCTTAACCTTGTTCACTTCCGTCGCCGATTGCCGACTCGAAACGCACAACAGCAGCACCAGAACGCCGATGCGGTGGGGGCCGAGAGGCCATTCATGCCTCCGGCTTGGCGGGAAATGGCCCTGTCCCGTCCGGCTGGATCGACCACCCGCGCTGCCATCCCTGCATGCTTAACCAAGGCTTGCCGGCGGCCGGCAAATTGCCGGTTAACAAGACACCCTCCCTTAACCCAGTCCATTGCCGGTCTATTCACTTCCGGCGCCGGCATGGTCAGTTTGCATCACACCCAATCAACCACGCGCTCCGGCGGACAGCAGGCTCACCCCTGCTGCGCCCGCCGGCGTCTCGACATCAACCTGGAGAGCCACCATGGCCACATTATCTGCGGCAACGGCCGCAAGCCTGCTTGTGGGCCTGATGGCCATCGCCCCCAGGCCGGTCAGCGGCCCCAGCACCACCGTCAGGCCCGGCGGCATGCCCGACCATGGCTGCCACGATACGCCGCGCCGCCTGGCCTCGCCTGCCGCCGCGCCACGACCTGCTGGCCCCCGTTCGGCGGAGCCCGGCCCCGGCCGCCTATAGCCGACCCTAGAGTTTGAACACCGACTCGGCCGCCTGCCTTGTGGCGCCCCGCGCCGTGATCGCCGCCCGCAAGCGGACGATCTCCGCCTCGAGCAGGCCGATGCGCTCGGTCAGTTCCGCCACCGACATGGTTTCGATATCCATGCCCACCACATGCGTCCTGGGCTTGTCCACTGCGTCTTCATCCATGCCAGCCTCCTGCAATTGGAAGACGCAGCTTAGCGCGGCGGGCTTGCCGGGCAAGCCCGCTTCGGCCAGCATGGCGCCATGACCGAACCAGACACCATGCATGCCATTGCCATCACCGCACCCGGCGGTCCCGACGTCCTGCAGCGCCAGAACTGGCCCATGCCCCTCTGCGGGCCGGACGAGGTGCTGATCCGCGTCGCCGCGGCCGGGGTCAATGGCCCCGACCTGGCGCAGCGCCGCGGCGTCTACGATCCGCCCCCCGGCGCCTCGCCTTTGCCCGGCCTCGAAGTGGCCGGCGAGATCGCCGCGCTCGGCACCGATGTCACCGCCTGGCAGGTTGGCGACCGCGTCATGGCCCTGACCAATGGTGGCGGCTATGCCGAATTCGTCGCCGTTCCCGCCGGCCAGGCGCTGCCGGTCCCCGAGGGCTGGACCCTGCCCGAAGCCGCCGCTCTGCCCGAGACCTGGTTCACCGTGACCCAGACCCTGGTACTGCGCGCCGGGCTCCAACCCGGCATGAGCGTGCTGGTGCATGGCGCGGCCGGTGGCATTGGCGGCGCCGCCATCCAGATCGCCACCATTCTGGGCGCACGCGCCATTGCCGTGGTCTCCTCCCCCGCCAAGGCCGCCTATGCCACCAGGCTGGGCGCTGTCGCCACCATCGACTACACCACCGAGGACATCGTCGCCCGCGCGCAGGCACTGACGGAGGGCCGCGGCGTGGACCGCGTGCTCGACATCATCGGTGGCGCCATGGCCCAGACCAATATCGAGGCCTGCGCGCGCGGCGCCCATATCGTCCAGGTCTCGACCCTTGACGGCGGCAATGCCCAGATCTCCCTGCGCACGCTGATGGCAAGGCAATTGACGCTGTCGGGATCGACCTTGCGCCCGCAGACCGTCGCCACCAAGGCCGCCATCGCCGAGCACATCCGCAGCCACCTGCTGCCGGCGCTGTCAGCGCCCGGCTTTGTCAAACCCGCGGTCACCCCGTTCCCGTTTGACCAGGCAGCCGCTGCCCACCGCGCCATGGAGGCACGCACCCATCTGGGCAAGCTGGTGCTGGTAACCCCCTTCGGTGCCCAGGCTTAGCCGCGCTGCCGGTGGGCAAATCCTACATTGCCATTGCGGATCAGCGGGCAAATCCATATATTGTCCGTGTTCCCCCTCAGCACGAAGCAAAGAGGCGGAGCGGTCCGGAGGAAAACCGGCCGCGCCTGCAGGAGAGATTTATCATGACCCAGCCACTGTTGATGCCCAAGGCGACCGCCGTCTGGTTGGTTGACAACACGGCGCTGTCATTCGAGCAGATCGCCGCCTTCTGCACCCTGCATCCGCTCGAAGTTCAGGGCATTGCCGACGGCGACGTCGCTGGCGGCATCATGGGTGCCAGCCCGATCCAGAACGGTCAGCTCACCCGCGAGGAAATCGAGAAGGCCGAGGCCGATCCTGCTTACCGCCTCAAGCTGAGCGAGCCGAAAGTCCACGTCCCGGCCAACAAGCGCAAGGGTCCGCGCTATACGCCGATTTCGCGCCGCAACGAGCGCCCCAATGCCATCAAGTGGCTGGTGCGCAACCATCCCGAACTCAAGGACGCCCAGATCATGCGTCTGGTCGGCACCACCAAGTCGACCATCGACTCGGTGCGCGAGTCCACCCACTGGAACGCTGCCAACCTGGCCGCGATGGATCCGGTGACCCTGGGCCTGTGCAGCCAGATCGACCTCGATCTCGAAGTACGCCGCGCCTCCAAGGGTGGTCCGGGCGTCGACGAGGCCGAGGAAGGCACCATGCTGATGACCGCCGAGGAGGCCCTGGCCCGCTCCGGCAGCCGCGGCCACACCGACGAGAACGGCGAATTTGCTGCCAACGACCATCGCCCGGCCGAAGCGCAGGACGATTTCGACGCCGACTCGGTCTTCTCCCGGCTCAAGTCGATTCAGACCGACTCCGACAACTAGGCAGAACTGGCCAGCAGAATGGAAAACAACATCCTGCTGGCCATCTTCGTCCTGCTGGCAGCCAGCGTGGCGCTGGTGCCGCTGGCCAAGGCGGCGGGCCTGGGCACGGTGCTTGGCTATCTTGCCGCCGGCGTGCTGATCGGCCCCTATGGCCTGCGCCTGGTATCCGACAGCGATACCACCCGCCATATCGCCGAATTCGGCATCGTCATGATGCTCTTCCTCATCGGCCTTGATCTGCAGCCCAGCGAAATCTGGCGCATGCGCCACAAGGTGCTGGGCCTGGGCGTCACCCAGATTGTCGTTACCTCTTTGGTGGTCATGCTGCTGCTGACCCTGACGGGCCTGCACTGGAACGTCGCCCTCATCATGGGCATGGCGCTGGCCATGTCCTCCACGGCGATTGCCATGCAAACGGTGGCGCAGCGCGATATCACCAGCACCGATACCGGTCGGGCGAGCCTTGCCATCCTGCTGGTGCAGGATGTGGCCATCATTCCCGTGCTGGCCGCCATTCCCCTGCTGGCCATTGCCGGCAGCGGCGCGGCGATCAATGCCGAGGTCTCCCTGGCCGTGGAAGCCCTCGACAATCCCATCGACTGGCTGATGCCGCTATCGGTGGTCGGCGCCTTCATCGCCGCCCTGGTGGCCGGCCGCTATGTCGTCCGGCCGATTCTGGGCCATGTCGCCCGCACCGGCCTGCGGGAAGCCTTCACCGCCATGGGCCTGGCCATGGTCGTGGGCGCCGCCATGATCACGCAATATCTCGGCCTGTCGCCGGCTTTGGGCGGCTTCATCGGCGGGGTCCTGCTGGCTGACAGCGAATATCGCCATGAGCTCGAGAGCAATCTGGAGCCCTTCAAGGGCCTGTTGCTCGGCCTGTTCTTCATTTCGGTGGGCATGTCGATCGCTTTTTCGGTGCTGGCGACCGATCCGCTCCGCATCGCTGCGCTGGTGATCGGCCTCGTGGCCGTCAAGATGGTGATCCTGTTTGGCCTGGCCAGCTTTTTCCGCATGCACTTCGCCGACCGCATGCTGATCGCCATCATGCTGAGCCAGGCTGGCGAATTTGCCTTTGTCGTGCTCCAGCTCGCCCGCACCGAAGGCGTCCTCGAATCGGCCCAATACGACACCATGAGCGTGGTGGTGGCGCTCTCGATGATCACGACCCCGCTGCTGCTGCTGGTCTTTGACAAGCTGATTGCGCCGCGGCTGGACGCACGCGGGGCCACGCACCCCGCCGACTCCATCGATGAGCACCGCAAGATCGTCGTGCTCGGCTATGGCCGGTTCGGCCAGATCGTCACCCGCATGCTGCGCGCCCAGGGCTTCGAGATGACGCTGATCGATGATGACCCGGTGCAGATCGAGCTGGTCCGCCGCTTTGGCGTCAAGGTGTTCTATGGCGATGCCGCCCGGCTCGACCTGCTGCAGGCCGCCGGCGTGCAGCATGCCGAACTGGTGGTGATCGCCGTCGGCGGCCGCGACCGCATCCTGGCGGTGGCCCGCAACATGCGCCGGCACTATCCGCACGTCACCATCGCCGCCCGTGCAGTTGATCGCGGCCATGCCCACGACCTGATGGCCCTGGGCGTGGAAATATTCGAGCGCGAGACCTTTCTCTCCGCAATCAATCTGGGAGCCAAGGTGCTGGTCAGGCTCGGGCACGCGCCCGAGGAAGCCGAGCGCCTTGCGCGCGCCTTCGAGGCGCATGACAACCAGCTGCTGGCCGACAGCTTTGCCGTCCGCGAGGATGAATCCGCCTATGTCGGCATGGTCCGCAGTTCCATGGGCCTGCTGACCGCCGCCATGACCGCCGATCCGCCGCCGGCCCCGGTTGACAAAGCCACGGCAAAGCGTACCGAGTAGTACGACCCTTCCGGACTATCCCATGCCCATCATCGATCCCTATTTCATCACCATTGCCGTGATTGCGGTGCTCGTTGTCGGCCTGTCCAAGGCCGGCCTGCTCGGCAGCCTGGGCATGGTCGGCGTGCCGCTGCTGAGCCTGGTCATGCCGGCCCGCGACGCGGCGGGCATGATGCTGCCGGTGCTGCTGGCCATGGACGTGATCGCGGTCTGGACCTATCGCAAGGATATCGACTGGAACATCATCCGCATCATGCTGCCAGGCGCCGCAGCGGGTACGCTGCTGGGCTGGGCGCTGTGGTCGATCGTGTCGGACGACGGCGTCTTGCTCTTCGTCGGCGTGGTGACGCTGCTGTTCATTCTCGATGCCATCCTGCCGCTCCGCAAAAAGCTGGAGGGCCTGCCACCCTCAAGGCCATGGGGCACGTTCTGGGGCGGCTTTGCCGGCTTTACCAGCTTCATCAGCCATACCGGCGGGCCGCCCTTCCAGATCTATGTGCTGCCGCAGCGGCTGAGCCCGCAGGTCTATGCCGGCACCACGTCAGTGTTCTTTGCCATCGTCAACACAGCCAAGCTCATCCCCTATTTCTTCCTGGGGCAGCTCAGCCTCCACAACCTGACCCTGTCGGCCTCGCTCATTCCGGTGGGTATTGTCGGCGTGCTTGGCGGCGTCTGGCTGGTCCGCCGCATCTCGATCGTGTGGTTCTATCGCATCGCCTACTGGCTGGTATTTCTGCTGGCGCTATACCTCGTCTGGAAGGGTGCAACCGGCCTGCTCGCTGGCGCCTGAGGCAACAAAAAAGGGCCGCGGCAAATGCCGTGACCCTTTCCACCCTATGGGGGGTAAAACTGCGCCGCTGGTCAGCCTGTCATGCTGAATTTGTGGAGTTCGTCCTTCACTTCGAGTTTCTTGCGCTTGAGCGCGCTGACCGTAAGCTCGTCGGCCTTGCTGTTCTGCAGCTCTGCCTGGATCTGGCGGTCCAACTCCTGGTGGCGCCGTTCGAGCGCCGCGATATGCCCTTCAGTCGTCATGACAACTCCTTGAAAGCCTCTGTGGACACCTGATCGTCACAAAAAATTCACGCAATGTCGACTGTCTTCGTGCCCCGATGGGAAATCGTGTGCAAATCCACCTCTGATCGGTTAACCAAGGGTGTGTTTCACGGCGTTGGGGTGCGCTCGAATTGATGTTGTCGCTCACCAAGGAAGAAGAGGCCCGCTACGGGCTGGAACTGGCCACAAAACGCCAGGAACACAGCGATCTCAACGCGGCCATCGATACGCTGACCGAGTCCCATGTCGCCGATCGCATGCTGATTCAGCGGCTGAAAAAGCGCAAGCTGGCGCTCAAGGATCGCATCGTCGAGCTGGAGAACATTCTGCTGCCCGACATCATCGCCTGAGGGGGTTCCAAGGCTTGATGTGTGGCGACAATTGGGCTAGTTCCGCGCTTTGCAAAGACCGATAGGGGAATCGGCCGTGCTCACCAAACCACCCATCGCCATCGTCATGGGCAGTCAGTCGGACTGGCCCACCATGCGTCTCGCCGCCGAAACGCTCGAGGCCCTAGAGGTGGAATATGAGGCGCTGATCGTCTCCGCCCACCGCACGCCCGAGCGCCTGGTCGAATTTGCCAGCTCGGCCCGCGCCGAGGGTTTCAAGGTCATCATTGCCGGCGCCGGTGGCGCCGCCCATCTCCCCGGCATGATCGCCGCCATGACCCCGCTGCCCGTCTTTGGCGTGCCGGTGCGCTCCAAGGCCCTCAATGGCCAGGACAGCCTGCTCTCCATCGTGCAGATGCCCGGCGGCATTCCCGTCGGGACCCTCGCCATCGGCGAACCCGGCGCCATCAATGCCGCCCTCATTGCCGCGGCCGTGCTGGCTTTGTCCGATGACGACCTGGCCGATCGCCTTGATGCCTTCCGCGCCCGCCAGACCGCCGCAGTCCCGCTGTTTCCCGCCGATACCGAGTAACCTGTGGCCCATGATACGACGCCGCTGCCGCCTGGCAGCATGATTGGCATTCTCGGCGGTGGCCAGCTCGGCCGCATGCTCTCGCTCGCCGCCAGCCGCCTGGGCATGCGCACCCACATCTTCTGCCCCGATCCCCATAGCCCCGCCTTCGAGGTCACCCCGCACAAGACGGTCGCCGCCTATGACGACCTGGTGGCCCTGGCCGCCTTTGCCGACGCCGTCGACGTCATCACCTATGAATTCGAAAATGTCCCCGCCGCGACCGCCGAATTCCTTGCCGCCCGCAGACCGCTGCGGCCCGGCGCCAATGCGCTTTCCATTTCCCAGGACCGCCTCGCCGAAAAGGCCTTCCTCGCCGGCAAGAACATCCCGGTCGCCGCCTACCACGCCGTGACGAGCCTGGCCGAGCTTGAGTCCGCTATCGACGCCCTCGGCCTGCCCGCCGTGCTCAAAACCACGAGGCTGGGCTATGATGGCAAGGGGCAGCGTGTGCTGCGCGACCGCGCCGAGGCAACTGCCGCCTTCGCCGCGCTGGCGCCCAAGCCGCTGGTGCTGGAAGCCTTCGTGCCCTTCGACAGAGAAATCTCCGTCGTCGTCGCCCGCAATGCCGCTGGCGAGGTGCGCAGCTTCGACGCTGCCGAAAACGTCCACACCAACCATATCCTGCATACCAGCACCGTGCCCGCCGACATTTCCCCTGGCGTGGAGAAACATGCCGCCATGCTGGCCAAGGTCATCGTCGTGGCGCTCGACTATGTCGGCGTGCTGGGCGTCGAATTCTTCGTGCTGCCCGGCGATCGGCCAACACTCGTCGTCAACGAAATCGCCCCCCGCGTGCACAATTCCGGCCACTGGACCGAGGCCGTTTGCCTCACCGACCAGTTCGAGCAGCATATCCGCGCCGTGCTCGGCTGGCCGCTCGGCGATCCCGCCCGCATGGCCGATGTGGTGATGGAAAATCTCATCGGCGATGACGTCGCCAGGGTGCCAGCCGAACTCGACGGCAATAGCCAGCCGCACCTTTACGGCAAGGTCGAAACCCGGCCCGGTCGCAAGATGGCCCATATCAACACCATCACCCGCCGCCGCTGACCCGACTCAGCGCGCCAGCCAGGCCCGCATGGCGTCCACCACCGCCTCTGGCGCTTCCATCGCCGACATATGTCCGGCGCCGGCGAACAGCGCCAGGTCCGCCCCGGGGATGGCTGCCGCCATTTCCTCGGCCAGCGCCGGTGGCGTCAGCGTGTCGAGCGCGCCCACCCCGACCAGTGTCGGCACGGCAATGGCGCCCAGCAAGGGCCGCGAGTCGATTCGGTCCATGATCGCCTGCTGGTGCCGCCGATAGGCCTGCGGCCCCGCCCGTTCGGCCATGGCCACGACCTCTGCAGCCAGCGGCGTGTTGAGGTGCTCCGGCGCCAGCAGGCCGGCCTGCATGGCCCGCACCACCAGGCCGAACTTGCCCTCTGCCGCCGCGGCCATCCCCGCCCGCCGGGTTTCGCGCCGGGCGTCGTCATCGGGCCGGGCCGAGGTGTCGAGCAGCGCCAGCCGCTCCACCCGCTCCGGCGCCTGCCGCATGACCTCGAGCGCCACATAACCGCCCATGGAGAGCCCGGCGACGCAGAATCGCCCCGGGGCCAGCGCCAGCGCCGCGCGGGCCATGCCGGCAATGGAATCCTCTGCCCCCAGATCGGCCACGAGCGGTCGCACCTGCGCGCCCAGACCCGTCATCACGTCGCGCCACAGTCGGGCATCGCAGTTCAATCCCGGCAGCAGGATCAGTGTGCTGGCCATCCTTGGTCTCCTTGGGACAAATCATCCTCCGGACTGTTTCGCGCCCGCCCAGATCGGGCAAGACCGGCACCGGCACTTTGACGGTTTTTCTCCACGAGTCGGTGGACAAGCCCGGATAGCTGGGCTATAGAGCGGCCCACGGTGATCAGCCCTGCTGGTCGGCGACGGGGTTTTTGCCGCGGCGCCACGATCCATACCCACATGTCCAAGCTTCGAAAGGGCGGTTGACCTTTGCAAGTAGTCGTTCGCGATAATAACGTAGACCAGGCGCTCCGCGCACTGAAGAAGAAGCTGCAGCGCGAAGGCGTCTTCCGGGAGATGAAGCTTCGTAACTACTACGAAAAGCCATCTGAGAAGAAGGCTCGCCAGAAGGCCGAGGCTATTCGTCGCGCCCGCAAGCTGGCACGCAAGCGCCTGCAGCGTGAAGGTGGCCTGCCTGCGCCAGCTCCGCGTCCAGGTCAGCCCGTTCGCCCAAGCGCATCGGCAACGCCGCGCAACTAAGCGCGCCTTGACCCTAAAAATTCAAACGCCGTCCTTCGGGACGGCGTTTTGTTGTGTTTGGACCGCGCTTACAGTCCGGCCAGCGCCCGGCTGAAAAACGCCTCCGCACGGGCCCAGATGCCGCGCGCCCAGAGGCTGTCATGCCCGGCGCCAGGCTCGATCCAGATCGTGTCCGGCCTGGGCGCCAGCGCAAACAGCCGCTCGCCATTGCTGACGCCGATCGTGGTATCGGCCGTGCCATGCGCCACCATCACCGGCTCGCTGACATTGGCGATCCACAGGTTGACTGGAAACTGGTCCTGCATCGCCAGCCCCACCGGCAGGTAGGGATAGCGTTCATTGGCCACGGTCACCGCCGAATGAAATCCTGCCTCCAGCAGCAAGGCCCGAGCGTCGCGAACGCTGGCGACATAGGTCGACGGCCCCGAGCCGAGCGAGCGCCCCCAGATCGCGATGGGAAAGCCCTTTGCCTGCAGCCAGTCAAAGGCACTGGTGCCGTCCTGCAGGATATTGTCCTGGCTGATCGTGCCCGGCGACAGGGGAAAGCCGCGATAGTCGAAGGCGAGAAAGCCATAGCCATCGGCCACGAACTGCTCGAACCGGGCATGCTCCTCGCTGAAGCTGCCGGCATTGCCCTTGAAATAGAGGATCACGGGGCGACCGGCCTGCGGCGGCTGGTACCAGCCATTGATCGTGCCATCACCCGAGGCAATCGCCACTTCATGGGCGCCGGACAGGGCGGTGTCGGCCAGCGCCACCACCGGGCCCGCTGGACTGTACTGCAGCGCCCGCTGGTTGACATAGATATAGCCAAACACCCCGGCATAGGCGAGCAACACCACCAGCGCGGCACCGAGCACGATACGAACGACAAGCTTCACGGCGAGGACCTCGGCAAATCAATGCCGGTGAATCTACACCACTGACACCAGACCGCCAGCCAGGTTCAAAGCTCGTCGATGGTCTGCGCCAGGGCCCGCTCGAACACCTCGTCCGGCTGCGCCCCAGACAGCGCATATTTCTCGCCGAAGACGAAGAACGGCACGCCGCGAATCCCCTGCGCGGCTGCATCCATGGCCAGCTGCTCGGTGATCGCCAGCTCGTTCTCGTCATTCATCGCGTCCAGCGCATCGCCACGGTCAAAGCCGTATTCGACCGCGATATCGGCCAGTACATTGTCATCATTGATCTGGCGATGCTCGAGGAAATAGGCATTGGCAATGGCATTGGCCAGTTCGTGCTGGTTGCCCATCGGCTTGGCGAGGCGCGTGATGGTATGCGCCTTCTTGGTGGGGAACATGCGCGGCTGCTGGCTGAGATCGAGTTCAACCCCGGCCTTGCGCGCCTCGCTCTCGACCCGCTCCCACATCTCGCTGGGCTCCTTGCCATATTTCTCGCGCAGCATGTCGGCCACCACCACGCCCTCGGCCGGCGTATCGGGATCGAGATAATAGGGATGGTTCTCGACGACGACGTCGATATCGTCGGGTAGCGCCGCAATGGCCTTGTCCAGTCGTGCCGAACCGACAATGCACCAGGGGCAGACCACATCGGTGAACACGTCGATCTTGAGCGTCTTGGTCATGAGCAGGTCCTCGGCAAATCCTTGTTGCTCCCCACATGGCGCGGATGGCGCATGACTGCAAGAACGCACCCGGATGTAACCTGCTCTACTGCGCGGCCTGGCCCTGCGCATTGGTCAGACTGAACGGCGGCGACCAGCCGGCAGCCAGGCTCAGGCCAATAAACGCGCTCAGCCCCATCCAGGCCAGCCCCGGCAACATGAGCAGCGCCGCCCGAGGCGAGACGGCGGCCACCCGCAGGCCGGCGGCCATGCCGGTGAGCAGCAGCAACACGGTGGCCAGGCTCAGCATTAGCGAATCGAGCGGCTGGACCATAAAGGGCAGTGCAATCACCCCGCCCATCAGCCCCACCAGCCACCAGCCGGCACTGCGCCCCTTAAGGCCATGCTGCGCCACCATCCACCGGGACACGCCGAACAACGGCAGGCTGCCGATATGCAGCGCCGCCCCCAGCCAGCCCGGCAGGCCGAAGGGCGAGAAAAACAGCGGCATCACTCCGGCCAGTTCGGCCATGCCATGCACGATGACAAAGACCGACAGCGGCAGCGCCCCGCTCAGCACCAGGCCAAGCGCGTCATGGCGATTGGCATCAAGGCCGGACTGGATCGGAAGAGAAATCGCTCTGCTGGTGGCCATGCTGGGCTCCCGCCTTTGCCAAAGATCTGACAAAGCAATGACCGGGGCGGCAAAAGGGTTCCCTTTGCGTCAACTGCTCCTGTTCAGTTGAACGCCATGACCGAGCAGAAAATGGGGGCCAGCAGCACGATACGGGTCAGCAATCCGAAAGTGACAGGACGGATATTCTTCAGCGCCGCCCGACGCCGCACCCTGCCCCGACGACTGGGCGCGCCCCTCGGCGCAGTGGGCAGCCGCGCTTGATGCCCGCATCGCCGCGCTGCAGCGCTTGCGTGATGGCCTCACCCTCTGTATCGGCTGCTTGTGCCTGACCACTGGCCGGTGCCCCATGCGCAATGGCAGCGATCGGCTCGGCCGCCACGGCAGCGGACACGTATCCTGCTCGGAGAGACGTCATGATCGATATTGCCGACCGCCTCGAAGCGCTCGAGACCCGCATCGCCTTCCAGGATCAGACCATCGACGAGCTCAACGCCACCATCACCGCCCAGTGGCAGCAGATTGATATGCTCACCCGCAAGCTCGAGACCATCGAGCAGCAGGTCCGCTCCGGCGTCCATATCGCCGACCCCGCCAACGAACCGCCCCCGCCGCACTACTGAGCCGCTCAACTGCCCAGTCGCAGCGCCAGCCGCAGCAGCCGGATATGTTCGGGCACATTATGCCAGAGCAGTTGGCGGCGGGTATCGAGAGGCGCAGTCACCTCGTCTGCATCGATATTGGCACGGCTGGGCTCATAGCTGTCGTGCCAGGCCCAGTACTGCGTATGGGTGAACAGACGTTGCAGAAACCGCGGCCGGCCGCGCCGGTGGATGGCGACGGGATGCTCGGCAATGCCGGGCCCGAAGATTCCGGAAAGCCTCCCGGAAATGAGATCGCCGATCAGGGGGTTGTCTTCTTCATCGTAGATATTGCTCCAGCGCACCGTCGAGAACTGGGCCGCGAAATGCGGCACCATGGCCGGAAGACCCTTGGCGGTCCGGGCATCGGCGCCCGGCGCCAGATGCAGCATCGTGTCCCGCGCGTCCCGTGTAACCTCTGGATGCGGGGGAGAGGTGGCAAAACGGCGCTCGCGACAAGCATCCTCCACCTCCGCCTGGCTGTCGGCCAGCAGGAACTCGGCATGGGTCAATGGACTGCCCAGCGTGATCAGGTCGCTGATGCGCCAGCCAGGCCGACCCTGACTGAATTTCTCAAACAGCTTGCCCTGCGTCGCTTCCAGCTTTGCAGCATCAATTGCGCCTGGCGAGGCGCCCCACGCTGTCTGCACGAAGCCGTCGCATTCGCGCAGGGCGGCCTGGATATCGCTATCCTCGAAGTCCCACTGCTGATGATGGGTCGGACCATATTTTTCCCAGAACAGTTGCAGGATGTCATAGGCGATAATGGTGCCCAGGCTGTGGCCCACCAGCACGATCCGGTCGTAGAGCGGCGGGTTGTCCTGGGGGTCTGCCTGGGTGAATTCCTTGAGCTGGGAGCCATCGAGACGCCGCTGGTGCAGCGCTTCGAGCAAGGCCATGCCGCGTTCACGCACCAGCCGCCGCCGCTCGACGGTACTGGGCGTGGCGCGGACATAGCGCACGACATCGCCGGCAAAGGGCGTCACCACGCTATGCAATGCCCAACCCGAGAGCCCCGCCACGGCTGCCGCCCAGAAGGGCACTGAGCCCAGCAGCGTTGCCGGCACGGCCCAGAGTGCCAAGCCGGCGACAACGATCCGCACCGGCCAGGTGAGCGCTACCCGATCCATCTTGAAACCTGTCCGCAGGCAATTGATGACGAACCACAAGACGCCAGCCACCACGACCACGCCGACCACCCAGGCGCGCGCGCAGTCCAGTTCGCTTGTCAGCGCCGGGTCGGCCACGTCGCCATCGGTCAACTGCTCGATGCCGGCGCCGGCCGACAGCAGGCCGGCAGCGGTGAAGATGGCAAAGAGGACGGCCAGGATCGCCCATGCCCAGCGCACCTTCGTGGCATTGGGCAGGCGCCAGGGGGAGCGCAGCACCAGCGTGCGGATCCACCCCGTCACCATATCGGCGGGCGTGCCATCCATGATGTCGGCCCAGTAGAATTCGAAAAAGTCCGTCCGCTTCTGCGGACCGTCATTGAGCGTGGTGATGCGGCGCAGTTCGGCCGAGCCGGTCACGTCATCGGGGACCACGGCAATGTCGAGCATGCCGGTCTCGCCCACCGGCAGGCTCGCCAATGCCCGGTCGCGTCGATAGACGGTCTCGACAAAGCCGCGCAGCGTCTCGAGCGGGGTCTGCTCACCAATGCCGTGAATGACCACGACCGCCGTCTTGCCCGGCGCCGTTGGCGTCGGCTGCGCCGCTCCCGCCTTCGGCTCGGTTACCGCCCGACTGTTACGCACCATCTCATCCTCCCCTGGCCCCGGAAGAATAATCAGATCGTCATAGTAAAAGGGCCGCCCGAAGGCGACCCTATATTATGCGATGATAGTCAGCAAATCCGTCAATGTCCTAATGCCTTGACGATATCCTCGGTCATCTTCTTGGCGTCGCCGAACAGCATCATGGTATTGTCGCGGAAGAACAATTCGTTCTGCACCCCGGCATAGCCTGCCGCCATGCCGCGCTTGATGAACAGCACCGTGCCGGCATCTTCGACATTGAGCACCGGCATGCCGTAGATCGGCGATGTCTTGTCGGTCTTGGCCGCCGGATTGGTCACGTCATTGGCGCCGATGACGAAGGCCACGTCGGACTGGGCGAACTCGGAATTGATATCCTCGAGCTCGAACACCTCGTCATAGGGTACATTGGCTTCCGCCAGCAGCACGTTCATGTGCCCGGGCATGCGGCCGGCCACCGGATGGATGGCATATTTGACCGTGACGCCTTCCTTCTTGAGCAGGTCGGCCATTTCGCGCAAAGCGTGCTGGGCCTGCGCCACCGCCATGCCATAGCCGGGCACGATGATGACCTTGCTGGCATTCTTCATCAGGAAGGCCGCGTCGTCCGCCGCCCCCTGCTTGACCGGACGCTCCTCTTCGGCGCCGCCGGCAACGGCGCCGCTATCGCCGCCAAAGCCGCCCAGGATCACCGAGATGAAGCTGCGGTTCATCGCCTTGCACATGATGTAGCTCAGGATCGCGCCGGAGCTGCCCACCAGGGCGCCGGTGATGATCAGCGCCGTATTGCCCAGCGTGAAGCCGATGCCCGCCGCGGCCCAGCCCGAATAGGAGTTGAGCATGGACACCACCACCGGCATGTCCGCACCGCCAATCGGGATGATCATCAGCCCGCCCAGCACCAGCGCGACCAGGGTGATCATCCAGAACAGCATCGGGTCAGCCGAGGTCGTGAAGGCCCAGACCAGGCCCAGCAGCACCAAAGCCATGGCGATATGCAGCACATGGCGCATCGGCAGCAGGATCGGCTTGCCGCTCATATTGCCGTTGAGCTTGGCAAAGGCGATCACCGAGCCGGTAAAGGTAAAGGCGCCGATCGCCACGCCAATGCTCATTTCCACCAGTGCCTGGGCATGGATCAGCCCCACGGCCAGGCCGGTCACCGGGTCGATCTCGACAATGTGGAAGGCTTCGGGCGCGTAGAGCGCCGCCGCGGCCACGAACACCGCCGCCAGGCCCACCAGCGAGTGGAAGGCGGCGACCAGCTGCGGCATGTCGGTCATCTTGACGGTGCGGGCCATATAGGCGCCGATGCCGCCGCCCAGGCCGATGCCGCCGATGATCAGCGCCCAGCTGATGACGTCGCTCGGCGCCGCCACGGCCAGCGTGGTGACGATGGCAATGCCCATGCCCACCATGCCGTATGTATTGCCCTGCCGGGCCGTGCGTGGGCTGGAAAGACCGCGCAGCGCCATGATGAACAGCACGCCCGAGACGAGATAGAGAAGGGCTGCAATATCTGCAGAGATCATCGGCTCAGCCCTTCTTCTTGTACATGGCCAGCATGCGCTGGGTGACGAGGAACCCGCCAAAGATATTCACGCTGGCAAAGACCAGGGCGATGAAGCCGAAGGCCTTGGAGAGCCAGCTGGCATCGGTCGCCAGATGCACGCCGACGGCGAGCAGCGCGCCCACCACGATCACCGAGGAAATCGCATTGGTCACGCTCATCAGCGGCGTGTGCAGCGCCGGGGTCACCGACCAGACGACGAAATAGCCGACAAAGATCGCCAGCACGAAGATGGCCAGGCGGAAGGTGAAGGGGTCGATCGCTTCCATTTACTGGGCTCCCTTTGGGGCTGCGGGCTTCTTGGGTGCGGCGGGCTTGGCGGCGGCAGGCGCCTTGGTCTTGGCGGCAGGCTTGCTCGCCGCAGCCTTGGCCTTTGCCGGCGTCGCGGCAGGCTTCTTGGGAAGTGTCGGCGCCTTGGCCGTCGGTACGGTCGCCGCCTTGGCGGCACTGTCCATCACCGCAGCCGCCTTCTTGGTCGCGGCGCGCTTGGCCGGCGTTGCCGGCGCCTCGGCGGCAGCCGGAATCGACTGCTCTACCCCTGGCGCCGCCTTCTTGGGCGTATCGGCCATGGCAGCAATCACCGGCTTGGCCGCGACAGGCTTCTTTTCTGCCACCGGCTTGGCTGGGGCGACCGCAGGCGCACTGGTCTTGATCGGAGCCGCCTTGGCGACCACGCCCTTCGTCGCCGGCTTTGGCGCGCTTTTCGGCACCGCCTTGGCGACGGCAAGCGGCATGGCATTGGCACCGCCAGGGGCGGCGACCGGCTTGGTCTCGCCGGCAATCGCGGCGCCGACAAAATTGGGATGCACCACCGCGCCATCGCGCGTCAGTACCGTCGCCTTGACCAGTTCGTCGTCCCAGTTGATCGCCAGGGTCTTGCCCTTGGCATCGATCAGCGTGGTCAGGAAAGCCAGCAGGTTACGGGCATAGAGCTGGCTGGCCGTGGTTGGAATACGACCCTGCATATTGGTATAGCCAATGATCGTCACACCCTTGTGCTCGATCACCTTGCCGGGCACCGTCAGCTCGACATTGCCGCCGCGCTCTGCCGCCAGATCGACGATTACCGAACCGGGCGCCATGGATTCCACCATGGCCTTGCTGATCAGCCGCGGCGCCGGGCGCCCCGGGATCAGCGCGGTGGTGATGACGATATCCTGCTTGGCAATGTGCTGGGCGGTCAGCTCGGCCTGCTTGGCCTGGTATTCCGCGCTCATCTGCTTGGCATAGCCGCCGGCCGTCTCGGCCTGCTTGAATTCGTCATCCTCGACGGCGACGAACTTGCCGCCCAGGCTTTCCACCTGTTCCTTGGCCGCTGGACGCACGTCGGTCGCGGAGACCACGGCGCCGAGGCGCTTGGCCGTGGCAATGGCCTGCAGGCCCGCCACGCCGGCGCCCATCACGAAGACCTTGGCCGGCCGCACCGTACCGGCGGCGGTCATCATCATGGGGAAGGCCCGGTCGAAGGCGGCAGCCGCTTCGATCACGCCCTGGTAGCCGGCCAGATTGGCCTGGCTGGAGAGGATGTCCATCACCTGTGCGCGGGTAATGCGCGGCATGAACTCCATGACCATGGCCGTCACGCCGGCCTTGGCCAGTGCCGCCACGTCCTTGTCATTGCCATAGGGGTCGAGTGCGCCGATCAGCAGCGCGCCCTTGGTGACGCCCGCCAGCGCGGCCGCCTCGGGCCGCCGCACGGTCAGCACCACATCGGCGCCCTTGAGCGTTACCGCAGGGGTCGCGCCGATCACGGCGCCGGCTGCTTCGTAATCCGCGTCGAGAAGGCGCGAGCCGAGCCCGGCACCTTTTTCGACCGCGACGCTGGCACCCAGCGCAATGAGCTTGCCGACCGTCTCGGGGGTGGCCGCAACGCGGTTCTCCCCGTCGAGACGCTCGCGAACGATGGCAATCTTCATGAAATTCTCCTGCCCGCCTGCCCGGTGGACAGGCTAGAATGAAATGCCCGTACCTGCGCTGAAAATCAGGGCTGTATCAGGAAGTAGAGGATCACGGCTGTCGCCGCCAAGCCGATGACGGACCATTTGACGGCCGTGAGGAAGCCCTCATAGGTCGCTTCGTGCTGGGCATAATCCATCGGCGATTCAACCTGCAGCTCGGAATGGTGTTCGGGGCGGTGTTTGGTGGCCATGTCGTCCTCGTAAGTCCAGGGTTTGGTAAAGTCTATGCGTCCAAAGTCGGTGACCGGCTTGGCCACGCTTGACCTTGCATCAGGGCGCCGTTGCCTCCAGCTCGTCGATCAGCCCCTCGATCATCGACAGGCCCAGCGACCAGAATTGGGGATCCTTGGCATCCAGCCCGAACGGCGCGAGCAGTTCGGTATGGTGCTTGCTTCCCCCGGCCTTGAGCAGCTCGAAATAGCGCTCGGCAAAGCCTTCGCTCGACTTCTCATACTGTGCGTAGAGCGAGTTCACAAGACAGTCACCAAAGGCATAGGCGTAGACATAGAAGGGCGAATGGATGAAGTGCGGAATATAGGCCCAGAAGCTCTCATAGCCGTCATTGGCGATGATCGCCTCGCCCAGTGATTCCGCCTGCACATCGAGCCAGATCTGGTTGATCTGCTCGGTCTTGAGCTCGCCCTGCCGCCGCGCCGTATGCACCCGCCGCTCGAAGGTGTAAAAGGCGATCTGCCGCACCACGGTATTGAGCATGTCCTCCACCTTGCTCGACAGCAACGCGAAGCGCTGCGTCGGGTCGGTTGTTTTATTCAGCAGCGACCGAAAGGTCAGCATCTCGCCAAACACCGACGCCGTCTCGGCCAGGGTCAACGGCGTATTGGCCAGGATCGGCCCCTGCGCCGCGGCCAGCCGCTGATGCACACCATGGCCCAGTTCATGGGCCAGGGTCATGATATCGCGCGAGCGGCCCATATAGTTGAGCATCAAAAAAGGATGCGCGCTCGGCACCGTCGGATGGGCAAAGGCGCCCGACAGCTTGCCGTCCCCGCTGGGCGCATCGATCCAGCCCGAATTGAAGAACGGCGCCGCGCATTCGGCCAGTTCGGGCGAGAACTGGCCATAGGCCTCCATCACCGTCGAGACCGCACTGTCCCAGTCCCACACCCGCTCGTCGCTGGTGGGTAGCGGCGCATTGCGATCCCAGGCATTGAGCTTGTCCTTGCCGAACCACTTGGCCTTCATTTTGTAATAGCGATGGCTGAGCCGCGGATAGGCCGCCTCCACCGCCTGCTGCAGCGCATCGACCACCTCGCGCTCCACCGAATTGGCCATGTGCCGGCTGTCGGCGATGTCCTGGTAGCCGCGCCAGCGATCGGAGATTTCCTTGTCCTTGGCCAGCACATTGGTGATGTGGGTGAACAACCGTCCATTGGCCTTGAGGGTCTTGCCCAAAGCCTTGAACGCGCCCTCGCGCTTGGTCTCGTCCTTTTCGCTCAGCAGGTGCAGTGTTGCTTCAAGGGTCAGTGTCTCGCCATTGACCTCGAATTCAAGGCTGCTCAGCGTCTCGTCGAACAGCCGGTTCCAGGCCGAAAACGAGGTGGTCGACTTGTCGTGGAATAGTTCCTCAAGCTTGTCATCGAGCTGATAGGGCTTTGCCTTGCGCAACTCGGCAAACCAGGTGCGGTAGCGCGCCAGCTCGGCATCATTGGCAAAGGCGGCCTCAAGATCGGCGTCCTCGATGCGGTTGAGCTCGAGTTCGAAAAACAGCACGCGGGTCGAGAGGTTGGTCAGCGCCTCATTGGTATCGCCCATGAATTTGGCCCGGTCCGGATCGGTCGATTTCTGCGCATATTGCAGGAAGGCGAACGAGCCGATGCGGCCGGTCAGGTCACCCAGCTTTTCGCTGTCCTTGATCGCCTTGATCAATTGCCCCGACTTGGTGAGATCGACCAGCTTGCCCTTGTAGTCCGCCTCGAAGCGCGCGGCATCGGCCTTGGCCTTGTCCAGGTCCGCCTTGAATGCGGCGCTGTCGCCACCCGGATAGAGGTCGCTGAGGTCCCAGACCGGCAGCTTGCCGAACTGATTGTGGCTCTTCTGGGCGGGGGCGTTCATGGTCAGTCTCCGGCGCATCTGATTTGGCGCGGACCTTACCCAGCGAGGAATGGGTTGGAAAGGGTGCGCGACCGAAGCGCGCAGTCGGCAATCCTCCCCCGCCCGCGGGGGAGGGGGACCACGCATAGCGTGGTGGAGGGGGGGGGCCGCGAGCAAGATGGCGCTGCCGCCCCGCCGAAATTGTCCATGATTAATCGCCCCTTAACCCCATCCGGCCATCTTGTTCCCAAAACGGCACACGAATCGATGCCGCCGCAAAAGACCGGAGTTTGAATGACGCGCATTCTGGTAGTTGATGATGATCCGGTTCAGTTGCGTCTGACCGCCGAGGTCGCCAACCGGGCCGGCTTCAAGCCGCTGACCGCCACCGGGGGCGAACAGGCCCTGGCCATCCTGCGCGACGACCGCAATATCGGCGCCATGATCCTCGATCTGGTCATGCCCGATCTCGACGGCATGGGCGTGATGGAGGCCATGCGCCGCGAGGGCCTGACCACCCCCGTCATCATTCAGACCGCCAATGCCTCGCTCGAAACCGTGATCTCGGCCATGCGCAACGGCGCCGCTGACTATTTCGTCAAGCCCGTCGCCCCCGAGCGGCTCATCATCTCGCTGCGCAATGCCATGAAGCTCGACGCGCTTGAAGCCACCATCCGCGCCGAACGCGCCCGCAAATCCGGCACCTTCACCGCCGCCGACATGATTGCCCGGGCCCCCGCCATGGCCCGCGTCATCAGCCTGTGCGCCAAGGCCGCCAAGTCGACCATTCCCGTCCTCATCGAGGGCGAGACCGGCGTCGGCAAGGAACTGATCGCCCGCATCATCCAGGGTTCCGGCGATCGCGCCGGCAAGCCCTTCATCACCGTCAACTGCGGCGCCATCCCGCCCAATCTGGTTGAATCGGTGCTGTTCGGGCACAAGAAGGGCGCCTTTACCGGCGCCATCGCCGACCAGAACGGCAAGTTCGCCGAAGCCCATAACGGCACCCTCTTTCTCGACGAGGTCGGGGAGCTGCCGCTCGACATCCAGGTCAAGCTGCTGCGCGCCCTCCAGGAAGGCGAGATCGAGCCCGTTGGCTCCTCCCGCACCGAGCGCGTCAATGTGCGCATCATTTCGGCCACCAACCGGCGCCTGCTCAACCTGGCCAAGTCCGGCGAGTTCCGCGAGGATCTCTATTACCGGCTCAATGTCTTTCCCATCTATACCCCGCCCCTGCGCGAGCGCATGGAAGACCTCCCGGCCATGGTCGCCATGTTCATCGCCCGCTTCGCCGCCGAAGCCGGCAAGCGTATCCTGGGCATTTCCCCCGCCGCGCTCGACCTGCTGGCCGGCTATGACTGGCCCGGCAATGTCCGCCAGCTGGAAAATGCCGTCTATCGCGCCGTCATCCTCAGCGACGGCGCCTTCCTCGAGACCGTGGACTTCCCCCAGATCATCGCCCAGGCCAATGGCCGCGAGCGCGCCATAAGGGAAATCGAGGCGGCCCCGATCGCCTCAGCGCCGACCCATATCGACACGGCCACTGCTCGCCAGCGTCTCCATGTCAGCATGCCCGCTTTGCCCGATCGCTTCCTTGACCCGGCTGGTGAAGTTGCCGCCCTGGCCGAGATCGAGCGCGCCGCCATCGTCTTTGCCATCGAGCATCATGGCGGCCGCATGTCCCGCGTCGCCCGCGCCCTCAAGATCGGCCGCTCCACGCTCTACCGCAAACTGCACGAATACGGCCTCGCCGAAGAGCTGCTCAGCGACGCGGCCTAGAGTAGGCAATGGCCGGAACGGGGCGGGGTATCGTACTGGGCGGCTATTGGTAGAAGCATGACTTGGCGGTCAGATGTGCTTGGTGACCATAGATTGAGATGCGCGGGGAGGCCATGGTTTGGCTGCTTTATGGCCTTCTGGCGGTGAGTACACTCATCCTGCTGAACATGATTTTTCCCACCATTTTGCCATTTGCCTGGCTGATGGGGTTGGCCCTCGCGCTACGAGCGTAAACAGGTGCTGACCTATCGGCGACTGTGGTCCGAACTGATATCGGTTCCGAACCGCGACACTGCCCTTCACATGCCCCGCACAATCTCCAGAAATTCCGCATGGCCCAGCGCCTGGCCAGCTGCGGCGCGATATTCTTTCACCAGCCCCTCATAGGCCTCCCGCGCGAACTGTCTTAGCTTGGGGTCCTGGTCCATTTCCCGCCGCGCCAGGTCCTGGCTTAACAATCCCAGCCCCGCCAGCACCGGATAATAGAGCTGGGTCTGGATATGCGGCAGGCCGAAGAGATTGTCGGCAAACTGCTCGTGCCGCGGCATCTCGCGCTGCCAGCGCGCCAGCTGCGCCTGGGTCTCGGGATGGATGCGGTTGGCCCGCACCTCGCGCCAGAACGGCGTGTCGTCGCGTTCCACCATGTAATGCGTGTTCACGAAGGTGCGGAAGTCATCCACCTGCCGCCCGACCCGAGCATTGTAGTCCTTGCGATCCGCCGGCGTCATCTCGCCCGGATGCTTGAGGAAGCGGTCGGCAAACAGCATCATCTGCACGATAGTGCCGTGGATCGAGGTGGATTCCAGCGGCTCTAGAAAGCTCGAGCTCAGCCCCACCGCCACCACATTGCCCACCCAGGCATTTTCCAGCCGGCCGATGGAAAAGCGGATATCGCTGCGCACCTCGATCTCGCGCCCGAGCACGCGCTCGACTTCCGCCTTGGCCTGCTCGGGCGAACAAAATTCGTCCGAATAGACATAGCCGCAGCCATAGCGGGTCTGGGTCGGGATCTGCCACATCCAGCCGGCATCCTGCGCCCAGGCGCGGGTGTAATTGGCGATCTCCTCGCCCGGCTTGATATCGAGCCAGAACGGCAGCGCCCGGTTGACCGGCAGTTCATGGGCGTAGGAGATCCAGTCGGCCGCCATTTCCTTGACGATCAGCTGCTTGCGAAAGCCCGTCGCATCAATGAAGAAATCGGCTTCCAGCACCTGCCCATTGTCGAGCGTCAGCGCCGTGACGTCGCCGGTCTCGGCGTTCCGCTCAATGCCCGACACCACGGCATCAATAATCTCGACGCCTTTGGATTTGCTGGCAAAGAACCGCCCGACCTTGGCCTGGTCGAAATGATAGGCATGGTGGAAGGGCCCCAGCGGGATCAGTGAACCGTCCGCCTTTTGCACATAGGGCGCCTTCTTCTGCTCCAGCAGCGGCCCGAACAGGTGCATGTCGGTGATCGGCCTTCCGGCGGCAATCGCATAGACATTGAGATAGTCGCTCGGCGCCCCTGCCGGCGCCTGGATCACCTGGTGCGGATCATCGATCGGCCCATAATAGGTAAAGCCCTTGCGACGCCAGTCCTCATGCCGGATGCCCAGCTTGAACGTCGCCTCGGTCTTGCGGAAGAACTCGAACTCATCGATGCCGAAATGTTTGAGCAGCACGCGAAACGCCGCCGTGGTCGCCTCGCCCACCCCCACTGTCGGGATGCTCGACGGCTCGATGACGCTGATGCGCGCGTTCAGCCCCTTGCGGCGCGCCGCGTCCTGAATGATGAACGCCGCGATCCAGCCGGCAGTGCCGCCGCCCACGACCACGAAATGGCTTTGCCGGTCCATGCTGATCCTCCGGTCACGACGCTATGGTCCCGCCCGGCGTCACGCAAGCCAGTCTTAGGAAACCGTAGCTTTACGCTCCCTTTCCGTAAGAGGTCGCCATCGCTAAATTGCCCTCACAAAACTGCGAGCAATTGTTCCTGTTAAGGATTTTTGGCTAATGATTTTGTCCGGCGCGGCTGTTGAATCCACCGGATCGCCGGTGACGCCGCAACTCGATAAAGCCTGCTGGAGTCCGCATGAACAAGTTTCTGGTCTGCCTGATTGCCGCCCTTGCGGGCGTCGCACCCATTGTGCCGGCATCGGCGCAGGCTGTGGCCAGTGCCACCATCGGCCCGGTCTATATCGCGCCGCCGCAGACGCCGCTGGCCCAGACCATCAAGGCCGGCCTGTCTGCCGCCTATTATGGCGCCGCCAAGGACAGCGCTGCCTATGCCGAGGCGCAGAAACTGTACTTCTTCTATGGCGCGCGCCATTTTGCGCCGATCTGGCTCGATGAGACCGCCGACGGCGCTGTCGCCTTCTCGCCGCCCGCCCAGAAAATTCTCAAGCTCTTTGCCGCAGCCGAAACCGAAGGCCTGCGTCCGTCCGACTACCTCACCCCCGCTTTGGACGTGACCGCCGTCGGCAGCGACCCGATCAAGATGGCCAGCCTGGAAACCGCGTTCTCGCGCGCCACCATGCGCTATGCCACCCACATATATACTGGCCGCATCGTGCCCGGCTCGGTCAGTGAAAACCTCGACGTGGCCCCCAAGAAGCTCGACGAAGCCGGGCTGCTGGTGCAGTTGGCCACCAGTGCCGATCCGGTCAAGGTGCTCGCGGCGCTGGAGCCGACCCATCCCGAATTCCTCGCCCTCAAGGCAGCGCTTGCCAATTTCGAGCAGAACCAGACCGACCGTCCGGTGCAGATCGAGACCGGCGCCACCCTCAAGCCCGGCATGAGCGATGCCCGCGTCCCCGTGCTGCGCCAGCGCTTCGAGCTGCCCGCTGCCGTCGACACGGTCTATGACGACAGCGTGGTGGAAGCGGTCAAGGCCTTCCAGCAGACCCGCAATCTCTATGTCGATGGCGTCATGGGCCCGGCCACGCTGGCCGCCCTCAATGGCGGCGCCCCGCTGACCAAGGCCGACATCCTGGCCAATATGGAGCGCTGGCGCTGGATGCCGCGCGACCTTGGCGCGTTCAACGTGCTGGTCAACATTCCCGAATTCCGGCTGTCGGTTAACCGCGACAACCGCGAAGAATACACCACCCGCGTCGTGGTCGGCACCACCAAGCACCAGACCCCGGTCTTCTCGGAATCCATCCGCCACATCGTGGTCAATCCGTACTGGAATGTGCCCAGCTCGATCGTCAAGGCCGAGATCGCCCCCGCCGTCATGGCCAATCCCGGCTATATCGACAGCCACAATTACGACCTGCTCTATCAGGGCAATCCGGTCAGCCCCTGGCAGGTGGACTGGAACCAGGTCAGCGCCACCAATTTCCCCTTCCGCATCCGCCAGCGCCCCGGCACCAGCAACGCCCTGGGGCAGATCAAGTTCCTGTTCCCCAACAAGCACGATGTCTACCTGCACGACACCCCGTCCAAATCGCTGTTCGAGCGCGATTTCCGCGCCTATAGCCATGGCTGCGTCCGCGTGCAGAACCCCATGGAGTTCGCCGATGCGCTGCTGGCCAACGAGCCCAATATCAGCCGGGCCTCGCTTGAAGGCATGTTTGGCGCGGCCGAACGCTGGGTAAACCCGGAGCAGCAGATCCCCGTGCACATCGCCTATTTTACCGTGCGCGTGACCACCGATGGCAGCCTGCAGTCCTTCGACGACATCTATGGCCACAACGCCAATCTGATCGCCGCCATGGGCCTGGCGACCCCGCCCAAGCCGGTCGATATCGTCGCCGAAGCCGGTGACGGCACCATCTCGCCTTGAGGCCCGCCACCCCGGCTTTGCCGGCCGCATGCGGCCGGCCTTAAGCTTTCATTGACAATTCGGCCTTTGTTGCGCCAGTTTCTGATCGTAATAACATATACGTGAGCCCGCTTGAGGGAGGGCACGCAGCAGGCAGGCGTTAATCAAATCCATCGTATTTGACGCTAATGTTTGCCGAGAGACTAACCGGGCAGAGTATCGCGTGACGGGGAATTCCAATTTGCAACGGCATCGTTTTGGGCAATTTCTGCTCGCCGCCTTGATCAGCTTTGCGCTCATCCTGCCGACCTCCGTCGTGCCGGCCATGGCGGCATCCGAACGCGCCATCTATCTCTATTACACCCACACCAAGGAGACCGCGCGCATCGTCTTCAAGCGCAATGGACAATACGTCCAGTCCGGTCTCAACGATCTCAATTATTTCCTGCGCGACTGGCGCCGCAACGAGCCCACCAAGATGGACCCGCGGCTGTTCGATCTGGTCTGGGAAGTCTACCAGGAAGTCGGTGCCACCCAGCCGATCAACGTGGTCTCAGCCTACCGTTCGCCCAAGACCAATGCCATGCTGCGCGAGACCTCCTCGGGCGTTGCCGAGAACAGCCAGCACACCAAGGGTCACGCCATGGATTTCTTCATCCCCGGCGTCTCCTTGCCGCGGCTGCGCGCCGCTGCCATGAAAAAGCAGGTCGGCGGCGTCGGCTATTATCCCACATCTGGCAGCCCCTTTGTCCATCTCGACACCGGTTCGGTGCGCGCCTGGCCGCGCATGACCCGTGCCCAGTTGCAGGAGATCTTCCCCGACGGCAAGACCATGCACCTGCCCACCGATGGCAAGCCGCTGTCCCAGCAGGGCTATCAGGTGGCCATGGCCGAGTGGAAAACCTGCCATGCCGTGCCCTGCAATGGCAGCAGCTCGGGCACCCAGGTCGCCAGCGCCGGAAGCGGCCGCACTTTGGTTGATCTGCTGTTCGGCGGTTCATCGAGCCAGCCGAGCGCCTCTGCCGCCGCCCCGGCTTCCGCGCGTGCCGCTGCGCCTGCCCCGGCACCCGCCCCCATTCCCGCCCCTCCACCAGCCGAGGTGCAGCTCGCTTCCCTGGCGTCGCAGGCCACAGCCAATGCGCCCATTCCCGCCCCGCGGCCGGTCAATCTGGGCGGCGTGGCCTTTGCCAGTACGGCGCCGGCTTTGCCCTTCTCCACCGCCGGCAGCGCGCCGCTCGATGCCGCCGAAATCACCACTTTGGCCAGCGCACCCATGCCGCTGCGCAAGTCCGAAGCCCTGCAGCTGGCAACCGCCTCCACCCTGCCATCGGGCGACGCGGTGACCGCCATCGCCGCGCTGACCGCCCCCGTGCCGCAGCCGCGCCTGCTCACCTCCGACCCGCAGCCGGACATGATGACCGCCTATCTCTCGCCCATGCCGCAGGACCCGGTCGCGCAGAGCGCCCTCGAGGCGATCATCGCCCGCGAAACCGCGCCCGCCGCAACGCCGGTAATGCCCGTGTCCCGCCTGCCCTCCCTACCCGGCGTGACCGCCCTGCGCACCGCGTCGCTGGGCAGTGACAACGTGGTCACCGGCGCCATTTCCGACCTGTTTCGCGGCACCTTTGCCGCCCCGCGTCAGGATGAACCTGTTGCCCAGGCCTTGGCTGAACACCTGGCCAAGCGCCCCGATGCCGGCGCCATGCGCCGCCCCGAGTTGGTGGCACCCGACCTCGAGCACGTCGCCGACGTCTTCACCACCCCTACCGCGTTGAGCTCGGACCACTTTGCCGAAATCTGGGATCACGACGAGGCCGATTTCAGCCCCACCACTGAAATGGGACCCTATGTCACCATTCTGCGCGTGGGCGATTTCCCCGAGGGCCTGTCCTCTACCCGCTTTGTCGGCACAAGGCCGGCTGCTCCTGTGAGCAACTGAGCGGCCCCAATTCAGGCTTGATTGCAGTCCATTCCGGTGCCGGCGCAGTGTGCGCAGGTGGCCCGCTATTGTTGCAAAGCGCCGCTCGCGCGCCTAAACAACTGCCATAGTGCCCCTTTAGGCGAAGGACTGCCCGATTGGCCGACAAGCCCGCTACCCCGCTGCTCGACACCGTCAACTCTCCTGCTGACCTGCGCACCCTGCCGCGCGAGGAGTTGCGGCAGCTCGCCGACGAATTGCGCGCCGAGATGATCGACGCCGTCTCGGTGACCGGCGGCCACCTGGGCGCCGGCCTGGGCGTGGTGGAACTGACCGTGGCCCTGCATGCCGTGTTCGATACCCCCCATGACCGCATCATCTGGGACGTCGGCCACCAGGCCTATCCCCACAAGATCCTCACCGGCCGCCGCGACCGCATGCGCACGCTGCGCCAGAAGCACGGCCTGTCCGGCTTCACCCGCCGCGCCGAAAGCGAATACGACCCGTTTGGCGCCGGCCATTCCTCGACCTCGATTTCCGCCGGCCTTGGCATGGCCGTGGCCAGCGAACTGCTCGACCAGCCGCGCAATGTCATCGCCGTCATCGGCGATGGCGCCATGTCGGCCGGCATGGCCTATGAGGCCATGAACAATGCCGGCGCCATGGACGCCCGGCTCATTGTCGTGCTCAACGACAATGACATGTCCATCGCCCCGCCCACCGGCGCCATGAGCGCCTATCTGGCGCGCCTGGTCTCGGGTCCGGTCTATCGCGGCGCCCGCGAAGCCGCCAAGTCGGTGGTCAGCAAGCTGCCGCAATTCCTGCATGAGCCGGCCCGCCGTACCGAGGAATTTGCCCGCTCCTTCTTTACCGGCGGCACGCTGTTTGAAGAGCTGGGCTTCTACTATGTCGGCCCCATCGACGGGCACAATCTCGATCACCTGCTGCCCGTGCTCGACAATGTGCGCGACGCCGCCCAGGGCCCGATTCTCGTCCATGTTGTGACCAAGAAGGGCAAGGGCTATGGCCCGGCCGAAGATTCCGACGACAAGTATCACGGCGTCTCCAAGTTCAACGTCATCACCGGCGCCCAGACCAAGACGCCTTCCAACGCGCCCTCCTACACGTCGGTCTTTGCCGATACCCTGATCGCCGAGGCCAGTGACGATCCGCGCATTGTCGCGGTGACCGCAGCCATGCCCTCGGGCACCGGGCTCGACAGGTTCGCCGAAATCCATCCCAGCCGCATCTTCGATGTCGGCATTGCCGAGCAGCATGCGGTGACCTTTGCCGCGGGCCTCGCCAGCGAGGGCATGCGCCCCTTCTGCGCCATCTATTCGACCTTCCTGCAGCGCGCCTATGATCAGGTCATCCACGACGTGGCCATCCAGCAGCTGCCGGTGCGCTTTGCCATCGACCGGGCCGGCTATGTCGGCGCCGACGGCCCTACCCATGCCGGCAACTACGATGCGGCTTTTCTGGGCGCCATTCCCGGCATCGTGCAGATGGCCGCCGCCGACGAGGCCGAACTGCGCCATATGGTGACCACCGCCACCCATTACGACAGCGGCCCCATCGCCTTCCGCTATCCGCGCGGCGACGGCATGGGCGTCGACCTGCCCGCGCGTGGCCAGATTCTGCCCATCGGCAAGGGCCGCATTGTCCGCCAGGGCGGCACCATCGCCATCCTGAGCTATGGCGCGCGCCTGTCCGAAGTGCTCGCTGCCGCCGACAAGCTGGCCGCCTTGGGCCTCAATCCCACCATTGCCGATGCCCGCTTCATGAAGCCGCTCGATGAGGAACTGATTGCCCGTCTCGCCGGCAGTCACGACGTCTTGCTGAGTGTCGAAGAGGGTGGCCTGGGCGGTTTTGGCAGCCACGTCGCCACCTTCCTGACCAGCAATGGCCTGCTCGACGGCAAGCTGCGCTTCCGGCCGCTGATGATTCCTGATCGTTTCGTCGAACATGCCAGTCAGGCCGACATGTATGCCGATGCCGGCCTCGACCGCGCCGGCATTGTCGCCACCGCCCTGGCCACCCTCGGCTATGACGAGGCCGCCATGGTGGCGGCCTTGGGCCGGTCCGTCTAGCCGGCCATTCTGGCGGGCAAGGCTGTCTGGCTTTTGAACTGCATTGCCGGCTTCCCGATAAGGCAATTGTCAACGCTTTGGGCGCTAGCTGGCGGCATCACGCCCACCAGCCAGGCCACCACCATGACCCTATCCGCCATCGCTTCAGGAACACTCGGCATGCAGCGCGCCGCCGACCGTCTGGAGACCAGCGCCGGCCGTGTCGCCCGCTTCGGCACCGGCCTGGCCGATGTCGATCTGGGCACGGAAATGGTCGAAACCATGCTGGCCCAACATGATTTCAAGTCCTCGGCAACCATCGTACGTGCCGCCGACCGCATGCTCAAGTCCACCATCGACATCCTCGCCTGACCCCACCGGCGCGCAGATACAGATCCGCCCGGCAGCTGAGGCAACCGGGCGGCACGCATCAATAGCTATTGAGGATCGGTCAGTCGTCCGAGGACGCCACCATGCCCAGCGCGCTCATATAGAGCTCGAGCAGGGCTTCCTGCTCCATGCGCTCATTGGCGTCCTGCTTGCGGATGGCCACGATCTTGCGCAGAATCTTGGTATCGAAGCCATTGCCCTTGGCCTCGGCATAGATTTCCTTGATGTCGTTGGCGATCGCGGCCTTTTCTTCTTCCATGCGCTCGATGCGCTCGATGAATGCCCGCAATTGGTCCTGGGCAACGCTCTCTTCAGCCATGGGTCTTACCTCGTTGTATCAAGCGCTGCTTGAACCCCAGACTCGCCCCCGGTTCAACCCCTTTGTGATCCAATCCACATCACCGCTGCCACGCATGCCCCCAATTCGGCCAAATCAAGGCATTAGCCATTGACCAATCCCTTACCATGGGCTCAAAGAAGGCACGTTTTCCCGATGATTTCCGGCTCGCTTTTGCAAACCATCCGTCTCGGCACGACCCTGATCGGCGCAGCTCTTGCCAGCCTGGCGTTCTTTGCCACGCCAGCCAGGGCCGATCTGCGCATCTGCAACGAAACGGCCAATCTCGTCTCGGTGGCGCTGGGCTATCGCGCCGAGCGCGGCTGGATGAGCGAAGGCTGGTGGCAGGCGCCTCCCGGTGATTGTCGCGTGCTCTACCAGGGCGATCTGCAGCGTCGTTTTTATTACATCTTTGCAGCCGATGATGTGGCAGGCGGCGCCTGGGATGGCGCGGTGTTCATGTGTACGCGTGACGAAACCTTCACCATATTCGGGGTTGAGGATTGCCTGGCCCGCGGCTATGAGCGCACCGGTTTCTTTGAAATCGATACCCAGAACCGTTCCGACTGGACGCTGCAGCTCAGCGAGAATGGCGCCGGCCCGGCGATCGTCGGTCCGGACGGAAGCGAAGACCTCGAAGACCCCACTTTCCTTGTCGATCCTGCCGATGTGGATGCACCGCAGGACGACATAACGACGCAAGAAACGGACACGCAATGAGACGCATGAGACGCGCAAAGATCGTCGCCACCCTCGGGCCTGCCAGCCACGAGGAAAAGATGATCGAGGAACTGGCCAAGGCCGGCGCGGACGTGTTCCGCATCAATATGAGCCATGCCAGCCACGACGTGCTGCGCACCACGGTCGAGCGCATTCGCAATGTCGAAAAGCGCCTCAACCACCCGCTCGGCATCCTGGTCGATCTGCAGGGCCCCAAGCTGCGCGTGTGGAAGTTCATCGGCGGCTCGGTGGAGCTGGTGGCCGGGCAGAAGTTCACCCTCGACAGCCACAATGACGACCAGGGCAATGCCGAGCGCGTCTACCTGCCGCATCCCGAAATCATCGAGAGCGTCTCGGTCGGCGACCGCCTGCTGCTCGACGACGGCAAGCTGTCGCTCAAGGCCACCAAGGTCGGCAATGGCGCCATCGAGACCGAAGTGGTCTATGGCGGCAAGCTCAGCGACAAGAAGGGCGTCTCCCTGCCCGATACGCTGCTGCCCACCGGCGCCCTGACGGAAAAGGATCATGCCGATCTGCTGGCCGGCCTTGCCGCCGACGCCGACTGGATCGCCTTGAGCTTCGTGCAGCGCCCCGAAGACATCATCGACGTACGCAAGATCGTCCAGGGCCGCGCCGGCGTCATGGCCAAGATCGAAAAGCCCCAGGCCATCGAGCGCCTCGAAGAGATCATCAAGCTCAGCGACGCCATCATGGTCGCGCGTGGCGATCTGGGTGTCGAACTGCCGCTCGAGCAGGTCCCCGGCCTGCAGAAGCGCATGATCCGCATGGCCCGCCGCTATGGCAAGCCGGTCGTCGTGGCCACCCAGATGCTCGAATCCATGATCACCGCCCCCGTGCCGACCCGCGCCGAAGTCTCGGACGTGTCGATCGCCGTGTTTGAGGGCGCCGACGCCATCATGCTCTCGGCCGAATCCGCTTCCGGCGCCTATCCCGTCGAAGCCGTCGCCACCATGAACAAGGTGGCCGTGGCCGTCGAGGGCGATGCCAACTATCGCGGCATCATCCGCGCCGCCCAGACGGAGCCGGAAGCCACCGCTGCCGACGCCATCTCCGCCGCTACCCGCCAGGTCGCCGAAACCCTCGATCTGGCCGCCATCGTCACCTATACCGCCTCGGGCTCGACCGGCATCCGCGCCGCCCGCGAGCGTCCATCCAAGCCCATCATCGTGCTCTCGCCCAATATGCGCACCATCCGCCGCATGTCGGTGGTCTGGGGCGTTCATTGCGTGCAGACCGAAGACGCGGTGAGCCTGGAAGACATGGTCGATCGCGCCTGTGTCATCGCCTATCAGGAGGGCTTTGCCCGCCCCGGCGACCGCATCGCCATCACCGCCGGCATTCCCCTGGGCACGCCCGGCGCCACCAATATGCTGCGCATCGCCTTCGTCCGCCAGGACGGCGCCGGCTCCAGCTGACGCCGACGCTGACGTTCCGCACGAACGACAAGGGCCCGCGCAAGCGGGCCCTTTTCATTTTAGCTATGGCTGGCTGAACAGCGTCTCAGCGCTTGGGTTCGAACAGGCGGTCGCGCGAGCCGGAGAGATGGGCTCTCATGCGCTGGCGCGCCGCCTCGGCATCGCCGGCGGCAATGGCCTCGAACACGGCGGTATGCTCGACGAACACATGCTGCAAGCCGTCGCTGGTGCTGCGCAGCGACAGGCCATGAAAGCGCATGCCGACGGCAATGTGGTCTTCCAGAGCCTGCATGGCCGTGGCGAAATAGGGATTGGCCGATGCCTGGGCGATGCTCAGATGGAACATGAAATCGGCATCGGCCCGGTGTGCCTGCCGGTTGGTGGCGTCGCGCAGCAGGCTCAGCGCCGACTTGATCTTGCTCAGCGCCTCCGGCGTGCGGCGCGTCGCCGCCATCGCGGCCGCCTCCGGCTCGATGGTGAGACGGAAATCGTAGCAATGCTGCAGGTCCGACAGATTTTCCATCTGCCCGAAGCCGAGCGGCTCGCGCAGCCCCTGCTCGCGCACGAAGCTGCCGGCGCCGCGCCGCGAATAGATCAGCCCCTGGTCGCGCAGCCGCTGCAGCGCATCGCGCACCACCGGACGGGATACCTGGAATTCGGCCGCCATGGCATGTTCGGTGGGCAGGCGTTCATCCACGCCATAGGCGCCGGACTTGATGGCCCGTTGGATGCGATCGAACACCGCGTCAGAGAGGCTGCGCCTAACGTTGAGAACTTCCGACATGTCTATCCGTCACTCTCCGGGTTCGCACCACCAAGATGGCCGAGCAGGGCCAGCAATGTATCGGGATCGCCGAAGCCGCCCGACTTGGTGATTATCGTGAAGCCGCCGGCATGGGCAAGGGGCAGGCCGGGCAGCGCTTCGCCGTCTAGCTGCAACACCGAGATACCCAGCGCCTCCAGCACCACCTGCGCGGTCGCCCCGCCCGAGATCAGCAGCACCGCACCCCGCGGCGGCTGCAGGCGTCGCAACCCCTCCCCGAGGCGCTGCGCCACGGTGGCGCCATCGGCCTGGGTCTCGCCCGCTATGGCCTGCAGTACCGTCAGGTTCGCCCCGGGCGACGCACCCGCAGGCATCTGGCCATTGGGCGCGCCAATGTGCACAAGCCCCGGGCAGGCAGCGCGCAGCCGCGCAATCTGCTGGCCGGTAATGCCATCAGTCGAGCCGATGACGCAAAACACCGGCGCCATCAGCGGCGGCGGGACCAGGTGTGCCGCCTCAGGCGCCCACTGCGTCGCCAGCGCCTCGGCCAGGCCACGCGCGCCGACCAGCAGGTCATGCCCACCGGCCTCCAGCGCCTGCTCGATATCGCCCTGCGTGACAATGTCGGGAATGCTGGCCTTGCCGGCATGGCAGCCGAGCCGGGCGGCTATGTCGATCGGTTCATCGACCCCGAATCCACCCAGCCGGCCCGCCCGCATCCAGCGGCCAAAGGCCGGAATGGCAGGCACCACCAGCGCCCGTGTGAAGGCAATGGCGTCGAGCTCAGCCGCAATATTCCCCTTGAGCCGGGAATCCACCTTCTTGAAGATCGGCAGGCCCGACGGCAGGCCGGCAAGGCAGCGCGCCACATTCTGTCCGGCGTCGTCGGGCGACGCCTCCCGGCTATTGCTCGAGACGCCGACCACATCGGCGCCGCTGGCCAGGGCGGCGGCCAGGCCTTCCGGCCCCAGGGCCACCACCGTGGCTATACCCCGCGCCGCAAAGGGCGCGGCGGCGTCGAGCGCGCCGGTGAGGTCATCGGCGACCACGCCCAGGCGTGTCATGGATGCGCGCCAGCCAGCCGGCGCTGCGCCTGGATGTCGGGATCGGGGTCGAGATTGGCGGCCAGCAGGCGTCGGGTATAATCGTGCTGCGGCGCCTCGAAGATCTGCGCCGTCGGCCCGCGCTCGACGATCTGGCCGGCCTGCATGACGATCACCGTATCGGCAAAGTCGCGTACCACGCCCAGGTCATGGGCGATGAACAGGAAGGAAATCCCCAGCCGCGCCCGCAGCCCGTCCAGCAGGGCGATCACCTGCGCCTGGATGGAGACGTCGAGCGCCGACACCGCCTCGTCGCAGATGATCAGTTCGGGCTCCAGCGCCAGCGCCCGCGCAATGGCGATGCGCTGCCGCTGGCCGCCAGAAAACTGGTGCGGATAGCGCTGCGCCATTTCCGGCGCCAGCCCGACCTGGTCGAGCAGTTCGGCCACCCGCTGCTGCCGCGCCGCCCGGTCGGGCATCAGGCGATGAATGTCCCAGCCCTCCGAGATCAGCTGATAGACCGACATGCGCGGATTGAGCGATTGCGTGGGGTCCTGGAAGACCATCTGGATCTGCCGGCGTACGCCGAGCAGGTCGCGCGCATTGAGGCCCAGCAGGTCCTGCCCTTTCCACAGCGCTTCGCCGCTATCGGCCTGTTCGAGCCGCAGGATGGCCCGCGCCAGCGTCGACTTGCCCGAGCCGCTTTCGCCGACCACGGCCAGGGTCTGCCCGCGATGCAGCACCAGCGACACATCCTTGAGCGCCGTGAATTCGCCATAGGTCTTGCACAGCTTGCGCGTCTCCAGCAGCACGGGCGACGCCTCGTCGTGCAGCCGGATCTCCCCCTTGCCGGGCGCCGCGCCGATCAGCTGGCGCGTATAGGGGTGCTGGGCGTTATGATAGACCTCGCGCGGCGTGCCCTGCTCGACGATCTCGCCGCGGCTCATCACCACGACGCGGTCGGCGATCTCGGCGACCACGCCCAGATCATGGGTGATCAGCACCAGGCCCATGCCGGTTTCCGCCTGCAGCTCCTTGAGCAGCGCCAGCACATCGGCCTGGATGGTCACGTCCAGCGCCGTGGTCGGCTCGTCGGCGATCAGGATGTCGGGTTTGAGCATCAGTGCCATGGCGATCATCAGCCGCTGCCGCTGGCCGCCGGAAAACTGGTGCGGATATTTGTGCAGCGCCGCTTCGGCATCGGCAATGCCAACCCGCCCGATCAGCTCAAGCGCCCTGGCCCGGGCCATGTCGGCCGGCCGCCCATGTGCTGTCATCATCTCGATGATCTGCCAGCCCACCGTGTAGACCGGGTTGAGATGGCTCAGCGGATCCTGGAAGATCATGGCGATCTTCTTGCCGTTGAGCGCGCGATGGGCCTCGTAGCTGACCTTGAGCAGGTCCTGGCCGTCGAACAGGATTTCCCCACCCACGATCTGCGCCGGCGGTATGTCGAGAATGTTCATCACCGCCGCTGCCGAGACCGACTTGCCCGAGCCACTCTCGCCCAGAATGGCCAGCGTCTCGCCGCGGTTGATGCTCCACGAGACATTCTTGACCGCATGCACGGTGCCGCGCGCGGTATGGAAATCCACCGACAGGTTGCGCACGTCGAGCAGGGCTTCATTCATCGGTCGTGCTCCGGGCTTCCAGCCGCCAGCGCTGGGCGGGGTCGAGTGCAATGCGCATCCAGTTGCTCAGCAGGTTGAGCGCCAGCGTGGTGATGACGATGCAGACCCCGGGCCACAGCGCCAGCCACCAGGCGGTGGTCAGATAGGGCCGGCCCTGGCTGACCATAAGGCCCCAGGTAATGTCGGGCGGCTGGATGCCGATACCGAGAAACGACAGCGAGCTTTCGGCCAGCATGACGAAGGCGAAGTCGAGCGTGGCAATGGTCACCAGCGTCGGCGCCACCACCGGCAGCACATGCCGCAGGATGATGCGCCCATGCGAGGCCCCCATCACCACGGCAGCCTGCACGAACATGCGCTCGCGCACTTCGAGCACTTCGGCCCGCGTGGTGCGCAGGTAGATCGGGATGCGCGTGATGGCCAGCACCAGGATCATGTTGGGGATCGAGGGCCCCAGCACATAGAGGACCACCACCGCCAGCAGCAGCGAAGGAAACGACATGATCACATCGGCCAGGCGCATGATCGCCTGGCTGACATTCTTGCCTAGATAGCCGGCAATCAGCCCCAGCGTCGCGCCCACCAGCAGCGCCACCGCGACCGCACCGGCCGCCACCATCATGGTGCTGCGCGCCGCCACGATCAGCCGCGCCAGCATCGGCCGGCCCAGCGAGTCGCCGCCCAGGATGAAGGCCCAGCCGCGCGACAGGTCAAAGGGCGGGCTGTTGCGGCCGCGCAGGTTCTGGCTGGTCGCCAGGTCACCCAGCAGGGTTGGCCCCAGCAGCGCACAGAGCACGATCAGGATCAGCACCAGCGCCGAGACAAAGGCCAGCTTGTCCCGCCACAGCATGGACAGCAGCACGGACAGGCCGCTGCGTGGCGCATTGTGGTCTGGCTTGGTGAGCGACAAGTCGGTCATCTGCAGCGCTCCCTAGTGCCGGATTCGCGGATCGAGCAGCCCATAGGCGACGTCGATCAGCATGTTCATGATGAAGATGGCCACGGCCGTGACCATGATGGCGGCGAGCACAACGTTGAAGTCGCGCTGCAGGATGGAATCGATCATCAGCTTGCCGATGCCGGGAAAGCCGAAAATGGTTTCGACGATCACCGCGCCATTGAGCATGGCCGCCGCCTGGTCGCCGATCACGGTGATGACCGGCAGCATGGCATTGCGTAGCGTGTGCACGAAGATGATCGGCAGGTTCTTGACGCCCTTGGCCCGGGCCGTCTTCACATAGGGGGCCGACAGCGCCGACAGCATCGAGCCGCGCACCACCTGGACGATCAGCCCGAACGGCCGGATGAACAGCACCGCGATCGGCAGCACCCAGTGCAGCGGCGTACCCACGCCCGAAGTCGGCAGCCAGCCCAGATTGATCGAGAACAGCACGATGGCAACAATGGCGATCCAGAAATCGGGCGCCGAGGCGCCGATCAGCGACACGATCGACACGGTCCGGTCGAAAAAGCCCCCAACATTGAAGGCAGCCAGCGAGCCGAGCACCACGGCGGCAACCACCACCAGGCACAGGGTGATCAGCGCCAGCGGCAGGGTCCAGGCATAGGCCTCCATGACCACGTCGATCGCCGGTCGCGCCTTGCGCAGCGAGTCGCCAAAATCAAACTGCAGCAGATCCAGCACATAGCGGCCGAACTGCTCGAGCAGCGGCGCGTCCAGCCCGTGCAGCGCGCGGAACTGCGCCTTCATCGCCTCGCTGGCATCGATGGGCAGGAACAGTACCGCCGGATCGCCGGTGAGGCGCGACAAAAAGAATACCAGGACCATCAGGCCCAGCAGGGAGAGCACACTGGCGATGGCTCGCTGACCGATCAGTTTGATCATTGCTCTTCACCCGTTTGTCAGGAAGCGGTGCCGGGCACAAAGCCCGGCACCGTCGAAAGTGGATCGTGTAAGCGCCTACTTGAAGCCGATTTCCGACAGCTGCAACTGCTGGTTGGTGGCAATGGTCGGCGTAAAGTCGAGGCGTTCGCTGACCCGGCTGAGACCAACCATGTGGAACAGCAGGACATCGGCAACGATCTCGTCATGCACATAGGCAAACAGCTCGGACCAGAGCGCAGCGCGCTCGTCGCCAGTAGCCGCCGAAGCACGGGCGATCAGATCGTCGACCTTGGGATCGTTGACGCCCGACTGGGTGCCCTTGCTGTCATACTTGAAGAACATCGAGAAGGCCGGATCGCCGCGGCTATTGTCATGCTGCGCCAGCACGAGACGGGTGCCTTCGCTCTCCGGATAGGGCTTGGAATAATACTGCTCGTGCTCGGCCACTTCGACCATGCGCAGCGTTGCCGTGAAACCGACCTCGTTGAACATCTGCACCAGGGCCTCGGCGACCTCGGTGACATTGGGGAAGTTCTCGGTGCGGGCGACGACCTCGATCGGCAGGCTGGTATCGACGCCATCGGCCTGGGCTTCGGCGAGCAGCTTTTTGGCCAGCTCGGGATCATAGGCCGGCACCGTCACGTCCGGATTCCAGCCCAGCGTGGTCGGCGGCACCATGGCCACAGCCAGTTCGGTGCCGGTGGGCAGCACGGTGCCGATAAAGGCCTCGCGGTCGATGGCGGTATTCAGCGCCTGGCGGATGCGGATATCGCTGGTCGGGGCATCCTGGCCGTCGACACGCAGATAGACCGTTTCCGAGTTGAGATAGCTGAAATCGGTTGCGGTATTGTCGGCGACTTCGGCCGTGATCTGCGGCGCGATATCGGCTTCGCCCGCGGCCACCATGCCGGCACGCACGGCCGGCTCGGACCGGAACAGATAGGTGGCCTTGCTGACCTCGGGCTGGGCGCCCCAATAGTCTTCGCGACGGTCGAGCACGATCTGCTGGCCGGCGGTCCATTCGCTCATCACATAGGGGCCGGTGCCGATCGGATCACGCACGAATTCCATCGGCGTTTCCGACGGCACGATGGTGACGAGACTCATCAGCAGCGGCAGGATCGGCTGCGCCGGCACGGCCGTGATGTCGATGGTGGTGTCATCGACGATAGTGAAGCTGAGTTCGGTATCGGCGAAATAGCGGGCGCTTTCGCAGGTCAGCTGGTCGCTGAACACGCGGTCGAACGAGTGCTTGACGTCAGCGGCGTCGAGCGTGGTGCCGTCCGAGAAGGTAACGCCCGGATGCAGCTTGAACTGCCAGGTGCCGTCGCCCTTGTCTTCCCAGCTATCGGCCAGGCGGGGCATCAGGCCCTTGTCGCCGCGCACGTCGAGCTCGGTCAGCGTCTCGCTGATATTCTGCAGAATGACGCGCCCGATATTGGAGCGGGTCGCCATGCAGGGCTCCACTAGGTCGAGCTCTTCGCTCAGCACCACGGTGATGGCGGTATTGTCCTGGGCCATTACCGGGCCGATGGACGTCGACGCCAGGAGTGCGCCGATCAGAATGTGTTTGATGGTCAAGTTCTTCCTCCCTTTGCAGCTCATTCGGGTGGCGCGAACGACGCTGCAGGGGCGCTCGCACAATTCCTCCAGGCAGGCCTCGAACGGGCCCGGCCATGGCCTGCAATATCATGTTACAACCCATAGTTGTCAAACAGAATTCAACTCGATCACGTAGAGTCTCGTCAGGAAGATGTCTAACCATCTGATAATAAATGTTATTACACCATCAAAGAGCGCATCAAGAACCCAAAATGCCAAAATAATAACTTGACAACATTGGTAGCACTGTAAAGTTTGGGCGCAACCAACAAGCGAGGGGGGGAAGCATGACTCCGCAAGAGATCGAAGCGCGCATGACCGGGCAGTTGACGACCGGACCAGCCGGGCGCGTCGAGGGCTATCTGCCCTCCCCCATGGTGCAGAATCATGCCGCCTTCATCGAACTGCTGGACGACGGCACGCTGGCCTGCCTCTGGTTCGGCGGCACCCTTGAGGGCAAGTCCGATATTTCTATCTATGCGTCCACCCTGGTGCCCGGCGCCGATTGCTGGAGCCCCGCCATCCAGCTCAGCAACGACCCCGATCGGTCCGAGCAAAATCCGGTCCTGACGAAAAACGGTCATGGCGACTGGCAGCTGTTTCACACCGCCCAACCCTCCGGCAATCAGGACGAATGCCTGTTGCGTGCCCGCCACATCAGCGTCGATGGCGCGACGCTGACCGGCGCCGAACCCCGCATTGTCGATCTGCCGCTCGGCACCTTCGTGCGCGGCCGTTTTGTGCGCCGCACCGATGGCGCCTGGATGATGCCGGTCTTCCGCTGCATCTCCCGCCCCGGCCAGCGCTGGAACGGCAGCCACGATACCGCCGGCGTCGCCGTCAGCCATGACGACGGCGCCACCTGGACCCTGAGCGAAGTGCCCGGCTCCATCGGTTCAGTACACATGACCATCGTGCCGCTAGATGGCGCGCACATGGTGGCCTTCTATCGCCGCCGTCAGTCCGATTTCGTGCATCGCTCGGAGAGCCTTGATGGTGGCGTCACCTGGTCGGCGCCCCAGCCCACCGACGTGCCCAACAACAATTCCTCCATCAATGTCATCCGCCTGGCCGACGGGCGCCTCGCCATGGTCTGCAACCCGGCCTCCGCCGCAACCTCTGCCGACCGCCGCGTTTCGCTCTATGACGAGATCGAGGAGGGCGATGACCGCCCCGACGCATCCGGCGGCTGCGCCCCGGTCTGGGGCGTGCCCCGCGCGCCGCTGTCGCTGTGCATTTCTACCGATGGCGGGCTGAGCTTTCCGCTGCGCCGCGTCATCGACGACAGTTCCGGCACGTGCCTGTCGAACAATTCGGTCGACGGCCGCAACCAGGAACTGTCCTATCCCTATCTGCTGGAAGGGCCGGACGGCGCGCTGCATGTCGCCTACACCTATTTCCGGCGGGCCATCAAATATGTCCGCCTCCCACGTGGATGGATCGACGGAGAACACAGTTGAGCGACCTTATCGGCATCACCATGGGCGACCCGGCCGGCGTAGGCCCCGAGATCGCGGTTCGCGCCCTGGCGGAGATGAGCCCCGCCGACCGCGCGCGAACGCGTATCTACGGCAACCGCGCCACGCTGGAGCTGGCAAAGGCCGCCACCAGCGCTGACATCGCGCTTGACGACTATGTCGAGGACCTGCCGATCGAAGGCGGGCCGCTGCCCTGGGGCAAGCTTGACCCGCGGGCCGGCGACGCCGCCTTCCGCTTCATCGAAAAGGCCGTCCGCGATGCCGAAGCCGGCCGCATCGGCTGCATCGTCACCGCCCCCATCAACAAGGAAGCGCTCAACCTGGCCGGCCATCACTATGATGGCCACACCGGCATGCTGACCGCGCTGACCGGCCAGAAATCGGCCTTCATGCTGCTCGCCTCCGAGCGCCTCAAGGTCATCCACGTCTCGACCCATGTCTCGCTCAAGACGGCCATCGACCGGGCCACGCCCGAAAGGATCCTCGCCACCATCCGCGCCGGCAATGATCACCTCAAGCGCATCGGCTATGCCAAGCCGCGCATCGCCGTGGCCGGCATCAATCCCCATTGCGGCGAGAATGGCCTCTTCGGCACCGAGGACGATGTTCAGGTCGTGCCGGCCGTGGCCATGGCCCGGGCCGAGGGTATCGACGTGCAGGGCCCGATCTCGGCCGATACGCTCTACTATCGCGCCTATAACGGCGCCTTCGACCTGGTCATCGCCCAGTATCACGACCAGGGCCATATCCCCATCAAGCTCGTCGCCTTCGACACCGCCGTCAACGTCTCGCTCGGCCTGCCCATCGACCGCACCTCGGTCGATCACGGCACCGCCTTCGACATTGCCGGCACCGGCAAGGCGAACCACACCAACATGAATGAAGCCATCGCCTATGCAAGGCGCCTGGTTGCAGGAAAAAAGCCATGAACCCCGCTGCCAGCCTGCCCATTCACGGCGTCTTCTGCGCCGCTGCCACCCCCATCCTGGCTGATGGCACCCCCGACCACGCCGCCTTCGCCACCCATTGCCAGGCCCTGCTGCAGGAAGGCTGTGACGGCATCGCCATGCTCGGCACAACCGGCGAGGCCAATTCCTTTTCCATCGCCCAGCGCCAGGCTTTGCTCGACCAGGTCATCGCTGCCGGCATCGATCCACAGCGCCTGCTGCCCGGGACCTCCCAGACCAATGTCCCCGATACCGTGACCCTGGTGCGCCATGCCGTCGACGCCGGCGTCAAGGCGGCCGTCGTGCTGCCGCCCTTTTACTATAAGGGCGTCAGCGACGAGGGTCTGTTCCGCTTCTATGCCGAGGTGATCGAGGCCGTCGGCAGCAATGATCTGCGCGTCGTGCTCTACCACATTCCCCCCATCGCCCAGGTCGGGCTGTCGGTGGAACTGGTCGGTCGCCTGCTCGAGGCCTTTCCCGGCGTGGTCGTTGGCATCAAGGACAGCTCGGGCAAGCTCGACAGCATGCAGACCTTTGCCAGCAGTTTCGCCAACTTCTCGGTGCTGGCCGGGGCCGATCCCTTCATGCTGCCGCTGCTGCGCTCGGGCGGCGCCGGCTGCATCACCTCGAGTTCCAACCTCATCGGCAAGCATCTGCGCGTCGTCTTCGACAACTTCTTTGATCCCGCGCAGGACGCCAAGGTGGACGCCGCCCAGGCGCGCATCAATGCCTGGCGCGACCTTTCCAACGCCTATGTCCAGCTGCCCACCATCAAGGCCATGCTGGCCCGCCGCCGCAACCATCCCGGCTGGACCCGCGTCCGCCCGCCACTGGTCGAGCTGAGCCAGGCCGAGATCGACAATGTCTGGGCCCAGATGGCCGTACTTGAGGCGCAGGAAAATGTCTGAGCCAACGCTGTCCATGGCCCGCCCCATCACCCTGCTGCAGCCGGCGCGGCTCGAAATCGGCGCTGGCGCCGTCGCCCGGCTTGGCGACTGGGCTGTCCCTTATAGCCGCGTCTTCGTCGTCGCCATGGCGCCCACTATGGGCTATGTCGAGCGCATCGGCCTTTCCGGCACGGTCGAGACCTTTATCGACCTGCCGCCCGAGCCCGACCTGCCGGCCGTTTCTGCCGTTCTGGCCGCGGCCCGCGCCTTCCGCCCCGATCTGGTGATCGGTCTGGGCGGCGGCTCGGTCATGGACGTGGCCAAGCTCGTCGCCGTGCTGTGGGACAGCGACGAGGCCGTGCTCGACCTCGTCGGCTCCGGCAAGGTCAAGGGCCGCCGCACCGCCCTGGCCCAGGTGCCCACCACCTCCGGCACCGGTTCTGAAGCCGGCATCCGTGCGCTGGTGACCAATCCCGATACGCTGGCCAAGCTGGCGGTCGAAAGCCCGTTCATGTTGGCCGACATCGCCGTTCTCGATCCCGAGCTGACCTATTCGGTGCCGGCCGCGGTCACCGCCGCTACCGGCGTCGATGCCCTGGCCCATTGCGTCGAGGCCTTCACCAATATCAAGGCGCATCCGCTGATCGATTTCTATGCCAGCCAGGGCATTGCCTTGGTGGGGCGCTATCTCGCCCGCGCCGTGGCCGACGGCACCGATACCGAAGCCCGTTCCGGCATGATGCTGGCCTCCTATTACGGCGGCATCTGCCTGGGCCCGGTCAATACCGCCGGTGGCCACGCCCTGGCCTATCCGCTCGGCACCCGCCTCAAGCTGCCCCATGGCCTGGCCAATGCCATCATCTTTCCCCATGTCCTGGCCTTCAACGCCGAAGTCCGTCCGGAAAAGACCGGCGCCGTCGCCAGCGCCCTTGGCCTTACCGGCAGCGCCGATATCGCAGGCATCCTGGCCGGCAGCTTCGCCTATTGCCAGGATCTGGGCATCGATATGCGCCTGTCCAGCCATGGGGCCCGGCAGGAAGACTTGCCCGCCTGGGCCGAAGAGGCCTTTGCCATCAAGCGCCTGATCGACAACAATCCCCGCCCGCTGGGCATTGCCGATATTCTTGCGATCTACCAGGCCGCCTTCTGACCAGCTAACCCCGATGCCGGGCCAGCAGTCCCGGCATCATGCTGCAGTCAGCTCTCCGATTCCGGCGCTCAGTACCGGCGGCCAAACAGCCGGTCGGCAATGCGGCTGTTGCGGCCTGCGGCCATGCCGGGGATCAGCAGTACGTCGATCAGCCACCAGAGGCCGACGACGAACCACAAAAAGCCCAGCACGCCGAACGAGACGAGCGTCAGCAGCAGCGTCACCGCCGACAGCGCCAGCATGATCACGCCGCTCAGCGGCCGGCCCAGATAGAAGCGGTGCGCCCCCACATAGCCCAGGAAGAACCACAGCACATAGGCAACGACGAGCGACTTCTTTTCGATGTCATATTGGGCCGAAACGCGATCTACGGTCATTGCAGGGTCTCCATTCCCAGCCAAGATGGGATGGTTCGCCACCATTTCAAGACCGCGGGGGCGCTGCCCGGTCCTGCTGCTCCGCCTTTGCCCTTCTCAACGCTCCATCAGTGTCTTGAGCACCAGCAGGTCGGCCTGCATCCATTCTGCCTCGGACTCGAACGCTGCGTCCGACACCAGCGGCTGCTGCACCGAGGTATGCACCAGCACGCAGCCATTGCCGTTGCGGATCAGCCGCACGCTTGACGATTGCCACACATGCACCCCCGACTGCAGCGAATAGTCCAGCACGTGATAGGGATTGGGTTCACTGAACCGCACCAGCACATGCCCATCCGCGCCAACATAGGACCAGACGAGCGGGCCTTCTGCCGGTTCGGCCCGCCCCTCACCCAGCAAGGTCCAGCGCGCCAGATTGGCCGGATTGCTCAGGAAGCCATAGACATCGTCGACGGACCGATTGATCAGGACAGTCAGCGTCCGGGTCTTCAGCATGGTCCAACCTCGCAAAAAGCGCTGCAAGACAGCACCTAAAATGGCCAGCGGCGGCCGAAAACAATTCAAACTATTGATAGTAATATATATTTTTGCAGAAATGCGTCCGGATGGACGGCAGGCAAAAAAGCCCTTAGCACCACAGCCGTGGCGAGGTGAAGCACGGCTGCATGTCATCCCTAACGCTCTGCTAGCGGACCGCCATCCCCCAGACGCAACAAGGCCCGCTTGCGCGGGCCCTGTCAGTCAATTCATGATCAAGCGATCGCTCAGCCCTGGCGGGCCTTGAAGCGCTTGTCTACCTTGTTGATGATATAAACCCGGCCGCGACGGCGGACGAGCTTGTTCGCGCGGTGGCGAGTCATCAGCGCCTTCAGCGAGTTGCGGATCTTCATCAGATGATTCCTTGGTCAAACAAAAGGGGCGCCTTGGCGCCCGGAAACTTGCCGGCATACATAGGGAAAATGCCCCCCCCTGTCAACGCGGTCTGGCCGGTGTTTTCATGCAAATGTCGTCAAGCCGTCGGTATGCATCCGCTTAGCCTATTAACGCCTCATAGGCAAAGCCGCGCTAAGCTGCTCCCGCTCTTTCAGACAGGACGCCGACATGGCCAATGAGGAAATCACCAAGCGAGGCGTGCTCGTCGCCGACCCCTCCGCCTATATGGCCGGCCTGGTCACCACCATGCTGCGTGGCCTGGGTCGCAAGGACATCCGCGAGGCCAATGATGCCGGCAAGGCCATGACCGAACTGATGCGCCGCAGCTTTGACGTGGTCATCATCAATGACGTGCTCGGGGGCATGGATGGCGTGGCCTTCACCAGAAAACTGCGCGCCCATGCCGAATGCCCGAACCGGCTGGTGCCCATCATCATGATCAGCGCCGCCCCCGATGCCGAGCGCATCGCCGCCGCCCGCGACGCAGGGGTCACCGAATTTCTGCGCAAGCCCTTTGCCGCCAATCACCTGCAGACCCGCCTCGACAGCATCGAGGCCAATCCGCGCAGCTTCATCGAGGCGCCGCAGTTCAAGGGCCCCGACCGCCGCCGCAAAACCATCGATGTCGGTGCCAATGACCGTCGCAGCGATGCCGGCCCGGACCAGCCCGCCACGTGAGCCGTCAGGCGTTTGACCTTGCTGGCCATGTCGAGCGCAGCCGCAATGGCCCCTGCTTCATCTGCGAGCTGATTGCCGGCAATCCGGACTATGCCCATCACGTCATCGCCAGGGACGGTGACAGCATCGCCTTTCTGAGCAGGTTCCCCACCCAGCCTGGCTATGCCCTGGTCTGCCCGATCGCCCATTGCGAGGATCTGGCCGAGGATATCTCCCCGGCGCAATACCTGGCGCTGCAGGCCGTGGTCCACCGCCTGGCGCGGGCGCTCAAGCAGGTCTTTGAGGCCGAGCGCATCTATGTGCTTTCGCTGGGCAGCCAGCAGGGCAACAGCCATCTGCACTGGCATGTCGTGCCCCTGCCCCGCGGCGTGCCCTATGAGCGCCAGCAATACCACGCCCTGATGGCCGAGCACGGTGTGCTCGACTTTTCCGACGCGGAAATGGCAACGACCGCCGCGACGATCGCGGCGGCCTATGAGGCGCTGGGCGCCTGAAGCCTTTTCAGCAAAGCGGCTCCACTTTTGCGGTTCGAAAACGCGACAAGCCAAATGCTCTAGCCGGCGATCACCGCCTCTTTGGGCACCTCGATCTCGCGCCAGCGATGGCAGGCCACCAGCCGGTCACCCTCGATTCGCTCCAGCGGGGGGCGCCTTTCGGCGCAATAGGGCATGGCGAAGCGGCAACGCGTCCGGAAGGTGCAGCCAGAGGGCGGATTGATCGGCGAGGGGATTTCTCCCTTGAGGGCATCGATATTGCGCTGCCGCGCCAGCTTCGGATCGGGGATCGGCACCGCCGTCAGCAGCGCCCTTGTATAGGGGTGCTTGGGATCGTGGTAGATCTCGTCGCCCTCGGCCAGCTCCACGATGCGCCCGAGATAGAGCACGAGAATGCGGTCCGACACGTGCCGGACGACGCTCAGATTGTGGCTGATGAAGATCAGCGTCAGCCCGAACTCGTCCTTGAGATCGGCCAGGAGATTGAGGATCTGCGCCTGGATCGAGACGTCCAGCGCCGAGACCGGCTCGTCGCAGACGATGAGCTTGGGTTCGGTGATCAGCGCCCGGGCAATGCCGATGCGCTGCGCCTGCCCGCCGGAAAATTCATGCGGATAGCGGTTGATCATCTCGGGCAGCAGGCCGACCGATTCCATGGTCTTGAGCACGCGTGCCCGCCGCTCGGTCTTGTTGAGCTCCGGCCGCAGGGTGCGCAGCGGATCGGCGATGATCTCGCCCACCGTCATGCGCGGGTTGAGCGAGGCCAGCGGATCCTGGAAGATGATCTGCAGGTCCGCCCGCCGCATGCGCATTTCCTCGGCCGGCAGCCGCGTCAGATCCTGCCCCAGCCACAGCACCTTGCCCTCGTCGGGCGCCAGCAGCTGCAGGATGCAGCGGCCAAGCGTGGACTTGCCACAGCCGCTTTCCCCAACAATGCCCAGCGTCTCGCCCTGGCGGATGGAAAAGTTGATGTCCTCCAGGGCCGTCAGCGTCAGCCGCCTGGAGAACAGCCCGCCCGAAATGGAGAACGTCTTCTTCAGGTCACGGATTTCCAGCAGGTCGACGGGAGTCTGGTTCATCATGCGACCTCGCCATAGGCCATCGGGCCTTCATAAAAACACGCCTTCTGCCGACCCTCGCCGGTTTCGGTCAGCGGCGGCCGCTCGACGAGGCACCGGTCAAAGGCAAAGGCGCAGCGCGGGTTGAACGAACAGCCCTTGGGCAGGTGCTCCAGACTCGGCGGCAGCCCCTGGATCGGGTCGAGCCGCGCGGCGCGCTTGGCGATATGCGGCGTCGAATGCAGCAGGCCCAGCGTATAGGGATGTCGCGGATCGTAGAACAGGTCGTCGACGCCGCCCTTTTCCACGGCGCGCCCGCCATACATCACCATCATCCGGTCAGCGACGCCCGCCACCACGCCCAGATCGTGGGTGATCAGCACCAGCGCGGTGCCGAAATCCTCGGTCAGCGACTTGAACAGGTCCAGCATCTGCGCCTGTACCGTCACGTCGAGCGCCGTGGTCGGCTCGTCGGCGATCAGAATCTTGGGCTGGCACAGCAGCGCCATGGCGATCATCACCCGCTGCCGCATGCCGCCCGATAATTCGTGCGGATAGGCATGGGCCCGCTTGACCGGTTCGGGAATCCCGACCCGCTCCAGCATCTCGATCGAGGTCTTGACCGCATCGGACTGGTTGAAGCCGCGATGCTTGACCAGCACCTCGGCCAGCTGCGTCTTGACCCGCAGCGTCGGGTTCAGCGAGGTCATCGGATCCTGGAAGATCATGGCGATGTCCTTGCCACGATAGGCATCGAGCTGTTTCGGCGCCATGCCGATCAGGTTGATATCGCCCATCATGGCGCGCCCGCCGGCCCGGCCATTGCGCGCCAGCAGGCCCATGATCGCCAGGAACGCCTGGCTCTTGCCCGAGCCCGATTCGCCCACCACGGCCAGAGTCTCTCCCGCCGACAGGCTGAAATTCATCTCGCGTACGGCCTGCACCTCGCTCTGGTGCAGCTCGAACGTGACCGACATGTCTTCGACTTTAAGGACTTCTGTCATCTTAGCGATCCTTGGGGTCGAGCGCATCGCGCAAGCCGTCCCCGATATAGGTGAGGCAGAGCAAAAGGCTCACCAACACGACGGCCGGCCCGATCAGCATCCAGGGCAGCGTCTCGGCCACTGGCGAACCAAAGCTGATCAGCGTGCCCAGCGAGGTCTGCGGCTCCTGCACGCCCAGCCCCAGATAGCTCAGGAAACTTTCGGTCAGGATGATTTCGGGCACCGTCAGCGTGGCATAGATCACCACCGGTCCCGTAAGATTGGGAACAATGTGCCGGATGATGATGGTCCAGGGTTTGGCCCCGCCCGCCTTGGCCGCCTCGACGAATTCGCGTTCCTTGATACTGAGCGTCTGCCCGCGCACGATGCGGGCCATGGTCAGCCATTCCAGGCACCCGATGCCGACAAACAGCAGCACCGGATTGCGTCCGAAGATCACCACCAGCAGGATCACGAACAGGATATAGGGCAGCGCATACATGATATCGACAAAGCGCATCATCACCGCATCGACCTTGCCGCCGAAATAGCCCGCCACGGCGCCATAGACCACCCCGATGATCACCGAGACCAGCGTCGCGACGCCGGCCACGATCAAGCTCATCTGTGTGCCCTGCATGATGCGGGCCAGCATGTCGCGCCCGTTCTGGTCAGTGCCCGCATAGTGGCCGGCCTCGAAATTGGGCGGCTTGCGGATATTGCTCCAGTCGATTTCGCCATAGGTCCAGGGCAGCAGATAAGGCCCCACAAAGGCGAACAGCACGATCGCGATGACGACGAAGACCGAAATGACCGCTGCGGTATTGCGCACCAGGCGCCGCACGGCGTCCTGCGTCAGCGAGCGCCCCTTGGGGGCGTCGAGGGTTTCGAGCCGCTGCGCATATTCGGTGAGCAGCGCGTCCTTGCCAGTAATGCCGGCCATCAGTTGTACCTCACCTTGGGGTCGAGCCAGGCATAAAGGACGTCGACCACCAGGTTCACTGCCAGGATGATCAACATGTACAAAATGGTCGTTCCCAGCACGAGGCCGTAGTCACGATTGAGCGCGGCGCTGATGAAGTACTTGCCGATCCCGGGCAGCGCGAACACCTGCTCCACCACCAGGGATCCGGTCAGCAGATAGCTCAGGCCCGGCCCCAGATAGGAGACCACCGGCAGCAGCGCCGGCTTGATCGCGTGCCGCGCCAGGATCAGCCGCTGGCCCAGTCCCTTGGAGCGCGCCGTGCGCACATAATTGGTGCCGAGAACCTCGATCATCGAGCCGCGCATCAGCCGCGCCGTGCGCCCGGCATGGGGCAGCACCAGCACGGTGATCGGCAGCACCAGATGGGCGATCGACCCGTTCTGCCAGCCGCCGGCAGGGAACCAGCCGAGATAGACGCCAAACACCAGCTGCAGCACCGCCGCCATCAGGAAATTGGGTATCACCAGCCCGATCATCACCATCATGACCAGCATGTAATCGGGCCACTTGTTCTGGTTGACGGCGCTGAGCGCGCCCGCGACCATGCCCACCGCCGTGCCGATAATAAAGGCCGAAAAGCCCAGCATCAGGGTGAAGGGCAGGCCGATCCACAGCATCTGGGCGACGGTGAAGTCGTTATAGACCATGGAGGGGCCGAAATCGCCCTGCAGCAGCCGGCCGACATAGATGAAATATTGCTGGATCAGCGGCAGGTCGAGATTGTAGTGCGCGCGCAGATTGGCCAGCGTCGAGGGCGGCAGCGCGCGTTCCCCGTCAAACGGGCCGCCCGGAGCCAGCCGCAGAATGAAGAAACAGGCTGTAACGGCAATCAGTGCTACCGGAATGGCCGACAGCACGCGCCGCGTTACATATCCAAACATGGATTAGGGACCTTTCACATCCACCGCGCCGTGATCGTCAGGCGTCATCGGGTGGATAAAATGGCGGCGTCGCTCCGCAAGGAAGCGGCGCCGCCGGATTCTACAAGCTTACTCGGCCTTGGTCAGCCAGCGCGTGCGGTGGATGTCCGAGGCATTGCTGACAAACCCGGTCACCGACGGGGCAACCACGTTCTGGGCAATGTACCAGTAGATCGGGATCGCGCCGGTTTCATCCATGGCGATCTTTTCGGCCTGGCCCAGCAGCGCAGCACGCGCCACCAGATCCTGCTCGGTCGTGGCCTGGTCCATCAGGGCGTCGAACGCGTCGTTCGCGTAGCGGCCATAGTTGTTGCCCCAGTTCATCGCGCCGTCCTGCATGATGCCGTTGCGCAGCAGGTCGAGCGTGTTGGACGGATCGGAATAGTCGAGCAGCCAGCCGGCACGGCCAACCTGGAAGTCGCCGGCGCGCAGGCTGTCATAGTGCACGGCGGTTTCCGAGTTGAACAGTTCGGTCTTGACGCCGATCTGCTCCCACATCGAGCTGATCGCCACGGCGATGCGCTGGTGGTTGTCATTGGTATTGTACTTGAGCTGCAAGGACAGTGGCGATTCCGCCGTATAGCCCAGGCCTTCCATGATCGCCTTGGCTTCCGTCACGCGTGCACCATAATCAAGCCCGATCCATTCGGGCTGGTAGGGCTCGACGCCTTCATAATTGGCCGTGCCTTCAGGCACCCAGCCATAGGCCGGCAGTTCGCCAGTGCCCAGCACGTCCGGACCGATCACGTCGCGATTGATCGTCATCGACAGCGCCTTGCGCACGTCCGGATTGTCGAACGGCGCCTTTTCCTGGTTGATCACGTAGTAGTAGATGCCCAGGAACGGGGCGAAATAGTCCTGGCCGGGCAGGTTGGTCTTGATCCACTCGGCCTGGTCGGACGGAATGTCGGTCAGGATGTCATATTCGCCGGCGCGGTAGCGCGACAGCGCGGCGGAGAGGTCGTCCTGCACGAAGTAGTTTACTTCGTCGATCTGGACATTGGCGGCGTCCCAGTAGGTCTCTGATTTGACCGACTTGATATAGCTGCCCGGCACCCATTCGGTGGGAGTATAGGGGCCGTTCGAAACGATGTTCTCGACCTTGGTCCAGTCATTGCCCACTTCGTCGATCACATGCTTTGGCACGGGATAGGCGGTATAGTGGGTCAGGGCCTGCAGGAAGAACGGCGTCGGGCCTTCAAGGGTGATTTCGACGGTCTTGTCGTCAAGCGCCTTGACGCCGAGCTCGTTGAAATCGGTCACGGTGCCTTCGGCGATTTCCGAACCGTTCTTGATCGGGAACTGCAGATAGGCATAGTCCGAGGCGGTCGCCGGATTGAACAGGCGCTGGAAGGCGAAGACGAAATCTTCCGCCGTCACTGGCTCACCATCGCTCCACTGGATGCCGTCACGCAGCTTGAATGTGTAGACGAGGCCGTCTTCGGAGACGGTGAAGCTCTCGGCCTGGCCGGGAATGGCCTCGGCATTGGCATCTTCCGTCATCAGGCCTTCAATATAGTCGCCGATGATGCGGTTTTCCCAATCGCCCGACGCCTGGTGCGGGTCGATCGAGCCGGGCTCGGAGCCGTTCATCATATTGAGCGTCACGGCCGAAGCAGCCGTGCTCATCATCAGCGCCATGACGCTGGCGGTCGCTACCGCTGTGAGGGTTTGAGTGATTTTCATGCTCGTCCCATCTCCTTGTGGAATCCTGAAAAGTCTTATTCCCGCGATCGAAATGCCGCGGATTACCGTACTCTGTGGCCGGGAACACCGTCCCCCCCGCCAAGATTGATGGACGCTATTACGCAAATCCGTCCACTGACAAGCAAAAGATTGACGTAAACGGCATGCCCTTTGCACTTTCTTCATGGCGCAAAGCTGTGCCAGCACGCAAAATCTTTGCGCGGAATTTAACAATGGGAGAAAATTAGGCTAGCCGCCCAGCAAACCGGCATTCTGCGCCGCATAGATGACCAGCGCCAGCGCGATCAATCCGGCAAAGGGCACCCAGCCGGGCATCGGCCCGCGCGGCTTCTTCACCGGCGGCTCGGGCTTTTTCTTTTCCGGCTGCCGGAATCTGACGACATTGTCGCTCATGCTGCGCTCTCCACCAGCGCCGTTACCCCCTGCCCGCCCGCGGTGCACACCGAGATCAGCGCTCTCTTGCCCGGTTCAGCCGACAATAGCTTGGCCGTCAGCCCCAGGATACGGGCGCCCGTCGCGGCGAAGGGATGGCCATAGGCCAGGCTTGATCCCTTGACGTTGATCCTGGTCGGATCGATCGGCCCCAGCGGCACCTCCCGACCCAGCACGGTCCGGCAGTAATCGGCGTCTTCCCAGGCCTTGAGCGTGCACAATACCTGCGCCGCAAACGCCTCATGCAGCTCGAAATAGTCGATATCGGCAAAGCCCAGCCCGGCCCGTGCCAGCAGTTCGCTCACCGCAATGGTCGGCGCCATCAGCAGGCCCTCGCCATGGGCGAAGTCATTGCCCGCCACCCGGCCCATGGTGAGATAGGCCAGGATTGGCAGCCCGCGCTCGCGCGCCCATTCTTCACTGGCCAGCAGCACCGCCGAGGCGCCATCGGTCAGCGGCGTCGAATTGCCCGCCGTCAGCGTGCCCAGGCCGCTGGCCTTGTCAAAGGCCGGCTTGAGCGTTGCCATCTTCTCGACATTGGCATCGGCGCGCACATTGTTGTCCCGCACCAGGCCCGCACAGGGCACCAACAGGTCGTCGTGAAAACCCTCGTCATAGGCTTTGGCGGCGTTGACATGGCTGGCCACGGCCAGCGCGTCTTGGGCCTGCCGGGTAATGCCCCATTCCCGCGCCATCAATTCGCAATGCTGGCCCATCGACAGCCCCGTGCGCGGCTCGTTGACCGAGGGCGCCACCGGCGTCAGCTCGCCAAAGGAAAAGCCCTTGAACGCCTTGAATTTCTCGCCCGTCGAGCGTGCCTTGTTCACATTGAGCAGCCGGTGCTGGAACTTGTCGCCAAAGACGATCGGGCTGTCGCTAACCGTATCGGAGCCCGCCGCAATGCCGCTGTCGATCTCGCCACTGGCAATCTTGGCGCCCAGCATCAGGGCCGCCTGCAGGCTCGTGCCGCAGGCAATCTGCAGCGTCGTCCCCGGCGTGCGCGGCGACAGGCCGGCATCGAGGCTCGCCTCGCGGGCAATGTTGAAGTCGCGGCTATGGGCGATTACCGACCCCGCCACCACCTCGTCGATCTTGACCCCCTTGAGGCCGAACTTGTCCACTAGCCCGGCCAGCACCGTGCCCAGCAGCGACAGGTTGGTCTCCTCGGCATAGGCGGTATTGCCCCGCGCAAACGGCAGACGCGCCGACCCGACAATGGCCACTCTGCGAAGTTCAGTCATGTTCTCTCCGGAAATTGGTTCTGGAATGCGTCAGGCCGAGCCGAGGCAGGTGTGCGCCGAGCACCGGAGCGGAGCGTAGATTACTACGTGAGCACCGGAGCGCAGGCGAACGCCTGTCGCAGGCCGGCATCACGCATTGCGGGACCGATTTCATGCCTTGCCATCTTTTCTTGCCTGCAACGGACCACCCAGGAACGGCGCAAAGCCGGTGCCCATGATCACCCCGATATCCGCCAGTCCCGCATTGGCGACCACGCCTTCGGCCAGTACCACCTCGGTCATGTCGACCAAGGGCTTGACCAGTTCGCGGCCCAGCCCGGCCAGATCGGCATGCGCCGGGACCTCGCCCTTGACCGCCTTGCCATCGACCCACTTGTAAAAGCCCTCGCCGCTCTTGCGGCCCAGCCTGCCGGCCTTGACCAGCGTGTCGAAATTGCTGCCCTCGGGGACGCTATGGCCCAGTTCGGTCGCCACCGACTTGCCGACATCGAGCCCGACCGTATCCATCAGCTCGATCGGCCCCATCGGCATGCCGAAGGCCACCGCTGCCGCGTCGAGCAATTCCTTGCTTTCTCCACGCTCCACCCGCTCCACGGCGCCCAGCATATAGGGCATCAGCACCCGGTTCACGAGGAACCCCGGCGCCGACTTCACCACGACCGGGCTCTTGCCGATGGCCAGCGCAAAGGCCGCACCCTTGCCGATTTCGGCATCGGTATTGAAGCTCGACCGGATCACCTCCACCAGCGGCAGCTGCGCCACCGGGTTGAAGAAATGCAGCCCGATCAGCCGCGCCGGATCCTTGAGCTTTTCGGCAATGCGTTCAAGCTCGATCGACGAGGTATTGGTGGCCAGGATCGCGCCGGGCTTGAGCCGGTCTTCCAGTCCGCCGAAAATGGCCTGCTTGACCTCGAGCTTTTCTACCACCGCCTCGATGATCACATCGGCGCGCGATACGCCCTTGCCGGTCGGATCGGCCTCGAGCCGCAGCACGGCCGCATCGACCTCGTATTTTTTCTTCAGCCGCTTGCGGAACAGCTTCTTGCCGCGATCCAGCGCCGGCTGGATGCGCGCCATGTCGAGATCCTGCAGCGTTACGCTCATGCCGCGCAGCGCGCACCAGGCGGCAATGTCGCCGCCCATCACCCCGGCGCCGATAACATGCACCCGGGCAAACTTGACGCCCTTGGCGCCCTGCTTTTTGAGCGCCTCCGAGGCAAAGAACACCCGGCGCAGGTTTTTCGCCGTATCGCTGCCCATCAGCGGCACGAAGCGCTCGATCTCGCCATGGCTCATGGCCTGCCAGTTATTGCCATGCGCCTCGAACAGGTCGATCAGCGCATAGGGCGCCGGATAATGTTCCTTGCGCGCCTTCTTGGTGGCCTCGGTCCGCATCTTGCCCGCGACGTAGCCGCGCAGCGGCCCCATCGCCATCACCTTCTTGACCAGGCCTGCCTCGGCAGACTTGCGGTTCTGCAACACGGCCTTGCGCGCTTCCCAGCGCAGATTGTCGCGATGCCGCACCAGCTTGTCGACGAGGTTGAGACCCCGCGCCGCGCCGGCCTTGAGCATGCGGCCGGTCAGCATGATCCCCATGGCATCGACCGGCCCGGCCTGGCGGATCGAGCGCCCGGTGCCGCCAAAGCCGGGAAAGATCCCCAGATTGACCTCGGGAAAGCCGATCCGCGTCTTGTCACTGTTGACCGCCACCCGATAGTGGCAGGCCAGAGCCAGTTCGAGCCCGCCGCCCAGGCAGAAGCCGTGAATGCCGGCCACCATGGGGATCGGCAGGGCTTCGATCCGGCTCAGCAGCGCATGCGTGCGCTGCAGCGCGCCCGGCAGCACAGTGAAATCGCTCATCGCGTCGAATTCGCTGATATCGGCGCCCGCGATGAAGCCGCTATCCTTGCCGCTGAGCAGGATCACCCCCACCAGTTCGCCGCTCTTGGCCAGTTCCTCGAACCGCCCCACCAGCGCCTCGAGTTCCTCGATGGCCAGTCGGCTCAGCGTATTGACCGGCGAAGCGGGCGTGTCGATGGTCAGCCAACCCAGCTTTTCCACATCAATGCTGAACTGCCAGTTTGTCGTCTGCGGCATCTGCGGCTGGATCATTGTGTCTCCTCGAAGCCTTTGGCTTGGTACCATATTTGCCCGCCCACCAGACAAGCCTCCCTCCCCCTTGCGGGGAGGGAATGAGGGTAGGGGTATTGCGCGCTCGCTCTCGCGGATGGCCCCCCACCCTTGATCCCTCCCCCTTGTGGGGAGGGAGACGACTGCCAACGCAGTCAGATTATTCCGCCGCCGCCTTGTGCTTTTCCGGCGCCAGCTCGTCGGCCGCAAAATCGTCGACCTTGACCACCCGGTCGGTGGCCTCGTCGGCCGCCCGCATGATGCCCGCCTCATTGCCGGTCAGCACGCCGGCCGCCACCGCGTCATCGATGGCGTCGCGGTCCAGCCGCCGTTCGATCACGCCCTTGCGCGAGGCCTTGATGAACCGGCCCTCGATCTCCTCGGCCTCGGTCACCTTGATCAAGGCATCCTCGAGCACCCCGGTCACGTCACTGGGGTCCATCGACACATAAAGCCCCGTGGTCAGCCGGTCGCGGAAGGCGCCCGGCTGCAGCACATCGCGCACCAGGCGATAGTTCACACGGTCGCTGGCCGGCCGCGCATGCCGCCCCAGCGGGAAGCACAGCACCCGCATGGCATTGGCGGCCAGGCCATTGGGGAAATTGGCGAAGACCGCGCCAAAGCTCTGCTCCATCGCCGCGATCCGGTCGGCCATGATCGCCTCGACCAGCGGCCGGTCCTCGGCAATCCGCCCCTCGTCCTCGAAGCGCCGCAGCGTCGCCGACATCAGGTAGAGATCGCCCAGGATATCGGCCATGCGGCCGCTCAACTTCTGCTTGCGCTTGAGTTGTCCTCCCAGCAGCACCGTGGTCCAGTCCGCGGTCAATGCGAAGGCCTGCGCATAGCGATGCAGCTTGCGGTACCAGCCCGCCATCTCGTTTTCCACCGGCGTACTGGCAAAGGCGCCATTGCTGACCCCGTGCAGGAAACTGGCGACGATATTGCGCAGCATGAACTTGGTATGGCCGGCAAAGGCGAGGTCGAACTGGTCGATGCCCGCTCTTCTGTCCTTGTTCTGCGCCGCGGCGATTTCCTTGTAGAGGAAAGGATGCGCCCGCAGCACGCCCTGGGCAAAGGTCATCAGCGTGCGCGTCAGGATATTGGCGCCTTCCACCGTGATGGCCACCGGCGTCGCCATATAGCCGCCGAACAGGTAATTGGTCGGCCCATCCTGGATGGCGCGGCCGCCATGGATGTCGAAGCTGTCATCGACGCTGTCACGCATGGCTTCGGTGGTGCGGTATTTCAGCAGGGCGGAAATCACCGCCGGGCGCTGCCCCTCATCCACCATCGAGGCAGTCAGGCGACGCGAGGCCTCAAATGTATAGGCGCGCTTGACCATCTCGCCGAGCGGCTCGGCCACGCCCTCCATCAGCCCCACCGGAATGCCGAACTGCCGGCGCACCCGGGCATAGGCCGAGGTCACCCGCAGCGCCTGCTTGATCGAGGTCGTGCCGATGGCCGGCAGCGAAATGGCGCGCCCGGTCGACAGGCACTCCATCAGCATGCGCCAGCCCTGCCCGACATAGTCGGTGCCCCCGATCAGAAATTCCATCGGAATGAACACATCGGTGCCGCGCGTCGGCCCGTTCATGAAGGCCTGTCGTGCCGGGAAATGCCGGCGGCCGATTTCCACCCCCGGATGGTCATGCGGCACCAGAGCCAGCGTGATGCCGATATCGCTGCCCTTGCCCAGGAGATTTTCCGGGTCCTTGAGGATGAAGGCCAGGCCCACCAGCGTGGCGATCGGCGCCAGCGTGATATAGCGCTTGTCCCAGCTCAGCTTGACGCCCAGCACGTCCTTGCCCTGGTAGCTGCCGCGGGTGACGACGCCGATATCGCGCATGCCGCCGGCGTCGGAACCCGAATGCACCCCGGTCAGGGCAAAGCAGGGTACTTCCAGGCCCTTGGCCAGCCGGCCGAGATACTTTTCCTTCTGTTCAGGCGTGCCGTATTTTTCGAGCAGTTCGCCCGGTCCAAGCGAATTGGGCACCATCACGGTAATGCCGGCCGCCACCGAGCGGCTCGAGATCTTCGATACCACCATGGACTGCGCCTGCGCGCCAAAACCGAGCCCGCCATGCTCCTTGCCGATCAGCATGCCCAGAAAGCCGTGATCCTTGAGGAACTGCCAGACTTCCGGGCTGAGATCGGCGCGGTTGTTGCGCGTGTCCCAGTCATCGATCATGGCGCAGACCTGGTTGGTCGGGCCATCGAGAAAGGCTTGTTCCTCGGCGCTCAGCGTCAGCGGCCTGATGGCGGTCAGCTTGCTCCAGTCGGGCCGCCCGGAAAACAGCTCCGCATCCCAGCCGACGGTCCCGGCGTCCAGCGCTTCCTGTTCGGTGCGGCTGACCCGCGGCAGGATGGATTTGACCGCGCCATAGATCGGGGTGATCAGCAATGGCTTGCGGATCGCCGCCAGACTGAGCGCCAGCATGATCACGCCCAAGGCCAGCAGCACCCAGCTGCCCGCGCCCAAGTCGTAGCGCAGTCCAGCCTCGCCCAGGTCGATGCCCGAGAGCAGGCCGATGGCCAGCGCCGCCGCGCCCCACTGCCACAGCGGGCTCTCCCGCAGCGCCAGCACGGCAAAAACCACAAGGCTGATCACGATAAGCACAAAGATCACGGCACGCCCTCCAAGGCGCTGCTCGTGCGGGGTCGCCGAGCAACTCACTCCCGAAACGTCAGACCGGCCGCCGAATCGTTCGGCTTGGTCATTGGGCCTGCCGCGTCGGGATCATAGCGCGCCCGGGCCTTCTTGTTGAGGTCAGTTTAGCAAGCTTGACGTATACGTCAACTAGTAGCCCCATACGTCCTTCGTCCGATGGTCCGGCTGCTGCCCCGATGACCCCCGCCAACATGAAAAACTCCGGCACCCATTTGACGCTAACGTAAACCCATGGAATATTCGTCCCATCAAGGGCAGCAAGCCCATGCCGAACATCGGCACCGGAGGAACCATGGCAGCCAAGAAGTCCGACGCTCATCCGCGCCCCTGGATCGCCAGCTATCCCGACGGCATCGCCTGGGATGTCGAGCTCGACATCCGCCCGGTGCACGAACAGGTGCTGGCTGCCTGCGCCAGGAACCCTGCCGCCATGGCGCTCGATTTTCTTGGGCACACCACCAGTTTTGGTGAGCTGGCCAGCAAGATCATCGCCTTTGCCGGCGCTCTGCAGCGCCAGTTCGGCGTCACCAAGGGCAGCCGCGTCGCCCTGATGCTGCCCAATACGCCCTTCTATCCCATCGCCTATTACGCCGTGCTGCGCGCCGGTGGCACCGTGGTCAACTGCAACCCGCTCTATACCGTGCACGAGCTCAGCCACATCACGGCCAATGCCGGCGCTGACGTGATGGTCACGCTCGACCTGCAGCAGATCTTCGAAAAGGCCGAAAAGCTGGTCGAAGCCGGCCACGTCCAGTCGCTGGTGGTCTGCCACTTCCCCGACGCCCTGCCGCTGGTCAAGAAGCTGCTGTTCACGGTGGTCAAGCGCAAGGATCTGGCCCGCCTCAAATCCTCCCCCATTGTCGATCGCATCAGCCACTTCGAGGACATGGTGCGCCGCGGCGAGCCGCCCACCCCCGTCGTCATCGACGCCAAGGCCGACATTGCCGTGCAGCAATATACCGGCGGCACCACCGGCATTCCCAAGGGCGCCCTGCTCACCCACGCCAATATCGCCGCCAATATGAGCCAGATCGACAAATGGGGCGACGGCCTGTTCTATCCGCCCTCCAAGGTGGTAGCCGTGCTGCCCTTCTTCCACATCTTTGCCATGACGGTCTGCATGAACGTGCCGCTGTGCAACGGCACCCCGGTGATCATGCTGCCGCGCTTCGAGCTCAAGGCCCTGCTCAACCTGTTCACCCGTACCCGGGCCAATGTGCTGCCCGCCGTGCCCACTCTGCTCAGCGCCATCGCCCGCGCCGACAGCGCCACGCGCGAGCAGCTGGCCACCCTCGAGGTCGCCATTTCCGGCGGCGCCGCTCTGCCCAACGAAGTGCGCAAGGCGGTCGCGGAAAAATCAGCTGCTGTCCTGGCCGAAGGCTATGGTCTCACCGAGGCCTCTCCGGTGGTCTGCTGCGCTGCCCTGCGCAAGCCCGGCAAGCCCATGTCCATCGGCCTGCCTTTGCCAGGCACCGACATTCGTTTCGTCAATCTCGAGACCGGCGAGCCGGTCAACATCGGCCAGGATGGCGAGCTGCAGGTCAAGGGCGCCCAGGTCATGGCCGGCTATTACAACGACCCCGACGCCACCCGCGATGCTTTCATGGACGGCTGGCTGCGCACCGGCGATGTCGGCCATATGGACGAGGATGGCTATGTCTTCCTCGTTGACCGCATCAAGGACCTGATCATCTGCTCGGGCTTCAACGTCTATCCGCGCACCATCGAGGAGGCGCTGATGACCCATGGCGCCGTCGAGGAGACCAATGTCATCGGCGTGCCCGATGATTATCGCGGCGAGGCGCCGGTCGCCTTCGTCAAGCTGCGCGCCGGCCATACCGCCACCCAGGCCGAACTCAAGGCCTTCCTCACCGAGCGTCTGAGCAAGATCGAAATGCCGCGCGAGATCATCTTCAAGGACGCCCTGCCCAAAACCCTGATCGGCAAGCTGAGCAAGAAGGAACTGCGCGCCGAATACACCGCGGCACACGCCGCTCCAGGCACGCCGCCGGAAACCGCGCCATGAACCGACCCGAAACCGAGAACCGCGACCTCTTTGCCATTGCCGACCTCGCCAAGGAGTTCGGCATTTCCACCCGCGCCATCCGCTTCTACGAGGCCAAGGGCCTGCTCGCCCCCGAGCGGGTCGGCGCCACCCGCATCTTCCGCCGTCGCGATCGCGCCCGCCTGATCCTGATCCTGCGCGGCAAGCGCCTGGGCTTTTCGCTGCGCGATATCTCGGACTATCTCAGCCTCTACGACGCCGACCGCAGCCAGCAGGTCAACCTGCTCACCGCCAAGGTCGATGAACGCCTGGCCTCGCTTGAAGCCCAACTCGTGGACCTGCAGACCACGATCTCGGAATTGCGCGAAATCAAGAAACTGGCCGACGAGCGTCTGGAAAAGGCGGGCTAGCGCCCGCCGCGCGGCTTGACATTCTTCGTCATGAAATCGGGCTTTTTCGGCTTCACCCAGCCCTTGGGCGGCTGCCGTACCGGCACTTGTGTACCGAGCCCCATCGCCCCCGGCGGCGGCTGACCCACGGTGACGGTGTCCGGGTCGCCTTCCTGCAGCGGCGCCTCGCCCTTGATCCGGGCAATCTCGTTGCGCAGCGCCGTCGCCGTCTCGAAATCCATGGCCTCGGCGGCCTCTTCCATCTGCCGCGTCAGCGCCACCAGGCGCTCGTGAATGCTTCGCGATGACATCTACTATGCCTTCCCCTGCGCTGAGTTTTCCCTCCCCCTTGTGGGGAGGGAAGCGAGATAGGACTTGGCGTCAGCTAAGTCCGTGATCGAGCGGGGTGGGGGTCTGGACCCGCAGTCGGGATGCGTGTGACACCCCCACCCTTGATCCCTTCCCACAAGGGGGAGGGAAACGACTGCACCATCAAAACCTAAGTCGCCCCGATAAACACGGCCATATCCTCGAGCGTCGCCGCCTCCACCGCCGGCTTGTCCCAGCGGATCCGGTTGATGCGCGGAAAGCGCAGCGCCACCCCCGATTTGTGCCGCGTGCTCTCCTGGGCGCTATCGAACGCCACCTCGAAGACCAGTTCCTTTTTCACCTCGCGCACCGGCCCGAACGTGCCCAGCGTATGCGTGCGGATCCACTTGTCGAGCAGCTTGAGCTCCTCGTCGGTAAAGCCGAAATAGGCCTTGCCGATCGGCACGATCTCATTGCCCTTCCACACCCCGAATGTGTAGTCCGAGTAAAAGCTGCTCCGCTTGCCGTGCCCACGCTGGGCATACATCAGCACCGCATCGACCAGATTGGGGTCACGCTTCCACTTGTACCAGTAGCCCTTGGGGCGCCCCGGCACATAGGGTGCGCTCTTGAGCTTGATCATCACCCCTTCATGCCCATGTGCATCGGCGCCCTCCCGCCGCTGCCGGCCAAGATCGGCCCAGTCGGTGAAGGGCAGCACACCCGAAAGGTCGAGCCGGCTCTGCGGATTGGCGGCAAACCAGCCCTCGAGTCGCGCCCGCCGCTCCAGCCAGGGCAGCGTGCGGACGTCATCGTCGCCATCGAACAGGATGTCATAGACCCGGATAAAGGCCGGGCTCTCCTTGAGATGTTTGGCGCTGGCGACCTTCTTGTTGAGCCGCTGCTGCAGGTCGTTGAACGAGCCTGGATCGAAATCCAGGCCCACCAGCAATTCCCCGTCCAGCACCGCCCGCCCCGTCACATTCTCCACGATATCGGGAAAGGCCGGCGCAATGTCGTCGCCGGTGCGCGAGAACAGCGACACGCTGCCCCCGCCCATCACCAGCTGCACCCTGATGCCGTCCCACTTCCACTCGGCGACATAGTCCGCCGGCAAAAAGTTCGGAAAATCCTTGGCCTCGTCGATCGGATTGCTCAGCATTAGCGGATGAAACCGCGCCGACTGGTCGATATCGGGCCGTCCAGCTCGACCCTCGAGCCAGGCAAACAGCTCGGTATAGGGCAGCGTCAGCCCATGCCAGACTTCCTCGATGGCCTGCAACTCGACCCCGCTCATTCCCGCCAGCGCCGTCTTGGCCAGCCGCGCCGAGACGCCGATGCGCAAGCCCCCGGTGGCCAGCTTGACCAGCGCCCAGCGCTCGTTGATTTCCGCCTGCGTCAGCAGCCCGCCGATCAGCTTGGGCAGCGCGCTCTTCGAAGCAGTGTTGAACAGCCCGATCAACTCGGTCAGCGAAGGCAGTTCGCCCGTCCCGCCATGATGCGGCCAGATCAGCGCGATGGTCTCGCCCAGATCCCCCACATAGTCATAGCTCATGGCAAACAGCGTCTCGTCGACCTCGGCCAGCACCGTCTGCTTGAGCAGAGCCGGCTTCACATTGGCAAAACTCAGCGCCCCGGTCAGCACCGCCAAGGCATAGCCGCGATCGGGGTCCGGGGTCTCGGCAAAGTATTGCGTCAGCGCCGCCAGCTTGCGCGTGCGCGACGTGGTCAGCGCCAGCAGTTCGAGCAATTGGGCAAAGCGCTTCACGCCGCGTCCTCCCCGCCATCATCCTCGAAGCCCTGCAGATGCAGCGGCTCGGCCTCGATCCCCTGGCTGCGGCACCAATAGACCAGCGCATCCTCGCGCCCATGCGTCACCCACACGGTCTTGGCCTCGGTCTCGCGCACGGTCTGCAGCAGCTCGCTCCAGTCGCAATGGTCCGAAATCACCAGCGGCAGTTCCACCAGCGCCTGCCGGGCGCGCTGCTTGACGCTCATCCAGCCCGAGGCCTGGCACACCACCGGATCGGGAAAGCGGCGACTCCAGCGGTCGCGGATCGCCGAGGGCGGCGCGATGACGATCTGCCCGGCCATGGCACCCTTGGCCATGCCCATCGCCGGGATCAGCTCGCCCAGCTCGACGCCCAGTTCCTGATAGAGTTCGCACAGCCGGATCATCGCGCCATGCAGGTAAATTGGCCGGTCCCAGCCGGCATCACGCAATAGCCCGATCACCCGTTGCGCCTTGCCCAGGGCATAGCTCCCCACCAGATGGCAGCGCTCAGGTTGGTCCGCCACGGACTTCAGTAGCCGGCCGATTTCCACGCTCGGATGGGGATGCTGGAAGACTGGCAGCCCGAAGGTCGCCTCGGTGACCAGCAGGTCGCATTTGACCAGCTCATAGGGCTGCGATGTCCGGTCTGGCAGGCGCTTGTAATCGCCCGTCACCACCACCCGCTGTCCGTCTTTTTCGATCAGCACCTGCGCCGAACCCAGCACGTGGCCGGCCGGATAAAACGTGATCGTGACATCATCGATCTGCTTGGGCACGCCGAAGTCGAGCGCCTCGAAGCGCCGCGCGCAGTCCGCGCCATAGCGCGTCTGCATGATGGCAATGGTGTCGGGCGTCGCCAGCACGCTGCCATGCCCCGATCGGGCATGATCGGCATGGCCATGGGTAACGATCGCTCGCTCGCGCGGCACGCTGGGATCGATATAGGCGTCGATCGCCTTGATATGCAGGTGTCGGTCGAGGATAGGACTGGCCATGACACTCCTAACGTCCACCAACCGGTGCTGGTTCACTGCCCGCAACACCGGCTTACACGTCGTAACAATTCTCTGCGCCTGCCGGGCCTTTGGCGAACGTTTAGACTGTGAAGCCCGCCGTCCCCGGTGCGCGCAACAATGACTTCAGAAGGCCTGTCATATGTCCACCCTGCTCTACTCCTGCCGTGCTGCCGCCCTCGCCCTGTTCCTGCTGGGCGGCGGCGTTGCAGCTCAGGCCGCCACCGCGGCCACTACGGCCAATGTCAATATCCGCGCCGGTGCCGGCACCCAGTTCAGGGTCATCGCCACCGTCCCCGCGGGCACAAGGCTCGACATCGGCACGTGCCGCGCCGGTTGGTGTGACCTCACGATCCGCGGCCAGCGCGGCTTTATGGCCCAGTCGCTCCTGCAGACGGCGCCAACCGGCCCCGAGCAGCCCCAGCGCGCCACCATGCCGGTGGACAACAGTCAGCCCATGGCCCCATCCCCTTCGCAGCCGCAGCGCCAGACACCCCCGCGCCGCTAGCCGCTGCCAACGCGACGCCCCCAAGGGCGTCGGGGCGCCGCGCTCCAGGTCTCAACGCCTGTCTGAGCGCGGCGCCCCGTTAGGCACCCTCACATCACCTTCGTGACATCGAGCAGTCCGGGGCGCTGTTCATTGGCCTTGCCGATGGCCGCCTCGCCGCCCAGCACCACCACATGCCCCTGCCGCGCCACCGCATCCACCGCCGCGGCCATGGTCTTGAAGTCGGCCGGCGTGGTCGAGAGGATCTCGTCGCGCCGCTGCTGGCGGATGGCGTCCGTGGTGCCGGTCAGCTGCCGCCACATCGATGAATAGCCCTTGGCGTCGGGGAATTCATAGCCATCGACATCGCCGATCACCCCGATGATCGAGCGCGTCAGGTCATTGTCCCCGATGGCGACGTTGAGCGCCTTGGCTGCCCCGTCATAGGCGTCGAGCGTCTTGAGCAGGTTGGGATCGCGATAGGAGAGAAACGAGAAATTCCCCGAGGTGAGGTCGAACCGGCTCGAGCCGCCATAGGCCCCGCCCTGCACGCGGATCTTGTCCCACAGATAGGTAGTGTTGAGGAATTTCAGCACCACGCTGGAGGCGCCGGTCAGGGCAAAGCCCAGCGTCTTGAGATTGGCGCCCTTGCCCACATAATTGACCTGCGCGGGGATGATCAGCCCCTCCGACTTCGGTGCAAACTGGACGCTCCAGTCAGCCAGCGACGGGCGCGCATCGGGCAGGCCCTGCAGAAAACCCTCGATCTCGCCCTTGGCCCGGTCCCACAGCGCCCCGTCCGCTGTCACATTGACCACCATGCGGCCGCGATTGAACAGGGTGTCGCGAATGCGCTTGAGCGCGGCCTCCACACTACCCCAGTCGCTGTCGATCTGCTTGACCAGATCGCGCAGGAACAGCAGATAGCTGACCCCGCCCAGCTGTTCGGCAATCCAGCTCGCCTCGGTCAGCCCCGATTTGAGCCGCGTATCGACAATGGAATTGCCCGCCGGGATCATCCGCGCCTCAAAGCCCGCCTTTTCTTCGAGCGCCATCTGCTTGAACCGCTCGCGGTTATCCAGCCGCGCATCTAGCAATACGTCGCCCATGATGGCGAGCATCTCGCCCATATTGTCCGGCACGGCCTTGCCCGAGAGGAAGAACCACGCCGCCGTTCCGGCATCGCCTTGGCGCGACGACAGGCCCCGATGCTGGTTCACCCCACCCGTGGCGCTGCCGATGCGCTGGGTCAGGCTGACAAAATCTTCCTTGCTGGTGCCGGTCTGCAGCAGCGCCCGGCCGAATAGCGGCAGATAGGGCAGCAGTTCCCTGTCGAGCACATGCAGGTCAAAGCCCAGGTCGAGATAGACAATCCCCAGCGTCGGCAGGTCATGGTAGAACAACCTGGTCTCGGCCAGCGTGCCAATCTCGATCGGTATGGTGCGGCTCTCGCGCGGCAGGTCGGCCAGCGTCAGCGTCGGGATTTTTGCCAGCAGCGCCGGATCGTCGACCTCTTCCTGCAGTGCCTTGAGCCGATCAGTCTCGGCCACCGTCGCGCTCAGCGCCGCGGTATCGAAGCCCTGGCGCACATCGGCCAGGATCTCGGCTTCCTTGGCCGCTTCGCGCGCCCCCTGTTCCGGGTCGGCCCGCAGCGTCACCGTGGTGCGGTGCATATTGTCGAGGAACAGCCGGCGGATTTCCTGGGCAAAATGGCCCTGCCCTGCCTTCTCCTTGAGGCTGGTCAGCGCCGTCTCGAAGGCCAGCGGCGCCAGCGGGTCGCCCTCATGCAGCCAGCTGCCCAGCGCGTTGAACATATAGACCATGCCGCGCGGATAGGAGCCGGTATTGTTTTCGCGCAGCGAGAACTCGAACGTGTTCGCCGCCGCCGCCAGCTGCTCGGGGGCAAAGCCGGTTTTTGCAGTCTCGTCCAGTGTCGACAGGATCAGCGCCTCGACCTTGGGCGCATCCGCCGGGTCGATGCCCTTCATGCCAAAGCTCGCCATCGGCTGGCGCAGCCCGCTGCCGATACCACCCCCGGTCATGCCCTCGCCAAGCCCTGATTCCGTCAGCGCCTTGCGCAGCGGCGCCGCCGGATTGCCGGCGAGCAGATAGCTCAGCATGCCGTGGCTCAGCGCCTCGGTACGGTCGGCCGGCGGATCGATCATCCAGTTGAGCGAGACCATGCCATGACGCGCCTTGCCCGGCTCGATGGGGCCGGCATAGGTCGCCTCGATCTGGCGCGGCGCGTTGAAGCGCGGCTGCAGCTTGACCTCGGCATCGACCGGTGCCCGCTCGAACTGGGAAAAATAGGCGTCGAGGATAGCCAGCCGTTCGCCGGCATCGTCATCGCCCGAAAAGAAGGCCCGCGTATTGGACGGGTGATAGAACTTGGCGTGAAAGTCGCGGAACTGCTGATAGGTCAGCTCGGGGATCGCCTTGGGATCGCCACCCGAACTCTTGCCATAGGTGACGTCGGGATAAAGCGAGCGCTGCGCGATATCGCGCATCACCGCGTCGGGCGAGGAAAACACGCCTTTCATCTCGTTGAATACCACGCCCTTGTAGACCAGCGGCGCGTCGGCATCCTCAAGCTCGTAATGCCAGCCCTCCTGCAGGAAGGTCTCCTCGGTCAGCAGCGGAAAGAACACCGCGTCGAGATAGACGTCGACGAGGTTGTAGAAGTCTTTCAGGTTCTGGCTGGCCACCGGATAGGCCGTCTTGTCCGGAAAGGTCATGGCATTGAGGAAGGTGTTCAGACTCCCCTTGATCAGCTCCACGAAGGGCTTCTTGACCGGGTATTTGCGGCTGCCGCACAGCACCGAATGCTCGAGAATATGGGCAATGCCCGTCGAGTCGGTCGGCGGCGTCTTGAAGGTGATGCCAAACACCTTGTTCTCGTCATCATTGACCAGGCTGAGCACCTCGGCTCCGGTCTTTTTGTGGCGGAACAGCTGCGCCTGCGAATTGGCCTCCGCAATATGCTCGTCGCGGATCAGGTCGAAGGCTTCGTGATAGCTCATGGGATACTCGGCGGGTTCTTCTTGTTGTCCCAACGTAGGCACCCGCAAGCCGATCCGCTAGGCATCAATCACCGCAATGTGGGTTAGACATTGAGCGCGCGCACACGCCAATGTATATGGGCGCCGGATGTGATGGACACCTCGCTCAGGGCCAGCTCCACAGCCCAACAGTCAGGATTCCTCTCCCGCCTGCGGGAGAGGGGGACCACGCGCAGCGTGGTGGAGAGGGGAGCAATACACACCTAGCTGTCGCCGTCGGCGCCCGAAGGGCGAGCGAGGTAGTACCTAAACGCCGCCGCGGATTTCCGGCTTCACATTCTCTTCATACCAGACGCCCAGCTGTCCCATCAGCGCCGGGAACAGGCTCTTCTGTTCACTCGCCGCGACATTGTCGGCGATCTGTTCGGGCTTGCTGACCCCGGCAATGATGGTGCTCACCTGCGGATGGTCCAAAATCCAGCGCAGCGCGAACTGGCTCATGGCCATGCCGCTGGGCGCCAGGCCCTTGAGCTCGGTCACCAGTTCCACGCCACGGGAAAATTCGATGCCGGCAAAGGTCTCGCCCACCGAAAACGCCTTGCCATCGGCATTGTAACTGCGGTGATCAGTGACGTCGAACACCGTGTCCTTGTCATACTTGCCGCTCAGCAAGCCGCTGGCCAGCGGCAGCCGCACGATGATGCCAACATCCTTTTCCGCCGCCTTGGGCAGCAATTCCTGGGCTGCGTCCTGGCGGAACAGGTTGAAGATGATCTGCAGCGTGGCCAGGCCCGGCTGCTCGAGGCAGAGCATGCCCTCCTCGATGGTCTCGACGCTGGCGCCCCAGTGCTTGACCAGACCCTCGGCCTGAAATTCATCCATCCACGCGAAGATAGCGCCCGCCTGCAGCACCGCCGGGGGCACGCAATGCAGCTGCGCCAGATCCAGCGATGTTACGCCCAGCCGTTCGGCTGAACCCTCAAGGCTTTTGCGCACACCGTCCTTGGAATAATTGTCCGGATAGAGCCCGCCGCCGCGCCCCAGCTTGGTTGCCACATGCACGCCAGATCCCTTTGCATGGCTGCCGATCCGGCTTTCGCTGAGGCCCCCGCCATAGACGTCCGCCGTGTCCCAGAAGCTGATGCCGGCCGCATTGGCCGCGTCGAGAATGGCCGTGGCCGTTTCGTCGCCCACCGGGCCGAAATCCCCGCCCAGCTGCCAGCAGCCCAGCCCGATTTCGGAGACATCGTAACCCGTCTTGCCCAATCGCCGTGTTTTCATCCTGCTGTCCTTGCTGGTTGGCGCACCCGACCCCAGGGGCCGGCGCACTGGGCGGGTTCGTCCCGCCGTCTGTTGAATAATGGTCGGGAGCGTCAAGCGATCCACCGGGGCGCTTTAATCAGCCTGCCGGCCCGGCGCTATTCGAAATAATCGGGATGCTCGCTGATGGTCTGGCCGAGCAGGATTTCCGCCCGCGCCAGATGCGCCCGCATCGCCGCCTCGGCCCCGGCGACATCGCCCTCGGCCACGGCCCGGGCGATCACCACATGCTCGTCGATGGCCACGCGCGAGGAGGATGTCCCCAGCGTCAGGTAGCGCACCCGGTCGAGCTGCATCTTGTGGTCATCGATCAGCTGCCAGGCATATTCGACCCCCGCCAGCCGGGCCAGCGTGCGGTGAAACAGCTCGTCCAGCGTATGAAAGCGCCGGCTGTCATTGGCCGCTGAGGCCATATCCTGGTCCTCGATCAGCGTCTTGAGCACGTCGGCGGCGTCGCCCGGATGGGCCGCCAGCCGCCGGATGATTTCCACCTCGATGGATTCGCGGATGAACCGGCTCTGCCGCACCCCTTCGGGCGAGATCTTCTTGACCACGGTGGCGCGCTTGGGCCGGATCAGCAGCAGCCCCTGCTGCGCCAGGCGGATGAAGGCCTCGCGCACCGGCTGGCGCGACACGCCATAGCGGCCGGCAATGTCGCTTTCCGAGATCACATCGCCCGGCTTGAGCGCCATGGTGACGATATCGTCCCGCAAAGCGCCGACCACGCGCATCGCCATGGTCTCCTCGGTCACGTCAAGCACCTTGGCAGACACCATAATTGTTACCCCTCCCGACCATGTGCCGGAATATCCGGGGAATGCTCCCCCGGATATGGTGCCTTCCACAGCTTTCTGGGGGCTTTTGCCCCCAGAGCGGCGGTTACAGCACGATGCCGGCTTCTGCCAGCATTTCGTCGACGAAGATGCGCTCACCATTGCGGGCGATCGACTGGTTGGCCGCGATCCCGGTCAGGATCGACCAGGCGCCGGCTACCTGGTCGGACGCCCGGCCATATTTATCCGCTTCCATGTTGTCCGGATCGAACAGATAGCCCAGCATGATCGGATCGGCGCCGCCATGGCTGCCCGCCCCGGTCCACACGTCGAGCTTCTGCGGCAAGCCGCCCGCTACATGCAGTTCGGTGAACATGGCCTCGGTTTCATCGCGCTCGCGATGGCCGCCGGCAAACACGCCATGCACCTCGATATGCTTGTGCGTCAGCTCGCCCTTGGTGCCGTGGAATTTCACCTCGAGACCCTCCCAGGGGGAATAGGCCACCAGCGTATAGTTCAGCGAGGCGCCCGAGGCATATTGCGCCTGCACCTGCATGGTATCCTCGATGGTGATGTCATCGGCAAACACGCATTTATCGCGCCAGTAGCCGTCATCCTCCTCGGCATCGAGATAGAGCGCCTTGAGCGCCTCGTCGGCTTCCAGGTCCATCCGGAATTCGCACCTGTCGGCCACCGGGCAGGTATGGCAGCGCGGGCCATGCTCTTCCAGGCCCAGCTTGACCGCCATTTCCGGCGTGTAGAAATCGCGCTTGCCGATCGCCGTCACACTCTTGGGGGTAGAGGCGACCCACCAGTTCAGCAGGTCGAAATGGTGGGTGGACTTGTGCACCAGCAGCCCACCCGACTTGTCCTTGTAGCGGTGCCAGCGGCGGAAATAGTCGGCGCCATGCACACGGTCGAGATACCAGCGGAAGTCGACCGCCGTGATCTCGCCGATCACCCCGCTGAGCAAAATGTCCTTGAGCTGGGTGCGTGCCGGCGAATAGCGATAGTTGAAGGTCACGGTGACCTTCTTGCCGCTCGCCTTTTGCGCATCGAGAATGCGCTTGAGCCGGGCCACATCGATGGTCATCGGCTTTTCGGTCATCACATTGCGACCGGCCTCGAGCGCCCGCACGATATATTCGTCATGCAGATAATCCGGCACCGTCACGATCACCGTGTCGGGGTCCTGCTCGCTCAGCATCTTGTCGAAATCTTCGGCCAGATAGGTGGCAATGCCATTGCCGGTCTTGTCCGGCACCTTGTCGGCCGACAGCGCCAGCCGGCTCTGGTTGACGTCGCACAGGGCGACCAGTTCGGCACTTTCGGCATGGGTAATGGCAACGGCGTCGCGGAACATCTGGTGCCGGCCGCCCGTGCCGACAATGGCGAATTTCTTGGTCATCTGCTGCTTGTAATCTTGCTGCTGGAAAAAAGGCCGAACCGGCCGGTTACATCTTCCATACAAGATTTCCGTTCGACCCGGTAGGGGCAAATCGCCCCAGTGAAGCAATTTGAGCAGGAAGACCATGCGGGGCCGAGCCCGCCCCGCTGCCCACGGCTCCTGCGCCCCTCTCCCCTGAGGGGAGAGGGCTAGGGTGTGGGGTTCAGTCTATCGGCAGAAACGCCGAGACGAGCCCCTAGCTGCGCAGCCCCGGGGCTTCCTGGCCCGTGCTCTGCACATATTCGGTATAGCCGCCGCCATAGGTGTGCACACCCTCCGGCGTCAGCTCCAGCACCCGGTTGCTCAGTGCCGCGAGGAAATGCCGGTCATGGCTGACAAACAGCATCGTGCCCTCGAACGTGCTCAGCGCCTGGATCAGCATTTCCTTGGTGGCGATGTCGAGATGGTTGGTCGGCTCGTCGAGCACCAGAAAGTTCGGTGGATCAAACAGCATCAGCGCCATGACCAGCCGCGCCTTTTCCCCGCCTGACAGCACCCGGCACTTCTTTTCCATCTCGTCGCCCGAGAAGCCAAAGGCCCCGGCCAGCGCCCGCAGCGGCCCCTGCCCGGCCTGCGGGAAACTGTCTTCCAGCATCTGGAACACGGTGCGGTCGCCATCGAGCACATCCATGGCGTGCTGGGCGAAATAGCCCATCTTGACGCTGGCCCCGACAGCCACCGTGCCATTGTCGGGCTTGGACTCCCCGGCCACCAGCTTGAGCAGCGTCGATTTGCCGGCGCCATTGACCCCCATGATGCACCAGCGCTCGCGCCGCCGCACATGGAAGTCGAGCCCGTCATAGATGGTGCGGCTGCCATAGGCCTTGCCGACATTCTTGATCACCACCACGTCGTCGCCCGAACGCGGCGCTTGGCGGAACTCGAAAGCCACGGTCTGGCGGCGCTTGGGCGGTTCGACCTTGTCGATCTTGTCGAGCTTTTTCACCCGGCTCTGCACCTGGGCGGCATGGCTCGCCCGCGCCTTGAAGCGCGCGATGAAGGCCAGTTCCTTGGCCAGCATGGCCTGCTGTCGGTCGAACTGCGCCTGCTGGTTCTTTTCGCCGATCGCCCGCTGCTGCTGGTAGAATTCGTAATCGCCGGTATAGGTGGTCAGCGTGCCGCCATCGATCTCGACGATCTTGTTGACGATGCGGTTCATGAACTCGCGGTCATGGCTCGTCATCAACAGCGCGCCGCTGTAATTCTTGAGGAAGGCTTCAAGCCAGATCAGGCTTTCGAGGTCCAGATGGTTGCTCGGCTCGTCGAGCAGCAGCGCATCGGGTCGTGCCAGCAGGATCCGCGCCAGCGCCACCCGCATCTTCCAGCCGCCCGACAGCGCGCCGACATCGCCATCCATCATTTCCTGGGAAAAGCCCAGCCCGTCGAGCACTTCGCGCGCCCGCCCGTCCAGCGAATAGCCGTCCAGCTCCTCGAAGCGTCCCTGCACCTCGCCATAGCGCTCGATGATGGCGTCCATCTCGTCGGCCCGGTCCGGATCGCCCATGGCGGTTTCGAGCTCGCCCATCTCGGCCATCAGCTCGCTGACCGGTCCGGCCCCGTTCATCGTCTCGGCCACCACGCTGCGGCCGGCCATGTCGCCGACATCTTGGCTGAAATAGCCGATCTGGATGCCCTTATCGACCGAGACCTGGCCTTCATCGGGCTGTTCTTGGCCCGTGATCATGCGGAACAGCGTCGTCTTGCCGGCGCCATTGGGACCGACCAGGCCGATCTTTTCGCCCTTCTGCAGCGCCGCCGACGCCTCGATGAAGACGATCTGCTTGCCGTTCTGCTTGCCAATGCTTTCGAGACGAATCATGCTTGTACCGGACCTGCGCTGCTGGCCGCACGCCGCTGCGCGCGCCCCGTTGGCGCTGGGTTAAGCATTCACGGCGCGTCGGCGCAAGCGCTGCAAGCCTGCAAAGCTGTGGTTTGATCGGCACGCCCCTGCCCGAATCGGCGGCGCGATGTGCTAACCAGCAGGCGCAATTGACCGCGATGGCGCTCCGACGAGCCAGCCATCCCTCTGGAGACTAGATGAAGGTAGCAATCGACATGGGCAAGAGCGGCGGCACCGCGCCCGCCACGCTCGACCTCGAGGAATTGCTGGCTACCCGTCTCCTGGTCCAGGGCAATTCCGGCTCCGGCAAGTCGCACCTGCTGCGCCGCCTGCTCGAACAGTCCGCCCCCTGGGTGCAGCAATGCATCATCGATCCCGAGGGTGATTTCACTACCCTGTCGGAAAAATTCGGCCATCTGGTCATCGACGCCACCCGCACCGAAGCCGAGCTCACCCGCATCGCCGCCCGCGTCCGCCAGCACCGCGTCTCCGTCGTGCTCAACCTTGAAGGCCTCGATGTCGAGCAGCAGATGCGCGCCGCCGCGGCCTTTCTCGGTGGCATGTTCGATGCCGATCGCGACTACTGGTATCCCGTGCTCGTCGTCGTCGACGAAGCCCAGCTCTTTGCCCCTGCCGTGGCCGGCGAAGTCAGCGACGAGGCGCGCAAGCTTTCGCTCGGCGCCATGACCAACCTCATGTGCCGCGGCCGCAAGCGCGGCCTGGCCGGTGTCATCGCCACCCAGCGCCTCGCCAAGCTGGCCAAGAACGTCGCCGCCGAGGCCAGCAATTTCCTCATGGGCCGCACCTTTCTCGATATCGACATGGCCCGCGCCGCCGATCTCCTGGGCATGGAAAAGCGCACCGCCGAGCAGTTCCGCGACCTCGCCCGCGGCCATTTCATTGCCTTGGGGCCGGCCATTTCGCGCCGCCCGCTCCCCGTCACCATTGGCGATGTCGAAACCCAGGCCCGCTCGTCCAGTCCCAAGCTGACCCCGCTGCCCGAGGCCCCGCTCGACGCCGCCGACCTAATCTTTACCGCCTCGGCCGACGAAATCGCCCGCCCGGTTGTGCGCCGCCCGCCGCCGCCAGCCCCACCCTCCACCAATGAATTGCTGGCCCAGCTGTCGCGCGCCCGCCCGCCCGAAGTGGAGGCGCCGCCGCAATCGCTGTTCCCCGAAATCGACCAGGCCGAGCACGATAGCCAGATCGAGGCCATCATGGCCGAACTGCTCGGCGATCCCGATGCCAGCTTCCGCACCGTGGCCGTGCTCTATCAGGATTTTCTGGTGCGCTGCCGCATCCGCCGCGTGCCCGGCGAACCGCCGGCGCTGCCCGCCTTCAAGCGTCTCCTGGCCGTGGCCCGCGTCGCCCCCGACAGCGAGACCGTACAATCCGAAGGCTGGCAGCAGGCCCTGACCCTGTCGCAGACCCTGTCCGACGATGTCCAGGGCGTCTTCCTCGTGCTGGCCCAGGCGGCGCTGAGCGGCGCCCCCTGCCCCTCCGACGCCACCCTGGCCCGGCTCTATGGCACCCACTCGGCCAGCCGCGCCCGCCGCCTGCTCACCTGGTTCGAGGAGCGTGGCCTCTTGGTAGTCCGGCTCGACTTCCGCAACAACCGCGTCGTCGCCTTTCCGGACCTCAATGCCGAAACCGCCCCCGGCGACCCCAACGGCCCCGACCCGATCATCGCCGAACGTGGCGCGGCGGAGTAGCTAGCCGATCAGTTCCGCCTTGAACCGATACATTCCCGACGAGCCCGGCCCCAGCACCTCGCCATAAGGCCGCTCGGCCAGGTCGTCGCTGCCGCCCACTTCGGCCGCCGTGCCATGCCAGGGCTCAAGACACACAAACTCCGCCCCCGGCTTAGACCACAGCGCGAAGTTCGGCAGGTTCTCCCAGGTAAAATGGATCGCCTTGCCGCCTGCCTTATAGACGCAGCCCGCCCCTGCACCCTCAGGGAAGAGCATCGCATCAGCGTCGAACAAATCATCGGCAAGTGGCAGTACCCCGCCATGGAACGGCGACGGCAACGCCTCCGGTGCCACCAGCCCGCCCGACAATCGCACCAAGTCCGGCTCGCCGCGATTGTCCAGAATCACCGCGTGATCAAACCCGTCACATTCCGGCAGCGGCCACACGAAGGCCGGGTGAAAGCCGATGCCGAACGGCATCAGCTGATGGCCGCTGTTTCGCACCTCCGCCGTCACCTGCACGGCCCGCCCCACTAGGCGATGCTCAAGGCTGAGCTCAAAATCGAACGGATAGACCGTCCGCGTGGACAGGCTCGACTTCAGCTCAAACCGGCAGAAATCCGCCTCCTGTTCGACCAGCTCGAACGTGCTGCGCCGGGCAAAGCCATGCTGGCCCATCGGAAAACGCTGGCCCTCGATGCTGATATGATCGTCCGGCGCCTTGCCCACCATGGGAAACAGCACCGGCGAGCGCCCCGCCCAGAAGGCCGCATCGCCATCCCACAGCCAGCTCTGGCCGTCGCTGGTGACAATGGACTGCATCTCGGACCCCAAGGGGGATACCGTCACGCTCAGGTGCTCATTGCCGATCTCGATTAACTGCATGCAGCGCGCCCCGAACCACGTCTCTCTTGCCCTACACTCGCTGATCCGCCATGAACCGGCAATGCCCGCAACCCTGCCCCCGCTACCAATTGATGACGCCCTGCCGGCCCTGCACGCCGCGCTCGTCGCCGGCCCCTATGCGGTGCTGGTGGCCCCGCCCGGCGCCGGCAAGACCACGCGCGTACCGCTGGCTTTGCTCGACGCGCCCTGGCGGGGCGACGGCCGCATCATCATGCTCGAACCGCGGCGCCTCGCCGCCCGCGCCGCTGCCGGGCAGATGGCGCGCCTGCTGGGCGAGGAGGTCGGCCAGACCGTGGGCTATCGCGTCCGCATGGACACGCGCGTTTCCGCCCGCACCCGCATCGAGATCGTCACCGAGGGCGTCTATACCCGCCTGCTGCTCGACGACCCCGAACTGACCGGCATTGCCGCCGTGCTGTTCGACGAATTCCACGAGCGCAGCCTTGATGGCGATCTGGGCCTCGCCTTGACGCTCGACGCCGCCGCTCTCCGCCCCGATCTGCGCGTGCTGGTCATGTCGGCCACCATCGACGGCGCCCGCGTTGCCCGCCTGCTCGCCGACGCCCCCGTCATCGAAAGCCTCGGCCGCGCCTTCCCGGTCGAGACCCTGCATCGCGAGCCCGATCCACTGCAGCGCCTCGACGATCAGGTCACCGCTGCCGTTCTCGCCGCCCTATGCGAGCATGAGGGCTCGGCTTTGGTCTTCCTGCCCGGCCAGGGCGAGATCACCCGCGTCGCCGAGCGCCTCGCCGGCCGCGTCGCCGCCGATACCGATATCGCGCCCCTATACGGCCAGCTCACCCCTGCCGAGCAGGATCGCGCCATCCGCCCCGCCGAACCCGGCCGCCGCAAGATCGTGCTGGCCACCTCGATTGCCGAAACCTCGCTGACCATCGATGGCGTCCGCATCGTCGTCGACAGCGGCTTCCGCCGCATCCCGGTCTATGATCCGGGCACCGGCCTCACCACGCTCGACACTGCCCGCGTCTCGCGCGCCGGCGCCGACCAGCGCCGCGGTCGCGCCGGCCGCACCGCGCCGGGCGTCTGCATTCGCCTCTGGAACCAGGGCCAGACGGCGGCGCTGCCCCCCTTCGACACGCCCGAAATCCTCGCCGCTGACCTCGCCAATCTGGTCCTCGATCTCGCCTCCTGGGGCGTCAGCGATCCTGCTGCCCTGCCCTTCCTCGATCCCCCGCCCGCCCCCGCCTGGGCCGAGGCCATCGCCCTGCTGCAGCGCCTCGACGCCGTGGACGCCACTGGCCATCTGACTCCGGACGGCAAGGCCCTGGCCCGCCTGCCGCTGCATCCGCGCCTCGCCCATATGGTCGTGGCCGCTGCCACCGAAGACGATGCCCTCACCGCCGCCGAACTGGCCGTGCTGATCGGCGAACGCGGCCTCGGCGGTGATGGCACTGATTTGAGCCACCGCCTCGACCGTTTCCGCCGCGACACCGGCAAGCGCGCCAGCGATGCGCGACAGCTCGCTCAGCGCTGGGCCAAACTGGCCGGCGGCACCCGTGGCGGCAATCTGCCTGCCGGCCATCACCTCGCCCGCGCCTTCCCCGACCGCGTCGCCCAGGCCGCGGGCCCGCGCGGCAAGTTCCGCCTCGCCAATGGCCGCCAGGCCAGCCTCGAAATCACCGACGCCCTCGCCAACCAAGCTTTCCTCGTCGTCACCGACATTACCGGCGCCGCCGCCAGCGGCCGCATCCGCGCCGCCGTCGCGCTGGATCGCGCCGATCTGGAATCCCTCTTCGCCCACCGCATCACCAGTGCCACCACTCTGGGCTTCGACACCGCTTCCGGCAGCGTCCGCGCCCGCCGTACCCGCCAGCTCGACGCGCTCAAGCTGGCCGATGAGCCCGTGCCCGTCGATGATGCCCAGGCAGCCGCCCTGCTGCTGGCCGAGGCCGCCGCCCGCCGCGGTATTGATCTGCTGCCCTGGAGCCGCGACCAGGCTGCCTGGCGCGCCCGCGCCAGCTTCCTGCATGCCACCTTGGGGGACGACTGGCCCGACCTCTCGGCCGAGGCCCTGGCCCCCACGGTAGCCGACTGGCTCGCCCCGGCCCTATACGGCCTCACCAGACTGTCCGAAATCACCGGCGAGCAGTTGCGGACCGCGCTGGATCTGTTGCTGCCCTTTGCCCGCCGCCAGGAAATCGACGCCGTCCTGCCCAGCCATTTCACCGCCCCCACCGGCAATGGCGTGCCCATCGATTATGCCGCCGAGGGCGGTCCTTCCATCGAGATCCGCGTTCAGGAACTCTTCGGCCTCACCCGCCACCCCACCATTGCCCAGGGCCGCATCCGCCTCGTGCTGATCCTGCTCTCGCCCGCCCATCGCCCGATCCAGACCACGCGCGACCTCCCCGGCTTCTGGGCCGGCTCCTGGGCCGATGTCGCCAAGGACCTCAAGGGCCGCTATCCCCGCCACCCCTGGCCCGACGACCCCGCCAAAGCCCGTCCCACCGCCCGAGCCAAGCCCCGCGGCACCTGAGTGGAGCGCCCTTTCTTCCCTCTCCCGCCTGCGGGAGAGGGTGGCTCGCGCCCAGCGCGAGACGGGTGAGGGGCGCCGCCAGCGCTGACGCCGCTGTTCATCACCTCCCCTATTGGCTCGGGATGCTGCCAAATTCATTTGCCAATGTTTGCAAGGTCGCCAAAAAAAGGGGGGGGCCCGCAACAAAAAAAGCCCCGGATCGCTCCGCGGCCTTCGCTTATTCAGAGGGCAAAAAATGCAGCGCCACGCCATTGATGCAATAGCGCAGCCCGGTGGGCGGCGGACCATCGGGGAAGACATGCCCCAGATGGCTGCCGCAGGTGGCGCAGTGGCATTCGGTGCGCACCATGCCCAGGCTGCGGTCTTCGGTATTTTCCACCGAGCCCGGCACCGGGTCGTTGAAGCTCGGCCAGCCGGTGCCGCTCTCGAATTTGAGGGTCGCCTCGAACAGCGGGCTGTCGCAGCCGGCGCAGGTAAACGTGCCCTGCCGCGTCTCATGCAGCAGCGCGCAACTGCCTGGCCGTTCCGTGCCGTGCTGGCGCATCACCTGATACTGTTCCGGCGTCAGTTTGGCCCGCCATTCCGCATCGCTGCGGGTTACCTTGAAAGCATGGGCATCCATGGCCTTACTCCTTTTGTCGCCGTGTCATTCGTTCGCAATATAGGGTCAGTTACATCAGCCACCTAGTGCAAGCTGCATCACTTCGGGCGGAACCGATGCCGCGGGGCAGCGGGGCGGCGCCCACGACAAGAGTTCACTGCCATGACTTATCTGACCTCACTCGCCCAGCTTGAAGCGCTCTACCTGCCGGCGCCGGGCCCCGCTTCGATGGTCAAGGTGGCGCACACCATGACGCCGCATTATCGCCGCCTGGTCGAGGCCAGCCCCTTTGCCACCCTCGCTACCATCGGCCCGGAGGGCATTGACTGCTCCCCGCGCGGCGACCAGCCCGGCTTTGTCCGCGTGCATGATGACACCACGCTGATGATGCCTGATCGCCGCGGCAATAACCGCATCGATTCGCTGCGCAATATCCTGCGCGATCCGCGCTGCGCCTTCCTCTTCCTGCTGCCCGGCTCGGGCACCACCTTCCGCGCCAATGGCCGCGCCCGCATCAGCGTCGACCCGGCGCTGCTCGACAGCTTTGCTGTCGACGGCAAGGCGCCGCGTTCGGTGATCGTGATGGAAGTCGACGAACTCTATTTCCAATGCGCCCGCGCCATCGTGCGGTCCGAGCTGTGGAATCCGGCCCGCCACATCGACCCGGCCACCCTGCCCAGCCCCGGCGAGATCCTGGCCGCCATGACCCACGACCAGGTCGGCGGCCAAAGCTACGACGAGGCCTGGCCCGAGCGCGCGCGACAGACAATGTGGTGACACACAATCGTCACCCGGCGGTCATCTGCATCGCCTAGGACGCCTCGCACACCTTTGAGAGGCTGAAATGACGCTGAAATTCATCATCATGAGCGATTTGCACCTGGTCCCCGAGGGGGAAACCTCGATCACCCTCGATACCAGCACCCGCCTGGAACAGGCGGTGGACGCAGTCCTTGCCCGCCATGCCGACGCCGACTTCTGCATCCTGGCCGGCGACCTGACCGATCGCGGCGAGGCGGCTGCCTATGAGCGGCTCAAGACCATCATTGCCCGCCTGCCCATCCCGGTGCATATTACCCTGGGCAATCATGACGACCGCCCGACTTTCCTTGACGTCTTCGGCGCCGACCATGCCGCCGAGACCGGCCATGTCGACAAGGTCATCGATGTCGAGGGCTACCGCATCATCCTGCTCGATTCTTCCGAGCCCGGCCGCGTCGACGGCGTGCTGGAAGTCGCGCAGATCAACTGGCTGCGCGCCCGCCTCGCCGAAGCCATGGACCGCCCGGTCATCGTCGTACTGCACCACAATGCCAATGCGCTGCACATTCACTCCGACACCATCCGCATGCTCGAGCCCGATGCCTTCATCGACGCCCTCAAGACCCATCCCGACATCCGCCAGGTCATTGCCGGCCATGTGCATCTGACGTCGACGGCCACCTGGCGCGGCCTGCCCTTCACCACCCTGGCCGGCGGCCACTATTCGGTGGATTTCTCCGTCGACCAGCCCGACGCACCGATGCGCCGCATCACCGGCCCTGGTCAGATGGCCGTCGTCGTCGGCACGCCCGATCGCACCACCGTCCTGTTCGACGACTTCATCGACGGCAATGCCGATATCGCCTGGCCCCAGGCCTGAAAGTAGCCCTGGCCCGGGGTCTCCGGCCAGGGCTTTGCCCTCAGCTGCGGCCGCTAGGCCGCCGATGCCAGGGCCGTGCTGTCGCGACCGGCCTTGAGGGTCTGGGCATACCAGGCCAGCTCATCCAGCATCGTCACCACGGTGGGCGCCAGATAGGGGTAATCGGCAAAATCCTTGCCGTCGCGGATCAGGCCCATGAAGGGCTCCATATTGACATGCACGGCCCGGTTGAGCGGGACCATGCTCAGCTCCACCACGATTTGCCGCAGATGTTCGACCGCCCTTGCCCCGCCCACCGCGCCATAGCCCACAAAGGCCGCTGGCTTGCGCGCCGATTCGGCGAACACGAAGTCGAGCGCGTTCTTGAGCACGCCGGAGATCGAGTGATTGTACTCGGCGGTAACGAAAACATAGCCGTCCAGCTCGGCCAGCTTGCCGGACCACTTCTTGGCATCGGGCGTGTCGATCGGCACGAAGCGCGGCGAGGCGATATAGTCGAAGTAGGGCAGCGGATAGTCGCGCAGGTCGACAATCTCGGTCTCGATATCGGTGCGGCTGGCGGCCTGTTCAGCCACCCAGCGCGCCGCCCTTTCGCCAAAACGGCCTTCGCGGGTGGTGGAAATGATGATGCCGATCCTGGGCTTGGTCATGGGAAATCTCGATTTTTTCTGGATAGGTACGAATAGGAAGCTGGTCACCAACGGTAACTGACACTATATTGGTGCCTGTCAAACACCCGGACAAGACGGCACTAATTCCTCACTGGAGGCACCTTTTGGAAAGCCTGGTTACCCCGACGACACCGCATAGCACAGCCGAGTGCAGTCGCCTCGCCCATCCCCTCGCCGACATTCTGGGCCGCATCGGCACGCGCTGGACCATCCATGTCATCATCGCCCTGACCCAGGGGCCGATGCGTTTTTCCCAGCTCAAGCGGCATGTTGCGGGCATTTCCCAGAAAATGCTGACCCAGACCCTGCGCGACCTTGAAGCCGATGGCCTGGTGACCCGCACCGTCACCCCGATCATTCCCCCCCGCGTCGATTATGAACTGACCGCAATGGGCATGGAACTCCGCATGCCTTTGGCCGGCATCGCCGACTGGGCCACCCGGCACAGCCCCGCCATTACCCGCTCGCGCAACGCCCACGCTCAGACCAAGGAGTCCTGACAGGCGCATGCACGGCGACAGTTTAACGTCTGGGGGGTGTCGAAAACGGCTATAGCCATTGGCATGAGCTCGTGGCGGGCACCATTTGCCTTCGAACCGGTCAAGGCGAGGCGAAAATGCCGCATTGCGGGACCCGGCGCGCAGCGTGCGTTCGGCACGTGAGCACCGGAAGCGCAGCAATGTGGTATTTGCAGACCGCCTTCACCGCGAGCGAAGGCGAATGGTGGGAGTAACAAGGATTGAACTTGTGACCCTTCGCGTGTGAAGCGAATGCTCTCCCGCTGAGCTATACTCCCGTCGCCAGAGGCGAAGTATTCAGAGAGATGGTGGGCGTAACAAGGATCGAACTTGTGACCCCCTCGATGTCAACGAGGTGCTCTCCCGCTGAGCTATACGCCCATCTCTCCGGGAAGGCAGCGCCGTTAAGCCCTGCCAGTGGCGCGGATAGACCATAAACCTAATAGGGGGTCAAGGGGCTTCGACGCGGCCCGCAGGGACAAATTGCTCCGGCGGAGCAATTTGGGCGGAGAAGGCCATGAGAGCTGCGCTCGAATGGCTGAATGCCTGGTGGAAAGCTGTTCAAATCCGCAGACCCTTACGCCGCTAAGAGCCGCTCGACTTCGTTCACCAGATCCTTGAGATGGAACGGCTTGCTCAGCACCGAGGCATCCTTGGGCGCGTCGCTGTCGGGGTTGAGTGCCACGGCGGCAAAGCCGGTGATGAACATCACCTTGAGGTCGGGGTCGAGCTCGGTGGCGCGCCGCGCCAGCTCGATGCCGTCCATTTCCGGCATCACGATATCGCTCAGCAGCAGCGAAAACGGCTCTTCGCGCAGCCGCTCATAGGCCGACAGGCCATTGTCAAACGACACCACCTCATAGCCGGCATTCTTGAGGGCGCGCGTCAGGAACTGGCGCATGTCGTTATCGTCTTCTGCGAGCAGAATTCGCTTCATCATCTCTCTCCGGCCATCGGGCGTGAATCGCACCCTGACACGCGATGTTTAAGGCAAGTTTGCACTTCTGCAAACTTCGAGCCGTCCCGCAGAGAAAATCGCTCGAGTGGAGCCATTGCAGGCGAGAAGGCCATGAGCGCTACGCTCGCACGGCAACTGCAGGGACAGCAACCCGGCCAGCCCGCGCCGCTGCCCCCAAAGAACGTCACGATCAAGAGCGCCCACCCTCCGACATTGTGGACAACGCCGTCACAAACGGCGACACTGTAGACATACAGTCACAGTGCGCCGCCAGCCGGCGCCAGTTCGGGGAAACAGCGTGCGGTCTGACTATTGGGATCAGCCGGCATTCGAGACCATCAGGCCACGCCGCCTCCTGTCGCCCGTGGTATTCAATTCGCCCCATTCCGGCCGGGTCTATCCCGAGCGCTTCCTGGCCATGACGCGGCTCGATCACCTCTCCATCCGCCAGTCCGAGGATGCCTGGGTCGACGAACTCTTCGCCCGCGCACCCCATGTCGGCGCCCCCCTGCTGCGCGCCCATTTCCCCCGTGCCTATCTCGACGTCAATCGCGAGCCCTGGGAACTCGATCCCGCCATGTTCGTCGAGCCGCTGAGCGATCGCTTCAACACCACCTCGCCGCGCGTCGCCGCCGGGCTGGGCACGCTGGCCCGCGTCGTTGCCGAGAACAAGCCCATCTATCGTGACCGGCTGACGCTGGAGGATGCGCGCATGCGCATCGAGGGGATCTACCACCCCTATCACGCCGCCCTGCAGCGGCTGCTCAGCGAGGCCGTCAATGCCTTTGGCGTGGGTCTTTTGATCGATTGCCATTCCATGCCGCGCATCGCCCGCACCAATGATCGCGCCGCCCCCGATATCGTGCTGGGCGATCGCTATGGCACCACCTGCGCCCCCGCCCTCGTCGATCTGGTGGAAACCATCTTTGCCAGCGCCGGGCTGCGGGTCGCGCGCAACCGCCCCTATGCCGGCGGCTTTGCCACCCGCACCTATGGCCGGCCCCAGCATGGCGTGCACGCCCTGCAGATCGAGATCAGCCGCCACCTCTACATGAACGAGGTCACCCTCACCAAGACCGAGAACTTCGACGCCATCCGCCAGGTCATGGAGCGGCTGATCTTTGCCCTGGTCGGGCTCGACCTGGTCTCGCTGGTCGGCAACCAGGCCCTGCCGGAAAAAGCCGCGGCGGAGTAAGGTTGATGGTCTTCGCACTTGCCGCACCCGCGGTGTCACCCCGGCCGTGAGCCGGGGCCCATCTTGAGATCGAACCGCGACCGCAGGGTCGATCAGGCGGCGGGCAGGCCAGATGCGCGTCACCAGCTTCCCCCGCCGGGATCGGTTGGCTATGTACAGAGCAACGGAGCTCACCCCATGACCCTTGATATCGCCAGGATCCAGGCCACTTTGCTGGCCGCCGCCGACGCCGCCGCCGCCATCACCCTGCCCCTGTTCCGCACCGATCTGGGCGTCGACAACAAGCTCAGTGCCGGCTTTGATCCGGTCACCGAGGCCGATCGCGGCGCCGAAACCGCCATCCGCGCCGTCATCGGCAATGCCTTTCCCGAGCACGCCATCATCGGCGAGGAATGGGGCAATTCCGGCCAGGGTGACCATACCTGGATCATCGACCCGGTCGACGGCACCCGCGCCTTCATCACCGGCGCCCCGGTCTGGGGCACGTTGATCGGCTTTGCCCATCACGGCGTCGCCATTGCCGGCCTGATGAGCCAGCCCTTTATCGGCGAGACCTTCCTGGCCACCCCGGCTGGCGCCACCTATACCCGCCACGGCATCAGCCAGCCGCTGCGCACCTCCGGCCTGACCACCCTGGCCGCCGCCCGCGTCTTCACCACCACCCCGTCCCTGTTCAGCACCCCCGAACTCATGGCCAAGTGGCACGCCATCGTGGCCGCCACCCGCCTGCAGCGCTTCGGCCTTGATTGCTATGGCTATGCCCTGCTCGCGGCCGGCCATGCCGACCTCGTTATCGAGCCCTTCCTCAACACCTATGACATCGCCGCTCTGGTCCCCATCATCCGCCAGGCCGGCGGCGCCGTGGCCTGCTGGGACGGCAGTGAACCCACCGGCGGCGGCAATGTAATCGCCGCGGCCACGCCGCAACTGCTCGATCAGGCACTCGACCTGGTCAATGCCAGCTGAGGCAATCGGCACGCCAGGCGATTTCCTCCGCTGCGGTGAACGATTGCATCATATCTGGCTGTTAATCTGCGGCCATGATGTCCGCTCGCCCTCAATTGTCGCGCTCTGTCTCGAGCCCCCTGGTCTGGCTGCTGCTTGTCTTTGGCATAGCCATGCTGCTGGCGGTCGCGCTCGGAACCTGGTGGGCCGCCGGGCGGATCGACGCCTGGGCGGATGCCCGGGAGCGCCAGTCGGTCAGCGCTGGCCTCGATCAGGAAAAGTCCCGGCTCGGCATCGAGCAGGATAGCACCGTCGTCTGGGACGAGGCTGTGGCGCGTCTCGCGGCCAATGACCAGCCCTGGATTGGCGACAATCTCGTCGATTGGATGAGCCAGTATTACGGCCATGACCGCGTCTATGTCATTGCCCCGGACGGCCACGTGGTTCGCGCCGCAGACCAGGGGCAATATGCCGGTCAATCGGTCAACCCAGCAGACCAGGCAGCCCTTGCCGGCCTGCTGGCCGAATTCCGGGCGCGTACCACGCCGGCAGCAACCGGACCGGCCGACTCCAGCTTCTCGCCCGCCGATCGTGGCCTGCTCGACACCGTGATCCTGGGCGACGGCAATCTGGCCTATCTCAGCTTGCGCCCGGTCGTGCCGACATCGGGTGCGGACCAGCCGGTCGGGGGCGACGCCTTCCTGCATGTCTCGGTCAGGCTGGTCTCGGGCGACCTGCTGGACGAGATCGGCAGGCGTTTCGGGCTGGATGATCTGCGCGTGGTGGCCCGCAACGGGGCGCCTGCGACGCTGCCGGTCCTCAACAATGCCGGCCGGGTGGTTGCCGTGCTGGGATGGGAGCCACAGCATCCGGTAATGGACCTGCTGGTGGAAACGGCGCCCGCCACCCTGGGCGTCTTCGGCCTTGGTCTGACCAGCCTGCTCGCTTTGATCGCCTGGCTGCACCGCATGACCCTGCGGCTCGAGATTGCCCAGGATCAGACGACCTATCTGTCGCTGCACGATCCGCTGACCGGCATTGCCAATCGGGCGCTGTTTGAATCGCGCCTCAACGAGGCCATGACCTATCAATACCTGGCGCCGACCAAGGTGGCGCTGGTGTCCATTGACCTCGATGGCTTCAAGGAGGTCAACGACACCCTCGGCCACGCCGCGGGGGATGATCTGATCCGCCAGGTGGCCAGGCGCCTCGCCTTTGCTCTGCCCGAAGAGGCGACCATCGCCCGCGTCGGCGGCGACGAATTTGCCCTGGTACAGCCCGGCATGATCAGCGAAGGCCAGGCGCGCTGGATTTGCGAGGGCCTGATCCGGGCCTTGCATGATCCCTTCGTGCTGGGCGGGGAATCCGTCGAGGTCACGGCCAGTTTCGGTATCTCGCTGGAAGACGGCCTGGAGGTGACGGCGGCGGAGATGTTCCGGCGCGCCGACGTGGCGCTTTACGCTGCCAAGGCCGAGGGACGCAACCGGCTCAAGTTCTACGAGCTGCAGATGGATGCCTCCCGTCGCGAGAAGCGCATGCTGGAAGTCGATCTGCGCAATGCCTTGGTCACCGGGATCGGCCTGTTCGTGCTCTATCAGCCCATCTTCAGCGCCAGGACCGGCGCCATTGTCGGCGCCGAGGCGCTCGTCCGCTGGCAGCATCCCCAGCGTGGCCTGCTGGCACCCGACATCTTCATCGCCCTGGCCGAGGAAACCGGCATCATCAACCAGCTCGGCGAATGGGTGCTGGAACAGGCCTGCCGCACCGCGGTCGATGCCGACCTGCCCTGGATTGCCGTCAACATCTCTCCCGTGCAGATGCGTCACCAGGTGTTTGGCAGCCGCGTCAACGACGTGCTGAACCGGACCGGGCTGCCGGCGCAGCGGCTTGAGCTCGAGATTACCGAAGGCGTGCTGCTGCAGCATTCCCCCCAGATCGAAACCACCCTGGCGCGGCTGCAGCAAATGGGTATCCGCATCGCGCTCGACGATTTCGGCACCGGCTACTCCTCCATCAGCTATCTGCGCACCTACAATATCGACAAGCTCAAGATCGACCAGTCCTTCACCCGCCTGATGGGCCGCGATGAGGTGACGCGCACCATCGTGCAGTCGGTCATCCAGATGGCCGATGCCCTGGGCATTGATGTGACCGCCGAAGGCGTGGAAGACGAAAGCCAGCGCCAGATGCTGGCCAGGCTGGGCTGCGCCCAGCTCCAGGGCTTCCTGCTCTCCCGCCCCGTCACCGCGGAAAAGCTGACCGAACTCCTGCAGCTGCAGCGCGCGGCCGCCTGACGCCCTTCAACGAGCCGGAAACAGCGTCCAGCGCCTTGGCCGGAAGGCGATCTGCGTCCGTTCGCCGGCCGGATGGTCGAAGGGCAGATCGATTTCCACGCGATGGGCCGCGCTGCCCAGATCGAGTTCCACCCGGCGTGTCCCGCCAACCCGGCGACTGGACACCACCACGCCGGCCAGCGCTGCATCGCCCTCCACCAGCTCGATATCGTGCGGCCGGAAGAACATGCGCGCCGGTCCCGCGCCGTCGGCACTGGCGATGCCCACCGGCCGGTCACCCAGCCAGACGTCGCCATTTTCCACATGGACCGGCAGCTCGCTGGATTCCCCGATAAAGCCGAAGACGAAGGGCGAGGACGGCGTGTCATAGACGCCGTCCGGCGTGCCCACTTGTTCGATCTTGCCCTGGCTCATCACGCAGAGCCGGTCGGCCAGCTCGAGCGCTTCTTCCTGATCATGGGTGACGAACACCGTCGTATGACCGGTGCGGTCGTGGATTTCGCGCAGCCATTTGCGCAGCTCGCGCCGCACCTGCGCATCAAGCGCACCAAAGGGTTCGTCGAGTAGCAGCACGCTGGGCTCGATGGCCAAGGCGCGCGCCAGTGCCACGCGCTGCCTTTGCCCGCCCGAGAGCTGGTTGGGATAGCGCTTTTCGAGGCCCGCCAGCTGCACCAGGTCCAGCAGTTCGAGCGCGCGGCGGCGGATTTCGCCAGCTGGCGGCCGCGACGACCGGGGCCGGACCTTGAGGCCGAAAGCCACATTTTCCAGAATCGTCATGTGCCGGAACAGCGCATAGTGCTGGAACACGAAACCGATCCGGCGCTCCTGCACGCTCTTTTCGGAGGCGTCCTCGTCGCCAAAGAAAATCCGGCCCGCCGTTGGCCGCTCCAGCCCCGCGATCAGCCGCAGCAAGGTGGTCTTGCCCGAGCCCGACGGACCCAGCAGCGCGATCAGCTCACCCGAGCGGATATCGAGCGACACATCGTGCAAGGCCGGGAACCGGTCGAACTCCTTGCGGACATTTTCTACGCGAACTTGCATTGAGATCCCTGTCAGTGACCGCGGCCGCTGGCGGCCAGTTCGTCGCCGAACCGCCATTCCAGCGTGGTTTTGAGAACCAGAGTAACCAGGGCCAGCAGGGCCAGCAGCGATGCCAGCGCGAAGGCGGCAGTGCCTTGATACTCGTTGTAGAACATTTCCACCTGCAGCGGCATGGTGGTGGTCTGGCCGCGGATTTTGCCCGAGACGACGGCCACCGCGCCGAACTCACCCATGGCGCGCGCATTGCACAGCAGCACGCCATAGAGCAGGCCCCATTTGATATTGGGCAGCGTCACGCGCCAGAAGGTCTGCCAGCCCGAGGCGCCCAGCGACAAAGCCGCCTCTTCATCGCCGGTCCCCTGATCCTGCATCAGCGGGATCAGTTCGCGGGCGACGAAGGGGAAGGTGACAAAGATCGTTGCCAGCACGATGCCGGGCACGGCGAACAGCACCTCGACGCCATAGGACTTCAGCCACGGCCCCAGCACGCTGCCCGAGCCGAACAGCAGCACATAGACCAGGCCAGAGATCACCGGCGACACTGAAAAGGGCAGGTCGATCAGTGTAATGAGGAAAGCCTTGCCCTTGAACTCGAACTTGGCGATGGCCCAGGAGGCGCAGATGCCGAAGACCACGTTGAGCGGCACGGCAATGGCGGCGACCAGCAGGGTCAGCCTTATGGCCGATTGCGCATCAGGGCTCTGCAGCGACTGGAAATAGACGCCGACGCCCCGGCGCAAGGCTTCCGAAAAGACCGCGACCAGCGGCAGCACCAGGAACAGCGCCATGAAGGCAAGGCCGCTCAAGATCAGGGTCCAACGCACCCAGACCGGTTCATTGGTGGGCGAAACCAGCCGGCGAACGGGCATACTAGCTGCCATAACCATACCGCCTGCGGCTCCACGCCTGGATCAGATTGATGATGAACAGCATGACGAAGGAGATCGACAGCATCACCGTGGCGATGACCGCCGCCCCGGCATAGTTGAACTCTTCGAGGCGGATGACGATCAGCAGCGGCGCAATTTCCGAGACGAAAGGGATATTGCCGGCAATGAAGATGACCGAGCCATATTCCCCCACCGCCCGGGCAAAGGCCAGGGCGAAGCCGGTGAGGATAGCCGGCGTCAGGCTGGGCAGCAGCACGCGAGAAATGGTCTGGAACCGGTTGGCGCCCAGCGTCGCCGAGGCTTCTTCCACTTCCTTGCTGGTCTCTTCAAGGATGGGCTGGATGGTACGCACGACAAAGGGCAGGCCGATAAAGATCATGGCGATGGTGATGCCGACCGGCGTATAGGCGATGCGCCAGCCCAGCGGCGCCACCAGCTGGCCGATAAAGCCGTTTGGCGCATAGATGGCGGTCAGGGCAATGCCGGCCACGGCAGTCGGCAATGCAAAGGGCAGGTCGACCATGGCATCGAAAATGCGGCGGCCGGGAAAGCGGTAGCGCACCAGGACCCAAGCAATCAGCGTTCCGAAGACCACATTGATGCCGGCGGCGATCAGGGCGGTGACAAAGCTGGTGCGCAGGGCCGCCAGCACGCGCGGATCGAGCGCCGCCGCCCAGAACCCGCTCCAGCCCAGGCCCGTCGAGCGGATCACCAGGGCGATCAGCGGAACCAGGATGATCAGCGAGAAATAGGCGAGCGTGATGCCAAGGGTCAGCCCGAAACCGGGAATGACGCTGGGCTGACGAAATCGCCCAAATCCTGCCATGCTCGCCTCCACTGCCTGGTCGGCGCACTGACCGGGACAGGGTCGAGTTTCCAATGCCGACCGGCTTGCTGAACTAACCCTAGCTGGATGGTCGAGTTTCTCAAGCGACGGCCGCGGCAAGATTTCGCCGGATAATAGAAAAATATTCTACCTAGCTCTGCTCGGTAATGAAGGCGTCGAACGCCGCCAGCACCTGGCCGCGAATGGCATCGCTTTCCATGAACAGCTCGTGCCGCGCCCCGGGGATCACCTGGTGCCGTCCGGTACGCAGCCGCAGGCCCAGCTGTTCGATGGCATTGGTCGAGACCACTTCGTCGCGCGCCGCCGCCAGCATCAGCAGGGGTATGCCCAGCCGGGCGGGGAAGCTGTCGCTGCCCGCTGCCGCCATTGCCCCCATGGCCGCCGCCACCCAGCCGATCGTTGGGGCGCCGATCTCCAGTGCCGGCCGCGCCTTGACCACATCCACCATGCGCAGATAGCGCAGCATGTCTCCGGTCAGCGGGTTATTGGCAAAGCTGGCTTCCGAGACCGGCTTGTCGGCCTTGCGGCGGATCGGCAGCCGGCCGAGGCCGATAAAGCACAGCGCCGTGGCCACCCGGGCCATCCCGGCCATGCTCAGCGGCTGCCGGTCCAGCGCCAGCATCGGCGCGGAGAGAAAGATCCGGTCGAACAGCATCCGGTCCTGCGCCGCCGCGAACAGCGAGACCAGCCCGCCCATCGAATGGCCGACCAGGTAGAAGGGCGGCGGGCATTCGGGCAGCAGGATCTGACCATGAAAACTTCTGAGGTCGGTGCCGTAATCCTCGAAGCGGTCGACATGGCCCAGGCTTTTATTGCCGATCAGCCGCTCCGAACCGCCCTGGCCGCGCCAGTCGAAGGTCGCCACGGCAAAGCCGCGCTGGCGGAAGTTCTCGATGGTCTCGAAATATTTCTCGATGAATTCGCCGCGCCCCTGCACCAGGCAGATCGTGCCGCGCTGCTTGCCCACCGCCTTTGGCCATGTGGCATAGCGCAGCTGCACCTTGTCGACGGTCTTGAAAAATCCCACCTGCGCCCCCTCGGGCAACGGATTGCTGGGAATATTGACCAGGCTGGGACCATTGGGATCGACTTTGTTCATGAACGCTTCCAAACCGGGTGACACCCTGACTTAGAGCAAACGCTGGGCAAAAAGAAAACCAGCATCCCGGGGGATGCTGGTTCCTGTTCGGCGACCCGTGCGGGGGGCGGGTGACGGGCCGCGTCTGCAGTGCTGAAGTCACCCTCGGCACCTTCCTGTTGATAGCGCCGCCCGTCTGAACCCGACCGGACCGACCCGTTCATTACCCGTTCATACTCGTGACCCTTTGGCGGCCTTGAACCGCAAATTTTGCCCCCTATATCTCAATCGTTCGCCGGCTCTGCCGGGAACCCCGACCTCGATATCCTCGGCTTGCCTAATGTTGGGAGCCAAGAGGAAAACACCACGAGACCCCCGGGAATCCACGTTGCTTTACGGAGAATGTGACTATGCAGACCATCGATTTTTCCCCCTTCTATCGCTCCACCGTCGGCTTTGACCGCGTCTTCAACCGGCTCGACAATCTGGTCGGCCAGGAAGCCAAGACCTACCCGCCCTACAATATCGAGCGCACCGGCGACGACGCCTATCGCATCTCGATTGCCGTGGCCGGGTTCTCCAATGGCGATATCGCCATCGAGACCAAGGAAAACAACCTGGTGGTCAAGGGCGCCAAGTCGGCCGAAACCGCTGATACGGCGCGTGAATTCCTCCATCGCGGCATTGCCGAGCGAGCCTTTGAGCTGCGCTTCCAGCTGGCCGACTATGTCGAGGTGCACGGCGCCACGCTCGAGAACGGCCTGCTCCACCTCGAGCTCAAGCGCGAGCTGCCCGAGAGCAAGAAGCCCCGCTCCATCCAGATCAAGTCTGGCGAGCAGACCAGCCTCGAGGACAAGTCGGTGAACTAAGCCGGCTTTCTGAGCGAGCGACAGGAGGCGCAGTCCACCAGGGCTGCGCCTATTTTGTTGCACGCGGAACCACTGTCTGTCCCCGGCGGTTGACCCCGTGGAATACTTCCGCGTCAAAGGACTCCCCCATGAAAACCCCCGCCATCGCCCTTGAAGGCAATGCCAAGTCCGCCGTCATCGACATCCTCAATGCCCGCCTCGCCGACGCCATCGACCTGGCCCTGATCGTCAAGCAAGCCCATTGGAATCTCAAGGGAATCCAGTTTATCGCCGTGCACGAAATGCTCGATCCCATGCGCACTGCCATCGATATCCACGTCGATGTCATCGCCGAGCGCATCGCCCAGCTCGACGGTATTGCCCTAGGCACCAGTCAGGTCGTCGCCAAGTCGACCAAGCTCGAAGCCTACCCCACCGACATCCGCAAGGTGCCCGATCACCTCAAGGCCCTGGCCGACCGCTTTGCCGCCCTGGCCAATCAGGTGCGCGAGGATATCGACGCCACCGATGAGGCCGGCGACGCCAATGCAGCCGATATTCTCACCGCCTTCTCGCGCGAGCTCGACAAGGATCTCTGGTTCATCAAGTCCCATCTCGAATAGGCAATCGCTGGGTTTTCCGGCTTGATGGGGCGTTTTCCGATGGGGAGACGCCCTTTTTGCGGCTGCGCTACGCCAAATGCCTATTCTTTCCTACAGAAGAGTTGGTGATTTCCTATTTTTTGTGACGCTTCCATGGCAAAGGCGCTTGCCCACAGTTTGGAATTATGCAAATGTGGACGTGATAGGGCAGCACAACTGTCCTATATGACGCGTCGCCCCGCTCTCCGCGGCCAGCACGCACGCTGGCCCGGCTGGCCCGCTAGACGATAGCGGAAACGGGTAGGCGGAGCTAACGAGGTAGGCCGAACTTCAGTTCAGGCCGAGCCGAAAGTAACGGTTTTCGAGAACCGGAGCGGAGCGTACATAGGGTACGTGAGCACCGGAAACGCAGAAATCCGTGGCTTGCAGGCCGGCATCAACTGAAGGACAACTACCGAAGCTCGAATTTGAGTGGCCATTTGGATGCAGCGCCACTCCCCACGCATGGACAGATTTGCTCGTTCGAGCCGTACTGTGTACGACCCGCTTGCGCAGTCTGCCCACCTGAGGACGAGACCGCATCCAGCCCGCCGGGCGACCGGCACTACCAGGATGCACACGACATAGCGACAGGCCCGGCAACGGGCGCGACCAACCAGCGAGGATAAAGCCATGGCAAACGCGCGGAACCGATCCATTTCTCCGGTCACCCCGAAAACTGCCAAAACCTTGATCCGCGATGGTGAGCGCGTTGTCGCCCCCCTCGCCATGGGCCGTCCGGCGGCGCAGGGTCTTTATGATCCGGCCAATGAGCATGATGCCTGCGGCATCGGCATGATCGCCAACATCAAGAACAAGCCCAGCCACGAAGTGGTGCTCAAGGGGCTCGAAATCCTCGAGAACCTCGAGCATCGCGGCGCCGTAGGCGCCGATCCGCTGATGGGCGATGGCGCCGGCATCCTGGTGCAGACGCCGCATGAATTCTTCAGGAAGGTCATGCCCTTCGCGCTGCCCGAAAAGCACTTCTACGCCGTCGCCATGCTGTTTTATCCCAACACGCCCGGCCTGCGCGACCGCGTCGCCGCCGTGGTGCAGGACTGCCTCGTCCGCGAGGGCCTGGCCCTGCTCGGCGAGCGCACCGTACCCGTCGACAACAAGGATCTCTCGGCCGGCGTCATCGCCACCCAGCCCATCATTGAGCAGATGGTCATCGGTCGTCCCGCCGGCATGACGCTGGACGAGTTCGAGCGCAAGCTGCTGATCACCCGCAAGGTGATCTCCAACACCGTCTATGCACAGATCCCGGAATCGGCCGGCGACAACGGCTTTTACGTCGTCTCCATGTCGGCCCGCACCATTGTCTACAAGGGCATGTTCCTGGCCTTCCAGCTCGGCGCCTTTTATCTCGACCTGCATGACGAGAGCTTCGAAAGCGCCATCGCCCTGGTGCATCAGCGCTTTTCCACCAACACTTTCCCCTCCTGGAAGCTGGCCCATCCCTATCGCATGACCACCCACAATGGTGAGATCAACACCATTCGCGGCAACGTCAACTGGATGGCCGCCCGCCAGGCCTCGGTCTCCTCGCCCAAGTTCGGCGAGGACATCACCAAGATCTGGCCGATCTCCTATGAGGGCCAGTCCGACACCGCCTGCTTCGACAACGCGCTCGAATTCCTCGTGCGCGGCGGCTATTCCCTGCCCCATGCGGCCATGATGCTGATCCCCGAAGCCTGGGCCGGCAACCCGCTGATGGATGAAACGCGCCGCAGCTTTTACGAGTACCACGCCGCCCTGATGGAGCCCTGGGACGGCCCCGCCGCCATGTCGCTGAGCGATGGCCGCTATGTCGTGGCCACGCTCGACCGCAATGGCCTGCGCCCCGCCCGTTACCTCGTGACCAAGGAGGGCCACGTCGTGCTCGCCTCCGAATCGGGTGTGCTGACCATTCCCGACGAGGACATTGTCGAGCGCTGGCGCCTGCAGCCCGGCCGCATGCTGCTGATCGATCTCGAGGAAGGCCGCATCATCTCCGACGAGGAGATCAAGCGGACCCTGGCCACCCGCCACCCCTATGCCGAATGGCTGGCCCGCAGCCAGATCGTGCTCGAAGACCTGCCCAATACCGCGCTGACCGCGCCGGTAACCTCCGAGAGCCTGCTCGATCGCATGCAGGCCTTCGGCTATACTCAGGAAGACATCAAGATCCTGATGACGCCCATGGCCACCACCGGCCAGGAGGCCGTCGGCTCGATGGGCACCGATACGCCCATCTCGGCGCTCAGCCAGAAGTCCAAGCTGCTCTATACCTATTTCAAGCAGAACTTCGCCCAGGTCACCAACCCGCCCATCGATCCGATCCGCGAGGAATCGGTGATGAGCTTGGTCAGCTTCATCGGCCCGCGCCCCAATATTCTCGATCTCGAAGGCAGTTCGCGTGAAAAGCGGCTCGAGGTGCGTCAGCCCATTCTGACCAATGAGGATCTGGCCAAGATTCGCGCCATTGGCGACATGGCCGACAACCAGTTCAAGACCAGGACGATCGACATCACCTACCCTGCCGCCACCGGCGCGCCGGGCATGGAAGCGGCTATCCAGTCGATCTCCGAGCAGGCCGAGGCGGCCATTGCCGGCGAATACAACATCATCGTGCTCTCCGACCGCCTGGTCGCGGCCGACCGCATTGCCATTCCGGCGCTGCTGGCCACAGCCGCCGTGCATCATCACCTGATCCGCAAGGGTCTGCGCACCTCCTCGGGCCTGGTCATCGAGACCGGCGAAGCCCGCGAAATGCACCACTTTGCCATGCTGGCGGGCTACGGCGCAGAGGCCATAAACCCCTATCTGGCTTTCGAGACCCTGGCGGCCCTGCATGCCGAAGGCGAGTTCCCCGCCGAGGTCGATGCCAATGAAGTGGTCAACCGCTACATCAAGTCGGTCGGCAAGGGCCTGCTCAAGGTCATGTCCAAAATGGGCATTTCCACCTACCAGTCCTATTGCGGCGCCCAGATTTTTGACGCGGTGGGCCTGAGCACCGACTTCGTGCAGCGCTTCTTTTTCGGCACCGCCACCTCCATCGAGGGTGTCGGCCTGGCCGAAGTCGCCGAAGAAACCGCGCGCCGGCATGAAGACGCCTTTGGCGACAAGGCGGTGCTGCGCAAGGCGCTCGATGTGGGCGGCGAATACATGTACCGCATCCGCGGCGAAAAGCATGCCTGGAGCCCGGACGTCGTTGCCGATCTGCAGCACGCCGTCCGCACGCATGACGAAAGCCCTGAAACCGCCCAGGCGCGCTATGACAGCTTTGCCGCCCGCGTGAACTCGGGCGAAAACGGCTACCTGGCCATTCGCAACCTCTTCGAGATCCGCCCGATTGGCGAGGCTGTAGCCCTCGATCAGGTCGAGCCGGCCGTCGACATCGTCAAGCGTTTCGTCACCGGCGCGATGAGCTTTGGCTCGATTTCGCGCGAGGCCCATACCACTTTGGCCAAGGCGATGAACCAGATCGGCGGCAAGTCCAATACCGGCGAAGGCGGCGAGGAGCCAGATCGCTACAAGCCCCTGCCCGATGGCTCGGCCAATCCCATGCGAAGCGCCATCAAGCAGATCGCCTCGGGCCGCTTTGGCGTCACCACCGAATATCTGGTCAATGCCGATCAGCTGCAGATCAAGGTCGCCCAAGGCGCCAAGCCCGGCGAAGGCGGCCAGCTGCCCGGCCACAAGGTCGATTGGGTCGTCGCCAAGACGCGCCATTCCACGCCCGGCGTGGGCCTCATCAGCCCGCCGCCGCATCACGACATCTATTCCATCGAAGATCTCGCCCAGCTCATCTACGATCTCAAGAACGTCAATGAGCAGGCCGATATCTCGGTCAAGCTGGTGTCCGAGGTCGGCGTCGGCACCGTCGCCGCCGGCGTTGCCAAGGCGCGCGCCGATCACATCACCATTTCCGGCTATGATGGCGGCACCGGCGCTTCGCCTCTGACCTCGCTCAAGCATGCCGGTGGCCCCTGGGAAATCGGCCTGGCCGAAACCCACCAGACACTGGTGCTCAACCGCCTGCGGGCCCGCGTTCGCCTGCAGGTCGATGGCGGTCTCAAGACCGGCCGCGACGTGCTGATCGGCGCCCTGCTCGGCGCCGACGAGTTCGGCTTCTCCACCGCGCCGCTGATCGCGGCCGGCTGCATCATGATGCGCAAGTGCCATCTCAACACCTGCCCGGTTGGCGTCGCCACCCAGGATCCGGTGCTGCGCAAGCGCTTCAAGGGCACGCCCGAGCACGTCATCAACTACTTCTTCTTCATTGCCGAAGAGCTGCGCGGCCTGCTCGCCGCCATGGGTGCCCGCACCCTTAACGAGCTCATCGGCCGCTCCGACCTGCTCGACCAGCGCAAGCTGGTCGATCACTGGAAGAGCGATGGCGTCGATTTCACCAAGCTGTTCCACAAGCCCGAGCCGCTGGGTGACGACACCATCTATCACTCCGAAACCCAGAACCATCATCTGGAAGCCGTGCTCGATCGTCAGCTGGTCGACCTGGCCGGCCCGGCGCTGGAAAACGGCACCGCCGTGCATATCGACCTGCCCATCCGCAGCCGCGACCGCTCCGTCGGCGCCATGCTGTCGGGCGCCGTTGCCCGCAAATATGGTCACGAGGGTCTGCTCGACGACACCATCTCCATCCGTCTCAGCGGCACGGCCGGCCAGGCCTTTGGCGCCTTCCTCGCCCGCGGCATTTCCATCGACATGGTGGGCGACGCCAATGACTATGTCGGCAAGGGTCTGAGTGGCGGCCGCATCGTCGTGCGCCCCTCCGACAAGGCCAGCTTCGTGCCGGAAAACTCCATCATCGTCGGCAATACCGTGCTCTACGGCGCCATTGCCGGCGAGTGCTATTTCCGCGGCGTGGCCGGCGAACGCTTTGCCGTACGCAATTCCGGTGCAATCGCCGTGGTCGAAGGCACCGGCGATCATGGCTGCGAATACATGACCGGCGGCATTGTCGTCGTCATTGGCCAGACCGGCCGTAACTTCGCCGCCGGCATGAGCGGCGGCGTCGCCTATGTGCTCGATGAGGACGAAACCTTCCGCGAGCGCTGCAACCTGGCCATGGTCGACCTCGAGCCCGTGCCCGAGGAAGAAAACCTCATGCGCGATCTGCACCATCACGGCGGCGATCTCGAATGGCATGGCCGCGTCGACATTTCCGGCGACATGACCCGGCATGACGATGAGCGCCTGCACCAGCTCATCAGTAACCACCTGCACTATACCGGCTCGACCAAGGCCAAGGCGATCCTGGACAACTGGGTCGAGATGCGGCCCAAATTCGTCAAGGTAATGCCCGTCGAATACCGCCGCGCCATCCGCGAGATGGAAAAGAAGCGCGCCGGCATGGGCATGGGAGCAGCGGCGGAATGATGATGAGCACGATCATGCACCGCACCAACGACGTCAATTCCAGGGAGCAGAGCCATGGGTAAAGTAACAGGCTTTCTCGAGATCGAGCGCGAAGAGCCCCGCTATGAGCCGGCCTCCGACCGGATCCGCCATTTCGGTGAATTCACCATTCCCATGAGTGAGAGCCGCATCGTCGACCAGGCGGCGCGCTGCATGGATTGCGGCATTCCGTTCTGCCATGGCGACACCGGCTGCCCGGTCAACAACCAGATCCCCGACTGGAATGACCTGGTCTATAATGGCGACTGGGAAGAGGCGGCGCGCAACCTGCACTCCACCAACAACTTCCCCGAATTCACCGGCCGCATCTGCCCGGCCCCCTGCGAGGAAGCCTGCACGCTCAATCTCGAAGACGTGCCCGTCGCCATCAAGACCGTGGAACAGGCCATTGCCGACCGCGCCATCCGTTCCGGCTGGATCAAGCCGCAGATCAACGCGAACAAGACCGGCAAGTCGGTCGGCGTCATCGGCTCGGGCCCAGCCGGTCTGGCCGCTGCCCAGCAGCTCGCCCGCGCCGGCCATGATGTGCATCTTTATGAACGCGAGCCCAAGGCCGGCGGCCTGATGCGCTATGGCATTCCCGACTTCAAGATGGAAAAGGACCATATCGACTTCCGCGTCGAGCAGATGACAGCCGAAGGCGTCACCTTCCACTATGGCATCAATGTCGGCGTCACCACCCCGCTGTCCGACCTCCAGGCCAGGCACGATGCCATCCTGATGTGCGGCGGCTCGGAAAAGCCGCGTGATGTCGAGGCCGAGGGCACTCATTTTGCCGGCGTGCACTATGCCATGCCTTTCCTCGTGCAGCAGAACCGTCGCCTCGGTGGCGAGGACGTCTCCGGCCAGGTCCAGCTCACCGCCGCCGGCAAGCATGTGGTCGTGGTTGGGGGTGGCGATACCGCATCCGACTGCGTCGGCACCAGCTTCCGCCAGGGCGCCATCGCCGTGACCCAGCTCGACGTCCGCCCCATGCCGCCCGAGCTCGAGAACAAGCTGACCAACTGGCCCAACTGGGCGGTCAAGATGCGCACCTCGTCTTCCCAGGCCGAAGGCGCCATCCGTGAATTTGCCGCCGGTACCATGAAGATCATCGGCGACGCCAAGGGTCGCGTCACCGGCGTCGAATGCGCCCGTGTCGATCGCAGCCGCCAGCCCATCCCCGGCACCGAATTCGTCATCAAGGCCGATCTGGTGCTGATGGCCATCGGCTTTGCCTCGCCCATCCACGAGGGCATGCTGACCGAGCTGGGCGCCCAGTTCGACAAGCGCGGCAATCTCTATGCCGATACGCTGAGCTACAAGACCACTGTGCCCAAGGTCTATGCCGCCGGCGACATGCGCCGCGGCCAGTCCCTCGTCGTCTGGGCCATCCGCGAAGGCCGCCAGGCCGCCCGCTCGATCGATTTCGACCTCATGGGCAAGACCAGCCTGCCGCGCTGACGGCGCCGCAACGACACCCCTGTCCCTCCCCCTGAAAAGGGGGAGGGTGGCCCCGAAGGGGTCGGGTGGGGGTATGGTTCACCGGGTCAGGATGCCTCCCCTTCCCCAAAACCTCTTCGATCGATACCTCTCGCGCCCATTTCACGCCAGCGCCTGATCGGCTACCCTCAGGGTTAGCAGTCTGCTAACGCATTCGGCCAATCGGTTGTTACACATCGAATGTCCTGTGACGGAAATTTCCCATGACCCAGAAGCCCTATACCGTCGATGAACTGATCTCGGCCAAGGCCATTGCCGCCCGCGTCGAAGCTCTGGCAAAGGAGATATCCTCGTTTTATGCCGACACCGACAAGCTCGTCGTCGTCGGCCTGCTGCGCGGCTCCTTCATCTTCATCGCCGACCTGGTGCGCGAGCTGGACCTGCCGGTGGAGGTCGATTTCATGGAGGCCTCGTCCTACGGAAATTCCACCGAATCCAGCCGGGAAGTGCGCATTCTCAAGGATCTGCGCGGCGAGATCGCCGGCCGCGACGTGCTGGTGGTCGAGGACATTGTCGATACCGGCTATACGCTCAAGCACGTGCTGGAAATCCTGGGCACCCGCCATCCCCGCCGCATGGAAGTCTGCGCCCTGCTCAACAAGCCCAGCCGGCGCGAAACCGATGTCCAGGCACGCTGGATCGGCTTTGATATTCCAGACGAATTCGTCGTCGGCTATGGCATCGACTATGCCCAGCGCAACCGCAACCTGCCCCATATCGGCGCGGTCCGCTTCACCGACTGATCCTGGAGCGGTTTCAGCTAAAGTGGCTCCACTTTGCGGTTCGATAGCGCGACAAACCAAAGATCTGAAGTTATTGAGCCGTTTCAAGGAAACGGTGAAATGCTCTAGCGTTCACCCGCGTTTTCAAGCACTTTCGCCGCCGGATCGACGCCGACGCCAAAGGCGTCGACCCGGCCGACCGGCGCATCAAACAGCGTCTCCAGCTTGAACGCGCCACCGCCTGTCCCAGTGCTGCCGGCCTCGAGCAGGTCATTGGCCCGCGCCGGCGCCCGGCTGATCGGGATCACCGTGCCGGCCATTTCCAGCAGCCGCATCTGCCCCACGCCCTGATAGGGCGGCCGCAGCATCGCCGCCGCCTCGGTGCCCAGCAGCGGATCGGCCACCGCGCTGACCACCGCTCCACCACGATAGAGCGTGCGGATGGTCTGACTCAGATAGAAGGCCAGCTTGTCCGAGCCAGCGGGGGCAAAGTGAATGCCGTCATCCTTGCGCATGCGGGCAGTCTGCCCGTTGACGTCGGGGCCGTTGGCCGAATATTTGCCATCCTCGCCCAGGAATTTCTCATAGATATCAAGATATTCCGCCCCGCCGGCAAAGCTGGCCAGCCGCTGGATATTGGCGATCTGGCTGATCGCCGCAGAATACTCGGCTTTTTCCATGGGCGGCAGGCCTACCCAGATGACCGGCTTGCGGGCGGCGCGCAGCACCTCCAGCGCCTCCACCAGCCGCGCCTGATACGCCGCCGTCCAGGCCGGGCTCAGTGGCGGCAGCGCCGTGCCGTCGACCCGCATCTCCTGCCGGTCATTGATGCCGACAATCATCACCGCCAGGTCAAAATTGTCGGCGGCGATCTCCTGGCGCAACGCCGCATTCCAGTCGAAAAAGTCCGACCGCACGAAGCCGGACGAACTGATCCCCTTGTTGATCACCACCAGATTGGCGTCCTCGGCATAGCGTCGCTCCAGGGCCCGGCTGAGATCGATCGCCAGCGAATCCCCAAACACGGCCAGGCGCGTCGCATCCGCCGCCTTCTCCACCTTCGGCGCCACCGCCACCGCCGCCGCTGCCGGGGCCGCGCTCGCGGCCGGCGCCTGCGGGCGCGGCGCCCGCTGCGGCTGCTGCACCGGCGCGGGCTGGCTGGGTTCCTCGCCGAACAGCAGGTCGAACAGCGTGCGCCGCTTTTCCACCTGCGCCACCTGGATGGTACTATCGCTTTGGGCAAGCACGGGCGCCACGTCAACCAGGACGAACAACCCCATCAGCAATGCCAGGACAATACGGACCATGCTCAACCTGCCTGCCAGAATTTATCCTCCTACCAAACCCGAATTGGCGACGCCATGGCCGCACCGCGAAGTTACCGCGTGGCGGCAGCCAGCGCCGCATACGCCGCCTTGGTGATGAACCCGTCGGCAACCTCTCCCCGGCTCGCTTGAAAGCGCGCATAGGCTTCCTGGGTAATGGGTCCCAATCGCCCATCCACGCTGCCTTCGTAAAGGCCTAGGCTAAGCAGGGCGCGCTGGATCGCTTCCCGCTCCGCCAGATTGGGAAACGCCGTACCGCGCGGCCAGTCATCGACAAAGCCGCCGCCACCCTTCAGCCGATCCGTCATATGGGCCACGCTCAGCGCGTAGCTGTCGGAAAAATTGTAGCCCTTGAGCACCAGATAGTTCTGCGTCATCAGGAACTTGGGTCCGTCCTGTCCCGCCGGAACATAGAGAAAGACCCCAAGATTGGCGTCGCCGAAGGCCCGCCCGACCACCCGCGTCACCCCGCGCTCGGCAAAGAACGATACCGGCTGCAACTGCGTCCGACTGGCCAGCAGATAGTCGAAGCCGGGCGGCACGACCACCTCCATGCCCCAGTCGAGACCCGGCTGATAGCCGATGCCCTGCAGATAGCGGGCACTGGTGGCCAGCGCATCGGCCAGGGACCTGTGCAGATCCACCCGGCCGTCGCCGTCCCCATCGGTGCCATGCGCCACCACATTGGCCGGATTGACCTGCAGGTGGCCGATAGCACCCGCCCACGAACCCACCAGCGCCTGCGGCTCTAGCCCTCCCTGCTGCAGCAGCTTGAACGCGGCGATCAGGTCGCCTTCATCCTCCACCAGCCGGCTGCGCCGCTGATGCACCAGCGTGGCCAGCGGGCGGATGATGGGACCGATAAGCTGGTTATTGCCCAGCACCGCACCATAATCGGTTTCCATGCCCCAGATGGCGCCCAGCAGATAGGGGTCGACGCCATAGGCAGCGCCGACCGAAGCGAACAGCGCCTGCCGGCCGGCAATCGCCGCCTTGCCACGGCTCACCCGGCCCGCCGTGACGCGGCCATCAATATAGTCCCAGATCGGCGTGGCAAATTCGGGCTGCGTCGTCACCAGTTGCGGCACGCGCGGATCGGGCGTCATGCCCGCCGTCACCCTGTCGTATAGCTGACCGTCAATGCCTGCCGCCACAGCCTTGCCGCGAAAGCCGGCCAGGAAGCTGTCAAAGCTCTCCACCGGTTGCGCCAGCGCCGCGGCCGTCGCCATCCATGCCAGCAGAAATCCAGCAATAATCCCCGTGGGCGTGAGCATCGTCACCTAGCGGTTCCGCACCATCAGGTGCTTTTCCCAGGCATAGGCAGAGGTCACGATTTCCCTAAGATCGTCATGCTGGGGCACCCAGCCGAGCAGGCTGCGCACCTTCTCGCCGGTTGCCGTGATCGAGGCAGGATCGCCCGCCCGGCGCGGTCCCTCGTCGGCCCGCAGATTGACGCCCGATACCTGGCGCACGGTCTCAACCACGTCGCGCACGGAATAGCCCTTGCCATAGGCGCAGTTGAGCGTCGTGTTCTGCCCGCCGCCACGCAGGTGCCTGAGCAACAGGGCATGCGCCGCAATGAGATCGGTGACGTGAATATAGTCGCGCACACCCGTACCATCGGGCGTTTCGAAATCGGTCCCGAAGATGTCCATCTTCTCGCGCTGCCCCAGCGCCGTCTGGCAGGCCACCTTGATCAGATGGGTCGCCCAGGGCGAGGACTGCCCGCTGCGGCCCTGCGGATCGGCACCGGCCACATTGAAATAGCGCAGCACCCCATAGGTCATGGGATGGGCCTCGGCCACGTCGGCCAGCATCATCTCGGTCATCAGCTTGGACCGGCCATAGGGCGACATGGGATTGAGCGGCGTCGTTTCCACCACCGGCGCCAGGCCGGTCATGCCGTAGACGGCCGCGGTGGACGAAAAGATGAAATGCTTGACGCCGCCCTTGACGGCCGCCTCGATCAGGCTGCGCGAGGTGGCTGTGTTATTGCCGTAATATTTGAGCGGGTTGGTAACCGACTCCGGCACAACGATGGAGCCGGCGAAGTGCACAATCTCGGTGATGGCGTGTTTTTTGATGAGACCCAGGACGAAGTCCACGTCACCTGCATCACCTTCCTCAAACACTGCCCGGCCATCGATGGCCCAGTCAAAGCCGGTAACCAGATTGTCCAGCACGACGACCGTCTCGCCGGCATCGGTCAGGCTGAGAACCATGTGGCTGCCAATATAGCCAGCGCCGCCAGTAACCATCACCACCATTCGTATAGCCCTTTGCAACTGCAACGCAATTTTCTGTCGTGATATTATACAAGGGTTGCGATAGCCTTACGGCCAAAATCAGCATGGAGTTAAATCTTTGTCCAAGCGCGTCAGAACAGCCGTATTCCCCGTAGCCGGTCTTGGAACGCGGTTCCTGCCTGCGACCAAGGCCCTCCCCAAGGAAATGCTGACCGTTGTGGACCGCCCGCTCATTCAATATGCGGTGGACGAGGCGCGTGAGGCCGGGATCGAGCACTTTGTCTTCGTCACCGGGCGCAACAAGGGCGTGATCGAGGATCATTTCGACCGTCAGTTTGAGCTTGAGACCACGCTTGAACTGCGCGGCAAGACGGCTGCGCTCGAAGAACTGCGCAAGGACCTGCCCTCGGCGGGCCGCACCAGCTTCACCCGCCAGCAGGAGCCACTGGGACTTGGACACGCTGTATGGTGCGCCCGCGATATCGTCGGCGACAGCCCGTTCGCCCTGCTGCTGCCCGACATGCTGTTCAAGAGCGAGCCCGGCGTGCTCAAGCAGATGATGGATGCCTATGAAGAAACCGGTGGCAATATCATTGCCGTCGAGGAAGTGCCGCATAAGGAGGTATCGTCCTACGGCGTCATCGACCGGGGCGAGGGGCCCGATAACGGCTTTGCCATTACCCAGATGGTCGAAAAGCCCAAGCCCGAAGACGCACCATCCAATTTGATCATTTCCGGACGCTACATCTTGCAGCCCGAGATTTTCAGCCTTTTGGCCGACCAGCCGCGCGGCGCGGGCGGCGAAATCCAGATCACCGATGCCATGCAGACCCTGATGCACAGTCAGTCCTTCACCGGTGTCAAATATCAAGGCCAGAGCTTTGACTGCGGCAGCAAGATCGGTTTCCTGACCGCCAATGTGGTCTACGCCCTGGATCGCGACGATATTCGCGAAGGTTTTATCAAGCAGCTGCGCCTGCTCGACCTCGGCGAGCCATTCTAGGACCTAGCGCGACAGCGTCACGCCAAACGTCACCTGGTGTGCATCCTGCACACCATTGGCGCTGCTCTCGAACTGATCGTAAGTGTAGTCGCCTGTCAGCGCAGTATGGGCATTGAGCTTGTAGTCGCCGCCCGCACCCAAGCCATAGCCACTCTCGGTAGTGCTGCTGCCGACAAAGCTGGCGCGGTTCCAGTCGGCCAGCGCCCGCAGGGCCAGCCAGGAATTGACCGTATAGGCAATCTCGGCATTGGCGCCGTAGCCAATGCGCGTCGTTCCCGCGCCATCGGGACCGGGCGGCGCCACCGTCGTGGCCAGGCCCAGGGTCATGCGCATTGTGGGGTCCGGCCTGAAAATAACCTGTGCGTCATAGGTCTGGGCGGTGACCTCGCCCAGGCTGGCCGCATCAAAGCGCCGCATGGTGATACCCGTCGAGGCCGTAGCCTCGAGGACCTCGCTCCAGCGTCCGGTGACCCCGGCCTCAAGGGATGTGGTCGTCGCATCCGGTCTCAGACCCAGCGATGTCGAGGGACGGTCAAACACATCGCGCCCGACATCGGCCGCGCCAAACACCTCAAAGATCGGCGTGATCTGGAAGCCGACGCGCAGCCCCGCATCAAGGGCCCACACGTCCTGGTCGGCATTGTCGACCACGGCCCCGCTGGTGAGCGTTGTCGCCCCATAGACATAGCGATCCGCCGAGCCGCTGATACCGACGTTGAATTTCCCGAACTGCCGGACTACGCCCACGTCGCCGCCGCCGCTGATGGTCTGGGGTGCAATGGCAATTGTGCTGGCTACACCCGGTGTGCCGGCAACCTCGCGCGACAGCGCGAAGCGGCCGCCACCGGTCAAGGTGGTGTCACGATCCAGCGCATAATCCACGCTGCCGGAAAGCCGCAAGGCACTGACATCAACCTCGCCCTGATTGGATCGGACGATGTCGGCGCTGCCGTTTGCCTTGAGATCTGATCGCGTGCCGGCATGCTCAAGGCTTACCGAGGGAACCAGCCGGGTATCAAATCGCTCGCCGCCGCTGAACTTTGTATAGGTGCCGCGCAGGGCCACGGACCAGTCGACGTCAAAGGCCGAATCGTAGGGCTCGGGCAGGCCCGCGCCACTGCTCAATACCGGATCTGCCGGATACATCCCGGCCACCAGTCGGTCATTGTCGGCCTTCGCCCCGTCGCCGTTCCACGCCAGCGATTGCCCCAGCGCAGGCGCGACCAGGCACAGGCTGCCCATGACCCCCGTCCGCCAAACCCAATGAAGCAGCCGCAGGGACAATTCCAGACCGCCCGCCCAACAAGACAATCGGCACACCGATCCCGACCCACGACCACACCGGTCCCAGGTCCGGCGATCCTTCCATCTTATCGTTAATGAAGCCTTGCCATGGGCCTAGAACATCGGCTCGACGGTGAGAACGGCACCATCACTGCCCACGATCCGCACCCGTTGACCCGCCGGCAGATCGGGGCCGGAGACCCGCCAGACCGTATCGCCCAGTACCACGCGGCCAAAGCCCTGCTCTATCGCCTGCTCCAGCACTGTTTCGTGACCGATGAAATGGTCGGCGCGGCGGTTGAGTAAAGGGCGATCCGACTGTGAGGGTCGGCGCCGATTCCATTGCACCCATGCTGAAATGCTCAGTAGCGACAGCAGGCCGAAGATCAGCCACTGCAGCGGCCATGGCATCGGCTGAACTATGGTGAGCGCACCGGTGACAAGCCCGGAAATCCCCATCCACAGCAGGAAGCCGCCGGGGACCACGAGTTCCAGTGCCAGCAGGATCATCCCCAGAACGATCCATGACCAGGGGCCGTTGGCAGCGATGAAATCGACAACTTGCATCGCGTCCCCCTACGGTTTGCCGGCTGGCGGCGGCCTGCCTGGCCGCGGCGCTGCCGGTGCGGCGCCCCCGAAGGTCTCGCGCGCGATCTCGGCAATGCCGCCGATGGCACCGATCACGCTGGCGGCCTCCATGGGCATCATCAGCAGCTTCTGGTTGGGCGATTTGGCGATCGATTCCAGCGCCTTGATGTAGTTGTTGGCGACAAAATAGTTGATCGCCTGCACGCTGCCGGCTGCGATCGCCGCACTCACTACCTGCGTCGCCATGGCCTCTGCCTCTGCCGAGCGCTCACGCGCCTCGGCGTCGCGGAATGCCGCCTCCTTGCGGCCCTCTGCCTCGAGCACCTGCGCCTGCTTGGCGCCTTCTGCCTGCAGGATGGCACTCTGCCGGCGTCCTTCTGCCTCAAGGATGGCGGCGCGTTTCTCGCGCTCGGCCTTCATCTGCCGGCCCATCGACTCCACCAGGTCCTTGGGCGGATCGATATCCTTGATCTCGATGCGGGTGATCTTGACGCCCCAGGGCGCGACGGCGGCATCCACCACATGCAGCAGCCGCTGGTTGATGCCGTCGCGGTTGGACAGCAGCTCGTCCAGATCCATCGAACCCATCACCGTGCGGATATTGGTCATCGTCAGGTTGAGGATGGCATTCTCGAGGTTGGACACTTCATAGGCGGCCGCCGCAGCATCGAGGATCTGGTAGAAGGTTACGCCATTGGCGGTGATGGACGCATTGTCGCGGGTGATCACCTCCTGGTGCGGCACGTCGAGCACCTGCTCCATCACATTGATGCGCTTGCCGATGGCATCGATGAACGGCACGATCAGGTTGAGGCCGGGCTTGAGAGTCCGTGTATATTTGCCGAACCGCTCAATGGTAAAATTGTAGCCTTGAGGCACCGTCTTGGCACCCGCAAACAGTACCAGCAGGGCGAGAATGCCCAAACCGATCAGCGTAATGCTGAAGCCATCCATCGACGACTCTCCCTTGTTTGGTTGTCAGACCTTAGGGGGGCATCGGGATGGGCGCAACGCCAGCAGCGGCGGAACAAAGGCACTGGCGGAGTCGTTGTCGGCAAAAGTCCCCCAGTCCGGTGAACCAGCCATGCCAGCGTCACGCCCCATCTGGAAAGGCCAGTTGCGTCTTTCCCTTGTTTCCATCGCGGTGGAACTCTACACCGCGACAAAATCCAGCGCCAAGCCCAGCTTCCGCCAGATCCACGAACCGACGGGCAAGCCCATCAACTACGAAAAGGTGGTCGCCGGTGTCGGACCGGTCGACAAGGACGAGATCATGAAGGGCTTCGAGTACGAGAAGGGCGATTACGTCCTGCTCACCGAAGACGAGATCGACGCCGTCAAACTCGACACCCGCAAGACACTGGAACTGACCCAGTTTGTCGGCGCCTGCGAGATCGATCCGATCTATTATGACAAGCCTTACTTCGTCGTTCCTGCCGATGAGCTGGCTGAAGACGCCTTCCGGGTCATCCGCGATGCGCTACGCCAAAGCGAAAAGGTCGGACTGGGGCAACTGGCGCTGCGCGGCAAGGAATATCTGGTTGCCATCAAGCCGACGGGGACCGGCCTGCTGATGGAGACGCTGCATTATGAGGAAGAAATCCGCAAGTCGGACCCGTTCTTTGCCGAGATCTCGGCCAAGAAGGCCGATGCGGACCTGCTGGAAGTCGCCACCGCACTCATCGAAAAGAAGACGGCCAAATTCGACGCCAGCGTCTTCAAGGATCACTATCAGGCCGCCTTGCGCGAACTGATCGCCCGCAAGCTTAAATCCAAGGGCAAGAAAGTGTCGACCAAGGATGACCCTGCCGAAAGCCGGCCCAGCGGCTCCAATGTGGTCGACCTGATGGCTGCCCTCAAATCGAGCCTTGAGGGGAGCAGTGGGAACAAGGCCGCCCCGGCCAAGAAGGCCACCGCCAAAAAACCGGCGACCAAGGCCGCCCCGCGCAAGAAGGCCAGCTAGGCCATGGCCAGCAAAGCCGAGACCCTGCTCAAGGATTATCACGCCAAGCGCGACTTCACCAAGACGCAGGAGCCTTCGGGCCATCAGCCACACGCCGCGGCGGGCAACCGCTTCGTCGTGCAGAAGCACGACGCGACGCGCCTGCACTTTGATTTCCGCATCGAGCTCGACGGCGTGCTCAAAAGCTGGGCGGTGACCAAGGGGCCGTCGGACAATCCCGCCGACAAGCGGTTGGCCGTCCGCGTCGAGGACCACCCCCTCGACTATGGCAGCTTCGAGGGCACCATTCCCAAGGACGAATATGGCGGCGGCACCGTCATGCTGTGGGACCAGGGCACCTGGGAACCCATTGGCGATCCGCATGAAGGTCTCGAGGGCGGCGATCTCAAGATGCGGCTGCATGGCCAGCGCATGCAGGGCGAATGGGTGCTGGTGCACATGAAGGGCCGCGACACCCAGCGCAAATCCGGTCCGGCGCGTGAGAACTGGCTGCTGATCAAGCACAAGGATGATTACGCCAAGGACGCAGAAACCCTCGTCCCGCACTTTACCAAATCGGTCTCGACCGGCCGCGATATGGCCGGCATTGCCAAGGGGCTCAAGCCGAAGAAGAACACGTCAACCAAGGCGGATGCCGTCTGGCATTCCGACCCCGACAAGGCTGTCGACAATTCCGCGCCCAAGGCCAGGTCTGGCAAGAAGGCTGCAACTGCGCTGCCCGATTTCAGACCGCCCCAGCTGGCCACCCTGGTCAACGAAGTGCCGCAAGGCAACGACTGGGTGTTCGAGATGAAATATGACGGCTACCGCTGCCAGGCCGCCATTGCAGGTGACCAGGTGCGCCTCTACACGCGCACCGGCAAGGATTGGACCGAGCAGTTCGCTGCTATCGTGCCCCCGCTGAGCCGCATCACCACGGGTAGCGCGCTGATCGATGGCGAGCTCTGCGCTTTCGATGCCAAGGGCCGCACGGACTTTTCTACCCTCAAGGACCACCTTTCCAATGGCGGGCAGCTGACCTTTTTCGCCTTTGACCTGCTCGAACTCGACGGCAAGGACCTTGCCGGCCTCAAGCTGACGGAGCGCAAGGCCAGGCTGGAAAAACTGCTGGGCAGGATCGACGGCTCCTCGCTGGTGCAGTTCTCCGCCCATGTCACCGGCAATGGCCAGAAGGTCTTCGACGCCATCAGCCGCGAGGGTCATGAGGGCATCATCGCCAAACAGGCCGATGCTCCCTATCGCGGTGAGCGCACCAGGAGCTGGCTCAAGATCAAGGCGAGCAAGCGGCAGGAATTCGTCATCGCCGGCTGGTCGCCCTCGGCCAGGAGGAAGTCCTTTGCTTCGCTGCTGCTGGGCACCTGGGACGATGGCAGGCTGGTCTATCGCGGCCGTGTCGGCACCGGCTTCTCCGTCGACCAGGCCGACGCCCTGCAGGGCCAGCTGGACGCCCGCACCCGCAAGACCTCCCCCTTTGTCGACGTGCCCAGGGTGATCGCCCGTACTGCCCATTGGATTAAGCCCGAACTGGTCGCCGAGATCGGTTTTGCCGAGTTTACCCCGGACGGCATTTTGCGCCACCCGTCCTTTCTTGGCCTCCGCGAAGACAAGCCGGCCGAAGACGTCGAGCTGGAAGAACCAGCCGACGACAGCAGCGATGCCAGGGCAGGGGCTAAGCGCAAGGCCAGAGCCAAGTCCAACACTAGTGCTCTCTCCGACAAGGCTGGCATTGCGGCTGCCGAGACTGCCGGGATCAAACTGACCAGTCCCGATCGCGTGGTTTATCCGGGCCAGGGCGTCACTAAGGCGGGACTGGTGGCTTACTATGCCGCCGTTGCCGAGCGCATGTTGCCCTACCTCGCCAACCGGCCGCTCAGCCTGCTGCGCTGCCCGCAAGGGCGCACGAAGTACTGCTTCTTCCAGAAGCACGACACCGGCGGCTTCCCTGAGGGTCTCAAATCACTGCTGATCACCGAAAAGGACGGCAGCAAGGAAGACTATTTCTATCTCGATGACCTGTCCGGCCTGATCGCCGGCACGCAGATGAATGTGCTCGAATGGCACCTCTGGGGCGCCCGTATCGACGACGTGGAAAAGCCCGAGCGCATCATCTTCGACATCGACCCCGACGAGGGCTTGGGCTTCGCCGACGTTCGGGCTGCAGCCACCGATATCCGCGATACCCTCGATGCCCTGGGCCTCAAGAGCTATCCCCTGGTCAGTGGCGGCAAGGGCGTGCACGTGATCGCCCCGCTGACGCCCAAGGCCGAGTGGCCAGAGGTCAAGGCCTTCTGCAAGGCGGTGGCGCAACGGCTGGCCGAGGCCCAGCCGGATCGTTTCGTCGCCACCATGAGCAAGGCCAAGCGCAAGGGTAAGCTGTTCATCGACTACCTGCGCAATGAGCGGGGCTCCACCGCCATCGCTCCCTGGTCATCCCGGTCGCGCGAGGGCGCCCCGGCAGCCGTGCCGGTGACCTGGGAGGAACTGGAAGGCGTTACCGCCGCCAACCAGTTCTCGCTGGCCATCGCCGCCGAGCGGGCCAAGGCACCCGATCCCTGGACCGACTATTTCGAGCGCGATCAGACCATCACCAAAGCCATGCTCAAGGCTGTTGGAGTCACCGACGTCTAGGGCATGGGTACGGTGACACGGCGATCGATGATCAGCGTTATCACCACGACCACGAAGGCGAACAGCACCATGCCCAGCGACAGCACATGGGCCTCGGCCCATTGCAGTCGCTCGACATAGTCGTAAAGCGCAATCGCGATGACCTTGGTCTGGCCCGGAATATTGCCGCCGATCATCAGCACCACGCCGAACTCGCCCACCGTATGGGCAAATGTCATCACCGCGCCGGTAATATAGGCCGGCCGCCCCAGCGGCAGCGCCACCTGCCAAAACCGCTGCCAGGGACTGGCGCCCAGGCTGGAGGCAGCGTCCAGCATATCGGCGCTGATCGCCCCGAAACCATTGCGCAGTGGCTGCACCATGAAGGGCAGCGAGTAGAAGAACGACCCGATCACCAGCCCGGTGAACGAAAAGGCCAGCGTCCGTCCACCCCATAGGCTGGCAATCCAGCCCCCCGGACCATTCGGACCCAGCGCGATCAGCAGATAAAAGCCCAGCACGGTGGGCGGCAGCACCAGCGGCATGGCGACCAGCGCGCCGACGAGTTCACGATAGCGGCTGGGGCTGCGGGCCAGCCACCAGGCGATGGGTGTCCCCGCCAGCAGCAGGATCACCGTATTGATGCCCGCCAGGCTCAAGGTCAGGCTGACGGGAGTCCAGATATCACCAAAGTTCATCCCTCTTGCCCGCTACTCGACCCGATAACCTGCCGATTCTATCACGGCCAGCGCGGCATCGCTGCGCAGGAATTGCAGAAAGGCGGCCGCAGCCGGATTGGCCTCGCCCGTTGTCAGCAGCACCGCATCCTGCCGGATCGGTTCATAAAGCGCGGCCGGGACTAGCCACACGCTGGTCTTGCCGATCACCTGGCTGGCCGCGACAAAGCCGAGCTCCGCATTGCCGCTTTCGATGAACTGCAGCGTCTGGGAGATGTTCTCGCCGGTCACCAGCTTGGGGGTTACTGCCTCTATCAGGTCCAGTGCCGCCAGTGTTTCCAACGCGGCCCGACCATAGGGCGCCGTCTCGGGATCGGCGATTGCCAGCTTGTCAAACGCACCGGCTTTGAGCACGGCCTCGCCGCCCCCCACATCCGACGACGGGCGGTAGAGCGCCAGCGCCCCAATGGCATAGGTGAACACCGTCCCCTCGACCGCCAGCCCCTCGGCCACGGCAAGGGCCGGCCGTTCATCATCGGCCGCCAGCAGCACCTCGAACGGCGCGCCTTGGCTGATCTGGGTATAGAGCTGGCCGGTGGCCCCAAAGCTGTAGATGGCTTCATGGCCGGTCTCGGCCTTGAACAGCGGCGCCAGCTGCTCGGCCACGGCGGTGAAATTGGCCGCTACGGCCACGCTGACCGTTTCGGCCCGCACGGAGCCGACACAAGTAGCGACCACCGCTGCAGCGGTGATCAGCCAACGGGCGGCGCCGACACGGATCATCGCCGATCAGCCATCAGCGGCGTCAAGAACTCAGCCGCGTAGCTGGCTGGCTTCGCGCGCCAACGCTTCGATGCGACCCCAGTCGTTCGATGCCAGCGCGTCTGCCGGCATGATCCAGCTGCCGCCCACACAGATCACATTGGGCAGGCCGAGATAGATCTTGGCCTTGGCCGCATCGATACCGCCAGTGGGGCAGAAGGTGATGTCGGACAGCGGCGAGGCAAAGGCCTTGAGAACCGGCACGCCGCCATTGGCTTCGGCCGGGAAGAACTTGAGGAAACCATAGCCCCGTTCCGACGCTGTCATCGCCTCGCTCGGCGTGGCAATGCCGGGCAGCAGGGGAATGCCGATGTCGTCAGCAGCATCGAGGATGCGCGGGGAGATCCCCGGCGACACCATGAAGCGGCAGCCGGCATCGACCGACTGCTTCATGTGCAGCGCGGTACGCACCGTGCCGGACCCGACAATGGCGCCGGTCACCTTGGCCATTTCTTCCATGACCCTCAGCGCATTGGGCGTGCGCAGCGTCACTTCGAGAATGGGCAGTCCGCCTGCCACCAGGGCCTCGGCCAGAGGTCGCGCCTGACTGACGTCATCGAGGATGATTACCGGAACGACGGGCGCCAGCGACAGGATGGAGCGAAGGGCGGCGGTATCTTGCGGCATGGGGGGCCTTTCAGCGATGGATTGTCAAAGGGTTAGGAGCTTGGCCAATTTCCTGCAACCCCGTTCATTGAAAAGCTCGCGAATAATCCCTAGGTTCCCCCCTCGATGTCGAGAGGGAATTTCCATGGTGCAGACCATCAACGCGATCACGCCCCTCGATGAGGCCCGGGCCATTCTTGGCAGCCATTTCGACCTCAAGTTTTCCGGGGCTGTCGAACGCGCCACAGCCCCGGTGTTCGAGCGGGTGCGAAACAAGATACCCGAGATCGAATGGCCCTTCTATGCGCCGCTGATTTTCCAGATCAACCGGCTCAAGGCGGAGAAGGACGCCGTCATCCTGGCGCATAATTACCAGACGCCGCAGATCTATCACGGCGTGGCCGACATCGTCGGCGACAGCCTGCAGCTGGCCATCGAGGCCACCAAGGTGCGTCAGCAGGTGATCGTGCAGTGCGGTGTGCACTTCATGGCCGAGACCTCCAAGCTGCTCAACCCCGACAAGACCGTGCTCATTCCCGACAGCCGCGCCGGCTGCTCGCTGGCCGAATCCATCACCGTGGCTGACGTCATGGCCATGCGCGAAATGTATCCCGGCGTGCCGGTGGTGACCTATGTCAACACCTCGGCGGCGGTGAAGGCCGTCACCGATGTGTGCTGCACCTCCTCCAATGCGCTCGACATCGTCAACCGGGTCGATGGCGACACCGTCATCATGATCCCCGACCAGTATCTGGCCAAGAACACCGCCAAGAAGACGTCCAAGAAGATCATCACCTGGGCCGGTGCCTGTGAGGTGCACGAGACCTTCACGGCGGACGATATCGCCGAATTGCGCCATGCCTATCCCACGGCCAAGATCATCGCCCATCCCGAGTGTCCGCCCGAGGTGATCGACGCAGTGGACTTTGCCGGCTCGACCGCCGCCATGATCGACTGGGTCAAGACCACGCGCCCGGCCCGCGTGGTCATGGTAACTGAGTGCTCGATGTCCGACAATGTCGCCAGCGAGGCTACCGGCGTAGACTTCCTGCGCGGTTGCAACATCTGCCCGCACATGAAGCGCATCAACCTGGAAAACGTGCTGTGGAGCCTGCACACCATGACCGAAGAGGTCACCGTGCCGGCCGAGATTATCCCGGCGGCCCGTCTCGCCGTCGAGCGCATGATCGAGATGAGCCGCAAGGGTGATTAGGACCCCAGGATACTGAGGCGATGAAACGCCAGGTGGGCCGGACTGGGCTGGAACAGCCCTTCTGCTGGCACCAGCAGGCGCCCGCTGCTATTGAGCCGCACCATCACGGCGCGATCCAGCGCGTCCGGATTGGGCACGACGAAGCTATAGTCGTCCTCGATCAATACCTGCCCCCGGCGGAAGGCCTGAGCCGCATGTTCTTCAAGCGCGATGTAGTTGTTGATCTGCAGCGGCCCGCCCGCCGCGCGTGGCCGGATCGCCTCCACCACCAGATGTGGATGCAGCAGGCCCGTTTCGGGCAAGAACTGCTCGCCGGTAAGAGCGCAGCGATAGCCATAGGCGCTCAGCACCAGGCGATAGATCGCCTCATAGGCCTCGAGCGGCGGTGCCGCGGAAAACCCGGTCTGGCGCTCTTCGCCCAGCCCCTTGTCGTCGTCTGAACCTGCCATCATTGCGGCCTCGGTCTTGCTACGGCAAAGACCTTACGGGCAATTACCTAGTTTGAGAACAGTGCGGAACCGTCCATGACCCTCGACAACACCCTCAATGCCGATGGCGCCCTGATCGTCGGCGCAGGACTGGCCGGTCTTTTCACTGCCCTCAAGCTGGCACCACGGCCGGTGACCGTGCTCTCGCCCAAGCCGCTGGGCTTTGGCGCCAGCTCGGCCTGGGCCCAGGGCGGCGTTGCGGCGGCGGTCGGGCTGGGCGACAGCAGCCATGCTCATGCCGTTGACACTGAAATGGCCGGCGCCGGCATTGTCGATCACGGCATTGCCGAAAGCGTCACCGCCGAAGCCGCCGCGCGCATCGAGGACCTGACACGCTGGGGCACGCCGTTTGACCGCGACGACTTCGGCAATTATGCGCTGGGCAAGGAAGCCGCCCACTCGGCCAACCGCATCGTCAAGGTCGAGGGCGACCGGGCCGGCTGGGCCATTATGCAGGCCATCATCGCCGAAGTCCGCCGCACCCCCTCCATCCGCGTGGTCGAGGGCATCACCGTGCTCAGCCTGGCCCGGGACAATGGCCGCATTGTCGGCGTTTTCTGTCGCAAGCTGGGTGACCGCTATTCCGAGCCGGTCTTCATCCGCGCCCGCGCCACCGTACTGGCCGCCGGCGGGCTGGGCGGGCTTTATGCCGTCACCACCAATCCGCCCGGCGTGCGCGGCCACGCCATGGGCATGGCGGCCCGCGCCGGCGCCTTGATTGCCGACGCCGAGTTCGTGCAATTCCACCCCACCGCCATCGCTACCGGCGCCGATCCCGCCCCGCTGGCGACCGAGGCCCTGCGCGGCGAAGGCGCTATTCTGGTCAACGATCTGGGCGAGCGCTTCATGCCCGCCATTCACCCCGACGCCGAACTGGCCCCGCGCGACATCGTTGCCCGTGCCAATTTTCGCCAGATCCAGTCGGGCCGCAAGGTCTACCTCGACACCAGGCAGGTCCTGGGCGCCGCCATCCTGACGCGCTTTCCCACTGTGGCCCAATATTGCCTCGACGCCGGCATTGATCCGGTCAACGACATGATTCCGGTGACCCCGGCAGCCCATTTCCACATGGGCGGGGTCAAGGTTGACGAACGCGGCCGCTCATCGCTGCCAGGCCTGTGGGTCTGCGGCGAGGCCAGTTGCACCGGCCTGCACGGCGCCAACCGCCTGGCCTCCAATTCCCTGCTCGAAGCCACCGTCTATGGCGCCCGCATTGCCGACGATATTGGCGGGCTGGAGCCGGTGCGCAGTCTCGCCCCGTTCAGGGGCATCGAATGGGACGAAGCCGAAGGCGCCAAGGCCGAGGCGGTCCTGCGCGACCTGCCCGCCGTTCAGCAGTTGCGCGCGGTGATGACCGACCTTGTCGGCGTGGAGCGCGATGCAACCGGCCTCAAGCAGGCGCTGAGCCAGATCGCCGACCTCGAAGCCACTGCCGAACAGGTCACCAGCGCCTTTCTCAATATGACCACCTCGGCCACCCTGGTGGCCGCAGCCGCCCTCAAGCGCACCGAAAGCCGCGGTGGCCATTTCCGCACCGACTTTCCGGCCACCGACGACGCGACCTGGGAACACCACACGACCATGACGCTTGACGAAGCCCTCGTCATCCGCGCCGAGGCTTGATCACTCAGCCAGCAGATATTCCGCCACCGCAGCGCGATCTTCGGCGGTCCATTGCGACGTGCCGTCACTGATCACTTCGCCCATGGCGCCGCCCAGCACGTCAAAGCCCGGCGTGAAGCCATCGCCCAGAGTCTGAGCCAGGGTTTCCACATCATAGCCCTCATCCAGCAGCGCCTGTCGGGTCAGTGCCGGTGCGCGCCCGCCGGTGCCGCCCGGCGAACCGGTCAGTGCCTGATCCCAGTCCAGCGCGCCCAGCGCGTTGCGCGGCGAGTGACAGGCGACGCAATGGGCAGGCCCGTAGGCCAGGTACTTGCCACGGTTGTAGCTTTCCGATTGTCCCTCTTCCGACACGAATCTGGCGGGGGTGAAGAACAGATTTTGCCAACCCGCCATGGCCAGGCGAATATTGAACGGAAACGGGATCTGGCTCTCGGCTGCCGGTACACTGACCGGCTCGGTCGCCATCAGCGCGGCATAGAGATCGGCGATCTCCTGGTCGCTCATCAGCGTGTAGTTCTCATAGGGAAAGACCGGGTACAGATGCCCCTGCGGCCCCATGCCATTGCTCATGGCATCGCTGAATTGCGCGAGGGTCCACTGGCCGATCCCCGCATCCGGATCCGAGGTAATATTGGGCGGCACAAAGGTGCCGAACTGCGTCTCAAGGCCGAAGCCGCCGGCGAGAAAGCCAGTACCAGCCTGGTTATTGGTATGGCAGGCCACGCAGCCGCCCAGCCGGATCAGGTAGTTGCCCCGATCGACATTCCCCACCGGCGTCAGATCGCGCACTGGCCCGCTGACGGGCTTGAGCAGATAGGCAGCGGCGCCAATGCCGATGACGACCAAAGCCGCTGCACCCCACACCCAACGCCGCATGTTCATCCCTCAACTGACGGAACGATACAAACAGAGCCGGCCGCGCGATGCAATCGGCACGCGGTCAGGAGACCCCGAGCTCGAGCAGCGCCGCGATCTTGTCCTCGCGCGTCTCGGCGACCAGACGTCCGAGTTCTGTAGCGCCGCGCATCATCACCAGAGTCGAACGCCGCGGGATAGCCATCCGCTGCACCAGCTCGCCCCGACCGTACTTGTCCCAGTCAACGCGAACGATCAGGATCGACGCATAGCGCGGATCAGCCTTGATCAGGCTGTCGAGTACCCGCTGCTGGGCCGCACAGGTGACGCACCAGCTGGCGTAGAAATCGAGCAGATAGGGTTTGCCCCAGGCCTCGAGCTTGGGCAGGCTGTCGTCCGAATAGTCCGTAATGGCCAGCGCCGCGGCCGGTCCGCTCACCGTTGTGGCTGCCAGGCCAGCCAGCAGGGCCAGCGCTGCACGTCGATCGATTTTCATCATGACAAGCTCCTGAAGTTCAAAGACGGACGGAAATATCGGTGAACCAGCCTGGCAGGGTGGCCAGAGCCCAACCCTCCAGGATCCGGTCGACATGGAAGATGATGCCGAGGCCAACCACGATCAGGCCGATGCCCAGAATGGTCTTGGCATGGGGCATGACACGGCTGAGCACGGCCCGCCGGCTGGCAATCAGGGAACGCGCACCATAGGCCAAAGCCAGCATGACCGTAGCGGCGCCCAGCGAGAACATCACCATGATGGCGAAGGCAAACAGCAGGTTCTCGCCCTGCGCTGCCAACCCGATGGCGCCCCCCAGGGTTGGCCCGATACAGGGCGACCAGGCCAGCCCGAGCAGGGCGCCGGCCAGCACCTCGCCGCCCAGCCCGCGCCCCTCGACCTGCCCCATCAATCGGGTGCCGCCGCTGGCAGTCGCGCCGGCCAGACGCGAAAAGCCCATCTGCGCCTGCGGCACCAGCTGCACCACGCCGAACGCGACCATGATCCAGCCGGCAGCGACGGCGATGTCCTCCTGGGCCAGGCCAGTGGCCCTGGTGAGGGCAAATATCGAAATGCCGGCAAGGGTGAAACTCACCGCCAGCCCCGCGGCCATGGCCAGCGGACCCAGGGGATGACGGGCCACCGAGCCGGCCGCAATCAGCGGCAAGAGCGGCAGCACGCAGGGGTTTAGCAGCGTCAGCAGGCCTGCCGCATAGGCAAAGATCAGATCAAGCACAGCATGGCCCCGGAACCTCCGCTATTGCATCGGATACGTCAGCCATTCGCCTTTGGACCCCTCGAGGTTACGGCAGGGTCATCACCTCATCGTGAAGCAGCCGGCTCAGGCGCCCAGCACGGCCTCGACTTCCGCCCTTGTAGGTGGCTTGCAGCCCTTGCGGCCGCAATTGATGCCCGCCACCACTGCCCCGAAAGCCAGCATCTCGGCCAAGGCCGCGGCGTCGAGGGCCGTCAGCCGACCCGGCTTGAGCAGATGACGTTCATCCAGCCAGGACAGGATGCCCGCCATCAGGCTGTCGCCCGCGCCCACCGTGTCGCCAAAGACGGGCGGCGCATAGATCGCCGCCTGCGCCGTGCCGGCAGCGGTGAAGGCTCGCGACCCCTTTTCACCCAAGGTGATGACGACCAGTTCGCAATTGGGGCGGGCCAGCAGTTCGGCAGCGTGCTGCTCGATGGATTTGCTGCTGTCGAGCGCTTCGAGGTCCTCTTCCGACATCTTCACCACATGGGTGAGGTCGAGGAAGGCCGACAGCCGCGCCTTGTAGCCGGCAAAGTCAGCAATCAGGCTGGGCCGCACATTGGGATCCATCGAAATGGTCGCCCCCTTGGCGATGGCGGCCTGCACGACCTGCAGCCACTGCTCGGCCTCTTTCGGCTCGATCGGGCAGAAGCCGCCGATCTGGTAGAGCTCGAGCTGTTCAGGCAGCGCGGCGATGGCCTTGCTCGCCTCGATCGCGCCGTCGGCCGAGCGGTAAAAGCCGTAGCGGGCATTGTGATTGCTGTCGAAATTGATCACCGCCAGCGTGGTATATTCCGGCACGCGTTCAGGCAGCAGCGGCGTGACGCCGGCCGCAGTGAGTGGCCCCAGCAGATAGTCGCCGAAGGCATCCGCCGAAATCGGGCACAGAAAGCCTGTGGAATTGCCCAGCTTGGCCAGGGCGATGGCGCAGTTATAGGGTGACCCGCCCTGATGGGCGGTCATGACGATCTGATCCTCGCCGTCGCGGCCGATCAGCTGGCCATCCGGCAGCGCCACTTCGGCCTTGAGATCGATCAGGCTTTCCCCACCCACGACAAACATGCACTGCTCCCCCACCGGTCCGCGCTTTGCCGCGATGGGCAGCGACATAGCATTTTTGCCGGGTTTGTCACCAGCCACAGGCGACTTTCGTCGCAGACCACGGCGTGGCAGTTGACCTTGCCGGCTTATCCTGCTCAATCCAAGGATAGTCGGGCTCGAACTGGGATCAAGACCAGCGGGCTATCGAGGGGACAAGGGAGGACCTGCTGTTGCAACTTCTTGCCTGGATTATCAGGGCCATCAGTGCCCTCAACAGGGTGGTCGGCGAGACCCTCTCCTGGCTGGCGCTGGCCTGTGTGCTGGTCTGTTTCACCGTTGTGGTGCAGCGCTATTTCTTCAATACCTCGACGCTATGGGTGCAGGACCTTTATGTCTGGCTCAGCGGCGCCATGTTCACCGGCGTGGCCGGCTTTGCCCTGCTGCGCGACGACCATGTACGCGTCGACATCTTCTATCGCCCGGCGCCGCTGCGCCGCAAAGCCATGGCCGATCTGTTCGGCGTGATCTTCTTCCTGATGCCCTTCGTCTATGTTGTCTTCCAGTTCGGCTGGGTGGCGGTTGCCCGCTCCTGGGGCTATTACGAGGGTTCGAGCAATATCGGCGGCATGCCGGGCCTGTTTGTGCTCAAGAGCTTCATCATCGTCTTCTGCGTTCTGGTCGGCCTGCAAGGCCTGGCCATGGCGCTGCGCGCCATCCTGGTCTTGGCAGATCGCGAAGAATTGCTGCCCGAACACCTGCGCTACAGCGCCAATGACGCCAAGGAAGCCCATTGATGGACCCGATCCTGCTTGGTGAAATCCTCGCCGCCCTGATGTTTGTCGGCGTTATCGGCGTGCTGATGCTTGGCTTTCCGGTGGCTTTCTCGCTGGCCGGCACGGCCCTGATCTTCGGCCTCGTCGGCTGGATGCTCGGCGTCTTCGATCCTTCCAATTACGGGTCCCTGGTAGGTCGCTATATCGGCCTGATGACCAATGAAGTGCTGGTGGCGGTGCCGCTCTTTGTCTTCATGGGCGTGATGCTGGAGCGCAGCGGCATTGCCGAGCAATTGCTGCTGACCATGGGCAAGCTGTTTGGCAATCTGCGCGGCGGTCTCGGTCTCTCGGTCATCCTCGTCGGCGCGCTGCTGGCGGCATCGACCGGCGTCGTCGGCGCGACCGTTGTCACCATGGGCCTGATCTCGCTGCCGGCCATGCTGCGCGCCGGCTACGATCCCAAACTGGCCACCGGCGTCATCTGCGCTTCCGGCACGCTGGGGCAGATCATCCCGCCCTCGACCGTCCTCATCTTCATGGCGGACATCCTCTCGGGCATCAATGCCCAGGTGCAGATGGAAAAGGGCAATTTCGCGCCCGAACCGGTTTCGGTGGGCGCCCTGTTTGCCGGCGCCATCATTCCCGGCCTGCTGCTGGTGGGGCTCTATGCCAGTTGGGTGGTCTTCAAGGCGGTCACCGATCCCAAGTCCTGCCCCGCAACGCCGGTACCCCAAGCAGAAAAGGCCGGGCTGATGCGCGAGGTCTTCGTGGCGCTGGTGCCGCCGCTGCTGCTGATCCTGGCCGTGCTCGGCTCGATCCTGGCCGGCATCGCCACGCCGACCGAGGCGGCCTCCGTCGGCGCCATCGGCGCCATGGTGCTGGCAGCCCTGCGCGGGCGGCTGGGCTTCTCGATCCTGCGCCAGGCCGTGGTTTCGACTGCCACCATCACCTCGATGGTCTTCATCATCCTGTTTGGCGCGGCCGTGTTCTCCATCGTGTTCCGCATGATGGGCGGCGACAACCTGGTGCATGAATTCCTTTCGGCCATGCCGGGCGGCGCCATCGGCGCCACCATCATCGTCATGCTCATCATGTTCCTGCTCGGCTTCATCCTCGATACCTTCGAGATCATCTTCATCGTCATCCCGATCACCGCGCCCGTGCTGCTGGCCCTGGGCGTCGATCCGATCTGGCTGGGCGTCATGGTGGGCGTCAACCTGCAGACCAGCTTTTTGACCCCGCCCTTCGGCTTTGCCCTGTTCTACCTGCGCGGCGTGGCGCCGCGCAGCGTCGGCACCGGCATGATCTACAAGGGCGTCATTCCCTTCGTGCTGCTGCAGATCACCGGGCTGTTTCTCCTCTTCGCCTTTCCGGACCTGATCACCTGGCTGCCCCGGCTGATCTACAGTTAGCACAGGCAAAAGGCCCGGGTATTTCCCCGGGCCTTTCTCGTTATGGCGGGCAGCGATCAGGTGTACTTGATGTACTTTTCGCGCGCCGCCAGATAGGGCATGTCGGTGCCTTCGGTGCGCTGGCGCAGCAGGTTGAACGCCGAGACGAAGCTTTCGGCGGCTTCCTTGGTCAGCGCGTCGCCGCCTTCGCGGATTTCGGCGATCAGTTCCATCGATGCCTTGGCACCGGCTTCCATGATCTCCTCGGGGAAGCGACGCACCTGCACGCCATGCTCGCTGACCAGTGCATTGAGCGCGCGCGGATCATTGGCATACATGTCGGAGGCCACCTCGTCATAGGAGGCCTGGGCGGCAATGCGCACGATTTCCTGCAGGTCTTCCGGCAGGGCCTGGAACTTGGCCTTGTCGACGGCGATTTCCGTGGCCAGGCCCGGCTCGACGAAGCTGGGGAAGTAGTAGTTCTTGGCGATCTGGTAGAAACCCAGTGCCAGATCGTTATAGGGACCGACGAATTCTGCGGCATCGAGCGTACCCGACTGCAGCGCGGCAAAGATTTCGCCGGCCGCAAGGTTGGTCACCGAAGCGCCCAGCTTGCCCCAGACCTGGCCACCAAGGCCCGGCGTGCGGAAGCGCAGGCCCTGGATATCGGCAACGCCGGTCAGTTCATTGCGGAACCAGCCACCGGCCTGCGTGCCGGTATCGCCCGACAGGAAGCCCTGCAGACCGAACTGGTCATAGACCTTGTCCCAGATTTCCTGGCCGCCGAGATAGCGTACCCAGGCGGTCAGCTCACGATTGGTCATGCCAAAGGGCACGCCGGTGAAAAAGCTCAGCGCCTGGCTCTTGTTCTGCCAGTAATAGGGCGTGCCATGGCTCATTTCGGCCGAGCCGTCGATAACGGCATCGAGCGCCTGCAGGCCCGGGACCATTTCCCCGGCCGCGAACACCTGCACGGTCAGACGCCCGCCCGAAGCCTTGGTGATGCGGTCAGCCAGCGTCTGCGCGCCGACGCCCAGACCCGGAAAGTTCTTCGGCCAGGTGGTGACCATGCGCCAGGTAATATTGCCCTGGGCCAGCGCTGGCGCGGCCAGGGTCGTTGCCGCGGCAGCACCAAGCGTGGCGACCGAAGCCGTCTTGAAAAATTCGCGTCTTTTCATTGCATTCCTCCGTAAGCCACCAGCTTTTGCCGGCAGCGCCAGTGTCGCTTGTCGCCCTCTCCCAGACGGTGCGCACCAGTTGCCGCTACCAAAGCAATGTACCACCGCCCTGTCCAGCCTCTTGTCTGCCGACCGGCCAATCTCTTCGGATAAGATTTTTCCGGCCGCCGGGATTAAATCGGGCTGAGTGGTGTTGATGGCCATGAGGACCGCACCAGCGGCCCCGCAAACCCGAGGGAGATCCCCATGCAGATTCGTACCATTCTGGCCGGCGTCGCCGCCCTTGCCTTTCTGAGCCTGCCCGCGCTGGCCGCCGACTATCTCGGCGGCGCCGTAAAGTCCGTCGACATTGCCGGCAAGTCCGTGCTGACCGATGCCAATGGCATGACGCTCTACACCTTCGACAAAGACACCAAGGGTGATGGCAAGAGCGTGTGCAATGGCGATTGCGCCGTCAAGTGGCCGCCGCTGATGGCCGCTGCCGATGCCAAGGACGAAGGCGAGTTCACCGTCGTAACGCGCGACGACGGCGCCAAGATGTGGGCCCATGACGGCTGGCCGCTGTATTACTGGTACGAGGACGTCGCCGCTGGCGACATCAAGGGTGACGGCGTCGGTGGCGTCTGGCATCTTGCCATCGAATAATCCGGACAGTTCATGGACCAGTTCCTCGACCAGGTCGAAGCCTGCGTTCCAGCCCTGCGGCGCTACGCCCGGGCGCTGACGCGCAATATCGATCTGGCCGATGACCTGGTGCAGGATTGCCTGGAACGCGCCATTGCCAGGCGCGGCCTGTTCCGGCCCACCGGGCCGGTCCGCGCCTGGCTGTTTGCCATTCTGCTGAACCTTTATCGCAACGCCCTGCGTTCCTCCCATAGGCGGGGGCAACAGGTCGACATCGACACCGTCCCCGAACCTGCAACACCCGCTCCCCAGCCGGGTCATCTGGCCCTCGCCGAAATGGCACGGGCCATCGAGACCCTGCCAAGCGAGCAGAAGGAGGCCCTGCTGCTGGTCGCGCTTGAAGGTTTTTCGTACCAGGAGGCCGCCGACATCCTGCACATCCCCACTGGCACGCTGATGAGCCGTCTGGGCCGCGCCCGCGCTGCGCTGCGCCTGCTGACCGGCACCCCGGCAGAGCCGCATCTGAGGACGGTGAAATGAACGAGATCACCCGCGACACCTTGATGGCCTATGCCGATGGCCAATTGCCCGAAGGGGAGCGCGCCACCGTCGATGCCTATCTGCTGGCCAATCCCGAGGCCGCGGCCGAAATCGCTCTGATCCAGCGCCAGAACGACGCTATCAGGACGCTGTTCGGCCCTGCCGGCGCCGAAGCCGTGCCGGCGCGCCTGCGACCGCGCCGCCTTGCCGCCGAGACCGGTCAATGCCGCACCCGGTCCTGGTTCTGGGCCGTGGCCGCCGTCCTCCTGGTCGGCCTCGGCCTGGGCCTGGGCTGGTTCGCCCGCCCGCTGTTCGATGCCCGGCCCGCCAGCGCCACGCTGATTGCCGACGCTGTCAACGCCCACACCGTCTATGTCGCCGAGAACCGCCATGCCGTGGAAGTCGGCAGCGACGACAGCGCGCATCTCTCGACCTGGCTGTCCAACCGGCTCGACACCACGCTGGGCATGCCCAACCTGGATGCCCAGGGCTTTGCCCTGGTGGGCGGGCGCCTGCTGCCGGGCGAGCCCGACACCGGCGGCCGCGCCGCCCAGCTGATGTACGAAAATGCCGACCAGCAGCGCGTCACCATCTATGTTACGGCCGCCCTGCCCGGCGGCGAACCGGCCTATCAGTTCACCGCCTATGACGGCGCCGAGGCCTTTTACTGGGCCAATGCCCGCATCACCTGCACCGTGGTGGGCACTTTGCCCCAGGAGCAGATGAAGGCGGTGGCCGGGGCCGTCTATGCCCAACTCACCGAGGGCGATGTTAGCAGCAGCAGGCCCTACCGGGGATAGATCCTAGCGGGCGAGCGGCGCATTGCGCGGCGGGATGTCGTTGGAATAGATATTGTGCAGCCCGACATTGGCAATGTCGCGCTCGCCGCACAGCGCCATGGTGGTATCGAGCTCTTTCTTGATGATGTCGAGCACGCGGGTGACCCCCGCCTCCCCGCCCGCGCCCAGGCCATAGAGCATGGGCCGGCCGATAAAGGTGCCCTTGGCGCCATAGGCCAGCGCCTTGAGCACGTCTTGGCCGGAGCGGATGCCGCTATCGAGATAGACTTCGGTCTTGTGGCCGACGCGCTCGACGATCTCGGGCAGCACGCGGATGGTCGATGGTGCGCCATCGAGCTGGCGGCCGCCATGATTGGAGACCACGATGGCGTCGGCGCCGTTGTCGACGGCCGCCTGGGCGTCATCGGCATCAAGCACGCCCTTGACGATCACCGGTCCGCCGAAACGTTTTTTCACCCAGGCCACATCGGCCCAGTTCAGCGTCGGGTCGAACTGGCTGGCCGTCCAGGAGGACAGCGAGGCCAAGTCGTGATCGCCGCCGACATGGCCGACAATATTGCGGAAGGTGTGCCGCCTGGTGCCCAGCATGCGCGCACACCAGAGCGGGTGCTGCATCATCTGCCAGAGCGAATAGGCATTGAACTTGGGCGGCGTCGACAGGCCGTTGTGAATATCCTTATGCCGCTGGCCCAGGATCTGCAGGTCCATGGTCAGCACCAGCGCCGAGCACTTGGCCGCCTTGGACCGGTCGATCAGCCGCTCGATGAAGCCGCGGTCGCGCATCACATAGAGCTGGAACCAGAACGGCGCCGTGGTGTTTTCGGCAATATCCTCGATCGAGCACACGGCCATGGTCGAGAGGGTAAAGGGAATGCCGAACTTTTCGGCCGCCTTGGCCGCCTTGATCTCGCCATCGGCGATCTGCATGCCGCCCGTCGCCGCCGGGGCGATGGCCACTGGCATGGCAATGGTCTTGCCCAGCATCTGCGTCTTGAGGTTGCGACCCTCAAGGTTCACCGCCACCTTCTGCTTGAGGCTGATCTTGTTGAAATCGCTCTCATTGGCGCGATAGGTGCCTTCGGTATAGCTGCCGGAATCGGCATATTCGAAGAACATCTTGGGCACCGCGCGCCGCGCCGCGCTCTTCATCTCGTCGACGGTGAGGATCTTGGCGAGATTGGGCATCGGTGCGCTCCTGGGCTGTGCCTGCCCTAGCAACTAACATGTTAGTCGTCAATTGGCACATGGACGCGCCAAGGCGCCGCCTGAAAATGCGGTTGTCGCAGACGAGCGGACCCCGAGACGGCTTTCGCCTCTGGTAAATTTAAAAATGAGACGGAAGCCGCCTCGGGGTGCCGGTTTTTGGAACTGTCCGGTCCTAGGGGTCGCTCGCCCTGTCGCAACGCAGACTTCGAACCTGTGGAAGAGGCGTCCTCCACCCGGCTCACCCCGCCACTGTTCGCCTGCAGGCCGCCCATGCGGGGTGATGGACACAGTGTGGCACGGGGCAAAGGGGCGGGGACAAGATGGACAAGTTGAGCGGCATGACGCCACGGGCCGCCGGTCTGTCAGATCGGGGCATGCCGCGCTGGCAATGCCGGTCTGGCCTTGCTCGGCCTTGTCAGCGCCAGCAACTTCCCGTCAAATGCCGCCAAAGGGGAGACACACAATGGCTATTGGCGGCGAGGCGCTCGAGACAATCGACAAGCGCTTCAAGGAACTGACGATCGGCAATGCGCTGCTGCAAACCCATTTCGACGGCTGCCTGTGGGCCGAGGGCCCGGTCTGGTTTGCCGATGGCAATTACCTGGTCTGGAGCGACATTCCCAATAACCGCATGCTGAAATATGTGCCCGAACTGGGCGTCATCCCGTTCCGCACGCCGTCCAATTTCGTCAACGGCAATACCCGCGACCGTGAGGGAAGGCTGATCTCCTGCTCGCATGGCGCCCGCGCCGTGCTGCGCACCGAGCCTGATGGCAGCATCACCACGCTGGTCGATTCCCATCAGGGCAAGCGGCTGAACTCGCCCAATGACGTGGTGGTCAAGTCCGACGGCACCATCTGGTTCACCGATCCGCCCTACGGCATCCTCAGCGATTACGAAGGCTATGAATCCGACCAGGAGCAGGCCGGCTGCTTCGTCTATCGCTTTGATCCGGCCGATGCATCGCTCAGCGTGGTCGCCGACGATTTCGCCAAGCCCAATGGCCTGGCCTTCTCACCCGATGAATCCGTGCTCTATGTCTCCGATACCGGCCAGAGCCACGATCCCGACTGGCCGGCCCAGATCCGCCAGTTCAGCGTCACCGGGGCCAGACTGACCGATCCGAGGGTCTTTGCCGATATCGATTCCGGCCTGCCCGACGGCTTCCGGCTCGACACCGACGGCAATATCTGGACCAGCGCCGGGCTGGGCGTGAACGTCTATGATCCAGCCGGCACGCTGCTGGGGCGCATCAAGACCGGCGCCAAGACCTCCAATGTAACCTTCGGGGGGCCCAAGCGGAACCGGCTTTTCATCACCTGCTCGCAATATCTGATGAGCACCTATGTCAGCGCCACCGGCCTGCAACGCCCTTGAACCCTGCCGACTTCATCACCGCCAACCTGCGGCTCGACCCGGTTCACTCGCTGCCCGGCATCAGGCTTTACACCGCCCATGCCGGCAGCCGGCTGTCGCGCCTGATCGACGCTGACGACCCCGCTCCGCCTGCGCCCTATTGGGCCTATTGCTGGGCGGGCGGCCTGGCGCTGGCGCAGCATTTTCGAGCCCAACCCGCCCTGGTGGCCGGCAGGCATGTGCTCGACCTGGGGGCAGGCTCGGGCCTCGTCGGCATCGTCGCCGCCCAGGCGGGTGCCACGGTATCGGCCGCCGAGATCGATCCGCATGGCCAAGCCGCCATCGGCCTCAACGCCGCCGCCAATGGGGTGAGCATCGGCCTTCGCGACATTGATCTTGCTGGCCCCGTGCCCGAAAATATCGATCTGATCGCTGCCGGCGACGTCTTCTACAATCCCGATGTCGCCGCAGCCATGCTGCCGTTCCTGCAGCGCTGCCAGGCCGCCGGCATCACCGTGCTGATCGGCGACCCCGACCGGCGCGACCTGCCGCTCGGGCAGCTCGAATTGATGGCGTCCTATCCTGTCAGTGACGTCGGCGATGCCCGCGACAGCGCGCAGCGCACCGGATCGGTCTATCGGCTGCGCTGAGCGCACCGGCGCAGCGCGAGCCTACATCGTCGCGCCGACCTGCCAGGGCACGAATTCATTGTCGCCATAGCCCAAAGCCTCGGACTTGGTCGGCGCGCCCGAGGCGGTCTTGAGGATGAGGTCGAAGATTTCGCGCCCCTTGTCCTCGATCGACACGCCCTCGACGATATCGCCGCAATTGATGTCCATGTCCTCGGTCATGCGGGCATACATGTCCGAATTGGTCGCCAGCTTGATCGACGGTACCGGCTTGCAGCCATAGGCCGAGCCGCGCCCGGTGGTAAAGGTCAGCACATTGGCGCCGCCGGCCACCTGGCCGGTGGCCGAGACCGGATCAAAGCCGGGCGTATCCATGAAGACAAAGCCCTTTTCGGTGACCTTTTCGGCATATTCGTAGACCGCCGTCAGCGGCGTGGTGCCGCCCTTGGCCGCCGCGCCGAGCGATTTTTCCAGAATCGTCGTCAGCCCGCCCAGCTTGTTGCCCGGGGAGGGATTGTTGTTCATCTCGCCATGGTTGCGCTTGGTGTAATCTTCCCACCAGTGAATCCGGCTGATCAGCTTTTCGCCGACCGCGCGCGAGGTAGCGCGGCGGGTCAGCAAATGCTCAGCGCCATAGATTTCCGGGGTCTCGCTGAGAATGGCCGTGCCGCCATTGCGCACCAGGATGTCCACCGCATAGCCGAGCGCCGGATTGGCGGTAATGCCCGAATAGCCGTCCGAACCGCCGCATTGCAGCGCCAGCATCAGCTCGGACGCATCGACGGTTTCCCGCCTTGCCCGCGCCGCCACCGGCAGCATTTCCTTCATCCGCTCGATGCCCCACTCAATGATCTTCTTGGTGCCGCCGCTTTCCTGAATGGTCATGGTCTGGAAGGTGTCGCTCTCGACTATGCCGTACATTTCCTTCATGCGGCCGATCTGGAACACCTCGCAGCCAAGGCCCACCAGCATGGCCGCGCCCAGATTGGGGTTGGACGTATAGCCCCACTGCGTGCGCTTCAAAATATCAAAGCCCTCGCCGCGGCTTTCCATGCCGCAGCCGGTGCCATGCACGAAGGGCACGACCCCGTCGATTTCCGGATAGTCATCGAGCAGGCCCGAGCGGTTGATGCCCTCGGCGATGAACTTGGCCACGGTGGCCGAGCAGTTCACCGAGGTCAGGATACCGATATAGTTGCGCGTACCGACGCTGCCATTGGCCCGGCGATAGCCCTCGAAGGTGGCGCGCTCCGCCACCGGGATCATGTCGGGCGGCACCGCGCCCTCGGTAAAGGCATAGTCATGCGTGAGGCTGCCATCGGCGCCGCCCATGCCGCAATTGTGCTCATGTACCCAGTCGCCCGGCACGATGGGTTCCTTGGCAAAGCCGATGATCTGGCCGAATTTTAGAATGGGTTCGCCGGCCGCGATCAGCCGCAGCGCGAATTTATGGCCCTTGGGCACCCGCCGCATGATGACCGGCCCCTGCGGCGTGCTGCTGCCGACATCGAGATTGGCCAGCGCCACCGCAATATTGTCGGCGCTATTGAGCACCAGCGTACGGGGCTGGGGACGGGTCATTGTCTCGGACATCTTTGTGCTTTCGGGCTCTGGGGTCTCAACTGCACTTTACCGCGCCGCCATAAACCGCCAGATTGCGCCCGCAATCCGCAGCGATGGGCGTTGTAAAGCACCTCGGCTCTAACTAACATGTTAGCATGAAGATGGCAGCAAGTCCCTATTCTTTTCTGGCCGCCCCCACTGCGCTGACCCGCGGCAGCGTGACCAATGAGGTCACCAATGCCCTGCGCCAGGCGATTGTCTCTTTGGCTCTGCCGCCGGGCAGCGCCATCGACAAGTCCGAGGTCTGCGCTCAGCTCGGCGTCTCGCGCTTTCCCGTCAGCGAAGCCTTGGCCCGGCTGCAGGCCGAGGGCCTGGTCGACATTGCGCCGCAGCGCGGCTCCACCGTATCGCTGGTGCGCATTGCCGATGTCCGCGAATATATGCTGATCCGCAAAGGGCTCGAAAGCGAGGCGCTGCGCGTCTTCATCGGCCGCCATGACCGCGACCTCATCGCAGCGCTGCACGCCAATATGGCCGCCCAGCGCGGCGCCGCCGAGCGCGACGATGCCGAGGCCTTCCACCAGCTCGATATCGAATTCCACGACATCATCTTCCGCGCCATGGAATTCACCAAGATCAAGAACATCATCGATTCAGCGCGGGCCAACCTCGACCGGGCCCGCTGGCTGATCGTCACCCCGCGGCGTCTCGCCCTGACCATTGCCGAGCACCAGGCCATCTTCGATGGCATCCTGGCCGCCAGCAAGGAGCAGGCCATTACCGCCATCCGCGCCCATGTCGACGCCGTCATGGTAGAGCTCTTTGCCTTTGCCCGCGAACATCCCGCTTTGTTCGCCGATGGCGCGACCCTGGGCAGCGACAGCGACAGTTTCCCTTTCGGCTGAGGAGGCCAAAGACATGCTCAAACTCATTCCCCCCATTCTGGGACCCGACCTGCTCGGCATCCTGCGGGCCATGGGCCATGGCGACGAGATCGCCATTGTCGATGCCAACTATCCGGCCGATGCTGCCGGCCCGGCTCTGGTGCGCCTCGATGGCATCAGCGCCACCGACGTGCTCGACGCCGTGCTGACGCTGTTGCCGCTCGATGACTTCGTCGACAACGCGGTATTCGTCATGCAGACGGTGGGCGACGCCAGCAAGCGCGAGCCGGTGGTGGAGGCCTTCGACACGATCGTGCGCCAGCATGAGCCCAAGATGAGCGTGGCCGCGCTCGAGCGTTTCGCCTTCTATGACCGGGTCAAGCAGGGCTACGCGATCGTCCAGACCGGCGAGCGGCGGCTCTATGGCAATATCCTGCTCAAGAAGGGCATTATCCGTCCCGACGGCTAGGACATCTGGCCCATCCCATCGGCGCTTTGCGCAACACCGCCAGTCCACGAACTGGCCGCTTCACACAAGGACTTCACTGATGAAACTGCTGCGCATCGGCCCCAAGGGCGCCGAAAAGCCCGCCATCCTGGCCGAGGATGGCGCCATCCGCGACCTCTCCGGCATTGTCGATGACATCGGCGGCGCCACCCTCTCGGACGCCAGCCTCGCCAGGATCCGTGCCACCGACCTCGGCACCCTGCCCCGGCTCGAGGCCGGAGAACGCATCGGCCCCTGCGTGGCCAATGTGGGTAAATTCATCTGCATCGGCCTCAACTATGCCGATCACGCCGCCGAAACCGGCGCCGCCATTCCCAAGGAGCCGATCCTCTTCATGAAGGCCACCAGCGCCATCATCGGCCCCAATGACGACGTCATCATTCCAAAGAACGCCATCAAGCCCGATTGGGAAGTCGAGCTGGGCGTCATCATCGGCACCGAGGCGCGTTACGTTGACGAGGCCGATGCGCTCGACCATGTCGCCGGCTATTGCGTGGTCAATGACCTCTCCGAGCGCCATTTCCAGACCGAACGCGGCGGCCAGTGGGTCAAGGGCAAGTCGGCCGATACCTTCGGCCCCATCGGCCCCTGGCTGGTGACGCGTGACGAGGTTCCCGACCCGCAGAACCTCAAGATGTGGCTCGAGGTCGACGGCCACCGCTACCAGGACGGCTCGACCAAAACCATGGTTTTCGGCGTTGCCCATCTGGTCAGCTATGTCAGCCAGTTCATGAGCCTGCAGCCGGGCGACATCATCACCACCGGCACGCCCCCCGGGGTTGGCATGGGCATCAAGCCCGAGCCGGTCTGGCTCAAGCCGGGCAATGTCATGCGCCTGGGTATCCAAGGCCTGGGCGAACAGCAGCAGAGCGTGCAGGCCTACGCGGGCTGATTGCAGCAAGGGCCTGTCCCCTCACCCGTGCGAGAGAGGGGGCGGGCCCAGCCATCCTACGGCCGCCGCACGATAAGATCGATCTCCACCAGTGCCCCGACAGCCAGGGCGGTGACGCCGATTGTGGTGCGCGCCGGCAGCTTGCCGGGCTCGAAAAAACTCGGCCACAGCGCGTTGAGCCCGGCATAGTCGCGTTCGAACTGGGTCAGGTAGATCCGCGCCATGGTGATGTCGGCAAAGCCGAGGCCGATCCCGTCGAGCACCACACGCAGATTATCCATCACCCGCGTGGTCTGGGCGGCAATGCCGCTGGGTAGCGGCGCATCGGGCGCGGCCGGGTCAGTCGGCATCTGGCCGGTGACGAATACCCAGCCATCGGCCTCCACGGCATGGGAAAACGGCGCCACCGGGCGGGGGCCGGCGGCAATCATGTGGTGTAACAAGGAGTTCATGGAAGCTCTCTAGAGGATAAAGCTTGAGCCTGTTCGCCCAGGCGCCCATAGTCAACCAGTGCTGGAGGCTTGCCGCCACAGCATCACCAGACCGGACCGGCATGTTTGACATTTTCCACCAAGTCTCGGTTTATCTCGAAGAGTTCCTGAACGCCATTTCCGGCAATTTCTGGCTGACCTTCTGGTTCATCTTCGCCATTGCCATTGGCGAGGCCGTGTTCATTCTCGGGCTCTTCGTGCCCTCGACGCCGGTCCTGCTGCTGGCCGGCGGCATCATCGCCGAGGGGCGCCTGCCGTTTTGGGAGGTCTATCTGGCGGCGGTGGCAGGGGCGATCATCGGCGACGCCCTTTCCTATACGATCGGCCATTTCCTCAAGGACACCATCCGCGACATCTGGCCCTTCCGCCACCACCGCGCCATGATCGCGCGCGGCGAAGCGTTTTTCGCCCGGCACGGCGGCAAGGCGGTGTTCATCGGCCGCTTCATCCCCGGCGTGAAAGCCGTCATTCCCGGCGTGGCCGGCATCATGGGCATGAACTACGCCTATTTCACCCTGATCAACGTCACCTCGGCCTTTGCCTGGGCGGCGGCCCATATCCTGCCCGGCATGCTGCTCACCGCCTGGCTGAAATCAATCGGTCTGTCGCTCGAACTGGTCATCGTGGTCGGCACGCTGATCCTGGCCGGCCTCTTCGTCCTGCTCCATTCCTATCAGCGTATCCTGCTGTTTGCGGCCCCGGCTTTGGGCGGGCTGGGTCGCGCCATCCAGGCGCGCTGGGGCAATAGCGACATCGCCCATTAAGTCATCGCCCATTAATCGGCTTGCTCACGGGCCCCGCCGGCCCCATATCTTGAGCCCAGCAGCAGGAAGACCGCGCCATGAACGACAATGAAATGACCGTCCAACGCGAAGACGAGGCCAAGACAGGCCGCTATGTCATCAAGCTCTCGCCCACCGCCGAGGCCGAAATGACCTTCCGCAAGACCGAGGACGGCAATATCGTCATCGATCATACCGGCGTACCACCTGAATTCCAGGGGCGCGGCATCGCCGCCACGCTGATGGAATTTGCCGTTGACGACGCCCGGGCGGGCCATTTCCGCATCACCCCGGTCTGTTCCTACGCGGTCAACCAGTTCCGCCGCCACGCCAACTGGTCTGACATCAAGGCCTGAGCCGGCTAATAGCCCGAGGCGCTGCGGCGCCGGAAGATCTCGGTCAGCCGGGCCAGGGCCACCAGATGCACATTTTCGGGCGTGCGCGGTTCCTTGAGACAGATCACGTCGGTCACCACGGTGAACAGGCACCCATTGCGCTCACCCGAGGCCGTGAACTCCAGGCGCCGCCGGTCAGCCAGGTACCGGGCATAGGTGACCTTGAACTGCATGCTCTATCCCGCTGCCAGTGCCTCATAGCGACCATCGCCACACAAGGGGGCGTCGAACCCCTTGATAGCCGCGGTCGATCCTGTGGCGCGCAGGATCAGGATGACCTGATACCTGTCTGCTGCCACATCCGGCCGGGCCAGGTCGAGCGCCGCTTCCAGCAGCGGCTTGGCGCGGCGTGGCGGCGGCGCGGACGGCGTCAGACCATCCAGGCACACATACCAGCGCCGGGGGCTGAGGGCCGTCTCACCCACCACGGTCCGCGGATAGGAGATCCGGACGCCCGCCAGATCCTCGTCGGCAAGGTAGCGCCGGGCGCGCAGCTGGTAATCGGCCGGAAACGCTTCCTCGGCGCCCGAGACCTGTATGGTGCTCAAACTGGTATTGGCGCCTGTGCAACCGGCCAGGGCCAGAGCACACAGCAGGCTAACCGAAAATCTACCCATTCCACCCACTTTGACCGGCCGCCATGCACCTGGCCAAGCCAGGTTGCCGCATCCAGGCAGAACTATACACGTTGAGCCGGCAACGACAATTGCCGGCCTTGCACCGACTATGCCCGGACCTGGGGTTGACGATCAAACGTCATGACCTGGTTGCGTCCCGCCCCTTTGGCAAGATAGAGGGCCGTATCGGCCATTTCGCAGGCAGCATCGATCGCGTCGCCCGGCTCGATCAGGCAGGCCCCGACACTGGCGGTGATCTGGCAGGGGCGACCATCGGGAAGCCCGACCGGACGCCCGTTGACGCCGGCAATGACGCGCTCAGCGGCTGCGCGCATCTGCTGGGGCGAGCGGTCGGACAACAGCACAATGAACTCGTCGCCGCCCCAGCGGGCGCAGGTATCCCCCGCGCCGATGGCCTGCACGATCCGCGCGGCCACCTCACCGATGACGGCATCGCCGGCGGCATGGCCGAAATCATCGTTGATGGCCTTGAAATGATCGATATCGATCAGCAGGAGGCCGTGTTGCCGTCCCGCCGGCAACGCATCGAAGGCCGCCGCGAAGCCGCGACGGTTGGCTATGCCGGTCTGGCCATCGCGGAAGGCCAACGCCTCGAGTTCCTCTGTACGCGCCCTGACCCGGCTTTCGAGCTGGCTGGTATGCTCGGACACCGCCACCGCCATTTCGGTAAAGGCCGCCGACAGGCGACCAACTTCGTCGCGCTCGCCCTGCTTCATGGAAAGCGCCGGGCCATAGTCGCCGGCGCGCGCGCTGCGCACGGCCGTTTCGAGCTGTTTGAGGCGATCGAGCACCTGCCGCTTGAATACCAGCATCAGCGCCACGGCCACCAGCCCCATGGTCACCGCCAGCAGCGCGCCGATCGGCGCAAACAGCCGCCGGTCGATGATGGTGTCGATATCCATTAACGTCACGTTGAACCAGCCCAGCCGGTCCAGATAGCCGACACCGACCAGCATCTGCTTGTTGCCGATATCCATGAATTTGGACCTGACCACGGCCTCGCCCCCGGCCACTGACTCCATCATCTGGCGCAATGCCACCTGATCGGCCGAATGATCCACCAGCGAGAATACCGTCCGCTTGTCTTCCAGGTCCTCGGCCAGGCTGCGCAGATCGATCAGATCGATGTCGCGATGCGCCTGTACCGCGCCCTGACGATCCACAAACATGGAGGTGACCCCTGCCTGAGGTACATTGACCACTTCCTGGATGAAGGCGCTGAGGTCGATGCCCGTGCCCAGAACGCCCAGCACTATGCGGCCTTCACGGATGACGCAATTCATCCATACCTTGGTTACCCGCAGGTTGGCGTCATTGTCCACGTTCAGGTGGCAACCCGTGCCAAGCGCCGCCGTCGCATAATACCAGCTGTCGCGGGGGTTGTCGGGATCGAGCGTGTAGCGCCGCTGCTCGCCGGCATACGCATTGCTCGCATCATTGAAATAGTAGTTCCCCGAGCCCCCCATGGCGAAGAAATAGCTCTGATCGGCAAACGAGCGACGAAAATGCTCGAGTTCGGCGATGCCGCGCCGTGCCAGGGACGGATCGCTCTCATTGTTGGCCCAATCACGGATCGACTGCGATCCCGCCAGGGTTTCCGCCAGCGACACCTCCCGCGTCAGGGCCTCCAGACCCCGGTGCCGGTCATAAAGGATCTGTTTTTCGGCAAACAGAGTGCCAAGCTGCAGGATGGTGCCGGCCACAACCCAGTTGAATGCGACATAGGCAGGTAGGGCTACAGCAGCAAAGCCGAGCAGCACGAATATCAACATGCGAAGGCGCAGGCTGACCGCAATCTTTTGGCGAATGGCGGTGATGGCACGTCTCGTTGGTAATCGATCTCGGCAGCGCAGTTGCTGGCAGCACCAATACTCTGCGCCGCCCCTCTAGAACAGGTTAACAGACGGGGCCGACGCTACAGAATTCACCGACGGCCAGTCGGCAACAGTCTATCGGACAGCTCCTGCCAGGAAGGTTTGCGCTTCGCGGAGTTCCTCGGGACGTATCTCGTGGCCGCCGGCATGCCAGTAAAGCGACGTCTGCGCGCCCTGGGCGCGGAAATAGTCGGCCAGCGCCTGGCTTGCCGGCGCGGGGCAGATCGGATCGCGCTGGCCGGCGGTGATCAGCACCTGACGACCGGTGAAATCGGCGCAAGCCGGGGTAAAGGGGATCAGCGGGTGCATCAGCACGCTGGCGGCGAAAAGCTCGGGATCACCGAACTGCACCGCCGCCAGGATGTTGGCGCCGTTCGAATAGCCCAGCCCGATGACGGCGCGCGGCTGGCTTTCGGCAAGGCGTTCCCGCACGAAGGCTGTCATCTGCGCCGTGCGCTGGCGCAGGTCGTCCATGTCATAGACGCCCTCGGCGGTACGCCGGAAATAGCGCAGCGCGCCGCCTTCGCTGACATCGCCGCGCGGCGCGATGATGCGGGCGCCAGGCACAAGCTGACTGCCCAGCTCGAAGAACTGGTTTTCGTCGCCTCCGGTGCCGTGAAACACGAACAGCAGCGGCGCGGTCGGATCGGCACCCTTGGCTTCGCGATAGTGATAGTCGGCCACGACTGAACTCCTTGGCTGGGATGGTCCCAGATATCGGCGACCCGGCTTGCTGACACAATCGCCAATGCCGGCCCACACTGTTGCAGGATGTGGAACGATACTGAACCGCGGCGGCCGCTGCTGCGTAACATGTTCAGGAGGCACCCATGCCCGTTGACCTGCAATCCTTTCCGCCTGGCGGCATCGCCGTCGTCCTTGGTGCCAGTGGCGGCATTGGCAGCGCGCTCGATCTGGCTTTGCGCCAGACTGGCCAGTTCGATCAGGTGCTGGCCATCTCGCGCCGCATGGATGGCTTCGAGCTGACCGACGAGGCCAGCATTGTCCGCGCGGCCGAGGCCGCAACCGCGACCCAGCTGCCCATCCGGCTGGTCCTGCTGGCCACCGGCCTGCTGCATGATGCCAGCCAGCAGCCCGAAAAGAGCTGGCGCCAGCTCGATGCCGACAATCTGACGCGCAGCTTTGCCATCAACGCCATCGGACCGGCGCTGGTCGCCAAGCACTTTCTGCCGCTGCTGCCGCGTCAGGGCAAGGCGGTCTTTGCCGCCATTTCCGCCAAGGTGGGCAGCATTGGCGACAACCAGCTGGGCGGCTGGTACGGCTATCGCGCCGCCAAGGCGGCCCTCAACCAGCTGATCCACACCGCAGCCATCGAGCTGGCGCGCTCACGGCCGGAGGCGCTGTGCCTGACCCTGCATCCGGGCACCGTGGCCACGCCGCTCTCGGCGCCCTTTTCGGGCCCCGGCCACCCCCCGGTATCGCCGATGGACGCGGCCGAGCGCCTGCTCGGCGTGCTCGATCGCGCCGGCCCGGTCGATACCGGCCGGATGCTCGACCATACCGGCCTGCCCCTGCCCTGGTAGCCCCTTGCGTCGGCGCGCAGATCAGCCACTATGTCGGCCATGTTCCTGTCCGTCTTTGACGTCTTCAAAATCGGCATCGGCCCTTCCAGCTCCCACACCATGGGACCGATGACGGCAGCGCGCCGCTTCCTCGATGAACTGGCCACCGGCGACTGGCCGCGCGCCGCCAATGCCCGGCCTGCCGCCCTGACCGCCAGCCTGCACGGCTCGCTGGCCTTTACCGGCATCGGCCATGGCAGCGGCCGCGCGGTGACGCTCGGCCTGTGCGGGCAGGACCCCAAGACCGTCGACCCCGATGCCATGGATGCGCTGGTGGCCGCCGTCGAGGCCAGTGGCACGGTGCACCCACCCGGCCATGGCGCCTATCGCTTCCGTCCGGCGGTCGACCTGGTTCTTGACAAGCGCACGCCCCTGCCCGGCCACCCCAACGGGTTGCAGTTTTCCGCCTATGACGGCGATGGCCAGTTGCTGCTGCGCCGCGCCTATTTTTCCGTCGGCGGCGGCTTCGTCGTCAGCGGCGACGAACTCGCCGCGCTCAAGCACGCGCCACCGGCACAGGCCGACGTGCCCTACCCCTTTGCCCATGCCCGCGACATGCTGGCCATGGCCGCCGCCTCGGGCCTCTCCATCGCCGCCATGAAGCGCGCCAATGAGGAAGCCGGCACCACAAGGCTGGCGCTCGACCGCGGCATCGACGAGGTCTGGGGCGTAATGAATGCCTGCATCGACCGCGGCATCGCCCAGACCGGCATTCTGCCGGGCGGGCTCAAAGTCAAGCGCCGGGCCGGCGCCATCCACGCCCAGCTCGAGCCGCAATGGCAGCGCAACGAGATCACCCCGCTGATGGCCAATGACTGGCTGAGCCTTTATGCCATGGCCGTCAACGAGGAGAATGCCGGCGGTGGCCGCGTCGTCACCGCGCCAACCAATGGCGCCGCCGGGGTCATCCCCGCCGTGATGCGCTATTTCCTCAAGTTCAACGCCGCCGCAACGCCGCAGACGGTGCGCGACTATCTGCTGACGGCCGCCGCCATTGGCGGCATCATCAAGCACAATGCCTCGATCTCGGGCGCCGAAGTGGGCTGCCAAGGCGAGGTGGGCTCCGCCTCGGCCATGGCCGCGGCCGGCCTCTGCGCCATTATGGGCGGCACGCCCGAACAGGTCGAAAACGCCGCCGAAATCGCCCTGGAGCACCATCTGGGCATGACCTGCGATCCGGTAGCGGGCCTGGTGCAGATTCCCTGCATCGAGCGCAATGCCTTTGGCGCGGTCAAGGCAGTGACCGCCGCGTCGCTCGCGCTCAAGGGTGACGGCACCCACCATGTTCCTCTCGACGCCTGCATCGAAACCATGCGCCAGACCGGCCTCGACATGAGTGAAAAGTACAAGGAAACCAGCCTGGCCGGCCTTGCGGTCAATGTCGTGGCCTGTTGATGCAGACCTTCCTCCGCTGAATCTGGACCCATGGGGCTCGTGCTGCCCCTGCAGCGCGGTGTCAGGGGTGGCGCGAGCGGGCGCAATCTGTCAAACGGGGTCAGGAGACCGCCCATGCCATTCAGCGACGTAGACCACCCGCTCTGGGAAGTGGGCACTCTCCAGCGGGCGCTGCACGCCGCCGGAGTCGCGCTCTGGTCCTGGCGCGTGGAAACAGACGCCTTCGACATGGATGAGCTGGCCTTCGATCTCTGGGGCCTGCCCGAGACCCACACCGTCACCTTCGAGGACCTCTCGTCGCGCATTCATCCGGCCGATCGGGACCGCGTCCGCACGGCATTTTCGGCCACCCGCGCCTTGGTCGGTGCCTATGAAATCGACTTCCGCATCCTGCTTGGTGAGGAAATCCGCTGGATCTCCGCCCGCGGCCTGGGCAATGACGAGGGCCTGCACAAGGGCCAGATGAGCGGCGTCTTCCTCGACGTCACCGGCCGCAAGCAGGCCGAGGAAGGCCACGAATTGCTGGCCGGCGAGATGAGCCATCGCGTCAAGAACCTGCTGGCGATTGCCTCGGGTCTCACCACGCTGACGTCGCGATCTGCCGTGTCTGTCGAACAGATGGCCGAGGAACTCACCGCCCGCCTGATGGCGCTTGGCCGGGCCCATGACATGGTCAGGCCCCTGCCCGACAATCAGGGCCGCGCCGCCCTGCTGGGTGACCTCATCGCCGTGCTGCTGGCCCCCTATGATGATTCTGGCGCCTTCAGCGGCCGTATTCGCGTGGCCGTGCCGCGCATGGGCATTGGCGAACAGTCGGCCACCACGGTCGCCCTGGTGATCCATGAGCTGGCCACCAACTCGCTCAAATATGGCGCCCTGTCGGTCGAAACCGGCATGCTCGACATTTCCGGCACCACCTCGGAAGACGAAGTCTGCCTGGTCTGGACCGAACGCAGCGGCCCCGCCGTAGCGCCACCGAGCGATGAGGGCTATGGCAGCAAGCTGCTCAACCGCAGCATTACCGGCGCCCTGGGCGGCACGCTCAAGACCGACTGGTCCGAGGGCGGCATCATCGTTACCGTCACCATGAACCTGCAGCGCCTGGCGGCCTAACGCCCCGGCGCCTTGTCACGTCGGCAGCGTTCCGAGCAGAATTTCACCGCGTCCCAGTCGCGCGCCCATTTCTTGCGCCAGGCAAACGGCCGGCCGCAGCAGGCGCAGGTCTTTTCCGGCAGATGGGGCTTCTTGTGCATGCTGGCTTCCGGGCGCCGATCACCACTATTACGCGGCAGACCGGCGCCTGGATTGTTCCTGAGCCCGGAGACGCGTTGCTAGCCGGCTCGGCCGAAATCATCCTCGGTGCGCACGATATCGTCCTCGCCCAGATAGGATCCGGTCTGCACCTCGATGAGCTCGAGCTCGATCTTGCCCGGATTGGCCAGGCGATGCGTGCAGCCCAGCGGCAGGTAGATCGACTGGTTTTCCGTCAGGATAGAAATCTGCCCGTCGATCGTCACCTCGGCAGTACCCTTGACCACAACCCAGTGTTCGGAGCGGTGGAAGTGCTTCTGCAAGCTCAGCTTCTTGCCCGGCTTGACGAACAGGCGCTTGACCTGGAAGCGCTCGGCCAGCAGCACCGATGAATAGCCGCCCCAGGGCCGATAGGCGGTCTTGTGCGTCTCGGTCAGGGCCTGCGTGGCCGGATCGGCCTTGAGCTGCTTGACCAGCGCCCCGACCCGCTGCGCCTGCGACAGCCGGCCGACAAAGATCGCGTCCTGGCTGGCAATGATGGCGACATCGTCGAGGCCCTCGACCACGACATGGGCGCCATCTGTCACCACCATGGTATTGCTGGTGTCCGACAGCAGTGCCGAGCCGAGCACCACATTGCCATTGGCATCGGGCGCATGCGCGCTCCATACCGCGTCCCAGGAGCCCAGATCCGACCAGGCAAAGGTCACCGGCAGCACCGCGGCCTTGTCGGTCTTTTCGAAGATGGCATAGTCCACGGAAATGCTCGGCGCGGCGCCGAATGCCGCGGTATCGAGTCGCACGAAGTCGAGATCGGTCCTGGCCAGTTCGACAGCGCGACGCGCCGCCGCCGCCGTCTCGGGGGCCAGCGCTTCGCATTCGGCGATGAAGGCTCTGGCGCCGATCATGAACATGCCCGAATTCCAGACATAGCCGCCTTCGGCCAGGAGCCGCTCGGCCGTCGCCAGGTCGGGCTTTTCGACAAAGCGGCCGACCTTGTTGCCGCCAGCAGGCAGCGCCTCGCCCACCGCGATATAGCCATAGCCGATCTCGAGCCGGGTCGGCACGATACCGAAGGTGACCAGCCAGCCGGCACGGGCCGCCGCTTCGGCGGTGCCCACGGCGCCATAATAGGCGGCATCGGCAGTGATCGCGTGATCGGAGGCCAGGATATGCAGGATCGCCTCGGCATCCTGTTCGAGGGCGAAATAGGCCGCGGCGGCAATGGCCACCGCCGTATTGCGCGCCACGGGCTCGAGCAGGATCGCCCCGAGCGCCACCCCCGCCTCCTGTGCCTGTTCGGCGACCACGAAACGGTAGTCCGCATTGGTCACCACGATCGGCGCCGCATAGCGATCCGATCCGGCCAGGCGCTCCAGCGTCTGCTGGAACAGCGATCGATTGCCCATCAGCTCGATGAACTGCTTGGGCCGCGTCGCCCGGGACATCGGCCACAGCCGCGTGCCCTGGCCGCCGGCAAGGATGACGGGAACGATTTTGCTGGTCATGAAGGCCTCAGCCATTGGGGTGACAGGTAAGAACATTGGGTGACACTATCAGCCATGCGCCGTCGCCGTGCTGGCCGCGGTCAGGCCCCAGCGCAGCGCATCCTGCGCCTGCGCTTCGGTATCGGCCTCGACATAGCAGCGCAGTTCGGGCGCATTGCCGGAGGCCCGATAGTGAACCATGGTGCCATCGTCAAGAAAGACCTGCAGACCGTCAATGCTGGCCGACCGCAGGATCGCCCCGCGCGCAGCAAAATAGGCCGCGGCCCCTGCCGGCACGGCCAGCGCCTCCAGCAGGGCGCGGCTTTTTTCGGCGGCAAAATTCTCCAGCCGATCGCTCAGCGCCACGCGCAGCGACAGTGCCGCCACCAGGTCGGCAATGCTGCAGTCTTCGGCAGCGGCCCGGCCGAACACCCCGATCAGCGGCAGGATGGCATCCCGCGTCATCAGGGCCGGCAGGTCGGCATTGCCCAGGCGGAGCGCGCTGCCCAGCAGCGTGCCGCCATTGGCCTCGAAGCCGACCACGCAGCGCCCGCCGGCGGCGATGGCCGACTGCATGCCGGCAACGACAAAGGGCGAGCCGACACGGGTCCGCACCACCGAGGCGAAATAGCTTGTGGCTTCGATGGCAGTATTGGAGGTAACGGGGGTGACCACCGTGTCGGCGCCAAGGAACTGCGCCGCCAAGAGGCCGAGCACATCGCCCCGGACGAACTGCCCTTGGCTGTCCATCAGCAGCGGCCGGTCGGCATCGCCATCAGCCGAAATGATGGCATCAAGCCCATGCTCGGCGATCCAGCCCGGCAGCGGCGCAAACACCGCGTCACCAAAGGCTTCGGTATCGACCGCCACGAAGTCGGCCACCCGGCCCAGAAGGACGATCTGCGCCCCGAAGCCGGCAAACACCTCTGCCAGAGCCTGGCGCCCCGTGGTGGAATGCTCGAAAACCCCGATGCGCCAATCCTTGAGCGCGTCGCTCGCCAGCAAGCCGCGATAGCGATCACGGTAATTGGCTGCGGCCGCGGCGCTGTCATCGACCGGCCTGGTGCGGTAGTCGCCGTCCACGGCATCGCCCAGCTGCGCTAAGATGCCGGCTTCGTCGGCCTTGCTGATTTCGCCGCTGGCGCGGAAGAATTTGAGGCCATTGCGGTCTGCCGGAATGTGGCTGCCGGTGACCATGATACTGGGGGCGCCCGCCGCCATGGCGTGCCGGGCCAGGGCCGGCGCGGGCAGTTCAGCACAATCGATCACGCGCAGGCCCATGGCCGCAGCGGCGGCAGCACAATCGGCCGAAATCGCCGCGCTGCTGGCGCGCAGGTCACGCCCCAGATAAAGCGCGGTGACTGGCCGGTCGCCCTGCGACAGATAGTCGAGGAACGCCCGCGTATAACGCCGCGCCGCCTCACCAACGAGGTCGACCGCCAGGCCACGCAGGCCGCTGGTTCCAAACTTGAGGCTGGTCATACTGTTGCGCTATCCTTGCACGGTCACGCGTATCTAGCCTACCTGCCCCGATGTGAAAACCGCTACTTGACCTCTAGTGCCCGCCAAACCGCGCCCGCGATTGCTCGATATGGCTCCGCATGGCCGCCTCGGCAGCATCGGCGTCGCGCGCCGCGATCGCCTTGAGGATAGCCTCATGCTCGGTCACGGCGGCTGCCGGCGCCCTTGCGTCAAACACCTGGCGGAACAGGTGCACATGGGTATGCAGCCGCGACAGGGCCTCGACCACGAGGCCATTGCCGGCGCTGGCCGCCAGCTGGTCGTGAAACGCCATGTCGATCTGGGCGAACTGGGCATAGGCATCCAGCCCCTCGCGCTGCGACAGCGCCGCCATCTCGCTGCACAGTCCCCCAAGGTGGACCAGCATCGTATCCGGCATGGACAGGGCGCATTGGCGTGCCACGAAAGGCTCGAGCAGCAGGCGCAGCTGATAGAGCTCGGCCAGCTGCGCCACCGTCATCTGCGGCGCCGCGCTATAGCCGACGAGGTGCGTCTTGACGACGAGCCCTTCGGCCTCGAGCCGCGTCAGCGCCTCCCGGATCGGCGTCTGCGAGACGCCCAGCTGGCGCGCTACGGCATCGACCGAGATGCGCGTGCCCGGGGCGATGTCGAGCGACATGATGCGGGCAAAGATGGCGCTATAGACCTCGTCGCCCAGCCGGGCAGGGCGCCGCAGCAGGCCGGCGACCGCGCTGGGAACCGCCATTTACCAGCTCACCGCGATATATTTGGTCTCGCAGAATTCCAGGATGCCGTGATGCGCCCCCTCGCGCCCCAGGCCCGACTGCTTGACGCCACCAAACGGCGCGGCCGGATCGGAGACCAGGCCGCGATTGAGCCCGACCATGCCGGCCTCGAAGCGCTCGGCCACCTGCAGGCCCTTCTTGAGGTCCTCGGTATAGACATAGGCAATCAGCCCATATTCGCTGTCATTGGACAGGGCCACCGCCTCGTCGATGGTCTCGAAGATCGAGATCGGCGCAATCGGCCCGAAAATCTCGTCGCGCACCATTTCGGCATCGCCCGACACGCCGCTGAGCACGGTGGGCGGAAAATAGAAGCCATCGCCGCCGCTGGCCGCGCCGCCGGTCAGCACGGTCGCGCCCTTGGCGACGGCGTCCTTGACCAGATCGGCAATGCGATCAACTGCCTTCTGGTTGATCAACGGGCCACAGGCCACCGCCTCGTCATAGCCCGCGCCGACCTGCATCTTGCCCATACGGTCGGCCAGGCCTCTGGAAAAGCGCTCGGCAATGCCGCTCTGCACATAGAAGCGGTTGGCCGCGGTACAGGCCTCGCCGCCATTGCGCATCTTGGCCAGCATGGCGCCATCGAGCGCCTTGCCCAGATCGGCATCGTCGAACACCACGAAGGGCGCATTGCCGCCCAGCTCCATCGAGCAGTTGATCACCTGGTCGGCCGCCTCCTTGAGCAGCGCCCGACCCACCGCCGTCGAGCCGGTGAAGGACAGCTTGCGCACGCGCGGGTCATGCAGCATGGCCGAGACCAGCTTGCCCGCGCTTGATGTAGTGACCACATTCACCACACCCTTGGGCACGCCGGCCTCTGCCATCAGCGCCGCCATGGCAAAGGCGGTCAGCGGCGTTTCGGTAGCCGGCTTGAGCACCACCGAACAGCCGGCGGCCAAGGCCGGGGCGATCTTGCGGGTGGCCATGGCGGCCGGGAAATTCCACGGCGTGATCAGCACGGCGACCCCGATCGGCTGCTGGGTCACCAGGATCTTGTTATTGCCGCTCGGGGCAGTTGAAAAATCGCCGTTGAGCCGCACGGCTTCTTCGGAAAACCAGCGGAAGAACTCGGCCGCATAGGCCACCTCGCCGCGCGCATCGGGCAGTGCCTTGCCGTTTTCGAGGCTGATCAGCCGCGCAAACATCTCGCTGCGGGCGATCATCAGTTCCCAGCACTTGCGCAGGATTTCCCCGCGCTGCCGCGGCGCCATGGCGGCCCATGCCGGCAGCGCCTCATGGGCGGCTGTGACGGCAGCAATACCATCCTCGACGGTGGCGTCAGCCACCGTCCCGATGGTCTTGCCGGTGGAGGGATCGAGCACGTCGATCCGCCTGCCCCCGGTCCCGGCGCGCCAGGCGCCATCAATATAGAGGTCGGTCTTGACCGCGTCCGCGATACCGAAGGACTGCAGGGATTCTGGGAGCGTGAGCATGGTCTATTCCTGGGTGAGCAGCGACTGGCGGTCGCCGGCAAAGGCGGCTCGCACGATGGCCTGCATGGCGTTGAGGTCGAGTGGGCGCGGGTTGTTCTTGACCAGGCGCGCCGCGCCCAGCGATTGTTCGGCAGTCCAGTCGAGCTGATCCTCGCGCAGGCCCAAGGTCTTGAGGTCAGGCGGAATGCCGATAGCGGCAAACAGTCTCTCCACCGCCACGATGGCGCGTTCGGCATTCGCCTTGGCATCATCGCTGGCCACCGCGACGCCCATCGCCGTGGCCACTTCGGCCATCGAGGCCGTGGCATGGCTGAGATTGAAACTCATGGCATAGGGCATGAGGCAGGCGACGCCGGCGCCATGCGCCGTCTTGGTGAGAGCACCCACCGGATATTGAATGGCATGGGCCGCTGCCGTGCCGGCCGTGCCGAAGGCCAGACCCGCCAGCAGCGCGCCATACATGACGTCCTCGCGCGCCGCCAGATCCTGGCCGTTCTCGACCGAGCGCTGCAGGCCCCGCGCCAGGTGAGAAATCGCCTCGCGCGCATGCCCGTCGCTGAGGGCATTCTTGCCCAGAAAAACGTGTTCATGGGTGATCGAGCCGTCCACCGCGCGCGGCAGGGCGGTCAGTGCCTCAATGGCATGGGTCAGCGCATCGGCGCCGGCAATGGCGGTCAGACCCGGCGGGGCGCTCAGCGTCAGCTCGGGATCGCAGATCGCCACCAGCGGAATGATATAGGGGCTGGCAATGCCCACCTTGAGCAGGCGCTCGCTATCGGCCACCACCGCCACCGGCGTCGCTTCCGAGCCGGTGCCGGCCGTGGTCGGCACGGCAATCAGCGGCAGCACCGGGCCGGGCACCTTGAACTCGCCGAAATAATCGCGGGGCGAGCCGCCATGCGCCAAGAGGATCGCCGTGACCTTGGCCATGTCGAGACAGGATCCGCCCCCCAGCCCGATCACCAGATCGGGCCCGAAACTGCGCCCTAAGGCGACGCATTGCACGATGCAGTCGAGCGGCACTTCCGGCAGCGTCTGGTCAAACACCGCCACGGCGACGCCGGCTGTCTGGAGCCCATCGATCATCTCGCGCAGGTCGGCGCTGGCGCCCATGCGTTCATCGGTGACGATCAGCGCCTTCTGGCCCAGTGACCGCGCATAGCCCGACAGGCTGTGGCGCTGCCCGGCGCCAAAGACGATGCTGCGCGGTGCGCGCATGGTGGCAAACAGGCCCATCATATCCTCGATTCGAGTTTGGCCGCGTCGCGCAGCCTTTGCATGGTCGCCCAGACCGGCTCGGCCAGATCGATGCCCGCCGCCAGCCGCTCGGCCCTGCGCGCCCGGCCGCGCTCGCCCGGGATCAGCACCTGCTCGAACCCCTCCATGGGCGGCGTCTGGCGAATGGTATCGAGATAGGCCGACAAGGCAGCGCCCTGCCCCGATAGCGGGTCGATCAGGATGAACACATCGCCCTTGTTGCTCTTGAACTGCGCATTGAGCGTGCCGGTGACGTCGCGCCCCAGCGCGGCGCCGGTCAGCGCCGTCACCAGCAGCTCGAAGGCCAGTCCCAGCGCATAGCCCTTGGCCGCGCCGAAGGGGGCAATAGCGCCGCTCTTGGCCGCTTCGGCATTTGTTGTCGGCCGGCCATCCGCATCAAGCGCCCAGCCGGGCTGCAGCGGCGCACCGCGATGCGCGTGATCGTGGATCTCCCCCATCGATACGAGGCTCGTGGCGAGATCAATGACGAAGGGGCCGGTATCGGTCGGCACGCCGATGGCGATCGGATTGGTGCCCAGCAGCGCCCGAGTGCCGCCGAAAGGATGCACCAAGGCCTCGCTGGTGGTGAGGATGATCGAGACCAGCCCGGCCTCGGCCAGCGCTTCGGCATACCAGGCCAGCATGCCGATATGATTGTTGCTGGCGATGGCGGCTACCGCAATACCGGTCTGGCGCGCCCGTTCCCCGGCCGTCTCGGCCGCATGCATGGCCACCACCGGCCCCAAGCCTTGCTGGCCATCGACGCTGAGAAAACTGTCGCCGCGCCAATTGTGCAGCCCGCGCGCATTCGGGTCGGCGACGCCATTGTTGATGCGCGCAATGATCCGCTCGAGTCGCAGGAAGCCGTGCGAGGGCACGCCCCGCAATTCGGCGTCCAGCAGCAGGTCGGCCTGCAGCCAGGCCGCCTCTATGCCGACGCCCGCCCCCTCCAGCGCCAGCTGCGCCGCCTGCCTGCACTCCTCGACTGAAACCCGCGGCATGAACAATCCGATACGATATTGGATTGGCAAACTGCGAGGTCTTGCCCGCGATGTCAACGCATCCGGTCGCCGCGGATAGGCCAGCGCGCTGTTTCTGGCGGACACCATGGAGACAAGAGGAAAAGCCCAGCGAACTCGATGAGTTCACTGGGCTTTTTTGGTTGCGGGAGCAGGATTTGAACCTGCGACCTTCAGGTTATGAGCCTGACGAGCTACCGGGCTGCTCCATCCCGCGTCAAAGTCGATAACAATGCCTGATTGGCTATCATCGGTGCGGCCCGTGCCGCGACGTGAGGGCTATATAGGGGGTAGAGCTGGAATGCTCAACCCCCAAACGGATTTCAATGACGCTTTTTTGACAGCGGCACTTTTTGCGCCCGCGACCTACCATTCCAGTCCAGTTCGGCTAGTGTCGGCCATCCCATCCCCGCATTCGAGTCTTGCCCCGATGAAACTGAACAAGCTTGGCCGCACCGATCTGCGGGTCACTGAAATCTGCCTGGGCACCATGACCTGGGGCAGCCAGAATACCCAGGCCGAAGGCCATGCCCAGATCGACATGGCGCTCGAGGCCGGCATCAACTTCATGGACACCGCCGAAATCTACGCCGTGCCGCGCAGTCCCGAGACGTCGGGCCGGACCGAGGAAATCATCGGCAACTGGTTCAAGCAGACCGGCAAGCGCGACAAGTGGATTCTCGCGTCCAAGATTGCCGGCGGGCCGGTGGACTTCATCCGCGACAATACCCGCGCCAGCGCCAAGACCATTCGCCAGGCCGTCGACGCCAGCCTCAAGCGCCTGCAGACCGATCATATCGATCTCTACCAGATCCACTGGGCTTCGCGCGGCAGCTACAATTTCGAGGGCTCCTGGGCTTACGCGCCCCATACCCAGGACACGGCCGATACGCTCGACAATATCGCCGACATGCTCGAGGGCCTGGGCGACCTGGTCAAGGAAGGCAAGCTGGGCCATATCGGCGTCTCCAACGAGACCACCTGGGGCATTGCCCAGTGGCTGCGCATTGCCGAGGAAAAAGGCCTGCCGCGCCTGGTCTCGGTGCAGAACGAGTACAATCTCGCCCGCCGCCAGTTCGATCTGGACATGGCCGAGCTCAGCCACCACGAACAGGTCGGGCTGCTGGCCTATTCGCCGCTGGCCGGCGGCCTGCTGACCGGCAAGTACCAGAACGGCGCCGTGCCGGCCGGCAGCCGCGGCGACTACCAGAAGAGCTTCTGGCGCTACAACCAACATTCCCAGGCGGCCACTGCCGAATATCTCGACCTGGCCGCACGGCACGGTCTGGATCCGGTGCAGATGGCCATTGCGTTCACCCTGTCGCGTCCGTTCACCACGGCCACCATCATTGGCGCCACCAGCACCGAGCAACTGGCCCTGGCCATCGGTGCCGCTGACGTGACGCTGTCGCCCGCCGTTCTCGCCGAAATCGACGCTGTCCACCGCCGCTTTCCGCGACCGATCTGAACGCGTCGCCTTTTTAACCGATCGCGTTATAAACAGGGGCGACAACGCTTTTTCCGGGGCCGCCCTTGTCCACCACACTCATCTCCACGCTGTTTCCGCTGCTTTGCTACCTGGCCTACAACATCATCGTGCCGCAGGTCGAAAAGCTGCGGCCGTCGCTGTCGGTGATCATGAACCTGCAGCGCCGCCGCTGGGTGGCCAATGCGGCGGTGCGGCACTCGCCCTTCGATGCCATCCTGTCGGGCAATATCATGGGCTCGGTCAGCTTTCTCGCCTCGACGGCAGTGCTGCTGATCCTGTCCATCTTTGCCGTTTTCGGCCAGGTGCCCTCGCTCATCACCGCGCTGAATGCCTTGTCCCTGCATCGGGTCTATACGCCGCTGGACGTGCAACTGCATCTGCTGGTGATGCTGACCATGTTCGTCATGGCATTCTTCGCCTTCACCCTGTCGCTGCGCCAGTTCAACCACTTCTGCATCATGCTGGGCGCCATCGATCAGGACAATGGCACCACCGAGGCCGAACTGGACGCCATTACCCGCATGAATGCGCTGGGCGCTGCCAATTTCAACAGCGGCATTCGCGCCTACTATTTCTCGGTGGCCACTGTCGCCTGGTTCGTGTCGGACTGGCTGCCGATCGCCACCTGCCTGCTCACCGTCCTCATCCTGGCGCATCGGGAGTTCTTCTCCTCCGCCCACCGCACCGCCGCCTCCGCCGCCGTGATCGCCGCGCGCCGCCAGCAGGGCAAGACCACTGCCGCTGCTAGGCCGGCTGAAGCTGCGGCACGGCCGCGCCCAGATGGCGATGCAGGAATACCCCCAGCTCTGTGAGCAGCGGCGCCATGCCCCGCCCCGGCCGGCCCAGGGCCAGCAGCGGGCCAGGATGGCCCAGACTGTCATAGTGCCGCTCCACGACCGTACAGCCCACCACCCGCAGCCGCTTGGCCAGCGCAATGGTGTTGCGGGGATAGACCAGCCTGTCCTTGCCGCCGGTGGCCAGGAACATCGGCGGCGCCGCCGGGTTGACAAAGTGGATGGGCTGGGTCGCCATCGGCTCGCGCACCGCGCCAAAGGTGCGCAGGCTGATGCGCCCGTCGAACGGGAAGAAATCATAAGGGCCCGACAGGCCCACGACGCAGCCGATATGATCGAGCAGGCCGCTTCTGGCCAGGTGGCCTGGGTCCAGCGTCAGCATGACCGCATTATAGGCGCCGGCCGAGTGCCCCATCAAGGCAATGCGCTGGGGATCCCCGCCATGCGCCGCGATATTGTCTACCACCCAGCGTATGGCGGCGGTGCCGTCGTCGAGGAAACCGGGATACTCCACTTCAGGCAGCAGGCGATAATCGGCAATCACCGTCACAAAGCCCAGGGCCGCCACTGCCCGGCCGACGAAGTCATAATCGGCGCGGCTGCCATCGTTCCACGAGCCGCCATAGATGAAGAATACCACCGGCCAGCCCGCATCCGGCGCCGGCGCCGCGACAGGTGCGTAGATATCGAGCTGCTGGCGCGCGCCCGCACCATAGGCAATGTCCCTTGCGGTCTTGCGGGAGCCGGCATCCTTTGGGCTGAGGAAATTGATGATGCTCAGGATCGGGAAGGGCATGGATGCTCCGCTGCTGTTCCACCAAGATACGGTGCGTGGCAAATTAATGTTTCGCGCTCCACGCCGTTATGGCTAATCATTTCATTCGGACTTAAGGCACTGGCGGCATAGTGTCGGCACATCGCCCGGCGCGAGCCACAACAGGATGCTCGCGTGAAGCAGCGAACCCGACCGATCGCCAACGTCATGACTCCGGGCCCGGTTGCCACCCGCGCGCGTCTCAATGCCGAGTTCCTGACCCAGCTCGGCCGCTATGATCACGTCACCCGGCTGCCCAACCGGCTGCAGTTCATCGATCACTTCGACGTCCTCGCGCGCACCGACCAGCCCACTCTGCTGGTACTGGTCACCCTGGCCGACGCCAAGCACTACAACGAGATCCTGCGGGCTCTGGGCATGGCCTTTTCCGAGGATTTCGTGCGCACCGGCGCCGACCTGCTCGCGGCCGAGATGCCCGACGAGCTCACCATCTATCATGTCAGCGTGCTCAGCTTCGTTGTGGCCCTCACCGTGGATACGGTCGAGGTCGCGCCCGCTGCCGCCCGGCGCATCGCTGCCGCCTTTGCCGGCCCGCTCTCGGTCAACGCCATTCCGATCAAGACTGATGTCGGCGTCGGCCTGCTGCCGCTCGACGCGGAACGCGGCGCCGCCGAATCCCTGCGCGCGGCCCTCGTGGCGGCGCAGGACAGCCGCAACGCCCCCGGCGGTATTGCCTTTTATGATCACAAGTCCGATGCCGCCCATTTGCGCGCCTTCCGGCTGCTGGCGGATTTGCCCCGCGCCATGGCCGCCCGCGATCAATTGGCGCTGCATTTCCAGCCGCGCATTGCCTTGGGCACCGGCCGGTGCCACGGCGCTGAGGCCCTGCTGCGCTGGAACCACCCCGAGCTCGGCGCGATTTCCCCGGCCGAGTTCATCCCCCTCGCCGAGCAGACGGCCCTGATCAACCCCCTGACCGAGTGGGTGATCGAGCGCGCCCTGGACCAGAACCGGCGCTTTGTCGATGCGGGATACCCGCTGCGCATGTCGATCAATGCCTCCCCGGTCAACCTGTCCGAGGCCGGATTTGCCGAGACCCTGCTGCACCGCTGCCAGGTCGCCGGCCTGGCGCCACAGCATATCGAGCTTGAGTTTACCGAGGGCACCCTGGCCACCAATTCGGCCCGGGCCACCGACCAGTTGAACAGCCTGCGCCAGGCCGGCGTGGCCATTGCGCTGGACGATTTCGGCTCGGGCTATTCCAACCTTTCCTATATCGCCCATATTCCGGCCGACGTGATCAAGATCGATCAGTCCTTCGTGCGCCCCCTAAGGGCCTCCGGCGATGACGACTTCCTGCTGTGTCACATTGTCTCTATCGCCCAGGGCCTCGGCTTTCGCGTCTGCGCCGAGGGCATTGAATCCGGTCACGCCTATGCCCGGCTGCGCGACCTTGGTTGCGAGGAGGGCCAGGGCTATTTCATGGCGCGACCCATGCCGGCCGATCACCTGCTCGACTGGCTCGACAGCCGCGCAAAGTCGCCTGAGGCACACTGGCAGGGCTAATCTGACATTGACAATCAGCTATAGTCCACGCTTTATGCGTCCGTCCGTTATGCCTTCAATATGGCCGCGCAATGCTCATCTGCCAGTGCAATATGATCACGTCCAAGGAGATCGAGGATATCGTCCTTGATCTGCTGCGCGCCGATCCGTGGCAGCTCGTGGTGCCCGCCAAGGTGTACAAAGAACTCGATCGCCGCGCCAAGTGTGGTGGCTGCGTGCCGAATGTGGTAGACATAATTGTTCGGGTGACCGAAAACTATCATATGCAGCAAGCCCTCCCCTCTAGCGAACTCGTTTCCCTGCAGTCCGGGCTGGAAAAACTCAAGCAGCAAGGAAGCGGAGTACGTCGTGAAAGGCGAAGCAAAAGTCATCGAGCGGCTTAACGAGGCCCTCTTTCTCGAACTCGGGGCGGTCAACCAGTACTGGGTCCATTTCCGTCTCCTGGACGATTGGGGCTACAAGAAGCTGGCGACCAAGGAACGCGCCGAATCCATCGAGGAGATGCACCACGCCGATCGCCTGATCGAGCGGATCATCTTCCTGGAAGGCCATCCCAATCTGCAGCGGGTCGCGCCGCTGCGCATCGGCCAGTCCATCAAGGAAGTGCTCGAGGCCGATCTGGCCGGCGAGTACGAAGCCCGCGCGGCCTACAAGGCGAGCCGCGAGCTGTGTGAGGAACTGGGCGACTACGTTTCCAAGAACCTGTTTGAAGCCCTGCTGACGGACGAAGAAGGCCACATCGACTTTCTCGAGACCCAGCTGGAACTGCTCGACAAGATCGGCGTCGAGAAATACGGCCAGCTCAATTCGGCCTCTGCCGACCAGGCCGAGTAATATCACCATCGGATTGCCACACCGCCCGGCTCGCCGGGCGGTTTCTTTTTGCCTGGTGCCGGCACCACAGGGGCCCTGCACGCCGCGGCAACCTGGGCATGGCCCCGCGCGTTTCGCACAGGCGAGAAAAGGAGTTCGTGATGACCTTCCATACCGGCCGATTGATCGACCACGTCCACCTGCGCAGCCGCGATTTTGTCGCCAGCCGAGCTTTCTATACGGCCATTCTTGACGTGCTGGACATCGATATAGTCTTTTCCGGCGATAACTGGTTCCAGGCCGATGAGCTGTTTGTCGATGCGGCAAACGCAGATAGCCCGCCAACCCATGTGCACCTGGCCTTCCAGGCCCGTGATCGCGCCATGGTCGACGCCGTCTACGCGGCTGCACTGGCCGCCGGCGGCATCGACAATGGCGCCCCCGGCGAGCGCGACTACCACCCCGGCTATTATGGCGCCTTCATGCTTGATCCGGATGGCAACAATGTCGAGGCGGTTTTTCACGGGCCGTCGCAGCGTTCGGCCGCATCGGTGGAAATAGAGGCGCTTTAGCCAATCAGTCGTCCGGCCAGGCCATGATGGTGAGTTCGGGCCAGATGGCTTTGGCCCGCTCTGCCTTGCTGGCATGGGCAAGCCGGTTGTCCAGCACCGGATTGGGCACCATGCGGAACGAGAACAGGTCATCGAGCCCGAATGGTGCAACGATCTCCAGATCGCCGGCACTGGTCAGCCGGGCGCCGACGGCATGGGTCTTGGACGCATAGCGACCGAGCATCTCGCCCGACGAACTCAGTGGCGGGAATGGAATGCCGAACTTCTGCTCGAACCACAGATGCACTCGGGCCTGATTGCGCGCCTGCACCGGTATCGGCAAGTCGGCAAAGCGTGCCTCCAGGGCCTTGATCACACGATCTTCGGCATCCCATCCCAGGTCGCGGGGATCGAAATAGACCACATCGATATCGTTGATCCCGGTCAGCGCGGCGCGACCGGTGAGCGCATTCCACACGCTGTTGTAGATCGCCCCGGCCACCAGCAGGTGATCGGGCAGCGCCATGCCGCGCAGCGCCTCCAGCACCGCCATCAGAATGGGCTGCGCCCGGATGATCGCTTCAAGCGCCTCAAGCTGGATTTTTGGTGCCGTGCCGGCATAGCGCAGATGCGTGCTCATACAGCAAGGCTAGCGCGATTCCGGCCCTGGCGTCAGTTCTCGATCGGCTGGAACATCGCATTGAGCTCATTGACGATCTGGTCCATCGGCGCGATGGCTTCCGGCAATTGCTCTGGCGCATTGGGCGCAACCGCCACATAGGGCACCCCGCTCGGAAAGGCGCCGAACATCTGGAAGAACGCCACCATGTCATCGAGCACCGGCATGCGCCAACGCCAGAGTGAGCCCATGGCAATGACCGGTTCCATATGCCCGAAACCGTCATAGTACCGCGTCGTCACCCAGACGCCGCTGTCCTTGAGTTTCTGGGCGAAGCGCTCGGTATTCTGCATCCGCACGATCGGATCGGTGGTGCCGGTGGCCAGATACATCGGCGGCGTCCGGCTGGTGACGAGGTTGATCGGCTGCGTCCCTTCCGGATTGGGCGCCGAACCGAAGGCATTCTGCACCTCGCCATATTCAAACGGGTAGAAGTCATAGGGTCCCGACAGGGCGGCGACGGCCAGGACGTTCATCGTCACCCCATAGTCGCGCAGGAAGGACGGATCGAGCGCCAGCATGGTGGCATTGTAGGCGCCGGCCGAGTGCCCGGCCAGGAACAGACGGCTGGTATCGCCGCCATAACTGGCAATATTGTCCTGCACCCATTTGAGCGCCTTGGCGCTGTCTTCGAGGAAGCCCGGAAACTGCACCTCGGGCACCAGCCGGTAATCGGCGATCACCACCACGAAGCCGCGCGACGCCAGTGCCCGCCCGACAAACTGGTAGTCGCTGCGCTCCCCCCGATTCCAGCCGCCGCCATAGATGAAGAACACCACCGGCGCCAGGCTGCCCCGCGCTTCTGGTGTGTAGACATCCAGCCTGTGGCGGGGCCCGTCGGCATAGGCGACCCCGTCGCCAGCCTTGATCGTGCCGCCATCCATGGCGGCCGGCAGGTTGAACGGATCCATCACCGACAGGGCGAAGCTCTGGGCGGGCGCAAAGGCGAGCATCAGCATAAGCGCCAGCAACATAAGGCGCGAATTCATCATTGGACGGAACATGGATCTACGGCTTCAAACGGATAAAGGGGTTCGCTAGCGGACAAAACCGGACTTTATGTGGCAGTGCCGGAATGGGCGAGGGCAGGCGTCTCAATTGCTGAAACCGACCTGCCCTCTACTTAAGCGACCTCAGATTGTCCCTAATTCATTACCGAAAAGTTAACCCTGGCTCAGCGCTGCAGCCTTTCGAGCAGCAGGCCGGACACATATCCGTCAGCCGGCAGGCCCGCCCGGCTCTGATAGGCCAGCACGGCCGCCCGCGTCTTGGGACCGATGACGCCATCGGGTGTGCCGACGTCATAACCCGCCCGCGCCAGCAGCGTCTGCAGCTGCGTCCGCTGCGCGACGGTCAGCGCATAGTCGCCGGCCGGCCACGGCGTGGCGAAATCCCCGCCGCCGATGATCCGGTCGGCCAGGTGACCGACGGCCAGGGCATAGCTGTCCGAATTGTTGTAGCGCTTGATCACATCGAAATTGGGCAAGAGCAGGAATGCCGGCCCGCTGGCGCCTGCCGGCAGATAGAGCCGCCCCACATCGCTCTGGCGCGGAAAGTCCTTGCCCGAGACCCGCCTTATGCCCATGGCCTGCCACTGGCTGAGCGGCGCGCGCTCGACTTGCCGGGCCGTGGCAAAGTCAAAGCCCTGCGGCAGCCGCACCTCATAGCCCCAGGTCTCGCCGGGACGCCATTTGAAATTGTTGAGGTAATTGGCCGTCGATCCCAAGGCATCCTGCACCGAGTTCCAGATATCCTTGCGGCCGTCGCCATTGTAGTCGACCGCATAGCGCATGAAGCTGGTGGGCATGAACTGGGTATGACCCATGGCGCCAGCCCAGGAGCCGGTCATCTTGTTGGGGGTGACATGCCCGTCGCTGACAATGCGCAACGCCGTCAGCAATTCCTCGCGGAAGAAGCTGGCGCGATAACCGCCCTCGGTCAGGGTAGCCAGGGCGTGGATGGTGTTCTCGCCGCCCATGAAGCCGCCGAAATTGGTTTCCATGCCCCAGATCGCCAGCACGATCTCGGGCTGCACGCCCCAGCGCTGCTGCGCCCCGCTCAGGGTCTGCTGCCATTCCTGGCGCATGGCCTGGCCCTTGGCGGCCTGCGCATTGGTGATGCGCTTGTCCAGATATTGCTGCACCGTCTGGCGGAATTCGGGCTGCTTGCCAGTCAGCTCCATCACCTTGGGCTGGTAACTATAGCCTGCAAACGCCGACTCGAAGGCCGACCGGCTGACGCCGCGCGCCGCCGCTTCCGGCCACAGCCCGGCCACGAATTGGGCGCTGTTGGCCAGTGCGGGCGCCATGCCGCCAAGACTAAGGGGCAGGCACAGCACCAGGGCGGCCAGCTGGCGGAAAATCGGTGTGGTCCTGCCGTCCGTGAAGAACATGACGAGCCTCGTTATGCGTGGTCCGGGAATGTCGGTGCATCTGCTGACCAGCAGCTTTTGCATAGGACAATCTTAACCCACCACATTAAGATGAGTTTAAGGCTGTCCCGCCTTGCCCTTCACAAAACAGTCAGCTCTTGGTCGGGCCTTCCGGCTCTGGCGCCGCACGATCCTCCAGCTGTGGCGGCAACGCCGCCGGCATACCCTCTGCCTTGGACCGGCTGGGCGTGTAGGTGACGTGCGGATAGGGAATTTCGATACCGCGTTCCTCGAACACGCTTTTGATGATCTCGTTATAGGCCCGGCCCGTGCCCCATTGCTCGCCCGGCACTGTCTTGATGCGGGCCCGCACCGTGACGGACGACGCGCCAAAGGCGGTCACGCCATGCATGTCGAGGTGGTCAAGGATATGGTCCTTGTGTTCGGTCTCCATCAACCGGTCAAAGGCCTCGAACATGGCCTGCTTCACCGCGCCGATATCGCTGTCATAGGCGACGCCCATCTCGATCAGGTGGAAGGAGAAGCCGCGCACCATGTTGCTCACCTGATCCACCGAGGAAAAGGGGATCAGGTGCACGGTGCCCGACAGGTCACGAATGGTCACCGAGCGGATCGTAAGCTTTTCCACCACACCCGACTTGTCGCCCACGGCCACCACATCACCCTCGTTCATCACATTCTCGAACTGGATGAAGATGCCGGTAATGATGTCCTGCACCAGTTTCTGGGCGCCAAAGCCGATGGCCAGGCCGATGACGCCGGCGCCGGCCAGCAGCGGGGCAATATTGACCCCGATCTGTGCCAGCGCCAGCATCAGCCCGAAGATGACCAGGGCAATGGTGAAGGCATTGCGGAACAGGCCCAGCAGCGTCTTCTCCCGCGCGGTCGGCGTCTTGCCGAAATTGGGATTGAGCCGGTACTCGACCCAGGACGAGACGGCGACATAGAGCGCCATGCAGACCAGCACGATCAGCGCCGCCGAGATCACCGATCCGGCAACGGCCTGTCCCTCGTCGCTGCTGATCCAGCCGCCGAAGTCGAACAGCGACCAGGCCTGGGCAATGGCCAGCACCACGCCGGCGATCACCATCCAGCGCACCACCTGCATCACCGTCGGCACGAAGGTCTTGAGCCGTGTTTCCAGCAGCGGCAGGCGCTCCCTGATATCGGCCGGCAGGTTGAGGCCGGCGCTGACAAAGCGGGCGATGAAGCTGACGATGACCACGCCGATGACAATGGCCACCAGCGACTGCAGCGTCGCCGCCAGCATGAAGGGCAGGGCTTGCTCGGGATTGGTGAACCAGACCACCAGCAGGGCCAGCAGATAGACAATGGCCACCACATGCCAGTGGCGCGACAGCAGCAGCAGCAGCTGGCCCACGCCGTCATTGTCGCGCCGGGCGGCAAGCCCCTCGAGCCAGTGCCGGACATCGTCGCGGTTCTGCAGCACCACGATGATGGCAATGGTCACCGCGGTTGCCATGACCAGCACCTGCACCGCAGCCGCAATGGCCGGAGACAGGTTGGCGCTCAGCAGCGGCGCCACGAACAGGAAGGTATAGCCGATCAGCGAAATGATGCGCGTCAGCCAGAATGACCAATAGGCGGCATTGTCATCGCCGATCGGGATCAGCCTGATGCTCGATAGCCGCGGCGCCAGAATGGCGCGCGTCGCCAGCTTGGTTATCTCGACCAGCAGAAACGCATTGAGCAGCAGGGACTGGTTGATGCCCATGCGTCCCGGCGTTTCGCCAACAAAGGCGAGCGCCAGGCCATAGCCGGTCGCCCAGGCCAGCACGACCGGACAGAGATCGATGAGCAGCACCAGGACGGCGCTGCCGAAGCGCTTCAGCCAACCCGCGCCGACAACCCGCGCCGCAATCCGGCGATCGAGCCAGTTCCCCAGGAGTCGCAGCACGAAATAGCTGCCGAACAGCCCGAGCGCCGTCAGCAGGACGCCGCCGATCACCCCGGCAAAGGCAGAATAATCGGCGCCGCGGGTCCCGCCAATGCCGTCCCGCAGATCGCTGAACACCACACCCAGCGAGCGGATCGTGGCCGAGGCGCCCTCGGCGGCGCTCTTGGTATATTCGGCCAGTTGCCGCACGATACTCAGATCGGCCACGGGTTCGTCCACCGGCTCGCCCCCGGCATCGTCGGCCTGCTGCAGGCGAGCGATCAGCGCCGCCCGGCTCTGGTCGTCCTGCAGGATGCGCACCAGGGCATCGATACTGGCATCCGTCGCCGTTGCTTCGCTGCCGGTCTCGGTCGCACCATTTTCGTTGGCACTCTCGGTCGCGGGCAGCAAAGGCACCTGCGCCTGGGCCAGGCTTGGCATCAGCAGGGCCAGCATCAGCAACGGCAAGAGGGTGAATGAGCGCATGGGAGATTGATCCAGACAGAACGGAGGGGAGCCAGCATGGCCTGTCAGGCCGTCATTGTGGATACGCCGGACTGACCTGTCTGTTCAACCGCTGCGGGGGCAATTCGATCCAGGGCAGATTACCGCGGTACGGCGGATTTTCCAGCGAGCACGCCGTGCAGTGTCTGCCGGGGCCGTCTTTGTTTCTTGTCGTATCCTGTGTTTTGGAACGCAAAAAGCCCACCCGGTTTCCCGGGTGGGCTTTTTCTATTCTGTT
>NZ_JBZVWR010000011.1:0-312332 GCF_058629155.1 Devosia sp. MDV22-iso42
AGTCCGGAGCCGTTCGGCGCCGCGCCCTGAAGCGATGACCGGGTTATAGGGGCGGGCTTTTGCCGAGTCAACGCATCGTTCCTCATTTTCGTCGCGACACGTCATTTTTGTGTCGTGTGACGCGAGGCCATGTGGAAAACCCGACTCGTTTGGTCGCGCAAAGCCCCGGCCCGCATGAAGTTCCGGCGCCTGGCGCCGGTGATGGGCGATTTGCACCTGCTCTCCATGCCTCCCGCCTCTGCCCAGCCGCTTCGCGCTCGGCCCAATGAGAGATGGCAATATGGCCAGAGGCGCACGCCTGCGGCGGGGTGGCGGCAGGAGCCGTCCTTATCCTGGCATTCAGGCTCAGGGGCCGTTCAGAATTAACAAACCCTTGCCTGCTATTGTCGCCACCTGGCCGGCAGCGGCCCGCACAGAGCGCAGGCAGGTTTGAGTATGTTGACGGCGTCCACTTGGCAAATCCTGGCAGGCAATCTGGCTGTGGTCGCGCTCTTCGTGCTGTTCGGTTCTCGGGTCAGCTACTGGCTGAAGCCCCTGCCGCGGCCATTTGGCGGGTTCCTGTTTGGCGGCTTCATGGGCATAGGGGCGATTGCCTCCATAGGCATGGCGGCTCAGCTCGAGCCAGGGATCTATCTCGACCTGCGATACTCCTTGCTGGCGGTAGTGGCGCTGTTCGGCGGCTGGCCCGCTGCGCTGGTCAGTTGCGCCATTGCGGCGAGCTATCGCGCCACGATGGGTGGCGCGGCCATGTTTGCCGGCATGCTGGGGATCGGTCTGGCCGGTCTGGCGGGGCTATCGATCAACCTGCTGGTCGGCAGATCGACCTACCGGACCTGGCATGTGGGCGCGGTGGCCGTGCTGTCGGCGTTTCTGACCGCATTGGCGTCCTTGACGCTGCCCGGTGCGACCCCACAGAGTTTGCTGGCCGTTCTGGCACCGACGGTGCTGCTCAACATGACGACCACCATTGTCGCCGGGCTGGCCTATCTGCAGGCCTGGAAAATGACGTCCGAGCGCGAGTTGCTCGCCGTCGCCCTCACCAATGCGCCGGACATGGCCTATGTGAAGGATCGCCACGGCCGTTTCGCCGCGGCAAATCTGGCGACGGCGAAACTGTTCGGCTTTGAGGATGCCAAACGGGTCATCGGCAAGGACAATTATGCGTTTCAGCCAGCCGAGCGCGCCCGCCAGCAGCTCGAGGCCGAGCGACAGATCCTGCTGTCCGGCACGGCGCAACTGGGCCTTGAAGAACAGGTGACCGAGGCGGACGGTATCGTCCGCTGGTATGCAAGCAGCAAGGTGCCACTGCACGACAGGCACGGCACGATCATCGGCCTGGCCGGGGTGTCGCGCGACATCACGGCCAAGCGGCAGCTGGAACAGGACCTGGTCTTCAGCCGGGACACGCTGTCCCATGCGCTGGCCGAGATGACCGGCGGGCTGGCCATGTATGATAGTACAGGCACACTGCTGCTCTGCAACGAGCAGTATCGCGAAGCCTTTCCCTTTACCGGCAGCATGCGCCAGCCGGGCGTGCATTACCGCGATATCCTGCGCGCCGTGATCACCACGCGCGAACAGCCGTCCGCGCCACAGGATCAGGACGCGGCGGCCGCCTGGATCGAGAGCCGCTTCGCCAACCTGCAGCGCGAAACCGAGGACGAAATCCACCTGGCCAATGACCGCTGGCTGCAGATCCGCACGCGCCCGACCAGCAGTGGCACCACCATGGTGGTGGCGATCGACGTCACCCGGTTCAAGCAGGCCGAGATCGACCTGCACACCACGACCACCCAGCTCAAGCACCTGGTGCGCACCGACGGGCTGACGGGCCTGCTTAACCGGCGCGCCTTCGATGATGCCATCGAGGGCGAAGTCCGCCGCACCGGCCGGACCGGCACGGCGCTCAGCCTGCTGCTGGTCGATGTCGACCGGTTCAAGCCCTATAATGATCTTTACGGCCACCTGGCGGGCGACGAGGCGCTGCGCCGGGTTAGCGCCCTGCTCAAGGCCAGCCTCAAGCGGCCGGGCGATGTGGTGGCCCGGTTCGGCGGGGAAGAGTTCACCGCCATCCTGCCCGACACCGACGAGGACGGCGCCTATCTGGTCGCCGAGAGCTTCCGGCGCGCCCTGGCCGAGGCCCGCCTGCCCCATGCTGGCGCCGACAAGGGCTACATCACGGCCAGCGTGGGCGTCGCCACCTATATGCCCGATGCCATCGAGCGCAGCGCCGTGGATCTGATCGAAACGGCCGATGGCGCGCTCTACAGCGCCAAGGCGGCCGGCCGGGACCGGGTCTATGGTACACGCGTGGCCGCCAAGGGCCATTTCCGCGCACAATCCTGACCAAGCAGCCGGCGCGCTGCGGCATCTTGTATGGCAGTTTGCACAGCGTAACCTGCTGACATTAAATAACAATTTCTACGGTGATTGAAGAAATCCAACAAGATCATTGACTTCCCCCGCCTGCCCGCACCATCATCCGGCATCTGAGCGGGAACAATCCCTCAGGAACGGCCGGAGACGCGTCATGGGCCCATGGGCCCAGCCAGGGTATGTGGTCAAGCGCGCGCTACGCGGAATGTCTTTGGTCTGACCGCTGAACACGGACCAATGCTCGTTTCGACCTTCTGAGCGACCCGCAAGGATCTCAACCGTGCGGTCGCGGTTGGCGGGCAGGTCACTCCTACTTCCCAGCGAACCGCACACGGACATCGATCAATCGGTGCCGTCGCGCAGGAGGACCTGGGATGAACCATCAGCCGATCAGCCTCGGCCTGCTCGAGCGCCTGCGCAGCAGCGACCTGGGCACCCGCATCGGTGCAGTAGACAGTCCTGCCATCCTTGCCGAATTCATCGCCTCGGGCGTGCGCTTCGTCTCTTCGGCGCCGCAGATGGAAGCCCGCTATGCCGACGCGGTGCGCGAACTGCTCGCCTGCATCAAGCCGACCACCAATGACCAGCCGATCCTCAATGAGGGCGGCGTCTATCTCGGCTGCTGGCTGGAAAGCACCGGCACGATCAATGCCGAATTGCTCAGCCGCTTCATTCCTTCGGTAGCCGCGGCCACCTTTGCCGGCTTTGCGCACCACCAGCGCGCCGATGGCCTGCTGCCCTACAAGCTGACGGCCAGTGGCCCGGTGTTTTCGCAGATCCAGACGGTGACGCCACTGGCGCGGTCGGTATGGACGCATTATTGCCTCAACGGCCGCGACAAGGCCTGGCTGACGCCGCTCTACGCGGCCATGGCGCGCAACGATGCCTGGCTGGCGCAATGGCGCGATACGCGCGGCACCGGCGCCGTTGAGGCCTTCTGCGCCTTCGATACCGGCCACGACCTGTCGGCGCGTTTCTGGCATGTGCCCGACAGCCCGTTCAACAACGATCCCAAGCAATGGCACCCCGACAATCCGGTCCTGCCCTTCATCGCGCCGGACCTCACGGCCAATGTCGCCTGCCAGCGGCTCTATCTGGCCAGGATGGCCGAGGAACTGGGCGACGATGACAGTGCCTGGCGCGCCAAGGCCGAGGCCAGCACGGCGGCGCTGTTCGCGCAGTGCTTTGATGCAGCAGACGGGTTCTTTTATGATCGCGACCGGCATGACCGGCATGTGCGCATCCAGTCCGACGTGCTGCTGCGGGTGCTGGCCTGCGAGATCGGCGATGACGCCTTCTTCGTTCAGGCGCTGGAGCGCTATCTGCTCAACACGGCCAAGTTCTTTGCCAAATATCCCTTCACCTCCCTGGCGCTGGACGATCCGCGCTTTGACCATGGCTTTGCCGCCAATAGCTGGTGCGGACCGACCAATTTCCTCACCCTGATCCGCGCGGCGCATGCCTTTGAGATCCATCACCGCCATGTCGAGCTGAGCTGGGTCCTGCAGCCGATCCTGAGTGCCCTGTTCAAGGCGTCACGCTTTGCCCAGACGCTCAATCCGTTCACCGGGGAGACCGGGTTCACCGAAGGCTATGCGCCAGCCATCCTCTGCCTGCTCGATTTTGTCGAACGGCTCTGCGGCATCCAGCCCCGCCCCGACGGCACGCTGTGGTTCACCGGGCTGGTGCCGCAACAGATCGAGCACCGCGATGTGGCGCACGAGACCGGCTATGGCCGCCGGATCGAGGGTCATGAATTCGAGCTCATCAACACCCCGGCGGGCATGACCGCCTATCGCGAGCACGCGCCGCTGTTCTCGGCGCCACGCGGCGTCCGCATCATCACCGACCGCGGCGGGGAGGTGCTCGGACTTGTCGGCATGAGCGCCAGCCCGGTGACCGGCAGGCTGACCACACGGCATGGCACCATGGATCTTGCCGTGGGCGCCAATGAACAATTCGATCTCAGGGGGGACCGGTTGGTCCGGGTCCGCAACGCGGGCCTTGTTGCCCCCACCTATTAGGGTCTGGCGGCCGGTGAGGGACCGCGCCGCCAGACTCTGACTGACGTAGCTCACAACGGGAGGAACCACGATGAGCCAGTTCAACCGCAGGCGTTTCCTGCAAGCCACAGCCGGTGTCACCGCGCTGTCCGCCTTTGGCCTGCCGGCCTTTGCCCAGGACAGGCAGATCCGCCATTTCTGGTGGGGCAATCCGGAGCGCGACAAGCGCACCTTTGCCGTCATCGACCTCTATAATGCCAAGAATGCGGGCACGGTCGTCTCGGGAGAGTCGCTGGGCTTTGCCGACTACTTCACCAAGCTGACCACGCAGATCGCCGGCGGCAACATGCCCGACGTGATCCAGCAGGGCTATGGCGTGCTGTTTGAATATATCGCCAATGGCGCCGTCGTGCCGCTCGACGACTATGTCGGCAAGAGCCTCGATATCTCGATGATCGACCAGTCCGCCATCGATGCGGGTACGGTGGACGGCAAGTTCTATGCGCTCTCGATCGGCGCCAATTCGCATATGGCGCTCTACAATACGCGCCTCTACCAGGAAGCCGGGATCACCGGCGGGGAAAATTTCGACCCCTATGGCTACACCTATGACGACCTCAAGCGCATCGCCGTCGAGATCAAGAACGCCACCGGGATTGCCGGCACGGACGACAATACCGCCGACTACCAGAACTTCTCCGATTTCACCGTGCAGAAGGGCGCCAATCTCTACAACCAGGACGGCACCTATGGTCCGACCCAGGAAATCATCGAGGAATACTGGAGCATCTGGGCCGATATCCGCGAGGCCGGCGGCACACCGCCCGGACCGGAATCGGCGGGCCTGGCCGGCGTGTCCGAGCTCAGCCAGATCGGCGTCGTCACCGGCAAGTCGGCCACTTCGTTCCTGTGGAGCAACCAGCTGGTGGGCGCCCAGGGCCTGATGCAGGATCCGCTGGGCGCGGCCATGTATCCCAATACGCCCGACATGATCCCTGGTTCGGTGATCCAGCCCAGCCAGTTCGTCTGCCTTACCCGCGACAGCCAGGACCCAGAGGCGGCCACCGCCTATATGAGCTCCTTCGTCAACGATCTGGACATGACCAAGGTGCTCGGCCTCGAACGCGGCATTCCCTCCAACAGCGCGGTGCGCGCTGCGCTGGAACCGGACCTGTCGCCGGCCGAGGCGGTCTCGGTGGCCTTCTTTGACGCCATTCAGGGCAAGACGGCGCCGCTCACCGCGCCGCCACCCAGCGGCTCGGGCGAGGTGGAACAGACCTTCGAACGCGTCGCCGTTTCGGTGCTGCTGGGGGAAAAATCCATTCCCGAGGTTGCCGCCGATTTCCTTGCCCAGGCCAACGCCATCCTGCGGCGCGCCTAGCAGTCCCATCCGCCGCCAGTGATGGGGCGGAACCCGGGCGGGGTGCCGTGGTCTCCCTGACACAGCGCTCCGCCCAGGCCACGCCATAGAGAACCCGTTCATGGAAAAATTCCTTCGCCGCAACTTTGCCGGCTATGCCTTCCTGGCGCCATGGCTCGTCGGCTTCTTCCTCCTGGCCATCGGGCCGATCCTCGCCTCGCTCTATCTGAGCTTTACCAAGTACAATATCGTCCGCCCGCCGCAGTGGATCGGCCTCGAAAACTATCAATATATGTTCCAGTTCGACGACCGCTTTAAAAAGGCGCTCCAGGTCACCTTCACCTTCGTCGCCATATCGGTGCCAGCCAAGCTGGTCTTTGCGCTGGGCGTCGCCATGGCGCTGGACAAGGGCATTCGCGCCATAGGCTGGTACCGGGCGCTGTTCTACCTGCCCTCGATCCTGGGCGGCTCGATCGCGGTGGCGATCCTCTGGCGCCAGCTGTTCGACTACAATGGCGTGATCAATGCGGTGCTGCGCCTGTTCGGCAGCGACGGGCCCTATTGGCTGAGCGACCCCAACTATTCGCTATGGACGCTGATCGTGCTGGCCGTCTGGCAGTTCGGCTCGCCCATGCTGATCTTTCTGGCCGGGCTGCGCGCCATTCCCCAGGAGCTCTACGAGGCGGCCGAGATCGATGCTGCCGGCCCGGTGCGCAAGTTCTTTGCCATTACCGTGCCGCTGCTGGCCCCGGTGATCTTCTTCAACCTGGTGCTGCAGATGATCGAGGCCTTCAAGAGCTTTTCGGGCGCCTTCATCATCTCGGGCGGCAGCGGTGCGCCGCTGGACAGCCTGCTGTTCTTCACCGTCTATCTCTACAACGAGGCGTTCAGCTATCTGCGCATGGGCTATGCCTCGGCGCTGGCCTGGGTGCTGCTGGCGATCATCGCCCTCTTCACCGCCATTGCCTTCTGGAGCTCGAAATACTGGGTCCACTACGAAAATGAGCGGGGCTGAATCATGACCGGGATACCCATCAGCAACACGGCCGCCGTAGCCGCCGAATACCGAGCCGCCCGCGCCAGGCGCGCCAAGCGCGCCGGCCTGCTCAAGCACCTGTTCCTGACCGTCACCGCGCTGATCATGGTCTATCCACTGGCCTGGATGCTGGCGAGCTCGCTCAAGCCGGACAACCAGATCTTCGGCGACCTGTCGTTGTGGCCAAGCACGTTTGAATGGTCAAACTACTGGCAGGGCTGGAACGCGCTGCCGGTCAGCTTCACCCGGTTCTTCTGGAACTCCACCGTGGTTACCGTGCTCTCGGTGATCGGCAATGTCATCTCGTGCTCGTTCGCCGCCTATGCCTTTGCGCGGCTGGAGTTCAACGGCAAGACCATCTGGTTCGCACTGATGATGATGACGCTGATGATCCCCTATCACGTCGTACTGATCCCGCAATATCTGCTGTTTCTCAACCTGGGCTGGGTGGATACCTATCTGCCGTTGATCGTGCCGAAATTCCTCGCCGGCGACGCCTTCTTCATCTTCCTGATGATCCAGTTCTTCCGGCAATTGCCGCGCGACCTTGATGAGGCGGCGATGATCGACGGCTGCAGCCCATTCAAGATCTACTGGGCCATCATCATGCCCCTGAGCCTGCCGGCCATGGCGACGGCGGCGATCTTTTCCTTCATCTGGACCTGGGAGGATTTTCTGGGCCCGCTGATCTATCTCAACGACATGAACGACTACACAGTGCCCCTGGCCTTGCGCATGTTCACCAGCCAGGACAGCGTTTCGCAATATGGGCCGATGTTCGCCATGTCGATCCTCTCCATCCTGCCCATCCTGATCTTCTTCGTGATCTTCCAGCGCATGATCATCCAGGGCATCGCCATGAGTGGGCTGAAATGACGGCTTCGCCTCGTTACCGTCTCTCTGTATTCAACAAGGACTGACCCATGGCCTCCGTCACCCTCAGCGACGTCCGCAAATCCTATTCCAGCCTCGAGGTCATCCATGGGGTGAGCCTTGACGTGCAGTCGGGCGAATTCCTCGTGCTGGTCGGCCCCTCGGGCTGCGGCAAGTCCACCCTGCTGCGCATGATCGCCGGCCTTGAAGAGATCACCGACGGCACCATTGCCATCGGCGATCGCGTGGTCAACGACCTGCCCGCCAGCCAGCGCAACCTGTCCATGGGGTTCCAGAGCTATGCGCTCTATCCGCATATGAGCGTGCGCAAGAACCTGGCTTTCGGGCTGGGCAACCTGCGCATGCCGAAGGACGAAATCGCCCGCCGCGTCGCCGATGCGGCGAAAATCCTGCAGATCGAGGAATTGCTCGAGCGCAAGCCGCGCCAGCTATCTGGCGGGCAGAAGCAGCGCGTCGCCATCGGCCGGGCCATTGTGCGCGAGCCGCAGCTGTTCCTGTTCGATGAGCCGCTTTCAAACCTTGATGCGGAACTCAGGGTGCAGATGCGAGTGGAGCTGGCGGGGCTCTACAACCGGCTGGGCACGACCATGATCTATGTCACCCATGACCAGATCGAGGCCATGACCATGGCCACCCGCATCGTGGTGCTGCGCGCCGGCAGCATCGAGCAGGTCGGCACGCCCTACGAACTCTACAATTATCCGCGCAACCAGTTCGTCGCCACCTTTATCGGCTCGCCCAGGATGAACATCATCGCCGCCACCCATGACGGCAGCACGGCCACGCTCCCCGATTTCGGGGCTATTACCCTGCCGCTGGGCAACCGGGCCCCCGGCCCGATCGCCGTGGGCATCCGTCCCGAACAGTTCACCCTGGGCAGCGGCGGCGATGCCACCGCCAGCGGCACCATCACCCTGGTCGAATATCTGGGCAGCGAAATTTTTCTCTATGTCCGGCTGGCATCCGGCCAGACGGTCCTGGTCCAGGCCTCCGGCAAGGCGCAGCACAAGCTCGGCGAAAGCCTCGCCATCGCGTTTAGCGCGCAGAACGCGCACTACTTTGATGATCAGGGGCAACGCTTGGGGATGTTTGACGCCTAGCGCCCCTGCCCCGCTACCGGCTCGTGCGGGCTCTTGAACCAGTAGAAGGGCCGGCGCAGCAGATCGGTCAGGGCGCAAAGCGTGGCGGCTGAGATCAGCAGCCAGTAAAGCGGCAGCAGCAGCTGAGGCAGCAGTAGCTGCAGGCTGTGCACCCGGGCGAGGCCCAGGATCGTGGCGGCCAGCGTGCTGCCATAGCCCAGCACGAGGAAGCCGATATAGAGCACCGACCAGCCGCGCCCGTCAAAGAGCGGCGCGCCCAGCGCCAATTGTGCCAGCAGGCACAGGCCCAGGCCGCAATGCAGCAGCGGGGCCACGATCATGCCGAGCACCAGCACCTCAAAGACCAGTGCCGGGCCCAGGCCCATCTCGTCGACCAGAAGCAGTGGCCTGCGATTGTGCACGATGAAGGTCTGCATCCAGCCCTTCATCCAGCGGGTGCGCTGGCCCAGCCAGGGCCGCAGGCGCAGCGGGGCGTGCTCACTGGTGCTGGAATCGAGCGTATCGACGCGCAGCCGCCGTCGCGCCAGGCGGATGCCCAGATCGGCATCCTCGGTGACGTTGAAGGCATCCCAGCCGCCGATGGCGCGCAGGATCGACAGGCGGAAATGGTTGGAGGTGCCGCCCAAGGGCAGCGGCAGGCGCCAGCGGGCCAGTGCCGGCAGCAGCACGCCGAACAGGGCGGCATATTCGGCCGCGAACAGGGCCGCCAGCCAGCCGCGCTCGCCATTGTCGATTGACAGCCGCGCCTGCAGGCAGGCCAGCTCGGGCTCGGCGCGGAAGCGCAGGGCGGCCTGCCAAAGCTGGTCCGGATCGGGGATATCCTCGGCATCATAGACCACGACATGCTCGCCCCGGCACAGCGGCAGCGCATAGGCGAGTGCCTTGGGCTTGGTGTGCGGCGCGGCGTCGGGCACGGTGACCAGCGACACGCGCGGATCGCCCAGCCGGGCGGCGACGGCGGCAATGGTCTGGGGCGAGCCGGCCTCGACCACGAACTTGATATCCAGCCGGGCCGGCGGATAGTCGAGCGCCCAGAGCGCGGCGAACAGCTGGGGCACCATGGCGGCCTCGTGGCGCAGCGGCACCAGCACGGAATAGACCGGCAGCTCCTCATCAGGCGGGCGGCGTGGCGGCGATAGCGGTGGGCGGGGCGTACCCAGTGCCGCCAGACGGATGGAGGCCGGCCCCACCAAAAGCGCCAAGGCCACGGGTAGCAGCCACAGCTCGGCGATGAAGGGCGCCGACAGGGCCAGGACCAGCAGCAGCACCAGGCCCAGGGCAAAGGTCCAGCGGGCCGGCATGGTCAGATCGAGCTGGGCGGCGGCGTAGGGCCAGCGCTGGGCCAGGCCCTGGCGGGCGGCGGTGACCAGATCGTCCGAGACGGAAGCGGCCAGGTAGGCCTGCAGGGCGGAGACGGGCAGGATGCAGATGCGCTGGCGCAGAAGCGGATTGGTCCGTAGCCGGCGCCGCAACTGCAGCAGGCCGGCAAAATCAGGGGCGGTGAAATCGACACGGCGATCGAGCACCTGCATGCGGAACAGCCGCACGCCGGCCAGATGCTCGAGCTGCAGCGGTTCGACCTGGCCCGTCAGGCCGCGCGGAACCCGCTCGAAAAAGGCGTAGCCGGCCCAGGCTGCCGCCCGCTGCATGGCCAGCGTCTCGTCGACGCCGCAGACGATGATGGCGTGCAGCAGCGGGTCGGTCTCGGCTTCCAGCGCGGATTCCAGCAGGGCCAATGCGGCCGCGTCATCGGCGCAGGCATTGCCGAGCACGGTCCGGAGCAGGTCGAGCGCGTCGGACACCCAAAGTGTCCCAGGCGATCAGCGCCGCCATCGCCGTCGGTGGATCATGGCCATCATGGCGGCGCGCCGACAGCACGGTGGCGGCACGATAGTATTCATCTGCATGGCTCTGTCCCCCAAAGCTGCCTGGATGATCGATCTGGATTGGTCTGGCGTGGTGCGGCCAAGCCCTCAGCCGCGCATGGCCGTCTGCCATGCCCTGGCCCCGACGGTGGAGCCACAATCAATGATTAAACCACGCAATATTGCGTGGCTTCAGGTCTTTGTGCAAGACGGGGATGGACTGGGCGTCAGAAATATTTGACGCGCGAAAATGAGCGGGGTGCAGTCTCGCGCGTCCTGCGCTCAGTTCTTGACGTCGAACTGGTGCGGATTGAAGTGATAGGCTGTCGAGCAGAACTCGCAGACCACTTCGATTTCCCCGTTGACCGCCATTTCTTCGCGATCTTCTGCGGTAAAGCTGGTGGCCAGCATGTCTTCGATGCGATCGGCCGAGCAGCTGCAGCGCTCCACCACGGGCATGGGCAGAAACACCCGCACGCCGGTCTCGTGATAGAGCCGGAACAGCAGGCGCTCCGCGCTCAGTTCGGGATCGACCAGCTCGAGATCGTTGACCGTGGCCATCAGGGCCTTGGCCTCGTTCCAGCCGTCATCCTCGGTGAAATCGGGATCGGCCGTGTGCGGGTTATTGAAGTCGCCATCGCCGGGCAGGTCGGCGATATGGGACATGCCATGCTCGGGCAGATGCTGGATCAGCACGCCGCCGGCGCGCCAATGCGGGCGGTGATCGCCCTTCCTGGTGAACTCGGCGACGGCCAGGCGGACCTGGGTGGGGATCTGCTCGGACTGCATGAAATAGGTGTGGGCGACCTCTTCGAGCGAATTGCCTTGCAGCGCGACGATGCCCTGATAGCGCTCCATATGCTGGCCCTGGTCGATGGTCATGGCCAGGTGGCCATTGCCCAGCAGGTCAGCCGGCTTGGTGCGCCCCTCCTCGGCTGCCTTGAGCAGGGCCTCGTGATCGAAGCGGGCATAGCCGCGCAGCCCGTCCGGCGCGTCAAAATCAACCACGATCAGGTTGACCGGACCATCGGTCTGGGTCTGCATGATGAACTTGCCCTCGAATTTGAGCGAGGAGCCGATCAGCGCGGCCAGCACCACGGACTCGCCGAGCAGGCGGGCCACGGGCGCTGGATAGTCATGCCGGGTCAGGATGGTGTCGAGCGCCTCGCCCAGCCGCACGCTGCGACCGCGGGTGTCGAGCTTGTCCAGGGTAAACGGCACAACCGCGTCGTCGCCGCTTTCCGGCCGGTCGAGCCCCAGGGCCGTCATCAGGGTATCAGTCATGGGCGTCGTATCCGTCGTCATTTGTGGTCACGTGGCTTTCAGGTCGGCGGGGCCATAGCGGGGATAGCCCACAAACTCGGCAAGAGTTTGCGGGCTACGCGCACCGAACATTTGCAGGCCATCCCGGCCCGAAGATCGCAGCAGTTAGTTCGTTTCGACCCCGAAGGCCCAGCACAGGATGGCTTTTTGGGCATGCAGGCGGTTTTCGGCCTCGTCAAACACCACCGACTGGGGACCGTCGATCACCTCGTCGGTCACCTCGTCGCCGCGATGGGCGGGCAGGCAGTGCATGAACAGGGCGTCCTTGGCCGCCAGGCCCATCAAACTGGTGTTGACCTGATAGGGTTTCAAGACCCGACGGCGCTCGGCGGCGTCGGTGTCACCCATGGAGACCCAGGTGTCGGTGACAATGAGATCGGCATTTTCCACCGCCTCGCGCGGGTCCTCGATCAGCTTGACCCATTTGCCGGCCTTTTCGATATCGAGCATCAGGTCCTTTTCGGGCCGATACTCATCGGGCACGGCAATGGTCAGCTCGCATTCGAACAGCTCGGCGGCATTGACCCAGGAATGCAGCACATTGTTGCTGTCGCCGACCCAGGCCACCTTGGCGCCCTTGATCGGGCCGCGATGCTCTTCAAAGGTCATCAGGTCGGCCATGACCTGGCAGGGATGGGCGCGGCGCGTCAGGCCGTTGATCACCGGCACGGTCGAGCCTTCCGACAGCTCTACCAGGTCGGCATGGCTGAGGATGCGGATCATGATGGCGTCGACATAGCGGCTCATCACCCGGCCGGTATCGAGCAGGGTTTCCTCGCGCGCCAGCTGCATGTCATTGCCCGAGAGCATGATGGTTTCGCCGCCCAGCTGGCGCATGCCGACGTCGAAGGACACCCGCGTACGGGTGGACTGGCGCTCGAAGATCATGGCGAGGACCTTGTCCTCGAGCAGCTTGGGCCGATCGCCCTGCTTGAGCCGGGTCTTGAGCGAATTGGCGGCATTGAGCATGCCGCGCAGCTCGCCATAGTCGAAATCGTCGATATTGAGAAAATGCCGTGGCGTGCCGGTCGAGGTCATGGGCCGGGCTCCTTTAGTGACGCTGGGGTTATATCCGCCTGCCTGCTGGCCGGCGGCATGGCCTTGCCTCCCCTCTTGCGGGGAGGCGGGCGTTCATCGTCGGCGTCGCGCCTGCTGGAAAAGCATGGTGACTATCCTACCGCCGGGACCGAGGCCGTCTCGGCCTCGATGGCGTCAAAGGCGGCGGCCAGCTTGGCCACGGCCTCCTCGATCTCGACCTCGGTGACGATCAGCGGCGGGATCAGCCGCAGCACATTGTCGCCGGCGCCGACCGCCAGCATGTGGTGATCGTCGCGCAGCCGGGCGACGAAGTCGCGCACCGGCGGGGTGATCTTGATGCCGGCCAGCAGGCCCTTGCCGCGCAGTTCGAGCACATAGTCGGGATATTTCTGCGCCAGCTGCTGCAGGTGCCAGGCCAGCTTCTGGCCCATCTGGTTGACATGGTCGATGAAGCCGGGCGCCAGGATGCGGTCGAGCACCGCATTGCCCACTGCGCAGGCCAGCGGATTGCCGCCATAGGTGGAGCCATGGGTGCCCGGCACCATGGAAGCGGCGACCTCGCCCTTGGCCAGGCACGCCCCGAGCGGGAAGCCGCCGCCAATGGCCTTGGCCACGGCAACGATGTCGGGGGTGATGCCGCTCCACTCAAAGGCGAAGAAGCGCCCGGTGCGGCCATAGCCGCACTGCACTTCGTCCAGAATGAGCAGCAGGCCGTGTTCGTCGCACAGGGCGCGCAGACCCTGCATGAAGTCGGTTGTCATGGCGGTCACGCCGCCCTCGCCCTGCACGGTTTCGATCAGGATGGCGCAGGTCTGCGGTCCGATCAGCGCCCCCACGGCGTCAAGATCGCCCGGCGCGGTGTGCTTGAAGCCGGGGAGCGGCTGGCCGAAGCCTTCGAGATAGCTCGGATTGCCGCCGGCGGCGATGGTGCCCATGGTGCGGCCATGGAAGGCGCCGGTAAAGGCGATGATCTCGGTGCGGTCGGTTTCGCCCTTGGCCCAAAAATGATGTCGCGCCGTCTTGATGGCACATTCGAGCGCCTCGGCGCCCGAATTGGTGAAGAACACCGAATCCGCAAAGGTGGCGTCGACCAGGCGCTGGCCGAGCCGCTCCTGCTCGGGAATGGTGAAGACATTGGACGTGTGCCAGACCTTGTCGGCGGCGTTTTTCAGCGCCGTGACAATGTGGGCGTCGCCATGCCCCAGGGCATTGACGGCAATGCCGGAATGAAAATCGAGGTAAGCGCGGCCCTGCTGGTCAAAAAGGCGCATGCCTTCGCCCCGCTCAAAGGCGAGTTCAGAGCGGGCATAGGTGCCAAAGAGCGCAGACATGGGTCGAATTCCTTCTCAAAGGTCGAGGTTGTGCACGAGGTTTAGATCGACGCGTGACAATAGCGCCACAAAAACCAAAAACGCGCCTGTCTCGCAGCGCGTTTCCGGGGCAGAGTTAGGCCAGTTTTCCCAGATAAGTCAATGATCACAGGCCATGCCTCGCATTTGACTCAAAGATCGTTAGCATAATTTTAACCAGTGAATTTACGGGGAAACTCTCGCCCGACTCTTGATCCTGATTCCTCGCATGGCGTAAACTCATCGTCATTGGGAACACGATATCTCGTGTGGCGGACCCATTCAACATACGACGCCTAGCGTTTGATGGTTGCCAAGGTTTTTGGCGGCGCAATGAAGGATTCTGTTTTGACGATGGTTTCAGGAGCACAACCGGCAGGCTGGACGGACGAGCGCGTCGAGACCTTGAAGAAGCTCTGGATGGAAGGGCTGAGCGCGAGCCAGATTGCTGGCCAATTGGGCGAAGGGGTTACCCGCAATGCCGTGATCGGCAAAGTGCACCGCCTCAAGCTGTCGGCGCGGGCCAAGCCCACCAATTCCGCTCCGCGCGCCCGGCCAGCAGCGCGCCCAGCCCCCCGTCGTGTTGCCAGCCCATCGGCCAGCCCCTCCAATATGGGTTCGGCCAGCAAGATGCGCAGCTCGATGCCGCAGCGCCCGCAGTCCATGGGGGCCACGGCCCTGGCGCATAATCCGGAAATGGAGCACCAGCTCTATGTCGCACCGGCGGTGCAGGAATTGTTCATTCCCGAAGACAAGCGGCTCACTTTGCTGCAGCTGAGCGAGAGCACCTGCAAATGGCCGATCGGGGATCCGCTGCACAAGGATTTCTACTTCTGCGGCCAGCATAGCCTCGAGAGCGGTCCCTATTGCGAGTTCCACTCCAAGCGCGCCTATCACCAGGTCGACAAGAAGCGTCGCTGAGACGAAGCAAATACCAAGATCAAAATATCGGGCGCCCGCGGGCGCCCTTTTTTATCGCTTATGACCACGCTGCCGCATCGAGCCTTCCGGGAGGGGGACCGCCGTCAGGCGGTGGAGGGGGGTGCAACGAGCACGATGGCGATTGCCTATCGGGTGTCCGATGGGGTTCCGATCATGTGGCGCCCCTCTCCACCACGCTTCGCGTGGTCCTCCTCTCCCGTGAACGGGTGAGGATGAAGAAAGGGACGGCCTCTCAGGGCAGGAACACATCCACGCGCATGCCCTCGCCGGGCTTGCTCTTGATCGAGAGCTGGCCGCGATGGCGGTTGACGATGTGCTTGACGATGGCCAGGCCCAGGCCGGTGCCCTTTTTCTTGCGGCTGGCATCGGCGTCGATGCGGTAGAAGCGCTCGGTCAGGCGCGGCACGTGTTCGGGCTCGACGCCCGGGCCGTGGTCGATGATCGTGACGACGTGCTGGAAGCCCGGCCGGCCGGCCGGGGCCAGGCTGACTTCGACGAACTGACCGCCCGCACCATATTTGATGGCGTTGTCGAGCAGGTTCTCGAAGACTTCATAAAGCTGGCCGCGATCGCCGGTCGTGGTCGAGGGGCCGACAAACAGGTTGATGCGGATCTCGACATCGGCGGCCTTGGCCTGGGTCATCAGGCCCTCGCGCACTTCGCGCAGCAGTGCGGCCAGGTCAATGGTTCCGGTGGGGCGCACATGCTGGTGCATTTCGATGCGCGAGAGGCTGAGCAGATCGTCGATCAGCTTGCTCATGCGTTCGGCCTGGCCGCGCATGATGCCGAGGAATTTTTCGCGCGCCGCCGCATCCCGGGCCGCCGGGCCGAGCAAGGTGTCGATGAAGCCGAGCAGCGAGGCCAGCGGCGTGCGCAGTTCGTGGCTGGCATTGGCGATGAAGTCGGTGCGCAGGGCTTCGACCCGCTTGAGTTCGGTCAGGCTCTGGAAGGTGACGATGAGCTGGCGGTGGTCATCGGCGAACCAGTCGAGGCCTGGCTGACTCAGTGGCGCCACCACGACCTTGTCCCAGGTTTCGGAGGGCACGGTTTCGTGCAGCTCGATGCTGCGCGTCACTCCGGTGCGCATGGCCGCGTCGATCGCCTGCACCAGTTCGGGATTGCGCATGGAAAAGGAGAGCGGATTGCCGGTCGTCACGCCGGGAAACTGGCGGCGCGCGGCGGGATTGGCATGCAGCAGCACGCCGCGCCGGTCCAGCACCAGGCAGGGGTCGATCAGGGCATCGGCAAAGACCGAGACGGTGTTGGCCGGGACGACGACCGGCAGTGGCGCCGGCACGGGCTCGGTCGGCGTCTCCATCGTGACCGGGGTGGCCGGCAGCAGGGCGACACCGGCGACCACCGCCGCAAAGCCGATCACCGCGCCGGCCGGGCTCAGGCCGGCAAACAGCGCCAGCCCGGCAAACACGCCAGCGCAGCCGGCCAGCAGGCCGAGCTGGGCGCGCAGGCGAGACAAGGCGGGGTGGGGGCGGCGGCGCGCGGCGCGGCTGTGGGATTCGTCCATTTGCTTTTGCGATTCAGTCAGTTGCCAAGCCCCTTGCACAAGGGGGCTGCTCTATAGCACGGTGACCATGACAGTGGAGCGACACGCGTGACTGACCCAATTGACGGCTTCGACATTGAAAATCCTGAACTCCCCAAGGCCATCAAGAAGCGCGCCATGGAGTCGGGCGGCTATCCCTATGAGGATAAGCTGGATCGCGACAGCTATGAAGCCCAGATGTATGAGCTACAAAAACAGCTGGTGACGCTGCAGGCGCATCTGGCGGCGACCGGCGAACGCGTGATGATCGTGTTCGAGGGGCGCGATGCCGCCGGCAAGGGTGGCACGATCAAGCGCTATCTGGAAAACCTCAATCCGCGCTATTCCATTATTGCGGCCTTGCCAAAGCCCAATGATCGCGAGCGCACGCAATGGTATTTCCAGCGCTATGTAGACTGGCTGCCGGCGGCGGCCGAGACCGTGCTGTTCGACCGCTCCTGGTACAACCGGGCGGGCGTGGAAAAGGTCATGGGCTTCTGCACGCCCGAACAGACCGAACACTTCCTTGAGGAAGCGCCGGAATTCGAAAAGCGGATCACCCGGGACGGCATCCACCTGTTCAAGTTCTGGCTGTCGATCGGCAGGGAAATGCAGCTCAAGCGCTTCCATGACCGGCGCCACGATCCGCTCAAGATGTGGAAGCTGTCGCCCATTGATCTCGAGGCACTGCCGCGCTGGAACGACTATTCCCTGGCCCGCGACGAGATGATCACGCGGACCCATACCGAGCACGCGCCCTGGACGGTAATCCGTACCAATGACAAGCTGCGCGGCCGCATCACGCTGATCCAGAGCGTGCTGGATCGCCTCGACTATGCCGGCAAGGACAGCAAGGCCATCGGCGAGATCGATCCCAGGCTCTGCTTTACCGGCCCGCAGTTTCTCAAGATGCCCCGGACCGACTAGCTGCGCTCGATGGCGCCCATGCGCTTGCTGGCGGTCGCCCAGGTCAGTTCGGTGGTGCGCGCCAGCACGGCTTCGACCAGGGTCAGCAGGGCGCCATTGGCGTCCCAGGTGCGGCCCATTTCGGTGCGGGCGGGCAGTACCAGCTTGGCGAAACGGCTGACCGGGCTCATCCATTCATCGGTGATCAGCACGATCTGGGCGCGCCGCGTGGCCAGATCGGCGGCCAGCTCCAGCAGCGCCGGGTCGTAGCGGCGCACGTCGAACAGCACGGCGACATCGCCGGATCTGACATCCATCAACTGGTCGGTCCGGGTTGCCGGGCGGCCGTCGAACCGCTGTATGCCGGGGCGGATCAGCCGCAGATGGGCCTCCATATAGCCGGCCAGGAAATCGCTGAAGCGGCCGCCCGCCAGCCAGCAGTGGCGCCGGTCGTCGGCCAGCCGGGCGCAGACCGCTTCAAATTCGGAGGCCGGAATCAAGGCGGCCGTCTCGCGCAGGTTGTCCACGGCCTGGGCAATGAAATGATCGAGGAACTGGGCATCGCCGGCGCCCCGGGCGGCGCCGCTGGCGCTGCGCTGCAACGGCGATTTGGAGCGCTGCTCCATCTCGTCGCGCAGGGCGCGCTGGAAATCGGGATAGGACTTGTAGCCGAGCTGGGCAACGAAACGCAGCACCGTGGCCGAACTGGCGCCCGCCTGAAGAGCAAACTCGGCGACCGGCGCCAGGCCCAGCGTCGGATAGGAGCCCAGGAGCCCGCGCGCCGCACGCTTTTCTGCCGCCGTCAGGCGTTCGATGGCATCGTGAATGCGACCGGCAACCGACTTTCCCTCCATCGTTCCTCCTGAACCAGAGCTTTCAGCATTGACAGTTTTTGCATTTGTGAAACTACTGATACAGAAGTTAACCAATTCTGCGTAGGGGCCAAGTGAGCATTGTCGAACAAAGCCCGGTGCTGGTGACCAATGCGCGCGGGGCGTCGCCCTTCGTCATCGTCTGCGATCATGCCAGCAACCGCATTCCCGACCGCTATGGTGATCTGGGTCTGACAATGACCGAACGGCTCAGCCATATTGCCTGGGATCCCGGCGCGCTGGCGGTGAGCCGGCAACTGGCCGACCTGCTAGACGCCCCGCTGGTGCAATCGACCGTGTCGCGCCTGATCATCGACTGCAATCGCGACCTGGATGCGCCGGACCTGATCTGGACGTTGTCGGAGGCCACGGCCATCGCGGCCAATGAGAATCTGGCCGCCGGCGAACGGCAGTATCGGATCGACCATTACCACCGCCCGTTCCACGCCTCGATCGAGACGCTGCTCGAAGCGCGCCGCCAGGCCGCGCGCGAGACCATCCTGGTCTGCATGCATTCGTTCACGCCGGTCTATCACGGGCTGGCGCGCCCCTGGCCGATCGGGCTGATCCATGGCGTGGACCCGCGCTTTACCGAGGCCGTCTATGACGCGCTGGCGGCGGAAACGCCCGATCTCAATATCGGCTGGAACCAGCCCTATGCGGCGCTCAACGGCGTGACGCTGACGCTCGAAAGACATGGCGATGCGCGCGGGCTCGACGCCACCATGATCGAGATCCGCAATGATGAAATCCTCGAACCGGCGGGGGTGGACCTGTGGTCTGCCCGGCTGGCCCGTTGTCTGCAGGCGGCGCGACTGGCGCGGCAGGGGGCAATGGCCGTGTAGTCAATACCAGGGCATTTTCAAAGGGGGACGTGACTGTGAGTGAAACCAGAAAGGTCGGCAGTGTCGCTTATGCGAAACGCGACAAGAGCTATTTTGAAGAACGCGGCCTGACCCGCTATGCGGGCATCTGGTCACTCTGGGCGCTGGGGGTTGGCGCAGTGATCTCGGGCCATTTTTCGGGCTGGAATTTCGGCTTTGCCACCGGCGGCTGGGGCGGCATGGTGGTGGCAGCCGGCATCATCGCCATCATGTATCTCGGGCTGGTGTTCTGCATCGCCGAAATGAGCCCGGCTCTGCCGCATACCGGCGCGGCCTATTCATTTGCCCGCACCTCGATGGGCCCCTGGGGCGGCTTCATCACCGGCCTGTTCGAGAATGTCGAATATGTGCTGACACCGGCCGTGGTGGTCACCTTCATCTCGGCCTATTTCAGCGCCATTGTCGGGCTGGATACGGCCTACTTGCCGGTGATCTGGGTGGTGTTCTACGGCATTTTCCTGGCGCTCAACGTCTATGGCGTGGCCCTCAGCTTCAAGGTGACGCTGGTGGTGACGCTGGCCTCGCTGGCCGTGCTTGTCGTGTTCTGGATCAGCGCCATTCCCAATATCGATTTCTCGCGCTGGGCGCTCAATATCGCCGCCGACGGCTCCGAACTGCCCGAAGGCGGCGGCGAGCTCTTCCCGTTCGGCTTCAGCGGCGTGCTGGCCACCCTGCCCTTTGCGGTCTGGCTGTTTCTCGCCATCGAGCAATTGCCGCTGGCGGCCGAGGAATCGGTCGACCCCAAGCGCGACATGCCGCGCGGCATCCTGCTGGGCATGGGCACGCTGGTGATCTCGGCCTTCATGATCATGCTGCTCAACCCCTCGGTGGCCGGCGTGGGCGCCTATGCGCTGAGCACCTCGGGTGAACCGCTGCTGGACGGCTTCCGCGCCATCTATGGCACCAGCGGCGCCGTGGTGCTGGGCCTGGTCGCCATGATCGGGCTGATCGCCTCGTTCCACACCATCCTGTTCGCGCAGGGCCGCCAGGTCTATTCGCTCAGCCGGGCGGGCTATTTCCCCTCGGCGCTGTCGGTCACCCACGCCACCCACAAGACGCCGCATATCGCCATGATGGCCGGCGCCGCGCTGGGCCTGACGGTGATGCTGATCATCTGGTTTGCCAATGGCGGCGGCGGCGGCGGGGAGACCCAGCTGGGCGACGACATCATCGGCACCGTGCTGCTCAACATGGCGGTGTTCGGGGCGATGCTGAGCTACATCATGCAGGCGCTCAGCTTCATCCTGCTGCGCCGCAACCAGCCCAATATGGAGCGGCCGTTCCGCTCACCTCTGGGGATTGGCGGCGCCGTCGTCACCATCCTCATCGCGGCGGTAACGCTGTTCTACCAGATGCAGGATCCCAACTTCTTCAAGGGCGTGATCTGGGTGGTGCTGTGGTGCGCAGTGGGCATTGCCTATTTTGCCCTGGTCGGCCGCAACCGGCTGATCCTGTCGCCGGAAGAAGAATTCGCGCTCGAACACAAGGCCTGATTGCAGGCGGGCGCCCGGTGATCCGGGCGCCCATTCTTACAGGGGAGACTGAGCATGACCTATTCGCTGGCCGATCTGGCGGCCGACACTGCCGCAGGCAGCATTGATACCGTGCTCGTCGCCTTTCCCGACATGCAGGGGCGCATGATCGGCAAGCGTTTCCAGGCCGAGTTCTTCCTCGAAGTGGCCGAGGACGAAACCCATGGCTGCGATTACCTCTTGGCCGACGACATCGACATGGAGCCGGTGCCGGGCTATGCCGCCGCCAACTGGGGCAAGGGCTATGGCGACTTCGTCATGAAGCCGGACCTGACGACGCTGATGAAGGCGAGCTGGCTCGAGGGCACCGCCATCGTGCTGTGCGACCTCAGCGACCACCACCATCACGAGCCGATCGCCCATAGCCCGCGCGCCATTCTCAAGGCGCAGATCGAAAGGCTGGCCGCCATGGGCTTCATGGCCAATGCGGCCACCGAACTCGAATTCTACCTGTTCGACGAGGACTACCGAACCATCAGCCAAAAGGGTCACGCCAAGGCGCAGACCGCCGGCGACTATATCCAGGACTACCATATCTTCCAGACCACCAAGGAAGAGGGCGTGATGCGGGCGCTACGCAAGCACCTGCAGGCCTCGGGCATTCCGGTGGAGAGCTCCAAGGGCGAGTGGGGCCCGGGCCAGGAAGAGATCAACGTCAAATATGCCGATGCGCTGACCATGGCCGACCGCCATGTGGTGCTCAAGAACGCCACCAAGGAAATCGCCTGGGCCCAGGGCAAGGCCGTGACCTTCATGGCCAAGTGGGACTATGCCCTGGCCGGCTCCTCGAGCCATATCCACATGTCGCTGGCCAATCTGGACGGCAAACCCATGTTTCCCGACAGCAGCGACGACCGCGGCATGAGCACGCTGATGAAGCAGTTCATGGCCGGCCAGCTGGCCTATGCGCGCGACATCACCTATTTCCTGGCGCCCTATATCAATTCCTACAAGCGCTTCCAGGCGGGCACCTTTGCCCCGACCAAGGCGATCTGGAGCCCGGATAACCGTACCGCCGGCTTCCGCCTCTGCGGCGAGCATTCCAAATCCATCCGTGTCGAGTGCCGCATGGGGGGCGCCGATCTCAATCCCTATCTCGCCATCGCGGCGCTGATCGCCGCCGGCATCAAGGGCATCGAGGACAAGCTCGAACTGCAGCCGGCCTTTGTCGGCGACGCCTATGTCAGCGAACAATTGCCCGAGATCGCCAAGACCCTGCGCGAAGCCACCGACTGGCTGCGGCGCTCGGAAATGCTCAAGTCAGCCTTCGGTGCCGACGTCATCGGCCATTATGTGCACACCGCCGAGTGGGAACAGCTTGAATATGACCGCAGGGTGACCGATTGGGAACTCAAGCGGGGCTTCGAGCGCAGCTAGGTCTCCTTGCTGCCACACAATGTTTGACATACTCGGTGTCACCCCCGGCCCCCGCGCCGGACCGAGCCTGAGCGCTCGGCACAGATCCTGGCCCAGGGCCGGGATGACACCGTGGATTGGAAGAGTCCGGACCCATGACTGACACCGTAAAGATCATCTCCCCTATCGACGGCAGCGTCTATGCCGAGCGCCAGCTGGCCAGCGGCATCGATGTCGAGGCTGCGGTCATCCGCGCGCAGCTGGCGCGGCGCGCCTGGGGCGAGACCACCCTGGCCGAGCGGCAGAAGATCGTCAGCCACATGGTCGATGCCCTGCTGCTGATGAATGACGAGATCGTGCCCGAACTGGCCTGGCAGATGGGCCGGCCGGTCCGCTATGGCGGGGAGAAGCGCGGCGTCCAGGAGCGCTCGCGCTATATGATCGAGCTGGCCAGCAGCGCCCTGGCACCGGCGCAGCTGCCGCCCAAGGCGGGCTTTACCCGCTACATCACCCGCGAGGCCCTCGGCATCGTGCTGGTCATCGCGCCGTGGAACTACCCCTTCCTCACCGCCGTCAATTCCATCGTGCCGGCTCTGGTGGCCGGAAATGCGGTCATGCTCAAGCATGCCAGCCAGACCCTTTTGGCCGGCGAGCGCTTTGCCCTGGCCGCCGAGCAGGCCGGACTGCCCGCCGGCCTGTTCCAGAACCTGGTGCTGGGCCATGCCGATACCGAGGCGCTGATCGGCTCGGGGCAGATCGACCACATCAATTTCACCGGCTCGGTCGAGGGCGGCCGCCGCATCGAAAAGGCCGCGGCGGGCACCTTTGCCACGCTGGGCCTCGAACTGGGCGGCAAGGATCCGGCCTATGTGCGGGCCGATACCAATCTCGACAATGCGATCGAAAACCTGGTCGATGGCTCATTCTTCAATTCGGGCCAGAGCTGCTGCGGCGTCGAGCGCATCTATGTGCATGGCGACGTCTATGATCGCTTCGTCGAGGGTTTCCTCGACACGGCCAGTGGCTGGACGCTGGGCAATCCACTCGATGCCGATACCGTGGTGGGGCCGATGGCGCGCGGCAGCTTTGCCGACCACGTGCGGCAGCAGACCGAAGAAGCGGTGCGCGGCGGCGCCAGTGCCCGTCTCAACACCCGCCACCAGCTCGACGTCGCCGGTTCGCCCTATCTGCCGCCCGAAGTGCTGACCGGGGTCAATCACCAGATGAGCGTGATGCGCGAGGAGAGCTTCGGTCCGGTGGTCGGCATCATGAAGGTGGCCGACGACGCCGAAGCCGTCACCCTGATGAATGACAGCCCCTATGGCCTGACCGCCTCGATCTGGACGCAGGACCTGGACATGGCGGCAAAGCTGGGCGCGCAGGTCGAAACCGGCACGGTGTTCGCCAATCGCTGCGACTATCTCGATCCGGCGCTGGTCTGGACCGGGGTCAAGGACACCGGCAAGGGCGGCAGCCTCAGCGAAATCGGCTACGCCAACCTGACGCAGCCCAAATCCTATCACTTGAAGCAGGTGTGACCCCATGACCAAAGCCAACTGGAACTATCCCACCGCGATCAAGTTCGGTCCCGGCCGCATCGCCGAATTGCCGGAGGCACTCAGGAGTGTCGGCATCAGCAAGCCGCTGCTGGTGACCGATGCGGGCCTGGTCAACCTGCCGGTGACACAGAACACCATCAAGCTGCTCAAGGATGCCGGCTTTGCCGTTGGCGTCTTCGCCGAGGTCAAACCCAACCCGATTGCCGCCAATGTGGCAGCCGGCATCAAGGCGCTGCGCGATGGCGGGCATGACGGCGTCATCGCCTTTGGCGGCGGCTCGGGGCTCGACGCCGGCAAGGTCATCGCCTTCATGGCCGGGCAGATCCGGCCGATGTGGGATTTCGAGGACATTGGCGACTGGTGGACGCGGGCCGATCCCAAGGGCATCCTGCCCATCATTGCCGTGCCGACCACGGCCGGCACCGGTTCGGAAGTGGGCCGCGCCGGGGTGATCACCGACGAGACGACGCATACCAAGAAGGTGATCTTTCATCCTCTGATGATGCCCCGCATCGTCATCGCTGATCCCGAGCTGACGGTGGGCATGCCCCGGTTCATCACCATCGGCACCGGCATGGACGCGCTTGCGCATTGTCTGGAAGCCTATTGCGCCCCCGGCTATCACCCCATGGCCGACGGCATTGCCGTGGAGGGCATTCGCCTGGTCATGGAAAACCTGCCCAAGGTGGCAGCCAATCCCGATGATGTGGAAGCGCGCGGCCACATGATGAGCGCGGCCGCCATGGGCGCCACCGCCTTCCAGAAGGGCCTGGGCGCCATTCATGCCCTCAGCCACCCCGTCGGGGCGCTCTATGACACCCATCACGGCATGACCAATGCGGTCTTCATGCCCTATGTGCTGCTGGTCAATCGCGGCGCCATCGAGACGCGCATTGCCCGGCTGGCGGCCTATCTAGGCCTCGCACCCACCTTCGAGGCGTTCCAGCACGCCGTGATCGGCCTGCGCATGCGGCTCGACGTGCCGCATACCCTGGCCGAGTTCAAGGTCGATGGCGCCCAGCGCGAGCTGATCGCCGACATGGCCATTGTCGATCCCACTGCAGGCGGCAATCCGGTTCAGCTCACCAGGACGCTGGCGCTGGAAATCTTTGACCGGGCAATGACCGGCCGGCTCTAGGCGCCCCCCACCTCACCCCCCCTGAAGGGGGGAGGAGTCAGTTTGGTGTCTGGTGTGAGATAGCGCCCATGAGTGGAGCGGCTCCTCCCCCTTCAGGGGGAGGCCGGGTGGGGGATACCTAGCCAACCAGTTCGCGGATCGTCTCAACGACGCCATCATCGAACAGGCTCTCGAGCTGGGTGACCACGGCGTCGCCAAATTCCTGGTTGTCGGCCAGGTCGGTGCCGAACACTTCGGTCAGGGCCACGAGGCCAATATAGAGCGCCTCGGCATCGTCGCCGGCTTCGGCGGCAATGGCCATCATGCGCATGGCCAGAGGATCGCGGACGTCGATATTGCCGCCCTTCTCGTCAATACCCACGACATAGCGCATCCAGCCAGCGACGCCGAGCGCCAGCCGGTCAAAGCTCTGGCCGGCCTTGAGCCGGTCGCGAATGGTCCCGAGCAGGCGCTGCGGCAGCTTCTGGCTGCCATCCATGGCAATCTGCCAGGTGCGGTGCTGCAAAGCCGGATTGGCGAAGCGCTGTAGCAGTTCATCGCGATAGGCGCCCAGATCGGTGCCGGGCATGTCCAGCGTCGGCATGGCCTCTTCGGTCATCAGGCCGTGGATCAGCTTGAAAAAGGCCGGATCGGCAATGGCCTGGGAGACATATTCATATCCGGCCAGATAGCCGAGATAGGCAATGGTCGAGTGACTGCCATTGAGCATGCGCAGCTTCATCCGCTCGAAGGGCTCGACATCCTTGACCAGTTGCGCGCCGACCGTCTCGAAGGGCGGGCGTCCATGGGGGAACTTGTCCTCGATCACCCACTGGGTGAAGGGCTCGGTCATGATCGGCCAGGCATCGTCCGCCCCGATCAGGCCGGCAATCGTCGCCCTATCGGCATCCGTGGTGGAGGGCACGATGCGGTCGACCATGGTGCCGGGAAAGGCCACATTGGTTTTGACCCACTCGCCCAAAGCGGGGTCGCGCAGGCTGGCAAAGCGGGTGACGATGCGCTGCACGGTCTCGCCATTGGAGGGCAGGTTATCGCAGCTCATGACCGCGAACGGGGCAGTGCCGGCGGCATGGCGGCGCGCCAGCGCCTCGACCAGCATGCCGGGCGCCGATCTCGGTGCGGTCGGGTTGGTCAGGTCATGGGCAATATCGGGATGGCGCTCGTCGAGTTCGCCGGTCGCCGGATCGTGGCAATAGCCCTTCTCTGTCACCGTCAGCGAGACGATGCGGATCTTGGGGTCAGCCATCAGCGCTAGAAGCTCCTCGCGCTGGCTATTGGCGTCGAGCACGTCGATGATCGAGCCGATCACCCGCGGATGGGTGCCCGCGGCGTCGCGCACGGCGATGGTATAGAGGCCGTCCTGCGGCACCAGCGCTTCCTTGGTATCGGGGCGGCGGAGGCTCGCGCCGACAATGGCCCAATCGGGATGGGTCTTGAGCAGGTCGTCGACATAGACCGCCATATGGGCGCGGTGGAAGGCGCCGATGCCCAGATGCACGATACCGGCGGTCAGGGTGCTGCGGTCGTAATCGGGAACAGCCACCCCGGCGGGAATGCTGGCAAGGGTCTTGGCGCTCAGACGCGTCATGGAAATCTCCGGCGAAATAATCTGGCGGCACCATAGTGCCTTCCGATCTTGTATGGAAGATACTGGGTTGCGGCGAAATGGGCTTTACCGGCATAAGCCTTGAGCACGCAAGGAGGCAAGGCTTTGGCACAACAGCGCTTCGTCAGCATCGGTGAATGCATGATCGAAATGAGCGGCGGCGAGGACCGTCAATATCGCCTCGGCTATGCCGGCGATACGCTCAACACGGCCTGGTACATGCGGGCGCTGCTGGGCGACAACTGGTCGGTGGATTATTTCACAGCCTTGGGCGCCGACAAGTATTCGGCCGACATCAAGGCCTTCCTCGAGACCAACCGGATCGGCACCAGCCATATCCGCACCATTCCCGAGCGCCGGCCGGGCCTCTACATGATCCATCAGGCCGATGGTGACCGGCACTTTACCTATTGGCGCGACACCTCGGCGGCCAAGCTGCTCGCCGATGACAAGCAGGCCCTGGCCAAGGCGGTCGAGGGGGCCAGCATGGTCTATTTCTCTGGGATCACCCTGGCCATCCTGGCGCCGCGGGCGCGTGGCAGGCTGCTGGGCGCCATCGTGCGCGCCCGCGACAATGGCGCCAGAATCGCTTTCGACACCAATCTGCGGCCGGCGCTATGGACCAGCCCGCGCGTCATGGCCGGCGTGCTGACGGCCGCTGCCAGCCTTTGCGACATCGTCCTGCCCACCCATACCGACGAGGCGACGCTGTTTGGCGACAGGAATGTCGACGAAACGGCCGATCGATACCTCGAACTGGGCGTGGAAGAAGTGGTGGTCAAGGATGGCTCGGGCGAAGCGCTGATCGCCACCGCGCATGAACGGGTGCGCGTAGCGCCGCTGCCAGACGCCATAGTTGTGGATGCCACCGGGGCGGGCGACAGCTTCAATGGCGCCTATCTGTCGGCGCGACTGGCCGGCAAATCGCTGCAGGAGGCCGCCGAGGCGGCGCATCGCGTTGCCCGGATTGTCATCGGGCAAAAAGGCGCGCTGGTCGATCCCAAACTGGTCTCGCTCTAGCAGGCCCTAGAACACCCGCTCGCCCTGCTCGGCCATATAGGCAATTTCTTCGGACGTACTGGCGCGGCCGAGCGCTGCGTTGCGGAAGGGGAAGCGGCCAAAGCGGGCAATGGTGTCGCGGTGGCCGGTCATGAACTGCTGCAGCTCGGCATCGAAGACGGCAAAGAACCTCACCCCCTCCTCCTGGATCAGCAGCGATTCCGCATGCATGAAGGGCATGTAGAGGAACATGCGGCGCTCCAGTTCGAGCGCCTGGTCGGCGCCGGCGGCAATGGCTTCCTGGGCGAGCACCAGGGCCATCTTGTCCTGGGCGAAGGCCTGGGCCGAGCCGCGATGGAGTTGGCGGGAGAACTGGTCGAGCACGATGATTTCGGCCAGCCGCCCCGCGGGTGACTGGCGCCAGCGCCAGGCCTCGCCCCGGGCCACGGCGGCGTGGGTATCGGCAAAGCCTGCGGCCAAGGCGGCGTCGAACTCGGCCTTGCCGCCGAACCAGTCATCCTTGCCGTGCTGGACAAACCAGAAATTGATGACGTCCTGTGCTTGCTGCATGGAGCCTCCCTGTGGTGGACGATCGCGTGTCAGACGATCAAGGGCGCATCATTGAAGCTGGCGCCGCCGCTGGCAAGCCATGCGCCCTCATCAGGCGCTGACAACCAGGCGAAGGCGGTTGCCGGCGGGATCGCGCGTCTCGATGCCCTGCGCCAGCGGCTCGATGGCGGCGCCGGTCTGGCGCAGGCGGGCCGTGACGGCATCCAGCGTCGCCGCGTCGGGCAGCACGATGGTGAACCAGCGCAGGCCGGCCGATCCGGCAACAGGCTGGGCCGCATTGGCGCCCGACCAGATATTGAAGGCCAGCGTATGCGGCATGTAGTCGAGCCCGACATCGCCCATGCCGAAGGAGCGGATCAGCAGGAAGCCGGCAAAGCCGATCACGTCGCGATAGAAGTCCATGGCCATGTCGAGGTCGGTGACATGGACATGCACATGGCCAATGCGGGTGCCGGCCGGCATGCGCGCGGCCAGGGTGGGGTTCTCACCCAGTTCGGCCAGCAGGCCGTCGAGATCGATGGCTTCGCGGCCGGAATGGGGCTGGCCCTCGGCGGTCACGGCATAGGTCTGGCCCTTGTCGGGGTCGCCCAGCGTCCCGCGCCAGGGCGTTTCGAGGGTGATCTCGATGCCATTGCCGTCGAGATCCCACAGGTAGATCGCCTCCGATACCAGGTGATCGGTGGGCGAAATCCGCACATTGCGCTGCAGCGCCCGCACCGCCATCTGCGCCAGGTCGACCCGGCTGGGGACGTGGATGGCGACGTGATAAAGCCCAAGGCTGCGCGGCACCACCGGCCGAATGGCACCGGTTTCCAGCACGATCAGCGGCTTGCCGCCCGCGCCCAGGGTCATTGCATTGCCCGTCTCGTCGATCAGGTCGAGCCCGACCACGTCCTGCCAGATGGCCAGCGCCCGGGCGCGGTCGGTCACGGCGAGATGGACCGGTCCCAGTGTCGTGGCGAGCGGCAGCAGCGGCGCCGACCTCACATTGGTCTGGACGGATGTATCGATCATGGCGCGCTCCTGGGTGCCGCTGGGCATGGCCCTTACATAGGCTCGCCTGCCCGCGATGAGCAGGTGGCATTGAGCGAACAGTGCGGACGACAGAGTGGCGTGAAACGCACGATGCCAAGGAACCATGCGGCCGGGTCATGGTTGGTCACCCACAAGCTCACGCCAAGAGGACACAGCTCATGCACTTCACCGACAAGGTCGCCCTCATCACCGGCGCCGGTTCCGGCATTGGCAAGGCCACCGCCATGCGGCTGGCCAAAGGCGGGGCGCGCGTTGCCGTACTCAGCCGCACCGCTGAGGAGATCGAGGCGACCCGCGACGCGATTGCCGAAGCCGGCGGCGAGGCCATGGCGGTGACTGCCGACATTGCCGATGCCGCGGCCATGCGGGCGGCGGTGGACAAGATCATCGCCACCTGGGGGCGGCTCGACATCGTGGTGGCCAATGCCGGCATCAATGGCGTCTGGGCGCCAATCGACGACCTGCAGCCGGAGGAATGGGACCAGACCATGGCGGTCAATCTGGGCGGCACCTATCGCACGCTGCACCTGACCGTGCCGCATCTCAAAAAGGCCGGCGGCGCGATCATCATCGTCTCCTCGATCAATGGCACGCGCACCTTTACCAGCGCCGGCGCCACCGCCTATTCCGCCACTAAGGCGGGCCAGGTCGCCATGGCCCAGCAGCTGGCGGTGGAACTGGGGCCGCACGGCATCCGGGTCAATGCGGTCTGTCCCGGCGCGATCGACACGGAAATCGACGACAATACCGAAAAGCGCAATGTCGCGGCGGCAGAGATTCCCGTCGCGTTTCCCCAAGGCGATATTCCGCTGACCGGCGGGAAACCGGGGACGAGCGCCGACGTGGCCGAAGCCATCGCCTTTCTGGCATCGGACGCGGCCAGACACATTACCGGCATGCCGATCTATATCGATGGTGGTCAGTCGCTGCTGCGCTGAACCGGGCGGGACCGCCCGCCGGATTCACCTGCAGCCGATGCATAGGCGATATGCAGCCCAGGCGATTTATTTGATGCTTCACGCAAACTTAAGCGATTCAACCGATCTGTAGTGCGAAGGCTGGCGGCAGAACGCTGCGGTCACTTCCCGGGCACCAGGTTGCATCGCCATGAACTTTAGAAATTTTCCTATTCTACAGAAATTCATTCTGACGGTCCTGCTGATGGGCCTCGTAGCGACGGCCATTGCCGGCATTGCCTGGCGGGAGCTGGGATCACTGAGCGCCACCATGGACCGGGTTGGGGAAAAGGAAGTAGCGGCGCGCGAAGCCATGGACCTGCGCATGGACGTGATCGCCATCAGCCGCATGACCTACCAGCTGGTGCTCAATCCTGCCGGGGTCGCCGATTTCGTCACCCAGGCCGATCGCCGCATGACCGAGATGAAGGCCCGCTTTCCGGTCATCGAGGCCGCCGCCGACGCGACCGAGCTGAGCCAGCTCGAAGCGGTCAAGCCGGTGATGGACGCCTATTTCGAGAAGATCAACGGCATGCTCACCGTGGCAGCAGCGCAGCCCTTCAACCCGGCCGCGCTGGATGCGGCCCTGGCAGAAACGCTGGCGGCGCAGCTGGTGGTCACCGACACGATCAAGGTCTACAGCGCCTATTCGGGCGAACTGATGGCCGGCATGCGCGCCGATGCCGAGGCTTCGGCCTTCACCGCCATGCTGACCCTTGCCATCTCCGCCGCGGTGGGTATCGCCATCGGCCTGACCGTCAGCATGCTGGTGGGCAGCCGAACCATCGTCACTCCGGTGCGCAACCTGACGCAGACCATGAGCGAGCTGGCCGATGGCAAGCTCGATGTCGATATTGCCAATGCCGACGCCAAGGACGAGATCGGCGCCATGGCCCGCGCCGTCGAAGTGTTCCGTCAGAACGCCAAGCGCGTCGCCGCGCTTAGCGCCGAGGAAGCCGCCCACAACATGGCCATCGTCGAGCGCGCCGACATGATGGCCCTGCTGCAGGCCGAACTGGCTGCCGTGATGAAGGCCGCCAGCGCCGGCAATTTCGACCAGCGCGTGCCGACCGACTTCAGCGATGGCGAGCTCAACAGCCTTGCTGCCAGCGTCAATGGCCTGGTCGACACCGTCGATCGCGGCCTGGCCGAAACCGGCACCGTGCTGTCGGCCATCGCCAATACCGACCTGACGCAGCGCGTCACCGGCGACTACCAGGGCGCTTTCGGTGCCCTCAAGAACAATACCAATGCCGTGGCCGAAAAGCTGGCCGATATCGTCGCCCAGCTGCAGGACACCTCGCGGTCGCTCAAGACCGCAACCAGCGAAATCCTGGCCGGCGCCAACGATCTGAGCGAACGCACCACCAAGCAGGCCGCGACGATCGAGGAAACCTCGGCCGCCATGGAAACCCTGGCCGATACCGTGATGAAGAATGCCGAGCGCGCCCAGCAGGCCAATGGCAAGGCCAAGGAAGTCACCATCTCGGCCGAGCAGAGCGGCGAAGTCATGGCCAAGGCCACGGGCGCCATGGAGCGCATCACCACGTCCTCGTCCAAGATTTCCAACATTATCGGCCTGATCGACGACATCGCCTTCCAGACCAACCTGCTGGCGCTGAACGCTTCGGTCGAAGCCGCCCGCGCCGGCGATGCCGGCAAGGGCTTTGCCGTGGTGGCCGTCGAAGTCCGCCGCCTCGCTCAGTCGGCAGCCTCGGCCTCGGCCGACGTCAAGGTGCTGATCGAGCAGTCCGCCAATGAAGTGCGCGATGGCAGCCGTCTCGTGGCCGATGCTGCCGACCGCCTCAATGGCATGCTCGAAGGCGTCCGCGCCAGCTCGACGCTGATGGACGGGATCTCGCGCGACAGCCAGGAGCAGTCGACCGGCATCACCGAAGTCAGCATTGCGGTACGCCAGATGGACGAGATGACCCAGCACAATGCTGCCCTGGTCGAGGAAATGAACGCGGCCATCGAGCAGACCGAGACCCAGGCCACGGAACTCGACATCATCGTCGATATCTTCAAGGTGAGCGACGCCCGCAGCCAGCGCAGCATGGGCCGCGCTGCATAACCAGCGCCGACGGCACCACCGCCGAGAAACCAAAACGCCGGGGCCCTGCCCCGGCGTTTTTCATTATCAGGCCACCATGCCCTTGGTCAGTTCCAGCGCCTGGCGCTCGAACAGGCCGCGATAGATGCCGCCCTTGAGCTTGATCAGCGCCTGGTGATCGCCCTCTTCGACGATGGCGCCCTTGTCAAAGACCAGCAGCCGGTCCAGCGCCCGCACGGTCGACAGGCGGTGGGCGATCACCAAAGTGGTGCGGCCCACCATCAGCCGCTCCATCGCCTCCTGGATCTGCGCCTCGCTTTCGCTGTCGAGGCTCGAGGTCGCCTCGTCCAGGATCAGCAGCCGCGCATCGGCCAGGAAGGCCCGCGCAATCGCGACGCGCTGGCGCTCGCCGCCGGACAGCTTCACCCCGCGCTCGCCCACCATGGTCTCATAGCCCTTGGGCAGACCGGTGATGAAGTGATGCGCATTGGCCTGCGTCGCCGCCAGCTCGATCTCGGCCCGCGTGGCGCCCGGACGGGCATAGGCGATGTTTTCGGCCAGGGTCCGGTGAAACAGGATGGGTTCCTGCTGCACGATGGCGATCTGGCCGCGCAGGCTCGACTGCTGCACCTCGGCAATGTTCTGGCCATCGATGGTGATCGCCCCGGCATTGACGTCATAGAGCCGCTGGATGAGCTTGACGAAGGTCGTCTTGCCCGAACCGGAATGCCCCACCAGGCCGACGCGCTCGCCCGACGCGATGGTGACCGAGAAGTCCTTGTAGAGCGGGGTGGCATGGGCGCCATATTGGAACGTCACGTTGTCGAAGGCGATGGCCCCGTCCGTGATGCGGATCGGGCCGGAACCGGGTTGGTCGTCGATGCCCATGGGCTGTTCACCCAGGGCCACCAGTTCTTCCATGTCGTTGACCGAGCGCTGCAGGTTGCGGATGTGCTGGCCGACATCGCGCAGATAGCCCTGCAGCACGAAGAACATGGTCAGCACAAAGGTGATATCGCCCGGCGTGGCCAGGCCCTGCCGCCAGAGCCATAGCGCCGTGCCCAGAATGGAGGCCTGCATGGCGGCCATCATCAGCCCCTGGGCGCCGCCATTGAGGGTGCCGCGCTGCCACAGCCGGCGCGTGCGCAGGCGCCACTTGCCGACCACCCGCTCGAGAATGGCTTCCTCGCGCTGTTCGGCGCCGAAGGCCTTGACCACCGAATTGCAGCTGACCGCATCAGCCAGGGCGCCGCCCATCCTGGTGTCCCAGGCATTGGCCAGCGTGCCGGCCGGCGCGACAAAGCTCACCGAGAGCCATACCGTCACCCCGACATAGATCAGCGAGCCGAGGCCCACGACCAGGCCCATGACGGGCCAGACCGAACCCAGGATGGCCGTCGCCCCAATCAGCATGACCACCGAGGGCAGCAGCGCCACCAGCAGCGTGTCATTGAGCAGGTCGAGCGCGCCCGAGCCGCGTGTGATCTTGCGCACCGTGGAACCGGCAAAGCTGTTGGCGTGCCAGTCGGTGGAAAAGCGCTGTACCCGATGAAAGGCATCGGCAATGACGTCCTTCATCATGGCCAGCGTGAAGCTGATGATGTTGAAGAACACCAGCTGCCGCAGCACGACGGCGCCCAGATAGAGCGTCACCATCGTGGCGAAAGCGCCCATGGCCGGCCCCCAGAAGGCGTCGTCTATGCCGCTGCCCGAGGCAATGGCGTCGACCATGCGGCCGGCAAAGATCGGGCTGAACGCCTCCGCCAGGGTGGCGGTCAGCACCAGAACGGCGATGAGCGTGGCGCGCCAGGGCTGCTTGGCCCAGTGGCGGAAGGTATAGCCGAGCACGTCGCGGAAGGCGTCGGCCCGGAAATCGAGTTTCTTGCGACTCATAATGGCAGCCCGACTCCGTTCTCCGGCAGTCGGCCCTCAAAAACTTCAGAAATGAAAAGGCACAGCCAGCCAGGCAAAGTGATCGATGAGATCGGGGGGGCTGGGGGAGAAACCGCGACGGCGCGCCTTATGGGCGGACCACGAATGGCAGGGGCCTAGGCCCTGGACGTGCCTGCGGGAAGTTCGATGAATGCCACTGTCATGCAACGCCTCCCTTGCTGGTGATCTGGAGCGGTTCGACGTTTGTAGCGAAAGTGCACGGCCTTGCCAACCGGGTGGCATGCGTCCAGGCACCGAGTGATGTGCGAAAGCCACAGGGGGGCGGCTGGTCGCCCTGTCCCTATCGCGGACGCTGCGTGGCCATCAGGCCGCCGCGGCGTGTGTTTCTGCCGCCGACGCCATGGACGAAAACACCGAGATGGCGCTCGGCCTGATGATGAAATGCGCCGGGGTCTGGGTGACGATATCGCCATCGGTATTGATCGGCATCGGCTCTCTCGTGCGAATATCGAATTCGGTGCTCTTGGCTGTGCGCACCTCATCCCAGACGCCATGCTCGCCGCGGCGGAAGGCGCCGAGCATCAGCCCGAACTTCCAAACACTCTCGAGCTCGAGACTATAGAGGTCGAGGTGCCCGTCCTCGATCGTGGCATCGGCATGAATGACGGTGCCGCCGCCATAATGCACGCCATTGCCGACGGCAATCTGCAGCGTCTTGACCCTGACCGTGCCGATGTCGCTGATGATCTCGGCGCGAAAGGGCTTGGCCTTCAGCAGCACCTTGAGGGCGGCCAGGCCATAGCCCAGCTTGCCCCAGCGCCGCTTGGCCTGAGGCGTCAGGCCGCGCGCCAGATCGACCGAGAGGCCCAGGCTCGCCACGTTGAAGAATGGATGGCCGTTGACCTCACCAAGGTCGACCCGGCTGAGATGGCCGGCCAGGATCACGTCGGCGGCCTTGAACAGGTCGTCCGGAATGCCCAGGGTCCGCGCCAGGTCATTGGCCGTGCCCATCGGCATGATGCCCATGGGCAGGCCGGTCTCCAATATGCCCCTGGCGGCCGAATTGATGGTGCCGTCCCCGCCGCAGACAATCACCAGGTCCGCCTCATGCCGGCGCCGGGCAATGTCGGCCGACACTTCCTCGGGCGCATTGAAGCGCTCGATGATGGCATCGATGCCCCCGGCGCGCAGATGATCGACCACCGGTTCGAGCGCGGCGGTCCCCCGGCGGGCATTGGGATTGACGAGCATGAGGGCACGACGGCGGGCGGGAAGGGCTGACATGGGCGTCCGGAGCTGGTTTGTCTCCGACATGGCCTGTCTGCCGGCCCGGTGCAAGGGGCGACACTATTACCGATTGGTCATGCGGCGCAGGCCGACATGCCCAAGATCACTGCGTCGCCGGGCCTCGGCTGGCGATCACTGCGCGGCGGTGGAACCGGTCAGCTTGCTGTCGCGCGTCATCCACGCGCCATAGGCCAGTGCGGCGATAAACAGCACGAACGGGCTGCTGATCACGACCAGCGCCAAACCCAGATTTGCAACCATCGATCAGACTCCTCTTGCGATGGCTCCGTGCTCGCATGACAGGGGCTTTTCACCATTGATTCAGGTCAAGCAATTTTGCGTTTTGTCCGGGTGGCGCAGCGGTCGCGGCGGGACTAGGCTCCGGCCAACCGATTCAAAGCAAAGGCTTTCGCCCCATGACCATCGATCCCGTCAAGCTCGACAAGCTCGCCCAGGTTGCCATCAAGGTCGGCCTGCAACTGGCCGAGGGCCAGGACCTGATCATGACCGCGCCGATGACCGCCGCCCCCCTGGTGCGCCGCATCACCGAGCACGCCTACAAGGCCGGCGCGGGCCTGGTCACCACAATCTATTCGGACGAGGAAGCCACCCTGGCGCGCTACCAGCATGGCCATGACGCCAGCTTCGACAAGGCCGCCGGCTGGCTCTATTCGGGCATGGCCGAGGCCTTCAAGGGCAATGCGGCCCGCCTGGCCATTGCCGGCGACAATCCGATGATGCTGGCGGGCCAGGACCCCGACAAGGTCAGCCGGGCGCAGCGCGCCAATTCGGCGGCCTATAAGCCGGCTTTACAGCTGATCACCGGCTTTGACATCAACTGGAACATCGTCTCCTATCCCAGCGCCGCCTGGGCGAAACTGGTCTTTCCCGACGACAGTGAAGAGGTCGCGGTCGGCAAGCTGGCCGATGCCATCTTCAAGGCGAGCCGCGTGGATGTCGACGATCCCATTGCCGCCTGGGCCGAGCACAATGCCAATCTCAAGGCGCGCTGGACGTGGCTGAACGGCAAGGCCTTCTCGGCGCTGCACTATACCGGCCCGGGCACCGACCTGACCGTGGGCCTGGCCGATGACCACCGCTGGAAGGGCGGCGCGTCCGAGGCCAAGAACGGCATTACCTGCAACCCCAATATCCCCACCGAGGAAGTGTTCACCACGCCGCACCGGTTGCGCGTGGATGGCCATGTCGCGGCCACCAAGCCGCTGAGCCATAACGGCACGCTGATCGAAGAAATGCAGGCGCGCTTCGAGGGCGGGCGACTGGTCGAACTCAAGGCGTCCAAGGGGCAGGACATCTTCAACAAGGTGCTCGACACCGACGAGGGTGGCCGCCACCTGGGCGAAGTCGCGCTGGTGCCGCACTCCTCGCCGATTTCCGCCTCGGGCGTGCTGTTCTTCAACACGCTCTATGACGAGAACGCGTCCTGCCACATCGCCCAGGGGCAGTGCTATTCGGACTGCTTTGTCGGCGGCAAGGACCTGAGCCAGGCCGAGATCAATGCGCGGGGCGGCAACAGCTCCAATATCCATATTGACTGGATGATCGGCAGCGACAAGATCGACATCGATGGCGTGCATGCCGATGGCAGCGTCGAGCCGGTCATGCGCAAGGGCGAATGGGCCTATTGAGGCCTGCCGACGGCGACAGGTCCGGCCGGCATTGGGCCGGCTGACGATATTACCGGTTGAGTCCCGCGCAGCGGCGTGGGACTCTGCCGGTCAAATGGAGAGTTTATCGTGTCCACTATCAGCGCTGACCGTATTGCCGTTTCGACCTGGTCGCTGCACCGCCTGCTCGGCACCACCTATCCGCATGATCTGACCACGTCCGAAGTCGGGCCGATGCAGGAAACCTATGGCGAAGGCGAAGAGACGCTGCTGGGCCTGCCATCGGTGCTGGCCAATCACGGCTATCACCGGCTCGAAGTGGTTTCGTTCCACCTGCGCAGCCGCGACCCGGTCTATCTGGGCGAATTGCGCGACCAGCTCAAGATTGCCAATGTCACGCTGCAGACCCTGCTGATCGACGCCGGCGATATCAGCCATCCCGAGCATGGCGCCCGCGACCAGGCCTGGATTGCCGGCTGGATCGAGACGGCCAATGAGCTGGGCGCGCAGAATGCGCGGATCATCGCCGGCAAGCAGAAGCCGACGCGCGATGCCCTGGACCGCTCGGTCAAGGCGCTGACCGCGCTGGCCGACGGCAATGCCGGCTCGAGCGTTCGTCTCGTCACCGAGAACTGGTTTGACCTGCTGGCCGAGCCGGCGCATGTGCATTTCCTGCTCGACAAGCTCGATGGCCGCATTGGCCTGCTGGCTGATTTCGGCAATTGGGGCGGCCCGGGCAAATATGCCGACCTGAAGTCGATCTTCAACAGGGCCGAACTGTGCCACGCCAAGGCCAGCTTCATCGATGGCGATCTGGACGAAGCCGATTACGGCCAGTGCGTCGCGCTGGCGGAAGCCGCCGGCTACAAGGGGCCCTATACGCTGATCTTTGACAGCGAGATCCCCAGCGAATGGCATGGCTTGGGCATTGAGCGGGACTTCATCACTTCTGCCGAGGTCTGAGCTCCCTAAGCGAGTTGTTAACGGAACGGTCTCACACTGAGCGGATGCCGTTCCGGTCCTCATCTGCCGTCCTGCCGCTGCACCGCTTCGCGCCGGTGGACGCCATGCTGTTGCGCATCGTCGACCATGCCGCCGTGGGCATGGTGGTGTGCGACATGACGGGCCACGTGGTCTATGCCAACCAGGCGTTTCACGGCATTCTGGGGCATGAGGTTGGTGCCGCGGTTCCCATCCTCGATCTGGTGCATGCGGATGACGAGAGCGCCGGGGCGCAGCAGCTGCAGCGCCTGATGCGCGGCGAGGCCGACGACTATCGCGGCGAGCACCGGTTTTGTCATGCCGACGGAAATCCGATCTGGGTGGCGGTGGCGGCTTCCGTGCTGCGCGACGATGCGCCCGAGGCGCCGCATTACCTGATTGTCCAGCTGACCAGCATCGAACGGCAGAAACAGGCCGAAGCCGCCCTGGCCTATTCGGAGAGCCGCTGGAACTACGCCCTGGAAAGCGCCCGCCAGGGCGTGTGGGATCACGACATCCGCACGGACGCCATGTTCTACTCGCGCATGTGGCGCATCATGCGCGGCATCCCGCCCGACGAGGTGGTGGATGGCGACCAGCAGAAGTGGCTGGCGCGGATCCATCCCGACGACCTCCAGCATGTGCTCGACAATGTCGAGAAGCAGGATCGCGGCGATGCCGACTTCGATGCGCTCGAATATCGCGAGCGCAAGCGCGACGGCAGCTATGTGTGGATCCTCAGCCGCGGCAAGCCGGTGGAGTGGGACGCGTCCGGCCATCCGGTGCGCACGCTGGGCACCGATACCGACATTACCCATCTCAAGACCATCGAGCTGGAGCTGGCGGCGGAAAAGGAACGGTTGCGGGTGACGCTGGAGGCGATTGCCGACGGCATGATCTCGACCGATGCCGAGGGCAATATCGTCTTCATCAATCCGGCCGCCCAGGTGTTGACGGGCTATAGCAGCCAGGCAGCGCTGGGCCGCCCGGTGCGTGACATCTTTGCCCTGTTTGCCGGCGACAGCGGGGAGCGCCAGCCCTGCCCGGTGGCGCAGTGCCTGGCCACCGATACCGCCAGCCATATCGAGGACGACATGGTGCTGATCGGACCGACCGGCATCGAGCGGGAAATCCGCTGCACGGCCTCGCCGGTCAAGACTGCGGGCAATGAGCTGGCTGGTGCGGTGCTGGTGTTCCAGGATGTGACGCAAAGCCGGGCCATGCAGCGCCAGCTCGCCCATTCGGCCAATCACGACGACCTGACCGGCCTGCCCAACCGGGCTGCCTTCGACCGGGCGCTCAATGCGGCGATTGCCGGCACGGCCGGCGGGCAGCACCAGCACTGCCTGCTCTATGTCGATCTGGACCGCTTCAAGCCGGTCAATGATACGGCGGGCCACGCGGCCGGCGACGCCCTGCTGCGCCAGGTGGCGCAGACCATTCGCGGCAGCTGCCGCCAGCACGACCTGGCTGCCCGCATCGGCGGCGACGAATTTGCCGTGCTGCTGCTCGACTGCCCGGCCTCGGGCGGCACGCTGATCGCCGACAAGATCGTGCGGGCGATTGGCGCCCTGCTGTTCGACTGGGCCGGGCAGACCTACCAGATCAGCGCCAGCATCGGCGTCACCGTGGTCACGGCCAAGCCGTCCTCATCGCTGGGCTTCATGGGCGAGGCTGACGCCGCCTGCTACGCCGCCAAGGCCGTGGGCCGCGGCGCGGCCAGGCTGTTCAGCGAGCTCTAGGTCTTTGAGCTGTCGCGTTTTCGAACCGCAAAAGTGAAGACACTTTTGCTCAAGCGCTCTAGTCGAGCGGCTTGAGATCGGCCAGCAGCGTGGGCAGCAGTTCGCTCACCGTGGGATGGATGTGCATGGTTTCCATCATGGTGGTGTAGGGGGTGCCCGCAACCATCAGCTGCAGCAGATTGTGCACCACTTCGTCGCCGCCGATACCCAGAATGGCCGCGCCGAGGATGAGCTTGCTCTCGGCATCCACAAGCACCTTCATCATGCCCTGCGTCTCGCCGCGCTCCTTGGCGCGGCTGACCCGGTCCATGGGCCGCGTCGCCATCAGGGCTTTTTTGCCCGACTGGCGCACCTCGGTCTCGCTCATGCCGATGCGGCCGAGCGGCGGATCGATGAACAGGCCATAGACCGGAACGCGGTTGGCCACCGAGCGCTTGCCGCCATCGATGACATTGTCGGCGACCACCTCGAAGTCGTTGTAGGAGGTATGGGTGAAGGCGCCCCTGCCATTGACGTCGCCCATGGCCCAGATGCCGGGGACATTGGTGCGCAGATGCTCGTCGGTGGTTATATAGCCGCGCTTGTCGGTCTTGACCCCGGCAGCTTCCAGGTTCAGCGCGGCGGTATTGGGCGTGCGGCCCAGGGCGACCAGCAGGTGAGTGCCCTCCACCGAGGCGCGCCGCTCGCCGGTCTTGAGCGAGAGCAGCACGCCGCCACCGGCGCGGGCCACCGATTCCACCGTGGTATCGAACAGGAAAGTGACGCCCTCTGCCTCGATGATCTGGCGGATCCAGGCGGAAATATCCTCGTCCTCGCGCGAAGCGGGCCGCCCGCCGCGCTCGATGACCGTCACCTTGGCGCCGAAGCGGGCATACATTTGGGCGAATTCGAGCCCGATATAGCTGGCGCCGACGATGACCAGATGGCCCGGCAGGGTATCGAGGTTCATCATGGTGGTATTGGTCAGGAAGGGCACGCTGCGCAGACCCGGCCAATCGGGCACGCTGGCGGCGGCACCGGTATTGATGAAGATCTGCGGCGCCGTCACGGTGCGGCTGCCGACCTTGACCGCAGTGGGCGAGACGAAGCTGCCCTCGCCCTCGATATAGTCGATCGCGTCGATGCCGCCGATCCACTCGGTCAAGCTGCGCACCGAGGCGCCAACCACCGCATCCTTGCGGGCCTTGACGGCCTTCATGTCGACGCTGACCGGGCCCTTGACCACCACGCCGAAATCACCGGCATGGCGGGCGGCCCAGGCGGCGCGGGCGCTGGCGACCAGCGTCTTGGTGGGGGTGCAGCCGTCATTGACGCAGGTGCCGCCCAGATGCTCGCGCTCGATCAGCGCGACGGTCTTGCTGGCCGAGGCCAGGCGCGCCGCCAGAAAGGGCCCCGACTGGCCGGCACCGATGATGATGGCATCAAACTGGTCTGACATGGCTGGTCCCCGTGTAATGGCAACAGCTTAGGGGGGAGGGGGTTGGCGCGCTAGATAAAAGGTGGGTCAGCCCCATCGGGGCAGAATGTTCGGACGGCTTTCCTCTCCCGTTTACGGGAGAGGGGGACCACGCGCAGCGTGGTGGAGAGGGGGGGCAGCATGCGCCGGCCTGCCGGGTCAAGGCGGGACACGTCAGAGCATTGCACTCGTGGCGCCCCCCTCCACCGCCCGACGGGCGGTCCCCCTCCCCCGCAGGCGGGGGAGGATTGTCGACTGAGCGTGCAGAGATGGTTTCCTGCCTACTCGATCGGCGCCATGGGTGTGGTGCGCGGCATGCGGTTCCAGGCATCCAGCGCAGCAATCTTGTAGGCTTCGGCCAGCGTGGGATAATTGAAGGCGTTCTCGACGAAATAGTCCAGCGTGCCGCCCAGGTTGAGCACTGCCTGGCCGATATGGATCAGCTCGGTGGCGCCCTCGCCGACGATATGCGCGCCCAGCAGCTTGCGCGTCTTGAGCGAGAAGATCAGCTTCATCATGCCCGATTGCAGGCCCATGATATGGCCGCGCGAGGTCTCGCGGAAGCGCGCCACGCCACTCTCATAGGGGATGCCGCGCTGGCGCACTTCCTGCTCGGTAAGGCCGACCGTGGAGATTTCCGGCACGGCGTAGATGCCATAGGGGAAATATTCCGGCGCGGGCGGCATGGCCGCGCCACAGGCATGCAGGGCCGCGATGCGCCCCTGCTCCATGGAGGTCGAGGCCAAAGAGGGAAAGCCGATGACATCGCCGGCGGCATAGATGTTGCGGGTTGTGGTCTGGAAGGTCACCGGGTCAACCTTGAGCCGGCCGCGCTCGGCCGGGGTGATGCCGCAGTTCTCCAGTCCCAGGCCGGCCGTGGCGCCCGAGCGGCCGGCGGCATAGAGCAGCATGTCGGAGCGGATGGTGCGCCCGTCGGTCAGCGTCGCCACCGGCCAGCCCTGGGCATCGAGTTCGACCTTTTCCACCTTGGCGCCGAAGCGGATGGTCATGCCGCGCTTGCGCAGGTCATGGGTGAATTCCTCGATGATCTCACGGTCGATGAAATCGAGAATGGTGTCGCGGGGCTCGATGATGGTGACCGGTACGTCCAGCGCGGAAAAGATGGTGGCGTATTCGATGCCGATGACGCCGGCGCCCACCACGGTCAGGCTGCGCGGCACGCGCGGCTCGGCGACGAGGCTGTCGCTGTCGACCACGGAATGGTCGTTGAAGGGGATATTGGCCGGACGATGGGGTGTCGTGCCCACCGCGATGACGGCAAATTCGAAGCCGAACTTGTGTTCTTCCCCGCTCGGGTCGGTCACGCAGACATGGTTGGCATCGATGAAGCGGGCCATGCCGCCAAAGGTGCGCACGCCATTGCGGGCGAACTGATGCTCGAGCACCTCGATCTCGTGGTCCAGCGTCATACGCAGCCGGGCGCCGAGATCCTTGCCCTCGATGTCCTTCTTGACGCGATAGGACAGGCCGTAAAAGCCGCGCTCGCGCCAGCCGGACAGGTTCAGCACCGTCTCGCGCAGGGTCTTGGAGGGAATGGTGCCGGTATGCACCGAGACGCCGCCGAGCCGCAGGCGATCCTCGACCACCAGCACCGACCTGCCCAGCTTGGCGGCCTGGATGGCCGCACGGCGCCCGGCCGGGCCGCTGCCGATGACAACGAGATCAAACTTCTCCAAGCTTCTACCCCCGATTCGACGCGCAAACGCCTATCGAGGCACTGTGACACTGCCATTGCCGGCGAGGCAATGTGGCCCAGCGAAAGGCAGGCCTATAAGGGGCGCAGAGGCCATGCCTGCCGGTGCAGATACTTATCCCCGGGTCCACGGCCGCGCGCATAATGGCGTCCATCACCCCGCGCGGGCGGCCTGCAGGCGAACAGTGGTGGGGTGGGCCGGGTGGCGGTTTTGCCTCCTCCACAGGTTCCAAGTTCGGTTGCGACAGGGCGAGCGACCCCTAGAACCGGACAGTTCCAAAAACCGGCGCCCCGAGGCGGTTTCCGTCTCATTTTTTAACTTACCAGAGGCGGCAACCGCCTCGGGGCCCGTCCGTTTGATCACCGCGTTGCAGGCGGCGCTTCGGCACGGCTAATCGCCGCGCAGGACCTCGTCGATCTGGGGCAGGTTGTAGAAGGCGCGCACGATGTCCCAGCCCTCATCGGCCGTATCGACCACCGAGAACAGCTCGAGATCGCCCGGCGAGATGGTGCCGGCTTCGGCCAGGGCTTCCAGGTGGAGCACCTTGCCCCAGAACTCCTTGCCGAACAGCAGCAGGGGCACCCGGGCCATGCGGCCGGTCTGGATCAGGGTGAGGGTTTCAAAGAACTCGTCGAGCGTGCCGAAGCCGCCGGGGAAGACGGCGACGGCCCGCGCGCGCATCAGGAAGTGGATCTTGCGCGTGGCAAAATAGTGGAAATTGAAGCTCAGTTCGGGCGTCACATAGACATTGGGCGCCTGTTCATGCGGCAGCACCACATTGAAGCCTATCGAGGGTGCGCCGACATCGGTGGCGCCGCGATTGCCCGCTTCCATCACCCCGGGCCCGCCGCCGGTGACAACGACAAAATCCTTGTTGTCGAGGCTCTTGGCCGTCGCCGAGGCCAGCTGGGCGAAGCGGCGGGCCTCGTTGTAATAACGCGATGCCGCCTTGAGATTGGTGCGTTGCACCTCGTTCTTGGCGGCCCAGGCGTCCTTGCCCGGCTCGGGAATGCGCGCGCCGCCGAACAGCACGACCGTGGAATTGATGCCACGCTCGCGCAGGGTGAATTCGGGCTTGAGATATTCGAGCTGGAAGCGGATGCCGCGCGTATCTTCGGAGGTCAGAAACTCGTCATCGGCAAAGGCAAGACGGAAGGCCGACGATTCCGTCTGGGGCGTCCGGGGCGCAAGCTTGGCGGAAGCGATATCCTCCTTGGAGGTCCGCAGGGTGGTGGGGTGGCGCTTGGCCATGTAGACGTTTCTCCTGTGCTGTCGCCCCGTCTAGCCCAAGGTGGCAGGGATCGCAACGCAAGGCCCCGTGTCACAGTTTGCGCGCAGGCCTTGCCATGGGCGCAATAAATTCGCATATAGCGGCCGGGAGGTTGGCGCGGACGTGTTCCTCGCCAACCGGGTCAGGTCCGGAAGGAAGCAGCCCCAACGAGACCTTCACGGGTCGTTGCCAGCCTCCTACTTGCCACTATGATGGTCTGATGATCACAGGCAGATTCCCGAAGCTTGACCTAGAGGGGCACGATGGCTGACGCTACGACCTCGCCCTATCTCGTTCTCGCCCGCAAATACCGGCCGCGCGACTTCACCACCCTGGTCGGCCAGGATGCCATGGTGCAGACGCTGGGCAATGCGTTCACGCAGAACCGCATCCACCACGCCTTCATCCTGACCGGCGTGCGCGGCGTGGGCAAGACCACCACCGCCCGCATCCTGGCCCGCGCCTTCAACTATGAAGATGCCAGCGGCCCGCATCCCACGCTCGATCTCAGCGTCGAGGGCGAGCACTGCCGTGCCATTATCGAGGGTCGCCATGTCGACGTGATCGAGATGGACGCTGCCTCCAATACCGGTATCGGCGACATTCGCGAAATCATCGACTCGGTCAAATACGCCCCCTCATCGGCGCCCTACAAAGTCTATGTCATCGACGAAGTGCACATGCTCTCGACAGCGGCCTTCAACGGCCTGCTCAAGACGCTCGAAGAGCCGCCGCCCTATGTGAAGTTCATCTTTGCCACCACCGAAATCCGCAAGGTGCCGGTGACAATTTTGAGCCGCTGCATGCGCTTCGACCTGCGCCGCATCACGCCCGAGATCATGTCGGCCTATCTGCAATCGATCCTGGGCCAGGAAGGCATCACCTTCGAGCCGGAAGCACTGGCGATGATCGTGCGGGCCGGCGAAGGCTCGGCGCGCGACAATTTGAGCCTGCTCGATCAGGCTATCGCCCATGGCAATGGCACGGTAACGGCGGCGACGGTCAAGGCCATGCTCGGCCTGGGCGACCGGGCGCGGATCATCGATCTGTTCGAGGAGCTGATGGGCGGCCGGATCGGCGAGGCCATCGAAACGATGCGCAGCCTTTATGACATGGGCGCTGATCCGCAGACGCTGATTGCCGATCTGGCCGATTTCACCCATCTGGTGACGCGCATCAAGGTCGTGCCGGCCGCGGCCGACGACGTGTCGCTGACCCCGGACGAGCAGCGGCGCGGCGCCGAGCTGGCCGGCAAGCTGCCCATGCGGGCGCTGACGCGGGCCTGGCAGATCCTGTTCAAGGGACATGACGAGGTGGCGCGGGCTAATAATGGCCTGCAGGCCGCCGAGATGGCGCTGATCCGGCTGGCCTATGCCGCCGACCTGCCCAGCCCCGACGACCTGATTGCCAAGCTGGCCAACCAGCCGGCACCGGTGCCCAGCCAGCAATCGATGATGCCGCTGCCGCGCGGGCCGTCCGGCAGCCCGTCAGGCGGTTCTTCCGGCGGCGCGTCGGCCATGCGGGTGGAGCAGCCCCGGATCGTCGCCACCGAGGCCGTGGCCAGCCAGCCTGTCGTGCCGCAGGCGGTCATCGCGCCGGCTCTGGCTACGGTGGGCAGCTACAAGGAACTGATCGCCCTGGCCCAGGCGAAGCGCGATGTGCTGGTCAAGCTGGCGCTCGAAGGCTCGATGCGGCCGATCTCGTTCGAGCAGGGCCGCATAGAGGTGGCGCTGCTCGACGGCACTGATCCGGGCATCATCGCCACGCTCTCGGCGCGGCTGCAGCTCTGGACCGGCGAGCGCTGGCTGATCATGGTATCGTCCAAGCCCCCCGAAGGGCTGACGGTGCGCCAGGAAACAGAACAGCGTACCCAGGCTCATCATGCCGCCGCGCATGAGGATCCGCTGGTCAAGGCCATACTCGAGACATTTCCCGGGGCCAAGGTGGTCAACGTCAAGGTGCGCGATGACGCCGCCGTGGTCGATGAGGTTCCCCCGCCCCCACCCGAAGAGGACGACGAATGAAAGACATCATGGGTATGATGAAGGCCGCCAGCGAGATGAAAGGCAAGATGGAGGCCATGCAGGCCGAGCTTGCTGCGCTGGTTGTGGAAGGTCGCTCCGGCGGCGGCATGGTCACCGTGTCGCTGAGCGGCAAGGGAGAGATGAAGGGGCTCAAGATCGATCCGAGCCTGTTCAAGGAAGACGATGTCGAGGTACTCGAAGACCTGATCGTGGCCGCGCATAACGACGCCAAGGCCAAGAGCGAAGAAGAAATGCAGAAGCGCATGAAAGAGGTGACCGCCGGCCTGCCGATCCCGCCCGGGATGAGCCTGCCGTTCTGAGCCGTGACGCTCAACGTTAACAGTCTGCTAACCAATTCGAGCATGAGCTAGCGCAGCAATGGCCAATGGCGGACCCGAGATCGAACAGCTGATCCAGCTGCTGGCACGCCTGCCCGGGCTCGGGCCGCGCTCGGCCCGGCGGGCTGTCTTGCAGCTCATCAAGAAGAAAGAACAGCTGATGATCCCGCTGTCGGCAGCGCTGGATCGCGCCGTCGTGGCGGTGCGCAGCTGCGAGGTTTGCGGCAATATCGATACGGTCAGCCCCTGCACCATCTGCGCGGACCCGCGCCGCGCCGATAGCGGCATGCTGATCGTGGTCGAAGACGTCGCCGACCTCTGGGCGCTGGAACGGGCCGGGGTCGGCGCGGTGCGCTACCATGTGCTGGGCGGCGTGCTGTCGCCGCTGGATGGCGTGGGGCCCGACGACATCACCATCAACGAGCTGATCGCCCGGGCGCCCGACTACAGCGAGATCGTGCTGGCGGTCAATGCCACGGTGGAGGGCCAGACCACCGCCCATTACATCACCGATCGCCTGGCCGGATCGGCCGTCAAGATCACGCGCCTCGCCCATGGCGTGCCGATGGGCGGGGAGCTCGATTATCTCGATGAGGGGACGCTGAGCCAGGCGCTCAAGGCGCGTACCGCCATCTAGTCCGGCTGTATCAGGCGGCCTGTGCCAGGGGCGCGGTGCCACTGCTCAGCGTCGCGTAGCAGAGCCGCAGCTGCTCGATGCCATAGCCACAGGCGTCGATCCGGGTCGCGAGAAAATCAAAGCCACCGCGCCCGTCCTGGGAGCGAATTCCCGCTTCGACGACGCTATCGGCGAAGGCGTCACCCGCAGAGCCTACGAGCCCCAGGCAATGGGCAACCAGCGCCCCAGCGGAGCGGTCGGCCCGGGCACGGTCATAGAAACGGCGCTCCTCGATAACGAAGTATTTGCGTTCCGTGGTTTCGTTCGCCTTGTTCAAATTCGTCATCTTTTCCCCTGGGCCTTCTGGCCCTGCAGGGGCAAGATGGGAGCGCAAGTCTAACGGGCACTCACTGAAATCCGTACAATTGCACCGTTCGCATGCCGGCCACACCCATCCAAACAGCCCCGACCTGCCATTTAGATTCCGCGGAACAATAAAAGACAGACGCCATAGCGCGTTAATGTGGTTCATGGCGTGGTAACCCTGGCACCACGATTGACCAAGCTGCCTGGGCCCGGAATGGCATCGGGAAGGATCATCGGGCCAAGGCCGGGCTATGGGGGCAGCAAGGCGGCGACCGATCAGCGGTTCGCGGGCCCGTCGCGATCAGGCCAGATCGCCCGGCTCGTCGCCGACCAGGCGCAGGGTTGGCTCGGGCTTGTCCGCCCTGCCCTCGCCGCCTTCCCAGCCGGGCGGCATGATCTGGCTGGACTTGGCGCCAAGCTCGCGCAGCATTTCCACCTGGCGCACCATATTGCCCTTGCCTGTCGACAGCTGGCCCTTGGCCGCATCGAAGCTTGATCGCGCCTTGTCGAGATGACCATCAAGCTTGTCCATGGATCCGAGAAACCCCACGACCTTGTCGTAGAGCGCGCCGGCACGGCTGGCGATTTCCTCGGCATTGCGGTGACGCTTTTCGATGTCCCAGACATTGCGCACGGTGCGCAGCACGGTCATCAGCGTGGTCGGCGTGGTCAGCATGACACCCTGGCTCATGCCATATTCCACCAGCTTGGCATCGGCCTGGATGGCGGTCGCCAGCGCCGATTCGATGGGCACGAACATCATCACGTAGTCCATCTTGCTCTGGGCGTGACGCTGATAGGTCTTGTCGCCGAGCGTCTTGATGTGGCTGCGGATGGAGACGATATGGGCCTGAAGGAAGCGCCCCTTGGCGTCGTCCTCGCAATTGACATAGGCCTCGAAGGCCGTGAGCGAGACCTTGGAGTCGATGACCAGCCGGTCATTGTTGGGCATCAGCACCTCGACATCGGTGCGGACGCGGCTGCCGTCGTCGGCAGTATGGCTGGTCTGGGTGATGAACTCCTCACCCTCGCGCAGGCCGGAGCCTTCGAGAATGGTTGAGAGGATCATCTCGCCCCAGGCGCCCTGCGTCTGGGAATTGCCCTTGAGCGCACGCGTCAGGTTCTGCGCCTCGGTCGTGATCTGCAGATTGCTGGCCGCGAGGGCGCGGATCTGTTCGCCCATGGTAGCGCGGTCACGCAACAGTTCGCTCTGGAATTCGACAATCTTCTCGTTGAGCGGCTTGAGCAACACGTCGACCTGCTCGCGGTTCTGCCTGGAGAAGGTCTCGCTATGGCTCTTGAGCACCTCGCCGGCGATGGACTTGAATTCGTCCGTCATGCGCTGGCGCGCTTCGAGGAAGCGCTTGAGGTTCTCTTCATATTGCTTGGTCTGTTCGGCCATGCTGGCGCGCAGGCCGGCATTGTCGGCGCGCAGCGAGCTGGCCCTTTCGCGCTCGATGTCCAGCAGTTCCTCGCCGCGTTCGCGTTCCTGCGCCAGCTGATGGTCCAGCTCATGAATGCGGCTGTCACGCTCGCCGAGCTGGGTGAGAAAACTCGTGCGCAGCTGTTCGACGGCCTGCTGAGCGGCACGCTCCGCCCGTGCCGCGCTGGCGCGCACGGCGCCGAGCATGATCGTCCCCAGCAGAATAACGAGCAAAAGGGCGCCGAACAGGGCGGCGATGTGGAAGGTAACCGGCCAGTCGCCGAGCATAAAAATCACTGTGTCCATGGGCGGAGTCTAGCCGATTCGGTGCGTTCCTGTAATGTTCTGAGCAGCAGGCGCCAGCGGACCAGTGCCACAAGAGTTGACCTCAAGCGCGGAAATACCATATCGAGGGGCACTTCCCCTATTGCCGGACCTCAACCATGGCCATCCGCCCCATTCTTGTCATTCCCGATGCACGCCTGCGGGCCGTTACCGATCCGATCATCGAGGTGGATGACGAGATCAAGGCGCTGGCCGCCGACATGCTCGAGACCATGTATGACGCGCCGGGCATTGGCCTGGCCGCGCCGCAGATCGGGGTGATGAAGCGCATCGTGGTGATGGATCTGGCCGGCGAGGACGAGACCCCGACGCCGCTGGTGATGATCAATCCGGAGATCACCCATTTCGGCGAGCAGATGCAGGTGACCGAGGAAGGCTGCCTGTCTATTCCCGAGCTCTATTACGAGGTCGAGCGCCCCAATGAGGTCACGGTGAAATATACCGATCTTGAAGGCAAGGAAGTCACCACCGAGGCCGAGGGCAAGCTGGCCGTGTGCATCCAGCATGAGCTCGATCACCTCGATGGCGTGCTCTACATCGACTATCTCAGCCGCCTCAAGCGCGACCGGGTGATCAAGAAGTTCGAAAAGGCCGCCAAGCGCGCTGCCGGCTAGCCCCGCCTCAAGCGGATCGCTCAACAAGGATAATCTGCCGCATGCGCGTCGTCTTCATGGGTACGCCCGAATTTTCCGTGCCGACGCTGACCGAGATCGTCTCGAGCGGGCATGAGGTCGTGGCGGTCTATACCCGCGCGCCCAAGCCGGCCGGACGTGGGCAGGAAGAGCGCAAGTCGCCCGTGCACCTGGCGGCTGAGGGCTTCGGCCTGCCGGTATTCACGCCGCGTTCGCTCAAGGGCGAGGCCGAGCAGATCGTGTTTGCCAGCCATGATGCCGATGTTGCGGTGGTGGTCGCCTATGGCCTGCTGCTGCCCAAGCCGATCCTGGAGGCGCCGCGGCTGGGTTGCCTCAACCTGCATGGCTCGCTGCTGCCGCGCTGGCGCGGTGCTGCCCCGATCCAGCGGGCGATCATGGCGGGCGACCGCCAGACCGGCGTGCAGGTCATGCAGATGGAAGAAGGCCTCGATACCGGGCCGATCGGGCTGGGCGAGGTCATCGCCATCGGCCCGGACATGACGGCCGGCGAGTTGCACGACACCATGATGGTGGTGGGTGCCGACCTGATGGGGCGGGCCTTTGCCGCGCTGGAGCGCGGCAGCCTGCAGTTCACCCCGCAGACCGAAGACGGCGCCGTCTACGCCAAAAAGATCGAAAAGGCCGAGGGCCGGATCGACTGGTCACGGCCGGCAAGCGAGGTGCACAATCACATTCGTGGCCTGTCGCCCTTTCCCGGCGCCTGGTTCGAGATCGAACTGGGTGGCAAGCCGGTACGGGTCAAGGCGCTGCGCTCGACAATGAGCGACGGCTCGGCGGCGGCCGGCACAGTGCTGGACAATCTGACGATTGCCTGCGGGACCGGCGCCGTGCGGCTGACCCAGGTGCAGCGCGAGGGCAAGGGCGCCATGGATGGCGCCACCTTCCTGCGCGGCGCCGGACAATTGCCACCAGCCGTTGCCTGACCATGCCGCGCTACAAGCTTACAATCGAATATGACGGGACCCCGTTTGCCGGCTGGCAGCGGCAGAAGACCCATCCGAGCGTGCAGCAGGCACTCGAGGAAGCGATCTGGCGGATGTCCGGCGAGAGCGTGACGCTGCAGGCGGCCGGCCGCACCGATGCCGGTGTGCATGCGCTGGGCCAAGTAGCCCATGTCAATCTTAGCAAGCCCTGGGAGCCATTGCGCATCCGCGAGGCGCTAAACTTTCACCTGCGGCCCAATACGGTCGGGGTGATTGCGGTCGAAGCCGTAGACGAGAGCTTTGAAGCCCGCTTCTCCGCCACGGCCCGCCACTACGAATACCGCATCCTCAACCGGCGCGCCCCGCCGGTGCTGGAGCGCAACCATATCTGGCATGTGGCCAAGCCGCTCGATGCCGACATCATGGGCCGGGCGGCCGGGATGATCCTGGGGCTGCATGACTTTACCACCTTCCGCTCCTCGGAGTGCCAGGCCAAGTCGCCGCTGCGGACGCTGGATGTGCTGGATGTAAGGCGGGAGGGCGATCGCATCCTGGTCAGTGCCAGTGCCCGCAGCTTCCTGCACCATCAGGTGCGCTCGATGGTGGGCTGTCTCAAGCTGGTGGGCGAAGGCAAATGGACGCCTGCCGACTTCCGGGCGGCGCTGGACGCCAGGGATCGCAGCCATTGTCGGGCCATGGCGCCCTCGGACGGGCTCTATCTGATGCGGGTCGATTACTAGGCGACAGGCGGCATGAAGATGCCAGGTGCGACGATCGCAATGATCAGCCCCATGACGACGGCCTGGATCACCAGCTTGGCAACGATGAACACCACGATCTGGAGCGGAGCCAGCGTCACGATCAGACGAGCGATGTTGATCTCGATGACAAGCGCGGCCACGCCCACGACAAGGGTGGACAGCTGCCCGGCGCCCACCAGGAGCAGGATCATCAGAATCAGCGATGCGAAGAGATTGATCCAGTTGAAGGCCACCAGATAGGGCACGAAGCCGTCGAGACGGGCAAACTGGCGCAGCACCAGCCAGCCGGCGCCGGTCTGCAGCGCATAGAGCACGGCGCTCATCAGCAACCCCGTGGAAGCAGCGCCGCCCTCGGCCGACAAGCCCAGCAGACGCGGCCCGAAAGCGGAAATGGCGCCGGCCAGCACGAAGGCGATGAAGCTGCCCACCAGCCCGCGCTGGCTGAAGTCAAAATAGGTCGGTGCCTTGCGATCGCCGGTCAGCAGGGCAACGGCGCCCTGGGCGGCAGCAAAGAACTCATCGAGGAAGGTTGGGGTCGACTGGGCCAAAGCGGTCTCGATCGGTCAGAGGGAGGCTGTGGAAACCATGTAGAGCGCAAGGCGCATCGCCACAAGGAGAAGGACCGTCAAAACCGCGAAGCCGGCGGCTATGCCGCGGCTCCAGTCAAGTGCGTGACGGGTCAGGCGGTACAGCAGGTAGCCGGCTCCGATCCAGGCCAGCATGACAATGGGGCCGCCGATCATGGCCAGCAGACCTTCGAACAGCAGGAAGCCGGTGAGGGCATAGACACCCGGGACGAGGACGGGCAGCAGCGGGGCGTGGTTGCCGAGGAAGTTGCGCGTGACCAGCAGCGACAGCACCAGTGCAATGACCGGCACGGCCAGCACCACCATGGCGGCCAGCACGGCGAAGCCGCCCAGCATGCCGATGCTCATGGCAGCGACGGCAACAGCCAGAAAAGCCAGGAAGGCGTAGATGAACAAGGCAGTAGTCAGGCCCGCGGCAGTGAGGGTGAACTGGCTGCGCCAGCCCGGTTCGCCGCGCACGATCATCTGCCAGCCGACAATGGCGCGGTTGAACACGGTCCAGAGCTTCATGCCGGCCTGCCGAAGAAGGCCAGCATGAAAGCGCGGTAGATGTCGGTCAGTCCGGTCAGGTCGCTGATGGCGATGTGCTCGTCGGCCTTGTGCATGGACGGGCCGACCAGGCCACATTCGACCACCGGGCCATACTGGGCGATGAAGCGGGCATCCGAGGTGCCGCCGCCGGTCGACAGGGTCGGGCGCTGGCCGGTCACTTCTGCAATGGTGGCTGTCAGAGTCTCCACATCGGCACTGAGCGGCGACAAAAACGACAGCGACGGCTCGCCTGCCCGTTGCAAGGTAATGGTGGTACCGGCGGCATCAACGCTGGCGATACGGCTACGGACCCAGTCCATCAGGGTTTGTGGCGTCCACCGGTCATTATAGCGGATGTTGAACCGGATGGTGCCGACAGCCGGGATGACATTGGAAATCCCATTGCCGACGTCGATGGAGGTTACTTCGAGATTGCTGGCCGGGAAGTGTTCGGTGCCGTCGTCGATACTGGCATCGAGCGCGGTGACCACGCGGGCCAGCGCCGGCAGGGGATTGTTGGCCTTGTCGGGATAGGCGACATGGCCCTGGCTGCCGGCAACGGTAATGGTGCCCGAGAGCGAGCCGCGGCGGCCGATCTTGATGCTGTCGCCCAGACTGGCGGCCGAGCTCGGCTCCCCGACCAGGGCGAAATCGAAATGGTGCCGCTGCTGCTTTGCCCATTCCATCAGCTTGGCGGTGCCGTTGATGGCGTCGGCCTCCTCATCATTGGTAATGGCCAGCATGATGGTTCCCGCCTCGGCAGGAATGGCGGCGGCGGCGGCGACAAAGGCGGCAATGCCCGATTTCATGTCAGCGGCGCCGCGGCCATAGAGCTTGCCGTCGGCCTGACGAGGGGTGAAGGGATTGGCGGTCCAGTTGTCAAGATCGCCGGGCGGCACCACATCGGTATGGCCGGCAAACAGCAGGCGCCGGCCGTTATTACCCCGAATGGCAAAGAGGTTGTCGACCGGATAGGAGCCATTGCCCTCAAAGCGCAACCGGGTGACGGCAAAGCCGATACCGGTCAATGTCGTCTCGAGCAGATCGAGCGCGCCGGCCTCGGCTGGCGTCACCGAGGGACAGGCGATCAGCGCCTTGAGCAGGTCGAGCGGGTCCAGGCTCATGTCAATCGCGCAGCAATTCGTTGATGCCTGTCTTGGAGCGCGTCTGCGCATCGACGGTCTTGACGATCACGGCACAGTAGAGCGAGGGGCCCCAGTTATGGCCGGGCATCGGCTTGCCGGGCAGGCTGCCCGAAACCACGACCGAATAGGGCGGCACCTTGCCGATGTGGATCTCGCCGGTGGCGCGATCGACGATCTTGGTGGAGGCGCCGATGAACACGCCCATGGAGATCACCGAGCCCTCGCCCACCACCACGCCTTCGACGACCTCGGAGCGCGCGCCGATAAAGCAGTTGTCCTCGATGATCACGGGGCCGGCCTGCAGCGGCTCGAGCACGCCGCCAATGCCGACGCCGCCCGAGATATGCACGTTCTTGCCGATCTGGGCGCAGGAGCCAACGGTGACCCAGGTATCGATCATGGTGCCCTCGCCGACATAGGCGCCGACATTGACGAAGCTGGGCATCAGCACGACCGACTTGGCGATGAAGGCCGGCCGGCGCACCACGGCGCCCGGCACGGCACGGAAGCCGGCCTGGCGGAACTCGGCCTCGCCCCAGCCCTCGAACTTGGTGGGCACCTTGTCCCAGTAGTGCGAGCCGCCGGGCGCGCCTTCGATGAGCTGGTTGTCATTGAGCCGGAAGTTGAGCAGCACGGCCTTCTTGAGCCACTGGTTGACCTGCCAGGCGCCGTCGATCTTTTCGGCGACCCGGGCCTTGCCGGTATCGAGCAGGTCGAGCGCTTCGACCACGGCTTCGCGCACGGGACCTTTGGTGTCGAAGCCGATCGTGGCGCGGGCCTCGAAGGCGTCATCAATGGTCTTGGTGAGATCGGCAAACGACATGGCAGGTTCCTCAGAATATCCGGGCGGACCATAGCGGGACAGCTAGGGGTGTCAATTGCCTAGGGATTTGGCTGACGAGGTGCTAGGCCCGGCGCGAACTCTGGAGAGCGCCATGGCGACGATGTATCTCGTGCAAGCCTTTAAGCAGAACGGCAAGAAGCTGATTGCCGACCCGGTGCAACAGGCCAAGAGCGAAGAAAAGGCCATCGCCACGGCCGAACGCCTGGCACCGATGCGCGCCGGTGTGCTGGTATTTTCACAGGAAGTCGATGTCGAGACCGATGCCTATGACGAGCCGCGGGTCATCCTGCGCATCGGCACCCTGCCCCCCGGCCTGATGGACGGCTGAGCTATTCGTCGGCCGCCGCAGCAGCGGGATAGACGCCCAGGATGCGGAAATAATCGGTGAAGAAACCGAGTTCCTCGAAGGCGTGCACGACGCCGGGATCGGCGGGATGACCCTCGATATCGGCATAGAACTGGGTGGCGGTGAAATTGCCGCCCACCATATAGCTTTCGAGCTTGGTCATGTTGATGCCATTGGTGGCAAAGCCGCCCATGGCCTTGTAGAGCGCCGCCGGCACGTTGCGGACGCGGAAGACGAAGGTGGTCTTGACCTTGCCGCCCTGGGGCGCGCGCTTTTCGTCGCGCGACAGCACCAGGAAGCGGGTGGTGTTGTGGTCGGCATCCTCGATATTGGAGGCGAGCACATCCAGGCCATAGATTTCGCCGGCAAAGCGCGAGGCAATGGCGGCCACCGATCTGTCGGCCTTTTCGGCCACTTCACGAGCCGAGCCGGCGGTGTCGACGGCATTGATGGTGCGCAGGCCGTGTTCGGTGATGAACCTGCGGCACTGCCCCAGCGCGACCGAAAGCGACTGCACCGCCTTGATATCGGCAAGTGTCGATCCGGGCACGCCGAGCAGGGTCATCTCGACGCGCAGGAAGGTCTCGCCGATGATGAACAGGCCGCTTTCAGGCAGCAGATGATGAATGTCGGTGATGCGGCCATAGAGCGAATTTTCCACCGGAACGACGGCAAAATCGGCCCGACCGGACTGCACGGCGATGAGGGTTTCTTCAAAGGTGACGCAGCCGATGACATCCTGCCCGGGGAAGAAATTGCTGGCGGCAGCGTGGCTGAAAGCGCCAGGCTCCCCCTGAAAGGCGATCTTGATGGTCATCGGCATGGGTCCAGTTCTGGTCGGCGAGGAGGCTTTTGAACCCGGGGAGAAGCGGAGTCAATTCGGGCCGGGGGCGCAGCCGCAGCGCGGTTGCGGTGGGGAATTGTCGCAGCAGGGGTTTGCATGGTTGCGCCTTGCCGGGCATCAGACTATCTTCCGCCCGCATCGTATCCCTCCGTTGAGGCGGATTCCTTTTGGGTTTCCGAATGTTGAGCCGGGTGCGAGCATCGTCCGCAGGGGATGGACTGGCAGAGAGACCAAATGGATTCGTTTGAGCTAAACAAGATTATGGGCGCCGTTCTGGGCACGTTGCTGTTCGTGATGGGCGCGGGCTTTGTCGCTGAAGCCGTCTACCACCCCATCGAGGACAACGGGCCAGGCTATGCCCTGCCCGAACCAGAACTGGTGGCGGGCGGGGCGCCAGCCGAAGAAGCCGCTCCGGAAGTACCGCTTGGGGTACTGCTGGCCAGCGCCGATGCGACCCGCGGCGCCGCCGCCGTCCGCAAATGCCAGTCCTGCCACAACTTCGGCGAGGGTGAACCCAACAAGCAGGGTCCGCACCTGTATGACGTGGTCGGTCGTCCCGAAGCCAGCGTCGAGGGTTTTGCCTATTCCGACGCGCTGCTGGCCCACAATGCCGCTGGTGATGTGTGGAGCTACGAAAATCTCAATGCCTTCCTGGCCAAGCCTAGCGACTATGCGCCCGGCACCAAGATGGCCTTTGCCGGTATCCGCACTGCTGAAGAGCGCGCCGACATCCTGGCCTATCTGCAGTCGCTGAGCGCCACGCCCGTGCCGTTCCCGGCCGCCGAGGCAGTTCCGGCAGCAGAACCGGCATCGCCGGCGGAAGATGCCGCGGTCTCGCCGGCCGAGTCGCCCGCCAGTGCCACTGAAGCGCCGGCCGCTGCACCTGCGGATGCGCCTGTCGTGTCGCCCGAATCGGTGATCGAAACGCCGACCACCGCGCCGACGGAAACCCCGGTTCAGGGAACGCCGACCACAACCGCGCAATAGTTCGGTCAATCGGAAGAATTTCGAGAGCCGCGCCCGGTCAACGGCGCGGCTTTCTGCTTTAGGAGACCATCCATGCTGCTGCTGCACCTGAGCGATGTCGACGAGGCCAACTGGGCCGAGCAGTTCCGCACAGCCCTCGCCCCCTATCGCGTGGTGCGGCGCGGCGATGATTTCGATCCGGCAGCAGTCCGCTACATCTTCGTCTGGAAGCCCAAGCCGGACGCCTTCGAAGGGCTTACCGGGTTACGCGCGGTGCTGTCACTGGGCGCCGGGGTCGATGCCCTGCTCAGACACCCTTCCCTGCCCGACGCGCCTATCGTTCGCTTCGTCGATGCGGATCTCAGCCAGCGCATGAGCGATTATGTGGTGGCCCATGTCACCATGCATCATCGCCTCTATACCCGCTTCCAGGCCGACCAGAAGGCACGGCGCTGGAGCCAGCTCTATCCGCCGGCCGCCTCGGAAACCACGGTGGGGATTATGGGCATGGGCGTGCTGGGTCAGGATGCCGTCCGACGGCTGCTGCCGCTGGGCTTTGCACTCCGCAGCTGGAGCCGCACGCCCAAGTCGATCGAGGGGGTGGTGGGCTTTGCCGGCGACGACACCTTTGACGAGTTCCTCGCGGGCACCGATATCCTGGTGAACCTGCTGCCCTTGACGCCGCAAACCACCGGCATTCTCAACAGCGCCACCTTTGGCAAGCTGCGCCGCGACCGGCTCGCAGGCGGACCGGTGATCATCAACGCGGCGCGAGGCGGCCACCAGCGCGAAGCCGATATCGTCGCGGCGCTGGCAGACGGCACCCTGGGGGCGGCGAGCCTTGACGTCTTCGAGACCGAACCCCTGCCCGCCGATAGCCCGCTCTGGGCCATCGAAAACTGCTACATCACGCCCCATATTGCCGCAATCAGTAACGAGACGAGCGGCGTGCGCTATTTCAGCGAGATCATCAGGCGTCACGAGGCCGGCGACGCACTGATCAATGTAGTCGATCGCCAGCGCGGCTACTGAGCCGCCGTCTCCAGCGACAGGGCCCAGTACTGCCCGTTCAGATCGGCGCCGAAGGAATGATGGGGTTCCTCGCGCAGCAGGGTGAAGCCGGCCGCCTGGTAGATGTGGCGGGCTGCGATCAGGCAGTCCTGAGTCCACAGGATGACGCGGCGGTAGCCCGCTTCGCGCGCGAAGCGCACGGCCTGCTCGACCAGCACCTTGCCGACGCCCTGGCCGCGAAAGGCGGGCTCGACATAGAGCATGCGCAGCTGTGCGGTGCCCTCGGGTTCGGTAGCCGCTGCTGGGACGATGTGAACCGATCCGGCAATCTCGCCGCCCCGTTCGGCGATCCATAGCGATTTGGGCGGCGTGGCCGGGGCGGCAACGAAATCTCCATAGAGCTTGGCGATCAGCATTTCGAACCCGCCGTTCCAGCCCTGCTCGAGGTGGTAGAGCAGGCCCTGACGGTGGATCAGCCAGCCAATGTCGCCGACGCGGTGCGGGCGCAGGATCAGCGCCTCGCCGCAGGGCTCGCCCAGCATGGCCTTGATGCGGGCCATGGCACTGACTAGGTCGCGGCGCTGGAAGGCATCGAGCGGGGCGATCAGGGCGTCCACCGCCGCATTGCTGGCGTCGTCAAAGCCCTGATAGACAGCGTCTCCCCGCGGGCTCAGGGCCAGATTGTTGATGCGCTTGTCGCTGGGGCTCTGCGTAATGGCCAGGAGGCCGTAGCTATCCAGCCGCTTGACCAGTCGGCTCAATTGCCCCGGATCCATGCCCAAATCACGCGCCAGCTCGCTGGCCGCAATGGTGGTGCCGCAGCGGCCGAGTTCATAGATGACCCGGGCTTCCGCCAGGCTGAAGATACTCTCGTGCATGCCTTCGCCGAGCAGGCCGATGACCCGCGTGTAGAACCGATTGAAGGCCCGGATCTGTGTGACTTCCTGCGACTTTGCGGACATGGCCGACCCTCACTGACGGTTGATATCGTCAACCAAATGATTGTCATCGTCAACTAAATTGACGGATCGTGCGGATGATGTCCGCCCCCCCCTGGCTGTCCGCTTTGCCCGGTCCCTCCACTTGCAGGTGGCTATGGCCCCCGCCGCCGCCCCGCCTTAACGGGGTGTTAGGGTTAATGATCTATGTCTGTGGGGGATTGGGCACGAGCCCGAAACAGACGATCACGCGGTGCCGGCGACAAGACTTCGCTCGCTTCGACCGCGCCGGGAGCCGCCCTTGACGTTCCGCCTTCCTCGCACCCGCCCCCTGCGAACCCTGCTGCTGGCAGGCATGGCTGTTGTCGCGCTGGGTGGCTGTGCCATCAACCGCACCAGTTCCCCCTCCCCCGACTATGCCGGCATGTCCGCCGGCCAAAGCCAGGCCACGCTGGGTGAGCTGACCGGCCGCTACAAGGCCAATCCGCGCGACAAGGGCAATATCATCCACTATGCGGCCGCCCTGCGGGCGGCGGGACAGTCCGGCCAGGCGGTATCGGTGCTCGAACTGGGCATCCAGGCCCATCCCGGCGACGTCGACATATCGGTGGGCTATGCCAAGGCCCTGACGGCCGATGGCCGCTTCGAGCAGTCGCTGGCGGTGCTGGACAATGTGATCCGGCTTGATGCACCAGACTGGAATGCCTTGCTGGTCAAGGGAGCAACCCTGGACCAGATGGGCCGCAATGGCGAAGCGCGCCAGCTTTACATCCAGGCCCTGACCATCGCCCCCGGCGAAGCCTCGATCGAGGCCAATATGGGCCTGAGCTATGCCATGACCAGTGAGTTGGGCACCGCCGAACAGCATTTGCGCCGGGCTGTGCAGATGCGCGGCGCCAGCAGCCAGATCCGGCAGAACCTGGCGCTGATTGTCGGGCTCCAGGGTCGGTTTGATGAATCGCGAGCGCTCTATGCCGCCGAACTGCCGCCCGATCAGGTCGAGAACAACATGACCTATGTGCGCGCCCTGCTCACCCAGCAGAACCGTTGGGACGCCATCGCCAAGAGCTAGGGTCCTGCCGCGGCGATGCCCTCGACCAGCAGGTCGATGAAACGGCGGACTCGTGCCTCCAGCAGGTGCTTGTCGGGATAAAGCACAACAATATCGACCTGCGCCGCGACACGTTCTGCCAGCAGCGGCTGCACGCGGCCCGATGCCAGGTCGTCGGCAATGAGAAAATGCGGCAGATAGGCGATACCGAGCCCGGCAATGGCGGCGCGGCGGATGGCGTCGCCACTATCGAGCCGCAGCCGGCTGCGCCCCATTACGCGAACTGTCGATCCGTCAGCGGCGGGCAGGTGCCAGCCCTGGCGGTGCTGGCGACTGCTGAACAGCAGGCAGTCATGCCCATCGAGATCGGCAATGTCGCGCGGCTCCCCGCGATGGGCGAGATAAGCAGGCGCGGCGCAGAGCATGACGGGATAGCGGGCAATGACCCGCGAGATCAGGCTGCTGTCACCATGGGTGACGCCGATGCGAATGGCCAGATCGAAGCCCTCTTCGAGCAGGTCGTCGACCCGGTCGGTGAAACTGAGCTCCACCTGGATGTCGGGCCAGGCCGCCAGGTAGCGCTCGAGCAGTGGCAGGACCACCAATCGACCAAAGGCGTCAGGCATGGTCACGCGCAGCACGCCGCGCGGCACCCCCCCGTCGGGCCCGGCTACGCTTGCCTCTGCAGCATCGACAGCAGCCAGGATCGCGCGGCAGTGCGCGCAGAAAGTCTCGCCCTCGATCGTCAGGCTCAGCGCCCGCGTGGTACGATGCAGCAGCCTGGTGCCGAGGCGGCTTTCCAGTCGGGCGATCGCCTTGCCCGCCGCCGAGCGCGAGAGGCCGAGGCTCTGGCCGCCTGCGGCAAAGCTGCCCGCATCCGCCACGGCAACGAATATGGCGATGTCGTCGAGACTGGCATTGGCCAAGGCAACCTCCGGTCCGCTGGGGCGCCTGACGCTCCTCTATGGCGACGTCCATTCGCCAATTGAATGGCTATATCCCAATACGAGACAAAGGAGAATATCTGTGACCACAGCACAACCCATCACGCACTTGAACCCACCTTCCCTGCCAGATGCGTCAGCCTTCGGCCATTCGCAGGTCACCATCATGCAGCCCGGTGCCCTAGCCTTTATTTCAGGACAGGTAGCCTGGCAGCCCGGCGGACGGCCGGTTCCCAGCGATCTGGGAGAGCAGGCCATGTCAGTGCGTGACAATGCCCGCGCTGCGCTAGCCGCCGCCGGCCTGGCGCCCGCAAATCTGGTGATGGTGCGGGTCTATGTCGTCGATCTCACGCCCGAGCGCCTGCAGCTGGTCATGCCCGTGTTACTCGAGCTCCTCGAAGGGGCGCGGCCCAGCCTGACCGGCATTGGCGTCGCGGCGCTGGCAGGTCCGGACCTGCAGCTGGAGATCGAAATGATTGCCCGGGTATCGGACTGACGGCAGCGCCGGCTTCAGCCGCCGGCGACGCCGCCCGGGCCAAAGACCTTGAGCATGGCTGGCGAGATGATGACGATAAACAGCACCGGCAGGAAGAACAGGATAAGTGGCACGGTGAGCTTGGGGGGCAGCGCCGCTGCCTTTTTCTCGGCGTCCATCATGCGCTGTTCACGCCCCTCTTCGGCCATGACTCGCAGCGCCTGGCCGACCGAGGTGCCGTAGCGATCGGCCTGGATCAGCGCCGTCATGACCGACTTGACGCCATCCAGCCCGGTGCGGCGCCCGAGATTTTCATAGGCCCGGCCACGATCCTCGAGAAAGGCCAGTTCGGCGGTCGTCAAAGCCAGCTCTTCGGCCAGTTCAGGGCTCTGCTGGCCGATCTCCCGGCCCACCCGCTTGAAGGCATGTTCCATGGACATGCCCGATTCCACGCAGAGCAGCATCAGGTCGAGGCAATCGGGCCAGGCGCGGCGGATCGAGAACTGCCGCTTGTCGGTGCTGTTCTTGAGCATGATCACGGGCAGGAAGGAGCCCAGCAGACCGGCGCCGACCGCATAGGCCAGGTTGAGATAGAGCGGGCGGTCGGCGGGTGCGAGCACCAGCAGGTAGACGGCCGCCACCAGGAAGATGGCGATGGGGGTGGAGAGGCGCATGAACAGGAAGGTGGTCAGATGGCCCTGGCCGCGAAAGCCCGCCATGGCCAGCTTGTCGATGGTGGCGTCATCCTGGAACGCCTTCTTGAGGTCGAGCCTTTCGACCACGCTCTTCATATAGGTCTTGGTTTCACCCGTCCGCCGGATGCCTCGCCCCTCGACAACGGCGCCGCCATTGCCCCGCAGCCGGGCCATTTCTTCGGCCCGCATCTTCTCGCGCTCCAGCGCGACGCGTTTGATGCGGTCCTTCATCTCGGATTTGACGATGAAGCTGGAGCCGAAGGTGAACACCACGGCCGCCATGGAGATGGCCGCGAGGACGGCAATCATGAAGTCGCGCTGGGCCAGAAGGTCAAAGATCATCATTGCGGTATTCCTGGCCGATCAGTAGTCGAACTTGACCATCTTGCTCATCACGAAAATGCCGGCGCAGAGCATGGCGATGCCAATGCCCAGCCAGATATTGCCCAGGGGCGTCACAAACAGCGGCGCCAGATAGGTCGGAGAGGTCAGGCTCACCAGAATGCCCACCACAAAGGGCAGTGAACCGATGATGCCGGCCGAGGCCTTGGCCTCCGAACTCATTGCCTTGATCTTCTGTTTCATTTTCTTGCGGTTGCGCAGCACCTTGGCCAGATTGCCCAGTGCCTCGCTGAGATTGCCACCGGCCTGCTGCTGCACCGTGATGACAACAACGAAGAAGTTGACCTCGGGCAGCGGCACGCGGTCGAGCAGCACTGCCACCGCATCGGTCATGCCCATGCCGACCGCCTGCTGGTCGAGCACCCGGGCAAATTCGGATTTGACCGGCTCCTTGGCATCCTTGGCCACCACGCGCATGGAATCGTTGAGCGGCAGACCCGTCTTGACGCCGCGGACGATGGCTTCGACGGCATTGGGCAGTTCGTCGAGGAACCGGTCCTGATATTTGCGGCGCTTGCGGCTGACATACATGCGCGGCAACAGATATCCGGCGGCCACGGCAAAAACCGGCGCGAAATATACCGGCACCTGCACCACGATCAGCAGCAGGAAGACCACAATCCCGAAAATGACGCTGTTGCGGACGAAGGCGGCCGGCTTGATGGTCATGCCAGCCTGGAACAGCAGTTGCTTGAGCGTGACGCGCTTCTTCTGGTTGAGGGCGGCGGTCTGGCTCTTGAGGGTCTGCTGCAGTTCCTTGCGGCGCTGATCGCGGTTGCGTGCGGCATTTTCTTCGAGCCGGTTGACCTGGATATCGCCCTTGAAGGTTTTCAGCCGCTGCTGGGCCCGTCCGCCGCCCAGCGCCGACGGCACCAGGGCAAAGCCGAGTGCCCCGACGACGACCATGGCCAGCAATGCAATGCCGAGGGGGGCGAGCATGGTCAGGAGCCCATCAGTTCGTGTTGTTCGACATTGGACTTTTCGAGCGCTTCGACCAGGTTGGCTTCCTCGTTGAAGTAGCGCGCGCGCTCGGCGAACTGGGGCTTGGTGATGCCGGTGGAGCGATGCCGGCCCACCAGCATGCCATTGGCGTCTTCGCCCATGATATCGTAAAGAAAAATATCCTGGGTCACGATCACGTCGCCTTCCATGCCGAGCACTTCGGTGATGTGGGTGATGCGGCGCGAACCATCGCGCAGGCGCGCGGCCTGCACCACCACGTCGATCGATGAGGTGATCATCTCGCGTATGGTCCGGCTGGGCAGGCTATAGCCGCCCATGGTGATCATCGATTCCAGGCGGGCCAGGGCTTCGCGCGGGCTGTTGGCGTGCAGGGTCCCCATGGAGCCGTCATGGCCGGTATTCATGGCCTGGAGCAGGTCGAAGCTCTCGGGACCACGCACTTCGCCGACGATGATGCGTTCGGGCCGCATGCGCAGGCAGTTCTTGATCAGATCACGCATGGTGATCTCGCCCTCGCCCTCGAGATTGGGCGGACGGGTTTCGAGACGCACCACATGCGGCTGCTGCAGCTGCAGTTCGGCCGAGTCCTCGCAGGTGATGACGCGTTCGTCCTTCTCGATAAAGGCCGTGAGGCAGTTGAGCAGCGTGGTCTTGCCCGAGCCGGTACCGCCCGAAATCAGCACATTGGCGCGCACCTTGCCCAGGATGCGCAGCACTTCGGCGCCCTCGGGGGAGATCGAGTTGTACTTGACCAGCTGCTGCAGCGTCAGCTTGTCCTTCTTGAACTTGCGGATGGTGAGCGCGGCGCCGTCAATGGCGAGCGGCGGAGCGATGACGTTGACGCGGCTGCCGTCGGGCAGGCGGGCATCGCAGATGGGCGAGCTTTCATCGACGCGTCGGCCCACCTGGCTGACGATGCGCTGGCAGACATTCATCAGGTGGGCGTCGTCGCGGAAGCGGACATTGGTCAGCCGCACCTTGCCGTTGACCTCGATGTAGCAACGCTGGCTGCCATTGACCATGATGTCGGCGATGTCGTCGCGGGCCAGCAGCGGCTCGAGCGGCCCATAGCCCAGCACGTCGTTGCAGATGTCCTCGAGCAGGTCTTCCTGCTCGGAGATCGACATGATGATGGATTTCAGGGCGATGATTTCGGCGACGATGTCGCGGATTTCCTCGCGCGCTGCCACCTGCTCCATGGTGGCGAGCTGGCTGAGATCGATGGAATCGATCAAGGCGTTGAAGATGGCCGACTTGGTGTGGAAGTATTCCTTGTCGCGCGCCGCGTCGGCGGGGGCGCGGACGTCGACGACCTCTTCACTGCTGCGAATGCGAGCGGCCATGCCATCGGTATCGCTGCCGCGGCGCGCCAGGGGCGCGGAGCCCTCGGCCCGCGGTGGCGGGCTTTGCACCGGTCGCGCGATCTCGCCGACGCCGGGGGTGTTGCCGCCAAAACTGGTGCGCTTACCAAACATAGTCATCTCACCATTTCAGGCTGCCGCAGCGCGGTCAGGCCCGCTTCTTGAGGAACGAAGGCAGTTTCATCAGGCTCGATGACTTGCCCCCGACATGGGCGGCCTGCCGGCCGGTCACATGCATGCCGATCGCGCGATAGACGTCGTTGAGCTTGTTGTTGGCGGCAACCTCGGCGATCATCTGGCCATTGTTGGCGGCCGTGCCGAACAGGGCCGCATCGAAGGCCAGTTGACCGATCAGTTCGCATTCGACCGAGGCGGCAAATTCGCCGGGATTGATCTCGGGGCGCCGTGGCAGACCCACCTTGTTGAGCACCAGCGAGGGCGGGGTCTCGGTGGGCCGCAGGGCCTTGATGGTGTCCGCCAGGTTCTTGGCATTGCGCAGATTGGCGAGGTCCGGCTCGGCTACGATCACCACTTCATCGATGGTTGCCAGCGTGTGGCGGATCCAGGCATTCCAGGCGTGCGGGATATCGAGGATCACCACAGGCATGGTGTTCTGGCACATGTCGAGGATCTGCTCGAACTGCCGCTCCTCGAAATCGAAGGTGTGGTCGAGCGTCACCGGTGCGGTCAGCAGGTTGATGTGGCTGGCGGCCTTGCTCATCAGGCGATCCAGCATGGTCTGGTCCACCTTCTGGTTGGCGGTGACGGCATCGGCCAGGCCGTGCGGCGGGTCCTGGTTGAAGTTGAGACCAGCCGTGCCGAAGGGCAGGTCCATGTCCAGGATCAGGCAGTCCTGCCGCAAAGCCGTGGCAATGGCCCAGGTGACATTGTGCGCCACAGTGGAGCCGCCGGCGCCGCCCTTGGCGGAGACAAAACCGATGGTCCGGCCGATCGGGGCAGCATTTTCGGAGGCGAACAGCTCGGTGATCGCCGAGACGATCTGGCTGGCCGTGGCCGGCAGCACGATATATTCCGAGATTCCCGACCGTACCAGTTCGCGATAGAGCAGCACGTCATTGACGTGACCGAGCAGGACCACCCGGGTCGAGGCGTCGCACACTTCAGCCAGCCTCTCGAGCGCCGCAGGGATCAGCTCGGGCGGAAGCGTGCTCTCGACGATGATCAGGTTGGGGGTCGGGTTGGACTTGTAGGTCTCGATCGCCCCGTCAATGCCGCCATTGTGGGTGGTGAGGGCCACCTTGGACATGCGGCGGTCGTGGATGGCGCTCTCGACCAGTTGGGCGGTCTGGGAGTGCTCGCAAAAGGCCTGGATGGTGATGCGGGGAATCAGCCGCGCGCCGGCAGCGATATCGGCCGCCGGTTCGTCGGTCTTCCTGGTATCGGGGGTGAGAAAACTCATGAAACCTACTCTCCTTGACCGGGGCCGGTACGCCGCCCCTCAAGCCAGTGGCCCTTGGACACAGTCCACGGGCCGACTTGCACTAATCTGTTATCGCCCGGCGCATGGTGGACAGGTTCTGTCACCGCGCGCCCGGCGCTAGTCGAGCACGAAGCCGACGGAGCCCGAAATGCTGCCACGCATTTCGCCGGTCTGGCCAACGCCATACATGTTCTCCAGCCGCCCCAGAAAGATCGACTCCGCGTCGGTGGCTACGCTTGAGGCGTCGGTCGGCACCGCGATCGTATTGGCCGGGCTGGGCGCCACCAGATAGGGGGTGACCAGAATGACCAGCTCGGTCTGCTCGGTCTGGAAATCGCGGGACCGGAACAGGACACCCAGAATGGGGATATCGCCAAGCCAAGGAAACTGCTCGATCTGCTGGCTGGACTTTTCTTCCAGCAGCCCGCCGATCGACAGTGTGGTGCCGCTGGGTAGCTCCACCGACGTATTGGCTTCGCGCTTGGTGATCGAGCCATTCGCCTGGGGTTCGGAGACCGAGGTCTCCACCTTCAGGCTGATGGTGCCGTTGGATTTGACCACTGGGGTGAACCCCAGCTCGACGCCATAGGGTTTGAACAGGACGGTGCGGGTGCGGGTGCCGTTGTCTTCTTCGGCAAAGGTGTAATAGGGCATTTCGCCGCCGGCGAGGAACGTGGCGGCCTCGCCTGAAATGGCGGTGAGGGTCGGCTGGGCCAGCACCCGCAGGGCGCCGCGGCCTTCAAGCGCGCGAATGGCCGCAGTAACCGAATTGCCACCGCTGCTGAAGCGCGCATCGACGCCATCGAGCGGGAATGCATCTGTCAGCAGGCCGTTGGCGAACTGCAGCAGGTTGGTGGTGCCAACATTGAAAGCCGCCCCCAGGTTGATGCCGAGCTGCTTGGCGATGGTCCGTTTCACTTCGGACACGGTGACCTGAAGCATGACCTGCTGGGCACCCGAAACGTCGAGAATATTGGCCACGTTTTCAACGCCGCCGGCAAACTGCACGGCGACCTCGGTGGCGCGGGCACGATCTTCACCGGAAAGCACATTGCCGGTCAGCACCACACGGTTGGTATCGCCGCCCAGGGTGACGGACTCCACGCGGATATTGGAGCCCGGAATGATACGGGCCAGTGCAATCTGCAGGGCGTTGCCAACCTGAGACGGTTGCTCAATGACGTTCACGTCCAGCACGGCAATGGTGCGTCCCATATCGTCGAGAAAGAAAATATTGGTATCGCCGCCCGTCATGCCCTGCACAATCGCCCGGGTCCGGCTTCGCATGATGGCTGCGGCCACATTGGGCTGGGACACGATGACCTCTGCCGCGCCGGCGGGCAGATCGACCAGCACGGTCTTGTTGATCTGCACCTCGAGCTGGCGGGTGGCGCCATAGGCGGCAGCCGAAACCGTCACATGCGTCTCGCTGGCGGACGCCGGGGCGGCAGCGAAACTGGCAGATACGAGCATAGCGACCAAAGCCGGGGCGATGAGTTGCTGAGCGCGGTGGCGGAGCCGGTGCAAAAAGTTCGTCATGTTGTTCTCCACCTACTGCACCATCGGTCCGACCGGCGTCCCGCCGACTTCGCCAGAGGTCCCTGCCCCGGCGGCCGGCATGACCGGCATGCTCACACCCGTCGTCTCGACCAGCTGCACCTGACCGGCGCTGCCGGCCAACACGCTCTGCTCCTTGCCGAATCGAAAGACGCGAATGGCCTGGTTGTTGCCCGGCCGCTGTATTGCAGCGTCCTCGGCAAAATCGGCCACCGAGCGCAGGGTCAGCGACAGCTGTCCCTGGGTGGTGGCGTTGATCAGGGTTTCGGCCTGGTTCGGGTCGAGCTCAAGCGTGGCAATGGTGGCATCATCAAAGGTGACGGCCTGCGGCGCACCGCCGGCAGCGATCTCCTCCTCGGTCTGGCCGCCGCTCACCCCGACCTCGCCAAGGCGCTTGCCGATGGCGAGGATACGCACATTGGCCAGAATAACGTCCGATCGCTCGCCGGCCGCGCTCTGGGTGGTCAGGACAACATCAACATGATCATTGGGTACGATGAAGCCGCCCGCACTGGATACGGCGCTCACGCCGACCGAGACGCCACGCATGCCGGGCTGGAGCACGGCGGAAAGATAGCCCTGGTCGGCACTGACCAGCTTGGCCTGGCGAATGGGCTCGCCGGCAAAAAATTCGAAACGCGCCACGGCGCCGGTCAGCTCGGCGGGCGCGTCGGGCATGGCGTCAATGGTTACATAGTCGGTCCGCAGGGCGCCTTGCGGCCATTCCTGCCATTCCAGCGTTTCCACTTTGAGCCGCTCGCCCATGCCGATGGGGGCACTGGCGACCAGGATTTGCGTCTTGGCCTCAGGGACGATTTCGGTAACGGACTGGGGTTCGGGCGCCGGGCCGCCGCCTCGGGTCACCAGGAAGGCAGCCAGGCCGCCGGCAACCAAGGCTACAAGCAACAGGATGATACGCGCCGGCTTCATGACTCACTCCGGTTGCACTCAGGACGCGGACGCCCAACTCGACCGGCTGAACCTTGCACCCAAAGGGTCAAAGTTTGGTTAATCGGAGCTTTGCAGAACCGGTTAACACTTTGTGAAATCGGGTAAACCCGGAGTCTGTATCACTGCGATGTCGGAAAATAGAACGCGCTTGATCGGAGCAATCTAATCTGCATCTGAACTGCAGTCACGCAGTCAGGCGCTCGAATATAGTTGAGCTGGAATAGGTCAGCAGGCCCGCAATGGCCAAGGCGATACCATAGGGAACACCCGACTTCGGATTATGCAGGCGTTCCAGCCAGCCATAGCGTGCCAATACCGGCATGAGGGGCAGATTGCGAAGCCCCAGAATGGCCAGGGTCAGCGCGCCGCCGAGCAGGGCTGCATAGACCAGGTAAGGCATGGCCAGGCCAAATCCCAGCCACAGCGCCGTGGCCGCGGCCAGCTTGGCGTCACCACCCCCAATCCAGCCCAGGGCAAAGAAGGTGAAGCCGGCGACAAGCACGACAAGGGCGCAGGCGACATGCAGGGCAAGGACGTCGAGAGGCAGCTGGACTGCCAGGGCAATGCCGAAAAACGCGGCGACGAGCAGCAGTACCAGCTTGTTGGAAATGGTCATGGTGAGCAGGTCGGACACGGCCGCCAGGGCCATGCCGGCCGGAAACAGCAACAATGCGATGGTCGACATGCCCGGCTTATCCCCACTGGTCGGTCCGGGCGGAATCTGCCGCCGAAGGGTTAACAAACAAAAAAGGGGACCGCTGATGCGGCCCCCGTAAGCTTTGCGTTAGTCAACCGATCAGGTGGCAGGAGCGGCGTTGATCGTGGTAGTCGAGTTATCCAGCTTGCCGGAAATGCCGTTAAACAGGTCACCAAGGCTGCCGCCGAGGGCGGAAGCGGCAACGATGATGCCGACAGAGATCAGCGCGGCGATCAGGCCGTATTCAATTGCGGTCGCGCCGGACTCGTCCTGCGCGAAGCGTGCGAAGAGGTTCATTCCCAGACTCCAATTATACGTCATCAAGAGACGCCATCGTTCGACACGTTAGACATCGAACATGGCTCAAGGCTATGCCGCACTCCTTGAAAATGCGTTAATCGAAAGCCGGCAGCGCGCGAAATTCCTAGCAAATTCAATATAGTTACCGATTTTTTAAGAAAATTGACTGTATCTTAGCGACAGTATTTCTAATTATTTTTCGCAATCAATTGACATAACTGAACTTCAACGGAATTTATTTTCCATCCAGCAGTAAATATCTAGAAGTCTCAGAACATTACTACAGCGAGACCAGTGGCAGTCTATGGGCGGCGTTTGCCAAATATTCACCATTCGCGTGGAAAATGGCCGCATCGAGTACCCGTACCGCCGGAACCGCCATGCGCATCAACCCTGCTGCCGTCTTCGCTCTCTGCCTGTCGTTGGGAAGCGGCCTTGGCATGACTCCGGTCGTCGCCCAGGATGGTGCGCCGATCAATGTCAATGTGAACATGGCCCGGGTCCTGCGCATCAATGCCTCGGCGGCGACCGTCATCGTGGGCAATCCGGGGATTGCCGATGTCACCATCCAGGACCCGAAAACGCTGATCCTGACCGGCAAGAGCTTCGGGCAGACCAATCTGATCGTGCTGGACAATGCCGGCAATCCGATCGCCGATACGATCATCGAAGTGGTGCAGATGCAGGCCGGGGTGACGACGGTCTACCAGGGCCAGGCCCGCACCAGCATTGCCTGCGCGCCGGTGTGTCAGAACATCATCATGATGGGCGATGATCCGGCATTTTCCGGCCAGGCGATTGCGTCGTCGAGCATGATGAGTTCGATGGGCAACTGAGCCTTCGCGTGGCATTAAGGCGCCATTAACCGCGCGGGCAGTTGCCGGAGCGTTCTGACCCTGTCCTAACCATCAGTTAGCCACGCGCGACTAGCTTTGCCCCATTGCAACAAGGCAACGCTGATGGCCACTGGACTGGGATCACTGATCGGACAGGCGCTGTTCCGCCAACGGCGCCGCTTTGTGCGCGATCAGCGTGGCGCCACGGCCGTTGAATTCGGTCTGCTGGCCCTGCCCTTCTTTGCCATTATCGGCGCCATTCTGGAAACGTCGGTGGTCTTCCTGTCCGGCCAGGTGCTCGAAAGTGCCGTACAGGACACCAGCCGCTATATCCGCACCGGACAGGCCCAGGGCGTCATCGTGACGGCGGCCGACTTCAAGGCCCGGCTCTGCGATCGCCTATACGGCATGTTTGGCGACTGCAGCGGCCTCTATGTCGAGGTGCAGACCATCAGTGATTTCAGCTCGATCGCCATATCCCCGCCGATCGACTGGACTTGCCAGAACAACTGCCAGTGGAACCGGCCGGAAGCCTATACCGCCGGCCTGGGCTCGAGCATTGTGGTGGTGCAGGTGTATTACAAGTGGCCTATCATCCTGTCGCTGGGCGACATGACCCTGGCCAATCTGCCCGAGCAGAAACGGCTGCTCGGAACCGCCACTGTCTTCCGCAACGAGCCCTATAGCTGATGCGGGCGCGTGCCACATGGCGCGGCTGGGCCCGCGCATTCAGGAATGGCGAAAGTGGCGTGGCCGCTGTGGAATTCGCGCTGATCCTGCCCATCATGCTCATGCTTTATATCGGCATGGTGGAGGGAAGCGCGCTGATTTCCATGGATCGCAAGGTGCAGACCGTCTCGGGCGCTGTGGGCGACCTGGTGGCCCGTTCCAACGGGACGCTCAGCACCAGCACGCTGGACAATTATGTCAAGATCGCCGGCGGAATCATGACGCCCTATCCTTCGGACCAGCTGGTGCAAATCGTGACGCAGGTCAAAGTCGATACCGCCGGCAAGGCCACCGTGGACTGGTCGAGGCGTTATGTGGGAGAGGCCGCTCAAACCACCGGCGCGCATGTCAAGGGCGCGGTCTTTGCCCTGCCGGCTGAAGTCGTGGCCATTGCCACAGGCGAATATGTCATCGTCACCGAGAGCGGCCTGGCCTATTCGCCGCTCTACGGCATCGTCTTTGACTCGGCGGTCAACCTCTACCGCGAGAACTTCTTCATGCCGCGCTTCCGCGAGCAGATAAAGCTCAACTAGAGCCGCGGCCTTGCACCGCCCCGGACTGCATGGCACAAGCCGGGCAAGATCCCTCTTTCCGGCAGATTCAGCATGACCGATACGCTCGTCCCCGTATTCGACCTTGGCGGCGTTTTCGTCGACTGGAACCCGATGTACCTGTTCCGCAAGCTCTTCGAGACCGAAGAGGACGCGGTGTGGTTCCAGCAGAACATCTGCACGCTGGACTGGAACCTCGAATTCGATGCCGGCGAAATCTATTCCGAAGGCGTGGCCAAGCTGATCACCCGCTTTCCCAAATACTGGCGGGAAATCCAGGCCTATGACCTGCGCTGGAAGGAGACGCTGGGCGGCTTCATCCAGGGCACGATCGACATCCATGACGAGTTGATCGAGCAGGAAATCCCCACCTTCGCCATCACCAATTTCTCCTGGGAGAAATGGGTCAGTTGCCTCGGCGAATGGCCGTTCCTGGAAAAGTTCGACGGTGTCATCGTCTCGGGTCTTGAAGGCCTGGTGAAGCCCGATCCCCGGCTCTATCGCGTGTTCAGCGAGCGCTACGGCATCGCTGGCGAAAACTGCGTCTTCATCGATGACAGCGAGCCCAACATCATCTCGGCGCGCAAGTTCGGCATGCATGGCATCCACTTCAAGGATCCCATTCAGCTGCGCCAGGAGCTGATCGCCCTGGGCCTGCCGCTCAAGACGAAGTAGCAAAAGCAAAACCCCGGACCGATCCGGGGTTTTTCGTTTCCGGCGTCAGCCGAAGCGGCCACCGCGCTGGATGACCTCGATCTGGTAGCCGTCGGGATCGGCAATGAAGAAGAAGCGCCCCACCGGCACATCACCATTGTTGAAATCGACCAGCTTGCGCGGCGCATAGCCGAGCCCGGTCAGCCGGGCGTGTTCGGCATCGAGATCGTCCACCACCAGGGCGATATGGCCATAACCATCGCCCAGTGCATAGGGTTCGCCACGGCCATGATTGATGGTCAGTTCAAGCTCGAAACCGCCGGTCTCGGCCGCGAGATAGACCAGGGTAAAGTCGGCAAAGACCAGCCGGTCGGCAATGCGCAGGCCAAAGGCCTGGGTATAGAAATCGACGGAGCGCGCCTCGTCGAGGACGCGGATCATGGAATGGACGAGCTTGGCCATGAATTGAACTCTCAGTTGCCGTGGACGAGCGCAGCGAGGACCCCGCGCGTGGCGCGCCCCGTCCGGAGCGCGACCAGCGCGTGAGGACTGCTATTTGGTGCCGTACATGCGGTCGCCGGCATCGCCCAGGCCCGGAATGATATAGCCCTTGTCGTTGAGCTTCTCGTCGATGGCCGCGGTATAGACGGGCACATCGGGATGGGCCTCGGTGAAGCGCGCCACACCCTCAGGTGCAGCCAGCAGGCACAGGAAGCGGATATTATTGGCGCCGCGCTCCTTGAGCTTTTCAATGGCGGCGGTGGCCGAATTGGCCGTGGCCAACATGGGGTCGACGACGATGATCAGGCGGTCTTCGAGGTTGGACGGCGCCTTGAAGTAATATTCCACCGGCTGAAGCGTCTCGTGGTCGCGATAGAGGCCGATATGGGCGACGCGGGCGGCGGGCACCAGGTCCAGCATGCCGTCGAGCAGGCCATTGCCGGCGCGCAGGATCGAGGCAAAGACCAGCTTCTTGCCCTTGATGGTGGGGCTGTCCATCCGCGCCATCGGGGTCTCGATCGAGACCATCTCCAGTTGGAGATCCCGCGTCACCTCATAGCACATCAGATGGGCGATCTCGCGCAGCAAGCGGCGGAAACCGGCGATCGAAGTCTCCTTGTTGCGCATGATGGTCAGCTTGTGCTGGATCAGCGGGTGATCGATGACGGTTACATTGCCGCGCGCTGGAGTCATGGGATCGCCTGCTGCTGTGGGTTGCTAAAGGAAGCTCTTGCCGTGACGGCCAGGCTCGAGGCCGAGCCAGTGGGCTATGCTTTCCCCAATATCGGCGAATGTGGAACGAATGCCAATCTCTCCTGCGTCCAGGCTTGGGGAAAAGACCAGAATGGGGATCTGCTCGCGGGTATGATCGGTGCCGGCCCAGGTCGGGTCGTTGCCGTGATCGGCGGTCAGTACCAGCAGGTCGTCGTGTCGCATGGCGGCGATCATCTCGGGCAGGCGGCTGTCGAAGAATTCGAGCGCCGCGGCATAGCCGGGCACATCGCGGCGATGGCCATATTCGCTGTCGAAGTCGACGAAATTGGTCATGATCATGGCCCTGTCGGCGGCCATGGTCATGGCATCAAGCGTCTTGTCGAACAGTTGGCCAAGGCCGGTGCCCTTGATCTTGTGGGTGACGCCATGGCCCGCATAGATGTCGGAGATCTTGCCGATGGCATAGACCTGATGGCCGGCGGCTTGGTTGCGGTCGAGCAGGGTCGGCTCGGGCGGCGGAATGGCGAAGTCGCGGCGGTTGCCGGTGCGCTTGAAATTGGCGGCGTCGTCTCCCACAAAAGGGCGAGCAATGACGCGGCCGATCATCAGCGGTGCCGTGAGTTCGAAGGCGATCTGGCAAATGTCATAAAGGCGATCGAGGCCGAAATGGCTCTCATGCGCCGCGATCTGGAAGACGGAGTCGATCGAGGTGTAGCAGATCGGCTTGCCGGTGCGGATGCTCTCCTCGCCCAGCTCGGCGATGATGGTGGTGCCCGAAGCATGCTTGTCGCCCAGGATGCCGGGCAGCCCTGCCCGCTTGACGAATTCGGCAATCAGCTCCGGCGGAAAGGTCGGCTCGGTATGGGGGAAATAGCCCCAGTCGAACGGCACCGGCACGCCAGCGATTTCCCAATGCCCCGAGGGCGTGTCCTTGCCATTGCTGACCTCGCGGCCGACACCGAAGCGGCCACCTTTGGCGCTGGCGGAGAGCCCGGGCGGCAGTCTGCCAGTCGAGAGCTGGATCGCTGCGCCGATGCCCATTGCATCCAGATTGGGCACATGGAGGGGACCACTGCGCAGGCCGGCACGGTCGGCCTTGCCGGAAGCGGCCCATTCGGCGATGTGGCCAAATGTATTGGCGCCGACATCGCCATATTTATCGGCATCGGGGGCGCCGCCGATGCCGACGCTATCGAGAATGCAGAGGATGGCGCGGGGCATGGGTCAGATCTCCTGAGACGTGGCAAAGGGCACGGCGTCGGGGATCAAAGCATGCAGCGGCGCGGCGGCGCCCAGCCGATAGGCGGCCTTGATCCGGCGTTCGGCATCGTCCGCACTAGCCGCATCGGCAGCGTGCAGCCGCGCGAGCGGGGTGTGCCCGTCAAGCGTGGCGCCCAGGCCCGCCAGCCGGTCAAAGCCGACGCGGTGGTCGATGGCATCGGTGGGCATGGTACGGCCGCCGCCCAGGGCCACCACCGCCATGCCGACACCCTTGGTGTCGATCTCGGCTATGGTGCCCTGGCCATCGGCGAAGACGTCGCGGATGATCGGGGCGGCCGCTAGATAGTGATCCGCCTTGTCGATGAAGTCACCCGGCCCGCCCAAAGCATGCACCATGACGCCGAAGCGCTCGGTGGCGCGGCCGCTATTGAGCGCAGCTTCGGCCAGCAGACGGCCAGCTTCTACGGTGCCGGCAACCCCGGTCATTTCCGCCAGGACAGCGCAGAGCGACAGCGTCACCTCCTTGAGGCGCGCGTCCTGGTGGCGGCCGGTCAAAAAGTCGACCGCGTTGCGCATTTCAAGGCCATTGCCGGCGGCGCTGGCCAGCGGCTCGTTCATGTCGGTGATCAGCGCCCCGGTCTTGAGGCCGGCGCCATTGGCCACGTCGACCAGGCTCCGCGCCAGCTCGCGCGAGCGATCGAGCGTCGGCATGAAGGCGCCCGAGCCGGTCTTGACGTCCAGGATCAGCGCGTCGAGCCCGGCGGCCAGCTTCTTGGAGAGGATGGAGGCGGTAATCAGCGCGATCGATTCCACCGTGCCGGTCACGTCGCGAATGGCATAAAGCGCCTTGTCGGCCGGGGCCAGATCGGCGGTCTGGCCGATAATGGCGCAGCCGGCCTGGCGCACGACCTGGCGGAAAAGGGCATTGTCGGGCTGGGTCTGGTAGCCGGGGATGGCATCGAACTTGTCGAGCGTGCCGCCGGTATGGCCCAGGCCCCGGCCCGAGATCATCGGCACGAAAATGCCCATGGCCGCCAGGATCGGCGCCAGCATCAGGCTGACATTGTCGCCGACGCCGCCGGTCGAATGCTTGTCGGCCACCGGCCCGTCGAGATCAGACCAATCGAGTACCGTGCCGCTGTCGCGCATGGCCAGCGTCAGCGCCACGCGCTCGGGCATGGTCATGTCCTGGAAATAGACCGCCATGGCAAAGGCTGCGGCTTGGGCATGCGAGACGCTGCCCTGGGTAAAGCCGGCAATGAAGGCGCCGATTTCGTCGACACTCAGGGCATGGCCATCGCGCTTGCGGGCGATGACTTCTTGGGGGAGGAAGACCATTGATCGGCTTTCTTGTTCGGGGCTGCCGGCTCAGGCCCCATAGGGAATCCAGACATTCTTGACCTGGGTGGCCTTGGCCAGGAAATAGTCGCCCTCAAAGCGGCGATCGGCCAGATCATAGTAGAGGCCGCGGCTGGTCCAGGTTTGCTTGAGGTTGGAGGTCGAGGCCTTTTCCACCATGGTCGAGGCCTCGGCATTGCCGGCAAACCACAGGCCATCGACGCCGTCATGCTCGGCCAGCGTCTTGGCCAAGGCCACGCTGTCGCCGGTGACGATATTGATGACGCCGGCGGGAACGTCGGAGGTTTCGATGACCTGGTAGAGGTCGGTCAGCGACAATGGCGATTGGCTCGAGGGCACCAGCACCACGGTATTGCCCATGGCCAGAGCCGGGGCGATCAGCGCGATGGAGCCCAGCAGCGGGCGACTTGGCGGCGCGACGATGCCCATCACCCCGAGCGGCTCGATCATGGCGGCGGCGACAGCGCGCAGCGGCGGATTGTGCACGGCGCCATCATATTTGTCGGCCCAGCCGGCAAAGGCGAAGAGGCGTTCCACCGAGAGGTCAACCTCTTCGGCGCCGTCGTGACCGGTCTGCAGCTTGATGCGGGCGGCGAACTCGCCGCGGCGATAGTCGAGGTTTTCGGCCAGAAAATAGAGGATCTGCGCCCGCGTATGGGCCGGCGTTGTCGACCAGCCCAGCGCGGCGCGAGCGGCTTCCACGGCGTTGCGGATATCCTTGCGATTGCCGTCGCCGACTTCCCCGATCAGCTCGCCCCTGGGGCCGAGCACGGGGCGGGAATAGCCCGAGTCGGGACGGGCCTGCTTGCCGCCGATATACATCTTGGCGGTCTGGTCGAGATGACCTGCATCGAGCGGATTGGTAGCCTTGGCCTCAACCACTTTGGCGGCGGGTGCGGGCTTGAGATCCTTTTCCCAGGCCGGCTTGAGATAGGCGCTCATGCCCTCGCGGCCGCCTTCGCGGCCGAAGCCGGATTCCTTGTAGCCACCAAAGCCGACCGCGGCGTCGAAATTGTTGGTGCCATTGATCCAGACCACACCGGCCTTGATCTGCGGCGCGATGTCGAGCGCCAGATTGATGTTCTCGCTCCAGATGGTGGCGGCGAGGCCATATTGGGTATTGTTGGCCAGGGCCACCGCCTCTTCGGGCGTGCGGAAGCTCATCGCGACCAGCACCGGCCCGAAGATCTCCTCGGCCACCAGACTATTGGCGGGCGAGACATTGGTGACCAGAGCAGGCTTGAGGAAACAGCCCGTGGTGGGCAGCGCGCCTTCTGGTTCGTGCACCACCGCGCCCTCGGCGACACCGCGCGCCATGAGGTCGCGGATACGCGCCACCTGGACGGGGTCAATCATGGCGCCGATATCGATGGATTTGTCCATCGGATCGCCGACGCGCAGCGTTGCCATGCGGGTCTTGAGCTTGGCGATGAACCGCTCCTCGATGCTCTCCTGCACCAAAAGGCGCGATCCGGCGCAGCAGACCTGGCCCTGGTTGAACCAGATGGCGTCGATCAGGCCTTCGATGGCGCTGTCGATATCGGCATCCTCAAAAACGATATAGGGCGACTTGCCGCCCAGCTCGAGGCTGAGCCCCTTGCCGGTACCCGCCGTCGTCGCACGAATAATCTTGCCCACTTCGGTCGAGCCGGTAAAGGCGATCTTGTCGATCCCGGCATGGGCGGTGATCGCCGCGCCGGTCTCGCCGGCCCCGGTGACGATATTGACCACGCCCTTGGGCAGGCCGACGCGCTGGCAGATTTCGGCGAACAGCAAAGCCGTCAGCGAGGTGAATTCGGCCGGCTTGAGCACGACCGTATTGCCCGCGGCCAAAGCGGGAGCGATCTTCCAGGCCAGCATCAGCAGCGGGAAGTTCCAGGGAATGATCTGGCCGCAGACGCCATAGGGCACGGCATCGGGGAATTCACGGCCCAGGTGCTGGGCCCAGCCGGCATGGTGGTAGAAGTGGCGCGCCACCAAGGGAATATCGATATCGCGGCTTTCGCGGATCGGCTTGCCGTTGTCGAGAGTTTCGAGCACGGCGAAGAGCCGGGCATGCTTCTGCACTGCGCGGGCGATGGCATAGAGATATTTGCCGCGCGCATAGCCCGACAGCGCGCTCCAGCCTTTGAAGGCGGCGTGGGCGGCCTTGACCGCCGCGTCGACATCCTCGGCCGTGCCATTGCTGATCTGCGCCAGGCTTTTGCCCGTCGCCGGATTGTCCGATGAAAAGCTCTTGCCGGGCTTGGTCCATTCGCCGTCGATGAAATGGCCGAAGCTGCCGTCATGGGCGTCGAGCCAGGCATTGGCCTGTTCGGGGCCTTCGGGGGCCGGGCCGTAATCCAGCGACTGGAAGATTTGCGCGATCTTGTTCATATCCATTCCTCCGGAGAGATTCCCGTCTGCGCGGGAACGGCGCCGTGCGTGCTGTTTGTCCGGGCCCTGCGCGCATAGCGCTCCGGGCGTTCTTCGTGGGCGCGAGCGCACCCAACACTCATCACACCATGGGCTGGCGATAATCCGCCGCATAATGCCCGGTCAGCCCGTGCTCGAGCTGGCGTTCTATATCGGTCAGCAGGGTCGAGGCGCCGAAGCGGAACAGGTGCGGCTGTAGCCAGCCATTGCCCAGTTCCTCCTTCATCAGCGCCATGTATTTGAGCGCATCGGCGGCCTTGGAAATGCCGCCGGCCGGCTTGTAGCCGATCTCGATGCCGGTCTCTTCGGCAAACCAGCGGATCATGCGGATCATGGTGAGGCTGGTCACCAGATTGGCATTGACCTTTTCCTTGCCGGTCGAGGTCTTGATGAAATCGGCACCGGCCATCATGCAGACCAGGCTCGCTTTGGCTATATTGCTCTGGGTGGCCAGCTCGCCGGTGCCCAGAATGGTTTTGATATGGGCATCGCCGCAGGCCTTGCGGAAGGCACGGATCTGGTCGTAGAGCCCCTGCCAGTCCTGGCGCAGCACCATGCCGCGCTCGATGACGATGTCGATTTCCTGCGCCCCCTCGGCCACCGAGAGCTCGATCTCGCGCAGCTTGGTCTCGAGCGGCGCCAGGCCATGCGGAAAGGCGGTGGACACGGCGGCAACCGGAATGCCGGTGCCCTCAAGGGCCGCCACGGCGGTCTTGACGAAGCTATGATAGACGCAGACCGCGCCGGGCAGGATGCGCAGCTCGGGCACGTCGAGGCGGTCGAGAATGTCTTGGCGCAGCGGATGGCGCGCCTTGGCGCAGAGACGCTCGACGCGGCCGGCCGTGTCGTCGGCATTGAGCGTGGTCAGGTCGATCAGGGTAATGGCCTTGAGCAGCCAGGCCAGCTGATAGTCCTTCTTGACGGTGCGGCGGGCGCCGATCGAACCAGCGCGGCGCTCCAGCGCCGAGCGGTTCATGCGGACGCGTTCGACCCAGTCGAGATCGAGCGGAAAACCGGGATTGCGCTTGTGCGGGCTGTGGGTCGTTTGACCGCCCTGGGGCGTCTTGTCGATAACGCGTAAACTCATAGCTCCTCCACCAGCGCCGGAATGAGCCTTTTCAGCTTCTGGGCGCCCTGTACAGCCATGGTCTTGGTATGCTCATGGCTGATGTTTTCGCTCGACAGGCCCGCGCCCATATTGGTGATGGACGAACAGGCCCAGATCTTCATGCCCAGGAAACGCCCGAGAATGACTTCAGGTGCCGTCGACATGCCCACCGCATTGGCGCCGAGGCGCACGGCCATCTGGATTTCTGCGACGGTCTCGAAGCTGGGGCCAGAATACCACAGATAGATGCCTTCGCCGAGCTTGATATCCAGCCTCTCAGCCAGGCCCTGGGCCTTGGCCCGCAGTTCGGGATCGTAGCAGTTGACCATGTTGACGAAGCGCCGGTCGGTGGCCTCGCCGATCAGCGGGTTCATGCCGGCATAGTTGATATGGTCGGACAGAACCATCAAATCGCCCGGCTGGAAGCGCGCATCGAGCGAGCCGGCCGAATTGGTGAGCAACAGCCTTTCTGCCCCCAGCTCGGACATGGCCTCAAGCGCCGGGCGCATGGCGGCGGCATTGCCGTGCTCATAGTAGTGCTCGCGGCCGGTCAGCACGGCGACGCGCTTGCCGCCCAGAATGCCAATCAGCAGGTCACGGCCATGGCCGGAGACGCCACCGCCGGGAAAGCCCTTGAGCTCGGAGTAAGGAATGGTGAGCTTGTCGGCCAAAAGGTCGCCAATGGCCGACAGGCCCGAACCCAGCACGATAGCGGCCGCAATCGGCTTCTTGCCGGCGATCTTGATTATGGTTTTGGCTGCTTTGGTCATTTGGGCAGATACTCCGGCCCGAAACTGTGCGGCAGCAGCTGATCCAGCGTGCAGATCAGGGGGTCGCCGTCGACGCCATGGGAAATGATCTCGACATCGAGATCGGCGAATTCGCGGATGCGCTGGCGGCAGCCGCCGCAGGGGGTGACCGGCATGGTGCCGGGACCGGTGACATAGATGCGCTTGATGCGCTTGGCGCCGCCGGCCAGCATGGCAGCGATGGCGCTGGGCTCGGCGCAATTGCCCACCGGATAGGCGGCGTTTTCGACATTGCAGCCAGTATAGATCTTCCCGTCATCGGCCAGGATGGCCGCGCCGACCTGGAAGCGCGAATAAGGCGCATAGGCCTTGGCCCGAATGGCCTCAGCGGCCAGGAACAGCTCCTGGTCCCTTGATGTGTCAGCCATGTGCAATCCTTCTGTCAGTAGACCTCAATGGGTCGAGCGGCCGCTGCTAGCGCTCCTTGGTATAGGGCACGCCGGCGGCCTTGGGGGCTACGGCCCGACCGATGAAGCCGGCGAGCAGCACCACCGTCAGGATATAGGGCAGCGCCTGGATGGCCTGCACCGGCACTTCGCCAATAATGGGGAAGGACTGGCCCTGGATGCGGAACTGTACCGCGTCAAGGAAGCCGAACATCAGGCAGACCAGCAGCGCCGGGCCCGGCCGCCACTTTGCAAAGATCAGCGCCGCCAGCGCGATATAGCCGCGACCGGCCGACATGTTGTTATTGAAGCCGGCCGACTGGGCAATCGACAGATAGGCGCCGCCAATGCCCACCAGCACGGCGGTGATCACCAGCGCCTGATAGCGCAGCAGCGTCACCGAAATGCCGGCCGTGTCGATGGCCTTGGGGTTTTCACCCACGGCGCGCAGGCGCAGACCGAACCGGGTGCGGAACAGGATGAAGGCGGTCGCCGGAACGCAGAAAAAAGCAAAATAGGTGATGATATTGTGGCCCGAAATCAGCTCCCAGTAGATCTGGCCGAGCACCGGCACGTCACGCAATTCGCTGGCAAAGGGCAGCGTGATGGGGCTGAAGCGCTGGTCGCCGCTCAACTGGGGTGTATAGCCGCCGCGCTGGAACCAGCTCTGGCCCAAAAAGGTGGTGAGACCGGCGGCGAGGAAGTTCAGCGCCACGCCGGAAATGGTCTGGTTGCCCTTGAAGTTGATCGAGGCCAGGCCATGGATGCCGGAAAACATCAGCGCTGCGCCCACGCCGGCCAACAGGCCGAGCCAGGCCGAGCCGGTGACGGCCGACATGGAGGCGGCGGCAAAAGCGCCAGCCAGCAGCTTGCCCTCAAGGCCGATATCGACAATGCCGGCGCGCTCGGAATAAAGCCCGGCGAGGCAGGCCAGGATCAGCGGCACCGCCAGGCGGATAGTGGAATCCAGGATCAGGGTGATGTCGACGAGATACTGTTCCATCACTTGGCTCCGGCCACGGGGTCTGGTTGGGCCAGGATGCGCGACAGCGGGCCGCGCAGCATGTCGCCCATGGCGCCGGTAAACAGGATCACCAGCGCCTGGATGGTGACGATCATTTCACGGGTAATGCCGGGCATCTGGAAGGCCAGTTCCTGCCCGCCCTGGTAGAGGATGCCGAACAGCAATGCCGACAGGGCGACGCCGACCGGATGCCCCTTGCCCATGAAGGCCACGGCAATGCCGACAAAGCCGGCGCCGTTGACGAAATTGAGGATCAGCCGACCCTGCACGCCGCCGACATTGTTGACCGCGACCATGGCGGCAAAGGCACCGGCCAGGGCCATGACGATCATGATCATCTTCTGGTTGGAAATGCCGGCATAGTTGGCGGCGACCGGATTATTGCCCAGGGCGCGGACGGCATAGCCGAACTTGGTGCGCCAGATCAGCCAGTAGACGAAGAACAGGGCGGCAATAGCCAGAAAGAAGGTCACGTTGACCGGGGAGTTCTTGAACAGCTCGATGAAGGTGCGCAATTGCGGCACGCGGGTGATGGCGTCGAGCGGAGCGCTCTCGTCGGAATTGACGCCGGCCGGCTTCAATATCCGCGAGATGATGTAGCCCATCATCGAGACGGCGATGAAGTTGAAGAGGATCGTGGTGATCACCACGTGGCTGCCGCGCTTGGCCTGCAGGTAGCCTGGAATAAAGGCCCAGAACGCGCCGAAGGCGGCGCCGCAGACGATCATCAGCGGGAAGACGATGGCCCAGTGCGTGCCGTTGAGCGCCAGCCCGATCAGGATGACCCCGAGACCGCCGACATAGGCTTGGCCTTCGGGCCCGATATTGAACAGGCCGGCATGATAGGCCAGCGACACGGCCAGTCCGGCAAAGATGAAATCGGTGGTGTAGTAGAGCGTGTAGCCAAAGCCCGAGCCATAGCCGAAAGCGCCGTAGAGCATGATGCCGACGGCTTCGATCGGGTTCTGCCCGACCGCGAGCACGATGAGCCCGCCGACCAGGAAGGCCAGCACCACATTGAGCAAAGGCAGAAGGACCACGTCGGCCCAGCGCGGCAATGTGGTCATCAGTTGGTTTCCCTGCCGGAATTGTTCTTGGGGCTCATTTCCACGAGCGTCTGCTGGATCGGGGTCTCGTGCGCCGGCAATGTGCCTGGCTCGGTGACTGTCTTGACCGCGCCGGGGTGCGAGCCGGTCATCAGCAGGCCGAGTTCGGTCTCGTCGGCCGTGGCCGGATCGGCCTCGCCAACGATCTGGCCGTCAAACAGCACCAGGATGCGGTCGGAGAGCGAGCGGATTTCGTCGAGCTCGACCGAGACCAGCAGGATGGCCTTGCCGGCATCGCGCATCTTGATGATCTGGTTGTGGATGAACTCGATGGCGCCGATATCGACGCCGCGCGTCGGCTGGCCGACGATGAGCACTTCGGGATTGCGCTCCATCTCGCGCGCCAGCACGATCTTCTGCTGGTTGCCGCCGGAGAAATTGGAGGTCTTGAGGTCGATATTGGCCGGCCGTATGTCGAATTTCTTGATGTAGTCGGCGGCGGTGGCGCGCGCCTTGGCAATGTCGAGGGCCGGGCCGTCGCCATAGGAATGCTGATAGCCCAGGATGGAGTTTTCCCACTGGGAGAAATTGGTGACCAGACCCATGCGCAAGCGGTCTTCGGGCACATGGGCAAGGCCGGCGGCGCGGGCGCGGGCAGCGCCATCGTCGCCCTCGAGCGACAATGGCTCGCCATTGAGCCGGATCGTGCCGCCCGCTTGGTCGCGCATGCCGGCGATGGATTCGAGCAGTTCGGACTGGCCGTTGCCGGCCACCCCGGCAATGCCGACGATCTCGCCAGCGCGGACCTCAAAACTCACATGCTTGACGCGCGGCACGCCGAAATCGTCGGTGACGACGAGGTCTTCGACCGAGAGCATCACCTTGCCGGGATTGGCGGGGCCCTTGTCGACGCGCAGCAGCACGTGGCGGCCCACCATCAGCTCGGCCAGCTGCTCCGGGCTGGTCTGGGCGGTGGAGAGCGTTGCCACCACGGCGCCCTGGCGCATGACCGAGACGTCATCGGTAATGGCCATGATCTCGCGCAGCTTGTGCGTGATCATGATGATGGTCTTGCCCTCGTCGCGCAGCTTGCCGAGAATGCGGAACAGGTGATCGGCCTCGGCCGGCGTCAGCACGCCGGTGGGCTCGTCCAGGATGAGGGTTTCGGCACCGCGATAGAGCGCCTTGAGGATTTCGACGCGCTGCTGCTGGCCCACCGAGAGGTTCTCGACGATGGCGTCGGGATCGACCTCGAGGCCATAGTCGCGGGCCAATTGCTTGAGCTGTTCGCGCGCCTTGGTCAGGGTCGGCGCCAGCAAAGCCGAATTCTCGGCGCCGAGCACGACGTTTTCGAGCACGCTGAAATTGTCGACCAGCATGAAATGCTGGTGCACCATGCCGATGCCCAGGGCCAAGGCATGGCGGGAATCGGTGATGGCGTGGGGGATGTCATTGACGCGGATTTCGCCGCTGTCGGCCGTGTAGAAACCATAGAGGATCGACATCAGTGTCGATTTGCCGGCGCCGTTTTCGCCGACAATGCCGTGCACCGTGCCGCGGCGGATGGCCAGGTGGATATCGCGATTGGCGTGGACCGGGCCGAAATGCTTGTTGATGCCGATCAGCTCAATGGCAAGCGGGGCAGCAGCGGCCTTTTCGGACCGCTGCTGGTGTGTCGGGTCAAGACTCGTCATCGATGAAAGTCCAACCCTGTTGGCATTAGAGCGACGGGCACTGCTTGTCGCTGCGGAAGTCGTGCACGGTGACGGCGCCGGAGATGATGTCGGCGGTCGCCTTTTCGACGGCTGCCTGCATTTCCGGCGTGATCAGCGCGGCATTGTTGTCGTCCATGGCGGCGCCAACGCCTTCTTCGGCGAGGCCGAGGACGATCAGACCGGGGGCCCAGGTGCCGTCTTCAACGCCCTTCATGGCGTTGTAGGTGGCGACGTCGACGCGCTTGGTCATCGAGCTCAGCACCGAACCGGGGTGGAGATGGTTCTGGTTGGAGTCGACGCCGATGCCGAACTTGCCGGCGTCGGCAGCGGCCTGCAGCACGCCTGCACCGGCGCCGCCAGCGACCTGGAAGATCACGTCCACGCCCTGGTCGAGCTGGGACTTGGCAACTTCGGTAGCCTTGACGGGATCATTGAAGGCTTCAAAGCCGGTGCCGACATAGGTCTCGAGCACTTCGATGTCGGGGTTTACCGACTTGGCGCCCTGGGCATAGCCGCAGGCAAAGGCTTCGAGCAGGTCGAAGTTGAACGCCGGAACAACACCGATCTTGCCGCTTTCCGACTTCATCGCGGCCAGGATGCCGACGAGATAGGAGCCTTCCTGTTCCTTGAACACTACGGACTGCACGTTGGGCAGGTCGACGACGGTGTCGATGATGGTGAACTTGGTATCGGGGAATTCAGGCGCAACGGTGCGCAGCGCGGTTTCCCAGGAGAAGCCCGGCAGCACGATCGGGTTGTTGCCACGGGCGGCGAACTGGCGAACGGCCTGTTCGCGCATAGCGTCGCCGGAGATTTCCAGATCCTGGTAGGCGCCGCCTTCGGCCTTGAACTTCTCGGCGCCGGTATAGGCGGCTTCGTTGAACGACTTGTCGAATTTGCCGCCGCCGTCATAGACCAGTGCACCATCGGCGAAGGCAACGCCGGCCATCAGCGCGCTGAAGGCAACGCCGCTTGCGACGGCCTTGGTAAGGGTCGAAATTTTCATAGATTGCATCTCCCTGTCTTGCACGCTCGCGCCGGCATGGGCCCCATCAGGTACTCGGCGTGCACTGGAAGCCGATACAATCGTGCAAACGGGCCGCTTGCAAGATGCAATTGCGCAATTTTTTCCGGTTGGTCAAAAATCGGGCAGCCGGGTCGACGCAAGGGCACGCTTTAACCCGGTGGCAGGTACGTTCAGAGGCGCGCCAACAGCAAACTGAAGAGATGCTCGAGATCAATGTCGGGAAACAGTACTGCGATGATGGCGAGTGAGCCAATGGCAAAGAGGGCGATGGTGTCCCTAGTCTGGGTGGTCATGACAATTTGCTTCAAGTTGGACGGATCTGCCCCTCTGCATAGCCCGGACCCGCCCGCACGATTGTGATGGTTTGAGGGCAGCTGCCGATATGGTTAGGGCAATGCTAACAAGCCATCGGATCATGCCTGGCCTGCAGGGCACCCAGATCAGGGAACGGGGTCGGTGTCCGGCTCGACCGGTAGCGGCGTCACCTGGGCGCCCATGGCGGCGCCGAAGCGTTCGAAGAAACCGTCGATGACCTTTTGCGCCGAGTGGCCGATAATGGCCTTGCCCAACTTCATGATCTGGCCGGAGGCACCGCCCCGCGCGACAAAGACCAGCAGCGTATCTTCGCCCTGGTCGGACAGGATGATGTCAGCCGAGCCCTCGGCAAGCCCGAGCAGGCCGCCCTTGCCGCGGCCGGTCAGGGTATAGCGTTCCGCCGGCACGATGCCGCTGAGCGCCAGGTCACCCTTGAACACGGGATGAACCACGCCGAGATTGACCTTGATCTCGAGATCGAGCGTGTCGGCGCCCGACCACACGATCTTGTGGCAGCCCGGAATGGCGGCCTTGAGCATGGCCGTGTCGTTGAGCGCCGCCCAGACGGCAACCCTCGGCGCTGCAACAATGTAGCGTCCGCCAAAGTCCATCAGCGGCCCCCCGCGCAGCGCAAGCAGGTGCCGGCCCTAATATGGCCGCGAAGACCCCCGAAATACCTGCCTGCCATAGTTGCGTCCCCGCTCTTTACGTGCGGCTTTTTCGCACCAATATGGTCTAAATAGTTGTCTTGGCAGAGCGATGCAATTGTCAGGCGGCGACGGAGCGGCGATCAATGCGCAACGAGGCGCGTTTTGACGTTTCGGCATGAGAAGCGGGAGCGAGACGATGGCCCATGATGTGACCCCTGCACCGACCAGCCAGCTGGCGCCTGTCGGCACGGCAGCAACGCCCCTGCAGTACCTGGACAAGGCGGTCAACGCCATTCGCGATCTGGGAATCTGGCCCGAGCAGCAAGGCGAGGCGCCGATTACCGGGCTGTTGCAGAAGATTACCGAACTGGACGAAACCCGCGTGTTGCTGATCGGCCGCACGCTCAGCCAGGCCAGCGCCTTCAACGAAGTGGTGCGCGAGCAGATCGCCGCCATGCAGATCGGCGAACGCTATGAAGACATCACCAAGGGCTTTGATTCGATCCGCGACGATGCCAAGGGCATGGTCGACCAGTTGGCCGACAACAAGCTCGACCTGCTCGAGCGCGCCTCCAATGTCTGGATGAAGGTCAGCCGCGGCGATATCGCCAGCCGCTTTGACAAGATCCGCGACACCTACCTGGCGGTGACGGCCGACACCAAGGACCAGATCGACCGCGAACATACCATTCTGGAGGCCTATCGCGATTTCCGCGGGGCGCTCAAGCAGTCCGAGGTGATGGCGCTCGAAGTGCTGGCCACTGCCGAGCAGCGCCTGGCCGCCAAGAAGGATATCCTGGTGGCCGCATCGACCGCCGTGTCGAGCTTTGCCGGCAGCGTGCCGGCCGACCGGGCGCGGCTCGAGATGGATCGCGACGAAAAGCTGCGCGCCATGCAGAATGAGGAGGCCCGCTACCAGATCGCCAAGGACCTCTCGGACAATCTGACCATTTCCTACAATACGTCCGAAGTGGTGATGGCCCGGCTGATGCAGACCACCAATGCCAAGGAGCGGGTCTATCAGCAGTCGATCTCGTTCTTTTCGACCAATGAGACAGTGCTGACGGCGCTGAGCGCTTCGTTTACCGGCATGTTCGGCCTGCATGAATCCACCGCGACGCTGAACGCGATGAAAGAGGGCATGAGCAAGAGTCTCGAAACCCTCGCCGAGATCGGCGACAAGGTGACCGAGGAGGCCGTGCGGGCCGGCTATGGCCCCACTGTACGCGCCGATGCCGTCAAGAAGCTGGTCGATTCCGTGGTCAATTTCCAGGAAAAGAGCCGCACCATCATCAACGAGATGCGCATCGCCTCGACCAAGAATTCCGCCGAAATCCGCGATGCCGTGGAAGATGGCAAGCGACGCCTCGCGGCGCTGGCCGCCGAGGGCAATGCTCTGCTGCTCGATAGCAGAACCTGAGGGGACGGACACACACGGGTGGACGGCAACAATGAGTGACGTGACAGCGAAGTCCGCTGCCCCCCTGGACGAAGTCATGCTGGCCATGGACGTGGTGGACACGCTCCGCCACCAGCAGGGCCTGGCGACGCGCGAACTCGATACCGATGCCAAGCAGGCACAACTGCTGGAGAAACTGCGCGACATCTATCACCAGCAGGGCATCGAGGTGCCCGACCACATCCTCAAGGAGGGTGTGACGGCGCTGCAGGAAAGCCGGTTCACCTATGATCCGCCCGCGCCCAGCTTCGGGGTGACGCTGGCCCGGCTCTATGTCAGCCGTGGCCGGTGGGGCAAGCCCGTGTTGGTGGTGGGTGGGGCGCTGCTGGCGCTGATCATCGGCTATTTTGGGGTCTGGCAGCCCTATCGCGCCGGCCAGGCGGAACAGGCGCGCGTCGAGCTGGCCGAAGGATTGCCGGCACAGATGGACAGCCTCTACGAAACCATCTTTGAAGAAACCAAGGTGCAGCAGGCGGTGATGGAGGCCGAGGCGATCCGCACGCGCGGGCAGACCCTGGCGGCCGAGGGCAACCGGCCGGCCGCCGAACGCGCCGTGGCCGAGCTTGCGGCGCTGCGCGACACCATCCGCCAGGAATACAGCCTGCGCGTGGTCAACCGAGCCGATGTGCAGTCCGGCTTCTGGACCATCCCGGAAGTCAACACCGACGCGACCAACTACTATCTGGTGGTCGAGGCAGTGAACGACGAAGGCCAGACATTGAGCCTGCCCATCCTGAACGAAGAGAACGACACGACCGAGACGGTCAGCATCTGGGGCATTCGCGTGCCCGAGGCGGTCTATGATGCGGTGTCGGCCGACAAGCGCGACGACGGCATCATCCAGAACAATGAGGTCGGCCGCAAAACCTACGGCTTTGTCGAGGTGAACTACAATGTGCCGGTGTCCGGCGGGGCGGTAACGCAGTGGTAAGATCATGAGCATCCGCGGCCCTGAAGCTCTGGCGAGCCTGGATGAAGCCATGCGCGATATCCGCCGCGAGGAAGACGAGATCTCCAAGCGGCTGGCGCGCTCGGCCGAGCGGGTCAGCAAGATCCGTGCGACCGAGGCCGAGCTGTTTCGCCAGCTGGCGCGGCTGCGGCTTGATCCGGCTTTGCAGGGCGAACTGGACGGCGCCATTTCGGCGGCCGAGACCAAGGCGCGAGCGCAGCTCAAGGCCCATGCCAGTGACCTGGGCAAGGCCGAGCGCGCCGTGGCCGAGATCGACGCCCGTCTGAGCCAGCTCACGGCGGACCGCGCTGCCGCGCTCAAGCAGTTCGAAACCCATCAGGCCGAGCTCAAGGCCCTGGCCGGCAGGCTGGGCGCGTCGATCGCCCGCGATCCGGACTTTGCCGCCAAGCGCGAAGAGGCGGCGGCGCTGGCCGAAATTGCCGCCCAGTCGATGCGCAAGACCGAACAGGCCGAGGCGGACCGCGAAGCCAAGGGCAAACCCTATCGCGACGATCCACTGTTCATCTATCTGTGGGAAGCCGGTTACGGCACGGCCAATTATCGCGCTAATAATCTGGTGCGCTATCTCGATGGCCTCGTCGCCAATCTGGTGGGTTTTAACAGGACACGGCCGAATTTTGCCATGCTCAACGAGATTCCGCTGCGCCTGCGCGAACATGCCGAACGCCAGATCGCCCTGGCCCATGCCGCCGAAGCCGAGCTCGACGCGCTCGAAACCGCGGCAATCGATGCGGCCGGCGGCAAGCCGATACGCGACGCGATGATGGCGGCGCAGCAGCAGATTGCGGCGCTGGATGCCGAGATGGTGGTCAGCGAAGACCAGCGCGACGAGAGCGCCAAGGCCGTAGCCGCGCTGTCGCAGGGCCTCAACCCGGCCTTTGAAGGCGCACTGTCGGAGCTGGCATCGGCGCTGGGACGCGAAGATATCCAGACCCTGCTGGCCGATGCCCGACGCACCCGCACCGGGCAGGATGACACCATCGTGGCCCAGATCGACGATGCGCGGGCGCGTGCCAAGGAAGAAGACCAGGAAACGCGCGAGCAGAAGGAACGCCTCAAGACCCTGGCCGCCCGCCGGCGCGAGCTGGAAGACATCCAGTGGGAGTTCAAGAAGCAGCATTTCGACGACCCACGCTCGACCTTTCGCGAGGACCGGCTGGTGGGCGATCTGCTCAACGATTTCCTGCGCGGCGGCATTACTGCTGCGTCCTATTGGGACAAGTGGCAGCGCAGCCAGAACTGGGGCGCCGGCACCTCGGACTGGGGTGGAGGCGTGGGCCTGCCCAATAATGGCCGCCAGCGCAGCAATGCCCCGCGGCCCGAGAGCGGCGGCTTTTCCTGGCCGGACAACAGCTTTGGCGGCGGCGCGGGCGGCAAGTCCAAGGGTGGTTTCGGCGGCGGCTTTGGCGGCGGGCTCGGGGGCGGCTTTTCGCGCCCCCGCACCGGTTCGACCGGCACCCGCAAGCATGGCGGGTTCAAGACCGGCGGCGGCTTCTAGCCATGCCCGGCAAGTCGCCCCGCCTTCCGGCGGGACGACACGCCTTGCTCAGACCGGATTGATGAAGCCGAACATCTCGCCCGCCTTGCCGTTCTGCTCGGCGAAGCGCAGCGGGTGCACGCGCTGCACCAGCACTTCACCATTTTCAGGCGCGCCGGCCAGTAGGGCCATGGTTTCCTCGAGGTATTCGGCCAGCGGCATGGCATGGGGATCGCTGGCCTGATGCGCGCCCTGCAGGAAGGTCTGCACATAGGGCGGGACGATCTCGATCACCTCGATGCTCGTATCGCGGAGCTGATGGCGCAGCGCCTGCGAATAGGAATGGATCGCCGCCTTGGTGGCGCTGTAGGTGGGCGTGGCCCCCATGGGCACGAAGGCGAGCCCGGATGACACCGTGAGCACGCTGGCCTTGGGCTGGGCCAACAGATGCGGCAGTAGCGCCGCCGTCAGCCGGATCGGCCCGAGCAGGTTGGTGGCAATGGTGGCCTCAGCCGTCGCCAGGTAATCGGGTGCGGCCAGCATGTGCTCATTGACCATGATGCCGGCATTATTGACGACGGCATTGAGGGTCGGATGCGCGGCAATCACCTGCGCGGCCAGCGCGCTGATGCTGGCGGAGTCGGTCATGTCCACGGTGAAGGCCGTCATGCCGGGATTGGCGGCGGTGACCTCGGCCAAAGCCGCGGCACGGCGACCCGAGATGATTACCTGATTGCCCTGGGCATGAAACGCTTCGGCGAGGCCGCGGCCGATGCCGGAACCGCCGCCGGTGATGAGGATGGTATTGCCTGTGGTCTGCATGAGGACTCCGTTGCTATTGCCCGGCGCAGAGATAGACCTCATACTCTCCACAAGAAAGTAGGCGCCCGAAAGTTCGGTACGCACCCAAAGGAGAGTGTCAATGTCGGAGACCGCGGAAGCACCCGCCATCTACCACTGGAGCGGTCGCGACGCCGCCCAGCCCGTCGATCCCGCGCTCGAGGCCATGGTGCGCGACATCATCGGCAAGGTGGCCGACAAATGGACCATGCTGATCCTCGAGGCGCTGGACGAGCATGGTACGCTGCGCTTTACCGATGTGGGTCGCAAGGTGGGCAGCATCAGCCAGAAGATGCTGACCAAGACGCTGCGGCAGATGGAGGCGGACGGGCTGGTGGCGCGCAAGGTGCACCCTGTGATCCCGCCGCACGTCGATTACCGGCTGACCGAGATGGGTCGCAGCCTGGGCGCCGCCTTCTGCAGCGTCTGGATCTGGGCCGAGGCGCATCATAAGCAGATCGAACAGAGTCGCGCCGCGTTCCGCGCCCGCAACGAGGAAGCCTAGTTGGCTGGTGGCTGCGCCATCAGTTCCCAGACATTGCCTTCGCTGTCCTCGAAATAGGCTGAATAGCCCCATTCGGACTGCGTGCCATCGGTGATGATGGCGCCGCCGGCGGCCAGTACCTGGCGCAGGATGTCGTCGACCTCGGCGGGGCTCTGAGCCTGGTGGCTGAGCACGAAGCCCGGCGTGCCGGCAAGGGCGACGTCCTTGCCGGCGGTCTGGGCCAGTTGTTCGCGTGCGAACAACACGAAGGACAACCTGTCATCAATGAAGAAGGCCACGTGGTCGGCACCGGCGCCGATCTGCTCGTCGCCGATCTCGAACAGGGCGCGGTAGAAGGAGAAGGCGCGTTCGAGGTCGTCGACGCCAATGGTGATGATGGAGATCGAAGGCTTCACGGCGCGCTCCTGTGGTACTTGGGCGCCAATCTAGTGACCGGCGGCCGCTTCGTCACCCGCAATAGTCGCCAGACCTGTACCCATCGGGGCCAGGCGCCCGGCCGGTCGTCGATCCGGTCGGGCGCCTGCAGTTAGGACTTGGCGAGCAGGTTGCGCAGCTTGCCCAGCGCGGTCGCCTGGTCCTCGCGATAGGCGATGGTGCCCTGGAACTCGCCACTGGCATCGAGCAGGAAGACCGAGGCGGTATGGTCCATGGTGTAGTCGTCGCCACCAAGCTCGACCCGCTCGTAATAGACGCCCCAGGCCTTGGCGATCTTGGCGATCTCCTCGGGCGTGCCGGTGAGGCCGGTGATGCGGTCGCTGACCCAGCCGACATAGTCGCCCAGCACGGCGGGCGTATCGCGCTGCGGGTCGATGCTGACGAAATAGGCGCGCAGGTCCTGGCCCTCCTCGCCGAGCTGCTCGAACCAGCTGGCCATCTCGGCCATGGTGGTGGGGCAGACTTCGGGGCAATGGGTAAAGCCGAAGAACAAAGCCGAGGGGTGGCCGGCGAACACGGTCTGGTCGACCGGTGCGCCATTCTGGTCAATCAGGTTGTAGCTGCCCTGGCCGAAACCGGCCTGCTCGGGCTGACGCAGCAGCACAGCCGCGACAACGGCGGTCAGGGCCAGGGCGCCAACGGCGCCCCAGAGCCAGATGCGGATGGATTTGATGGTCATGGCGCTATTTGTGCATGCTGTGGGCCGCGTCGGCGGCGGTGCCCATGACGGGCAGTTCCAGCTCCACCGGACCGGCCTTTTCGAAGACCAGTGTCACCGGCACGGTCTCGCCTTCGACAAAGGCCTGGGTGAGGCCCATGAACATCAGGTGGAAGCCGCCGGGCGCCAGGGTGACCGTCTCGCCCGCCGGAATCTCGAGACCATCGGCAAGCTGGCGCATCTTCATGACGTCGCCTTCCATGGCCATTTCGTGAATTTGTACCATGGCGGCAGCGGGCGAACTGGCCGAGACCAGGCGATCGGCCGCGCTGCCGGCATTTTCGATGCTGAGAAAGCCCCCACCGACCGGCGCATTGGGCAGGGTGGCGCGGGTGAAAGGCGCGGTGAGGTTGAGGTCACCGAGGCGAACGGCGCCATCTTGGGCAAAGGCGGGGGCGACAAGCAGAAGGCTGGCGGCGAAGGCCGCGCGCAGGAAACGAAACATGATGATGACTTCCGAAAAGGACATGGAAAGGGGTGGAGCCGCAGGCTCCGGCAATCAGCGTCCGGCCGGCGGTCCGCGCGGCCCCGAAGGCGGGGCAATAGGGGATGGAAGCGCGCTTGCCATGGCCAGTGGCCGCGGCGCGGCCAGCAGGGTGGCGCGCAGATCGAGCCGCACGGTGTCGAGGCCGGGCGCAACGGCCGCGGGCTTGCCTGCCCCCGACACCGGGCATTTGCTGACCGCATTGACGCCATCGTGGTCGGTGTCCTCGGCCGCGGCACAGAGCACCCAACCGTTGGTCAGCGTGGAATAGCCCAGTTCTTCGAAGGCAAGTTGGCTGGCGCGGGCTTCATGCAAGGGCGCGAGGATAGTCAACAGGTAGATGGCCAGTACGGCCAGGGCCGTTCCGATCTCTCTGCCAATTTTGCGCCTGTGGGTCATGCCCTTTTCATAGGCCGGCGGCAGGCCGGGGGAAAGGGCCGTGTTGTCGCAAGCCTCAGAGGGCGGGCACATAGGTCTCGCTGCACAGGGCGATGAAGCTTTTCATGGCCGCCGAGAGCGGCGTCGACTTGCGGCGGGCAACCAGCAGCTGGCGCAGCGCCCAGGGCTCGGCCAGCGGGGCGCAGACCAGATCGGTGCCGGCCAGCAGATGCAGGCTGGTGGAGCGCAAAAAGCCGATGCCAAAGCCGGCTTCGACCATGCGCACCAGAGCGGGAAAGCTCTCGACGCGGACGGTCTCTACCAGCGGCTTACCCGCCGCCTTGGCCGCATCGGCCAGCAGGCGATCGAGCGAGCCGGCATGGTGGATGCCGACAATGGCGTGGTCCAGCACGGCGGCAAAGGCAATGTCCTTGCGCGGCTCGATACTGTCAGCCAGCGGGTGATCGGGCGGCGCCAGCACCCAGACCCGGTCATCCTCGAAGGCCTTGATCTCGAAGCGGGTGAAATCGTAATTGTCCGAGACGATGGCGATATCGGCGCGCCCCTCGTCGAGCGCCAGCAGGGCCTTGGCGGCGCTCATCTCCTGAATGTCGAGATCGATGCCGATGTGCCGGCCGGCGTAATGGGCCAGCAGTTCGGGCAGCCTGCCGGTCAGGGCCGAGCTGGTGCAGGCCAGGCGCAGCGCCCCGCGCTGGCCGCTGCCGAAATCGGCCATCACTGCATCGAGGTCGGCAATGGCGCGCAGTACCACGCGACAGCCCTCGGCATAGGCCTGTCCTGCAGTAGTCAGCTTGACGCCATGGGCGGAGCGATCGAACAGCACGACGCCCAGGCGGCTTTCGAGATCGGAGACGCGGCGGCTCACGGCCGAAGAGGCAATGCCTTCGCGCTCGGCGGCGCGGCCAATCGAGCCGGTTTCGGCCAGCAGCAATATCAGGCGTGCAGTGACGCTGTCGAACGGTGCCATCGAGTCTCCTGCTGGCACCATACTGATCGCCATCAGATCAGCAAGGAAATGCCGCGAGCCAGATAGAAAATGCCGATGGCCGTCACGATGAGCCGGGTCCAGGCGCGGAAATTGGCGTCCGTCAGGCGCTGCAGCACCCAGTGCCCGGCGCTGGTGCCGGCCACGGCAAAGGGCGCGGCCAGCGCCACCCAGGTCCAGTCGGTGGCAGTCAGCATGGTGGTGGCGTTCCAGTAGAAGACGATCTTGGCGGTGTGATTGACCACCTGTGCCGCCGCCTTGGTGGCGATGATGGTGCGGCGGTCCATCCGGGTGCGGATGAAGAACATGTCGATGGTTGGCCCGGCCACGCCGACCGCCAGATTGACCCCGCCGCCCAGCACGCCGCAGACAAAGGCATGGCTGGGCTTGCTGGCGTCCAGCGCCAGCCAGGATTGCGGAATCCACAGCAGCGCCGGCAACAGGCCGATGATGATGCAGACAGTGGCCAGGTCGGGGGTATAGCGCACGATGAACAGCACCACGCCGACGCTCACCAGGCCCAGCGTCATGATGGCGAGCACCCGCCAGTCAATATAGGCGCGCGACATGAAGGCGCGCGAGCCATTGGCTACCAGTTGGATGGCGCCCTGCACGGCAATCGCCGTGCCCACCGGCAGGATGAGCAGCAAGATGGCCAGCAACACCAGCCCACCGGCCATGCCGAAAACGCCCGAGAGCATGGAGGTGAAGAACACGGACACCAGAAGCGCCGCCGCGAGCAGAATCGTCATCAATGGGTCCCCACGATCCAAGCTTGATGCGCCGGGCGCCGGCGGCGCGCCATGCGCAATTGGGCAAGAGGGGGTGCCGGTGCTATCGGGCCAGGCTGGGGAAGTAATCGCTGGCAGTGGGGGCCAGCAGTTCGGGAATGTCGGCAAGCCGCACGGTCAAGAGATCTCCACCACAGGCGGCGACGACATTGGGCAGGCCCTCGAGGGTGAACAGCACCTGATCGCCCGGCACGAAGCGCGCGCCAAGATAGGTAGCAATCAGCTCGTCTATCCCGCATTCGGCTTCGAAGTCAGCGTCGGGATCAGGCAGGCGGTTGGCGATGACATAGTCGATCAGCGTCTGGCCGGCGCTCCAATAGTAATCGTCGGGCGCATCGGCGGCGGCGGCCTGATCGATCGCGGCACCATCGTCATCGCCGGTCTTTCGACTGGTTGCCGTCCAGTCCTTGAACACTTTGCCCAGCGCAAGGGTCGTGCCGGTGCGCACGTCAAGGTTGACGCTGTCGGCGTGATTGTCGGGGTGGGCGCCGCCACACCAGGTGCTGCCCGATTCCATCCAGCTCATCACGGTAGGGGAAAGATGGGACACCGCGATGGTCTCGCTGTCATAGTCGCCCAGCGTGCCGGGCCCCATGCCGATTGAATACTGGTTGGCGCCAAAGCCGGCATAGATCTGCGCCAGGCAATCGAAGGCGCGAAAGTTGATCATGGCATGGCGTGCGGCCAGGCCGCGATTGGCCGCGTCGGGCGCGCTGCCATCGGCCAGCGCGACGATGCGGGGAAAGGCGAACTTTGTCCGCGGATCGGTGACGAAGCGGATGGTCGAGCCCTCCACCGCCTGGATATCGCCGAACTCGAGCGGGACATCCATCCTGGCAAAATCATAGGGCGCGCTCTGCGCATTGAAGCCGGACAGTCCGCCATAGCTGAGCTGAAAGACGCTGTCGTACAGATCATAGGGGGTGAGTTCGGCGCCTTCGGGAAGGGTGCGGCGGCCAATCTCCCTGAGCGCGATGGGCAGCGTCTTGCCGGCCTTGCCCGTGGGCTGCCAGCCGCCGGTGAGGGTCTTGTCGGTGGCGGACCATTGCAGCGTCCAGGTGGCGCCGATCGGCGGATCGACCACGATGCCGTCGTCGTTCTGGATGCAGGTATCTTCGGCGCATGGCGCCTCTTCGGCGAGCGCAATATTGCCCTCTGTGCTGTCCATCACGTCGAGCGGGATATCGCCACCTTTGGAAAGGTAACTGTAGCGCCCGACAATTGTAGCCGATGCGGGGTCGGTAAGCTCGGCGATGATGTCGAACTTGCCCAGCGTGCCCTTGAAGGTCACCGCCTCGAGGGCCAGGACCGGGGTGATGGCGAGCGAGAGGATAGCGACGAGGGCCAGGCGCATGCGGGTCTCCGTTTTAGCGCGCACGCTAGCAGGCGCGCGCGTCTTTGGGGAGCCGGCTCGCCGGGCTTAGGTACTCGCCGCCTTGGCATTGGCCTGGCTGACCAGCTCGTCGGGGATATCGTCGAAGCTGGCATAGTTCATGTTGTAGAGCTTGGCGTAGAGTCCCTCGCGCGCCATCAGCTCGTCATGGTTGCCGGTCTCGATCAGCTCGCCATTCTGCAGCACGATGATGCGGTCGGCACCGCGAATGGTGGCCAGGCGATGGGCGATCACCATGCCGGTGCGGCCCTTGAGCAGCGTCAGCAGGGCCTTCTGGATCTGCCGCTCGGTGTAGGAATCGATATTGGCCGTTGCCTCGTCGAGCACCAGGATCTTGGCGTCGGCGACCAGGGCTCGGGCAAAGCTCAGCAGTTGTCGCTGGCCGAGCGAGAGATTGGAGCCGCGCTGCTCGAGAATGCTGTCATAGCCCTGCGGCATGCGCTCGATGAATTCATGGGCGCCCACCGCCGTGGCGGCATCCACGACATCCTGGCGGGTGGCCGAGACCTTGTTGTAGCGGATATTGTCGAACACCGAGCCGGTAAAGAGGAACGGCTCCTGCAGCACCATGGCCACCTGTTCGCCCAGAGATTGCTGGGTCACATCGCGCACGTCGTGGCCGCCGACCAGCACGGCGCCGGACTGGACCTCGTAGAAGCGGTGCACCAGGGCCATGGCACTGGTCTTGCCCGAGCCGGTGGGGCCGACCAAAGCGACGGTTTCGCCGGGCCGAACCTTGAAGCTGACATTCTTGAGCACCGGGCGATCGGGATCATAGGCGAAGCCGACATTACGGAACTCGACCGAGCCGTCCATGTCGCGAGTCAGGGCAATGGCATCGGGCTTGTCGTTGATCGAGGCGGGAACGTCGAGCACTTCGGTGATGCGGCGACCCGAGGTCATGGCGCGCTGCATGATGGAATATTGCATGGTCAGCGAACGGATCGGGTCAAAGAAGCGCTGGATGTAGAACAGGAAGGCGACGATGACGCCGATTTCGAGCTCGCCATTGAGCGCCAGCGAGCCGCCAACCACCACGACGATGGCCATGGCGCTGCCGGTCAGGCTGTCGACGATGGGGACCATGACCTGGGCAAAGCGCGAGCCGGTCAGCTGGGTGCGCAGATTGATATAGGCCTTGTCGTCAAACAGATCGAAATTGACCTTCTGGCGGTCGAGGTTCTGCACGGTGCGCACGCCATTGATGCCCTCGGCCATGGCGCCGGCAGTGATCGAATTGGTTTCATGCGCCGCCCAGAAGGCGCGTTTGGCCGGCGGCAGCCAGAAGATGCGGACGATGAACAGGATGGGCATGGTGGACAGGGTCAGCAGTCCCAGCCGGAAGTCGAGGCTGAGCAGCACCACGACAATGCCCACCAGCAGCACCAGGTCGCCGACCGAAATCACCGAGGTTTCCAGAAATTCCTGCATGGAATTGACGTCGCCCTGCAGGCGGCTCATCAGCCGGCCGACCTCTGTCTTGTCCATGAAGCTGAGCGAGACACGCTGCAACTGGGCGAACATGGCGCGGCGCATGTCGAACAGCACGTTTTCGGCGACCTTGCCCACCTCGGTCTCCTGCACGAAGGAGGCGGCGAAATTGACCAGCACGACCACGGCAAAGGTGGCGACGGCCCAGGCCAGATTGGTGGAATTGCCGCCCTCGGTCATGCCGCTGTCAATGGCGCGGCCAATGATGAGGGGAATGGCCAGCTGGGTGGCCGTAAAGATGAGTACGGCGGCGACCGACAGGTAGATCTTGAGCCGGTAGGGCCGCACAAAGGCCCAGATGCGGCGGACCGTCTTGGGGTCATAGGCCTTGCCGAAGATGTCTTCCTCGATGCGGTGGCTGCCCACGCTGGCGCGCGGCGGGCGCTGGCCCGGAAAGGCGGCGACGTCGCGGTCGTCTTCGTCGGTCACGCTCATTGGGCGGCGCTCCCCAGTTCGAGGTCATCGGTGGGGCGGGTCTGCAGATCATAGAGGGCGCGATAGCGGCCGCCCTGGGCCAGCAGTTCGTCGTGGCTGCCCTGCTCGACAATCTTGCCATCCTCGAGAAACAGGATGGTGTCGGCATGCAGCAGTGAGCTCAGGCGATGGGAGATTACCAGCGTCACCCGGTCGCTGGCATAGCGGCGAATGGCGCTGCGGATGCGGTGTTCGGTACCGGCGTCGATGGCGGCGGTGGAATCATCGAACACCATGACGGCGGGCTTGAGCACGAGGCTGCGCGCGATCGACAGGCGCTGGCGCTGGCCGCCCGAGAGCGAGACGCCGCGCTCGCCGACCACGGTGTCGTAGCCGGCCGGCAGGCCCATGATGTAATTGTGCAGCTGCGCGCTTTCGGCAGCCTTTTCGATCTTGGTCTCCTTGGACCAGGGGTCGCCATAGGCGATGTTGTTCTGGATGGTGGTGGTGAACAGAAAGGTATCCTGCTGCACCACGGCCACGGCGCGGCGCAGGGACTGCAGGGTGACCTGGCTGACATCCTGGCCATCGATGGTGATGCGGCCGCTGTCGATGTCGTAAAAGCGCGGGATCAGGTGGGCGAGCGTCGACTTGCCGCTGCCCGGCACACCGACAATGCCGATGGTCTGGCCGGCCCGGGCCTCAAAGCTCACGCCATCGAGGGTGGGATGGGTCGCGCCTGGATAGGTGAAATGCACATCCTCGAAGCGCAGCGTGCCCTTGGTGAGCTTGAGATCGACCGCACCGGGCCCATCGTCGATGGCGAGCGGCTCGTCGAGAAAGGCAAACAGGCGATCGCCGCAGATCGAGGCGCGGGCGAAGGAATTGACCATCAGCCCGAGCTGGCGCACCGGCATCTGCAGGATGGTCATGAAGGTGAGAAAGCTGGCCAGCGTGCCGACGCTCATCTCGCCGGCAATCACCTTGTTGCCGCCGAACCACAGCACCAGGCCCATGGCGGCAAAGAAGGAAAAGGTCATGGCGCTGGTATTGCGCACCCGCACGTCCACCCGCTGGTGCGACAGCGCCAACGCCTCGCGCGAGGCGGCGTCGAACTTGTCGAGCTCGAACTTCTGGGCGGAAAAGGCGCGCACCACGCGGATGCCGCCGAGGTTTTCCTCCATGACGCGGGTCAGGGCGGAGAGCTTGTCCTGCAGGATGATCCAGGTGGCGCGCAGCGTCAGCTGGGCCACCGAGGAGCGCCACGCCACGAAGGGCACGAAGCTCAGTGCCAGCAGGCCCAGCAGCAGATCGGTGGTGAGCAGCATATAGGCACCCACCCCGATCAGCACCGACAGCAGCACCATGCGCACCAGGCCGGTGGCAAAGAACATGCGCACCCCATCGAGGTCGAGCAGGCCCATGGTGATCAGGTCGCCGGTATGGATCTTGTCGTGATAGGAATAGGAGAGCTTTTGCACCTTGTCGTAAAAGGCCAGCCGCAGCTCGTAGCCGACATGATGGCCGACGCTTTCGGAAAAGTAGTTCTGCAGCAGGGTGAAAAAGCCACGCGCCACCGAGACCGTGAGCAATGTCATGGCGCTCCAGAACAGGGCCTGTTCGGCCCCCTCCCCCGCCGTGCTCAGAATACCCTGTGCCTGATCGACGGCATGGCCGAGCAGGCGCGGGATCAGCAGTTGCAGCACCGAAGCGACAATTGTGGCGCCGATGGCTAGCCCGGCCTGAAAGGGATGGCGCAGGGAATAGAGGGCGATGCGAACCAGCGCGGTGCGGCCCTTGCCGGCATGGGCGGCTGCCAGATGTGCCCGTGCATCGCCGCGTGAATGGTCGCGGCCAGCCGTGTGGGTGGTCAAGGAAGGATCCAGACTTTTAAAATACTAGGTCCGAGCGGGCCGGGCGCGAAGCGTCACCGGGGTTCGGACAAATCAACATGGGAACCATAAAAGGCTCATTCGCTCTGCCATTCAAGGCTGAATTTGAGCAAAAAACGCAACAACAACGTTCCAATGGGCCGAAAGCCCGTCAGGGCGTGTCGGTGAGCGCGGGATAGATCAGGGCGGAGCACTGCCGGTTGCTGGCATCCAGAATGGTCTGCTGCTGGGCCGAAACCACGCCCGAATAAATGGCTTCCCAGAGATCGTTTTCTTCCACGCCTTGCAGGCCGCATTGGCAATAGGTGGTGCAGAGCGGCGCCGTGGTGCCGCCCGCCTCGCAGGTGGACTGGCAGGAGGCGAGGAAATCGGTCTGCCGCATGGCCAGCTGCGGCTGCAGCACAGCCGCGGCGGGATAGATCAGCCCAAGCAGGATGGGCTGGTGCAGCAGATAGATCAAAAGACTCCAGCGTCCAAGGACAGCCAACAGACGCGGCAGGCGCCCGGTCGGGTTGATGGCGGCGAGGCGCGTTGCCAGCGACGAGGCCAGGATCAGGCGCATGGCAATGACGCCGATGAGCACGGCGGCCAGCCAGGGAAAGATGGGCACCAGATCATTGGTGGGCGGCGGCACTTGCCAGAAGCCGATCCAGGAATAGAGCTTCTCGTTGAACAGGGCATTGGAAAACAAGAACGGCAGCGCAATCATCGCCACCGCGACCAGCCCGGCCAGCCAGAGCGGCGCGAACAGGAAGGGCAGCGCCAGAACGCTGAACAAAGCGATGGCATGCAGCACGCCGAAATAGACAAAGCTGTCGGGGAAGACCAGGAAAGTGCCCAGGCTGATGGCCAGCGCGCCCAGCACGACAAAGCCGGTGCGCCGCCAGAAGGCCCGCCAGCGGATGCCGCTGCCATGCCCCAGCACCAGGCCGACACCGACCAGAAATAGAAACACCGCCAGAATGGAGCGGGCGATCAATACCCAGTTCGGATCACGCCCGACATCGGGGGCGATGAAGCGGAAATAGCTCAGGTCCCAGCACAGGTGATAGGCGACCATGGCAATGATGGCGACGCCGCGGGCGATATCGACAATGGCAAAGCGCGGGCGCGGCGCGGCAGCAGGCGCGCTCACGCCGCCACCCGTGCCACCACGGCCAGAAAATCATCGCCATAGCGGTCGAGCTTGGCCTGGCCGACGCCCGGAAGATTGAGCATGTCGTGCGGGTGGCGCGGCACGGCCATGGCCATGGCGCGCAGGGTGGCATCGTGGAAGATAACATAGGGCGGCACGCCCTGGGCCTTGGCAAGGCGGGTGCGTTCCTCGCGCAGCGCCTCGAACAGGGGCAGTGCGTGGGGGGGAATGGTCGCCGCGCGCTCGAGCGAGCGCCGCACATCCACCGATTTCTTGGGCCGGTCCTTGCGCAGGGTCACCTTGCGCTCGTGACGGAACACGGCGCGGGCGCCCTCGCCCAGGGTCAGCGCGCCGTGAGCGGCGTGATCGACAACGATCAGGCCAGAGGCAGTCAGCTGACGCAGCACCGATTGCCAGCTGCGGGAATCGAGATCGGCGCCCTGGCCGAACACGGCCTGCTTGTCATGGCCGAAGCGGGTCACCTTGTCGGTGGCCTTACCCATCAGCACATCGATGACATGGGCGCCACCAAAGCGCATGCCGGTACGGTAGATGGCCGCCAGCGCCTTGATGGCCGCTTCCGTGCCGTCCCAGGTTTCGACCGGGGAGCGACAGGTATCGCAATTGCCGCACTTGCCGGGATGGGCCTCGCCGAAATGGCTCAGGATCGCCTGGCGGCGGCAGTCTGCGGTTTCGCAGACGCCGAGCAGGGCGTTGAGCTTGCCATGTTCGAGCCGCTTGATCTCGTCGGGGGCATTGCCCTCGTCGATCATGCGGCGGCGCTGCACCACATCGGCCATGCCATAGCTCATCCAGGCATCGGCGGGCTGGCCATCGCGACCGGCGCGGCCGGTTTCCTGGTAATAGGCCTCGATGGAGGACGGCAGGTCCATGTGGGCGACATAGCGCACGTCGGGCTTGTCGATGCCCATGCCGAAGGCCACGGTGGCGACGATGCAGATGTTTTCTTCCTTGAGGAAGGCATCCTGATTGGCATTGCGGCGCTCGGCGCTGAGGCCGGCATGATAGGGCAAAGCCGGGATGCCCTTGCCCGATAGCCATTCGGCCGTGTCTTCGACCTTGGCGCGGGAGAGGCAATAGACAATGCCCGAGCTGCCCTTGTGCGCGGCCAGGAAGGCCAGCAGCTGGTCGCGGGCCTTGTCGCGCTCGACGATGGAATAGGAAATATTGGGGCGGTCGAAGCTGGTGGTGAAGACCTCGGCCGTTTCGAGCCCCAGCCGCTCAATGATGTCTTCGCGGGTGGTCGGATCGGCTGTGGCGGTGAGGGCTATGCGCGGCACGCCGGGGAACAGTTCGGTCAGCCGGGTCAGTTCACGATATTCCGGCCGGAAGTCATGGCCCCACTGGCTGACACAATGAGCCTCATCGATGGCGAACAGGGCAATGTCGATACCCGAGAGCATATTGGCAAAGCCCGGCGTCGCCACGCGTTCGGGCGCGACATAAAGCAGGTCGAGCTCGCCCCGCCGTAACTGGCTGCGCACCTCCGCTGACTCTTCGGGCGTGAGCGACGAGTTGAGCGCGGCTGCCGCGACGCCAGCCTGGCGCAGCGCCTCGACCTGGTCGCGCATCAGGGCGATCAGTGGCGAGATGACAATGCCGACGCCGGGGCGGCAGATGGCCGGGATCTGGTAGCACATCGACTTGCCGGCGCCGGTGGGGAAGAGCACCACTGCATCGCCGCCATGGACGACGTGATTGACGACATCGGCCTGCAGGCCACGGAAGCTCTTGTGGCCGAAAACGTCGCGCAGCACGGCAAGCGGGTCACGCGGCATGACCGCTTGTCCCGCGCCGAACAGATCGATATCCGATTCAAGTGCGCTCACCCCGCCCTTGAATCACGGGACGGGGTGCGCCGCAAGGCAGCATGGGTCAACGTGACTTTCTATCCACCGACGATCTCGCCGCCATTGGGGTGCAGCACCTGGCCGGTGAGATAGGAGCTCTCATCGCAGGCGAGGAACAGGTGGCAGGTGGCCACCTCATTGGGTTGACCGGGCCGCTTCATCGGCTTGTCGGCGCCAAAGCTGGCGACCTTTTCGGCATCGAAGGTGGCCGGAATCAGCGGCGTCCAGATCGGCCCGGGCGCCACGGCGTTGACGCGGATGCCCTTGTCGACCAGGTTGGCCGAGAGGGCGCGGGTGAAGGCGACAATGGCGCCCTTGGTGGCCGAATAGTCGAGCAGGGTCGCCGAGCCGCGATAGGCGGTGACCGAGGTGGTGTTGACGATGGTCGCGCCCTGTCGAAGAAACGGCACGGCCGCCTGCGTCATGTAGAAATAGCCATAGATATTGGTCTGGAAGGTACGCTGCAGCTGGTGGGCCGAGATATCGGTGATCTCGTCCTGCGGGTGCTGCTCGGCGGCATTGTTGACCAAAACGTCGAGCCGGCCGAATTCCTCAATGACCTTGCCGACGACATTGTCGCAGAATGCCTGTTCGCCGATATCGCCGCGGACGAGCAGCGGATCCTTGCCCTCGGCCCGGACGGCCTCGGCGGTGATCTTGGCGTCCTCGGTCTCGTTGAGATAGATCAGCGCCACCTCGGCGCCCTCGCGGGCGAACAGCACGGCGCAGGCCCGGCCGATACCACTATCGCCGCCGGTAATGATGGCGACCTTGCCCTCCAGCCGGCTATTGCCGGGGAATTTGGGCATGAATTCAGGCTTGGGGTGCATCTGCGTCTCAAGACCGGGCTGCTGATCCTGATGCTGCGGCGGATTGATGGCGTTGTCGGTGGCGTGGTCCACTGTCTTATCCCTTGTTGGCGGCGTTACGTTTACGGGTCGCGGCGGCCTTCTTGGCGGAGGCGGAGCGCTCGGCTGCCGAGCGGCTGGCCGAGGCGGCGCCGCCCTTTTGACCGCCCTTATGCGCGGCGGGATGGCCGGTATCGGCGCCACGACCCGAGCCAGACTTCTTGCCGCCGCCATCGTCCTTGTTGACCGTCGCCCAGGCGCGGCGCTCGGCCTCGTCCTTGTTGACGCCACGATCCTCATAGTCCTGCTCGATATGGGCGGCCTTGCGCTGCTGCTTGTCGGTATAGGCGGATTTGTCACCCTGGGGCATGATCACACTCCTAGAAGCGGTCGAGGCCGGCACGGGCGGGATAAGGGCTCGGCTGCCGTTTCGTTGGCCAGACTGGGAAACCGGAAAAACCCGTCTGTTCCCTCTGCCGCCATGTCCGGTTGACGCGTCCCGGCCTCGTGCACCCAAAAGCGCCAGAACCGGACTTTGGTTCCGTCACGTCTGGCCGGCGGTCATCACGTCTTTCTTCGGGCGCTGCAAGCTCTTGGCGTGCGGGCAGCCGCCCACGATGCCATCCACGCGGGACCGGGACGCAGGGGTGTCGCCAGCCGGAACATCTAGCGCAGCGGCTTGCTCAGGAAGGGCGAGCCGGGCCGGACGAAACGCCAGGGCGTATCCACGCCCTTGGTGATGCCGATGCGCGGGCCGGTGGCGACCGGATGGGCATCAGGGCTGGCGCTGAGGCGAAACGGCGCGGCATCGAGCGGCATGCCGTCATGGTCGCGGGTGATGGCCAGCGCCTGGCAGAGCTTGCCGGGGCCCGAGCAGAGCTGGCGGGATGCGAGGCCGCCCCGGCGCTGCTGCATCACATCGACCCCATGCAGTGGCTCGAGCGCCCGGATCAGCACGGCGCTGCCGGGCTGGCAGACAAAGTTGAGGCACCAGTGCATGCCGTAGATCTTGTAGACATAGGCATGGCCGGGTGGCCCGAACATGGCGGCGTTGCGCGGCGTCGGCCCCTTGAAGCTGTGCGAGGCCGGGTCGGTCTGGTCATAGGCCTCCACCTCGACCAGGACCCCACCGACGCCATCGACCAGCAGGGTCATGCCGATCAGTTCGGGGGCGACCATGTCGGCCGGGCGGTCAAAGAAGGCGGGGGTGATCGTCATCCCTGCAGGCGGCTGAGGGTCTCAGGACCCCCACCCTTGATCCCTCCCCACAGGGGGGAGGGAGACGATGGATACGGGCGCCCGAGCGGGCGCCTCCCTCCCGTTGATGGGGAGGGACTGAGGGTGGGGCGACAGGGCAAGGGCGGCATAGGTCGCACCGTCCTCACCCCACCCGGCCGCGTGCATCGACCCGAACGGTCTCGACGACGTCGTCACCCGAAATCAGCGTCACCGTGTCGAACAGGTTGGATACCACGCAGGCATGGTTGGGGATGATGCGCAGCTGTTCGCCGATGGCCGGCTTGGTAGCACAGTTCGTCAGGTCGATGGTGCCATGCTCTTCGCTCAGGCCGACGATCTCGGCGCCCGGGTAGGCCTCGATCAAGCCGAAGCCGGTCATGCCCAGCGTATCGCTGGTCAGCGCCTTGGAGCCGGCGTCGATAATGGCCCGGTTTTCTGTCGGGCGGCTCACCACGGTGGCCAGCACGGTGAGGGCGCAGTCTTCGAAGCCACCGACGCCTTTGGAGACCTGGAAGCGGTCGAGATAGATATAGGTGCCGGGGCGATGCTCGGTCGCCGCCGTCACTTCATGGGCGCGCCACAGGTCGGGCGTGCCGCCATTGGAGATGATGGCGGGCGGCAGGCCGGCCTCGATCAGGGCCTGCCTGGCACTGGCCAGCCAGGCGGCGTTGGTCTCGACATGGCCGGCGGCCGGATAGGTCATCAGGCCGCCAAATTCGAGACCGGGGGAGGCCGCGATCAGCTGGGCCAGGGTCACGGCATCGGCCGGGCTCTGCACACCGCAGCGGCCCATGCCGGTGTCGCATTCCACCAGCACGGTCAGCGGGCCGACGGCATCGGCAAAGGTCAGCGAGAGGCCGGCCACGGTTTCGGCGCTGTCGGCGGTCACGGTGATATGCACGCGCTCGTTCAGCGCCCGCAGGCGCGCCAGCTTGGCGGCACCCAGAATATTGTAGGGCAGGAAGATCTCGCTGATGCCGGCATCAGCCATCACCTCGGCTTCGCCCAGCTTCTGCACGGTGATGCCGACGGCACCCAGTTCCATCGCCCGTCGGGCAAAGCGCGGCAGCTTGTGCGTCTTGATATGGGGCCGCAGCTTGAGGCCGTGGCTGTCGGCATAGGCCTGCACGCGTTTGAGATTGGCCTCGACGCGATCGATATCGATCAGCACGGCGGGGGTATCGAGTTCGGAAAAACGGGTCATTTGCCCCTCAGGACGTCATCGACGAAAACCAGATTGCCGGCGGTCAGCCCGGCATCGACCGGCAGCACCGTGCCGGTAATGCCCGAGGCAGCGGGCGCGCTCAAAAATACTGCCGCATTGGCCACCTCGGCGGGGACCACCATGCGGCCGAGCGGATAGTGCGGCAAGACATTGTCCAGCAGGGTCGGATCGGCCGCGAGGCGATGATCCCAGGCCGGCGTGCGCACCGAGCCGGGGCAGATCACATTGGCCCGCACCCCATGCCCGCCCCGCTCCACCGCGATGGCCTTGGCATAAGCGACCAAGCCCGCCTTGGCCGCCGAATAGGCCGGGTTGCCATAGTGGCCCAGTGCATTGACCGAGGAGATGAAGACGAGGCTCCCCGAGCCGCGCGCCGCCATGGCGGCCACGATCGGATCGGTCATGGCATAGGCGCCACTCAGGTTGATGGCGAGTTCGCTCGCCCAGACCTCGTCATCGAGCTGATCGAGGGTTTCAGCCCGGGTAAAGCCGGCATTGGACACCACTGCGTGTGGCGCGCCATGGTCGGCCAGATAGCGCTCAATTGCCGCCCGCGTCGCCTTGGCATCGGCCTGGTCGAACAGCACTGTGCCGGCCAGGTCGAGGCCCGCCAGCATGCTCGCCTCACGGTCGGCGCCAAAGACTGTAGCACCGGCATCGCGAAAGGCGGCGACGAGCGACTGGCCGATGCCGCCGCCGGCGCCGCTGATCAGGACTTTCTTGCCATCAAGTCTGAAGGGGGAACTGTACATCATACGTTCATACTGGTGACCGTTTGTAGGCAACGCAGTCGATCTCGACCTTGCAATCGACCATCATGTGGCTCTGCACGCAGGCGCGAGCCGGCGGGTGCTCGCCGAAATAGCTCTTGTAGACGCCATTGAAACTCCAGAAGTCGCGCGGATCATCGAGCCAGACGCCGCAGCGCACCACATCTTCGAGGCCATAACCAGCCTCGGTGAGGATGGCGATGATGTTCTGGATGGTGAGATGGGTTTCCTCCACGATACCCCCGCGGACAATCTCGCCATCCTTCATTGCCACCTGCCCGGAAACATAGAGCCAGCCATCGGCCTGGACGGCACGGGCGAAGGGCAGGTTCTGGCCACCGGCCCCGGACTTTTCGGCGCCATAACGGATGATCGACATGAGGGTCTCCTGAGCAGGCTTCTGAAAGCCAGTTTCGTTATGTGCCAGCATAGCTGGCCAAAATCGGCATTTCATCGAGAAAATGCCGCCAAACATGTAAATTTCTTACGTGATCACGCCCCGTTGCCTATGCTATCGTGCAGCAAGCCCTTCTTGCGGCCAAGCCCCTCTTGCCCTCAATGCGAGTTTCCACGTGCGCGTTTTTACCGCTGCCCTGGCCACCGAAACCAACACCTTTTCGCCCATCGCGATCGACAAGCGCGCCTTCGAGGCCTCGCTTTATGCCCGCCCCGGCGAGCACCCGGCAACGCCCACTCTGTGCACGGCGCCCATCACCGTTGGCCGCGAGGTCTGTGCGCAGCAAGGCTGGACGCTGATCGAGGGCAGCGCCAGCTGGGCCGATCCGGCCGGCCTGATCGCGCGCGGCACCTATGAGGAACTGCGCGACGAAATCCTTACACAATTACAAGCCGCTATGCCGGTTGATGCCGTGCTGCTGGGCCTGCATGGCGCCATGGTGGCGCAGGGCTATGACGATCCCGAAGGCGACCTGCTGACGCGGGTGCGCCAGATCGTGGGCCCGCACGTGCTGGTCTGCGCCGAACTCGACCCGCACAGCCACCTCACCGCCAAGCGCGTTGCCGCCGCCAATTTCTTCGTCGTGTTCAAGGAATTCCCGCATACCGATTTCGTCGACCGGGCGCGCGACCTCTGGGATATTGCCGTGCGCACGCTCAAGGGGCAGATCACCCCGGTGATGAGCGTTTTCGATTGCCGGATGATCGATATTTTCCCCACCTCTAAGCAGCCCATGCGCGGCTTTGTCGACAAGCTCTATGCCCTCGAGAAGTCCGAGCCCGGCCTGCTGTCGCTCTCGGTCATTCATGGCTTCATGGCCGGCGACGTGCCGGAAATGGGCACCAAGGTCATTGCCGTGACCGATGGCGATGCTGCGGCGGGCGCTGCCCTGGCCGAGAAGCTGGGGCGGGAGCTGTTTGCCATGCGCGGCACCTTCATGGTCGCCCAGGTTGATGAGAAGGCCGCGGTCGATGCGGCCGTGGCAGCGCCGGTCGGCCCGGTGGTGATTGCCGATGTGTGGGACAATCCGGGTGGCGGCACGGCGGGCGATGCCACGGTCATTCTCGCCGAACTGATCGCCCGGGGCATCACTGACGTGGCCGTCGGTACGATCTGGGACCCGATTGCAGTACAGATATGCATGGCCGCCGGCGAAGGGGCTGTCATCCCGCTGCGCTTCGGTGCCAAATCGGCGCCGCATACGGGTAACCCAATTGACCAATTGGTGACCGTCAATCGAGTCGTCTGCGACGCGCAGATGCGCTTTGGCGACAGCTATGCCCCGTTCGGCGATGCGGCGTGGATAAGCTTTGCCGGCATCGACGTGATCCTCAACTCCACGAGGGCGCAAAGCTTTGATCCCAGCTTGTTTTCGGCGCTGGGGATTGACCCGACATCGCGGAAAATCCTGCTGATCAAATCGACCAACCACTTCTATGACAGCTTTTCCAAGATTGCCTCGCAGATCATCTACTGCGCGGCAGGAAAGCCCTATCCCAACACGCCCAAGACCACGCCCTATCGCAAGGCGCGGCGAGACATCTGGCCGATGGTGGAGAATCCTTGGGGGTAGGCTTCCTCTCCCGTTTACGGGAGAGGTGGACCACGCGAAGCGTGGTGGAGAGGGGTGCAACACGCACCTATCTGAAGTGCGATTGGGCAGTGCTCATTCGCGACATCGCGGGTGTGGCTCCCCCCCCACCGCCTATTGGCGGTCCCCCTCCCCGCAAGCGTGGGAGGCTGAGCTCCGTGCAAGCGGTTATTCGGCGGCCCAATTTCCGTACATGATCGGCATCAGGCCGACGAGCGCCTTGAAGCGATCCCAGCTCTTGCGCTCGGGGGTGGTCCAGCCGGCTTCGGCAATGGCCGAGAGGCGCGGGAAGACCAGGCGATCAAAGATGGCGCGGTCGGTCATGGATTCGCTCCAGATACAGGCCTGGATGCCCAGCAGGTGGGTCAGGCCCTGTTCGGAAAAGCCGGAGCGCGCCTCAAACTCATAGGTTTCCTGCGGGCCCGACCAGCCGGCCCAGCCGGCGCCAGGCTCGGCCCAGTTCACGCCATTGGCCATGTCGAGATAGTAGCGCTGACCCGGCGAGACGACGATGTCAAAGCCCTTCTCGGCCAGGGCGGCGTTAATCTCGACATTGCGCCAGCCGATGACGAAGCTCTTGTCCTGGTCGACCGCATTTCCATGCGCGGCCTCTTCCCAGCCGCCGGTAATGGCGCCCTTGGAGGCGATATATTCATGGACCCGCCGGACAAAGGCAGCCTGGATCAGCGCGGTCGGGGAGCCTTCGATCTCGTCGGCACCGTGGTAGACGCTCAGCTTGTTGAACTGACGCTCATGTTTGGCGCGCATCTCGGGACCGCCGAGCCTTTCGATCATGTCGAGGGCCAGCGGCGAGCCGGACCAGGCGGCCAGCGGCACCTCATCAGCGCCGAGGTGGAAAATGCCGGCGGGGAAGAGCTCGAGCACTTCGTCGACCACCGTCTCGATGAACTTGTAGACCGGCTCATAGGCCGGGTTGAGGCTGTTATTGGGAAAACCCTGTACCGACTGGTATTCGCCCTGCTCGGCGGGGTCACGCAGTTGCGGCAAGGCCTGCAGCGTGGCGTAGGAATGGCCGGGAATGTCGATTTCGGGGATGACCGAGATCGCCAGGCTATCGGCCAGGGCGACGATCTGGCGCACGACATTCTTGGAATAGTAGCCGCCCGTCGGATGCGGGCCGGAGCCGAGCAACGGCGGCAGTGCCATGCCGTGGCCGCGCCAGGCGCCGATCCGGGTCAGTTCGGGGAAGGCGTCGATCTCGATGCGCCAGGCCTCGTCTTCGCTGAGGTGCCAGTGGAACTTGTTGAGCTTGTTCCAGGCCATCAGTTTGAGCAGCTGGCTGACTTCGGCGCCGGAATAGAACTGCCGCGCCACGTCGAGATGGCAGCCGCGATAGGCAAAGCCGGGTTCGTCCGTAATGGTGCCGCCGGAGGGGAAGACGAAGGTCTGTGGGTACTGCCGCGCGCCGCGCAGGATCTGTCCCAGCGTGATCAGGCCATAGACCATGCCCTGGCGCGTGGTGGCGGCAACGGTGGCGGCATTGTCGGCAAAGCTGACTTCATAGGCCTCTACACCGAGACCTGCCTTGTGCTCGATCGTTACCGGCATGCCCGCTTCGGAAGCGGGGCGCACCAAGCCCTCCACCGGGAAGAGATCGGCGACGAGACCGGCAAAGGCGGCAGCCGCCCTGTCGGCGTCATCACCCTGCGGCTTGAGATCAAGGCCGGGAGGCGCAACGCGGGCGCCGGTGGTGGCAACCGATTTGGGCCAGGGAATGATCGACACGGAAACCGGCGCCTTGGCCGGAACGGGGAACCTGGCCGTGCCCTTGAGCAGGGGCGCATTGTGGCCCTTGCCCTGGGTCGGCGCTGTTGGCAGCGTGATGACGGTGCCGTCGGCCAGCGCGACATAGGCGGCATTGGCGCCGTCGCTCCAGTGGCGCAGGCCATAGGACAGGCCGCGCGCCACGGAACGCCAGGTGGCGCCGGGCTCGAGCACGAAACCATCGGGCGGCGCGATCAGGGTGTGGTTGGACAGGCGCTTGAGCAGCTTGCCATTTTCCAGCGTCGCGGTGGGATCGATGCGGGCGGGACCGGAAAAGCCCAGGGTGAAATCGGTGATCGCGATATCGCCGTCATTGGTCAGCTCAAGGCCATAGGCGAGTTCCTCGCCGTCGGTGGGAGGGTTCCAGGTGGTGGCAAGCGAAAGGGCGATCGTCATGGAATAGTCCTTCAGTAGACCTCATCCTGTGCGTGTCGAAGGAGGAGGTCGTGGCGGTTTCGGTGGCTGCGCCCCCGGATCAGGTCCGGGGCATGATCTCGTGGTTCTTGCCTTGGCACGCACACCATGAGGTCTACGTGGGGTCGGCGGTGAGCTAATCCCCCAGCGGCTGGGCGTCGTCGCCGTCGCGATTGACGACGAGCTGATGCTTGATGCGGCGCATGCTGGCGACAGCAGATGGGCCCAATCGCGTCGCCACGGTCTGCGCCAGCACATCGACCGTCGCCAGAAAGGCATAGCGGCCCGGCGTGGGACGGAGGATGTCGGCATTCTCGTGCCAGTTGACCGGCAGCAGGATGTCGGACTGGGCCGAGACGATGGAGGCCGAGCGGGTGATGACGATGCGAGTCAGGCCATATTCACCGGCCACGGTGAGGGTCTTGGCCAGCTGCGCATTGTTGCCCGACAGCGAGAAGGCGACGATGACGGTGCCGGCCGGGGCGGCGGCGGCGCGCATCATCTGCAGTTGATGGTCGTCGGTGGAGGCGACCTTGAGACCGAGGCGAAACAGCCGCGCCTCGACTTCGCCCGCCATCATCGAGGAGGCGCCACCCGAGCCGAAGGCGAGCACGAAGCTGGATTTGACCAGGCTCTCGGCCGCCCGCTCGACGGCAGCGAAGTCGAGGTGGTCGAAGGTCTCGTAGATGATGGACTGGATGCCGTTGACCACGCCCTGGGCAATCTCATGCACGCTGGAAGGACCGGCGGCAGGGGCGAAATAGCGCTGGCCGACAAAGCGCGACTGGGCCAGGCGGACCTTGAAATCGGCGTAGGAATCGCAACCCAGACGCCGGCAGAAGCGGGTGACCGTGGGCGGCGACACGTCAGCCTGGGCGGCCAGATCAACAATGGAGAGCTTGAGCGCCGCGTCGACATCGGCCAGCACGATTTCGGTCAGCGCGCGCTCGGAGCGGGTAAACGCGTTCTTTTCAGCCTGCAGCAGCCCAACGATATCCAGCATGTTCCCCGCTTCCCGTGGACGCCCGGACCGCTCAGTAGACGGCCAGGCCGGCAGAATCAAACAGGTGAACCTGATCAAGGGCGAAGCCGACTTCGCTGACCTCGCCTTCGGCGATCGCTGGGGCGCCCTCGAACAGGGCGATGAAGTTTTCCCCGCCCGGCAGGGTCGAATAGGCCACGGTGTGGATGCCCAGATGCTCGACAATATTGGGCGTGATCTTGAGGCTGAAATCGCCTGTGCCGAGCTGGAGATGCTCGGGGCGCACCCCCAGGGTAATGGCCTGCCCTGCGACTGCCGCCGACTCGCGCGGCAGGGCAATGCTGCCCAGGCTGCCCAGATCGACGGTCATGGTGGTGCCATCGGCCTTGGTGACGGTGCCATTGACGAAGTTCATCCGCGGGCTGCCGATAAAGCCGGCCACGAAGAGATTGTCCGGCTTGTGATAGAGTTCGAGCGGCGAGCCGACCTGGGAGATTTCGCCGGCGTCGAGCACGACGATCTTGTCGGCCATGGTCATGGCTTCGACCTGATCATGGGTCACATAGATCATGGTCGAGCCCAGGCGCTTATGCAGCTCCATCAACTCAATGCGCATTTCCGAACGCAGGGCGGCGTCGAGGTTGGACAGCGGCTCATCGAACAGGAAAATCTTGGGCTGGCGCACGATGGCGCGGCCGATAGCGACGCGCTGGCGCTGGCCGCCGGAAAGCTGGCCTGGACGATGCTGCAGCCGCGATTCCAGCTGCAATACCTTGGCGGCGGCGCCGACGCGGGCGTCGACCTCGGCCTGTGGCAGCCGTTCGACGCGCAGCGGGAAGGCGATGTTCTCATAGACCGTCATGTGCGGATAGAGCGCGTAGCTCTGGAACACCATGGCGATGCCGCGCTGGACGGGGGGCAGGTCATTGACGATCTTGCCACTGATGGAGATATCGCCCTGGGTAACGTCTTCCAGGCCGGCGATCATGCGCAGCAGGGTCGACTTGCCGCAGCCGGATGGGCCGACGAACACCACGAACTCGCCCTCGGACACTTCCAGGTCGATGCCCTTGATGATGCGGGCTTCGTTGAAGGACTTTTCGAGGTGCTTGAGGCTCAGCTGCGACATTGGTCGTCTCCGGTCGGCGGGACTTGATACCCGCGGGCAGGCATGGGGGAGCGAAGGGAGCCGCCGCCCCGCAAGGGGCGGCGACCAGGTCAGAAGAGCCTACTTGTACTGCTCGAGTTCGCCGGCAGCCTTGGTGAGGGCAGCAGCCGGTTCGGCGGCGCCGGTCACGACGGACTGGACCATTTCGATCATCACGTTCTGCAGACCGACATAGTCGGTGAACAGGGGCTCTGGGCCACCGAATTCGATGCCATCCAGGAAGGGCTTCCAGTATGGCTTCTCGGCGATCAGCGCGGCCGTCTGAGGCTCGAGCGGACGCAGCGGGGTCAGGCCCTGGGCCATTTCGGCAGCCCACTGGCGTTCGCCATCGGTGATGAACTTGGCGAGACTCACAGCCTGATCTTCCACACCGGTGCCCTTGAAGACAGCCAGCGCATCGGTGATCAGCAGGGTGCCGGGACCCTGGGCATCAGGCCCGAGCGGCAGATCGGCAACGCCCCAGTTCATGCCGGCTTCTTCGGCACGGAGGGCGGCACCGGGGGAGGCTTCGATCATGGCAACGCCGCCGTCCAGCCAGATGGCACGGACTTCGTTCTGCTCATAGGCGGTCGGGCCCTCTTCGGAATAGGGCACGATGTCCTTGAGCGCGGTAAGGGCGGCCAGGACCTGCGGCGAGTCGAGGGTGATGTTGCCCTCGGCGTCGATCACCGAACCATTGTTGGTGTAAACCCAGTGCAGGAACTGGTGCAGGGTGTTGTCGAAGGTCTTGGCGACCAGGCCATAGCCGGCTGCGTCGGTGTTTTCAGTGATCTGCTTGGCGAAAGCGATCTTTTCTTCCCAAGTCTTGGGTGGCACTTCCGGATCGAGACCGGCGGCCTCGAACAGGTCCTTGTTCCAGAACAGGGCCTTGGTCGAGAAGGCGACCGGGACGCCCCACTGGGTGCCGTCGAAGGTGACGGTATCGGGCACGTAGTTGTAATAGGCGGCCTTTTCGTCATCCGTCATCGGCACGGGGATGATCAGGTCGTTGAGCGCGAACTGCTTGAGCGTGCGCGAGCCGACATAGGCCAGGGAAACCGGCGTGCCGGCGGCAGCCAGTGTCGTCACCTTGTCCTGGCACTGACCCCAGCCGACGATCTCGGGGGCGACCTTGAAGCCCGGATTGGCAGCTTCCCATTCGGCGAAATATTCAGCATAGCCAGCGGTCAGTTCGTCACCACAGTTGATGAAGGTGATTTCCTTGACGTCCTGGGCAAAGGTCGCCGGCGCCGCTGCGGCCATGGCCAGCATCGAGACAGCGAGAAGTCCGATCGTTTTTTGCACGTGTAGTCTCCCTTGATTTGCGCCCCGAGAGGCGACTTCCCTCGACCGGTTTCTTGCGATCCCGGTTTCGAATGCCTTGGTAGTCTTACTGCTTCACGGCACCGGCGGTGAGGCCGGCGACGAGGTAGCGCTGCAGGAACACGATGACGATCATGACCGGCAGGATTCCGACGAAACTGGCTGCCATCAACTCGTTCCAGATCACTTCCTGCTTGCCGAAGAAGGCGAAAAGCCCCACCGGCAACGGCATGAATTCGGTCTTGGAATTGAAGGTCAGCGCGAAGATGAACTGCTGCGCATAGGCACCGATGAAGGTCATGATGGCGACCACGACGATGCCCGGCATGGCCAGCGGCAGGATGACCCGGCGCAGGGTATAGAGGCGGGAGGCGCCATCAACCCAGGCTGCCTCGTCGAGCTCCTTGGGGATGCGCATCATGTAGGTGCGCAGCAGCCAGATGGAGGACGGAATGAGAAAGGCAGCCCCGGGCACGATCATGGCCCAATAGGTGTTGAGCAGGCCCAACTGGCGCATCAGGCGGAAGAGCGGGATCAGCAATACCGCGCCCGAGAACATATTGACCGCCAGGAACCCGCCCAGCATCAGGCTGGAGCCGGGGAACTGGAAGCGGGCAAAGGCATAGGCTGCCGGCACGACGATGATCACCACGATCAGGGTCACGACCGAGGAGATGAAGAACGAGTTGAAGATGTGCATGCCCAAAGCCGGCACCGACTGCCACATGCTGAAATAGGCGTCGAACGAACCGTTCTTGGGCCAGAAACTGTAAGGCGTGGAGAACAGCAGGGCGAGCGGCTTGAGCGAGACCAGGAAGCCTTCGATGAAGGGCGCCAGGATGAAGAACAAGAAGACCGCCATGGCCACATACATCAGGGCCACTTCGTACCACTTGTAGCGATCGATCATGGGCTTGGTGGAACGGGCGCGCAGGAGCCTGGCGGGCTTGACCAGCGCCTTGCTGTCGGCGGCGGCAACTTCGGTGGTGCGGGCGACGTCACTCATTTGGCTTCTCCCTGCGACAGTTTCCGCACGGCGCGGAAGTAGACGATGCAGAACAGCGAGACGAAGATGCAGATGACCACCGCGCGGGCGGCGCCCTCGCCATATTTGCGGCTGCCCATGGCGGTCTTGTAGGTGTCGATGATCATGGTGGTGGTGGAGCCCGATGGGCCACCCTGGGTGAGGATCCAGATGATGTCGAAGGAATTGAAGGTGGCGATCAGGCTGAGCAGGCTCATGGTCAGCAGCGCCGGCACCAGCAACGGCAGGGTGATGCGGCGGAAGCGGTAGCCGCGGCCGGCACCATCGGTCCAGGCAGCCTCATAGAGATCCTTGGGGATCGATTGCATGGCAGCGAGCAGATAGATGGTAACCATGGGCACGCCGATCCAGACGTCGGTGACGATGGTGGCCCAGAAGGCGCTGTCGCCATAGGCCAGGATGGGCCAGGGCTTGTCGATGACGCCGAAGTTCTGCAACAAGCCAGAGATCATGCCGAACTGGCCATTGTACATCCAGCCCCACATGAAGATGCCGATGGCCATGGGGACGATCCAGGGCGGCATGATCAGGATGCGGAACATGGCCTGGCCGGGAATGGCGGCATTGAGCAGGGTGGCGCCAAGCGTGCCGATGATCATCTTGGTGGCGACCGAGAAGAAGGTCCAGATGAAGGTGCGGATGATGACTTCGGTGAAATTGCCGGCGCCGAAAATGCGCTCGTAATTGGCCCAGCCGACGAAACCGGAGGTCGGCCGCAGCGATGCGTTGGTGAAGGAAAGCACCACAGTATCGAACAGCGGATAGGCCACGATGATCAGGATGTAGATCAGGGCCGGCGCCAGCAGGGCCAGGGCGAAGAGGGAAGCGCTGCGGTTGCCGGTCATCGTTGCTCTCCTCAGCCCGCTCGCCCGAGGGCGGTGTCGAACTCTTGCCAGACCGTGGTCATGTCGATGACCGATTTTGTGCGCATGGCCCGGTCCATGGTCAGGGCCAGCAGACCAGCCTCGAGCGCGTCGGTGATGGATACCGGAAGCGGATCGCCATCGAGTACATGCTTGAGGATGTCCTCGGCCATCTGCTCGTCGGCGCCATAATGCTGGCTGAGTTCACTCAGCTTGTAGGCGGTGTCGACAAGGCGCTCGGACGTACGGCTGTCGGTGACGCGCAGGAAATTGCGGATGAAGTCGCCTTCGGCCATGCCCTGCGCGCCCATCACGGCAAAGCGGCGGAAATCGTCGGGGACATTGAGATTGGTGTGAAAGGTCAGCGCCGCGCCATTTTCGTACTGCACCATGGCGGTCTGGAAATCGATGATATCCCCGTCGCTGTCGAACACCTTGTCGCTGCCCTGCCAGCCGCTCGGCTTGCGGTGATAGACTTCCATGTCGTTGATGCCGACATTGGCGGGCGCATTGGCCGGAATGAACGTGCGGCGGCCGCCGAAGCTCGACACATATCGCGGCCGGCAGCCCATGACACCGTTGTAGAGGTCGAGGTCATGGCAGCACTTTTCCAGCATGAAGCTGCCCGAATAGCGCTCGTAGCGGCGCCAGTCGCGCATGAAAAAGGCGCCGTGATAGGGGGGGATGTGTTCGGAGGCCTCGATGGAGATGATGTCACCCAACTTACCCTCGGCTTGTGCCCGGCGCAGATCGACATAAAGCGGGGCATAGCGCAGCACGAGACCGACCATCAGGTTGTCTGAGCCGTACTGGGCGATCAGGCGGGCAATCTCCATTGTGTCTTCCACCGAGGTCACTACCGGCTTTTCGGTAAAGATCTTGAGACCGCGCTCCAGGCCAATGCGGATATGCTCAAGATGTAGATGATTGGGCGAGCCCACCATCAACAGGTCGAGCGGCTCGCTGTCGAGCATGGCTTCGAGACTGTCGAACTGGGTGCCCAGCGCCACGCCGTGCTCGGTGGCATAGGGCAGGCCGGCGGGCGCCGGATCAACAAAGCCGGCGATGGAGAAGTCATCCCGGGCGGCGGAAAAGACCCGCGCCAGATAGCCCAAACGATAGCCGAGGCCGATGATGCCTACCCGCATTGTGTTGCCCGTTATCCCTGTTTTTCCCGCCAATCTCTGCTGGATCGGTCGAGCATTCTGTAAACTATTTTCAAGATTAGGATCGTTCTGAAATCAATGTCAACACGAATCCGTCACAATGACAATACCAATATAAGCCACCCTGGCGGTTTGCTTAAACGGGCAGCATTTTGGCGCATTTCTGGGCGTTTAAGGAGTATATTGACTGATAAGCGGTGTGGACAAACCGGTAGAAAATCAGCAGATTGTCCAAATTGGTATTCATCTGGCTTCAGCGCGCTGTTCCGGACCGGAGCAGTTCTTTGAAAATTTAGAACACGGGGTCCGGGGCGTTGTCGCCATTCGGTCACCAGTATGAACGCATGATGTCTGCAGCCTGAACGCCCGCCCCTACACGCCATAACCAAGAGACCGATGATGAGCCGACACAACCCCTTTATCGACGATGCCGACCGCAGCGCCATCTGGACCATGCTGGTGGAGCGCGACATTGCCGCCTTTGTCGCCGCCGACTGGGCGCAGGTGGATGGCGACTTCGTCAAGGAGGGCTTTCTGGGCATCAATGGCGGCAAGTCGGGCAATCCCGACGACTGGCGCATCAGCTTTCCCACGCTCGAAGCCTATCGCGACGACTGGATCCGCCAGGCCCAGGCCAGCCAGAAGCTGGACTATGCCGAGGACGTGCTGGAGGGCATTCATCGCGCCACGCGCCTCACCGAAATCGAGATCAATGGCGACATCGCCATCGCGCACAAGAAGTTCGACGGGACGATCGCGCTCAGTGATGGCGGCCAGGATGTGCTCAACTGGCAGACGCTCTACTTCTGCCGCAAGGTCGATGGGGTGTGGAAGCTGACCGGGTTTGCCGGCTACCTGCCCTATCCGATGGGCTTGGCGGCGTCCCACTAGGGCAAATCGCTCCTGGGAACGATTTGAGCCGACAAGGCCATGAGAGCTGCGCTCGAATGGCGGGCAGCCCCCCTCATCCGCCCTTCGGGGACCTTCTCCCTCAAGGGGGGAAGGGTGACGACTGAAACGTTGAGGACATGATGCTTACCCCCCAGCGCCTGACCATGCTGATCTTCCTGCTGCAGCCGATTGCCTTTGGCTCCTGGCTGCCGCGGATACCGGATGTGCAGCAGGCCCTTGGCCTGGGGCCGCAGGGGCTGGCGATCGCCCTGCTCGGCCTGCCCTGCGGCACGCTGCTGACGCTGCCCTTTGCCGGGCCACTGGTGGGCCGGATCGGGCCGCGCCGGGCAATCGTCATCGGCATGGTGCTCTATTCCGTCGCCACCTGCCTGCCGGCGCTGGCGCTGACCCCGACCCTGCTGTTCGTTGCGCTGATGCTGGCCGGTTCGTCGCTGTCCTTTGTCGAGCTGGGACTGAACGTGCAAGCGGACCTGGTGGAAAAATCCACCGGCGCGGTGATCATGACCACCTCGCATGGCTTCTGGTCGGTCGGCATCATGCTGGGGAGCCTGCTCGGTTCGGGCCTCGCCGCGCTCGGCCTGACGGCAGGCCACGCCATCGCGCTGGTGGCCGTTGTGGTGCTGCCACTGGCGCTGGTGGTGGCAATTGCCCTGCCGGTGATGACCGCTGAACCGCCGAAAAACGGCAGCCAGCGCTCCGTCTGGGCGTTTCCGAGCTGGGCGCTGCTGGGCATCTGCTGCTTTGTCTTCGGCATCACCATGACCGAGGGGGCCATGGCCGACTGGTCGGCGATCTTCCTGCGCGATGCGCTGGGCGCCAATGCCGGCACGGTGGGGCTTGGCTATGCGGTATTTGCCATGATGGTGGCGGCAGGCCGCTTTGGCGGCGACACGCTGAAGCGCCGCTTCGGCGCGGTGAACACGGCGCGCCTCTGCGGCAGCCTGGCGCTTTTTGGCGCAGCGATCCTGTTTGTCGCGCCCAGCACACTGATCGCCCTGCTCGGCTTTGGCATTATCGGGCTGGGCGTCTCGGTGGGGTTCCCGCTGGCGGTGACCGCGGCGGCGAGCCTGACCGATCGCACGGCCTCGGCCAATGTCGCCATTCTGAGCTTTGTCGCCCTGCTGGGTTTCCTCGCGGGGCCGCCGGTGATCGGCTTTGTCGCCGAACATGCCGATATGCGGCTGGCCATTGCCTGCCTCGTGCCGGTGCTGCTGGTCAGCCTGCTGCTGACCGGGCGGCTGGCCACGTCGCCACCTATATCCCCCACCATTCGGGCATAGCCCGCATGGCCTTCTGACGATTTGTCCTACGGAGTGGTTCGACGATGCGTATTGCTGTTGCTGGCCTGCATACCGAATGCAGCACCTATAATCCCGTCCTCGCCCGCGAAGCCGATTTTCGCGTGCTGCGCGGGCCCACCATGCTCAAGGATGCCTATTTCGATTTCCTGACGCATTTCCCGGCCGAGTTCATCACCGTGCTGCATGCCAGGGCGATTGCCGGCGGGCCGGTGGAGGGCGCGCTCTATGCGCACTGGAAGGCGGAGATTCTCGACGGCATCAAGGCCGCGCTGCCGCTGGACGGGGTATACCTGGCCATGCATGGCGCCATGTTCGTCGAGGGGCTGCACGATGCCGAGGGCGACTTCATCTCCTCCGTCCGCGCCCTTGTCGGGCCGGATGTGCTGATCGCGGCCAGCTATGACCTGCATGGCAATGTCAGCCAGAAGATCATCGACAGCCTCGACATCTTTTCCACCTATCGCACGGCGCCGCACATCGACGTGCAGGACACGATGCGCCGGGCCGTGACCATGCTGGTGCGGGCCCTGCGCTCGGGCCAGCGCCCCGTGGTGGCCTGGGCGCCGGTGCCGGTGCTGTTGCCGGGCGAGCGGACCTCGACCCAGGATGAGCCGGCGTGCAGCTTTTACACCCAGTTGCAGGCGGTCGAGGACCCTACCGGGATCTGGGATGCCTCGTTCCAGGTGGGCTATGTCTGGGCCGACGAACCACGCGCCACGGCCTGCGCGGTGGTGACCGGCACCGACCGGCTGGCCATGACAGCGGCAGCCCGCACGCTGGCGCAGGACTATTGGGACATTCGCGAACAATTCGTGTTCGGCACGACCACGGGCAGTATCGAGGACTGCGTCGACTGGGCGCTGGAAGCGACCACCGGACCGGTGGTGCTGGCCGAGTCGGGCGACAATCCGACCGGCGGCGGCGTGGGCGACCGGGCCGAGGTGCTGGCTGAACTGATGGCCAATGACGCGCAGGGCGTGGTGTTTGCCGGCATTGCCGACAAGGCGGCGACCGACGCGGCCTATGCGGCGGGCGTTGGCGCGAACATCAGCGTGACGATCGGGGGGAGCCTCGACCCGTCCAGCGTGGTCGTGCAGACCGAGGCCGAGGTGAGGTTCCTGGTCGAGACCGGTGAGCCGCACCTGCGCGAGGCGGTGCTGCGGATCGGCGGCATCGATCTCGTGGTCACGGCCCGCCGCCGGCCGTTCCACAATATCGCCGACTTCACCCGGCTCGGGCTCGACCCGCGCGCGGCCAGGATCGTCGTGGTCAAGTCGGGCTATCTGTCGCCCGAGTTGGGGCCGATCGCCAATCCGAGCCTGATGGCGCTGTCGCCCGGCGTGGTGGACCAGTTCGTCGAGCGGCTGGAGCGCCAGCACAAGAGCGTGCCGCAATATCCGTTCGACAAGGACTTTGCCTGGGCGCCCACCGTGCTGTGGTCCAGGCTGGCCGAGACGCGCTGAGCGGCGCCACGGCGCAACCCATCGTGGCTGCGGCTCAGCCGCGGTCACGATGGCCTGAACTCAACTGCAATAGATGCCGTAGAGCGTGGTCAGGATCATGCGCACGTCATCGGAGGCGATGGCGTAGAACACCTGCTGCCCCTCGCGCCTTGTGGTGACGAAATTCCAGGCGCGCAGCTTGGACAGGTGCTGGCTGAGCGGGGACTGCGCCAGCCCGACGCGCGCCTCCAGATCGCTGACATTCATCTCGCCATCGAGCAGACAGCAGAGAATTCTCAGGCGCTTGGCATTGGCCATGGCGGTCAGCAGACGCGATGCCTGCTCGGCATTGGCCTCAAGTTTTGCGATTTCCATCTTGACCATATTAGAATGTTCTAATAAACATATATTCACGTTGATTAGCACTCAAACCCCTCACTCGGCAAGGAGCAGTTCATGAAAGCCAATATCGGCAGCGTCGACCGGATCATTCGGGCCCTGCTCGGACTTGTCCTGGTGCTGGCGCCCTTCGTCAGCGGCCTCGCCCTGTTCGCCGAACCGGTCTGGCTATGGGGCAGCGTGGTGGTGGGCGTGGTGCTGATCGCCACAGCCAGCATCAACTTCTGCCCGCTCTATGCGCCATTCGGCCTGTCGACGCGCAAGCCGGACGGCCGCTGAAACGATGCCCTGCCAGACAAACAGATACAGGAAATGACCATGACGTCCCTTCCCTTCACGCCTGAACTTGACGTGCATCCCGAGGTCACCGCCTTCTTTGACGAACCGACCAATACCATCAGCTATGTGGTCAAGGATCCGGCCTCGAACGCCTGTGCCGTCATCGACTCGGTGATGGACATCGACTACGCGGCCGGCCGCATCACCTATGACGGCGCCGACGCGATCATCGCCCATATCGAAAAGCACCAGCTCAAGCTGGAATGGCTGATCGAGACGCATGTGCATGCCGATCACCTGTCGGCGGCGCCCTATATTCAGGGCAAGCTCGGCGGCAAGCTGGGCATCGGCGAAAATATCCGCATCGTGCAGGAAACCTTCGGCAAGGTCTTCAATGAAGGCACCGAATTCCAGCGCGATGGCAGCCAGTTCGACCGGCTGTTCACCGATGGCGACAGCTACCAGATCGGCGGCCTGACCGTGCATGTGATGCATACGCCGGGTCATACCCCGGCCTGCATGACGCATGTAGCGGGTGACGCGGCCTTTGTCGGCGATACGCTGTTCATGCCCGATGGCGGCTCCGCCCGTGCCGATTTCCCCGGTGGCGATGCGCGCACGCTCTATCGGTCAATCCAGCGCGTGCTGGCCCTGCCCGGCCAGACAAGGCTGTTCATGTGCCACGATTATGGCCCCAACGGCCGCGACATCGCGTGGGAAACCACGGTGGCCGACGAGATCGAGCACAATATCCATGTCGGCAAGGGCACCGACGAGGACACCTTCGTCAAGATGCGAGAAGCCCGCGACGCAACGCTGGCCATGCCCAAGCTGATCATCCCGTCGCTGCAGGTCAACATGCGCGCCGGACAATTGCCGCCCAAGGACAAGGACGGCAAGACCTATCTCAAAGTGCCCGTGAACGGATTGTAGCCATGTGGCCCTTCACCTCTTCCAAGCCGAAAGACCGAAAAATGAACCTCAAGAAGATTGCGCCTGACTTTTCGACCACCGGCCAGATCACGCCCGAGCAGATCAGGGACGTGGCGGCAGCCGGTTTCAAATCGATCGTCTGCGCCCGCCCCGACCAGGAAGATGCCAACCAGCCGGCTTTTGCCGAAGTCGCCAAGGCGGCCAAGGCGGCGGGCCTGGAAATCGTGCACATCCCGGTGTCGGGCATGCTCGGCGAAGGCCAGATCATCCGCTTCCACGACGCCTGGCAGTCCATGCCCAAGCCGATGCTGGGCTATTGCCGCTCCGGGATGCGGGCGGGCAGCCTTTACGCCACGCTCTGACCAATGCGGCCGGCCCGATACGGGCCGGCACGCTGCCGCCGCGCCCTGCGGCCGAAAGTAGGCCCATATTTCTCGACCCCTTCCAATATCTGCTGGGCACGCTTTCGGGTGGCCTGGTCGGCTTCACGCTGGGCCTGTTCGGCGGGGGTGGCTCGATCCTCGCCGTGCCGCTGATGGTCTATGTGGTGGGCGTGCCGGTGGCCCATATGGCGATCGGCACCAGCGCTATTGCCGTGGCTGCCAATGCGGCGGCCAATCTGGTGGCCCATGCCCGGCGCGGCAATGTGCTGTGGCGCTGTGCCATCATCTATACGGTGGCCGGCGTGGCCGGCGCCTTTTTCGGTTCGCTGCTGGGCAAGGCCATGGATGGCGAGAAATTGCTGTTCCTGTTCGCCCTGCTGATGCTGGTGGTCGGGGCACTGATGTTCCGCGGCCGCGGCAATCCGGGCACGCCGGGCGTGACCTGCACCCGCGAAAAGGCGCCCAAGGTTGTCGGCTATGGCGGACTGACCGGGCTGCTGTCGGGCTTTTTCGGCATTGGCGGGGGCTTTCTCATCGTGCCGGGCCTCGTCGCCTCGACCGGCATGCCGATGCTCAACGCCATCGGCTCGTCGCTGCTGGCCGTGACCGCGTTCGGGCTGACCACGGCGATCAGCTATGCCTTTTCCGGTTTTGTCGACTGGCCGCTGGCGGCAGTGTTTGTCGGTGGCGGCGTGCTGGGCGGGCTGCTGGGCACCCGCGTGGCGGGACGGCTATCGAGCAGGAAGGGCGCGCTCAACATCGCCTTTGCCGGGCTGATCGTGGTGGTGGCGCTCTATATGGCAGCGCGCACGATCACCGCGTTTTTCTGAGCCGCCTGGCGGCGGCCCGATCAGCCCTGCTGCGCCAGAATCCGCGTCAAGGAAGCGGAGGCCTGCAGGATATGCTGGCGGGTCAGGTCGGCGGCGCGCTCGGCGTCGCGGGCACGGCAGGCGTCGACAATCTGCTGGTGTTCGAGAATGGCGCGCTCGCGGCCATGGGCCAGCGCCAGCTGGGCGCGGATATAGCGCTCGACCCGATCATTGGCCTTTTCGGCGGCGGCGAAGAAATAGGGCAGGCCGGCATCGACATAGAGGGCGGAATGGAACAGGCGATTGAGGTCGCCCCAGCGCCCGGCATCGTCCTCCCGGGCAAAGGCATCGCACAGGCTCTGGGCATGATCGAGCGCCTGGGCGCTCATGCGCGGCACAGAGTGGGCGATCAGCTTGGGCTCGATGGTGGCGCGGAAATCAAAGATCTCCTCGATCTCGGCGCTCGACATGCGGCTGACCACGACGCCCTTGTAGCGCACCGAATTGACCAGGCCGATGGCCTCAAGGCGCTTGAGCGCCTCGCGCACCGGGATGCGGCTGACATTGAACATGCGGGCAATGGCGTCCTGGCGCAGGGTCTGGCCCTCGGCCAGTTCGCCACGGATGATCGCCACGCGCAGGGCATCATGGATGACATCTGACGAGGAGGCGCCCGCCCCCAGATCGGAAGCATGCGCACTGAGCTTTTCGATCAAACCACTTCCTCCACGGGCTGGAATGACCCGGCTTTTACCGGTGCCGGAGACCCGCCACAATCGCCGTGTGCTGCTATCAACATAGCATGTTGTATATTGGATACAATCGTGCAAATCTTTGCGTCTGAGAGCCTGGCGCAGGGGAACAATGCCGGGCTCGACCACAGGGAGACTATCGATGAAAACTGTCGCACTTCTCGCCACCACCGCCATTGCCCTGGCCTTCGCCGCGCCAGCCTATGCGGATATGACCATCGGCATTCTGGTGCCCACCACGGGTTCGGAAGCCACCTATGGCCAGGATATGGCCAATGCCGTGAACCTGGCGATCACCGAAATCAATGCCGCCGGCGGCATCATGGGCGAACAGCTGATCTCGGTGATCGGCGATGACGGCTGCGATCCGCAGGCGGCGGTGAACGCGGCCAGCAAGCTGGCCTCGTCGGACGTGGTGGGTGTGGTGGGCGGCTATTGCTCGGGCGCGACCGTGCCGACGCTCAAGATCTTCGGCGATGCCGGCATTCCCTTCGTCATCGCGGCCGCCAATTCGACCAAGCTGATCCCGGCCAATCCGGGCAATGCCTTCATGATCAACTCCACCGGCAATGACCAGGTGACCAAGGCTGTGGAATATTTCACCGCCCAGGGCGTCAAATCGCTGGCCATCGTCAACCAGGGCGACGCCTATTCGCAGGACCTGGCCGACCTGACCAAGACGGCCTGGGAAGGCGCCGGCAACACCGTTCCCGCCTTCGAGGTCGCCAACAAGGGCGAGCAGGACTATTCGGCCATTGTCACGGCGATCCGCTCGGCCAATCCGGATGCCGTGTTCTGGACCGCCTATTACGCCGATGGCGGCCTGCTGATCCGCCAGCTGCGCCAGGCCGGCTACCAGGGCAAGATCGCCGTGGGTGACGGCTCCAATTCGCCGGAGCTGTTCGCCATTGCCGGCTCGGCCGCCGAAGGCGTGGTGGGCTTTTCCAACCCGACCGCCGAATTCCTGCCCGAGGCCAAGGACTTCATCACCGACTATATCGCCGCCTATGGCTCGGCCCCCGGCCCCTATGCGCCGCTGGCCTATGACGGCATGAACCTGCTGGCCGAGGCGATCAAGGCCGCCGGCAGTGCCGATGCGGCGGCGATCACCGAAGCGCTCAAGGCCAGCGATTATACCGGCATTGCCGGGCAGATCACCTTCACCCCGGAAAACACCCTGGCCCGCTCCAACTTCGTGGTGCTGCAGGGCGCCGGCGGCAAGTGGGCGCTGGCTGACTAGACAGGCTGAACCCCGACCCCGCCGCCCGTTGTGGCGGCGGGGTCGACCACAATGACTGAGGCGCCCGGGGCGGCCGGTGGGGAGCTTGTGAATGTCGGTCTTTGATATCTTTGCGCAGCAGCTGGTGAACGGGCTGGTGCTCGGCTCGTTCTATGCGCTGGTGGCGCTGGGCTACACCATGATCTTCGGCGTGGTGAAACTGCTCAATTTCGCGCATGGCGACATCTATATGGTGGGCGGCTTTATCGGCTTCCTCGTGCTGTCGGTGGTGGCGCCGATCGTCGGGCCGGGCTGGAGCGGGGTGGCCGTCTCCATGGTGGTGGCGATGATCGCGGTGGGTTTTCTCGGCGTCGTCATCCAGCGCATTGCCTATCAGCCGATGCTCAATGCGCCGCGGCTGTCGATCCTGATCACGGCGCTGGCGGTGTCGCTGGTGCTGCAGAACGGGGTGCTGACGCTGACGCATGGGCAGTACCAGCCGATGGGCGCCGATCTCGGTTTTGGCGGGGTCAATCTGGGCCTGCTGTTCATCAGCAATAATCAGATGATCCTGGTCGGCACGGCGGCGGCGCTGATGATCGGGCTCGAGCTCTTCGTCTCGCGCACCCAATATGGACGGGCCATGCGGGCCATTTCCATCGACAAGGACATGTGCCGGCTGATGGGCATCAATGTGACGGCAGTGATCGCCGTGACCTTCTTCATCGGCTCGGCGCTGGCGGCGGCGGCCGGCACCATGGCTGGGGCCTATTATGGCTCGGTCTGGTACTTCATGGGCTTTCTGATCGGCATCAAGGCGTTTACCGCCGCGGTGATCGGCGGCATCGGCTCGATCCCCGGCGCCATGCTGGGCGGGCTGATCCTGGGGCTGCTGGAATCCTTTGGCACGCAGATCCCCGGCATTGGCAGCGAGTGGAAGGACGTGTTCTCGTTCTCGGTGCTGATCCTGGTGCTGGTGCTCAAACCGACGGGCCTGTTGGGCAAGTCCGAGCAGGAGCGCATGTAACATGGCTCAGACCCGCTCGAACCTCTTCAACAATCTGATCGCGCAATTCGATACGCCCTGGAAACGCTATACCGTCTTCGCCGTCATCCTGGCGCTGCTGCTGGTCGCGCCCATATCGCTGGGGCCCTATGCCACGGTGATCCTGACCAATGCGCTGCTCTACGTCGTGCTGGCGCTGGGGCTCAATGTGGTGGTCGGCTATGCCGGCCTGCTCGACCTGGGCTATGCGGCCTTCTTTGCCGTCGGCGCCTATACGGTCGGCATCCTGACCCACACCTTCGGCTTCAATTTCTGGCTGACGCTGCCGGTGGCCGTCGGCGCGGCGGTGGTAGCCGGCGTGGTCATCGGCACGCCAACCCTGCGGCTGCGCTCGGATTACCTCGCCATCGTGACGCTGGGCTTTGGCGAGATCGTGCGCTTTACCGCGCGCAATCTCGACATTACTGGGGGGGCCAGCGGCATTTCGGGCATCCAGCAGCCCTGGCTGTTCGGCTGGCACATCAATACGCCGTTCGAATTCTACTATGTGTTCGTGGTGCTCGCGGTCATCGCGGTGATTGTCAGCGTGCGGCTGCAGCATTCGCGGCTGGGCCGGGCCTGGCTCTATGTGCGGCATGACGAGGACGCGGCCGAGGCGATGGGCATCGACACGGTGCGTGTCAAGCTGGCGGCCTATGTGATCGGCGCCATTTTCGGCTCGATTGCCGGGGCGTTTTTTGCCGTCAATCTGGGCGCCATCTCGCCGGAGAGCTTCTCCTTCCAGCAATCGGTGCTGATCCTGATGGCGGTGATCCTGGGTGGCATGGGCAAGATCCCCGGCGTCATCCTGGGGGCCTTCATCGTGGTGCTGGCGCCCGAACTGCTGCGCGACATGGGCGAATTCCGCCTGCTGCTGTTTGCGGTCGGGCTGCTGCTGGTCATGCTGTTCCGGCCCAGCGGCATCTGGCCGGTGCGGGGGAAATGAGCATGAGCAATCCCCTTCTGGCTTTGCGCGGCGTCAATCTCAGCTTTGCCGGCAATACGGTACTGGACAATGTCGACTTTTCCGTCGGGCGCGGCGTCATTGCCAGCCTGATCGGCCCCAATGGCGCCGGCAAGACCTCGCTGTTCAACTGCATTACCGGCTTTTACAAGCCGCAGTCCGGGTCCATCAAGGTGGATGACCAGGAACTGCTTGGCCTCAAGCCGCATCGGGTAACCCAGGCCGGCATTGCCCGCACCTTCCAGAATGTGCGGCTGTTCCAACAGATGACGGTGCTGGAAAATGTCATGAGCGGCAGCCATTGCCGCTCCAAAGCCGGGGCGATTGCCGCCATTCTGGGCCTGCCCAGCCAAAGGCGGGAGGAGGCCGAGATCCGTGCCCATGCCATCGCGTGCCTGGCTTTTGTCGGCATTGCCGAGGAGATGGATCGCGACGCGACAAACCTGGCCTATGGGCACCAGCGGCGGGTGGAGATCGCCCGGGCACTGGCGACGCGGCCCAAACTGCTGCTGCTGGACGAGCCGGCGGCCGGGCTCAATGCCGGCGAGAAGGCGGACCTGCTTACGCTGATTGGCCGAATCCGTGACGAGCTCGATATTTCGGTGCTGCTGATCGAGCATGACACGGGCATGGTCATGAAGATTTCCGAGACCATCACCGTGCTCGACCATGGCGTGGTGATCGCCGAGGGCAAGCCCAAGGACATCCAGGCCAATCCCAAGGTGATCGAGGCCTATCTGGGCCAGGAAGACGGGGAGGACCTGCTGTGAGCACGGCACCGCAAACCATCCTCGAACTGGAAAATGTTACCGCCGGCTATGGCAAGATCGTGGCGCTGAACGGCATCAGCCTCAAGGTGACGACCGGCTCCATGGTGACCCTGCTGGGCGCCAATGGCGCGGGCAAGACGACGACGCTGAAAACCATTTCCGGGCTGGTGCGCGCCTCGGGGGGCCGCGTGCTGTTCGAGGGTGACGACATTACCCGGGTGCCGGCGCATGAGATCGCCCGGCGCGGCCTCGTCCATGTGCCCGAGGGCCGCCACGTGCTGCGCGGCCTCAGCGTGCGCGAGAACCTCGAGCTGGGCGCCTTTACCGTCAAGGATGCGGCCACCCGCCGCCAGCGGATGGACGAGGTATTTGGCCTCTTCCCCGTGCTGGCCAAGCGCCAGCATGGCGACGGCTCGCTGCTGTCGGGGGGCGAGCAGCAGATGCTGGCGATCGGAAGGGCGCTGATGCATGGGCCGCGGCTCTTGCTGCTGGACGAACCCTCGATGGGGCTGGCCCCCAAGCTGGTGATCGAGACCATGCAGATCATCAAGCGGCTGAGCGAGGCGGGCACGACGATCCTGCTGGTCGAACAGAATGCAAGGCTGGCGCTCAAGCTGGCCCATTACGGCTATGTGCTCGAAAGCGGGCATATCCGCATGCAGGGCGAGGCAGCGGTGCTGCGCGCCGATACCTCCATCGTCCAGGCCTATCTGGGCGACTGACCTTTTTCAAACCTGAGACTGAGAGACTGACATGACTGACAATTGGCAAGGCGTTATCCCGGCTTTGATGACCGAAATGAAGCAGGGCGGCGCGCTGGACATGCCGGCGACGGCCCGCCACGTGGAATCGAGCCTGAAGGCCGGCTGCGAAGGCTTCATCATGCTGGGCACGCTGGGCGAGAACTCCTCGCTGAGCCTGGATGAAAAGGAACTGGTGGTCCGCACCGCCGTGGAAGCCGCCAATGGCCGCGCGCCGGTGATTGCCGGCGTTGCCGAATATACCACCGAGCTGGCCATTACCGCCGCCAAGCGGATGAAGGCTGCGGGCGCCGACGGGCTGATGGCGCTGCCGACCATGGTCTATCAGCAGGATGCGCGCGAAGGCGTCGAGCACTTCAAGACGCTGGCCAAGGCCGTCGACCTGCCGATCATGATCTACAACAACCACGTGGCCTACAAGCTCGACCTGATGCCCGAGGATTTCGCGGCGCTGAGCGACCAGAAGAACATCGTGGCGGTCAAGGAATCCAGCCATGACAGCCGCCGCATCACCGACATGATCAATGTGCTGGGCGACCGCTACGACCTGTTCTGCGGCGTCGACGACCTGATGCTGGAAAACGTGCTGTTTGGCGCAGTGGGCTGGGTGTCGGGCATGACCAACAGCTTCCCCAAGGAAGCGGTGACCATGTTCAAGCTGGCCAAGGCCGGTCGCGTCGCCGAAGCGCTGGCGATCTATCGCTGGTTCATGCCGGTGCTGCATCTCGATACCAAGGTCAAGCTGGTGCAGTATATCAAGCTGGCCAATCAGATGGCCGGCGAAGGCGCCGAATGGGTGCGGGCTCCGCGCCTGACGCTGATCGGCGAGGAACGCAAAATGATCGAAAAGATCGTGCAGACCGCCATCGATACGCGGCCACAGCTGCCCGTCCTGTAGCCCGATCGGCAGACCGCCAAATGGGCAAGGCCGCAACGGCTGATATCGTCATTGTCGGGGCCGGGATCATCGGGCTGTCGGCAGCGTTCCGCCTGCAACAGGCGGGACGCCAGGTGACCCTGATCGACCGCGCCGGCATGGCGCAGGGCGCCAGTTTCGGCAATGCCGCGGCCTTTGCCTTTACCGATGTGCTGCCGATGGCGGCCAAGGGGATGCTCGGCAAGGTGCCCGGCTGGCTGATGGACCCCCTGGGGCCACTGAGCATTCCGCCGGCCTATCTGCCGCAGATCACGCCCTGGCTGGTGCGCTTCTGGCGCGCCGGCTGGCGGGACAAGCGCGATGCCAGCATCGCCGCGCAGGTGGCGCTGATGGACCTGGCGCGCAGCGAGATGGCTGACCTGACCAAAGCGGCCGGCACCGCGCATATGGTGCGCTCGGACGGCTCGCTTGAGCTCTATGAGAGCGAGGCGGAATTCACCGCCAGCCTGCCCGGCTGGGCGGTGCGGCAGGAGCATAACATCGGCTTTGAGCATGTGCGCGGGGCGCGGCTGGAAGAGTTGCAGGCGGGCCTGTCGCCGCGCTTTGTCGCCGGGACCTTCGTGCCGCAATGGCAGACGGTGAGCGAGCCCTATGAGTTTGCCTGTGCGCTGGGCGAGGCGGTGCTGGCGCAGGGGGGCAGCCTGCTGACCAAGGCCGTGCGCAGCGTCGTGCCGGGCAGCGGCGGGGTGGTGGTGACGCTGGAGAGCGGCGCGCAGATCGCCGCCAGGCAGGTGGTGATTGCCTGCGGCGCCTGGTCGAAACCGCTGGCGGCGGCGCTGGGCGACAGGGTGCCGCTCGACACCGAGCGAGGCTATAATACCACCCTGCCCGCCGGTGCCTTCGCGCTGCAGCGGCAGCTGATCTTTGGCGGGCATGGCTTTGTCGTGACGCCGCTAGCCAATGGCATTCGCGTCGGCGGCGCGGTGGAACTAGGCGGGCTCGACCTGAAGCCCAATTATGCCCGCGCCGATGCCATGCTGAAAAAGGCGGCCGGCTTCATGCCCGGTCTCAAGACCGAGGGGGGCAAGCAGTGGATGGGTTTCCGCCCGTCCCTGCCGGACAGCCTGCCGGTGATCAGCTATGCCAGCGCCTCGCCCGACGTGGTCTATGCCTTTGGGCACGGCCATCTGGGGCTGACGCAATCGGCAGCGACGGGGCGGTTGGTGGCCGAGCTCATCTCCCGCACCAAGCCTTCAATCGACATCACGCCCTTTGCGGCGACACGTTTCTAATCCGGACATCAGACCATGGCACGACACAGCTTTTTTTGCGTAGACGGACATACCTGCGGCAACCCGGTGCGGCTGGTGGCCGGCGGCGGACCGCTGCTCAAGGGCGGCAGCATGCTGGAGCGGCGCGCCGATTTCCTCGCCAACCATGACTGGATCCGCACCGCGCTGATGTTCGAGCCGCGCGGCCATGACGTGATGTCGGGCTCGATCCTTTATCCGCCCAATGACCCCGCCAATGACATGGCCATCCTCTTCATCGAGACCTCCGGGTGCCTGGCCATGTGCGGCCACGGCACGATCGGCACGGTGACCATGGCGATCGAGCAGGGGCTGATCGTGCCCAAGGTCGAGGGCGTGGTGCGGCTGGAAGTCCCGGCCGGGCTGGTGATCGCCGAATATACCAAGGTAGGCGACTATGTGGAGGAGGTCAAAATCACCAATGTGCCCTCCTTCCTCTACAAGACCGATCTCGAGGTCGAGTGCCCGGACCTCGGGCTGCTCACGGTCGACGTGGCCTATGGCGGCAATTTCTATGCGATCGTAGATCCGCAGCAGAACTTTTCCGACATGGACCAGTTCTCGGCGGCCGATCTTATCCGCTGGAGCCCGGTGCTGCGGCAGCGGCTGAACGCGGCGCACAGTTTCGTGCATCCCGAAAAGCCCGGCATCAACGGGCTGAGCCATATCATGTGGACCGGCGCGCCCAAGACGCCGGGCGGCACGGCGCGCAATGCGGTGTTCTATGGCGACAAGGCGATCGACCGCTCGCCCTGCGGCACCGGCACCTCGGCGCGCATGGCGCAGTGGTATGGCAAGGGCAAGCTCAAGGCTGGCGACGCCTTCATCCACGAGAGCATTATCGGCTCGATCTTCAAGGGCCGAGTGGAAGAAACGCTGACGGTCGGCGGCCTGCCGGCCATCGTGCCCTCGATTGCCGGCTGGGCGCGGATGACCGGGCTCAACACGATTTTTATCGATGACCGCGACCCGTTCAAGCACGGGTTCCTCGTCAGCTAACCCAAGGACACAGTGCCATGAAGATTACCGCCATCACCGCCTGGCAGGTCGACCTGCCGCTCAAGGAGGGGCGCTACAGCTGGTCGAACGGCAATTTCGTCGAGGTATTCGACACCACGGTGGTGGCAGTGGAAACCGATGCGGGGATTACCGGCTATGCCGAATGCTGCCCGCTGGGCTCGGCGTACTTGCCGGCCTATGCGCTGGGCGTGCGCAGCGGGCTGCAGGAGATCGGCCCCAAACTGCTGGGCATGGACCCCACCAACCTGGGCGCAATCAACCGGCATATGGACGCTGTGCTGCGCGGGCACAATTACGTCAAGGCGCCGATCGACATTGCCTGCTGGGACATATTGGGCAAGCTGACGGGCCTGCCGGTTTATGCGCTGCTGGGCGGGGCGGCGCAGGACAAGGTCGCGCTCTACCGCGCCATATCGCAGCAATCGCCCGAGGAGATGGCGGCCAAGATCGCCGGCTATCGCGCCGAGGGCTATACTAAGTTCCAGCTCAAGGTGGGCGGCAATGCCGACGAGGATATTGCGCGCATCCGCGCCTGCCGGGCGATCCTGAAACCCGGCGATATCCTGGTGGCCGATGCCAATACCGGTTGGACCCGCGCCGAGGCGGCCCGCGTGGTGGCAGCAGTGGCCGATGTCGACGTCTATATCGAGCAACCCTGCATGACCTATGAGGAGTGCCTGTCCATTCGCCGCCGCACCGGCAGGCCGTTCATCCTCGACGAGGTGATCGACAATGTCGGCTCGCTGGTCAAGGGCCTGGCCGAGGACGCCATGGACGTGATCAACCTCAAGATTTCCAAGGTCGGCGGGCTGACCAAGGCGAAACTGATGCGCGACCTCGCGGTGGCCAGCGGCATTCCGATGACCATCGAGGACACCTGGGGCGGCGACATCACCACCGCCGCCATCGCCCATCTGGCGCGCTCGACGCCGGAGGAGTTCTGCTTTTCCGCCACCGACTTCAACAGCTATGGCACGGTGTCGATTGCCGAGGGCGCGCCGGAGCGGGTCATGGGCTTCATGACCGCGTCGGATGCGCCCGGGCTGGGCGTGACGCCGCGGATGGACGTGCTCGGCACGCCGGCGCTGCATATTGCCTGACCGACTTTTCCAAGGACCTGACATGCGCTCCACCCGCTCGATCAACATCGTTTCCTGCCATGCCGAGGGCGAGGTGGGCGATGTCATCGTCGGCGGGGTGGCGCCGCCGCCGGGCGAGACGATCTGGGAGCAGTCGCGCTGGATCGCGCGGGACCAGAGCCTGCGCAATTTCGTGCTGAACGAGCCGCGCGGCGGGGTGTTCCGCCATATCAACCTGCTGGTCCCGGCCAAGGACAAAAGGGCGGTGATGGGCTGGATCATCATGGAGCCCGAGGACACCCCGCCCATGTCGGGATCGAACTCGATCTGCGTGGCGACGGTACTGCTCGATACCGGTATCGTGCCGATGACCGAGCCGGAAACCCGCATGGTGCTGGAGGCGCCGGGCGGGCTGGTCGAGATCGTGGCGCAGTGCCGCGATGGCAAGGCGCAGTCGATTACGGTGCGCAATGTTCCCAGCTTTGTCGACAGGCTCGACGCCACCATCGAGGTCGAGGGGATCGGCACGCTGACCGTCGACACGGCCTATGGCGGGGACAGTTTCGTGATTGCCGATGCGCGGGCTTTGGGCTTTGCCATTGTGGCAGACGAGGCGCGCGAGCTGGCCGAGACCGGCATCCGCATTACCAGGGCGGCCAATGAGCAGCTGGGCTTTACCCACCCGACCAATCCTGACTGGGCGCATATCTCGTTCTGCCAGCTGGCCGGGCCGCTCGAGACGGTGGACGGCATGCTGAGCGGGGCCAATGCGGTGGCGATCCAGCCGGGCAAGATCGACCGTTCGCCCACCGGTACGGGCTGTTCGGCGCGCATGGCGGTGCTGCAGGCGCGCGGGCTGATGGGGGTGGGCGACCAGTATCTGGCCCGCTCGATCATCGGCTCGACCTTTCACTGCCGGCTGGAGGCTCTGACCGACCTCGCGGGCACGCCGGCGATCATTCCCACGATCACCGGCCGCGCCTGGATCACCGGGACGCGGCAGGAAATGCTCGACCCGGCCGACCCCTGGCCGGCCGGCTATCGGCTGTCGGATACCTGGCCGAAGATCAATTAATTAGGCGTGATCGGCGGCGGTGAGGGCGACGGCGGCGGCGAGATCTTCGAGCGCCGTGCCGACCGACTTGAAGGCGGTGATGGCGCTATCGCTTTGCCGCCCCGGATGCTCCCCGCGGCACAGCATGGCCAGATCGGCGAGGAGACCCTCTGGGGTCAGCGTGCCGGCGGCGATCGGGATGGTGATGTCGCCGGTTTCCTTGCTGGCGCCCTCGAACGTATCGACGAAAATGCCCCCTGCCCGCGCCAATACCGCATCATCGGCCTCGCGCATGTCGGTGCGGAAGCTGCCGACGAGATCGACATGGGTGCCGGGGCGCAGCAGCGCGCCGAGCACGATGGGCGTCTTGCTCAGTGTGGCGGTGCTGACGATGTCGGCGTCGCTGACCGCGCTGGCGAAATCGGTTGAGGTGACCACGCTGGGCGCGATGGGGCCGAGTTCATCGGCCAGGGCCTGGGCCTTGTCCAATGAGCGGCTGCACAGGGTCAGCTTGTCGATGGCGAAGATGGCGCAATAGGCCTGGGCCAGGTTCTTCGAGACGCGGCCGGTGCCCATGATCACCAGGTTGCGGCTATTGGTGCGCGCAAGAAAGGTCGCGGCCAGCACCGAGGCGGCGGCGGTGCGGCGGGCGGTGAGTTCGCCGCCATCGATCTGGGCGCGGATGGCGCCAGTCTGGCCGTCGAACAGGGTATAGACGCTGGCCACGGCGGGCAGGCCGCGCTGGTCATTTTCCGGGAATACGGTGACCAGCTTGACGCCGATATGCTTGCCCGGCTGCCAGGCCGGCATGAGCAGCAGGTTGCCATTGATGGCGTCGCCGCCGACATGCAGGTGCTGGCGCAAAGGTGCCTCGACACCCTCGGCAAAGGCGGTCTTGAGGGCGGCAAGCAGGACGGGCCAGTCAAGGCCCTGGCGAACGTCAGTAGCGGAATAGGTTTTCATGGCCGGCACTATAGGGTCGGCGCGCGTCAATGCAACGCGCGCCGACCGGATATGCCAGGCGATCTGCTAGGTGCGCAGCACCCGGTAGATGGCCGGGATCACCAGCACGGTAAGCAGGGTGGACGAGGCCAGGCCGAACAGCAGGGAGATCGCCAGGCCCTGAAAGATCGGATCGGTCAGAATGACTGCGGCGCCGATCATCGCGGCCAGCGCGGTGAGCAGGATAGGCTTGAAGCGGATGGCACCCGCTTCGATCAGCACCTCGGTCAGCGGTCTGTCCGGGCTGGCGGTATTGCGGACAAAATCGACCAACAGGATGGAATTGCGGACGATGATGCCGGCCAGCGCGATGAAGCCGATCATCGAGGTGGCGGTGAAGGGCGCCTGGAACAGCCAGTGGCCGACCAGGATGCCGATGAAGGTCAGCGGGATCGGGGTCAGGATGACCAGCGGCACCTTGAACGAGCCGAACTGGGCCACGACCAGGATATAGATGCCGATGATGGCAACGCCGAAGGCCGCTCCCATGTCGCGGAAGGTGACCCAGGTCACTTCCCACTCGCCATCCCAGAGGAGGGTCGTCTTGGTCTCGTCGGTCGGCTGGCCGTTGAGCGCGATCTCGGGCTTGGTCAGACCCGTCCAGTCCTGGTCATCGAGCGCCGCCTGCACGGCCAGCATGCCATAGAGCGGGGCCTCATAATCACCGGCCAGCTCGGCCGTCACCATTTCGGCGGCGCGGCCATTGTGGCGGAAGACCGGGAAAGACGCGGTTTCGACCTGGGTCTGGATGACATCGCCCAGCTCGACGACGCCGCGATCACCCGGCAGGACATTGGCCGGCAGCGGCGTCGACAAAAAGCGCTCGTCGAGCACCCTGTCGCTCTTGCTCCGTTCGAGGACGATGGGGATCGGGCTGCGCCCGTCGCCGCGATGGGAATAACCCACCGTGCTGCCGCCATTGAGGATGGCCAGCGTATCGAGCACGTCGCCCTCCTCGACATGGAAGAATTCCAGATCGTCGGTCGAGATGGTAGCGCGGATGCGCCTTGTGGGGGTGCCGAAGGAATTGTCGACATCGACCACGAAGGGCACCGAGCGGAAGGCTGCTTCCACCCTGGCCGCCGTGTCGCGGCGGGTCTGGGCATCCGGGCCATAGATCTCGGCCAGCAGGGTGGCCATGACGGGCGGTCCCGGTGGGGGCTCGACCACCTTGATGGAAGTGCCTTGCGGCATGGGCAGCGTGGCCAGCTGCGTGCGCAGATCGAGCGCGATCTGGTGGCTGGAGCGTTGCCGATCATGCTTGGGGGCCAGGTTGAGCTGCACATCGCCCAGTTGCGGCTCGGCGCGCAGATAGGCGTGACGCACCAGGCCATTGAAGTTGAACGGCGCAGCGGTGCCGGCATGGGTCTGGGTTGATAGCACTTCGGGCATGGTCAGGGCCACGGCGGCAATGGTTTGGGCCATGGCGTCGGTCGCCTCCACCGACGCCCCCTCGGGCAGGTCGATCATCACGGCCAGTTCGGACTTGTTGTCGAATGGCAGCAGCTTGACGGTGACGTCGCGGGTGTAGAACAGCGCCAGCGAGCCCAGCGTCAGGATGCCGACGACGATGAGGAAGGACCAGCTGGCGGCTTTTGACGACAGGATGGGCCGCGCCACGGCCGTATAGGCCCGGCCCAGAATGCCGCCCGGCTCATGATGGCTGGCATGGGCATGGACGGGCGCCTTGCCGGCCACCTTGAGCATCAGCCAGGGGGTAACGATGACGGCGACGAAGAAGGAGAAGATCATCGCGGCCGAGGCATTGGCCGGGATCGGGCTCATATAGGGGCCCATCATGCCCGAGACGAACAGCATGGGCAGCAGGGCCACCACCACGGTTAGCGTGGCCACGATGGTGGGATTGCCCACTTCGGCGACCGCCTCGATGGCGGCCTGCTGGCGATCACGGCCATCGCCCATGCCCCAATGGCGGGCGATGTTCTCGATCACCACGATGGCATCATCGACGAGGATGCCGATGGAAAAGATCAGGGCAAAGAGCGAGACGCGGTTGAGCGTATAGCCCATGACCTTGGCGGCAAACAGGGTGAGCAGGATGGTCACCGGGATGACCACCGCCACGACCAGGGCCTCGCGGCGACCGATGGCGACCCAGACCAGGACGATGATGGAGAGTGTGGCCAGGCCGAGATGGAACAGCAGCTCATTGGCTTTTTCATTGGCGGTTTCGCCATAGTCGCGCGTCACCTCCACGGCGATGTCGTGGGGGATCAGCGTGTGCTCGGCCGCTTCGACGCGGTGCAGGATGGCCTCGGCCACGGTGACGGCATTGGCGCCGGCGCGCTTGGCCACCGCCAGGGTGACCGAGGGCACTCGCAGCGTGGTGCCATCGGCAGCGCGCGTCACGGTGGAGACGTAGAGGTCGGCGGTATCGGTGACGAAGGCGACATCGGCGACGTCGCCGACATAGACGGGGCGGCCATCGCGGCTGGTCAGCAGCAGATTGCCGATCTGGGCGGGGGTCTGCAGGGTCTGACCGGCAATCAGTTCAATCTGTTCGCCGCCATCGCGCACCAGACCGGTGGAGAGCGAGCGATTGGCACCGGTGACCTTGGCGGACAATTGCTGCAGGGTAATGCCATAGAGCGCCAGTTTTTCCGGATCGGGCGCGATGCGGATGGCCTCGCCGGTTTCCCCGACCAGGTAGCTGAGCCCGACATTTTCGACCTTGGCGATCTCGGTACGCAGTTCGCGGGCAATGCGCGTCAGGTCATTGGGTGAGATGCGGGTGGCGGCCTCCGGCTTGGGCGACAGGGTCAGTGCGACGATGGCGACATCATCGATACCGCGGCCGACGATCATGGGCTCGGGAATGCCGACGGGAATGCGATCGGCATTGGCGCGCACCTTGTCGTGCAAGCGCAGCACGGCGGCATCGGACGAGGTGCCGACGACAAAGCGTGCGGTCACCATGACGCCCTCGTCCCGGGTCTGGGAATAGACGTGCTCGACGCCGTCAATGCCCTTGACGATGGTCTCGAGCGGCTCGGTCACCAGCTTGACGGCGTCATCGGCCTTGAGGCCGGGCACCTGGACCAGAATGTCCACCATGGGCACGGAAATCTGCGGCTCCTCCTCGCGCGGCAGCGTCATCAGGGCGACGAGGCCGACAGCGAGGGCGGCGAGCAGGAACAGGGGCGTAAGCGCCGAGCGGATAAAGGTCTTGGTCAGGCTGCCGGCAATACCCAGTTTCATGGCGTGATGACCTCGTCGCCGGCGGCAAGCCCGGTCAGGATTTCGACGGTGTCGCCGTTGCGCTCACCGATAACGACCGCGCGTTCGCTGGTGCCGTCGCCGGCCTTGACCGTGACGAAATCGAGGCCCGCCCGGCTGACCAGCGCGACCATGGGCACCATCAGCGCCTGGCGTTTGCCAACCGGCACCCGCACCAGCAGGCGCGCATTGACGAAGGCAGTCGGCAGAGTGTCGACCTCCACATCGGCCACCACACGGCCGTTTTCGATCTGCGGATACAGCTTGACCAACTGCCCGGCCGCGCTGCTGTCGCCGGTTTCGACGTGCAAGGTCGCGCCCTGTTCGAGCAGGCCGGCATAGCGTTCGGGGATGGCCAGGCGCAGGAAGAAGCCGCCGCCACCAATAGTGGCGATCGGCTCGCCCGGCATGATCACGGCGCCCGCCGTCACCGGCACGGTGAGCACCTTGCCATCGGCCGGCGCCAGCACGGCGCCTTCAGACGTCTGCTGCAGCACAACCTGGCGCTGGGCCTCGGTGGCGGCAAGCTGGTTGCGGACTACGTCGACCTGGGTGCGCAGGAGGTCGAGCTGCTGGGCCGTGGCGACGCCGCGATCGAGCAGGGTCTGGCTGCGTGCCAGTTCGGACTGGGCATTGTCGAGCTGGGCGGTCAGGGCGCGCAGCTGGGCATCCAGCGCGGTCACCTGAAAGCCGAGCTTGTCGTCGCGCAAGGTACCAATCACCTGCCCGGCCGTGACCATGTCGCCCTCGGTGACGTCCAGCGAGACCAGTGTGCCGCCGATACGGGCCCGGGCCGGCATGGTGGTGCGCGCCTCAACCTGGCCGTAGACAGCCTTCCAGACCGGCAGGGATTGGGGGGCGAGGGTGAGCGAATCAGCCAAAGCCGGGCTGGCAAGGGTCAACAGCAGGCCGCTGACGGCGAGGAACTTGGTGCGCGCCATCTCAGCGTCCTCCTTCCGGCTTGAGGCCGATGGTGCGGAACAACAGGGCCGCCGGGCAGAAGCCGGTAAAGGCCGATTGCAGCAGGTTGGCGCCGACAAAGACGGTGAGCCAGACAAAATGCGGCGACACGAGAGCGGTCAGCAGGACGGACAGCAGAACCATCGCTCCGGCAAAGGCGGTAACGGCACGGGTAATCGACATCACAACTCCACACATTAGTATATTAGAATGTGTGTATGGATTGGATTCGCGCATAGCGCAAGCCACGAATGACGCGGCGGCGCGACCTGGGGTTGAGCGGGGGGATAGCGGGCGATTGCCCGGCGCGGCCCGGAAGCGGCTGCCGGGGGAACGGCCGGACCGGGACGCGCGCCCGGGCCGGCCTGTCGGCGATGCTAGCGGTTGCGGCGCCGGAGCTGGTCGAAGAAGACGATGACGATGATCAGCACGCCGGTAATGATGCGCTGCCAGAACGAGTTGACGTTGAGCAGGTTGGCGCCATTGGCGATGGTGGCGAGGATGAAGGCGCCGATCAGCGGGCCATGCACCGAGCCGACGGCGCCGAACAGGGAGGTGCCGCCGATCACCGTCGAGGCAATGGCCTGCAGCTCCCAGCCATCACCCTGGGTGGCATTGCCGACGCCGAGGCGCGCCGCCAGCATGACGCCGACAAAGGCGGCAAACATCGAGGAGAGGCCATAGGCGATGAAGATCATCTTGGGCACCGAGACGCCGGACAGGCGCGCCGCCTCGGCATTGGAGCCGACGGCGTAGAGATAGCGGCCCCATTTGGAGAGGTGGAGGAAGATGAAAGACGGGATGGCGACGATGACCACCATCCAGAACAGGTTGGGCACGCCGATGAAGCTCTCGCGGGAGAACTGGGTGAAGGCCTCATTGGTGATGTTGATGGTCGAGCCATTGGTCATCAGCAGGCCAATGCCGCGCAGCGAGGTGAGCGTAGCCAGGGTCATGATGAAGGGCGGCAGGCCCATCTTGACGATGCCGAAGGCATGAAAGCAGCCGATCAGCAGGCCGACGACCAGGGTGATGATGATGGCCGCGGGAATGGGCATGCCCGACTGGATCAGACCGGCCACCACGACGGTGGAAAAGCCCACCACCGCGCCCACGGACAGGTCGATGCCGCCGGTGATGATGACGAAGGTCTGCCCGATGGCCAGGATCGCGATCATCGAGCCCTGGCGCAGCAGGTTCGAAATATTGTTGCCGGTGGCAAAGCTGGGCGTGGCGATCGACAGCGCCACGCAGAGCAGAACCAGCAGGCCCAGCAGCGTCAGCGCGAAGAGAAAACTGTAATTGCGTTTGGTCGCGACGGTCGGGGTCACTTCGGTGGTCATTGTCGTCTTCTCCAGTCTGGGGCGTCAGACGCCGATGGCCTCGGCCAGAATTTCTTCATGCGTGCGCTGGCGATAGGCCTGGCTGCCGACCAGGTGGCCATCGCGGAACACGTGCAGCGTATCGGCCAGCTCATAGACCTCGGGCAGGTAGGACGAGATCAGGATGATGCCGGCGCCATTCTTGAGCAGGCGGGCAAAGAGGCGATAGATTTCCGCCTTGGTGCCGACATCGACGCCAACGGTAGGCTCGTCGAAGATGAACAGCTCGGCGCCGTGGTTGAGCCACTTGCCGATGACGATCTTCTGCTGGTTGCCGCCCGACATGGACGAGGCCAGCGTATGGCGCGACGGCGTCTTGATGCCCAGATCCTTGATCTGCTGGTTGGCCCGCTTTTTCTCCTCGGCGACATTGACGACAATGCCGGAATTGATCCGGTCATAGACCGGCAGGTTGATATTGAGCCCGATGGACAGGTTGAGATTGAGCCCCTGGTCGCGGCGGCTCTCGGGCGCCAAAGCAATGCCCAGATCGATGGCGGTGCGCTCGTTGCGCATATCGACCACCTGGCCCTGCCAGACGATGTCGCCGGCGGTCTTGGGATTGCGGCCAAAGACGCTGAGCGCGAATTCGCTGCGGCCGGCGCCGATCAGCCCATAAAGGCCGACGATCTCGCCGGCGCGCACGCTGATCGAGACATCGTTGAAGCCCTTGCCGGAAAGGTTGCGGGTTTCGAGCAGCAGCTTGCCGAAGGGAATCTGTTCCTTGTGGTAGATTTGGTCCAGCGTGCGATTGATCATCAGCGCGACCAGCTCGGTATCGTTGGTCTCGGCAATGTCGCGCGTGCCCACCATAGTGCCGTCGCGCAGCACCGAGACGCGGTCGGCGAGCTCGAAGACCTCCTCCATGCGGTGGCTGATATAGACGATGGTGACACCTTCATCCTTGAGGCGGCGGATCAGCGCGAAAAGCTGGGCGGCTTCGGAGCGGGTGAGATAGGCCGTGGGCTCGTCAAAAATGATGAATTTGGTGCCGCGCAGCGAGGCGCGGGCAGTGGCGACCAGCTGCTGCTGGCCGATGGTGAGCGAGCCCAGAATGGCATCAGCCGGCAGGTTGAAGCCGATATCGTCGAGGATCTTCTGGGCGGCGCGGGTCATCTCGCGCTTCTGCAGGATGCCGAAGCGGACGGTTTCATCGCCGAGGAAAATATTGGCGGCCACCGACAGATGCCGGCACAGCACCACTTCCTGGTGCACGGCATTGATGCCGTGGGCAATGGCCTCGTTGGGGGTCGAGAGCTCGACCTCCTGGCCGTTCCACAGGATCTTGCCGCCGGTGCGGCGGATGACGCCGGTCAGCAGCTTGATCAGGGTCGACTTGCCGGCGCCGTTCTCGCCGACAATGGCGTGGATTTCGCCGCGCCGGAAGGCCAGGTTGGCGGGTTTGAGCGCCTGGATGAAGCCGTAGCGCTTTTCGAGCGCGCGCAGCTCCAGGATCAGGTCGGCGTCAGCATGGGGCAGCGCGCCGGGACCGACCCCAGGCGTTGATGCTCCCGGTGAGAGCTCTGTCACGATAATTCTCCCGCCACTCCTCTGGTGCGCGACCCTTGTGCCGGGCCGTCATCACCACGCGATTGGAGCCGGGGGAAGCGGCGGAGTCAATCCGCCACATCCCCCGGCCAGCATGGTCAGTCGACCTTGGGATTGAGCAGCGCCTGGCTGCGCTCGTCGTTCATGTTGGCGGTGGTGATCAGGTTGGCGCCGGTATCGACGAAGGCCTCGACCTTTTCGCCCTTGGAGGCAGCCAGGGCGGTCTTGATGCCGTCGTAACCCATGCGGTAGGGGTCCTGCACGACCAGGGCGTCGATGGTGCCGTCGGTCAGGAAACCGACCAGCTTGTCGTCGCTGTCAAAGCCGATCAGCGATACCTTTTCGGCAGCGCCGTTTTCAGCCAAAGCCTGGCCGGCGCCCTGCGCCATGATCAGGTTGGAGGCAAAGATGCCGACCAGGTTGGGATTGGCGGTCAGCAGATCGGTGGTGATGTTGAGGCCGGTAGCGGCCTGACCATCGGCATATTTGTCGGCGACCAGCTTGAGGCCGGGATACTTGGCCAGCTGTTCGATGAAACCCTGCTTGCGCTCTTCGAGAGAGCCGGCATTGGGCACCGAGGTGATCAGCGCGACTTCGCCCTCTTCCTTGCCGGTCGCGGCCTTGATGGCAGCAGCCAGGCCATCGGCAGCAATGCGGCCGCCCTGGACGTTGTCGGTGGTGAGGAAGGAGGTGAAGGCGGTCGAGTCAGCCGAGGAGTCGATGCCAACGATCGGCACGGAATTGGCGGCTTCGGTGATCGGCGCGCCCAGAGCCGACTTTTCAGTCGGCGCGATCACCACGGCGGCCGGGCTGCCGGCAACGGCGTTTTCCAGAATGGAGATCTGGCCGTTGATGTCGGTTTCAGCCTGGGCGCCCAGTTCGGGTACGTTGACGCCGAGATCCTTGCCGGCGGCGCGGGCGCCAGCCAGCACGATCTGCCAGTAGAAGGACGTGGTGTCCTTGACGATGATCGGAATGGTCACGTCCTGCGCGATGGTCGGGGTTGCGCCCAGCATGCCGGCGGCCAGTGCGACAGCGGAGATGGACAGAACCGCGCGGCGGTTCAGCTTGCTCAAGATCATAATTCTACTCTCCCATGATGTGCTCGACACGGACATTCGAGGCCCGGCGGCGCCCGCCTATCTATGCACGTCTGCAGGGGGCTGCAAAATGTTTTTTATGGAGAGTAAACTAAAAAAGAACATACGTTCCGCTTGCGCCTGTGTAAGTTCATTTATTCTAAACCGCACAGGAGCCCCACGCACCCGCCGCCGAGGACAGTTCAGTCGTCCGAAAACGCGGCCATCATGGTGTTCTTGGCCGAGGCCAGGTGCAGGCTGCAGGCGGCGCGGGCCCGCTGCGGATCCTGGCTGTACAGCGCGTCGATATAGGCCAGGTGCTCGCGGATCGCCACTTCGTTGCGCTGGCGCTCGTCGCGCTTGTTCCACTGGTAGTGATAGTGGAAGATCACGGTGATGATGTCGTAGAAGTCGTCGATGAAGCGGTTGGGCGCGGCGGTATTGACCAGCCGGTGAAAGCGGTTGTCGAGGTCGGAGAAATCGTGGAAGCGGCCATCGATATCGCCGAGCAAAGCGTGGTGCTCGCGCTCGAGCTGGCGCAGCGCGGCCCAGACCGGCGCGGTGGGCGGCAAGGCGGCGAGGGCCTGAGCGGAGCGCAGCTCGAACATCTCGCGGATTTCGAACAGTTCCATGGCGAAATCCTGGGTAAAGCCCTTGAACAGCCAGCCGGCATTGGGGCGCTTCTCGATGAGACCGAAGCGACGAAAGCGGTTGAGAAATTCGCGGATGCCGGTGGTGCCAACACCAAAGGCGCGCGCCATTTCGAGCTCGTTGATCTGGGCGCCCGGCTTGGTGTCGCCGCGCAGCATCCATTCCATGAAACTCTTTTCCACCTGCTGGGCGGTTGGTACCGTCTCGACCTGTGGAAAATGCGCATCGCCGGGCACGGTTCCCTGCACCAGGCGGTTGCGGCCGTTGTCGCTGACATAGCCCCGCGCACTGAGCTGGGCGAGCACCTTGCGCACCGTCGTCCGGCTCACCCCCAGGCGGGCGCTGAGGTCATTTTCCGAGGGCAGAACGGCGCCGATCTCTTCCTGGCCGACGATGGTGAGCATGTCATTGAATGCCCGTTTGAAAACTGTGTCGCTCTTCACTGAAGCGGAACCTCGTTTTTTCTATTATCCATAAAAAACACATTGACGCTGCCTTGGACAGCAGATTTTGTCGCCTTGCGGCGACGCGGCGATGCACATGAGGAGTGTAACGCCCGATCCGCCCGCTGCCCTAAACGCTTGTCAGGAAACGATGATGGAAGTCATGGACGCGCTGCTCTGTTCAACCCCCGGCACGCTGGAAGTGGTGCAGCGTCCCCGAACGGCGCGCGCGGCGGGCGAGGTGCTGGTGCGGCCGCGCCGTGTCGGCATTTGCGGCACCGACTATCACATCTACGAGGGCAAGCATCCCTTCCTGGCGTATCCAAGGGTGATGGGGCACGAGCTGGCCGTGGAAGTGGTGGATGGCGGCGAGAGCGATTTCGCGGCCGGCGAGATCGTCGTGGTCAATCCCTATCTGTCATGCGGCACCTGCATTGCCTGCCGCAAGGGCAAGCCCAATTGCTGCACCAGGATCGCCGTGCTGGGTGTGCATCGCGATGGCGGCATGACGGAATGGCTGTCGCTGCCGCCGCAGAATCTGGTGCGCGCCGCGGGCCTTTCGGCCGATGCCTGCGCTACCGTGGAATTTCTCGCCATCGGCGCCCATGCGGTGCGGCAGGCGGCGCTGGAGACAGACGAGCGGGTGCTGGTGATCGGGGCCGGGCCGATCGGCTTTGGCGCGGTGCTGTTCGCGACGCTGTCGGGCGCCAAGGTGACGGTGCTGGATCGCGATGCCGAGCGGCTGGCGGTGGCGGCGGACCTGTTCGACATTGCCGGCACGATCCTGGCCGATGAGGATGTCGATGCCCAGGTCAGCGGCGTCACCGATGGCGAGGGCTTCGACGTGGTGTTCGACGCCACCGGCAACCAGGGCTCGATCGAAAAGGGTTTCGACTTCGTCGCCCATGGCGGGCGCTATGTGCTGGTCAGCGTGGTCAAGGGCGACATTACCTTTGCCGACAGCGACTTTCACCGCAAGGAAATGACCATAATTGGCAGCCGCAACGCCACCGCGGTGGATTTCGAGCGCGTCATCGCCGCCATCAGCGCCGGCCAGGTGCCGGTCGACCGGCTGATCACCCATCGCACTACGCTGGCGGGCGCGGTGACCGACCTGCCCCGCTGGGCCAGCCAAAAAACGGGCCTGATCAAGGCCGTTATCGAGATCGACTAGCGCCCGGCCAGATGCCGTTGCCTCGGTCGCCCTCTAGTTCTCGCTGACGCGCCGGCCGCTGGCCCCGTCAAAGACATAGACCTGCTCGGGCTGGGTGAAGAGGGTCAGGCTGGCGCCGAGATTGACCGTGTCGTCGCCGCTGATGGTGACGACGGTCGGCTGGCCGGCAAGCTGCACGGTGACGAAGGTCTGCCCGCCGGTGGGCTCGACAATGCTGATGGGGCCGGCCATGCCTGGCCCAGCGCCGGCGCGCTGAAAATGTTCCGGGCGGACGCCAATGGTAACGGCCTGACCCTCCTGCAGCTTTTCGCGGGGACGGAAGGGAAAGGCTTCACCCGAGGCTGTCTGCGGCACGCCGGCGACGATGGTGGCGGCAAAGAAGTTCATGGCGGGCGAGCCGATGAAGCCGGCAACGAAGGTATTGGCCGGCTGGCGATAGAGCTCCATGGGAGAGCCGGCCTGCTGGATGATGCCCTTGTCGAGCACCACGACCCGATCGGCCAGGGTCATGGCCTCCACCTGGTCATGGGTGACATAGACCGAGGTGACGCCGACCTTCTTGTGCAGCAGCTTGATCTCGGCGCGCATCTGGACGCGCAGCTTGGCATCGAGGTTGGACAGCGGCTCATCGAAGAGGAAGACTGACGGGTTGCGCACCACGGCCCGGCCCATGGCGACGCGCTGGCGCTGGCCACCCGAGAGCTGGCTGGGCTTGCGCTCGAGCAGCGGCTCGAGCTCGAGCATCTTGGCGGCGACGCGGACGCGCTGGTCGATTTCCGCCTTGGGCCTGCCGGCCAGTTCGAGATTGAAGGCCATGTTGCGATAGACGCTCATATGCGGATAGAGCGCATAGGACTGGAACACCATGGCGATGTTGCGCTCCTTGGGCGTCAGCTCGTTGACCACCTCGCCGCCGATATAGATGTCGCCCTCGGTAATGTCCTCGAGGCCGGCGATCATGCGCAGGATGGTGGACTTGCCGCAGCCGGAGGGGCCCACCAGGGCGACAAACTCGCCGTCGGCGACGTCGAGATTGATGCCCTGGATGACCGGGACGATGCCATAGCTCTTGGCGAGGTTGCGCAGCTCAAGACCGGCCATGCTGTTCTCCGATTATTTGACGGCGCCGGCGGTCAGACCGGCAATGATATGTTTCTGCGCAGCAAAAAAGACGATGATCGTCGGGGCAATTGTCAGGGTGATGAAGGCCAGGATCAGCTGCCAGTCGGTGCTGAACTCGCCGCGATAGACCATGATGCCGAGCGGCCAGGGATATTTGGATTCCGAGTTCAGCATGATCAGCGGCAGGATGTAGCTGTTCCAGCTGCCCACGAAGGTGATGATGCCCACCGTGGCGATGATGGGCCGGCTGAGCGGCAGGGTGATGTGCCAGAAGAATCGGAAATAGCCGGCGCCATCGACAAAGGCGGCGTCGAAAAGTTCGGACGGCATGCCGCGGAAATAGTTGCGGAACAGCAGGATGCTCATGCCCAGGCCAAAGGCAACCTGGGGCAGGACGACGCCCCAATAGGTATCGAGCAGGCCCAGGTCACGAATACGGATGAAGAGCGGCAGGATGGCAGTGGCCGCCGGAAACATCAGGCCGATCAGGAAGTAGTTGAGCAGGTGGTCCGAGCCGAAGAAGCGGACATGGGCGAAGACGAAGGCGGCCATGGCGGCCAGGGTCAGCACGAGAAAGACGGTGAGCCCGGCGATCAGCAGCGAATTGCCCATCTGCAGCCAGTAGCGCTGGCTGAACAGGATATCGGCATAGTTGGAGATCATCCACGTCTGCGGCAGGCCGAAGGCATTGCCGCGCAGGTCGCCCAGCGTCTTGAAGCCGCCCAGGGCGGTGGTGATGAGCGGCACCAGCACGACGGCGGCGACGATGAGCAGCGCGGCATAGAGATAGGTCTTGGTCTTGATGCCGAGGCTGCGACCGCTGCTGGGCGCGATGGCGGCGTCGATGGGAGGGGCGCTGTCAGTCATTTTTCATGAATACCCGCTTGTAGCTGAAGGCCAGCGTGACGCAGATGACGAACAGCACGACACCCACGGCCGAGCCGAAGCCCACCTGCATGCGCATGACGCCGAAGCTGTAGAGGAAGGTCACCAGGGTCTGGGTGGAATTGGACGGGCCCCCGCCGGTCAGCGGCATGATCATGTCGAAGAGCTGCAGCGAACCGACCACGGCAAAGAAGACCGACAGGCGGACCGTGGAGCCCAGCAGCGGCAGGGTGACACGGGTGAATTTCTGCCAGCCGGTGGCGCCGTCGATATCGGCAGCCTCGAGCACGCTCTTGTCGATGGCCTGCAGCCCGGCAATGAACAGCATCATGTGAAAGCCGAAATACTTCCAGACGATCACCGCCAGCACGGCATAGAAGGCCACGTCCTTGTCGGCCAGCCAGAAGGGCGGGTTCTGGCCGAAGAAGCGCGCGACATTGGCGACAAGGCCGAATTCGCCGTCATAGACGAAGCGCCAGATCATGCCCGCGGCCACGTCGGCCAGCACATAGGGCAGAAAGAAGACCAGCCGGAAGACCAGCGCACCCTTGATGTGCTTGGTAACCATGGTGGCCAGCCAGAGGGCCAATGGAATCTGGATGCAGATCGAGACCAGGATGATAAGGCCGTTGTTGATCAGCGCATTGCGGAAGGCGCTCTGCTTGAAGATCAGCTCGTAATTCTTCCAGCCGACCCACTGGTCGGGCAGGCCATAGCCATTCCAGTTGAAGAAGGAATACCAGGCCGCCTCGCCCATGGGGAGGATGACGAAGAGGGTGAACAGCAGCAGAGCGGGCGGCAGGAACAGCACGATGATGGGCCATTTGCCCCGATCACCGACACCGCGGCGGCGCGTGCGCGCTTTGGCGGGCCGGACGTTCAAGGCTGACGAGGCAAGCTGACTCATGGACGGTCCTTCACGCCGGAGGGGGCAGCGGGCGGTTCAGGTGCGAACCGCCCGCCACGCTTACATTTCCATGGAGAAGGCGTCCTGGATCTGCTGCAGCGCCTCTTCAGGCGTTACGCCACCCGAGACCAGCTCGACCGACATGTCATTGACGACGCGGCCGACATTGGGACCAAGATCCTGATCGAGATAGTTCTGGTGCCAGGTGGCCTTGGCCATCTGGGCCGCACTGTCGGCCAGGCTGGGATCCTTGACGCTGGCGTCGGACCCCAGGGCGGTGGGCAGGATATTGTTGCGTTCGGCCAGCAGGCCGGCATTTTCGATGGTCAGGAAGTGGATGAAGTCCTCGGTTTCCGGCGGGGCATTGGTGGTGACGACCCAGCCATTGAGGCCGCCGAAATCGTCGGTGATGACGCCGGCGCCACCCTCGACCACGGGGAAGGCGAAGCGGCCGATATTGTCCGAGGCCAGACCCTTGCCGTCGGTGGCGGCATTGGCCTGGTTGGATGGCGTCGCGGTATTTTCAAAGGCCAGCATCATGGCCGCGCGGCCATCGGCAAAGACGGCCTGGGTGTCAGGCCAGCTGGCGCCGAGATAGCCATCCTGGAAGGGCTCGAGCGCGCCCAGATCGGCCAGCTTCTGGCTGGCGCGCAGGAAGCCCTCGCCCTGGAAGCCCTCGCCACCCTTGGCGGCGGCAAAGCCATCCTGGCCCAGCTCGCGCATGGCCAGATAGCTCCAGAAGAAGTGGATCGGCCACTTGTCGCCACCGCCACCGGCGATCGGGGTAATGCCGGCTTCCTTGAGCGCACTCACGGCAGCCAGGTACTCATCCCAGGTGGTGATGGCTGTAGCGTCAACGCCGGCCTGTTCGAACAGGGCCTTGTTGTAGAAGAACGAGACCAGGCCGGACTGGACCGGCGCAGCCCAGACCTTGCCATCGATGGACAGGCCATCGACCGCGGCCGGGCTGATGGCATTACGCCAGGCGCCGCCATCGGCATCCATGGCGGCAGTGAGGTCGCGAATGGCGCCGGTTTCCGACTGCGCCTTCAGCACGCCGCCACCCCAGGTGTAAAACATGGAGGGCGCTTCGCTGGACTGCAGCAGGGTGGGCAGCTTGGCCTTGAAGGCCTCGTTCTCGAGGAACTGGAATTCGATGGTGACGTCCGGATGGGCCTCTTCATAGGCCGCAGCAATATCCTCCCAGGTCGCCAGGCGATCGGGATTGGCTTCAAGATGCAGCCATTTGATGGTAGTTTGGGCGCTTGCCGGCACGATTGCTGCCAGCATGGCCACTGTCGTGAGGGCAAAAAGCCGCCGCTGCCGCGCAAGGCGGCCAAGAATAACAGACATGTGCATTCTCCTCCCAGGGTCGTTGCCCCGTAGACCAAACGTGCGTCCATGCATGGTTGATGTCAAGTTTAAATCAGATGTAGAGACACAGACTTTTGGCAGCATGGCGAGGCGCTCAGATCAATGCTATCGCAGGGCCAGACGGATCGCTGGATCGCAGGTAGAGGCAGGCTGGGCACGGATCGATGCTGATTGTTGAAAAGCGGATGCTGCAGGCGCCCGTGATGTTTGGCGACGCGCTGCCCAAAGGGGCGGCCAAGCTGGCGGTAGACCTGCTGGGGCGCCGGATTGCCAATGGCAGCTATCTGCCGGGGGAGATCATGCCGACGGAAACCGCCCTGGCGGAGTCGCTGCAGGTCAGCCGCGCCACCATTCGTGATGCCATCAAGGTACTGTCAGGCAAGGGGCTGGTGCGGACGGCGCGGCGCTATGGCACCAGAGTGCGCCCGGTCGAGGAATGGAACCTGCTCGATTCGGACGTCGTGTCCTGGCATGAACCTGGCCATCCGCGCCTGGTGACCATGTTTGCCGAAACCACCGAGCTGCGCATCATCCTGGAGCCGGCAGCCGCTGAACTGGCGGCGCAGCGCGCCACGCCGGCCCAGATCGCAACCATTGTCGAGGCGGCGCAGGCGCTGCATCCCGAACAGGACGATGTGCAGGAAACCTTCGCCGCCGACTGCCGCTTTCACGCCACCATCCTTGACGCCACCGGCAATGGCATGCTGCGCCAGATGCGGCCGCTGATCGTCTCCATGCTGCGGGTATCGTATGAATTTGCGGTGCTGCAATATGCCGTGGTGCCCTCGCGCGACGGCCATATAAGGGTGGCGGAGGCCATTGCGGCGCGCGATGGCGACAGGGCGCGGGCGGAAATGGCGCGCATGCTGGAGCTCAACCGGCGCGACGCCATCAGCATCGGCGCGCGCGGCTAGGCCGGGCGGCGCCGGTTCAGTCGAATACCGTGCCCAGGCGCCAATAGCCCATGAGGTTGAGGGCACGCCGATCGAGGCCGCGCTCCTTGACCAGAAAGGTGCGCAGCGCCATCACCGCTGCGGATTCGGCGGCAATCCAGGCGTAGAAATCGCCATCCAGCGACTGGGCCTGGTCCCAGGGGACGACGCGGTCGATGTCGATATCTTCGAGTTCGAGACCGGCAGTGACGACGCCCTGCGGGAGCGAGGCGGCATGCACGGCGGCGAGCAGCAGATCGCCGGGGCGCACGGCGGTCGACGCCCTGTCGCGCGGCAGCCAGTGCAGCTGCAGACCGGGCCATCGCGGCAGGTCGATCTGGCCCTGGGCGGTGGGAACTTCGATATAGGCCTGTACGTCGGGCTTGTCGGCGCGGTTGGCCAATTGCTCGAGGATGCCGGAGAGAGCGGGCAATGCCGTTTCGTCGGCAGCCAGCAGGATGTGGCGGGCCGAGGCGGGCGGCTTCCACTCGTAGCCGCCGATCTCGCCCTGGGCATGGCGGTTGGGCGCCGACATCTGAACGCGATCGCCGGGGCGGGCATGGAGGGCCCAGCGCGAGGCCGGACCGGTTTCGCCATGCAGCACGAAATCGACATCGATCTCGCCAGCCGGGGCGCGCAGATGGCGGATGGTATAGCTGCGCATCGGCACGCGCTGGTCGGGCGGCAGGGCCTTGTAGTCCTTGTACCAGTCGCCGGTCGAGGACAGCGCGGGGGCCTGGCCGTCGGCGCCGGGGAAGAAGATCTTGATGCGCTGATCGGGCGCCAGCGTCGTCATCTCGGCGATCTCCGGGCCGGAAAAGGTCAGGCGCCGCATATGGACGGAGAGGTCCTCCCTCCGCGCCAGGGCGACGTTGAAGATGCGATAGGGCCGGTTGCTGGTCATGGCTGATCCCCGGTGGTGCCGGCATGGTGACGACCAATGGGCACGATCAGCGGCGTGCCGGATACGGGGTCGGGCACGATGCGGGCAGCGAGGTTGAAGACCTCGGCGACGAGGGCTTCGGTAACCACGGCGGATGGCGCGCCTTCGGCCACCAGGCGCCCGTCTTTCATCGCCACGATATGGTCGGCATAGCGGCAGGCCAGGTTGAGATCGTGCAGCACGACGACCACGGTGCGGCCGGCCTGGCGCACCAGATCGGTCAGCAGGTCGAGCACTTCGACCTGGTGGTGAATGTCGAGAAAGGTCGTGGGTTCATCGAGCAGCAGCAGGTCGGTGCCCTGGGCCAGGGCCATGGCGATCCAGACGCGCTGGCGCTGGCCGCCCGACAGGGCATCGACGGGCTGATCGGCAAAGGCGGCCATATCGGTGGCGGCCAGGGCCGCGGCCACTGCCAGGTCATCGTCATGGCTGGGGCGGCGGAACCAGCCCTGATGCGGATAGCGGCCGCGGGCGACCAGATCGGCGACGACGATGCCTTCGGGCGCGGTGGGCGACTGGGGCAGGACCGCCATAATGGTGGCGACCTGCCGGGTCGAGAGCGCCTGGATGGACTGGCCATCGAGCAGCACCGTGCCGGCGCGGGGCGCCAGCAGGCGCGCCAGCCCACGCAGCAGGGTGGACTTGCCCGAGGCATTGGCGCCGATGATGACCGTCAGCTTACCCGGCGGCACGGCGATATCGAACCCGGTGACGATGTCGCGGTCGTCATAGCCGAGGCGCAGGTCCCGGGCGGCAAGAGTGTGGGCGGTAGTCACGATGGGTCATCCATGGCTAGAGGCGTCCGGCACGGTTGGCGGTGATCAGCAGCCAGATCAGGAACAGGGCGCCCAGCAGGCCGGTGACGACGCCGACCGGCAATTGGGTGGCCGGCAAGGCATGCTGGGCCAGCAGGTCGGCGCCCAGCATGGTGATGGCGCCCACCAGCATGGCGGGCAGCAGGACGGGGCGGCCGGCACCAAGCAACTGGCGCGCGATCGGGCCGGCGACGAAGGCGACGAATGCAACGGGACCCACGGCAGCGGTAGCAAAGGCGGCAAGAGCGACGGCTGCAAGCATGAGCGCCAGCCGGGTCAGCTCGACGCGACTGCCCAAGGCGCGGGCGGCATCGTCACCCAGCTGCAGGGCGGAAAGCCCACGCGACAGCAGGAGGGCGACGGGGACCAATAGGGCAAGCGCCAGGGCCAGGGGGACCAGCTGGCTGGTGCCGGCGGCGTTGAGGCTGCCGACCAGCCAGGTCAGCGCCTGCTGCACCTGGGTCAGGCGGGCGCGGGTGAAGAGCCAGGAAATGCAGGCCGACAGGATTGCCGCCATAGCGATGCCGATAAGCACGATGCGATAGGGGCCGACGCCGTCGCGCCAGGCGAGGGCATAGATGGCCAAGGCTGTCAGCAAGGCACCGGCCAGGGCGCCGAGGGCCAGCGGCGTGCCGCTCCAGCCGAGCACGATGATGCAAAATACCGCCGCGGCGCTGGCGCCCTGGGAAATGCCGATAATGTCCGGACTGGCCAGCGGATTGCGCAGCAGGGTCTGGAAGATACTGCCCGAGAGGCCAAAGGCGGCGCCGGACAGCACGGCAAGCACGGCGCGCGGCAGCCGGACATGGAGGACGATGAAGTCGATGCCGGGATTTCGGGCGCCGGTGAGCGGGGAGAGCAGCGCGCCCAAAAGATCAGGCAGCGGCACGGGATAGTCACCCAGCACCATGGCCAGGGCAAAGGCGATAAGCAGGATGGCGCCAAGGGCCAGGGCGACCCGCAGCCTACGACGCGACAAGCGGTGGCGGAGCTGCCTGATGGCGCCGGCATCGATGAGGGCGGTGACGGCCATCACAGTTCGGCCAGCTTGCGGCGGCGGATGAGGGCGATGAAGAAGGGCGCCCCCAGCAGCGCGGTGACGATGCCGACCTGCACCTCGCCGGGCGGCGCGACGAGGCGGCCGACAATATCGGCGCCGAGCAGCAGAAGCGGGCCCAGCAGCATGGAAAAGGGCAGGATCCAGCGATAGGACGGGCCGGTCAGGCCGCGCGCCAGATGCGGCACGGTGAGGCCGACAAAGGCGATGGGACCGACGCCGGCGGTGGCGGCACCGGCCAGGATAATGGCGGCCAGGCCCGCCACGGCGCGACCAAGGGCGGTGCGCTGGCCGAGACCACGCGCGACCGACTCATCCATGGAGAGCCCGTCCAGGGTGCGGCCTAGCGCCAAGGCCAGAACCACGCCGACGAGCAGGAACGGCGCGACCTGGGTGAGCACCGCCATATCGCGGCCGGCCAGCGCGCCGACCTGCCAGAAGCGGAACTGGTCCAGCGTTGTCGGCCGGGTGAGCAGGATGGCCGAGACCACCGAGGTCAGCGCGGCGGTCACGGCGGCGCCGGCCAGCGCCAGCTTGAGCGGCGTCGGGCCGTCGCGCCCGATCGCGGCCACGGCATAGACGCCGATGGTGGCCAAAGCGGCGCCGGCAAAGGCCAGCCAGATATAGTGCCGCAGGTCGGTGAGGCCGAACAGGGTAATGCCGAGGACGACGCAGAGGCTGGCGCCGGCATGAATACCCAGGATGGACGGATCGGCCAGGGGATTGCGCGTGGCGCCCTGCAGCACGGCGCCGGCCAGCCCCAGGGCGGCCCCCACTCCAAGCCCGAGCAGGGTGCGCGGCAAGCGCAGGTCGATGATGACGGCATGATCGGTGATGCCCGGATCAAAGGCGTTGAGCGCCGTCCAGACAGTCGACAGGGGTACGGGGCGAGCGCCCAGGGTCAGCGAGAGCAGCAGCACCGCCATGAGGGCGAGCACCAACGCGGCGAGCAGCGAAACGCGCCTGTCCAATCCCCTGCCCTGTCGCCGGTAAATCAAGGCGTAGCAGCGTTGCGGGCGGCAGTGGCCAGCACGTCGACATAGGCTGGCAGGCCCCAATGCAGCGACAGCACGCTGGGTGGGGAGACCGCGGCGACCTGCTCGGTGCCGACCAGGGCAGCGATGGCATCGGCCTGATATTGCGGCAGGTTCTGGATGAAGGGTTTGCCCAGGAAGGCGTCGGCACCGGCCTGGTCCTCGGCGTAAGTGACGATGATGTCGCTGGTGATGGAGTCGGCCAGCTCATAGCTGACGGGAAAGTAAAAGGCGCCATCACTGGGCGACATTGTTGTGACGCTGGGCGCCAGGACGAGGCCGAGATCGACCAGGAATTTGACGCGGGAATCGGCCGCCGCATAGACGGCGAGCGCGCCGTCATAGTCGTTGACGCCGGCAAAGCTGGTGCCGGCCAGCTCGGGACGGGCAGCGGCCGTTTCGGCGATGAAGGCGGTGGTGTCGGCGACGAGCTGTTCGGCCTCGGCCGCCTTGCCGATGGCCCGGCCGATGGTACGGGTGATATCCTGCCAGGGCGTGGTCCAGGCGTCGCCACTATAGGCCACGGTGGGGGCAATGGAACTGAGCAGGGCATATTGCTCGGCCGTGATGCCGGAATAGACGGCCAGGATGAGGTCGGGCTGCAGGGCGGCTATCTGCTCGATGGGCGGCTCGCCGGCCATGTCGAGCAGGATAGGTCGAGTCCCGCCCAGAGCGGTCAGCGCCGCATCGACCCAGGGCTGCACGCCATCCTCGCCGCCGCCATAGGCCTGGAACGGCATGGCGACCGGGATGACGCCCAAAGCGATCAAGGCGTCCTCATTGCCCCAGCCCCAGGTGACGATGCGCAGCGGCGCCTTTTCGATCACGGTCTGGCCATGGGCATGGGTCAGCGTTACCGGAAAGGCCGGCTGGGCCAGCGCCGGCAGCGGCAGCATGAGGCCAACAAGGGCGAGCCAGAAAAGGCTGCGGCGGCGGAAGGGCATCGAAGTCTCCTTGATCGGCGGCACGCTAATAAATCGGACACTCATTGTCATGTAATTTCTGGGCACAAGTACTAGCGCAGTGTGAAGCGGATGGAGGCGGTCAGGGTGAGGCTGGCCTGCCCCAAGGTGGCCGGCGGAGCGGGGACCGGGGAAGCGCGGCGGACGGTGTCCAGCGCCGCCTGATCAAGCGCGGCAATGCCCGAGGAGCCGGCCAGGCTGACCGAGAGCACGCGGCCGGCGCCATCGATGGCAAAGGTAATGCGGGCCACGCCTTCCTGGCCGGCGCGCTGCGCCTCGCGCGGATAGAGCTTGCGGCGATCGAGATAGGCCAGCACCTGCTGCTGCCACTGTTCAGGGGACGGCCCGGGCGCGGCAACGGCCGGTGGCGGGACCGCGGCAGGCGTTGCGACGGGCTGGGCGGTCGGCTTTGGCCGTGCGGGCTGACGCTGCGGGCGCGGCGTGGCGGGGGTGTCGAGGCGGCGCTGGCGCAGATCGGCGGACATGGTGGCCGGCACGGGCAAAGCCACGGCGGGCGCCTCGGCTTCGGGCACGGGTTCGGGCACGGGTTCGGGCAGCGCTTCGGGCTCAGGCTCTGGCAAGGGTTCCGGCTCCGGTTCCGGTGGCTGTTCGACAACAGGTTCCGGCAGCGGCAGGGGTGCGGGTTCTTGCACCAGAGGCTCGGGCGGCGGCGGTTCCATCTCTGGCGCCGGCTCGGGCGGGACCGGCTCCATCGCCAGTTCGGGCGCGGGCATGGGGGCGAGTTCGAGCATGATGGCGGGCGGCGCTGCAAGGCTGGCGTCACCGGCCGGTGGCGTCCCCTGGCGCGCCAGCAGCACGAGGCCCAGGCCGCCGGCCCCCACGAGGGTCAGGGCAAAGGCCCAGCGCGCGGCGTCGCCCAGGGTCAGGCCGGCAAAGTGCGCGGTGCCGATGGTTTCGCCGGACTGCATCAGGGGGTAGCGACCGGCGCTGGCGCGGCGGGGGGCACCAGTTCGAGCCCGACCAGCGCGACGCTGAGATAGCCGGCAGCGCGCAGCTGGTTGAGCAGGTCCATCAGATCGCCATAGGGCACGGTCTGATCGGCGCGCAGGAAAATGCGCTGCTGTTTATCGCCAGCGGTGACCGCATCAAGGGCGGTGGCGAGGCCGTCGCGGGTGACGGCATCATTGCCGATATCGAGATTGAGATCGCTGCGCAGGGTGACATAGACCGGCTCGTCGGGACGCGGCTGGGCCGTGGCGGTCGAGCCCGGCAGATCGACATTGATGTCGACCGTGGCCAGGGGCGCGGCGACCATGAAGATGATCAGCAGCACCAGCATGACGTCGATGAAGGGCGTGACATTGATCTCGTGCTGCTCGTCGAGCCCGTCCTCGTCGCCGCCGGTTTCGCGAATGCGGCCGGCCATCAGCGCGGCTCGCTGCGCAGCGCGACGCCGCGATAATCGAGGTCGCGCGAGACCAGGCGCTCGATGGCGGCGCCGGCATCGCCCAGGGTCTGGCGATAGCCGGCAATGGAGCGGGCGAAGACGTTGTAGATGATGACGGCCGGAATGGCGGCGACGAGGCCCATGGCGGTGGCCAGCAGCGCCTCGGCAATGCCGGGGGCGACCACGGCCAGGTTGGTGGTCTGGGATTCGGAAATGCCGATAAAGGCATTCATGATGCCCCAGACGGTGCCGAACAGGCCGACAAAGGGCGCGGTAGAGCCGATGCTGGCGAGAATGCCTGTGCCGCGCGACAGGCGACGGCTGGCGGCGGCCTGGAGGCGCTGCAGGCGCGAGGCGATGCGGTCCTTGAGCCCGTCGCCGCCGGCGCTGTCGAGTGCATCCTGGGAGAGACGCACCTCCTCGTCGGCGGCCAGCAGCAGGGTGACGCCGGCGCCGCGCCGGCTTTGCAGCGCCGCGAGAGCCTCGTCGAGCGTGCGGGAGGCCGTCAGCGCGCGCAGCGTGGCGCGGGCACGGGCCTTGGCGCCGGCGATCTCAAGCAGCTTGGCGACCAGGATGACCCAGGTGAGGAGAGCCGCGAAGGCGAGGCCAACCATGACCGCCTTGACCACCAGATCGGCGGCCATGAACATCGCCCAGGGCGACAGATCATGCGGCAGATCGCCCAGCATGGCCGCTGGCAGATCGGCGCCGGGCACGGTTGACTGGGCCAAGGCCGAGCCGGCGGCAAGCAGCACGGCGATAAAAGTCGCGAGGCCGAGGCGGTGGCGGAGAGAAGGGGTCATGCGGGGTCCGTTCCATCGATTTCATGCAAGCGAGGACGGCCGCCGAAGCGACCGTCCCCTGTTCAGTTCGGCACCCATGCCTGGTCGGGCTGGACTTACCAGCTCTTGTGCAGGCTCAGGCTGGCGGTACGGCCGGCGCCGTAACCGCAGGAGGTCAGGCTCTGGCAACTGGCGACATAGGTGGTGTCGAGGATGTTCGAGACGTTGAGGGAGACACCCCAATCGTCCTTGTCGTAGCGCAGGCTGGCATCGAACAAAGTGGTGGTCGGCAGCTTGGTGGTGTTGGCATTGTCGGCCCAAGATTCGCCCAGTACGCGGACACCGGCGCCCAGGACCAGGCCCTCAAATGCTTCGTTGAAGGCATATTCGACGCCCAGCGAGGCGGTCAGTTTCGGTACCTGCACCGGGGTCTTGCCGATCAGGGCCGAGGAAACGTCGTTGACGACTTCAGCATCCAGATAGGTCAACGCGCCAAGCACGGCGATCTGGTCGAAATTGAGCTGACCCTCGACCTCGAAGCCCCGCATGTTCACTTCGCCAAGAGCGACCGATCCGGTCAGGGGCCAGGCCAGAGACTGCGCAAAATTCTGGCGGCTGATGTTGAATACCGAGGCGGTGATGATGCCATCGACAAAGTCCGGCTGATACTTCATGCCGGCTTCCCACTGGCTGCCCTTTTCGGTCGGCAGCAGTGTGCCGCTGGCGCTGGTAGCAATGGTCGGGTTGAACGAGGTGGCGTAGCTGACATAAGGCGTCAGGCCATTGTCGAACTCGTAGCCGAGGCCAACTCGGCCCGTGAAGGCGCCTTCGTTCGTCGACGTCTGGACGCGCGACACGTTTGTCAGGTCGATCCCCACCGCATCATAACGACCATTGAAGGTGGCGATCACGCCGCCGTAACGCACCTGATCCTGTGCGTAAAGGCCGAGCTGGCGCAGCTTAATGTCGTCATCCAGATAGGGCGTGCCGATGACGGGATTGGCAATGCCATATCGCGGGTTCAGGACATTGATCGCTGGCACGCGGCCAGACGGGTCATAGTCGGACCATTGCGTCCCGTTGTAATTGACTTGCTTGTAATCGATACCGGCCAGCAGATTGTGTTCGAATTCGCCGGTATTGATCGTGCCGGCAATCTGGTTGTCGACTGTCAGCGTGAGGATATCGGTGCTGTGCTGGAAAGCGACACGATTGAGCTCGTTGGTGGCGGTCAAGTCGCCAAAAGTGTAGAGATACTGCTCATCCAGAGCGACGCCAGCCAGGCGGGCATTCTGCCGGATGGTCCAGGTATCGTCCAGATCGTGCTCAAGCTCATAGCCGACCATGGCCTGCCGACGATCATATGAATCGAAGTTGGGATCGCCGTAGTTGAGGTTGCGCGGAATGCGCACGCCGCCGGGGGCATCCATGGCGGTGCCGACGTAAGGCAGGAAGCCGGTAGAGGTGTGATCCAGGGTACCATTCTGGTACTGGCCATAGACGGTCAGTTCGGTCGCGGCATCCGGGGTCCAGGTGACGCTACCCAGCAATGAGCCCTTGAGATCCCACGCATTCTTGGTTTCCCAGCCACCGCCGGAAACCTTGCCGGTCAGGCGGTAGGCGAGGTCGCCGTCCGCATTGGCATCGCCGACATCAAACCCCGCATAGGCGTTGCCCAGGCTGTTGATGCCCGTTTCGGTATAGCGCAGGCGCTCGCCCGTGGGGCGCTTGCTGACATAATTGATAACGCCACCGACATTGGCACCACCATAAAGGGCCGAGGACGGGCCTTTGAGCACGTCGATGCGCTCAAGCAGGAAGGGCTCCACGAGGAAGGAGCCAAAGCCGAACTGATAGAGCGGCAGACTATCCTGGAAGATACCCGTTTGGTCGGCCTGGAAACCGCGGACCCGGATCCAGTCGAAATCGGCATCGGTGCCATAGGTCGAGGGGTTCACACCGGCAGTGTAGCGCAGCGTCTCATCGGCCTTGGCGCCCGGCAGCTTGTCGAGTTGCTTGCGGCTGATCACCGAAACCGATTGCGGTACGCGGGTGACGGCCACGGCCAGCTTGGAGCCGGCGGTGGTGGAAATGGCCGTGCTGGCCGCGCCATCGGCCTCGACGACGATTTCACCCAGGGCGATCGGCTGGGTCTGGGCGAAGGCGGTGCTGCCGCCCAGAGCCAGCAGGCTCGTGGTGGCCAGCAGCAGGGTGGAGATGGCGCGATGGCGCATCATGGTCATGTCGTGGAGCCCCCAAATGGCACCCGCGCCCCGCTATGGACACGGCAATGAATGGTGAATGAATAGGTGAGTGTTTAACTCAGCTATCGGCTGCTGGTTTGTCGGTCCTTTGGGCGGATTGAACGTTTTTGCGGTCTGTTCACAGGTCCGGCGACTGCTGGCGCAGCCAGGCGGCGGGCGTGGCGCCGACAAACTGCTTGAACACCCGCGTCATGTGCGCCTGATCGGCAAAACCGGTGGCATGGGCGACCTGCACCAGGCTGGCGTCCGGCTGCAGCAGCCGATGCTTGACGCGCTCGATGCGGGCCTTCATCTGCCACTGATGCGGGGCAAGGCCGGTGGAGGCCTTGAAGGCGGAACTGAAATAGGATTGCGACAGGCCCACTAGGTCTGCGAGTTCGGCCAGCTTGATGGCGCGCAGGCAATTGTCCTCGATATGGTCGAGCGCCTGACGCAGGCGGCGTGCCGCCAGCTGGCCCGAGCGGCGCTCGCTGTCGCGGCGCACTTGGAACAGTTCGATGAACAAGGCCAGCGCCAGGCTGTCGCCATAGAGATCGTGCAGACCGGGATTGAGGCATTCGGCGGCGAGCAGCCGCGCCAAAGCCAGGATGCGCTCGTCCTCGAACATCAGTCGCGGCACGCCGAGCCGCCCGGCATCGAGTTCGCCGGCAAAGCGCGCCACCAGCGTGGGAATGTCGAAATGCAGGTCGAGATGGCGCAGGCTGGTATCGGCGACAACATGGGAGCGGGTGCGCAGGCCGGCTGGAATGAAGCTGAGCCGCGCCGGCGGGGCCGGCGCCGTGGCCGGCACGCTATCGATGGTGATGGAGCCGGCATGGGCTTCGTCGAGCACGACAAACAGACGCGGATAGAGCGAGAGATATTCGCCGGCCGCGCCGGGTCGCGCCTCGACCTGCCAGATATCGGCCAGCACGCCCTGCCAGGAGCGGCATTTGGGCACGCCGATCACGGCGAATCCCTCGGTAATTGCATCCATGTTCGGATGAAACATCCCGACACCCCGGCAGCGCAGATTTAAGCTGACTATAATAGTCCTATTTAAGAGTCAAATGACTGGCGATCACGATATGCGCCATCCCCGCCAGGTCCGATTGATGCCGCTGACGGCCGAGCAGTCGGTATGGAAAGGGCGACCGATGGTAATGCAAAAATTTTCTCTTTCCCGCGCCTGCAGCGCAAGTTGGGACCTTTCTAATCACGACTGGATTGATAGGGTTTATGGATCAACCACCCTGGGAGGTTCCGATGAAGCGGACAGCCACGATTGTCGCCTACACTGCCCTCGCTGCCGCACTGGCGCTGGGCTTTTCCGTCACGACACAGGCGCAGGACAAGACGCTGGTCAATGTATCCTATGATCCGACGCGCGAACTCTACCGTGAATTCAACGAGGCCTTCATCACCCATTGGCAGGAGACCAAGGGCGAAAGCGTGGCCATTCAGGTGACGCATGGCGGCTCGGGCTCGCAGGCGCGCACCGTCATCGACGGGCTGGAAGCCGATGTCGTCACCCTGGCCCTGGAGAGCGATATCAACGCCATTGCCGACGCCAACCCGGCCCTGATCCCGGCCGACTGGCGCGGCAGGCTGGACAACAACAGTGCCCCCTATACGTCCACCATCGTGTTCCTGGTGCGCAAGGGCAATCCCAAGAACATCGCCGATTGGGGCGACCTGGTCGACGAAGGCGTCGAGGTCATCACCCCCAATCCCAAGACCTCCGGCGGCGCCCGCTGGAATTTCCTGGCCGCCTGGGGCTGGGCCCTGGCGCAGGACGGGGGTACCGACGAAACCGCCCAGGCCTTTGTGACCGCGCTGTTCCGCCACGTCCCCGTGCTCGACAGCGGGGCGCGCGGCTCCACCACCACTTTCGTGCAGCGCGGCATTGGCGATGTGCTGCTGGCCTGGGAGAACGAGGCCTATCTGGCGCTTGAAGAACTTGGCCCCGATGCCTTCGACATCGTCACACCGACGCTGTCGATCCTAGCCGAGCCACCGGTGGCACTGGTGCCCGGCAATGCCGAGCGCAAGGGCAATCTCGAGGTCGCGCAGGGCTATCTCGACTACCTCTATTCCGATGTCGGCCAAGCCATTGCCGCCAAGAACTACTATCGCCCGTTCCGGCCAGAGGCGGCCGCTGCTGAAGACATTGCGCGCTTCGGCGAATTGAACCTGGTGACCATTGCCGATTTCGGCGGCTGGCGCGAAGCGCAGCCGCGCTTCTTCGGCGATGGCGGCGTATTCGACCAGATCTATTCCAGTTCAACCCAGTAGCCCTCACGCGGCCGGCCTGCGGGCCGGCCGCATTCGTCCGCCAAGACAGCCCCTCTGGAGGAGGCGATGGTCCACTTCTTTGGCATATTCGATCTGGGCAGGCTGGCGCGCCACCGATCCCAGGAGGCGCCGGCCAAAGCCAATTTCTTCGGCGGCATGCCCGACGTAGCCTGGGGTGGCGTGCCGCTGAGCCGGGCCGAACAGGAGGCCTGCTATCTCAATGGCAAGGCGCCCGAGCCAGATATCGAGGTCTTGCCTGGTGACCGCCTCGTTCCGCCCCGATGAGTCGCCTCGCGCTGATCGTGCCGGGCCCCCACTATCGGCCAGCGTAGCGGTCGGCGACAACAGCATCCCAAAGACGCTCGGCCAGATTGGCCTTGCTCATCACGGGCAGATCCTGGGCGGCCCCATCGCGACGCAGCAGCGTTCCGCCATTGGTCGACACCGAAAACCCGGTGCTCGACACCTCGCCCTGCCGGGCCACCGCATTGGCGAAGAGGTAGTCCAGCCGCTTGCCCTCCAGCTTCTTCTGACCGTTGGCCAGAATGTCGTCTGTCTCGGCCGCAAAGCCGAAAAACCACTGGCTGCCGGCAGCCTCGCGCAGCGTGCCGAGCACATCGATCGACGGCACCATGTCGAGCGTCACGGCCGCGCTGGCCCGCTTGAGCTTGCCCTGCTGCGGCTTGGCAACCCGGTAATCCATGACCGCGGCCGTCGCCACCACGCCCTGCACCTGCGGCAGCAGATCAAGCGCGGCGGCGGCCATTTCCTCGGCCGTGTGCACCTCGACCACCGAGAGGCGGGCGGCAGTCCCGGCCGGCGCGACCGGCCGTACGACGCCCTTGTCGATGCCCAGCACGACACTGACTTTGGCGCCATGGCGCAAGGCGGCCTCGGCCATGGCCGCGCCCATGCGGCCGGTCGAATGGTTGGTGATGTAGCGGACCGCATCGATCGGCGTCGTGGTCGGTCCCGCCGTGATGAGGACATGGACGCCGGCGAGCCGGTCGGAATTCTGCTCGGCGAGCTGCGCATTGATCGCGGCGACGATGCTGTCGACGCTGGCCAGCTTGCCGACACCGATTTCCCCGCAGGCCAGGACCCCTGCGGCGGGATCGACAAAGCGCGCGCCGCCGTCCGCCAGGCGGCGCAGGTGGCCCTGCACTACCGGCTTGTTCCACATCACCGTATTCATGGCCGGGGCGATCAGCGCGGGAGCTTCGGTTGCCAGGGCCACCGTCGTCAGCAGGTCATCGGCAAGCCCCAAAGCCAGTTTGGCCAGCGTATTGGCGCTGGCCGGCGCCAGCACGAAGAGATCGGCCCAGCGCGCCAGATCGATATGCTCGGTGCCCGAAATGTCGGCGCCGAAGATGGCGGAACGGACCCGATTGCCGCTGAGCGTCTCGAGCACCAGCGGCGTCACGAACTGGGTGGCGTGCTCGGTCAGGATGCATTTGACCTCATGGCCCTGCTTGGTGAGCTGGGAGACCACGTCGGCCATCTTGTAGGCCGCGATGCTGCCGCTGATGCCGATCAGGATATGGCTAGCCATTGAGTTGTCCATAGCGAAATAGTCCCAGAAGTGTCAGGTCAGGCTGAACATCGAAACGTGGCGACAGGGTGATGAGCCGCATGCAGCCGCCGGTGGCAATCAGCCTGGCGTCGTCCAGCCCGGCATCACGCAACAGCCGGTCGGCCAGGCCTTCGATCAATGCCTCATAGCCTTGCAGTACGCCGCTTTGCAGCTGCGTTTCGGTCGTCTTGCCCACGGCGCTGTCGGGGCGGACCAGCTCGACCGAAAACAGCTTGGCCGCACGGCTCTGCAGCGCCCGCCAGCTGGTATCGAGCCCCGGCACGATGGCGCCGCCGATATAGGCGGGGCGGGCATCGATCAGGCAGAAGGTCGTGGCCGTGCCGGCATCGACAACCAGGAAGGGTGGCTCGACCAGGGTCAGGGCCCCGGCCACATTGGCCAGCCGGTCGGCGCCAAGCTGCTCGGGCAAGGGCAGATCGAGCTCGAAATCCCGCGTTAAGCGCGATGATACCGACAGCACGTCGATGCGCCGTCGCGCCCCGATACAGGCGCCGCGGATGACCTTTTCCAGGGCCGGCACCACGGTGGAGATGATGGCCCGGTCGGCAATGTCCCAGATGCTGGCCGACAGGTCCTCGGCAAAAAGCTGGCGCAGTTGGACCCGATATTCGTCGGCAGTGGTCTGCGGATCGGTGCGGAACCGCCGTTCGGCCACGACGCCGCCTTCGCTGCGGAACAGGCCCGCCACGGTATGGGTATTGCCGACATCCAGCAGCAGCCAGTGTTGCGTCATGAAAATGTACCCCTCAGGTCTGGTCGCGCCACCGGCGTGACCAGGTTGGAACCGGATCGGCCGGCGCAGACTCGGCGAGATAGATCGCGCGTGCCATGGCCCGGCTGAGGCAGACCGCGGCGGCATGCCCGATCCGAAGGATGTCCAGAACCGGATCCCCGACCGGCTTGTCGCGCGTCGAGACGGCAAAGACAAGGTCGCCATCGACCTGGCTGTGCGAGGGGCTGGCCCCGCGCGCAATGCCGTCCTGCGCCGCCACGGCCAGGCGCTTGGCCTGCGCCTTGGTGAGAATGGCGTCGGTCGCCACGATGGCGATGGTGGTATTGGCCATCGGGCCGGCGGGATCGCGCTTGGAACGGGCGGTTTGCTCAAAACTCAGCGGGTCCGGCCGCGGGCCCAGGCCGCCGAATTCGCCATTCGCCTCGAATGGCGCAGCCCAGAAATTGGGCGCATCGCCCATGGTGACGCTGCCGGTGGGATTGGCCACCACCAGGGCGCCGACCATATGGCCACTGGGCAGCAGCAGCGATGCCGAGCCCAGGCCACCCTTGAGATTGGCGGTGAGGGCGCCCGTGCCGGCGCCCGCCGTGCCCAGACAAAAGGCTGCGCCTGCTGAAGCCAGGGCGCGCGCGCCGAGGTCAGGATAGGGATTTGGCCCCCAGTCCTTGCTGCCGCCATTGAGCAGATCAAAGATGATCGCCGCCGGCACGATGGGGATGGTCGCCGTGCCGACGCGAAAGCCCCGCCCGGCCGTGCGCAGGCCGTCCACCACGCCCATGGCAGCATCCAGCCCGAAGGCCGAGCCCCCCGACAGCACCAGGGCATCGATATCCTCGACCAGCCTGTCGGGCGCCAGCAGGTCGGTTTCCCGGGTGCCGGGCGAACCACCCATGATGTCCACCGAAACGAGAAAGGGCCGGTCTGCGGTCAGTACCGTCACCCCGGTCTTGATGCGGTGATCCTGCGCATTGCCCACCTTGAGGCCGGCAATGTCGGTGATCAGGTTGCGTGGTCCAGCAATCAAGAAATCCATCCCCTGCCCTGTGCGGCCCCGATATGGCGCAGCATGCGATTGACGAAGGCCCGTCCGGGTCCGAAGTCGACGCATGGCGGGATCGACGCATCTGGCCGCCAGCCCGCAACAGTATTGCCGGCTGGCGCCCATGGCACAAGGCGCCGCCGCGGTGTCCGGGCATTGGCCAGATGGAGTAGTGAAAGTGTGTGGCGCGCCCTAAGAGATTCGAACTCCTGACCCCCAGATTCGTAGTCTGGTGCTCTATCCAGCTGAGCTAAGGGCGCGCACGGCCGTCTCTTTTCGAAACGGCAATTTCAGGAAGCGGCGAGTTCGCCTGTCTGCCTGAAGCGGCGCAACCCATACAGGGGCGTTTCTGGCTTGGCAAGCGCCGATGACGGTTTTTCTACATGCCCTGGTTTTTCACCAGCAAGGCGTTTGGCAGGAGCAGGTCGAAGCGGGTGCCGACCGGCTGATCGACGAGGCTGAGCTGGCCGCCATGGGCGTCGACGATCTCGCGGGCAATGGCCAGGCCCAGGCCGGTGCCCCCGGCCCGGGCCGAGCCCTCGAAGGCGACAAACAGGTTGTCGCGGGCGCGCGGGGGCAGGCCGGGGCCGTTGTCGGCGACCGACACAATGACGCCCTGGGGACCGGCAAGCATCGAGACTGTGACCATCGGCGCCTCGACCTTGCCCCCAGCCGCCTCGAGCGCCTCGCGGGCGTTCTTGAGCAGGTTGAGCAGGACGCGGCCGAGCTGGCCGGCATCGACCCGCAGCACGAGGCTGTCGGGGATGGCATTGGAAAAGCTGATGGCCGGATGACCGGACAGTCGCGCATCGAAGGCCGCCTCCTCGACCAGCGGCTTGATGGCGGTGGGCGCCAGCACCGGCGGCGCCGAGGTCTCGCGGCCATAATCGAGCACGGACTGGGCAAAGCCGATGGCGCGGTCCAGCGTGGTGACGAGGCGCGGCGCCAGGCGCTGCACCTTGGGATCGTCGAGCGTGGCCACCTGGTCGGACAGCAATTGCGCCGAGGTCAGGGTATTGCGCAGGTCGTGGTTGATCTTGGCAACGGCCAGGCCCAGATCGGCGAGATGGCGGCGCTGGCGCAGCAGGGTGAAAATATCGGTTTCCATGGCCGCCAGCTCGCGCTCGGCGATGCCGATCTCGTCGCGCCGGGCCGAGGGGGTGATGATCAGGCTGCCGTTTTCGGGGGCCTGGCGGAAGGCCAGCATGTTTTCGGTCAGGCGGCGGACCGGGTGGATGAACAGGTAGCTGGCCAGCAGATAGAGCGCCAGGGCGGTCAGCATGGCCAGGGCCAGCGAGATGGCGACGACCTGCTTGGAATAGTCGAGCAGTTCCTGGCGCAGCGGCCGTTCGGGCAGCAGGATTTCCACCATGGTCTGGTCGAGATCGCCGGGGCCGATAATGCGCAGGGTGCGGCCGGGGCCGGCCAAAAGGGTATCGAGCGCGCCCATGATCAGGGTGGGCAGGTCGCGCTGGCGCATGTCGGCGGTGACCACGACCTCGGGCGTCACCGGATCGGCCAGCTCGATGAGCTGGCTCTGGCCTTCGCGGCGATAGACGATGGCATAGGCGCCCGCCGAGGTCAGCAGCCGGTCGGTCAGGCTGCGCGGCAGGGCCATGACATCGGGCACGGCGTCGAGCACGCGGGCCCCCACGACGCCGACGCGCAGGCGGTCATCGAGCCAGTTGGCGCGGAAATTGGCCAGCGAGGGCAGATAGACGACGATTTCGACCAGAAGTATCACCGCGCTGATGGTGGCGATGAGCTTGATCGAGAGGCCGGCAAAGCGGCTGGGCAAGGCGCTGCGGAGAGGTGTCATTGCCCAGTACTATAAGCCAACACGGGTACGGCGTAAGCCCCTGCGACACGCATCTCAGGGCAGCAGGCGGCGCAGGGCGGCCCACCGTCGGGCCCAGGCCGAGGGGGGATGGAGGGCCTGGTATTGCCGGCCGAGATCGACCAGCAGCGCCGCCAGGCTGGCCGGGGGCAGCAGCAGATCGGCCAGGTCGGCAGCAGCGATGCCGCGATCGAGCGCCAAAGCCAGCATGGCGGCCAGTTCGGCGGCGCCGTCGCCCAGAATGGTGCCGCCCAGCAGGCGGCCATCGGCGGCCACCAGCAGGCTGGCGCCGCCCATCAGCGTGCCCGTGGCGCGGGCGGCTTGGGTTTCGCTGGCGCTGGCGCGCAGCAGCAGCTGGCCGGGCCGGATCGGCAGCAGCGCCCCTGCCCCGCCCAGCTGGGCCAAAGCGGGGCTGGTATTGACCAGGCGTGGCAGGCGCTGCGGATCGATGCGCCTGGGCGCTCCGCCGCTGGCACGGGCCAGCACATGGGCGGCCTGGCGCAGCGCATGGGGCGCGTCGAACGCGCCGGCGGCGCCGCCAATGGCGGTGAGGCGGGCAGAAGAGGTCTGACCCTCGGGGGTCACCAGCAGATGGTCGGGGCGCTTGGGGTGGCGCTTGAGCCGAAGGGCGGCCAGCAAAGCGTTATCGAGATCGGGCACGCGGCCGGCCGCCACCAGGATATGGGAGACGTCGAGGGTGGCCAGGCGGCCATCGGCATGGGCCAAGGCGATGCCGGTGCCCTGGCTGCGCGGCAGCACGGCGGTGACGCGCGCGCCCTCAAGGAGGTCGATGCCTTCCTCGCGCAGTGCCCGTACCAGCACGGCCACGGGCTCGGGATCAAAGCCTGGCAAGATCGGCCCCTGCGGCACCAGGGTCACCATCACGCCCAGCCGGGCATGGGCCTGGGCCAGTTCAAGCGCTGCCGCATCGCCGCCGATCACCAGCAAATGGCTGAGCTTGCGTAGATTGGCGAGGATGGTGTCGGCAGTAAAGAACGGCACCTGGTCGAGCCCGGGCAGGTCGGGCAGCAGCGGCAGGCTGCCGGTGGCCAGCACGAAGTGATCGGCGCGCAGGCGGGTATCGCCCACAACGAGCGTGCGCGAATCGGCAAAGCTGGCCGATCCGGTCAGCAGGGTGATACCCTGGGCGAGCAGATGGGCCGGCGCAGCGGCCGGGGCGACAGCTGCGGCCAGCGCGGCAGCCCGCTCGCCGATGGCGCGGAAGCCGGGCTTGGGATCGACCTTGGCCAGGCCCAGCGTCGCGGCGGTGGCCATGGCATGGGCGCGGTTGGCACTGGCGAGAAAGGCGGCGCGCTGCACGGCTGCATTGCTCGTCTCACCCGCAGGCCCGGCGGGCCGCTGGATCAGGATGGGGCTGAGGCCGCGGGCCCGCGCGTTGAGGGCCAGCGTCCGACCGAGCGCGCCGGCACCGATAATGCACAGATCGGCTTTGAGGATTTCGGCCATGTCCGCCAAGGCATAAAGTGCTAGTGGCTGGACTTATGCGGCGCGCCGCACGAGAAAACAACGGGGCATAGAGCGTCAGGAAGTCTCGTCTGGCGCGTTGACTTGGGGTTGAGTTTTCCCTATAGACGCCACCAACCCGCACCGTTGGCGCCCCGCGCTTGATGTGTGTCCGATATTCTTGCTCAAGAGCAGCAATCCAGAGGAACCGCGTCCGCGCGGTTTGATGTCATGAAGCGTACTTATCAGCCGTCGCAGCTCGTGCGTGCCCGCCGTCACGGTTTCCGTGCCCGCATGGCCACCAAGGACGGCCGTGCCATCATCAACAAGCGCCGTCGCGACGGTCGCAAGAAGCTCACGGCCTAAGGCCAACTGGCCGGATGACGGCCATGGCGCCCAAGCCCGATGCCCTGCGTCGGCTGACGAAGCGCTCCCAGTTTCAACGGGCTGCCCGGGGCAATCGCGCCGGGCGCTCTGCGTTTGGGCTGCAGGCGATTGCCGCGCCCGAGCCGGAAGCAGGCATTGGCTTTACCGTCACCAAGAAGACGGGAAATTCCCCCGAACGCAACCGAATTAAACGTCGCCTGCGCGCCGCTGTGACAGCATGTGCGCGTGACTTTGTGCCCGCCCACGATTATGTGCTGGTGGGACGGCGCGAAGCGCTGAGCGAACCCTTTGCCAAGCTGGTTGCCGATCTGGGCGCCTTGATCGTGCGTGTGCACGCACCCAGATCGAATGAACAGCGCAACTCTTCCGGCCGCGGCCCACGGAAACCAAAACAATGACCGATAATCGCAATGTGATCCTGGCCATCGTGCTCAGCATGATCGTGCTGTTCGGCTGGCAGTTCTTCATTGCCGGTCCGCAGCTCGAGCGGGCCCAGCAGCAGGCCCAGATTGCCGCCGAGCAGGCCCAGAGCGAGGCCGCGCTGGCGACGCCAGCCGCCACGGCCATTGCCGCCGGCACGCCGGGCACCGTCGCCGCCGACGGCACCGTATTCTATGCCGACCGCGCCGAGGCAATTTCCGCCAGCGACCGCGTCGAGATCGACACCCCCGACCTGCATGGCTCGATCAACCTGACCGGCGCCCGTCTCGACGACCTCGAGCTCAAGCAGTATCGCGAGACGGTTGATCCGGAATCGCCGATCATCACGCTACTGACCCCTGCCGGCGTCCCCAATGCCTATTTCGCCGAGCAGGGCTTCGTGCCGGCCGCCGGCACCACCGTGGCCGTGCCGGACAGCAAGAGCGTCTGGACGGTCGAGGGCGGCGCCAGCACGCTGACCGCCACGACCCCGGTGACGCTGCGCTGGGACAATGGCGCCGGCCTCGTTTTCCGTCGCACCTTTGCCGTTGACGAATTCTACCTGTTCACCGTCACCCAGTCGGTGATCAACAATGGCAGCGGCGATGTCGCGCTGTTCCCCTATGCCCGCGTCGCCCGCCACGGCACGCCCAAGGTCGCCAACTTCTTCATCCAGCATGAAGGCCCGCATGGCGTGCTGGGCTCGAACAACATGGTGTCCAAGAAATACACCGACATGCAGAATGACCAGCAGGTCCGCTTCGACAATACCAGCGGCTGGCTGGGCTTTTCGGACAAGTACTGGGCCACGGCCGTGCTGCCCAAGCCGGCCACGGCGATCAATGCGCTGTTCTCCTGGAAGAATACCGGCAGCTATGACGACTACCAGACCAGCTTTGTGGAAACCACGCCGCTGGTGGTGGCCGCTGGCGCAACGGCGACGCATGAGAGCTACCTGTTTGCCGGCGCCAAGGAAGAATCGGTCATCAACAGCTACCAGCAGACCTATGGCTTTGACCGGATCGACCTGCTGATCGACTGGGGCTGGTTCGGCTTCCTGACCAAGCCGATGTACTATCTGCTGACCTTCCTCAACGGCATTATCGGCAATTTCGGCGTCGCCGTGCTGGCGGTGACCGTCATCGTCAAGGCCATCTTCTTCCCGCTGGCCAGCCGCTCCTATGCCTCAATGGCCGCCATGCGCCGCGTACAGCCGGAAATGAAGGCCATCCAGGAACGCTTCAAGGATGATCGCCCGGCCCAGCAGCAGGCGATGATGGAGCTGTACAAGACCGAAAAGATCAATCCGCTCAGCGGCTGCTGGCCGGTGCTGATCCAGATCCCGGTCTTCTTTGCGCTCTATACCGTCATCTTCATCAGCCTGGACATGCGCCATGCGCCGTTCTTCGGCTGGATCCAGGATCTGGCGGCGCCAGATCCCACCAATATCTTCACCCTGTTCGGCCTGATCCCCTGGGAACCCACGGCCTTGCCGCTGATCGGCAGCTTCCTGCACCTGGGCATCTGGCCGGTGATCATGGGCATCACCATGTGGGTGCAGATGAAGCTCAACCCGCCGCCACCGGATCCGACCCAGGCGATGATCTTCAACTGGATGCCGGTGATCTTCACCTTCATGCTGGGCACCTTCCCGGCGGGTCTGGTGATCTACTGGGCCTGGAACAATACGCTGTCGGTGACGCAGCAGTGGTTCATCATGAAGCGCCATGGCGTGGAAGTGAACCTGATCGGCAATATCCTGGACGCCTTCCGGCGCAAGCCCAAGGCGGACGAAGCGACCAAGTCCTGATCGCCACGTCCTGATCGCCATCACCGATCAACCATGCTACATGCCCGCCGGGACCCTCCGGCGGGTACCTTGTTTTTGAAGGCCAAGCACGATGACCACTATCGATTACGCCCCTGACATGATCGAACGCGGTCGCCTGCTGTTTGCGCGCCCTTTCCTGTTCGTCAAAGGCTGCGTCAGCATTGCCGACCTGCCCGAGATGGATCGGGTGGAAATCTCCTTTGCCGGGCGCTCCAATGTGGGCAAATCCAGCCTGATCAATGCGCTGGTCGGCATGTCGGGGCTGGCCCGGACGTCCAATACGCCGGGCCGGACGCAGGAGCTCAACATCTTCGAGAGCCAGAGCGAAAACCTGCGCATCGTCGACATGCCCGGCTATGGTTATGCCCGCGCGCCCGAGGACAAGGTGCGGCAGTGGACCAAGCTGATCCACCGCTATCTGGTGGGCCGCGCCACGCTGCGCCGCGTCTATGTGCTGGTTGACGGGCGGCACGGCCCCAAGGACACCGACCTGACGGTGATGAACGAGCTCGACCATGCCGCCGTCAGCTACCAGGTGGTGCTGACCAAGGCCGACAAGCCCAGCAAGGAAGAGCTCGACAAGGTCATCATCGCCACCAAGGCGGCGATCGCCAAGCGGCCGGCGGCCCATCCCCATGTCATCCTGACCTCATCGGTCAAGGGCGACGGCCTGCGCGAGCTGCGCACCGAAATCGCGATGCTGCTCGAGAGCTAGGCGGCTCGAGAGCTGCCTGGCCGGGCGGTGGCGTCGGCGAGGGTGAAGACGTCGACAATGCGGTCGAGTTCGGCGGCCTGAGCCTCGGTCTGCTCGATGGCGGCATTTGTCTCTTCCACCAACGCCGCATTGTGCTGGGTGATCTCATCCATCTGCCGCACCGCGACGGCCACTTCCTCGATGGCCAGGGCCTGGCTCTGGCTGGCGTCGGCAATCTCCCCGATCAGCGTGGCGCTCTGGGTCACCGAGCCATTGAGCGCGACGATGCGCTGGGCAATGTCCATGACCAGTTGCGTGCCGCCGGCCACCTCGCCGGCCGAGACATCGATGAGCTGCTTGATCTCGGCAGAGGCACTGGCAGCGGACTGGGCCAGGCGGCGGACTTCCACCGCCACCACGGCAAAGCCCTTGCCGGCATCGCCCGCCCGGGCGGCTTCCACCGACGCGTTCAGCGCGAGAAGATTGGTCTGGAAGGCGATATCGTCAATCAGGCCGATAATGCTGGAAATCCTCGCCGAGGAGGTGGTGATGGCCGACATGGCGGCAGTGGCCGATTCCATGGCCTTGCCGCTTTCCACCGCGATGGCCGAGGCCGCCGAGACGGCCTGGTTGGCCTCGCGGGCGCGGCTGGCATTGGCGCCGACAGTGCGCGACAGCTGCTCGATGGTGGCCGAGGTTTCTTCCACGGTCGCCGCCTGGCGGGTGGTGCGGTCGGACAGGTCGTTGGCGCCGGCCAGGATTTCCCCGGTGGCGGTCTTGAGGGCGCGCGAGGTGACGCGCAGGTCAGTCACCACGCTGGACAGCTTTTCGGCCACGGCATTGGTATTGTCGCGCAGCTCGGCAAAGGCACCGGTAAAGGCGCCATTGACGCGCGCCGTCAGGTCCGCCCGGGCCAAGGCGGACAGCACCAGGCCGGTGCTGGTCAGGCCCTTGTCGACGGCCTCGAGCAGCGCATTGACCTCGGTGGCCAGCTGGCGGAGCTCGGCCTGCTCATAGGCGACATCGACGCGCCGGCCAAGATCACCTTCCATCACGGCGCGCAGCGTCCCCTGCAGGTCATCGGTCAGCCGGTCGGCCGCCCGCCGGCGCAGGCCGGCTTCGGTCTCGCGCTGGCGTTCGCTCTGCTGCAGGGCCGCCTGTTCCACCAGCGCGGCGCGGAAGGCGCCCAGCGCGTCAAACATGACGGTGAGTTCGTCGCTGACCTTCTGGGGCGGAATGGCCAGATCGGTGCGGCCCGCGGCCAGTTCGCCCGTCAGGGCCACCAGGGTACGGAGCCGGCTTGAGACCACGCGCTGGAACAGGACGAATACCGCCAGGCACCCCGAGGCCGCCGCGGCCCCAGCCAAGACCAGAGGTATAAGGACCGCCATATTGTTCTGCGCCAGCAAGGGGGTGATGGCCATGCCACCAAAGACGACAACCAGAGCCCCGAAACCGAGAAAGGCGGCGACCAGCTTTTGGGTGATGGAGAGCTTATCGAGATTGAACACGCGAGATTCCTGGCGCTATGGGCAGACGAATTCAGAATTGCATCGAATGGGTGGGCCGCCGTTGACCTAGATCAAGGCGGAGCGCCAAGTTTGCGGCATGGCCACCGGCCGGGCCAGGCTCAGCGTTCCTTGAAGAAGCGTCCGATATAGCCGGCAACGTCGGCGCTATGCGATGGCGTGGCCACCGAGGAAATGGCCGAATCAACCAGTTCGTCGGGCGCCTTGCCGCGGCGCAGCTCGGCCAGGGCAATGGTGTAGTCATCGGCAAATTCGGGATGGGGCTGGAAGCTCAGCGCGGCGCCATTGCGATAGGCCAAGCCGGCATGGGGCGTGAAACCGGAGGCCAGGATGACCTCGGCATCGCGCGGCGGGACGAGCACCTGATCCTGATGCGAACAGGCGATAGCCAGCGCGGACGGCGCCTGCGGCATGAAGCCGGGCCGGGCCGTGACTTCATAGGTATGGCGCCCCAGGCCCCAGCCCTTGGGCGACTTGCGCACGTCCCCGCCCAGGGCGTCGGCCATGATCTGGTGGCCAAAGCAGATGCCCAGCAGCGGCGTGCGCTGCTGATAGCCCTGGCGGATGAAATCGCGCAGCGGCTCAAGCCAGGGCAGATCGTCATAGACGCCGGCGGCCGAGCCGGTGATCACCACGCCTTCCAGGCGCGCCGGCTCGGGAAGGGGCTCGCCCTCGGCGACGTTGATCGTCTCGTAGCTGAAGCCCTGCCCGGTCTGGTCGAACATGGCTTCGAACATCTTGCGATAGGGCACGAAGCGGCTGCGCAGCGGCAGCGGCACTTCGCCGGTCTGGAGAATGGTGAGTTTCATGCTGCCCGATATACGCGCGGCGACCGGCGCGCGGAAGCCGGGCGCGCCGATTTTTCTCGCCTTGCCCCTCCCTTGGCGAGGGGAGGGCGCCACCGTGTCAGGCGGCGATGAAGTTCAGCGATACGCCATTGATGCAGTAGCGCAGGCCGGTGGGCTCGGGACCATCATCAAACACATGGCCCTGGTGGCCGCCGCAATTGGAGCAGTGCACTTCGGTGCGGGTCATGAACAGCGACGTGTCCTCGGTGGTGCCCAGGGCGCCATCGATGAAAGTATAAAAGCTCGGCCAGCCGGTGCCGCTGTCGAACTTGGTGTCAGAGGCGAACAGGGGCTGGGCGCAGCCGGCGCAGACAAAGGTGCCGGCGCGGTGCTCGTCATTGAGCGGGGAGCTATAGGGCCGCTCGGTGCCCTCGTGGCGCAGCACGTCATAGGCGGCGGGCTCGAGCCTGGCCTGCCATTCGGCGTCGGTCAGCTTGAAGGGGAAATCGCCCTCGGCCGCCTGGGTGGTGCCCATGGGGCGCAGGCCGACAAAGGCGGCGACAGCGGCGAGGGCCGAGCCACCCAGCAGCAGATTGCGACGATCGATAGCCATGGTCCTTCTCCTTGAGCAGATTGCCCCGCGCCCGGGACCGCAGGAGGGAATGCGGGCGGCGGCGCGGGGCTTGGTTGACGGCCAGTATAGGGTCCCGGGCAGGGGCATGGCACGTCAAGTTGTGGTGAGAGGCGGCAAACAAGTCGCCTCTCTTAGGTGGCCATTCGCAATGGCCGCCCTTGTGGTTACATGGCCGACTTTGGCGTCAGCACGGCGTCGATCACGTGGATCACGCCATTGGACTGGATCACGTCGGCAATGGTGACATTGGCAACGGTGCCGTTCTCGTCGGTCACGGTGACCTTGCCATCGGCAGCCTTGAGGGTCAGCTTGCAGCCGCCCACGGTGTCGACAACATGCTCGCCGCCATCGGCTTCAACCATGCCGACGATGTCGGTGGAGAGGGCCTTGGCCGGGATGACGTGGCAGGCCAGGATGGTGGCCAGCGTGTCCTTGTTTTCTGGCAGCAGCAGCGTGTCGACGGTGCCGGCTGGCAGGGCGTCAAAAGCGGCATTGACGGGGGCCAGAACGGTGAACGGACCTTCGCCCGACAGCGTCTCGACCAGGCCGGCAGCCTGAACGGCGGCAACCAGGGTGGTGTGGTCGGCCGAGTTCACGGCGTTTTCGACAATGTTCTTGTCAGCGAACATGGCGGCGCCGCCAACCATTGGATTGTCCTGGGCCATCGCGCCGCCGATCGAGGCGGCGGAGATCATGGCAGCGACGGTGAGTGCACGGAGAGAGAAGTTCATGGGGTCGTTCCTTCCTGTATCTTGTTCCCGTTGTTCGGCTGGGACATGTGAAGGAACGGGGGCGTTTCAGCTTAAGTTTCAGATTGTTTCGCCGTCGCGAAAAATAGTGCGAAGATTTTTGCGGGGCGTGAAATTGGTTGTTTCACAACGACTTACGAAAACTGTCGCCACCCGTTTCAGGGTGGCGACAGTGTTTTGGCCAGGCTTTTTATATTTGCGATTGCGGTGATCCGGAACGGCTAGATCTTCGTAACGGCACCCTTGGCGACGATCGGGCCATGCGGATTGCCATCGGGCGAGCCGCCCTTTTGCTCAAGGGTAATGGCGAGCACCGAACCTTCGCCCCAGCCTTCCATGACCTCGGGGGCAATGGACACGGCGCTGCGTTCATTGACCGGGATGACGCCCATGGAGATCGGGTTATTGCCGCCCTGGATGGCCCAGAGTTCGAAATCCTTGTCCGGTACGGCTTCACCCGACAGGGCGGTGAGCCGGACATTGCCGCTGCCATCATAGAGGGCGACGAACTTGACCGGACTGCCCTCTTCCTCGAGCGCGGCCACCAGCTGGGTGGTGAGGCTGGAGACATCGGCGGCGGGCTGCAGCAGGTTGAAACCGACCGCCGCCACGGCGACTGCCAGGGCCCCGGCGGCAATGCCGCGCCAGACCATCAGGCTGTCCCAGAAGCTTGCCATCGGCCGTGACCGCACGACATCGCCAAAGGCGCGGGCCTCGATGGCGGCATAGATATGGCCGGGCACGGGGGTTTCTTCATATTCCTGGTTGAGCGCGGCAAAGCGCGAGACCCAGAAGTCCCGTTCCGCCCGCAGGTTCTGGTCATCCTCAATCAGGCGGCCGATACGCTCATGGTCGCTGGCCGAGAGCAGACCCAGGACATACTCGGCCACCAAGGCGTTGCGGCCCTCAAAGTCTTCGCCGAAATCATCACTGGTGCTCATGCGCTCAGGCAATCTTTCAGTTTGATGAGACTCCGGCGCAGCCAGGTCCGCATCGTGTTCAAAGGCACGGTATAGCGCGTCGCCAGCTCCTCGTAGCTATAGCCATCGAGATAGGCACCGCGCACCGCGTCGGCACGTTCGGGATCGAGCGTGCCCAGGCAGGTCTCGATCTGGCGTCGCTCCTGACTCTCCTGGGTCGCCCGCTCCGGAGAGGGGCCGGCGTCAGGAATTTCAAGCGCCACATCGATATCGTCGGACGGTGGACGACGGGCTCTCAGAATGTCGAGTGAATGATTGCGTGCGACGGCAACCAGCCAGCTTATCGGGCTGGTCGTACCGGCGACGTAACGGTCGGCACGCTGCCAAACCTTCACGAAAACTTCCTGGAGAGCCTCCTCGGCCTCCGAACGGTCTTTCAAGATACGCAGGGTAACGCCAAAGAGTTTCGCGCTGGTGCGTTCGTAGAGAACACGGAAAGCGGCGCGATCCCGCAGGGCGCAGCGGGCAATCAGGTCGGCGATGTCCTGGGACGGTGTGTCAATCATGGGCATAGGTTTAGCCTGCCTCCCCGGTTATGCCTATCCCGCCCGGGCCGGGTTACAGGATTAGCGGTACGATAACGCGCTGAGGGCACAAACGGATCAGTGCCAAAAGCGCAGAAGCGGCTTTTCCTTTGCGCCCCGATGCTCTATTCCCGGTGCGGACATTTTCACGCCGTTTGACCAATTGATTGGGTCTGCCTATGTCCGATAAAGCCGCCGAGACCGACCGGTTCAGCCACGATGCCGGTATTCTCGCCCAGGCCCTGCCCTATATGCAGCGCTATGAGGGCAAGACCGTCGTCGTCAAGTACGGCGGCCATGCCATGGGCGACGCCAAGCTCGGCCAGGCCTTTGCCCGCGACATCGCCCTGCTCAAGCAATCCAAGGTCAATCCGATCGTGGTGCATGGTGGCGGGCCGCAGATCGCGCTGATGCTGAAGAATCTGGGCATCGAATCCAAGTTCGAGGGCGGGTTGCGGGTCACCGACAAGCGGACCATGGAAGTGGTCGAGATGGTGCTGGCCGGCTCGATAAACAAGGAAATCGTGGCGCTGATCAATGCCGAAGGCGAATGGGCCATTGGCCTGTGCGGCAAGGACGGCAACATGGTCTTTGCCAAGCGGGCGGAAAAGACCGTCAAGGATCCCGGCTCCAATATCGAGCGGGTGCTGGACCTGGGCTTTGTCGGCGAGCCGGTGGAAGTCGACCGTACGCTGCTTGACCTGCTGGCCCGCTCCGAGCTGATTCCGGTGATTGCGCCGGTGGCGCCGGGCCGCGACGGCAATACCTACAATATCAATGCCGATACCTTTGCCGGTGCCATTGCCGGCTCGCTGGGCGCCAAGCGCCTGCTGTTCCTGACCGACGTGCCCGGCGTACTCGACAAGTCCGGCACGCTGATCCCAGAGCTCAGCGTGCGCGAGGCCAAGGAGCTGATTGCCGACGGCACGATTTCGGGTGGCATGATCCCCAAGGTGGAAACCTGCTTTGCCGCGCTCGAAGACGGCGTCGAGGGCGTGGTTATCCTCAATGGCAAGCAGCCGCATGTGGTGCTGGTGGAACTGTTCACCGAATTCGGTGCCGGCACGCTGATCGTCCGCTAGGCTTGATCCCACCGCAAACGAAAAGGCCGCCATTGCTGGCGGCCTTTTGCTTTGGCGAAACGGCGCGGCTAGTGCTCGAGCACGACAGCCGGGGCAGCCGGGCGCTGGCCGTGGCCGGGATTGCGCCGGAAGAACGGCGACAGCAGCAGCACCACGGCAAAGCTGCCCATGACATAGTAGAGCGCCGTGGCGGCGGCGTCGGCAAAGGCGGCGTGCGGCAGGACGCCGGTGCCCAGGTTGGCGCCCAGCCTGCCGAAGAACAGCTCGCCGATAATGGCGACGCCGAGGGCGCCGCCGACCTGCTGGAAGGCCTGCAGCGAGCCCGAGCCGGCGCCGGCATCGCGCGGCGGCACATTGGCCAGCACCAGCTGGAACAGCGAGGAAAAACCCAGGCCCAGGCCGATACCGGCCATCAGCAGCGGGGCCAGGAAGGCCCAGGGATCGATGCTGTCGGCAACGCCGGCAATATAGAAGTGCAGCGCGCCGATACCCAGGGCCAGCAGGGCACCCGAGGTGGCCAGGCGAGCCCGCAGGAAGTGGCTGCCAACGCGGCCGGCAATGGCGGAGGCCAGCAGCACGCCCACCGAGAAGGGCGTATTGGCCAGGCCCGATTCGAGCGGGGTGAAGGCAAAGCCGCCCTGCAGCAGCAGCGAGATCACCATGAACATGCCCGGAATGCCCGAGGAAAAGACGGTGGTGACGAAGGCGCCGAACATGAACTGGCGGTTGGTAATCAGGTCGAAATTGAGCAGTTGCGACCGGCCGGCGGCGGCGCGGCCGCGGGTCCAGAACACAAAGGCCACCAGCAGGCCGAAGCCGGCAATGATCATGGCAAAGGCCCAGAGCGGCCAGCCATAGGCGCGGCCCTCGATGATGGGAAAGACCACGGCGAGGATGCCCAGGCCAAACAGGACTATGCCGACATAGTCGTTGCGCAGGCTGGCATGGCCGGGCAGACGCGGAATGAGGAACCAGCCGGCAATGATGGTGGCGATGCCGATGGGGATATTGACCAGGAAGATGGGCTGCCAGTCCATGCCGAACAGATTGGCCGAGACCAGCACGCCGCCCAGGATGGGGCCGCAGACGGCGGCGAGACCCGCCGAGAGACCGAACAGCGAAAAGGCCTGGCCGCGCTCATGCGGCGGGAAGGTCACGGTGGCAATGGCCAGCACCTGCGGCGTCATCATGGCGCCGGCCAGGCCCTGGATGATGCGGGCGACGATGAGGAACTCGATATTGGGCGCCAGACCACAGAGGGCCGAGGCGGCGGTGAAGCCGGCCACGCCCCAGAGGAACAGGGTGGTGCGGCCCAGGATGTCGCCCAGCCGGCCAAAGGGCAAAAGGCCGAGGGCAAAGGCCAGGATATAGGCGGCGACGACCCACTCGATCTGGTTGTCGGTGGCATTGAGGCCATCACGCATCGAGGGCAGCGCGACATTGACGATGGTGACGTCGATCAGGTTCATGAAATTGGCGATGAGCAGCACGAAGAGCGCCAGCCAGCGGCGCGGATCGGGCGCGGCCGGGGCGCCGGCAGGGGAAGTTGGGTGGGCGGACATCAGAGGCTTCCTGAGTATGAAGAGGGATAGGGGGCAAAGGCGCGTTCCAGCTCGGCAAGCATCTGTTCGAGCCGGGGCGTGCCGGTATTGGGACGGCGCCAGCAATCGGAGAGGGCGCCGGTAATGATCAGGGCAGCCGCTTCGGCATCGGTATCGGCCCGAAAAGAGCCGTCGGCGATGCCGAGACGGAAAATGTCGACAAACTGATTGCGCCAGAACTCGTAGATCGGGGTCATGATTCCGGCGATGACGGGATCACGCCGCGAGCGCGCGACAAGTTCTGTCAGCACGATCACCAGATCGGGCATGTCGCGCATGGTTTCGCGAAAATCGTCGAATTCGAGATGCAGCTGCTCGAGCGCCGTCTTGCCCTCGCGCGAATGGCGCTGCGCCTGAGCCCGAAAATCGAAGCGGATACTCTCGGCCACCAAGGCCACCAGCGCCTCCTTGGAGGGGACGTGATAGTGCAGCGTGGCAATGTTGATGCCGACACGATCGGCAATGTCGCGGGTGCGCAGGCCTTCGAGACCCTTTTCCACGATGATGGCGCGCGCCGCAGCGGCAATCGCCAGCCGGCGGTCGTCACCACTTTCGCGTTTATGGGGGGCAGGACAGTCCATTATCACCTCGTAACGGCAGGGCTTATATACTGGCGAAATTGCCTATCAATCATTTGATTGAGATGACCAGCCATGCAGTTTTGTCTGGCGGGGCGCTACTGGATCTTGCCGGCCAGCGCCCGCTATTGCCTGTGACCACCTGCTCGCAGCTGTTGGCGTGGCCGGCGTGACGCATTGGGCAGGAGCAATGGTCGAGGCGACCTATACCGCTAATCCCCCCTCCCAAAATCTGTGGCACGCTCTTCCCATCACCCATGCGGCGGCCTGCAGGCGAACAGTGGTGGGGTGAGCCGGGTGGGGGTTTTGCCTCTCCCACAGGTTCCACGCTTCGGTTGCGACAGGGCGAGCGACCCCTAGGACCGAACAGTTCCAAAAACCGGCGCCCTTCGAACCGTGCCGAAGGTAAAATCGCTCCGGTGGAGCGATTTTAGGCGAGAAGGCCATAAGAGCTACGCTCGAATGGCCCATGGGGCGGTTTCCGTCTCACTACTTTAACTTACCAGAGGCGAAACCCGTCTCGGGGTCCGCTCTCCCGTGACAACCGCATTCAGGCGGCGCCTTGGCATGGACGGGTGTTGACAAATCTGTCGGCGCGGCGTGTCTCGCGGTCACCACTGGAGTGCCCGCCATGCAGGACTATGTCCGCCGCATTCTGACCTCGTCGGTCTATGAAGTCGCCGAGGAAACCCCGCTCGACAGCATGCCAATGCTGTCGGCCCGGCTGGGCGTCGATGTGCTGCTCAAGCGCGAGGACATGCAGCCGGTATTCTCCTTCAAGATCCGCGGCGCGCATAACCGCATTGCCCAGCTCAGCCCCGAAGAGCGTGCCCGTGGCGTGATCTGCGCCTCGGCCGGCAACCATGCCCAGGGCGTGGCGCTATCGGCCAATCGACTGGGCATCCGCGCCATTGTGGTGATGCCGACCACGACCCCGGCGATCAAGATCAATGCGGTGCGCAAGCGCGGCGGCGAGGTGGTGCTGTTCGGCGACGGGTTCGACGCCGCCCGTGGCCATGCTGCCAGTCTGGCGGAAAAGCACGGCTATGTGGTGGTGCATCCGTTCGACGATCCGGACGTGATCGCCGGACAGGGCACGATCGGCATGGAACTGCTGCGCCAGCATCCGGGGCCGATCGGGGCGATCTATGTGCCGATCGGCGGGGGAGGCCTGGCCGCCGGGATTGCCGCCTTCGTCAAGTTCCTGCGCCCCGAGATCCGCATCATCGGCGTCGAGCCCGAAGAGGCCGCCAGCATGCAGGCGGCCATTGCCGCGGGTCATCCGGTGGCGCTCGACCAGGTGGGCCTGTTTGCCGACGGCGTCGCCGTGCGCCAGGTGGGCGAGGAAACCTTCCGCATCTGCCGCGAGCTGCTCGACGACATCGTCACGGTCACGGCCGACGAGATCTGCGCGGCGATCAAGGACATTTTCGATGACCACCGCGCCATTGCCGAACCGGCCGGGGCCCTGGCTCTCGCCGGATTGCGCCGGCAGGTCGAGCAGGGCGTGGCGCCGGAAGGGGCGCTGATCGCCATCAATTCGGGCGCCAATGTCAATTTCGACCGGCTGCGCTATGTGGCCGAACGGGCCGAGATCGGCGAGCGCGCCGAGGCGCTGCTGGCGGTGGAAATCCCCGAGCGTCCGGGTAGCTACCGCGCCTTCATGCGCCTGCTGGGGCCCCGCTCGATCACCGAGTTCAACTACCGCTTCGCCCATGGCGCCAGCGCCACCATCTTTGTCGGCATCAAGCTGACCGGCGGCGAGGCGGAAAAGCATGCCGTCATCGCGCTGCTGGCCGGTAACGGCCTCAAGGTCACCGACATGACCGACAATGAAGTGGCCAAGCTGCATGTCCGCTACATGGTGGGCGGCAGGGTCAACGACCTGCATGATGAGGTGGTCTACCGCTTCCAGTTTCCCGAACGGCCGGGCGCGCTGCTGAAATTTCTTGAAGGGCTCAATGACGCGTGGAATATTTCGCTCTTCCACTACCGCAACCATGGGGCCGACTATGGTCGCGTGCTGGTGGGGGTGCAGGTGCCGGAACCTACCCGCGCCGACTTCATTGCCCATATCGATGCGGTCGGCTTTCCCTATTGGGAGGAGACCGACAATCCGGCCTATCGGCAGTTCCTGTGACGGCCCGACGCTGTCTTCGGGATGAAATACAGCGACACTAGTTTGCTGCTCCCGGTGCGCGCCGTCCCATTTGCGACCAGTTTCTATTGCAATTGCAAGGACGAGACGCCACCTGCCTGAGACTGCCAAGCGCCTGCCCATCTCGCCTGCCCGACACAATCAAACCAAAAAACAGCCGGAGACGACCATGAGGACCACCAAGACAATCACCCTGATGCTGCTGAGCGGCGTCGCCAGCGTCGCGCTGATCGGACAAGCCAGTGCGCTTGAAGCCCAGGCCTTCGTCGATCGCTTTGCCACCGTCTATGGCAGCCTCGGCTATGACATCGAATTCGGCGCCGCGACGCTGGATGGCGATACTATTACCGTCGAGGGCGCCACCGTGAGTCTGACGGGCCCGGATGGTCCGACCGAGCCGATGACGTTCGATACCGAGCTGACCTTTTCGGGCGTCAGCGAACTGCCCGATGGCGGCTATCGCGCCGACAGCCTGACCATTCCCGACATCGATACCGAATTTGCCGCCGAGCCGATCGGCAATCTCAGCCTGGCCGATATCGAGATCAGCGACCTCTATCTGCCCGGCGGCGACACCGTGCCAGCGATCGCCAGCCTGCAGCTGATCGGCGCGATCAGCACCGGCCCGCTGTCGGTGCTGCGCGATGGCGCCGAAGTCATCTCCTATGCGAGCTTCGAGGCTGCCTCCACCTTCAATCCCGCACAGGGCCCCGATCTGGTGGATCTGTCGTCGACCCTGGCCATCAATGGCATCGTGGCCGACCTGTCCAGCGTGGGCGAAGAAGATCCCGAAGCGGGCGCGGTCATCGAGGCCCTGGGCCTCACCAATATTGCGGGCGATATCAGCCAGGACATGACCTGGTCGATGGCCGATGGCCATCTCAACATCACCGAATTCCTGTTCGACTTTGCCGAGCAGGGCGCGCTCAACGTCACCGCCGACGTGACGGGCGTGACCCCCGAAGTGCTCGAGCAGTTCAACACCATGCAGGCCAATATGGCGGCCGGTGGCGAGATGACCGAGGAAATGGCGCAGGCCCAGATGATGCAGGGCATGGCCATCATGCAGGGCGTGTCGATCGTGGGCGCTTCGGTGCGCTATGACGATGCGGGCCTCGTCGGCAAGCTGCTGGACTATTACGCCGCGGAGTCGGGTGCTGACCGCGCCAGCTTTGTGGAAGGCCTCAAGTCGGCGCTGCCGGCCATGGTCGCCCAGTCCGGCATTCCGGCCCTGACCGATGTCGTGGTACCACCGGTCAGCGCCTTCCTCGACAATCCGGAAAGCCTCGAAATCAAGGTGGCGCCGCCCTCGCCGACCTCGGCGCTGGTGCTGATGGCGGCTGCCGCCAACCCGGCCGGGCTGATCACGGCGCTGGGCCTGGTCATCGAAGCCAATATGCCGGCTGAATAGGCCAGTGGGGAGCGGCGTTCGCGCCGCTCCCGCAATCGTTTGACGCAAAATTCAACAATCTCTGGCATAGTCGCCGCATGAACTCCCTGACCCCGACCATTCGCAGCCTCGATCACGTCACCGACTGGGTGTTCGATCTCGACAACACGCTCTATCCGCGCAGCTGCAACCTGTTCGCGCAGATCGACATCAAGATCACCCATTATGTGATGGCGCTGACGCAGCTCGAATTCGACGCGGCGCGGGCGCTGCAGAAGGGCTATTACCGCGATTTCGGCACCACGCTGAACGGGCTGATGCACCAGCACAAGGTCGATCCCGACCATTTCCTCGATACCGTGCATGCCATCGATTATGCGCCGGTCGACGCGCATCCGGACCTGGTGGCAGCGATCGAGGCCCTGCCCGGCCGCAAGTTTATCCTGACCAATGGCGATACCGGCCATGCCCGCGCCGTGCTGGCCAGGCTGGGCGCCGCCCACCTGTTCGAGCATGTGCACGATATCCGCGCCATGGATTACCAGCCCAAGCCGCTCAAGCAGGCCTATGACGGTTTCTTTGCCCTGCATGACATCGACCCCACCAAGGCGGTGATGTTCGACGACCTGGAAAAGAACCTGATGGTGCCCCATGACGTCGGCATGGCCACGGTGCAGGTCGTTGCCGGACCCGACTTCATCCATGAGCAGGTGGAAGCCTGGGAACTCGGCCGCGCCGTCGGCCCGCATGTGCATCACATCACCGACGACCTGGCGAGCTTCCTGCGCGAGCGGCCCTGACTACATATTGTTCAGATGCAGCAGGTTGCCGTCCGGGTCCTTGAACCAGGCGGCCTTGAAGGCGCCGGCGATGTGGATATCCCCGTCCCGCTCCATCATGTCATAATGCTCGAACAATACGCCCTTTGCCTGCAGATCGGCGATGATGGGGTCGAACTGGTGGCCGACGCCCCAGACCACGGCATTGGCCTGGTTGGTGCCGGCATATTCTGAGACGTAGATCATCAGCCGTGTCGTGCCGGTGCGATAGACCAGCACATTGCCGTCGTCCGAGTGCAGGTCGAGGCCAAGGATATTGCCGTAGAAGTGCCGGGCCCGATCGAGCGTGGTGACGGCAAGGATGGCGGCGGAATCGATATCCTTGAGCATGGCAGCGCTCCGGCGGGACAGGACGATGTCGTAGTCTAGACCTCTGGAACCAGAGCGTCCATCCGCGGCTTTACAGGCTGGTGGCCCGGGCGTATGACCGGGAAATCCATCGGCAATTACCGATGGAGGGAGGGCGGCCCGGCGCCGCGCAACAGCAGGACATTCTCATGGAATATCGTCGTCTCGGCAAATCGGGCCTCAAGGTCAGCGAACTCTCGCTGGGGAGCTGGGTCACCTTCTCCAAGCAGGTCGACCATAGCGAAGCCATGGCGCTGATGAGCCTGGCCTATGATGAGGGCGTCAATTTTTTCGACAATGCCGAAGGCTACGAAGCCGGCGAGTCGGAAACCCTGATGGGCGCCGCGCTCAAGGATCTCGGCTGGAGCCGCGACAGCTTTGCCGTTTCCTCGAAGGTGTTCTGGGGCGGCAGCAAGCCGACGCAGAAGGGCCTCAGCCGCAAGCATGTCACCGAGGCCTGCCATGCGGCGCTGAAGCGCCTGCAGGTGGATTATCTCGACCTCTATTTCTGCCACCGCCCCGATATCGAGACGCCCATCGAAGAGACCGTCTGGGCGATGCACAATCTGGTTACCCAGGGCAAGATTCTCTATTGGGGCACATCGGAGTGGAACGCCCAGCAGCTGACCGAGGCTTGGGCCGTGGCGCGCGATTTCAAGATCACCGCACCGGTGATGGAGCAGCCGCAATATAACCTGTTCACCCGTGAAAAGGTCGAGCACGACTATCTGCCGCTCTATGAGCGGATGGGCCTGGGCACGACGATCTGGTCGCCGCTCGCCTCGGGCGCGCTGACCGGCAAATACAATGACGGCATACCCGAGGACAGCCGCTTCAACCTGCCCGGCTATGAATGGCTCAAGAAGGCGTGGACCAGCCCCGAGGGTCAGGCCAAGCTCGAAAAGGTCAAACAGCTGGCCGGCCTGGCCAAGGATATCGGCCTGCCGATCCACCACCTGGCACTGCTGTGGTGCCTGCATAATCCGCATGTGTCGACGGTGATCCTGGGTGCCTCCAAGAAGAGCCAGCTGGCCGACAACCTGTCGGCGCTAGGCTCCAAGGCCAAGCTGACGCCGGACGTGATCGAGAAGATCGAAGCCATCATGGGCAACAAGCCCAAGCCCTTCGAAACCTACTAAGCTCCTGCCTTCCCCTCGCCCGGTTCGGGTGAGGGGAAGGCCCGCAAATTACGTGCCTGTCTATTCCCCGCCCCGACGGACCCGGCTATCATCACAACATGACCGACCTTCCCGGGCGCCGTCCGCCGCCCATTTCCGAAACCACTCCCAGTTTCCGCGAGCGCATCGACAATCTGCGCCATCTCGGGCGCCTGGTTGCGCAGATCTGGCGCACCAGCAAGGTTCTCACCGCCGCCAGCATCGGGTTGCGGCTGGTGGCCTCGCTGCAGCCGATCGCCATGCTTTATGTCGGCAAGCTGCTGATCGACGCGGTGGTGGCGCTGACCACAGTGCCGGCGCCGGGCCCGGCTTTTGTCGACTGGTGGGCCAGCGGGCTGCTGACACCGGTGGCCGTGCTGCTGGCGGTTGAGCTCGGGCTGGTGCTGGTCTCGGACCTGCTGAGCCGAATTACCGGACTGGTCGACGCGGTGCTCTCCGAGCTGCACTCCAACACCGTCAGCGTCGAGCTGATGGCGCATGCCGCGCGGCTGGACCTGGTGCATTTTGAATCGGCGGAATACCAGGACAAGCTGGAGCGCGCGCGCCGGCAGGCGGCGGGGCGCAATGCCCTGCTCAGCCAGATGTTCGGCCAGGCGCAGGACATCATCACCGTGGCGACGTTGGCGGCGGGGCTGTTCGTCTATGCGCCCTGGCTGATCCTGCTGCTGCCGATCAGCTTTGCGCCGGCGGTCTGGGGCGAGGCACGGTTCAATACGCTGGCCTATATGCTCAGCCGCTGGCGCACGCCGGAGCGGCGCGAGCTTGAATATATCCGCCATGTCGGGGCCAGCGCCGAAACGGCCAAGGAGATCAAGCTGTTCGGGCTGGGCGGCTTCCTGATCGAGCGGTTCAAGACGCTGGCGCAGGGCATTTTCCTCGACAACCGCCGCATCGCCATGCAGCGCGCCTTTTGGGGCGCGCTGTTCTCGGCGATCTCGACGCTGACCTATTACGGCGCCTACGGCTTTATCGTCTGGCGCACCATCATTGGCGATTTTTCGATCGGCGACCTGGCCTTTCTCTCGGGCTCGTTCCTGCGGCTCAACGGGCTGTTCCAGAAGCTGCTGCTGGGCTTTACCCAGATTGCCGGGCAGTCGATGTATCTGGACGATCTGTTCTCGTTCTTCGAGATAGAACCGAGCATCGTGTCGCCGGCGGCGCCCCAGCCGTTTCCGGAGCCGATCCGCAGCGGCATTGTCTTCGAGGATGTCGGCTTCCGCTATCCCGATACCGAGACCTGGGCGCTGCGCCATCTGAGCTTCACCTTGAGGGCCGGGGAGACGCTGGCGCTGGTGGGCGAGAATGGCGCCGGCAAGACCACGATCGTCAAGCTGCTGACCCGGCTCTATGACCCCGACGAGGGCCGGATCACCGTGGATGGCATTGATCTCAAGGACTTTACCGTGAGCGACATCCACGCCCATATCGGGGTGATCTTCCAGGATTTCATTCGCTACAGCTTTTCGGCGCGCGACAATATCGGGGTGGGCCGCATCGAAGCACAGCAGGACATGGCGCGCATTGAGGATGCCGCCGAGCGGAGCCTGGCCGATGCGGTGATTGCCAAGCTGCCGCTGGGCTATGACCAGCAGCTCGGGCGCCTGTTCAAGAAGGGGCGCGACCTCAGCGGCGGGGAATGGCAGAAAGTGGCCATTGCCCGGGCCTATATGCGCGATGCCGGGCTGATCATTCTCGACGAACCCACCGCAGCGCTCGACGCCAAGGCGGAAGCGGAAGTATTCTCCCGCTTCAAGAGCCTGGCCGCCGGCAAGACCGCCGTGATCATTTCGCATCGCTTTTCCACGGTGCGCATGGCCGACCGCATCCTGGTGATGGAAAACGGCGCGATCCTCGAAGCCGGCACCCATGAAGAACTGCTGGCGCTGGCCGGCCGCTATGCCGAGCTGTTCGACCTGCAGGCGGCAGGCTATCGCTAGGGCGGAGACCCTAACGCGGGCGCACGATCACCCTGCCCCTGATCTCGCCGGCCAGGATCTGTTTGGCCGCTTGCGGCAGGTCATCGAGCCCAATCTCACGCACCATGGCGCCATAGGCGGTCCGGTCGAGGGTCTGGGCGAGGCGCTGCCAGGCGGCAACACGGGCCGGGTAAGGCTGCAGCACGCTGTCGATGCCGAGCAGGCTCACGCCGCGCAGGATGAAGGGCAGCACATTGGTCTGCAGGTCGATGCCGCCGGCATTGCCGATGCTGGCGACGGCGCCGCCATAGCGGATCTGCCTGAGCAGCTTGCCCAGCACCGGACCGCCCACATTGTCGATGGCGGCGGCCCAGCGCGCAGATTCCAGCGGTTTGTCCGGCTCGGCAAGGAAGGCATGGCGATCAACAATGCTGGTGGCCCCCAGCGCGGTCAGGGCCTCGGCATGCTGCGGCCGCCCCGATAGCGCGGCAACCTCATAGCCAAGACTGGCCAGCAGGGCCGTGGCGATCGAGCCGACACCGCCGGCCGCACCGGTGACCAATACCGGGCCGGCATCGGGCGCCAGGCCCGCCGCCTCGAGCCGGCTGATCGCCAGCATGGCGGTGAGACCTGCCGTGCCCACCACCATGGCGTCCCGCGTCGTCAGGCCATGGGTCAGCGGCACCAGCCAGTCGGCGCTGACGCGGGCGCGCTCGGCAAAGCCGCCCCATTGCGTCTCGCCGACACGCCAGCCAGTCAAGACCACGGCGTCGCCAGCCGCGTAACGGTCATCGGCACTGTCGCGCACGGTGCCGGCAAAATCCACGCCGGCGACGTGGGGATAGGTCCGCACCAGCCCGCCGCCGCCGGTCAGGCAGAGGCCATCCTTGAAGTTGAGCCCAGCCCAGTCGATGTCGACCGTCACATTGCCCGCGGGCAGGCGGCTGTCGTCGATTTCGGTCACGGCCGAGCTGACCTTGCCGTCGGCGTCCCGGTCGGTGAGCAATGCGCGAAACGTCATGGCGGCCTCCATCCCTGTAGCGGCGGGCAGTCTGCCCTGTCGGGGTGGATTTTCCAATCCGCCGCGGCCAGATGCCCCCCGACAAGGCCGTCCGTTAACGCCGCCAACGGGTCCAACTTGCATAATTGCGCATTCTCGCCTATATAAGCGTCATACGTTTTTGCGCATCAAAGCTGCCGACTACCGGCTTTCCTGATTTTTGCGAGCGTGTTGTACCGATCGGCATGGTGCCGGGCGGTCGCGACGTATTGGCAGCATGACAAGCGCCAGCGTCGCGTTCTTCGAGCATGGCCAGCCTGATGGGCGGCCCCACAATAAGACTGGTCACGGCGAATGCCGGACCGAATGAGAGACAATGATACAGTTTGATTTCCAGGCGCCTGCCGCGCTTTTTCTTGGCAGCGACTGGCACGTAGCGGAGGCCCAGGGGTCCCGCAGATTTCGTACCGCAGCCCAGGCCCTCCGCTTCGCCATAGAAGAGGCGGCCCCGGTCAGTCTCAAAGGCGCAAGCCTTGAACTGGACGGCCAGCGCCACAGCAACGACCAGATGATCTGGCTCTACCGGAGCCCCGATTATCCGCTGCCGCGCAAGAAGCTGCACAAGCCAAGCCGGGCCCGTTCGCGGGCTGTCGCCATCAAGGAGCCGACATGACGTTCAACTACAATGCCGCTGCCGAGCTGTTCCCGAGCCGTCGTGTTGCCAAGTCGCAGCAGACCCAGTATCGCCGGTTCGCCAAGGCTGCCGAAGCCATCCGCTTCTGCATGGAAGAACTGCCCGAAGCAGGCCTGGGTGGCACCATCCTCGAAGTCCGCGGCGGACGTTTTGACGGCATGGCCATCAAGGCGCTTTACGAAGCCGAAGACTATCCGCTGCCGCGCCAGGAAGTTGCGGCTTAAGCCCAACCTGCCGCTACGCGCGGACTGAACCCGAGAATTCAAGAGGCGGGCGCCCCCAAGGGCGCCCGCCTCTTGCTGTCTGGCGCGTTAAGCCGCCTTGACGATTTCGACCAGCTCGACGTCGAATACCAGATCCTTGCCGGCCAGCGGATGGTTGGCATCGACCTTGATGGTGGCGTCGTCAACCGCAACCACACGGATGGGCAGCAGGCTGCCATCGGTGGTCCGAGCCTGCAGCTGGGTGCCGACCTCGACGTCGAGACCGGCAGGGACCTTGTCGCGATCAACGGTCTGGATGGCCTCGGCGCGATGGGGGCCATAGGCCTGGTCGCAGGGAATGGTGACAGTGGACTTGGCGCCCGGTGCCATGCCGATCAGATGGGCCTCGAGGCCCGGAATCACCTGGCCCTCGCCGAGCTTGACCTCGAGGGGTTGGCGCCCGGCCGAGCTGTCAAAGCTGGTGCCATCGGTGAGCCGTCCGTCGTAGTTGATGCGGACAATGTCGCCGGTCTTTGCTTCGATATTGGCTTCGGTCATGGCTGCTCTCCTAAAAAAGATGCGGGCCCAACAGGGCCCTTACTGGATCAGCCGCGCGCCCGATTACGCACGACGCATGTCCCAATATAGGGCAAAGGCGGTCGATTTAAACCTTTTGGTGCCCGAAACTGCGGTTCAGGGGATCACAAGATGGCGGCGTCGAGCTGTGACAGGGGGTGGCCGCGCGCTGTATGGGCGGCAAATAACGGTGGCTAAACCACCGCCCCAAGCCAGCAGCACAATTATTAGGCTTGCACTGGCCTCGCTGCAAAAATAGGCTAGGGGTCTTGGGAAAATTATTGATCATATTGTCGCCGGCCAGAGCTGGGGGCGACGCTTGAAGGATGCCGGAATGAACAAATTCTTCGCCGTAACCGCCGCGGTCTCCGCCGTGGCGTTGCTTTCCGTGGCCCCCACCATGGCCCAGGGCAAGACGCTGACAATCTCGTGGTGGGGCTTTAACGGGGAAAAGCTCGAGTCGATCATCCTGGCGCCGTTCCGCGCGCAATGCGGCTGCGAGATCGTGTTTGAAACCGGCAATAATGGCGAGCGCCTGAACAAGATCCAGATCCGCAATGGCGGCGGCGTGGACGTTGCCTATTTCTCCGACAGCTATAGCCAGCTGGGTATCGAAGCAGGCCTGTTCCAGAAGATCGACCCGGCCAAGCTGCCCAACCTGGCCGGCTCCTATGACCTGGCGAAGGATCCGCAGGGCGGCTACGGCCCGGCCTATTCGATCGGTCGTGTCGGCATTGTCTATGATTCGAGCAAGGTCACCACGCCGATCACCTCGTGGAACGATCTGTGGCGCGAAGACCTGGCCGGTTCGCTGACCCTGCCGGGCATTACCACGACGGCCGGCCCGATGGTGGTGCTCAAGGCCGGCGACCATGCCGAGGTCGATGCCTTCGAGGACGCCGATACGGCGTTTGCCAGCGTCGAAGCGCTCAAGCCCAATGTAGTCAAGAACTACAATACCGGCTCGGAGATGATCAACCTGTTCTCGACCGGGGAAGTCAGCGCCGCCGTGGCGCAGGACTTCACCCTGGCGCAGATCCAGGCCGCCGTCCCGACCGCCGTGTGGGCCGAACTCGAAGAAGGCGCCATTGCCACGCTGAACACGGTCAATATCCCGACCGGCGCGGCCGAGCCGGAGCTCGCCTATGAGTTCATCAACTTCATCCTCAGCCCCGAGATCCAGCAGCAGCTGGCCGAACAGGGTGTCGATGCGCCGGTGAACACTTCGGTGACGCTGACGCCGGAACAGGCAGCGCTGTGGACCTATGGCGCCGACGTGATTGCCGGCCTGCAGCGGGTCGATTACGTCAAGCTCAACGCAGCCAAGACCGGTTGGATCGAGCGCTGGAATGAAGTGTTCGGCATGTAGTATTTGTGGGTGCGGCCCTGGCCGCGCCCGTTCGCTCTGAACGATAGACACAAGCGGTGTCATCCCGGCGCAGGCCGGGATCCATCCTGAAATGCAGGCAACTGCACGATCTCAGGATGGGCCCCGGCCTGCGCCGGGGTGACATCGTGGTTGTGGCGCCAGCAAGCGTCACGAAAGGCCAAATCAATGAAACGCTATGCAGGCTGGACACTGGCCCTTCCCGCGACCTTGCTGGTCGTGGTGTTCCTGGTGGTCCCGGTGCTGGCAACCATCTGGACCACCTTCACCACGCCGGCTGGTCCCTTTGCCACCTATACCGCGTTTTTCGGCAGCGGCTTCCGCCGCACCGTGCTGATGCGCACCATCCAGATTTCGCTGGCGACCACGGCCATTGCGGTGGTGATCGGTTTCCTCACCGCCTATGTCGTGTCGCGGTCGCCGGGGTGGCTCAAATCCATCCTGATCGTCGCGGCGGTGTTTCCGCTGCTGACCGGGGTGGTGGTGCGCTCCTTTGCCTGGCTGATCATCCTGGGCAAGAACGGGATCCTGAACTCCACCCTGCTCAATCTGGGGCTGATCGGCGAGCCAATGGCCATGCTCTACACGCCCGGCGCGGTGATCGTCGCCATGGTCTATCTCTTCGTGCCGCTGATGATCCTGACCCTGGTGGGCGTGCTGGAATCGATCCCCGACGACCTGATCCAGGCTTCCGCCTCGCTGGGCGCCAAGCCGGTGGCGACCTTCATCCAGGTCACCCTGCCGCTAGCCGTGCCGGGCCTTATCGTCGGCGCGGTGCTGGTCTTTACCGGCAGCTTTACCTCCTATGCCACGCCGCAATTGCTGGGCGGCGAACAGGTCATGATGATGGGCACGCTGATGTATCAGCAGGCCATGGTCACCTTTGACTGGGTCGCGGCCTCCACCATTGCGGCGATCATGGTGGTGATCACCATTGCCATCGTCCTGGTGATGACCCGGCTGGCGCGCCGCCTCAACCCGATGGCTGTCTGATGACCCGATCCATTCATCCCCTGCTGATTGCCGGCACCGTGCTGGTCTTCATTTTCCTCGTCGGACCGCTGATCATCGTGGTCGGCTCGGCGCTGAGCGATACCAGCTACCTCACCTTCCCGCCGCAGGGCCTGTCGCTGCGCTGGTTCGAGAACATCTTTGCCATCGATGCCTTCCGGCGCACGATTGTCACCAGCCTGCAGACAGCGGTGCTGGCGACGGTGATCGCGCTGATCCTGGGCATCCCCGCCGCCTATGCGCTCAACCGCCACCGCATTGCCCTCCCGGGCTGGCTGTCGACGCTGTTCGTGCTGCCGGTGCTGGTGCCCGAACTGGTGCTGGGCTTTTCGCTGCTCAAGAACCTAGCCGTCCAGCTCGAGGCGCCGATCTATCTGGCGCTGCTGTTCGGCCATGCTTTGCTGGTGCTGCCCTATGTGGTGCGGGTGGTCAGCGCCTCACTGGCCTCGTTCGATTTCTCCATCGAGGAAGCCGCGATCAGCCTGGGCTCACCACCACTCAAGACCTTCTTCACCATCCTGCTGCCCAATGTGCGCTCGGGCGTCATCGCCGCCTTCATCCTGGCCTTCATCACCTCGATCAATGACGTCTCGATCTCGATCTTTCTGACCGGGCCGGGCCTGTCGACCCTGCCCATCCAGCTGCTGGCCCATATGGAGCAGTTCTTCGATCCCACGGTTGCCTCGGTCTCGGTGCTGCTGATGGGGCTGACCGTTGCCGTGATGGCCATCGTCGAGCGCACGCTCGGCCTCACCTTCCTAGCCAAGTAGACATCATGACCCAGGCCCTTTCCCTCCAGTCGATCTCCGCCCATTACGGCACTACCCAGGTGCTGGAGAACCTCTCGCTCGACGTCGCCGAGGGCGAGCTGGTCTCGCTGCTGGGTGCCAGCGGCTGCGGCAAGACCACGACGCTGCGGCTGATCGCCGGCTTTCTGCAGCCGACATCGGGCCGCATCACCCTGGGCGGGCGCGACCTGACCGAATTGCCGCCGCATCAGCGCGACATCGGCCTGGTATTCCAGAACTATGCCTTGTTCCCGCACCTGTCGGTGGCCGACAATGTCGGCTTCGGGCTCAAGCAGCGCGGCATTGCCGGGGCGGCGCGGGCCAAGCGGGTCGACGCCATGCTGGAGCGCGTCGGCATGGCGCATCTGGCGGCGCGGCTGCCGGGCGCCCTGTCGGGCGGGCAGAAGCAGCGCGTGGCGCTGGCGCGCGCGCTCGTGATCGAGCCACCGCTGCTGATGTTTGATGAGCCGCTGAGCAATCTCGACGCCAAGCTGCGCGTCGACATGCGGGTGGAGATCCGCAAGCTGCAGCGCGCCAATGGCACGACCTCGGTCTATGTCACGCATGACCAGGAAGAGGCCTTCTCGATCTCCGACCGCGTCGCCATCATGCATGCCGGGCGCATCATGCAGCTCGATACGCCCGAGCGTCTCTATCAGCGCCCGGCCAATGCCTTTGTCGCGCGCTTTGTCGGCTTCGAGAACCTGATCGCGATGCGCGTGACAGCGCGCGACGGCGCCAAGATCACCGCCGAGGCCGGTGGCGGCGTGCGGCTGACGCTGTCACTGGAGCAATTCGGCCAGATTCCCGACAGTTTCGTGCTGGCCTGCCGGGCCGACGGCCTGATGGTGACCGATGACCGCGCGATGGAAGGCATTCCGGCCACTTTGGGCCTGCGCACCTATCTGGGACGCGCCTATCAGTATCAGTGCGACACCGCCGCCGGCCCCCTGCTCGCCAATGGCGCGCTGACAAGGCCGCTGGAACCGGGTGCCACGGCCAGGCTGGTGCCGGTGCCCGAGCAATGCACCATCCTGGCGCCGGAATAGAAGGCCGCCAGGCATGACCATCATCCTGACCAATGCCTGGGTGCTGACGCTCGACGCGGGTTTCACCGAGCATAATCCGGGCTGGGTGCAGATCGATGGCACGACCATCACGGCGCTGGGCGCCGGCGCGCCGCCGGTGATCGCGGACGCTGACATCGTGGACTGTGGCGGCGGCATCGTCATGCCGGGCATGGTCAATACCCACTGCCATATGGGCATGTCGGTGTTTCGCGGTCTGGCCGAAGATGTCGATGACCGGCTCTATCGCTATATCCTGCCGCTGGAGCGCAAATTCGTCACGCCGGACATGGTGCGGATCGGCTCGGCGCTATCGGCGCTCGAAATGATCGAGGGCGGCGTCACCAGTGTCGCCGACATGTATTATTTCGAAACCGAGGTCGGCGCCGTCGTCGCCGAGGCCGGACTGCGGGCGATAGTCGGACAGACCCTGGCCGACTTCAACGCGCCGGACCACCATGATTTCGACCAGGGCTTTGCGCTGGTGGAAGAGCTGGTCGATCGCTTTGCCGGCCACGCCCTCATCACCCCCTCGATTGCGCCGCATGCGCCCTATTCGACGGGCCCTGCCGTCATGGAACGCATTGCGCACTGGGCGGATGCCCATGAGCATGTGCCGGTGCAGATCCATCTGGCGGAAAGCCAGCTCGAGGTCGATTGGGCGCTGAAAGAACACCAGAGCTCCAGCGTCGCGGTGGTGCAGCAGTCCGGCCTGCTGCGACCCGGCCTGATCGCCGCCCATTGCCTGCATCTGAGCGATGCCGATATCGCGCTGATGGTGGCGGCGCGCGTGGGCGTGGTCACCAATCCGCGCTCCAATGGCAAGGCGGGGCGCGGCATTGCCCGGGTCGAGGCCATGCGCGCGGTCGGCCTGCCGGTGGGCCTGGGCAGCGACGGGCCGATGAGCGGCAATACGCTCGATCTCTTTGCCCAGTTCGCGCCTGTCTCGATGTTTGCCAAGCTGCTGGCCGGCTCGCGCAAGCCGCTGCCCGCCCGCGACGTCATCGCCATGGCGACCATCGAGGGTGCGCGCGTGCTGGGCCTTGATAGCCAGACTGGCTCGCTCGAAACGGGCAAGCAGGCGGACTTGATCCGCATCAACATCGACGCCCCGCGCTTGCAACCGATCTACGATCCCTATTCAATGCTGGTCTTTGCAGCCGGCCCGAGTGACGTGAGCGATGTCATGGTAGCGGGACGCTGGTTGAAGCGGGCTGGCGCCGTCACGACGCTGGAGCCCAGGAAGATCCTGCGGGACGCGATGCAAATCGCCAGCGCCTTCAAGGCGGAGATGATCCGCATCGACGGAGAGCAGACGTGAACGCAGCGGACACACGACAGGCCCCGACAGGCGCATGACGAGAAGGGTCATCATCGACACCGATCCGGGCCTCGATGACGCCGTGGCTATTCTGTTTGCGCTGAGCAGCGGGCAGTTCGAGGTGATTGGCCTCACCACTGTGGCCGGCAATATCGGGTTGGAGCGGACGACCACCAATGCGGGTGGCCTGCTGGCGGCCATGGGCCGCAGCGATATCCCGGTATTCTCAGGCGCCGCGAGCGCCATGGCGCGCGACAGTATCGATGCCATCGTCATTCACGGCGATGACGGCATGCGCGGCGTGACGCTGCCGGCGCCTATAGTGCCAGCCCAGGCGGGGGCGGTGGAGTGGCTGGCCAAGACGCTGCTGGCGGCGCCGAGCGGCTCGATCGACGTCCTTGCGCTGGGGCCGCTGACCAATATCGCCCAGCTGATCAACCACCATCCGGCCGCTGCCGGGCGGATCGGGCAACTGGTGGCGATGGGCGGCACGATTGCCGAGCCGGGCAATGCCGGGCCGGGTTCGGAGTTCAACTTCGCCTCCGACCCCGAAGCCGTGGCGGTGGTGCTGCATTCGGACATCCGCACCACGATCGTGCCGCTCGACGTCACCCGGCGCCTGCGGGCAGACCAGGCCTATATCCAGGCGCTGCGCAGCAGCCCGGCCGGCGCCCTGGCCGCCGACATGCTGGCCGCCTATCTGCAGGATGAGCGGCAAAGCCGGCCGCTGCATGACCCTTGCGTGATGCTGCTGGCGCTGCAGCCGGCCCTGTTCGCGCTTGAAGTGCACCGCCTCACCGTCAATCTGGGCGACGATGCCGATGCCGGCGCGCTGACCGAGAGCCCCAATGGCTCGCCCGTCGTGGTGGCCATGGCCGTCGACGTGCCCGGCGCGCTGGCGCTGCTGGCCAGCGGCTTCGACTAGAGCAGTTCCTGCTCGACCAGAGTGGTCCAGTAGCGCGCGCCGGTGAGGATGGCGTCGTCGTTGAAATCATAGCGCGAATTGTGATGCAGGGCGCCGTCCACCGCCGGGCCATTGCCCAGCCAGACATAGCAGCCGGGAACGCGTGCGCCGAACTCGGCAAAATCGTCGCCGGCGGTGGAGGGCGGAAAATCGGTCACCACCGGGCGGCCGGTGACCCGCTGCGCTGCCGACAATGCCGTGGCGGTGACTGTCGCATCATTGATCACCGGGGCGATGCGGCGGGTGAAGCTGTAGCTGGCGGTGATGCCAAAGCTGGTGGCCACGCCCTGGGCCAGCTGGCCGATTTCCGCCTCGAGCTGGTCGCGCACGCCGGCCGCATAGGCGCGCGCCGTGCCGCCGATGCGCACATCGTCGGGAATGACATTGAGGGCGCGGAAATCGCCGCCCGTGATGGCGCAGGCGCTGACCACGGCGGGCTGCAGCGGGTCGACGCGGCGGGCAACGATGGTATGCAGGGCGGTGAGGAAATGGGCGCCCGCGGTCATGGCGTCGCGCCCCAGATGCGGCTTGGCCCCATGGGTGCCGACGCCGTGGAAGGTTACCTCCCAGCTGTCCGAGGAGGCCAGCTGCGGACCTGCAACTACCGCCATCTCGTCGGTAGCGAGGCCCGGCATATTGTGCAGCCCATAGACGGCCTGGATCGGGAAGCGCTCGAGAAATCCGTCATTCAGCATGGCGCGGGCGCCGCCCCTGCCCTCTTCGGCGGGCTGGAAGATGAAATACACCGTGCCGGAGAAATTGCGGCTGCGGGCCAAATGCCGGGCGGCGGCCAGCAGCATGACAGTGTGGCCGTCATGGCCGCAGGCATGCATGGTATTGGACGTGGTCGAGCCATAGGGCAGATCGCCCAGTTCGGGCATGGCCAGCGCATCCATATCGGCGCGCAGCGCGATGGCGCGGCTGCCGTTGCCGACCTGCAGCGTGCCGACGACACCGGTCTTGCCCAGGCCGCGATGCACGGCGATACCGGCTTCCTCCAGCCACTGGGCGACGATGGCGCTGGTGCGGACTTCCTCAAAGCCCAGTTCGGGATGGCGATGCAGGTCCTGGCGCAGGGCAATCATCGCTTCGAGTTCGAACGGATCATTGTCGCCGAGGGTCATGACTTGCTAAACTCTTGAAAATCAACACGGTCGCAGCATCCACCATTTGGTGCGCGCCAGCAAGGAAACCCCTATTGTCGCTCGCTCCGCACCAGTTCTGGCAGACCCTCGACGCGCCCGGCACCCATAAGGATGACGCGCAGGCCGGCTGGCTGGACAGCTTTCCCGCCGCGCTGCCCGATGGGCGCCAGTTGCTGCTGCCCATTCGCGTGCTTCCCGGCGATGGCAGCGCGGCCGTGGCCTCGCTGATCATCAACCAGGCCAGTTTCGCGGTCGAGGATGCACTGTCAGCGGCCATGGCCGAGATGCTGGACGCGGTGGGGGTCGATGTCGTGGTCGGGGTGCCGACGCTGGGCCTGCCCTTGGCCAATAACGTCGCCCGGCGCCTCGGCCACACCCGCATGGTCGCTTTGGGGACCTCGCGCAAATTCTGGTACCGCGACGACTATTCGGCGCCGATGTCCTCGATCACCAGTCCGAACCAGCAGAAGACCATTTTCCTCGATCCGCGTAGCCTGCCGCTGCTGGCGGGCAAGCGCGTTGGCGTGGTGGACGATGTGATCAGTTCGGGCACGTCGATGGCTGCGGTGCTGACGCTGCTGGAGCGGGCCGGCGTCGCACCAGTCGCCGTGGCGGCGGCCATGCTGCAGGGCACGCGCTGGCAGGCGCCGCTGGCGGCCTGGCGCAACCGCATCATGGCGCCGCTGGCTTCGCCGCGGCTGGCGCTCTCGGCAGCCGGCCGCTGGCTGCCGAGCGATTAGACGCGATCAGCCTGCCGGCGGCACGAAGGCGATGGAGGCGGCGTAAAGCGCGATCAGCCGATCGAGCCTGGCGTCCTCGATCAGCGTGACCATGGGCGTGCCCAGGCGCCCCGAGGGATCGATGATGGTCATGCCGCGGGCGAGGCCCGGCGCCAGTGCGATATCGACGGAGGCGCGGATCGAGCGGGTGATGATGCCCGGCTCGATCACGGCCGCGGCGGCCAGGGGATCGACGAAGCGGAAATTGTCGCCGCCGCCATAGCCGGCAATGGTCTGGCGTGCATGCCGGGCCAGCGCCATCGAAAACGCCTTTTCCGGGCCGTCGGGCACGGCGTCAAACAGCGCGTCGACCTCGGCGCCGGTCATGTTGTGGGTAACACAGGGCTCCCAAGGCGCCACGAGGATGTCGATATCGGCGCCGAAGACAATCGCAGCCGCTTCGGGATCGGCATAGATGTTGAACTCGGCGGCGGGCGTCGTATTGCCGCGACCATAGATGGTGCCGCCCATGATGGTGAGCTGGCCGATGCCATTGATGATGGTCGGGTCGAGCCGCAAGGCCAGCGCCAGATTGGTCAGCGGGCCGATCATCAGCAGGTCGATCTTGTGGCCGCTAGCGCCGGCGGCGCGGAAGCTGTCGATCAGAAAGCCCACAGCATTGCTGCCGGCCAGCGCTGCGGTCTGCAACGGTCGTGGCGCGCCGCCAAGACCATCCTCGCCATGGATATAGCGGGCATCGATCACCGCCTGAGTCAGCGGACGACCCGAACCGGCATGCACCGGCACATCGGCTTTGGCGACAGCCAGGGTGGCCAGGATATTCCGGGTGGCGGCGTCGAGGCCGACATTGCCGAACACAGTGGTGATGGCGCTGGGCGGGCGGCCATTGGCGATCAGCATCAGCAGCGCCTGGGCGTCGTCAACGCCGCCATCGGTGTCCAGGATCAGCGCATTGGGCTTATGGGGCAATTGAGGACCACTTTCTGCTGCGGGCGGCGTGCGGCGTGCGGCCGAAAGAGCCCGTGCGGTTGCCGAGGCCTTGTCAAACCATGTCGCGGCGTTCATGCCTAGCGCCAAAGCGGCTGTCAACGCCGCACCAGCAGGGCCGACGCAACAGCCCGGCCGAACGCTGCGCTCCAAGGACTTCTGACTGATGCCCCTGCCCGATGACCTGCTGATCCATGCCGCCGACGAAATCGCCATCCGGCAGAACCTGGCGCTGGTGGCGCTGGGCAAGCGCCCGGCCGACAGGTCGGTGCGGGTGGGGCGGCTGCTCGATGTCTATGGCCGCAACTGGCATGAGGATCAGGAAATCGTCATGGCCGGCCGCCGCATTGCCTGGATCGGCCCTGCCGGCGCCTATCCCGGCACCGTGGCCGAGCGGGTCGATGCGCGCCATCTCAGCGCCGTGCCCGGCTTTGGCGAGGTGCACAAGCATATCGAATCGAGCCACCTGACCCCCGAATACGAGGCCGCTTTGGTGCTGCCGCATGGCAATACCTGGACCTGTGAGGCGAGCCACGAATTCTCCAATGTCGATGGACCGCACAATCTCGAATTCTGGCTGACGGCGCGGCTGGCCGGCTCGCCGATGAAAATCTTCCCGCTGCCCGGCTCGGCCGTGCCGCCCACGGCTTATGAATGGGGCGGCGGGCATTTCGGCTATGACGAGCAGCAGAGCTTTCTCAAGCAACAGCTGATGGTGGCCGGGCTCGACGAGGTGATGGACTGGCCGGCGGTGTGGAACCCGGACAACCCGTCCTATGAGCGGCTCTGGGGCATGATCCGGGCGACCTTCGAGCAGCGTGGCGTGGTCGAGGGCCATGCCGCGGGCATGCGCGGGATCAATGATATCAACGCCTTTGCCGCGGCGGGCATGGCCTCGGACCATGAGGCCTGGACCACCGAGGAGGTGCAGGACAAGCTGCGGCGCGGCCTCTTCATCGAGCTGCGCCCGCATTCGCTGCCCGAGATGATCAAGGGCCTCCTGGCGGCGGGCCAGACCGACTGGTCCAACTTTGCCCTCTGCACCGATGACCGCTCCTGCTCGGATACGCTCAAGATCGGCGCCACCGACCACAATGTGCGGCTGGCCATCGCGGCGGGCCTTTCGCCCGAAATCGCCATTCAGCTGGTGACGATCAATCCGGCCCGCCACATGCGGCTGACGCCCTGGGTCGGCGCCATCGCCCCCGGGCGCTTTGCCGATCTGGTGCTGCTCGACGACGTCGCGAGTCTGTCGATTGCCCAGGTCTGGGCCGATGGCGAACAGGTCTCGGCCGGCAAGGATTTCTTGAAACCCATCCCGGCAATTGCCTGGCCGGAATGGGCCACCAAGACCGTCAAGATCGACCGCGAGATGGTGGCGGCAGATTTCGTCATCGCCGCCGAACCGGGGCGCGAGAGCATGCAGGCGGCAGTGCTGCGTCCCTTCCACTGGGACGACACATTCATCACGATGGAGCTGCCCGTGGCCGATGGCGCGGTGCAGCGCGACAGCAGCCGTAATGTCACCAAGTTCGCCATCGTTGACCGCTTTTCCGGCGAGGGCAGGACGTCGAAAATGTTCTGGCTGGGCACCGGCCCCAGCACGCCCGACGTGGCGCTGGCCTGCTCGATGGGCCACGACAAGCACAATATCTGGGTGGTCGGCTCGTCTGACGCGGCCATGGCAATGGCAGTCAACGCGCTGCGGCAGAGTCAGGGCGGCTGGGCGCTGGTGCGCGACAACAAGGTGGTCGCCACGGTGCGCTACGAGGTCGGCGGGCTGATGACGCAGCGGCCACCGGAAGAACTCGACGCCGAGATGCAGGAGCTCTACCGGCAGGGCGAAACGATCGACTGGATGTATGAGCCGACCTTTTCGCCGCGCTGGTGGCCCGGCTTTCCCGAGCGTCTGGCCTTTGCGACGCTGACCTGCGCGCCCTGGCGCTGGGTGCTGTTGGCGCCCTCGCCGCTGGCGCCCGAGGGCTTCGTCAATGTCGCTACGGGCGAGACTCACCCCATCGTCTGGTGAGCCGGCGCCTGCCGCCGCCGCACTGTACCCACCAGGGCATCGAGCGAGAGGCGGCCGCCGCCAAAGGCCATCAGGCCCAGCGCCATGGCGGCCCAGGGCAGGTGGAAATTGATCAGTCCATCGGGGATGGTCAGTTGGATGATCAGCGTCATTGCCAGGATGCCCAAAGCGGCCAGCCGCGTCCCCAGCCCCAGTACCAGTAGTACGGGCAATAGCAGTTCCCCGATGCCCGCGAGGAAGGCGGCGGTCAGCGGGAAAGGATAGGCCAAAGCCTGCCCGAAAATGTGCAGCTTGAACTCTTGCTCGAACAGGTAGCGCGCGCCGCTGGAAAGGCTGAACCAGCCATCCCATTTGGTGAGCCCGGAGCGCCAGAACGGGATGGCCAGCGCCAGCCGCAGCGCCAAGAGACCGAGGGAGGGCGGGATGGCGGCGATCAGGCGATCAAGGTGTTGATAGAGCTGAACCAGTCTGTGCAGCATGCGTGCTTCCTATGGCTTGAGAAGGGGTTGGGCAAAGGCGCCCAGATTGCACAGCCCCACCAGAGCGCGACCGACATCGAACGCCTCCGGCAGATCGCTGGCGGCCGCCGCGGCCAGGCCGAGCGCGGCACCCTCGAACAGGTGGTACAGGAACAGGGCATCGGCTTGCGGGATGACGGTCACCATCACCTCCAGCGCCGGCCGGCTGACCAGCACCGCCTCGGCGCCCGGATGCACCACCACGCCGTCAGCCTGATGCGCCGACCAGATCGAGCCTACCGGGTGGGCCGAAGCGATGAGGCTTGCCGCCGGGTGGGCCGCGAGGCGCAGCTCTGGCAGCCTGGCCTGGTCAATCGATGCCAGGGCAGTGATGGACATTGGCACCATGTCGGCGGCGTTGTAGGCAATTGACCAGGCCTCTTCCATCCGCGCCATGTCGGCCAGATAAGGCACGGCGCGAGCCGGGTCAAAACGCTCGATGAAGGCGGCAAAGTCGGCGCCATAAAGCTGCATGATCGGCGAGGCGGGCTTATGGTCGGCCACGTAGAGCCGCGCCATGGCGGTGAAGAAGTCAGTGCCGACGAGGCGCGCACAGACCGGGTACTTGGCCGTCAGCACGCCGACCAGGCCTACATGGACATTGTTGCGATAGACGGCAAAGCGTTTGGCGTCGCTGTCGCCACGATGGGACACAATGCCGGGCGGCACCGGCAGCGCCGGATCGACCAGCGCCGCGGCGAATGCCGCTTGCGCCTCCAGGGGGACGCTCACGCGACGCGCTCGCGGCGATGCTGCTGCAGCGCGCTCATCGCCAGCGCCGCATCGACAATGCCCGCCTCCTCGGCCAGCACGGCAAAGGCGGGCACGTCATTGTCCCATTCGACCAGGGTCGGCAGCGGGCCGGTACGGGCCAAAGTATGGGTAAAGAGCGCAAAGACATCGGGGCTGACGCGCGAGGCATGCGCGTCAATCAGCAGCCTTTCGCCGGCGGCATCGGTGGTTTCGTCATAGCCGGCCAGATGGATTTCGCCGACCTGGTGCAGCGGGAAGCGGTCCACATAGGCGACGGGATCGAGCCGATGGTTGACGGCCGAGACCATGACATTGTTGACGTCGAGCAGCAGGCCGCAGCCGGTGCGCTCGGCAATGGCGGCGAGGAAATCGACCTCATGGATGCTGCTTTCGGCAAACAGCACATAGGTGGAGGGGTTTTCCAGCAGCATGCGGCAGCCCAGCGCCTGCTGTACCTGGTCGACATGGGAGACCACATTGTCCAGCGTCGCCGGCGTATAGGGCAGCGGCAGCAGATCATTGAGGCTTGCCTGCTCGTGGCTCGACCAGGCCAGGTGCTCGGAAAACGATTGCGGCCGGTAGCGTTCGGTCAGCGCGCGCAGGCGGCGCAAATGGTCGCGATCAAGCGGGCCGGCGCCGCCGATGGAAAGACCCACGCCGTGCAGCGACAGCGGATAGTGCGCGACGATGTCGGCGAGGTAGCGATGCGGCGGACCGCCATCGCCCATATAGTTTTCGGCATGCACTTCGAAAAAGCCGATTTCGGGCCGGGTGGCCAGGATTTCGGCATAGTGCTGGGGCTTGAGCCCGAGGCCGGCGCGCGCCGGCAGCTTGGCTGACTGCATGATGATCACCCTTAAGCAAAGGCCGGAGATCCGGGCAGCCGGACCTCCGGGGCAATGGCGGCCGAATCAGGCCTTGGGCAGGTCGCGATCGAGCTCTTCGAGCGACCCCATGCGGTCGCCTTCGAAGGACATGGTCAGGCAGGTGCCGGCCGGCACGGCCTTCCAGGCATTGCCCTGGTAGTCGATCACCGAGGTGCCGGCGCAGGTGGTGCCGGGGCCGGCGGCGCAGTCATTCTGACCGGCCAGGGCGACGCCATAGCATTTTTCGGTGGCATCCTGAGCGGTGGCGGCGGGCACTGACACGGCCGAAATGGCGGCAAGCAGAGAGGCGGCGAGCAAGAGTGAATTGCTGGACTTCATGGTGTGGTTCCTTCCTTGCGGCGAAGCCCTGACTGGCTTCGTGCAGGTTAGTTCGCGCCACGGCGCCGGCCGTTACCGGCCTTCAGATCACGAATTCGTGTTCGAACTTGAAGCGAGGGGAAATCGCCCCCCCCGGGCTAGAGGGCCGCCATGGTCGAATAGGTGCCCACCGGGCAGGCGGCATTGGGATCAAGCGGGGCGGTGCGCGGGTCGTTCTGGTTGAAGACGTAGCGCTGCTCGCAGACGTCCCAGGTCGGCGGCTGGCCGGCCAGGTCGAAAGCATCGGTGCCGAGCTTGAGATTGCGCCAGAAGGCGGTGTGCGGGCTGGCGACGTGACGCGCCAGGTTCTCCTCGGTCATGGGGAAGGGCAGCAGCTGCAGCTGGAAGGCGCTATTGCCGCCGCGGAAGGTCTCGCGGGCAAGGGCATAGATCTCCTTGATGCCGTCATCGGTCATGGCGTAGCAGCCGACCGACAGGCAGTCGCCATGGATCATCAGATAGGTACCGGTGCGGTCCAGCGCCTGATCGAACTTGTTGGGGAAGCCGGTATTGAAGGACAGGTGATAGGAGGACTTGGGGTTGAGCAGCGCCGGGGTGACGTCGTAGAAACCCTCGGGCGACTGGTAGTCGCCCTGCTTGACCTTGGGGCCGAGCGTACCCGACCATTTGCAGATCGGGTAGGTCTTGAGCAGGGCATAGCGGCCCGACCTGGTGCGCTTCCAGACTTCGAGCTCGGAGCTTTCCTTGTAGACCCGGATCATCATCGGCTCGGCCGGCGAGGAGCCGATGGCCGCCAGGCGCTCGACCAGCGGCTTGGGCAGCGGCACATTGCCGCGATTGTCCCCGGCGAACTGGCACCCGGCCAGGACCGTAACGGCCAGCAGCAGGACAAAAGTGCGAAGAACGTTGGTGAGCATGGGCCATCCCGTCAGGTTTTGCCGCAAGATGGGACCGAGCGGTTACCGGAAGATGAACTTTACGAATCTGTGACCGGACGGGTCCGGCCTTGCGGCAGGGCGCTGCGGGCCACATATTGGGGCATGGTGCAAAAAGACCCGGTGAAGCGACAAACCTCTGGATTGCCCGACAAGGGCAAGGTCAGCGGCAATATTGCGGCTTTCGTGCAGAAAGTCGGCACCATGGCCCGGCCGAACGCGGCCCAGGACGGGCGGCTGCTGTTCGCGCTGGACGCGACGATGAGCCGCCAGCCGACCTGGGACTTGGCCTGTTCGCTGCAGGCGGAGATGTTTGCCGCCATTCCCAAGCCAAGCGCGCTGCAGGTACAGCTGCTGTATTTCCGCGGCTTCGGCGAATGCCGGGCCAGCAAATGGGTGCTCGACGGCGACGCTCTGGCCAGGCTGATGAGCGGCATCGACTGTCGCGGCGGCCATACCCAGATTGCCAAGGTTTTTGCCCACGCCCGTGCCGAGCACAAGCGGCGGCGGATCAATGCGGTGATCTATGTCGGCGACGCGATGGAAGAAAATGTCGACGACCTGGCCGAAAAGGCCGGGCAGCTGGGCCTGCTGGGTCTGCCGCTGTTCATCTTCCAGGAGGGTCGCGACGCCCAGGTGGAAGCCGCCTTCCGCGACTTTTCCCGGCTGAGCAAGGGCGCTTACGCTCGCTTCGACGCCAATGCGCCGCAGGAGCTGGCCGCCCTGCTCAAGGCGGTGGCCGCCTATGCCAGCGGCGGGCGCGACCTGCTGAAGCTGCAGGCCAGCGGCCAGGCAAAGGCGCTGCTGGCGCAATTGCCATCATGACCTATTTCTTTGTCGGCGGGCTGGCGCTGCTGGCGGTTCTTGCTGCCGTCAATTATGCGCGCGGGCTGGACCAACGCGTGCTGTGGCGGGTTCTGCGCTATCTGGTCGGCGGGCTGGGCGGGTTAGCCGCCATCGGCCTGCTGCTGGCGCGGCGGATCGATATCGCGCTGTTTGTCGGCGCGGCTGCCATAGCCGTGCTGCGGACCGGGCGGCTGGGGCCGATCTCGTTTGACGGGCCGGCCATGGATGCAGGCAATATCTCCAAGGTGCAGAGCTACAGCTTTGCCATGGAGCTCGACCACGATACCGGCGCGGTCTCGGGCCGAGTGCTCAATGGCCAGTTCGCCGGGATGGACCTGCTCGATCTGGGCGAGAACGAGACCCGGGCGCTGCTGGCCGAAGTCGGCAGCGATGCCGACAGCCTCAGCCTGCTGGAAAGCTGGCTCGATGCCAATCGCGCCGGCTGGCGCGAATATTTTGCCGAACAGGATGCCGGTGGCGGCGCTACCGCCCCGAGCGGCGGCGATCCGATTACCGAGGCCTATGAGGTATTGGGCCTCAAACCCGATGCCAGCGAGGATGACATCCGCACCGCCCATCGCGAGCTGATGAAGGCCGTGCATCCCGATCACGGCGGTTCGAGCTATCTCGCGGTCAAGATCAACCAGGCGCGCGATCTGCTGCTCAAGCAGCGGCAATAGAGCGCGTCGGCCGGCCCGTCATCAAGGAGCTTGTCTTGCCTCAGATCGATCCGTCCGTGCTGCCGCCGCATGTCGAACCGCATCGCGAGCCGCTGTCGCTGCTGCAGTCGCTGCGGGCGGCGCGCCAGAACGTGCTCGAGATCATCCCGGCCATCGCCTATCGGCAGCCCATGGTGTCGGGCCGCATGGGCGCGCGCTGGCACATGGTGCAGGACCCGGCCGCGCTGCGGCGCATCTTTCTCGACAATGCGGCGAACTATCCCAAATCCGAAGTGATGCTGCGCATGCTGCGGCCAGCGATCGGCAACAGCCTGTTCACGGCCGAAGGCGCCGATTGGCGCTGGCAGCGACGGGCCGTCGCTCCGGTCTTTGCCCAGCGCAATGTCACCGCCCTGGCGCCGGTGATGACGGCCACGGCCGAACGGGCAGCACAGCGGCTGGGCGCTGCCGGACCGCAAGCCGAAATGGTGGGGGAAATGCTGACGGCCACGTTCGACGTGATCTGCGAAGTAGCGCTGTCGGGCCGCGAGCACTTTGATGCCGGGGTCTATGGCGCCGCCATCATCCGCTATTTCGAGACCGCCGGAAAAGCCTCGCTGCTGGACTTCCTGCGCGTCCCGAGCTGGTTTCCACGGCCCGGCGAAGTGCTGGGCATGGGCGCCGTGCGCACCATGCACGACATGGTGGAAAAAGCCATTGCGGCGCGCCGAAAACAGGCAACGGGTACGGCGGATGACCTGCTCGATTTCATGCTCAAGGCGCAGGATCCGGAAACCGGGCGGACCATGTCGCCGCAGGACGTGCTGCACAATATGCAGTTCTTTATCGTTGCCGGGCACGAGACCACGGCGCTGGCGCTGAGCTGGGCGCTGCAGCTGCTGGCCCTGACCCCCGCCATCCAGGAGCAAGCCCATGCTGAGGCGCGCGCCGCACTGGGCGAGCAGCCGGCCGGGCTCGAGCATCTCGACGCCATGCCGCTGGGCCGCCGCATCCTCGAGGAAGCCATGCGGCTTTATCCGCCGGTGGGCATGCTGGCGCGGGAGGTGCGGGCCAGCGACGAACTGGGCGGCCGGCAGATTGCCCCCCATGACGTGATCTTCCTGCCGCTCTATGCGCTGCACCGCCACGAATTGCTGTGGGACGACCCCAACAGCTTCAATCCTGATCGGTTCCTCCCGGAGGCGGCCAAGGCCCGCGACCGCTATGCCTATCTGCCCTTCGGTGCCGGTCCGCGCGTCTGCGTCGGCGCCAACTTTGCCATGATGCAGGCCCAGATTATCCTCGCGACCCTGCTGGCGCGGTTCCGCTTCGCGCCGGGCCCCGAGCCCCTGCCCCGGCCGACCATGCTGATGACGGTACGTCCCGATACCGGGATCAACCTGCGCGTAACGCCGCGATAGTAGATTCAACCCTCAGCCCGGCTTGACCGGGTTGAGGCGGCGCCAGGCCTGGTATTCGTCATTGGCGTCGGGATGGAGCGGGTAATAGCGCTGCAGCGGCGCGCCCTCCATCAGCTTGATGCGGGAGAATTCTTCCCACTCGGCATGCTTTTGACCGTCGGCGATCACCTGCTCGGCCATCGATACCGGCACGACGACCGCGCCGTCGTCATCGGCCACGATGATGTCGCCGGGCACCACGGTGACGCCGCCACAGGCGATGGTCACGTTGACCGCATAAGGATAGATGTCGGTCTGCACGTGGTAGTTGGGCGACCAGCCCTTGAGCCACAGGGCCAGGTCTAGCTTTTCCACATTGGGCCGATCGCGCATCACGCCATCGATGATGATGCCGGCGCCGCCGCGGCCCTTGAAATAGGTGCTCATCATGTCGCCGAAAATGCCCGAGCGCATGTCGCCGCGCGCATCCACGACCACCACGTCGCCATCCTGCACGTGATAGAGCACATGGCGGTGCAGTTGCGTCTCGGGATCGGCATATTCGCCTTCGCTGAACAGGTCCGGCCGTTGCGGCAGGCATTGCAGCGTCAGAGCGGGTCCGCAGATCACCTTGCCCTTTGTCTGGGGCAGGATGCCGGTCATGTGCGGGTTCTTGAAGCCCATATGGCCGAGCGTGCCGGCAATGGTGGCGGCGCCCAGACCTCTGAGCCCCTCGATCAGGTGCCTGGGCGGCCGCGTGATATCGGCGGACGTGGTCATGCTTCTTCTCCCTGCAGTGCTGACGCTACCAATTGGTCACCGAGCCATCGCGCCGCCGCAGATGCGGCGCTTCCCAGAAGGCAAAGCTCTGCTTGGCCAAAAGTTCTTCATTGACCTCCACGCCCAGGCCCGGCGCGTCGCTGACCGGATAGACAGCGCCCTGCAGCTTCGGCTGTACCGGGAAAAACGCGTCATTGTCGAAGCCCAGGCCCCGCTCGGGTGCCCGGGTTTCGAGCCAGGCGAAGTTGGGTACCGCGGCGGCAAAGTGAATGGTGGCAGCGGTGCAGACAGGACCGAGCGGGTTGTGCGGCATCAGGTCGACATAATGCGCCTCGCTCCAGCCGGCGACCTTCATCGCCTCGGTCAGGCCACCGACATTGCAGACGTCCAGCCGATTGAACTGGTGAATGCCGCGCTCGATATAGGGCAGGAACTGCCACTTGCTGGAAAATTCCTCGCCGATGGCGAAGGGAATGTCGGTCATGGTGCGCAGCGATTCATAGGCCTCCGGCGTCTCGTCGCGGATCGGCTCCTCGAGGAAATCGAGCACACCGCGGTCGAGCTTGCTGCAGAAGCTGGCCGCCTCGGCGACCGAGAGACGGTGATGATAGTCGATGCCCAGCACCACTTCGCTGCCCAGTTCCTCGCGCGCCTTGTTGAGGATGCGCGCGGTGGCGGCAATGGACTGGCGCGGCTCGAAGATGTCGGGGCTGTCCTGGCCGATGGGGAAGAAGCGGATGGCGTCAAAGCCCATTTCCCTGAGTTCATGCGCCCGTTCGATGGCGCCCTCGCCGGCGCTGTCGCCAGTCGAGGCAAAGGCGGGGACTGCATGGCGTTGCTTGCCCCCGAGCAGGTCATAGACCGGCACGCCGAGCGCCTTGCCCTTGATGTCGTGCAGCGCAATATCGATGGCCGAAATCGCCGCCTGCAGCACGCGGCCGCCCTCGAAATACTGGCTGCGATAGAGTTCCTGCCAGATGCGGCCGATCTGCATGGCGTCCCGACCGATGAGGAATTCGCGGTAGTGCTCGATCGCGCCGGCCACCGCCTTTTCGCGCCCCGTCAGCCCGCTTTCGCCCCAGCCGAAAATGCCCTGATCGGTCTCGATCTTGACCAGGAACTGGTTCCGGATACCCACCCGGACCGGATAGGGCTTGATGGCGGTGATCTTGAGCTTGAGGGGCATGGATAGTCTCGGAAAAGCGGGTTAACCGGCGTGCAGGGCCATTTCGGTCTGGCCGTCGAACAGATGAATGCGATCCTGGTCGAATTCGAGCCAGACCATTTCATCGGGTTCGACCCTGGCGGTCGATGGCAGGCTTATATTGACCACGGCGCCAGACAGGAAGGCCTGGACGAAGGTGATGTCCCCGGTCGGCTCGACGGTATAGACGCGGGCCGGTACGGCGCCCGCCACGGCTGACTTGTGCAGCTTGATGGTGGAGTGACGCGCCCCCAGCACCACCTTGGATGAGCTGGCGGCGGCAACCTTGCGGGCATTGGCGTCCGACAGCGGCAGCAGCCAGCCCTCGGCGCTGCTGAGCGCCGTGCGCCCCTCGCTCGTGGTGGCCTCGAGCGGCACCAGGCTCATGGCCGGGCTGCCGATGAAGCTGGCCACGAACATGTTGACCGGATTGGCAAAGACCTGGGCCGGCGTATCATATTGCTGCAGCAGACCGGCATTCATCACCGCCATCTTGTCGGCCATGGTGACGGCCTCGAGCTGGTCATGCGTCACATAGATAATGGTGGCATGCAGATCCTGGTGGAAGCGCTTGAGCTCGCTGCGCATCTGCACGCGCAGCTTGGCGTCGAGATTGGAGAGCGGCTCGTCCATCAGGAAGACCGCCGGATCGCGCACCAGAGCCCGGCCGAGCGCCACACGCTGCTGCTGGCCGCCGGACAGTTCGCGCGGCTTGCGCTCGAGCAGATGGGTGATGTCGAGCACCTTGGCGGCTTCCCTGACCTTGCGGTCGATCTCCTCTTTGGGCAGCCGGCGCATCTGCAGCGGAAAGGCCAGGTTTTTGTAGACGGTCTTGTTGGGGTAGAGCGCGTAGTTCTGGAACACCATGGCGATGTCGCGATCCTTGGGATCGAGATCGTTGACCACGCGGTCGCCGATGATGATGTCGCCCGAGGTGATCGGGATCAGCCCGGCAACCAGGTTGAGCGTGGTGGTCTTGCCGCAGCCGGACGGGCCGACGAGCGCGACAAACTCGCCATCGTTGACGGTCAGCGAGACGTCCTTTGCGGCAAAGATCGAGCCGTAGGTCTTGACGAGATCCCTGAGAACCACCTGGGCCATGAATGCAACCTTCTAGTGTTTGACGGCGCCTTCGGTGAGCGCACGCACGAAATATTTCTGCAGCACGAGAAACAGCACGACGACCGGCACGCTCATCATGAAGCTGGCCGCCATCAGGCCGGGGAAATCCGTGGTGTTCTCGGAAAAGAAGCGCTGGATGCCCACGGGCAGCGTCAGCTGCTCGTTCTTGGTGAGGAAGGTGGCGGCATAGATGTATTCGTTCCAGGCGCCGATGAAGGAGTAGATCGCCGTGGCGATGATGCCGGGCACCGAGAGCGGGGTGACGATGAGCAGGAAGGCCTGGAAGCGGGTGGCACCATCGATCCGGGCGGCCTGTTCGAGCTGGATCGGGATATTGTCGTAGAAACCCTTGAGCAGCCAGATGGCCAGCGGCAGGCCGAAGGTGAGATAGGTCAGGATCAGCGAGCCATGCGTGTTCACCAGGCCCAGCCAGCGCATCAGGATGAACAGCGGCACGAGGAAGATCACCGCCGGGAACATGTTGCGCAGCAGCACCGCGAAGAACAGGAAGCGGCGGCCGGGGAAGTGGAAGCGGGAAAAGGCATAGGCGGCCGGCACGGCGACGAGCACGGCCAGAATTGTCGTGACCGTCGAGACGAAGAGGCTGTTCCAGAAGAACCGCAGGAAGTCCTGCCCGACGCTGTTCTGCGGATCGAGCAGCTTGTGATAACTCGCCAGCGTCGGCTCGGACGGCCACCACTGCGGCGGAAACTGCATGGCGGCAAAGCCTGACTTGATTGAGGTCAGCAGCATCCACACCATGGGAATGGCAGTGTAGAGCAGCATGAGCGCGAGGAAGACGCGGCCGGTCCAGCGCCAGCCGTCGATCCCCTTGCGGCTGCGTGGCGTCGTGATGGTGGCTGGGGTGGTCACGCGCCCTGCTCCCTCTTCTCATTGCCGCTCAGGGCCCGGACATAGAAGTAGCCCAGCGCCATCAGGATGAGGAACAGCAGCACCGAATAGGCCGCCGCCACACCCCAGCGCTGCCGCCCGAAGGCCAGCTCATAGATATGGGTGATCCAGATATGGGAGGCGTTGGACGGGCCGCCGCCGGTCATGATCCAGGGGATGATGAAGGAATTGAAGTTGGCCACCGCCAGCAACAGGATGGTCACCGTCGAAACGCTGGCCAGATGCGGGAAGGTCACGTGCCAGAAGCGCTGCCAGGCAGAGGCGCCATCCACCTTGGCGGCGCGCAGCAGCTGTTCAGGTACTGTCTGCAGCCCGGCCATGATCATGATCATGGCGAAGGGAAATTCGCGCCAGATATTGACCACGATCAGCGAGGGCAGCACGGTGTGGACATTGTCGATGAAATTGGGCTGGCGGTCGACGAGGCCGAACTGCACCATCACCGCGCCGATAATGCCGAAATCGGAATGGTACATCCATTTCCAGATATAGGACGCAGCCACCGCGCTGATCACCCAGGGGATGATCAGGATGGCGCGCAGCACGGCGCGGCCGGCAAAATCGCGATGCAAAGCCAGCGCGGCGCCGAAGCCCAGGACGAAGGCAATGAGCGTCGAGGCCAGGGTCCAGATGACGGTGTTGAGGGTGACGCGCCAGAACACGTCGCTGGAGAGAATGGCGGCGTAGTTGTCGGCACCGACGAAGATCTTGTCGCGCAGCTGCAGCCCCGGCGGGGTGCGGAAAAAGGACAGGTCGAAGGTGTAATAGATGGGATAGGCGATGACGATGAGCATCACCACGATGGCGGGCATCACGTAAAGATAGTCGGCGCGGCTGTTCCACATCTGCTGGCGCAGACTGGGCCGGGTCGGCAGGGCCCGCTGGGGAGCGACATGGCCGGCAGGTATGGTCATAGTGCTGCTCCTGGGGACTGAACGCGGGCGAGAAAGCCGACCGGCAGCACTTGGGGCCGCCGGTCGTGGTCGCAGGGAGGGCGCCTAGAGGCCGCCGCCCTCGGTAACCTCCCGGACCTTCTGTGCGGCATCCTCGGCCGCCTCATCCACCGTCATGGCGCCGGTCAGGGCGTTCTGCAGCATGTCGGGGATGATGATGTTCATGATCTCGGGCGTTTCCGGCAGGGTCGGGAACGGCACGCCATAGGGCAGCATCGAGGTCGTGACATCGAGGAACTTGATGGAGTCGAGACGCTCCTTCATCCACTTGGTCTTGAAGCCGTTGAGATTGCCGGGGTTGGAGCCGGCATAGGCCATTTTCAGCGACCATTCCGGACTGGTCCAGAAGCAGATGATCGCCTTGGCCGCCGCCTCGTCCACCACGCCACCCTCGACATATTCAGGGTTGAGTATGTGGATGTTGGAGCCACCGAACACCACGGCCCGCTTGCCGTCCGGACCGGTCGGGATCAAGCCGTAGCGCATATTGTCGATGACGGTCTGGGCCTTTTCCTTGTCGGTACCGGTGGCCTTGGCCTGCAGATCGAGCATCACGTTGTAGTCGGACGGATGGGAGATCATCATGGCCAGTTGCCCGGCCAGGAAGAGCGGCTGATTATCCGCCTGCTGGTTGGTCAGGGCCGAGACCGGGACCGACTGGTCGCGGACATACATGTCATAGGAGGCCTGCAGGGCCTGCTTGCTGGCATCGCTGTCGAGGCGAATCTCGCCATAGTTCGGATTGGGATCGGCCTCGTCGAACACGCCGCCACCATAGCCCCAGAGCTGGGGCATGAAGCGATAGGGCGTGTTGCCGGCATTCTTGCGGGCTACCAGGCCATAACCGGCAATGCCGAGCTTGTCGTGGATTTGCTTGGAATAGGCCACCACGTCATCCCAGGTGGCGGGTGGCGCCTCGGGATCCAGCCCGGCCTGCTTGAAGATGTCGGCGTTCCAGATCAGCGCCATGGTCTCGTTATTGGTCGGGATGCCGTAGGCCTTGCCCTCCCACATCACCGACTTCATCGCGCCCGGCCAGAAATCCTCGCTTTTCCAGCCGACATCTTCGGGGCTCAATTCCTGCAGATAGCCCTTGGAGGCGAATTCGACGCCACCCAGGATCTGCAGGCGCACCACCATCGGCCCGGCATTGCCCAGCAGGGCCGTGCGGAACTTGTCGAGCAGGTCGTTATAGGTAAGCGCCTGCTCCTCAAGCTCGATATTGGGATAGGTGGTGCGGAAAGCCTCGAAAAAATCCCTGTAGTACTGGCGCAGCAGATCGGGATCGCCCTCGAACACGCCCTGGTACCAGAACGTCAGCTTGCCCTGGTAGTCGAGCGGCGTGACTGCGCCGCAGGCCTCGGCGGTATCGAATTCCTCGGTGCCGGCAATCGAGCGCACATATTCCGGCGACCACTGGCTGATATCGACGCTTTGACCGAGCACAGAGGTGCTCAGCATCGACACGGCAAGCGCAGACACTACTGCGCCATGCGCAAGCGCACGGCCCAATCGGTAGTTGCTCATAAAATCCTCCTGTCGCCCTGCCAGCATCCCTCCGCCGCAGGTCCCTTTGCGGCGCCGTGCATCGGGCTTTGCCTCTTATGCACATCTCGCCATGGCACTAGGTATGCAGAAGCCATATTGCGTGTCAACTGAATTGGATCGTACATTGTTTGATACCGACTATGTATGATATCAAGAAGGCAAGTTGTCGTTTCGGGGGCATGATTTGGCGAGCACCAGTGAATTCAAGATTTCTCCGCCAGTTGGGCTGGAAGAAATCGACGTCTCCAGCCAGCGCGCGGTCTCGCTCTATGAGGCCATTCGCGAGGACATTCTGTCCGGGCGGCTGCAGCCCAATGAGCGCCTGGTGGTTGCTGATCTGGCTGAACGACTGGGCACCTCGACCAATCCGGTGCGCGAGGCGCTGCAGATGCTGCGCGGCGAGGGCTATGTGATGTTCTCGCCTAATCGCGGCGCCCGTGTGCGGCCGATCGACCACGACTTCGTGCGCAATATCTACGAGATCAGCACGCTGATCGAGCCGGCCCTGACGCACTGGTTTGTCGGCATGGCGACCGATGTCGACATTGCCGAGCTCGAGCGCATCCAGCGGCTCATCGAAGAGAACAATTTCGTCGATGCCGTGCTGCACAGCGGTCTAGACGTGCAGTTTCACACCGTGGTCTACCAGCGCCACTACAACCGTCACGCCGCCGAGATCTGGTGGAAACACCGCCAGGTGCTGCGGGCGGTGACGCAGCGCTTCGCCTATACCCTGGCCCGGCGCAGCCAGGTCATCCGCGAGCATCGCGAACTCATCGAACTGGTCAAGGCAGGCGAGGCCGACAAGGCCGCCGCCTGCGTGGCCCGCCATGTTGAAAGCTCGGGCCGGCATATCCTCGAGCAGATGCGCGCCCACCATGCGGCACAGGCAGGATAGGCCGCCGCCCCCGATACGACTGTGCCGCTAGCGGAGCTCACTGAAAGGCAGCAGAAATGAGAATTACCGGCGTCAAGCCATGGCTGATCAAGTCCAGCGCCTCCTATTGGGGCGAGTTCCTTTTCGTGGAGGTGACCACGGATGCGGGCGTCACCGGCTGGGGGGAAATCACCAGCACGACCTATGTGGCTAACCGGGCCCTCTGCGTCATGCTCCGCCAGATCAGCACCATCATCGAAGGCGATGATCCGGCCCATATCGAGCGGATCTGGCACAAGATCTTCCGCAACTTTACCTATATGGGCAGCCGCGGCGCCGCGGTGGAATGCGTCAGCGCCATCGACATCGCGCTGTGGGACATTCGCGGCAAGGTGCTGGGCCAGCCGATCTATGAACTGCTCGGCGGGCCGGTGCGCGACGACATCCTGCTCTACACCCATCCCGACCAGCGCAAGTTCACCAGCGACGCCGCCGTGGTGCAGGAGATCGAGGACATCATCGCCTCGGGCCATACGGCGCTCAAGTTCGACCCCTTCCCGCAGCAGGGCCCCAAGGGGCGGGACGGCATCGCCCGCGAACAGTCCGAGGGGTATCTGGACGGTTCGATGAACCGCAAGGACGAGCGTGCGGCGGCCGAGCTGACCGCCCTGATCCGCCAGACAGCGGGGCCCGACATCGACATTCTGATCGATGCGCATGGCCGGTTCGACGTCCCCACGGCCATAAGGCTGTGCCGCACGCTCGAGGAGGCCGGCGACATCGACTGGTTCGAGGAGCCGGTGCCGCCCGAAAGTCTGAATGCGCTCAAGCAGGTGCGCGACAAGGTCAGCGCGGCGATTTCCTGGGGCGAGCGCGGCCATACCAAATGGGATTTCGTGCCGGTGCTGGAAGGCCAGCTGGCCGATTTCATCATGCCCGACGTCACCTGGACCGGCGGCATTACCGAGCTGAAGAAGATTTCGGCCTTGTGCGAGGCCTATTACATCCCGGTCTCGCCGCATGACGCGGCCGGGCCGATCAATGTGGTGGCCGGCGCGCAGGTGATGATGACGGTGCCCAATTTCTACCGGCTGGAAACCTCGGAATGGAACCTGAGCAAATACGACCACCTGATCGACAAGCCGCTCGACAATTCCCATGGCAGTCTCAAGCTCAACAAGGCGCCGGGCCTGGGCATTGAGATGAACCGGGATTATCTGACCGACAACCTGATCGAGATTGACTGAGGCGACAGCAAGCCAAAGCCGGGGGGACCGCATGGATGCCAATGGAGCTGCCGAAACGATCGAGAGCAATGTCCGCACGGCGTCGCGGCCGAGCGATTTGCGTATTACCGATATCCGCGTCGCCGAGATCGTCGGGGCGCCGTTCACCTCGGCACTGATCAAGGTTTATACCAATCAGGGCCTGGTCGGCCTGGGCGAGGTGCGCGACGGCGCCAGCGCCAGCTATGCGCTGATGCTCAAGAGCCGGCTGCTAGGCGAAAATCCCTGCGACATCGACCGCCTGTTCCGCCGCATCAAGCAGTTCGGCGGCCATGGCAGGCAGGGCGGCGGCGTATCGGGCCTCGAAATCGCGCTCTGGGACCTGGCCGGCAAGGCCTATGGCGTGCCCATCTACCAGATGCTGGGCGGCAAGTTCCGCGACAAGGTGCGCATCTATTGCGATACCGATGCGGAAAAGCCGAGCGGCACCGAAACCGGCAAGCGCCTCAAGGCGCGCATGGATATGGGTTTCACCTTTCTCAAGATGGATCTCGGCCTGATGCAGATCGCCGACATTCCCGGCGCCGTGGTCGCCCCGGCCGGTTCGCTCGAAGGTTATCGCGTGCATCCTGGCCGCGGCTCGGTCAAATCCATGGAAGACCGCCGCGCCCGCAATGCCGTCTATGACACGCATAATGTGCGGCACCCGTTTACGGGCCTGCATTTCAGCGACAAGGGTCTCGACCTGCTCGAGCAGTATATCGCCGAGGTGCGCGACGTCATCGGCTACGAAATCCCCCTGGCCATCGACCATGTCGGCCATATCTCGCTGCAGAACGGCATACGCCTGGCCCGGCGCATCGAGAAATACGTGCCGGCCTGGCTCGAGGACGTCATCCCCTGGCAATATACCGAGCAGTACCGCCAGCTGCAGGACGCCACCACGGTGCCGATCTGCACGGGCGAGGATATCTATCTCAAGGAGGCCTTCGAGCCGCTGCTCAGAAGCGGCGGCGTCTCGGTCATCCATCCGGACCTGCTGACCTCGGGCGGGATCCTCGAAACCAAGAAGATCGGCGACATGGCGCAGGACCATGGCGTGGCCATGGCCATCCACATGGCCGAAAGCCCGATCGCGGCGATGGCGGCCGCGCATGTGGCGGTGGCCACGGAGAATTTCATGGCGCTCGAATATCATAGCGCCGACGTGGACTGGTGGGACGACATCGTCACCGGCCTGCCCAGGCCGCTGGTGCAGGACGGCTTCATCACCGTGCCCGACAAGCCGGGCCTGGGCATCGACGACATCGTCGACGACGTCATCCGCCAGCACCTACAGCCTGGCGTCACCGGCATCTGGCAGCCGACCGAAAGCTGGGACGACGACTATTCCTGGGACCGCACCTGGAGCTGACCGGCGCGGGACCGAATGACAATCAACCGACTTCAGGGAAGAGCGATGATCTACGAAATGCGCGTCTATGACTGCCTGCCCGGCCGCCTGCCGGCGCTGCTGGCACGCTTCAACGACCACACCCTGGCGCTGTGGGACAGGCACGGCATCAGGCAGGCGGGGTTCTTCACCACCGTCATTGGCGAGAACAACAACCGGCTGACCTATTTCCTGGCCTGGCAATCGCTGGCCGAGCGCGAGAGCAAATGGGCCGCGTTCATCAAGGATCCCGACTGGCTCAAGGCCCGCGACGAGTCCGAAGCCGACGGTCAGATCCTCGCCAATGTCAGCAGCCAGATCCTGGCGCCGACCACCTTCTCGTCCGTGCAATAGGAGGGGCATCATGAAGATCACCGACCTGCGCTGCGCCGTCATTGGCCGCCATCCCATCGTGCGCATCGTCACCGATGAGGGGCTCTACGGGCTGGGCGAGGTGGAGTTCACCAAGAGTTATCTCAAACCCTTCGTGCTGCATTTTCGCGAGGCACTGATCGGCCAGGACCCCACCGATGTCGAGCGCTGCATGCTCAAGATCCGCCAGCGCGGATCGTTCAAGCCCTATGGCGCCGCGGTCTCGGCCATCGAGCACGCGCTGTGGGACATTGCCGGCAAGGCGGCCAATGTGCCCGCCTACAAGCTGCTGGGCGGCAAGGTGCGCGACCAGGTGCGCGTCTATAATGGCTCCATCCGCCAGAAACGCAGCGGCGACCGGCCGGAGGACTATGCCGCCGACGTCAAATGGATGATGGAGCAGCCCCAGAACTTCTTCATGGTCAAGCAGGGCATCAGCTTTCACTCCAACATGAAGGACACCATCCCCGACTTCCACTATGGCCTGCGGCAGGACAATGCCGGCTATCATGGCGCCATGGACCAGGGGCAGATCTCCGAACGCGGCTTCAACCACATGCTCGATTGCGTGGCGGCGATGAAGGAAGTGCTGGGCGACAAGGTTTCCCTGGCGCTCGATTGCGGCCCCGGCTGGTTCCTCAACGACGCTATCCGCTTTGCCCGCGCCGTCGAGAAATATGACCTGATGTGGCTCGAGGACATGCTGACCGGCGACTATGTGCCCTGGGTCAATCCGCAGGCCTATCGCGAGCTGACCACATCGACCTCCACGCCGATCCATACCGGTGAGCAGATCTATCTGCGGCACAATTTCAAGGAACTGATCGAAACCCAGGCCGTGCGCGTCATCGGTCCCGACCCGGCCGATGTCGGCGGCATTGCCGAGCTGAAATGGATCACCGAGCACGCCTATATGCATTCGATCATGATGGCCCCGCATGGCACGGCCAATGGCCTGCTCGGCCTGGGCGCGCTGATCAATGTCTGCGCCACCCTGCCGGCCAACTTCATCGCCTTCGAATATCCCAGCGCCTCCGATCCGTGGTGGCACGATATCGTCACCGGCCTGCCCGAGACCATCGTCACCAATTCGATGATCGACCTGCTGCCCGGCCCCGGCTTGGGACTCGACATCAATCCGGAGGGCGCCAGAAAGTATCTGCGGGAAGAGGATGCGGGCTTTTTCGACGCCTAGGGTGACGGCACGGCACCGTCGCGCAGCGGCGCGCGGTGTCGCGCCCCCCGAACCCTAGGCCTGCAGCCGCATGCTGCCGTTCATGAAATAGCGCTCGAACAGCGGGCTGGTCGCGGCGCCGATGGCGCGGGCATTGCCCCCGACCATGCCGGCCTCGACCTGCGGCGCGATCAGGCCGCGCATGTCCTGGTGGCTGAGATAGCGCCGCGTGCGCTCGACCAAAGCGTGCTTGACCGGATTGGGAAAGGCGCCATCGATGATGATGGCCTCGAAATCGATGACGGCGCAGGCGGAGAGACTGGCCTTGGCCAGCTCCTGGGCAGTCTGGCCGATCCAGGGATCGACGAACCGGGCCATTGTGCTCCAGTCTTGCGGCTGATCCCAGAGCGCCTGCGGATCAAGGCCGAACTCGACCAGGCGCGCTTCGAGCAGGTGGATGGATGCGGTGTCGATCAACTGCTGGCTTTCGCCATGCGGTCCGACGCTGCGCAGCGAGCCGAGCGCCCCGGCATTGCCCTGGTGGCCCTGATAGACCGAGTGATTGAGCACCACGCCGCCGCCGATAAAGGCGCCGACGAAGAAATAGGCATAGTCGCGGAATTCCTTGCCGCGACCATAGATATGCTCGGCCTGGCAACCGGCGGTGGCGTCGTTGACGATGCTCACCGGCAGGTCGGTGAAATCGGCCAGCGCGCCAACGAAATCGACATCCTGCCAGGAAGAGAACTCCGCGGCCGGAGCGCCGACCAGCGCATTCCACTTCCAAAGTTCGAACGGCAGGCCGATGCCGATGCCGCAGATGCGGGACTGTTCGGCCGGCGTGCAGCGAGAAAGGATGTCGGTGATGCCGGCCCGGAGAAAGTCAAGGATGGCCTCGGGCATGGGGTATTTGTAGGTGAGCTGCATTTCATGGCGGACGGTGCCGCGGAAATCGGCCAGCAACAGCACGGCGCTACGCCTACCGACCTTGCAGCCAAAGGACAGCACACCGCCTTCGGCCAGGCCCATTGGCACGGACGGCTTGCCGACCTTGCCCTTTACCGGCGTGCCGCGGCTGAGCAGTCCCTCCGCCTCCATCTCGCGCAGAATGATGGAAACGGTCTGCGGCGACAGGTTGGCCATGCGCGCGAGATCGCTGCCGGCCGTCGGGCCGTTGCGTTGCAACAGGGTCAGCAGCAGGCGCTCGTTGTAGTCGCGCACGCCACTTTGGTTGACGCCGTTGCTGAGGGTTCTAATGATTGCAGGTCTCATGGCGCCGCACCTTAGAGACTGCCGGTGTAGGCGGAAAGATGCCAGGCCGCGAATAAATAAATAAAGTAGATTTATATATTGACGGAGCAGCTGGAACTGGCCACCATAAGCGCGTCATCGAACGACAGACGGACTTGGGAGGAGCCCGATCCGCTGCGGACAAGGGAGAGAATCTTGAACAAGCTGCTTTTGAGCACAGCACTGTGCCTTGCTGTCATGTCGGCACCGACCATCGCGCAGGACGCGGTTTCGGCCTGCCTGATCACCAAGACCGACACCAATCCATTTTTCGTGAAAATGCGTGAAGGCGCCGAGGCCAAGGCCGCGGAACTGGGCATCACGCTCAAGTCCTATGCCGGCAAGATTGACGGCGATCACGAAACCCAGGTCGCGGCCATCGAGACCTGCATTGCCGACGGCGCCAAGGGCATTCTGATCACCGCCTCGGACACCTCGGCCATTGCCCAATCGGTGAAGCAGGCGCGCGATGCGGGCCTGCTGGTTATTGCCCTTGATACCCCGCTCACCCCGGCCGATGCCGCCGACGCCACCTTTGCCACCGACAATTTCCTCGCCGGTGAACTGATCGGCAAGTGGGCCGCCGGCAAGCTTGGCGCGGAAGCCGCCAATGCCAAGATCGCCATGCTCGACCTGGCCATCAGCCAGCCCACCGTCGACGTGTTGCGCGACCAGGGTTTCCTGCAGGGCTTCGGCATCGAGCTGGGCGACCCGGACAAGTGGGGCGACGAAACCGATCCGCGCATCGTCGGCCATGACGTGACCGCCGGCAATGAGGAAGGCGGCCGCAAGGCCATGGAAAACCTCCTCGCCAAGGATCCATCGATCAACGTCGTCTACACCATCAACGAGCCGGCCGCTGCCGGCGCCTATGAAGCGCTCAAGTCGATCGGTCGCGAAGGCGACGTGCTGATCGTCTCGGTCGATGGCGGCTGCCCCGGCGTCGCCAATGTCAAGGACGGCGTCATCGGCGCGACCTCGCAGCAGTATCCGCTGCAGATGGCGGCCCTGGGTGTCGAGGCCATCAAGGCCTGGGCCGACACCGGCGCTAAGCCGGCCCCGACCGAAGGCAAGGCCTTCTTCGACACCGGCGTGGCGCTGGTGACCGACACAGCCGTGGATGGCGTCGAGTCCATTGACAGCACCAAGGGCGCCGAGCTCTGCTGGGGCTGAACCGGCCTGACTGACACGACGAGGGGCGGGCCACCGGTTCGCCCCTCATCCAATCAATCTGGGGAGGAGAACCCATGAGCGAGCCTGAAGTGGACGCGACCATTGTCGCGCGCGATGCTGTCGCCGTATTCGACCATCAACCGCGCGGATTGCTATCCCGGGTGCAGCATGTGCTGCACAGCACGCCCGCCTTGGTGCCGCTGATCGTGCTGGTGCTGTCGATCGCCGTCTTCGGCACCCTGCTGGGGTCGAAGTTCTTCTCGTCCTTCGCGCTGACGCTGATCCTGCAGCAGGTGGCCATTGTCGGCATTGTCGGAGCGGCGCAGTCGCTGGTGATCCTGACGGCGGGCATCGACCTGTCGGTGGGCGCCATCATGGTGCTGAGCTCGGTGATCATGGGCCAGTTCACCTTCCGCTATGGCCTGCCGCCGGCTGTCGCCATCAGCATCGGGCTGATGGTGGGTACCTTTGTCGGCTTCATCAATGGCTGGCTGATCGCGCGCATCAAGCTGCCGCCCTTCATCGTGACGCTGGGCGTGTGGCAGATCGCGCTGGCCTCCAACTTCCTCTATTCGGGCAACGAGACCATCCGCGCCCAGGAAATCGAAACCCAGGCGCCGCTGCTGCAGTTCTTCGGCCAGTCGATCAATATCGGCGGCGCGGTCTTTACCTATGGCGTGATCTTCTTCGTGCTGCTGGTGCTGCTGCTGGCCTATGTGCTGCGCCATACCGCCTGGGGCCGCCATGTCTATGCCGTGGGCGACGATCCGGACGCGGCGGAGCTGTCGGGCGTCAATACCAAGCGCATCCTGATCTCGGTCTATATGCTGTCGGGGCTGATCTGCGCCTTTGCCGGCTGGGCCCTGATCGGGCGCATCGGGTCGGTGTCGCCGACCTCGGGCCAGTCGGCCAATATCGAAAGCATCACGGCCGTGGTGATCGGGGGCATCTCGCTGTTCGGCGGCCGCGGCTCGATCCTGGGCATGCTGTTCGGCGCGCTGATCGTGGGCGTCTTCTCGCTTGGCCTGCGCCTGCTCGGCGCAGATGCGCAATGGACCTATCTGCTGATCGGCGCGCTCATCATCGCCGCCGTGGCCGTAGACCAGTGGATCAGGAAGGTATCAGTCTGATGGAACCCATTCTCAAGGCGCGCAACCTGTCCAAGCGCTATGGCCGCGTCACCGCGCTCGACAATTGCGACTTCGACCTGATGAAGGGGGAAATCCTCGCGGTCATCGGCGACAATGGCGCGGGCAAGTCCTCGCTGATCAAGGCCATGTCGGGCGCCATAGCGCCCGATAGCGGCGAGATCTTCCTCGATGGCCAGCTGGTGAATTTCGGCTCGCCCATTGCCGCGCGGCATGCGGGAGTGGAAACGGTCTATCAGACCCTGGCCATGTCACCGGCCCTGTCGATCGCCGACAACATGTTCATGGGGCGCGAACTGCGCAAGCCGGGCATTGCGGGGAGCCTGTTCCGCCAGCTCGACCGGCCCAGAATGGAGCGCATTGCGCGGGAGAAACTCAGCGACCTGGGCCTGAGCACGATCCAGAACATCAACCAGACGGTGGAAACACTGTCCGGCGGGCAGCGCCAGGGCGTGGCCGTGGCGCGGGCTGCCGCCTTTGGCAGCAAGGTGATCATCCTTGATGAGCCGACAGCGGCGTTGGGCGTCAAGGAATCGCGGCGCGTGCTGGACCTGATCCAGGACGTGCGCGCCAGAGGCATCTCCATCGTCCTGATCAGCCACAATATGCCGCATGTCTTTGAAGTGGCCGATCGCGTGCATGTTCACCGGCTCGGGCGGCGGCTCTGCGTGATCGACCCCAAGGACTATACCATGTCGGATGCCGTCGCCTTCATGACCGGCGCCAAGGAGGCACCAGTTCTGACGGCGGCCTGACGTGGGGGGCGGTCGCGGGCCGATCGCCCCGGCGCTAGCTGCCGGCTGCAGGAGCCGGCCGATGGCCCTGCTCGTCAAAGACGTGACAGGCCTCGGGGGCGAAGCCGAGCTGGATCGGCGACCCCTTAACGAGATGGCTCTGGCCGGGCAGTGCGGCGGTGACCTCGGTGCCGTCGGTCAGCGCAACGCGAACGACGGTTTCATTGCCCAGTGACTCAACGAGTTGGACCATGCCGCGCAGCGGGCCTTGCGGATCGGCCAGCAGGCCGTGGGGCCGGAGGCCGATGGTGATGGCCTGCCCGACCGACAGCCCGGTCGCGGGGACGCTCAGGACCATGCTGGCATCCCGGGTCGTCACCTGGGCCGTATCGGCAGTGATCGCCTGCACGGTCCCGGTGATGAAGTTCATCTTGGGCGAGCCGATGAAGCCGGCGACGAAGAGATTGGCGGGGTTGTTGTAGAGATCGAGCGGGGAGCCGACCTGCTGCAAGATGCCGCCATTGAGCACCACGATCTTGTCGGCCAGGGTCATCGCCTCTACCTGATCATGCGTCACATAGATCATCGTCGCGCCCAGCTCGTGATGCAGGCGGGCCAGCTCCATGCGCATGTCGACGCGCAGCGCCGCATCGAGGTTGCTCAGCGGCTCGTCGAACAGGAACACGTCGGGCTCGCGCACGATGGCCCGGCCGATGGCGACGCGCTGGCGCTGGCCGCCCGAGAGCTGGGCCGGCTTGCGATCGAGCAGATGCTCCATCTGCAGCACCTTGGCCACGTCGCGGATCTTGCGGTCGCGCACGTCCTTGGGGGTGCCGGCCAGCTTGAGGCCAAAACCGACATTGTCGTAGACGCTCATATGCGGGTAGAGGGCGTAGCTCTGAAACACCATGGCGACGCCGCGATCGCGCGGCTCGACGTCATTGACGACGCGATCGCCAATGGTGACCTCGCCGCTCGAAATGTCCTCGAGGCCGGCAATCATGCGCAGCAGGGTGGATTTGCCGCAGCCGGAGGGGCCGACAAAGACGACAAATTCGCCGTGGGCGATGTCGAGGTCGATGCCCTTGATGACCTCGACTTCGCCATAGTGCTTGTGAACCGCGCGCAGGGTGAGTTGTGACATGAAATGTCTCCGGATTAGCCCTTCACCGCGCCCTGCATCAGGGCGGCGACGAATTGGCGCTGGAACAGCAGGAAGATCACCACGGTGGGTGTCAGAATGAGCAGTGAGCCGGCGCAGAGCAGCGGGATATCGGTGCCCCACTGGCCCTGGAATGCGCCCAGCGCGCCGGCCATGGTGCGCTGCATGGGATCCTGCACCAGCACGACGGGCAGCAGGAACTGGTTCCAGGTCCATAGGAACAGCAGGATGGCCAGCGACATGATCGCCGGGCGGGCCAGCGGCACCTGCACCAGCAGGAATTCCTTCCAGCGCGTGGCGCCATCGAGCTGGGCGGCCTCGCTCAGATCATTGGGCACGTTGAGGAAATGCGCGCGCATCCAGTAGACGCCAAAGGGCATGTAGAGGCCGATCAGCGGGAGAATGATGGCAAATCGCGTGTTGAGCAGGCCCATGGCCCGCACTTCGTAATAGAGCGGGGTGATCACGGCCTCAAAGGGCAGTGTCAGGCCGAAGACAAAGACCAGATAGAGCCATTTGTAGCGATCGGTGGTCAGCTTGGCCAGGCCATAGCCGGCCATGGTGGCGATCAGCACCGAGAGCGGCACCACGCCGAGCACGATCAGCGAACTTGAGAGCAGCAGCTGATCCATCCGGGCCACTTCGAAGGCCTTGACGAAATTGCCCCATTGCGGATCGACCGGCCATTGCAGGCCGTTGGGATAGGTGCCCGACGGCGCCAGCGCTGCTGAGAGCATGCTCAGAAACGGCAGCACGGTGAGCAGCATCAGGACGACGATCAGCAAGCGCGCCAGGAGCGTCTTGGACGAGAGCATCTTCATTTCTTGTCTCGCGTAAGCCACTGCACAGGGGCGATCGACACCAGGACCAGCACCATCAGGACAATGGCCAGCGCGGAGGCCAGCCCAACCTCGCGGTGGGCAAAGGCCAGGCGATAGATTTCCAGCCCCGGCACCGTGGTGGTAATGCCCGGCCCGCCCTGGGTGGCGATATAGACGATGTCGAAACTGGCCAGCGCCGCAATGATGGTCAGGGTGACGCAGACGCCGATTTCCTGGCGCAGGCCCGGCAGGGTGACATGGCGGAATTCGTGCCAGGGACGAGCGCCGTCAAGGCGGGCCGCCTCGTAAAGGCTGGGGTCGATCTTGGCGATGCCGGTCACCAGCAGCATGATGCAGAGACCCAGCAGCACCCAGGCGCCGATGACGCCCACCGCCGGCAGGGCCCAGACGAAATCGCCGAGCCAGCCGCGCGTCCAGCTCGACAGGCCAATGGCCTTGAGCCCCTGGTTGACGACGCCGGTGGAGGCAAACATCCAGCTCCAGGCGATGCCGGCCGCGACCAGCGGAATGACCTGGGGCAGGAAGAAAATGGTGCGGGTAACGGTGCCGAAGGTGCCGGCCATCTGGCCGCGAATGGCCGAGGCAATGGCCAGGCCCAGCCCCACCGGGATCAGGGTGAAATAGGCCACCAGCTGGAAGGCATTGCCGATGATCTGCAGCAGGTCGGCATCGGTCAGCACGGTGATGTAGTTGGTCAGGCCGTGGAACGTGGCCTTGCCGATGCCGTCCCAGCGCAGGAAGGAATAGTAAAAGCTCATGCCCAGCGGCACCAGCACGAAGGTGGCATAGGCAATGAAGGCGGGCGCGATGAACAGCCAGGCGGTCAGTTTGCCATTGCGGCTCCCCCGGTTACGGGGAAGCCGCTGAATGTGCCGCGTTGCGGCCGGAACGGTAGTCTGGGGTTCGGTCATGGTTCATTCCGGTCGGAGCGCAGTGGTCTCGGCTTAGCGCGACAGCTGGCTTTCGTATTCCTGCTGTACGGCTTCGAGCAAGCCTTCGGGGGTCTGCTGACCACCCACCATCTTCTGCAGTTCCGGCGTCCAGCCGGCAGAGAAGATGGCGCCGGTGGCGTTGGCGATGAAATCCATGGCGCCATTGTCCTGGGCCAGCATATTGCCAGCGGCCAGCGAAGACTCGGTCACCGAGCCGGGCTCGACGGCGGGAATGGCCAGATCGGTCGGACCGCCGGGATTGGAGCCACCCACGGCGACGTTGATCTTGCGGGCTTCCTCGTTGCGGGCGACCCAATCGAGGAAGAAGGCGGCGCAGTCGGCATTGGCCGCCTTGGCACTGATGCCGAAGGTCAGCGGCGAGGACATGGTGGCGTGGCGGCCACCGGCCTCCTCCGTCGGCATGATGAAGAAGCCGAACTGGCCGGCAGCATTCTTGTCGAGATTGCCCGATTCCCAGTCGCCGTTGAACATGAACAGGCCTTCGCCGCCGATGAAGCGGCTCATCATCTGGAAGTACTCGATGGCATTGGCGTCGGTGGGGAAGTAGCCTTCCTTGATCCAGCCTTCGAGGTGCTGGGCAGCCTCGAGGTTTTCCGGCGTATTGATGCTGGCGCCGTCCTTCTGGAAGATCCAGTCATTGATCGGTTCGGGCGCGCCATAGGCGCCCATCAGGTTCTGCAGCGGGAAGGCAAAGCCGCCGGTGCCCTTGTTCCACTGCATGATGGGCAGGATGCCGGCTTCCTTTGCCTTGGCCAGCAGCGCATCGAGTTCGGCGACGGTCTTGGGCGCTTCGGTCATGCCGATCTGTTCGGCCAGGGCCTTGTTGTAGAAGACGCCGGTCATGGAATAGTTCAGGCCCATGGCATAGAGCGAGCCGGTGCCGCGCGGGCGCCCGCCTGGCTCGACGCGCAGCTGCACCAGCTGGCCGGCGGGGAACTGATCCCAGCCCAGGTCGGCATAGTACGTATCAAGATTGAGCAGCAGGTCGTTGGCCACCAGATCGGTCAGCGACGGCAGCCGCAGCAGGTCGGGCGCATTGTCCTCGGACAGGATACGCGGCGAGTTTTCCATCATGTTGGCGAACTGGTCTTCCCGGATATCAAACGTGACATTGGGAAACTGCCGGGTGAACTCTGCCGACAGCTCGGTGGGCAGCGGGAAGCCGGTTTCAAAATAGGCATTGAGAACAACCGGATCGGTGCCGCAACTGGGGGCGGCGATGGCGGCACCGGCCGTGGCGGCAACCGACAGGGTCAGGGCGATGCGAAGCGCGTGGCGCGAATGGGATTTCAAGATTACCTCCTCCGGGGCGGGGTGTGCAGTGGATCTTTCCGTCTGCTAAATGGATTTAGCACATGGACGCTGGTGGCTGTCAATATGCGGCGGTCGCCGGTTCACGCTAGACCAAGGGCCGCAGGGCGTCGAGGATGCGGGTGGCGCGCAGGTCTTCGGGTCCCATCATCCAGTTGGTGACATAGCCGAAGCCGACGCGACGGACCGGATCGGCAAAACCGACCTGGCCGCCAGCCCCGTCGTGGCCGAAGCAATCGTCGGACAGATAACGGCGCGCCTCGGAATCGAGCTGAAAGCCGCAGCCCCAGCGCGAAAAAGGCGGCTCGCCGCCAAAGACCGACATGCCGGCGCTGCGGGTGCGGGTCGCTGCTGCTATGACCTCGGGGCCGAGCAGATGCACGCCGCGCGTCGGCACCACCGTGGCCGACCACATGGTGGCCAGGGCCTCGGCACTGGCCAGGCCACCGGCGCCGGGGATCTCGGCGGCGCGAATGCGCTGCTTGTTGAAGCCGCCATCGGCGGTGACCAGATCGGCCGGGAGGGCATGGCCCAGCGTCATGGCCTTGTAGGGCCAGTTGGGGCCAGGCTTGCCAGCCTCGTCGGCCCAGAGGGCCGACAGGAGCGGGCTGACCTGGAGATGGGCGGCGCGATCGGCCTCTGCATCCGGCAGACCGATCCAGGCGTCAACGCCCAGGGGCCCGGTTATCAGCTCTGCAAAATAGCGACCAACCGACAAGCCAGTGACCCGGCGGATGATCTCGCCGGCCACCCAGCCATGGGTCAGTGCGTGATAGGCGTAGCCGCTGCCTGGTTCCCACAGCGGCTCCTGGGCGGCCAGCAGGCTGACCATGCGGTCCCAGTCGACGATGTCGTCTTCGTTCAAATCCTCGCGCGGCGCGCTCAGGCCCGCCTGGTGGGCCAGGGCCTGGCCGACCGTGACCGTGTCTTTGCCGGCGGCGGCAAATTCGGGCCAGTAGTGGCTGACCGGGGCGTCATAATCGAGCCGACCCTCCTGCACAAGGCGCGCGGCCAGGATCGATACCAGTCCCTTGGTGCAGGAAAAGATCACCGATGGCGTATCGGCTGCCCAGACGCGGCCGGTACGCTGGTCGGCAATGCCCGCCCACAGATTGACCACGCTCTGACCGTCAACGACGACATGCAGTGCAGCGCCCCTAGCGGGCCGATCCTCGAAACCGGCCTCGAATGCGGCGGCCACGGCCTCAAAACCGGGCTCGGCCGAGCCCATCAGCTGGACGCTCACTCGCGCTCCTCCACGGCCAGATAGCCGTCCTGGTCGACAGTGACGGCAATTGGATCGCTGATCCCGCCAATGAAGGCGCCGTCAGCGCCGGTATTGTTGAAGGCCAGCAGCCAGGGCGCGCCCGCACGATCGATGGCGATGCGCCCCGCATAGAAGCGCTCTTCGACCAGCAGCCGGGCCTGATGGAAATCCACCGGTCCGGGCATGTCGCCAACGGGCAGGCTCCAGACGCCCCCAACCTGCCCTGCCCGCGGCCCGACCAGCTTGGCGGTATCGCAGCAGAAGACCAGATGATTGCGGCCACCCAGTTTGACCACCTGGAAGACTTCGAGATGGGCGAAGCCGGCGCCAGCCTGGCTCAGCGGCGCGCGGACGGTCCAGGTCGCCAGGTCCGGCGAGGTGGCGTGCGCCATGACGCCGCGATCGGGCTCGGTCCCGGTCTTGCCGCGCGCGGTGATCAGCATATGCCAGAGCTGGTCGTCCTGCCGCCAGAACACCCAGGGATCGCGCCAGGCCTCTTCCGGCCAGCTTGAGGTCCCCAGCGTTTCGTAAAGGCTTGGATCGGCCACGCAAAGCGGCCCGGCCTGCTTGGTCCAGGTGAACAGGTCCGGCGAGGTGGCGACGCCGACCGTCTCGATATTGGCCGCGCTATCGGGAGAGAGAAAGCGCGAACCCGTATAGAACATCCGCCACAACCCGTCGGGCCCGCGCACGACGCTACCGGTCCAGGTGGCGCTGCCGTCAAAGCTGCCCGGCGCACCGGCATCGAAAACCTGGCCGTGATTGGTCCACTGCCGCAGATCGGCCGATGTCGCGTGCCCGATACGGGCATTGCGATGGCGCAGATCGGGATCGCCCAGCGATTTGGGGGCGTGCAGGTAGAACAGGTGATACCGGGCGCCGTCATCGGCCAGCCAGAAATCCCAAACCCAGTGATCGTTCAGGTTGAAACCCATTGATATCCCCTGCTAAAACCATTTAGCGAATGCAACGGCTTTGCTCTGTTGTCAAGTTGCTGCGGTGTGACTATCCAAGACCAAGCGCAGGCGCGCCGCGTCCGAAGCGAGGAAAACCGGCATTGCGAAAAAAACGCGTAACCCTGGCGGACGTTGCCAGACTGGCAGGCCTGTCCACCTCAGCCGCCTCCATGATCATGACCGGGCGGCCGGATACGCGCCTCTCGGCAGACGCCCATGCCAAGGTGCATGCCGCCGCTGCCAGCCTGGGCTATCGGCCCAATGTCGCCGCCCGGGCCCTGCGTACCGACAAGTCGCGCTCGATCGCGCTGATCTCGGACTATGTTGCCACCACGCGCTTTGCCAGCGGGCTGATCCGTGGCGCGCTGGCGGCGGCCGAAGAGGCCAAGCATGTCATGATGGTGCTCGAGACCGGCGGCGAACCGGCGCGCGAGATCGAGGCGGTCGAAGCCGCCCTCGACCGGCAGGTGGACGGCCTGATCTTTGCCGCCATGCGGGCCCGCGAGGTCTTCGTGCCCGACATCTCGGTCAATGTTCCCATCGTCATGCTGAACGGCACCAGTGCCCGCTTTCCCACGGCTGTACTGCCCGACGAGTATGAGGGGGGCCGCACCGCGGTCCGCCTGCTGCTCGGCACCGGCATTGTCGAGGACATCGTGCTGTTGGGCCACAACAGCAATGAGGAACAGGGGCTGTTTCGCTCGGAAGCCATTTCGCGCCGCATTGCCGGCGTCCGGGACGCCATGAGCGCGGCGGGACTGGCCTTCGATGCCGAGCTCAGCTGCTGGAACTGGGAGCCGGCGCCGGGCTATGATCTGGTCGCGGCACTGCTGAAGAAACGCCGCCCCAAGGCCATCCTCTGCCTGAATGACCGGCTAGCCTTCGGCGCCTATCAGGCGCTGGGCGAGGCGGGCCTCGGCATTCCCGACGACGTGTCGCTGGTGTCCTTCGACAATGACGAACTGGCCTCCTATCTGCGGCCGGGACTGACCACGATCGCCCTGCCGCATGAAGCCATGGGACGGCGGGCCGTGGAGATGCTGCTCGATCGCCAGACCAGCGGCGAAGCGCTGATCCCCATGCCTGCGGTGATCCGCGGATCGCTGCGACAGCGCTGAGCGGGTCAGGCAGCGTTAATATCCTCGACCCTATAGTGCGGCAGCTTCGGAAGGAGGCATGCCATGTCACAGCAGAAGGTTGTCGCGTTGTCGGAAGTTCTCGGCGCGCTCAGTTATGCGCTGGACATCACCGAAGGTCAGCCTGTCGGGCATAGCCTGCGCTGCTGCTGGATCGGCATGCATATTGGCAAGCGCATCGGGCTGGATGACGCGGCCCTGTCCGACCTCTATTATACCTTGCTGCTCAAGGACATCGGCTGCAGTTCGAACGCCGCCCGCATCTGCCAGCTCTATCTGGCGGACGATCTCAGCTTCAAGCATGCCTACAAGGCGGTCGATACCAAGCTGCCCGAGATATTGCGCTTTCTGCTTGCCAATACGGCCAAGAAGTCCGGCTTGGTCGAGCGGCTGCAGGCACTGGTCAACATTGCCCGCAATGGCGGCGAGATCTCGCGCGAACTGATCGAGACGCGCTGCCAGCGCGGCGCCGAGATTGCGCGCAGCATGCGCTTTTCCCAGGCCGTCGCCGACGGCATCCTCGACCTTGACGAACACTGGGACGGCACCGGCCAGCCGCTAAACCGCGCCGGCGACGACATTTCGCTCTTCGCCCGCATCGCCCTGCTCGCCCAGGTCAGCGACGTGTTCTTCATGCGCACCGGTGTCGCCGGTGTCATGCGCGAGGTCACCGAGCGCAGCGGACGCTGGTTTGACCCAAGGCTGGTCGACGTCCTCGTTGAAGTCGCCGAGGACCAGCAATTCTGGTCGACGCTGCTGGCCAATGATCTCGACCAGCGCGTCGCCCGGCTTGAACCCATCGCCATGGTCCGCCGGGTTGATGACGATTATCTCGACGACATTGCCGTCGGATTTGCCCAGGTGGTCGATGCCAAGAGCCCCTTTACCGCCGGCCACAGCGATCGGGTCGCCCTGTTCGCCGATCTGATCGCCGAAGAGCTTGGCTATGCGCCTGAACGCCGGCGCTGGCTCAAGCGTGCCGCCCTGCTGCACGACATCGGCAAGCTTGGCGTCTCCAACACCATTCTCGACAAGAACGGCAAGCCGGACGAGGAGGAATGGGCCGAAATCCGCCGCCATCCGGAGCTGGGGCGCCAGATCCTGTCCAAGATATCGGCTTTCAGCGACATGGCCAGCATTGCCGGCGACCACCATGAGCGCATGGACGGCAGTGGCTATCCCAATGGCCTGAGGGAGGCCGCGATCGATCTCGACACCCGGATCATCACCGCCGCCGACATCTTCGACGCCTTGACCGCGGACCGGCCCTACCGGAAGGCCATGCCCATGCACATGGCCTTCGAGATCATGCAGGGCGATCTGGACAAGGCGATCGACCCCAAGGTCTTTGCCGCCCTGCAACGCGGCTTCATCCGCCTCGAACACGTTGCCGAGCCGGCCGATGAAAAGGCGGCCTGAAGCGGCCGGACAGCGCGTTCAGAAGATCAGGTCGCTGAACATCTTGAGCGCAGTGACGATGAGGAAGCCGCCAAAGGCATAGCCGAGGGCGCGGGGCGGAATGGTATGGGCCAGCCGGGCGCCGACGGGGGCAAACAGGGCGGTCAGCGGCACCAGCGCGATGAAGGCCAGCAGGTTGAGATAGCCCAGCGAACCGGGCGGCAGGCCCTCAGCGCCCCAGCCAGCGATGACATAGCCGATGGTGCCGGGAATGGCGATCAGAAAGCCGATGGCCGAGGCGGTGCCCACGGCCTTGCGGATGTCGTAGCCCACGGCGGTCAGGATCGGCACACTCAGCGTGCCCCCGCCAATGCCCATCATCGAGGAGATGAGACCGACCACGCCTCCGGCGACGAATTTGACGGGACGATTGGGAAAATCGGGCCAGATCTGGGTGCCCTTGCCGCGGACCAGCATGTTGATGGCCACCAGCAGGGCGACGCTGGCAAAGATCAGCGTCAGCACCCAACCCTTGGCAAAGCTGGCCAATACCGTACCGATGATGACGCCGATGACCACCGGCGGCGCCCAGGCCCGCAACAGGCCATAGTCCACGGCGCCGCGGCTGGCATGGCTGCGCGCCGAGGACAGCGAGGTGACGACGATGGTGGCCAGCGAGGTTGCCACCGCTATCTTCATCTTGAGGTCTTCCGGCGTGTCCAGCGCCCCCAGCACGAAATACAGCACGGGCACGATGACGATGCCGCCGCCGACCCCGAGCAGGCCGGCGATCAGGCCGCCAAAAATACCCGCCCCCGCCATGGCCAGAATGAAGACGCCATAGTCGGCCAGAAAATGCGGGAGATCCATGGGAAGCTTTCCGGAGAGAAATATTCAGACGACGAGGCTCTGCTCGGCGTCATCGCGTACCAGATGGCCCGGCGAGACTTCAAGATAGCGCCGCTCGGGAACGACATAGTCAATGGGGCGCACCGGGCTGACAATGTCGCCGGCGGCCATGTTGCGGCTGCGGCGCACCGCGGGGTCGGGCACCGGCACGGCGGCGATCAGCTTGCGCGTATAGGCATGCTGGGGATTGTCGAACACCGCGGCACGGGGACCGATTTCCACGATTTCGCCGAGATACATCACCGCGACGCGGTGGCTGACGCGCTCGACCACCGCCATGTCGTGGGAAATGAACAGGAAGGCGATGCCCAGCCGGTCCTGCAGGTCGAGGAGCAGATTGACGACCTGGGCCTTGACCGACACATCCAGCGCCGAAACGCTCTCGTCGGCAATGATGAGCTTGGGCTCGAGCCCGAGCACCCGGGCGATGCAGATGCGCTGGCGCTGGCCGCCGGAAAATTCGTGCGGGTAGCGTTCGGCCATGTCCGGGTCGAGCCCGACGCTGCGCAGCAGTTCGGCAACGCGGTCACGCACGTCACGGCGGCTGGCAATGCCGTGAAACAGCAGTGGCTCGGCAATGGCGCCGCCTACGCTCATGCGCGGATTAAGACTGGAAAATGGATCCTGAAAGATCATCTGCACCTTGCGCCGGGCTTCCAGGATGCTGCGCTTGGTCATCTTGAGAATGTCGAAACCATCGAGCAGGATATCGCCATCGGTCGGCTCGACCAGGCGGGCGATCGAGCGGCCGGTGGTCGACTTGCCGCAGCCGCTTTCGCCCACCAAAGCGAGGGTCTCGCCGGCATTGATCGTGAAGGACACGTTTTCCACGGCATGGACGCGCGCCTTGGGGCCGCCAAGCCAGCCCCCGCCCACATCAAAGCGCGTGGTCAGGTTGTGCACCTCAAGCAGCGGCTGGCGCGATTGCACCACCGTGTCGCCCATTTCGACCGGCACCGAGGCGATGCCCGTCGCCGGATCGATGATGGGAAAGCGCTTGGGCCGGTCGGTACGGCTCATCGAGCCCAACCGGGGCACGGCGCTGAGCAGTGCCTTGGTATAGGGGTGCTGCGGGTTGGGGAACAGTTCGGCCGTGCGACCGGTCTCGACGCTCTGGCCGCGGAACATCACCAGGGTGCGGTCCGCCACGTCGGCGACCACGCCCATATCGTGGGTGATGAACAGCACCGCCATGCCCTCCTCGTCCTGCAGCACCTTGATGAGGTCGAGGATCTGGCCCTGGATGGTGACGTCGAGCGCCGTGGTGGGTTCATCGGCAATCAGCAGCTTGGGCTTGCTGGCCAGGGCCATGGCGATCATCACGCGCTGGCGCATGCCGCCGGAGAACTGGTGCGGATAGTCGTCGAAGCGCGATCTGGCCGCCGGCATACGCACCTTTTCGAGCAGCCTGATGGTCTCGGCGCGGGCGTCGGCGCCCGAAATCTTCTGGTGGCAATAGAGCGCCTCGCTGATCTGGTCGCCAATGGTGAAGACCGGATTGAGGCTGGTCATGGGCTCCTGGAAGATCATGGCTGCTGCCGGGCCGCGCAAGTTGCGCATCTCGGGCTCGGGCAGACTGAGCGTGTACCGCCCATCCAGGATGATGCGGCCGCCCACCTTGCTGGCATTTTTGGGCAGCAGCCGCATGATGGCCAGCGAGGTCACGCTCTTGCCCGAGCCCGATTCCCCGACAATGGCCAGGGTCTCGCGCGGGGCGATGTCGAAGGAGACGTCGCGCACCACCTGCCGCCAGGTGCCATCGACCTGGAACGACACGTCCAGATTGCGCACCGACAGAACCGGTTCGGCGATGGCCTCGTTCGCGGTCCTTGCAGCAGCGATGGCAGCGGACATGAGGTCCTCCTTTGGTCAGGATTGGGGAGTGGCGAAAGAGACGGAATGGGAGGCCGAGCCAAGGCCCCTGGCGGCCCGGTCGGCATCGAGGGCGGCGATGCGGTCGTCGATCTCCCGTCGGTCGATCATGCCCTGGGGGTTGGCGCGCGTGGCCATGGTCTCGACGACCAAGAGGTAGCGCTCCTGGGCCACGGCATAGAGGCGACGCAGTTCGGCCAGCGGATCGGCGTGGTCGTCGGCCCTTATATCGAGGTAGGGATAGTCCTGGTCGCGATAGACCACGAGGGCGGCCGACTGCTTGCCGCGCTTGTCGCCGCCGGCGTCCTCACCCGCCTGCATGGCCTCGAGCAGCCGCTCGATCATCGGCTTGCCCATGCTGGCCTGATAGGCCGCCAGGGTCTGCGCCACCACTTCTGGCCCGGCCAGCATATTGCCGGCTACCGACACATTGTCGGCGACCAGGTGCCCGGCCCAGTCGATGCAGGCCGCGCCGGTATGGGCAAAATTGCGGCCCTGGGCATCGATCAGGTGGAACTGACGCTGGTCGCGGCCGCCGTCACGCGCCAGCAATGTCGCCGCCGCCTCGGCGGGGGACTGGCCGGCCTCCATGAGGCACAGGCCGTCACTGCCATAGAGCGGATTGACGAAAGCCTGGGTGGCCACGGCACCAAGGCCCGCCTTGATATGGGGGACGATACTGCCGACGGCAAAGAAGCGGCTGGCCACGGCAATGCCGAAAAAGCCGGTCTGCGGGTCACGGGCGACGATAGAATAGGTCATCGCTATCGCCCCGCCGCATAGGCTTGCATCAGTCGTGGCGTTGCTGCCGCGCGCAGCAGGCCATCGGCATCGCGACGCGCCGCGGTCAACCGCCCCACCGTCCAGGGCCGCGCCAGTTCGAGCTTGTGCCCCCTCGCCGCCAAGGCATCGAGGGTCGCCGCCGGCGCGCTGGATTCGATCATCACATTGCCCGGCTGGCGCAGGCGCGGGTAGAAGGAGGACGGGAAATGGGCGGTATGGAACAGCGGCAGATCGATGGCCTCCTGCAGGTTGAGCCCGTGATGGACATGGCGCAGGAAGAAGGAGAGCTGCCACTGGTCCTGCTGGTCGCCGCCCGGCGTGCCAAAGGCCAGGGCCGCGCCGTCGCGATGGCGGGCAATGGATGGGGTCAGGGTCGTCCTTGGCCGTTTGCCCGGCGCCAGCGAACTGGGCAGGTCGGGGGTTAGCCAGAACATCTGGGCCCGCGAATTGAGGCAGAAGCCGAGCTTGGGGATGATCGGGGATGACTGCAGCCAGCCGCCGGAGGGGGTGACCGAGACCATATTGCCCCAGCGGTCGATGACATCGATATGGACGGTATCGCCGCGCTCTTCGGCCAGGTGCCCCATGGTGGGCTCAAAGACCACGCCATGCCTGCCATCCATGCCGGCGATCAATCCCCTGGTGCGGTCCACCAGACCTTCAAAGCCCGGAATGGTGCCGGGGCGCATCTCCATGGAGGCGCGCGCCCCGATCAGCCCGCGGCGCGCGTCATTATAGGCGGGCGACAGCAGGGTCTCGAGCGGGATCTGGGAAAATTCGGGGTCACCGTAATAGACCTCGCGGTCGGCATAGGCCAGCTTCATCGCCTCTACGACTACATGGACGAAGTCGGGACCGGTGGGATCCATGGCCGCGATATCGATGCCGGCCAGCAAAGCCAGCGATTGCAGCAGCACCGGACCCTGCCCCCAGGCATCGGTCTTGTAGATGGTCCAGTCGTGATAATCATGGCTGGCCGGACGCTCCACGGTGGCCGACCAGCTGGCCATGTCATCGGCGGTGAGCACGCCCTTGTGCCGGCTGCTGCTGGCATCCATCACCTCGGCGTCGCGCAGGAAGCTGTCGATCTCCTCGGCGACGAAGCCGCGATAGAAGGCGTTGCGCGCCGCCTCGATCTGCGCCTCGCGGCCGGAGCGGCTTTCCGCCTCCGCCAGCAGCCGCGTCCAGGTGGCGGCCAAAGTGGGGTTGGTGAAATTGCTGGTGCCGGCGGGCGCCTGCCCGTCGGGCAGCCACAGGGCGTATGAACTGGGCCATTCGGTGCGGAAGAATTCGCTCATCTCGGCAATGGTCTGGCTGACGCGGGGCAGCATGGGGTGGCCCTGGCTGGCATAGTAGATGGCCGGCTCGAGCACCTGGCGCAGCGATAGCGAGCCATAGTCGCGCAGCATCAGCATCCAGCCGTCGAAGGCGCCGGGCACCACCGTGGCCAACAGGCCATCGCCGGGAATAATATCGAGCCCCTCGGCACGATAATGCTCAATGCTGGCGCCCGCCGGCGCAGGTCCCTGGCCGCAGATCACCTCGACCTTGCCGGTGGCGGCCGAATAGACCAAAGCCGGCATGTCGCCGCCCGGGCCGTTGAGATGGGGTTCTATGACCTGCAGGACAAAGCCGGTGGCGACGGCGGCGTCGAAGGCATTGCCGCCCTTTTCAAGCATGCTCATGCCGACGGCGGTGGCAATCCAGTGGGTGGAGGTGACGACGCCGAAGCGACCCAGCAGCTCGGGACGCGTGGTAAAGGTGGACATGTTCAGGTTCCCCGGTTTCAGGAATCGCGCGGATCGAGCGCGTCGCGCAGACCGTCGCCCATCAGGTTGAAGCCGATGACGACAAGAAAGATCGCCGCTCCCGGCCACAGCGCCATCCAGGGCGCCTGGGTCATGAAGTTCTTGGCGACGTTGAGGGCCGAACCCCAGCTGGGTGCGGGGGGCTGCTGGCCGAGGCCCAGAAAGGACAGGCTTGCCTCGGCGATGATGGCAAAGGCAATGGTCAGCGTGGCCTGGATGACGATGGGCGCCATGACATTGGGCAGGATATAGTTGGCGATGATGCGGAAGTGGCTGAGCCCGATGGCGCGGGCGCCCTCGACATAGTCCTCGGTCTTGACGGCCAGCACCTGGCCGCGCGTCAGGCGGATGAAGACCGGCATGCCCGACAGGCCGATGGCGATCATGGCATTGGTCAGGCTGGGGCCCAGGAAGGCGGCCAGCGCGATGGCCAGGACGAGGAAGGGCATGGCGAGGAAAGCCTCGGTGACGCGCGAGACGACCAGGTCCAGCCAGCCGCCGAAATAGCCCGAGACCAGGCCGATCGGCACGCCAACGACAACGGCAATGACCACAGAGACGACGCCGGCCAGCAAGGAGGCCTGGGCGCCGAAAATGACGCGCGACAGCACGTCGCGCCCGAGATCGTCAGTGCCGAACCAGTGCGCGGCCGAGGGCGCCTTGCGCACGGCGGCCCAGTCCTGGGCCGACGGATCGGCAATGGGCAGGATGGGCGCCAGCACGGCCAGGGCCACAAAGAAGCTGACCAGGGCCAGCCCGACCAGCGCGCCCTTGCCGGATTTGAACTTCTTCCAGGCGCGGCTGCCCGGTCGGGTCGTTGCCGGCTTGCCAGCGATCAACAAGGCATCGGTCATAGCGAAGCCCTCATGCGGGGGTTGAGCAGGACATAGAGCACGTCGGCGAACAGGTTCATGATGATGAAGCCGGCGGCCGTGCACAGCACCACGCCCTGCACCACCGCATAATCCCGGTTGAACACGGCATCGACTGTCAGCTTGCCGAAGCCGGGAATGGTGAAGATCTGCTCGGTCAGCACCGCGCCGGCGAGCAGTTCGCCAAACAGCAGTGCAGTCAGCGTCACCACCGGCAGCAGCGCATTGCGCCAACCATGCTTGAGAATGACATTGCGCTCGGTGACGCCCTTGGCGCGGGCCGTGCGCACATAGTCGGACTGCAGCACGCCCAGCATGGCCGCGCGGGTGTGGCGCATCAGGATGGCGGCCAGGCTCGACCCCAGCACGAAGGCGGGCATGATGGTGGTGCGCAAGGATCGGGACGGGTCGTTGAACAGGGATTCGTAGCCCGAGGCCGGCAGCCAGCCCAGCCAGACCGAGACCAGCAGGATCATCATGATGCCGAGCCAGAAATTGGGCACCGAAAGGCCGGAAAGGGCGATGATATTGGCAGCATGGTCGAGAAAGGTGTTCTTCCTGACCGCGGCGAGGATGCCCAGCGGCACGCCGATGATATAGGCGAAGCCCATGGCCATGACCGCCAGCTGGATGGTCACCGGCAGCTTTTCGCCGATCAGCTGCAGCACCGGCTGGCGGGTGCGCAGCGAAATGCCGAGATCGCCCTGCAGCACCTGCCAGAGCCAGTTGAGATATTGCTGATAGAGCGGCAGGTTGAAGCCGTATTTCAGCCGCAGCGCATCGATCACCGCCGGATCGCGCTCCTCGCCGGCCATGGCAAGGATGGGATCGCCCGGCAGCAGCTTTTGCAGCAGGAAGACAAAGACCGACACGATCAGCAGCGTGGGTATGGCAGCCAGAATGCGGTTGAGAATATAGCGCGTCATGGTGACCTCCTGGCCAGGCGGTGGACGGCGGGAGCGCGGGGCCCCCGCCGCTTGGGCGCTAGGGGGCGAGGTTGACGCCAGTCAAGCGGATCATGCCGTCCGGATAGGTGACAAAGCCGGTGACATCCTTGTCGAGCGCATAGAGCCAGGCAGTGTGGTAGAGGTAGATCAGCGGCAGATCGTTCTGCAGGATGGCCGTTGCCGCGTCGTATTTTTCCTTGCGGGCAGCGGCGTCACTCAGGCCACGTGCCTGGTTGAGCAGGGTGTCGACCTCGGGATTGCAATAGTCGCCATCATTGATGCCGCCCTCGCAGGTGACGAACTGATGGATATTGCCGTCCGGATCGACACGGCCGGACCAACCGGTCTGCCCCATCATGAAATTGCCGGCCGACTGGGTATCGAGCTGGGTGGCAAATTCGAGCGTGTTGAGCGTCAGATCGAAGCCGGCCTCGGCCACCATGGACTGGATCAGCTGGCCGATCTGCTGGGTCACCGGGCTGGTGCTCACCAGCAGCTCGACCGGCAGCCGGTCCACGCCGGCCTCGGCCAGCAGGGCCTTTGCCCCCTCGACGTCGCGGGCCTTTACCGGAAAATCGGCATTGTACCAGGGACTGGATGGCTCCCAGGACTGGTTGCCCGGGGTGACCGTGCCTTCAAACACCACCTGGTTAATGGCGTCCCGGTCGATGGCCAGCGAGAAGGCCTGGCGCACCTTGGCCTCGTTGCCAAACGGGGTGTCGCTGGCCTCGCCATTGTCGATATTGACGGTAATGGCCTGATAGCCCAGCCCCGTCACCTCAAGGAAGCTGAGGTTGCTGTCACCCCTGACCGTGGCGACGTCGGTGGCATTGAGGCGCTCTACCAGGTCCAGATCACCGGACTGCAGATTGGCCAGGCGCACCGTACCATCGGGAATGGGCAGGAAGGTCAGATTGTCGAAGTGGATATTGTCGGCGTTCCAGTATTCGGCGAATTTTTCCAGCACGATGCGGTCCTGCTGGACGCGGCTGGCGAACTTGAACGGCCCGGCACAGACCGGCGCCATGGCAAAATCGGCGCCAGCCGCGGCGGCGGCGGTCGGCGAGACCATCATGCCCGAGCGATCGGACAGCTGGGCCAGCAGGGTCACATCGGGCGAGGCCAGATGGAACGCCACCTGCAGCGGGCTGACGGCCTCGACCGTCTCGACCGAGGCCAGTTCGCTCTTGCGGACCGATTCCTCCATAGTCTTGTAGCGCTCGATATTGGCCACCACCGCCGCGGCATCGAAGGCGGTGCCGTCATGGAAGGTGACGCCTTCGCGCAGGTCCATGGTCAGGGTCAGACCGTCATCGGACCAGTTCCAGGCCGTGGCCAGCTGCGGGGTGAATTCGAGCGCAGGGGTGATGTCTACAAGCTTGTCGCATAGCGAGGCAAAGACAATGCGGCCGACCAGGGTGCGGGACTGGGCCGGATCGAGGGCATCGGGATCTTCGGCCAGGCCGATGCGCAGATCGGCGGCGAATGCAGAGGGCGCCATGACCAGGCCGGCAAGCAGGACGGCGAGTGTTCGGTTCAGTTGCATCATTCCGTTCTCACTTCTTCAAAAGAGGATGGACGACTTCAGCGAAGGCCAAGGTTATGGCGCCTGCTGTGGTGAAACTGGCTGGTCCGGCGGCGCATTCAGCGCGTCACCGGCAGGATGACCGCGGTCATCGTGGTGTGGCGGACCAGGTTGTCCTGGATCGACAGCAGGTGAGCCAGCATCGCCTCGCCGGCCGCGGCGACATCGCGCGCGGCGATGGCGTCGATGATGGCGGTATGCTGGGCAAAGGACACCGACATATTGGCGTCGCTGCGGGTGGTCTCGCGGACGCTCTGCCAGACCGGGCTCTGGCGCACGCGATTGAGTACGTCGAAAATCGTCAGGAAGAACGCATTGCCGGCGCTCTGGGCGATCAGGCGGTGCAGCGCGCCATCCCACAATTCGCGGGCATCGGCATCGGCGTCGGCACTCTGGCGGATCCTCTCGGCCAGTTCGCGCATGCGCCTGATGTCGCGCGGCTGCGCCCGGATGGCTGCCAGCTGCGCCAGGGATGGCTCGATGCGCAGCCGCACCTCAATGATCTCCATGATGTCGGTGCCATCGGGCAGCGTGGCGTCGATGCCCGGCAAGGGGCCGCTGCCGATGAAGGTCCCCGAGCCCTGGCGACGCCAGACCGCGCCTTCCGCCTCAAGCACTTCGAGCGCCCGGCGGACGGCCCGCCGGCTGACGCCCAGCCGCAAGGCCAGGTCGCGCTCGGTGGGCAGTTTGTCATTGCCCACCAGGTGCGCCGACACCATCAGCGACCGCAGCTGCTCCAGCGCATAGTTGGAATTGTCGCCGGCGGTTTCCAACGTCACTTTGTCCTCTGATTGGTCCGAACCAATAACGCTTTGGTTCAGCAAAGCCCCTTTACTGGCCAAGATCAAGGCCAAAGATCAGGCAGATTGCAGCCCCGCAGGAAGTCAATTTTAGTGTTGTCTGGCAATATGCTAGATATGTGTATCAGCACGCAGCCACGGGATTGGGCACGGTCTGCACAAGATGTTCGCAGCCTTCAGGCGGATGAACCATTGCCGCGGCGCCGGCGTCAAACCGCCGGACCCGGGATGCAGGACTTCCCCGGCTGTGGCACGGCGCCGGGCGAAAACCCGGCGCCATGCCGGGCGCTCAGCCCTTGGTGACGCCTTCCAGGCGCAGCAGGCCATCGGGATAGGGCACGAAGCCGGCCACTTCCTTGCCCATGCCCCAGATCCAGGTCGAGTGGTAGAGATAGATCAGCGGCAGGTCGCGATCGAGAATGACCCGGGCAGCGTCATAGTTCTGCTTGCGCAGGACGGGGTCGGTCGAGGCCCGGGCCGTCGCCAGCAACGCGTCAAGTTCGGGATTGCAGTACTTGCTGTCATTGATGCCACCGGCGCAGGTGACGAACTGATTGAGATTGGCGTCGGGATCGACATAGCCCGACCAGCCCACCAGGTCGGCCTGATAATCGCCGGCGGTCTGGGCCGCCAGCAGGGTGGCAAATTCGGTGGCCTGAATGGTCAGGTTGAAGCCGGCCTCGGCCACCATGGACTGGATCACCTGGGCGATCTGCATCGATTCAGGGTTGTTGGGGACCGTCAGCTGCACATCGACGCTGGGAAAACCTGCCTCCGCCAGCAGGGCCTTGGCCTTGTCGGCGTCGCGCGCGGGAACCGGAATGTCGGCGTCATACCAGGGACTGGTGGGCGAGAAGGGCTGGTTGCCCGGGGTAAAGGCGCCATCGAACACCACCTGGTTGAGGGCGGCCCGGTCGATGGCCAGCGAGAAGGCCTGGCGCACCAGGTTGCTCTGGGCCAGCGGCGTATCGGCCCCTGCCCCATTGGCCACGTTCACGGTGATGCCGGAATAGCCGATGCCCTTGGCCTCGGCATAGGTCAGATCGGCATCGGCCTTCACACCGGCCGCATCGACGGCCGGGATGCGCTCGATCATGTCGAGGTCGCCCGAGCGCAGGTTGGCCAGGCGCACCGTGCTGTCGGGAATAGGCAGATAGGTGATGGTGTCGAAGTGATAGGCGTCGGCATTGTAATAGGTGGCATCCTTTTCCAGCACGATGCGGTCCTGGGCAATGCGCTCCTTGAACTTGTATGGCCCGACGCAGACCGGGTTGTTGCCGAATTCGAGGCCGGCGGCGATGAAAGCCTCCGGCGACATCATGGCGCCGGAGCGGGCGGCAAAGCGGGCCAGCAGCGTGGCGTCCGGCGCGTTCAGGGTGAACACCACGCGATGATCGCCATCGGCCGTCACCTCGGCGATCGAGGTCAGCTCGCTCTTGCGCCGCGATTCATCAAGGGTCATGGAGCGATCGATATTGGCGACGACCGAGGCGGCGTTGAACGGGGTGCCATCCTGGAAGGTGACGCCTTCGCGCAGGTCCATGGTCAGCGTCAGGCCGTCCGCGGACCAGGTCCAGGCGGTGGCGAGCTGGGGAATGATCTCCAGTGCCGGGGTAATGCCGACCAGCTTGTCGCACATATTGGCAAAGACCACCTCGCCGACAAAGGTGCGCGACTGGTCGGGATCGAGAATGTCGGCGTCCTCGCCGATGCCGATGCACAGATCAACGGCCAGGGCCGGCGCTGCGGCCGCAATGGCGGCGGTGATGGCAAGGGCAGAGACGAGATGCTTGAGTTTCAGTCGCATGGGCCATGGTCCTTCCTGGCGTTGATAGGGGCAGAGCGGCGGCGCCGGCATGGCCGTGAACACCGCTGAGGGAGACGGGCGACGCCGGCGGCGCGCCCGGCAATTGATCAGTCGGGCCGGCCGCGCGGCGCCGGGGCGCCGTTGTGCAGCAGGGCCTTGTCGAGGCGGCCATGCACCCCCTTTTCGCCATTGACCGACTGGGTGATGGCGAAATCGGCCGCCAGCGAACACAGCTGGTAGGCCTGGGTCTGGGTGATATCGACGCGCTCGCGGATCATGGCGATCATCTCGCGCACGGCGATGCGCAGGGCCTCGTCGAGGTCGGGCGCGAAGCCCATCGAGATCAGGCTCGTCGGGGTCTCGGCCCGCGGATAGGACAAGGTGCGGTCAGCCTGCTTGTGCAGGATGAAGGTGAAGGTGCCCGTCAGAGCCGTTTCGAGCGCAGTGATGCAGACCTCCCCATCGCCCTGGCAGCCATGGCCGTCACCGCAGGAGAACAGCGCCCCCTCCGCCCAGACCGGCAGATAGAGCGTGGAGCCGGCTGTCAGCAGCCGATTGTCGATATTGCCGCCATGCACGCGCGGCTCGCGAGAGGTGATTTCGCCATAATGGGCCGGAGGCGCCACACCCATGACGCCGAAGAACGGCGTGAGCGGCAGTACGGCGCCCCAGGGCAACCGGGCCGTGCGCGCCTGCTGGTCGATGGGAATATGGGTCAAGGTCTGGGTGGAGACCGGAAACTCGCCGGGCAAGGTGCCGACGAAGGGGCCCACGGCATTGAAGCCCCAGTCGGCGCCCAAAGCGACGTCGTCAATGCGCACTTCCAGGACATCCCCGGGAACGGCCCCGGCAATATGCACCGGCCCGGTCAGCAGATGGCCGAAGACGACGGGCAGCCCGGCAGCATTGATGGCCCGCAGCGCTGGCGCAACGGTCATGCCCGAGTCTGGCGGGGGAAAGACCGATGCATTGCCGCTCAGGGTCTCGATGACCACGGTGTCGCCGGACCGGACCTCAAGAACGGCGGGCTGGGCGGCCGAGAAGCGGCCCCAGCTGACGGTCTCCGGCGACGCGGAAAGCTTGTGAAGAGACATGGCGGCTCCGAACAATAGGCATGGGTCCGGGACGACGGGACTATCCCGTACAGATCCGGACAGGCTTCTGCCCAACATTTAGGCGCGTCGCCATTCTGCCTAAACGGTAGCGCCATAGCGTGGCTTCTGCAACCATTTTAATATTGGTTCATTTATTGGTTCGTTTCAGCCGCCGGAGTTTGCTGGCCGGGGCGGGACCGGGCTTGCAGGAATGCTTTTGCGGGGTGAAAGACGGACCTGCCGGTGGTACCAATCAAGCCCAGCCATCGACGAGATTCGGATGCCGACACGCATGAACGAGGTATCAGCCCCCCAGGCGGCGCTTATGGAATTGCGCCGGCAATTGAGCGCGGGCCTCTATGACGACAAGCGTTTGCCGCCGGAACGGGAACTGGCCGCGACGCTGGGCATCAGCCGGCGCGCGCTGCGGCTGGCGCTCGACACGCTGGAAGAAGAAAAGCTGATCTGGCGACGGCAGGGCCATGGCACCTTTGCCAGTGCGCAGTCCATGGTCAGCGACACCGAAATCGCGCGGCTGGCGCATCGGGTCAATCCGCTTGAAATGATCGAGGCACGCCTGGCCATCGAGCCGCTATTGGTTCGGCGCGCCGCCATCCGCGCCTCGCGTGCCGAAATCGCGGCCATCACCAAGCTGGCCGAATCGGGTCGCGATGCCCGGGATGCGCGCAGCTATGAAGCCTATGACATCGCCTTTCACCGCAAGATCGCCGAATGCGCGGGCAATGCCATGCTGCTGGCCATGTTCGAAATGGTGGGCAATGTGCGGCAGCGGGCCGACTGGCGACAGGTGCGGGAGTACAATTTCGACCATGAGGGCGCCGCGCAGACCTATGCAGAGCATCGCCGGATCATCGTGGGGCTGGAAGCGCAGGACGCCGCGGCGGCCGAACAGGCCATGCGCGAGCATCTGCAGCATGTCGCGCGCAATGCCCTGGGCCTGGCCGATCTACCGCCCGGCCTGATCGCCTGAGACCGGCAATTCCGGTGCCGGGCGCCAAGGCAGCTTGAGCCATAAAGCCCCGCCAATCCCCATGGGCGGGCGCGGCATCGCCTGCGACAACAATGGGAGAATGTCGGGCGCGCTCTCGTCTATTAAGGCTTTGGCGGCGGCCCGATGATCGTCCAGATCGATCACCAGGAGCGCGCCGGGGGATCGTTCCCGCTCGGCCTCAAGAATGGCTGCAGGCGTGTAGTGCACAGTTGGGGTCGCTAGGCTTCAGTCGGGTTCAAACCACTAGTGAGGCAAAGCAGACATCCCTGTCCGTCAGAAGCGCCCCGTCCCTTGCCGGGACGCCAGTTTGCAGGTCAATAGTCGCATACAAATTCGCGTCGCCATCGCCATCTCTATGCCTGCTGGGCGATCTTCCCCGTGAGCCATCGCTAGAACCGTTGCTGGTATCCGAGCATCGCCCCAGCCCCACTCTGTCCAGAAACATGCCCTGCGCTTACGGCATGCTTTAGGCCGATATTGATTGAAGCGCTGTTGGCCAGACTTGCCTGATAGGCCAGACCGAGATCGAACTGCCTGCCTGAGGAATTGAGATCGGCGCTAGAGGACTCGTTGACAATACTCCCGTCGGCAAGCCTGGCAACGGGACGGTTCAGCTCCAATGTTCCCGTCTCGATTCGCAGGGGCTGGGACACAGACAGCGTCAAACGGTCGCCTGCTGCCATCGTATCAGCGAGGCTGGCACCGATTTCCATGCCCGAGAAGGTCAGGTCCGAAAGATTTGCCACCAAGCCACCCGCACCGCCCTGACGAGCAGCGGCGCCATATTCGAGGCGGCCGAACAAGGACAGACCTGACGCCAATTGCTGTTCAAGGCCCAGATTGACCGCCCCGATTGTGCTACCCGCGCCGAAGTCGAACGCGGTCCCACCATCAAGGCCCATCACGCCGCCCTGCTCGCTGGCGAGGGTCGCCCCGATAAGAACCGTGCCGCTGCCAGCTGGCAGGGACAGGGTGATGCCTCCACCTGCCAAATTGCCGTTATCCACGGCACCATGCTTGGCCGCAAATCCATAGGCGGTAAACTCGGCCACCGACCCCACTGGAGCAGTCGAAGCAATGAGCAGGCTCTCGCCCGCCATCGAGAGCACTGAGGCCCTGCTGCCATTTCCAGAAAAACCTCCAACAGCACCCGCGAGGTCGCCGGTGTGCAAAAGGTTCAATCCTTCCCCGCCCTGGTCGAGACTGGCCCGGCCCGGCAGGCGCGGCAGCATGCCTGCCGGCGCCCTCGCAACGGTGGAAACTGCTGAGACTTGGTAGGCACGATTGAGGGAGTCGAACACCGCCATCTGCTGGGGTGCCAGCGCGAGGTTTAGCGAGTCCCCAAAGCTGGAGGGTGCAACTATGGCGCTTTCGGCAAGACTGTGCCTCTCGGCGCTGACGACGTTGGCGCCGCTGAGCACCGATACCGAGCCGATGGGGCTGAGTGCAGCCTTAATGTCCATGACCCCGTGCCCCCATTCGGTCGAGTAGGCATGGGTGACGCCATTGCCATAGTCCATCGTACCGGCAATCGGAACGCCGCGACCGGCAAACCAGCTATTGTCGGCACTGGCGAGCAGGCGCTGCGCCCATTCGGAGGGGGTCATGTCAGGAAAGGCTTCGGCCAGCAAGGCCACGGCGCCCGAGACCTGAGGCGCAACGAACGAGGTGCCAAACCCACTAGCATAGCTGGTATCGCTGGTGTCCCAGGCGCCAGCCGCGATGCCGTCGCCAGCGATGCAGAACTGGGCTGCCAGCCCGCAGGCGGCCGATAGCCGGACCGCGCGCGTGATGTCGCCGCTGCCATTGACCTCAAAATAGCCGTTTGCCGCCGCGATCCAGGCTTCAGAAAGCCGAGTTTCGAAATGGGGCAGCGCGGCCATGACGTCGCCCGAGCTCAGGCTGGAGTCATTGGACAATGCCCAGACTACGACCCCCGTGTTCTGGAAGCTGTCGAGCGCGTTGAAATAGTTTTGCCAGCTACCTGAGCCGTAACCGATCACCGCATTCATGCCCTGGGCTACCGAAGCGCCAGGGTTGGCAGCGAGGAATGTCTTCAGGTCTTGCGCCGAGACGTTGAAACCCCAGGAGTTGTTCTGGACCACTGCGTCGAGAGCGGCAGCATCCAAAGTACCGGCTGTGACATTGGCGATGCTGACACCGGACCCCGTTGGTTGGAAAGAGGTCAGGTGCAGATCGGCGCCGGGCGCTACGCCGTGCATGCCCAAGCCATCTTTGTTGGCCGCTGCAAGCGATGCAACGAAGGTTCCATGGCCCGCGACCGGCAGCGTCCCAGTCTGGCTGATGGTCTTGCCGGCGAACTCGCGATGGGTCAGCCGAAAACCATCGTCGACAATTGCCACCACGGTTCCCACCCCTGTCAGGCCGGCGGAATGAGCCCAGTGAACGTTGTGTAGTTGGAAGGGACTGGACTGTGTGCCAGTCGAGTTAATGCCACAGCGTACCGTAGCGCAACTGGCATCCACAGCGCGGAATTCACTTGAGGAAGAAATGACAGCAGCCTGCGTGGAATTAAGACCTACAGACGCACCCGCCCATCCGGCACTTGGTGCGGGGGAGAAGACGATATTCGGCGGCGCCGACGTCTGCTCTGCACCGGCCGCTGGAGGAATAGATGTGTTACCGGAACACGCGGCCAGAAGCACTGGAAGCGCCATTGCCAGGATCTTGGCCAAGTCATTGATTTTCACGCGTGTACGCCCGTGAACAAGTTGCGGTGGGCCAAATGATAAATCTGACCGCGAGACTTATGCCGCATTTTAGCGAGTCCGGGCATCCTTTCTCGCATTCAGCTGATCACGATTTCGATTAGCCCCCCATTAGCCAAGACAGGGTCGTCTTCACCTTGCGGGCGTCTATGACAACAACGCGGAAGCCTCAGGCCCGCAGCCCTGCCGTCAGCCATGGTATGTGGTTTCCGGTCTCCCGCCCCACGCCGACGACAGGCGCGGCAAATCCTCTTATCGCAGTGGCAATCTCGTCGATCTCTGAGGCAACTGTGCGCTCAAGGCAACGTCCCTGGTCTCGTCCAAGACGTCGAGGAATGGAGCAAGGCCGAAACCCTGCGCCTGCAGGATCTGGTTCTACAGGTGGCGAAATCGGAGCCGGAGGTGCGCTGTGCGAGCCGGCAGGTTCCATTGGGATCTTTATCGGAACGAGCGGTGACAGAGGCGCGGTACTATGACCTCACACTGCTCCCGTGGTCAGCCGGTACTGGTGGCGTGCAGGACTTGGCGCAGGCCATCGTGTTTGGCTCTGGCCGCCCGATTGTCTTGATCCCGCAATCAACTCAACGTGCCGCTTCCCTAACGCACATCGCCATCGCCTGGGACGCAAGCCGGATGGCAGCAAGGGCGCTGGGTGACGCTTTGCCCCTCTTGGCCGAAGGTGGCCGCATCTCGGTGTTGACGGTTCAAGACGAAAAGCCTTTGGGTGGCCCCGATGTTGCTGCACAGCTCGCAAAAGCCTTGGGATCGCGAGGGATTGCCGCAACGCCCGTGGACATCCAACTGGGCAGAATGAGCATCTCCGAGGCGCTGCAGGAAACAGCCCTGTCACGTGGTGCACAACTCCTCGCCATGGGTGGGTACGGCCATTCCCGGATTCGCGACTTCATCTTGGGCGGCGCCACAAAGGGGGTCCTGACGCGACTGCAACTCCCAGTGCTGCTTTCAGCGACGGCGGCAAACGACCTGCACCAGCCAGGTCGTTTGCAGTCCGGGCCGTCTGGGCCCTCAAGACAAAAATCGCGCCAACGTTGTGAAGATTGGAATGCCCACGAGCACGTTGAACGGGAAGGTTATGGCCAGCGACATGGCCAGAGGCAGGCCAATATCGGCTTCCGGCAGCGCCAGCCGTATGGCCGCTGGCGCCGCGATATAGCTGGCGCTGCCGGCCAGTATCCCTAACGCTGCCGCGGAACCTGCGTCGAGCCCGATCAGCGACCCGGCCAGCACGCCCACCGTTCCATTGACCACCGCCAGGGCTACAGCCAGTCCCGCGATGGCAGGCGTTACGCTGCGACTCCGAATAAGGTGACGGGCGGCCACCAAGCCCATATCAAGCAAGAACAGACACAAGACGCCACTAAAGGCGTGTGCAAAGACGGGCTGGATCGGCTCGAAGCCTTGTTCGCCGACCACCAAGCCAATAGCAAAACTCCCCAGAAGCAGCAGCACCGATCCGTCCCGCATGGCGTGGGAGAGATGCCCGCTCAAGGCGTGTACCTCGGGACCGCCGGATCGCCGCGCCAGCCAGAGGCCGGTGACGATGGCAGGTGCCTCCATCAGGGCCAAGACGGCGACCATATAGCCGGCGACTGGCATGCCACCCGCTTCAAGAATGGCAATGCCGGTCACGAAGGTGACCACCGACACGGACCCATAGTGAGCCGCCACGGCGCCGGCATTGGTCGCGTTGAGCTTTGCCACGTGGCGCATCGCCCAGAATGTGGGAACCGGCAGCAAGAAGCTGAGGCCGATGCCTGTCAGTCCCGCCACCACCAGCTCGCCCGTAACGCCGGACGCCGAGACCTGAACTCCGCCCTTCAGTCCGATGGCCGTCATCAGGTAGATCGCCATCGCCTTGCCGATCACCTCGGGGATCTCGAGGCTGCTGCGGATGGAGGCTGCGAGAATGCCGAGCGCGAAGAACAAGATTGCGGGTGAAAGCAGGATTTCCATCAGATCGCCGGTTTGGAAAGGAACAATGCCGACGTAGCGCGAACAGCACTTTCACAAAAATTCATTGATCAGATCAAATCGTTCTATATATGAGAACGATGAAGGCTCTTAACTTTCGGCATTTGTGGTACTTCAGGCAGGTGGCCCGCGAGGGCAACCTCACGCGCGCCGCTCGTGTATTAGCGGTCTCGCAGTCGGCCCTTTCAACCCAGATTCAAACGCTTGAGGAGAGACTGGGGCATCCCCTCTTCGAACGGGTTGGACGACGGCTGGTTCTGACCGAGGCCGGCAAGGTGGCGCTGGACCACGCCGATGCCATCTTTGACATGGGTGAGGATCTCCTGACGACACTTCGTGTCGGTTCCGGACGACGCCAGGTATTGCGTGTCGGGGCATTGGCCACCTTGTCGCGCAATTTTCAGATTGATTTCCTAAGGCCGTGCCTCGGACGGGCGAACCTTGAGATTGTGCTGATATCGGGCAGTCTGATCGAGTTGACCGGGATGCTGCGGCGGCTCGAAATCGATGTCGTGCTGTGCAACGCGGCGCCTGGAACCGGCCATGCGGACGGCTTGGTTGCGCATCGGCTGGCCCGTCAGCCTATTGGCTTGTTCGGCGCCGCAGCGTTGCAGTCGCTGGCGAGAACCCCCAGGGAAGCACTTGGCGAACACGGCGTGATCCTGCCCACGGGCGCAAGCAGCATCCGGGTTGAGTTCGATGCGCTTTGCGCACGCCTCGACATCGTGCCGTCGGTGTTGGCGGAAGTGGACGATATGGCCATGCTTCGCCTCATGGCCCGGGAAGGGATCGGTCTCGCCCCACTGCCTGCTATCGTTGTCCGCGATGAGCTCGAAGCCGGAACGTTGCGAGAGGTGGTTCGCCTGCCGGGCATCGAAGAAGCGTTCTATGCCCTAACCTTCAGTAGGCAATTCCAGAGTCCGATCGCTGAGGAATTGATTGCCGCTGCCTCGAACTGGCCGCTCTGACGATTTTTTGGCTCACCCTCTTGCATCATTGATCTCGCCCGCCAATCTGTTCTGGCGTGACCGGGCCCCTCTGGCGTCGGCGGCATCTGCCGTCACGCGATGTCGGATCACCTTGGCAGGGCCCGAGGGCATCTGCGTTGGTGCCCGCTTCCGTCATGGTCTCCAAACGCACTCCCTCAGCCCGTCGAGCGGCACCTTGAGAGGAGTTATTCATGACCAAAGACAACCCACCCCAGGACGATCTGTTTCTGCGCGGCGCGCGCCTGCGTGCCCGCCACAAAGCCGATGGGCGAGACCTGCATGCCGAAGCCAGCCGCGCTGGTGCGGAGGATTTCTTCCAGGCGCTGGTGGCTGCCGTGGCTGTCATCGCCCATGCCGATGGCCAGCTGGACCTGGCTGAAAGACGCAAGCTGGTGGAAGCCTTTCTGACCAGCCCCGCCATGGCGGGCTTTTCCGTCGCCGACCTGGCCGAAGAGCTGGCACACCATGCCCGCGCCTATGGCTATGCCCCCGAGCTGGCCGAACGGCAGGCGCTGGCCACGCTGAGCATCAGCGCGCTCGGCACGGCGGACCGGCTGTCCATCCGCAATGCCTGCCACCAGGTGATCACCGCCGATGGCCTTGTCCATCCCGTCGAACTGGGCGCCCTGCACCGTGTCGAGCGCGCCCTCGGGCTGGAGGAGGCGACAGGTGAGTAGTGTCCTGCTGCGCACAAGCCTCGGGGAGCGTGCCAGATGGACATGCTGACCGGCCTTTTCCTAGGCCAGCCACTCTGGATGTGGCTGGGTTTTCTGGGTCTCGTGGCCCTGCTGCTGGCCTTTGATCTGGGCGTGCTGCACCGCGACGGCCATGCGATCGAGGTGCGCGAAAGCCTGCTGCTGTCGGGGTTCTACGTCACCCTTGGCCTGGCCTTCGGCGCCTTTGTCTGGTGGCAGTTGGGGGCCCAGTCGGGCATCGAGTACCTCACGGGCTTCGTCGTCGAAAAGAGCCTGGCCATGGACAATGTCTTCGTCATTGCCATGATCTTCGGCTACCTGGCCATCCCGCGGCACCTGCAGCACCGTGTGCTGTTCTGGGGCATACTGGGCGTTATCGTGCTGCGCGCGATCATGATCGGCTTTGGCGCCGCCCTCGTGTCCGAATATGGCTGGCTGCTTTACGTATTTGCGGCCTTCCTCATCGCCACCGGCATCCGCATGATGATGCCCGGACACGGCGAAACCGATCTTGGCCGCAATCCGGTGCTGGTGTTCATCAAGCGACGCTTCCGCGTCACCGAACAGCTGCATGGCGACAGGTTCTTCGTGCGCCAGACCGATCCCAAGACGGGGCGTCTCGAACGCTACATGACGCCGCTCTTTCTGGCCCTCGTCATGATCGAGATCGCCGACGTGATCTTTGCCGTGGATTCGGTGCCGGCCATCTTCGCCATCACCACCGATCCCTACATCGTCTACACGTCCAACATCTTCGCCATCCTCGGCCTGCGGGCGCTCTACTTTGCCCTCGCCGCCATCCTGCACCGCTTCGCCTATCTCAAGCAGGCTTTGGCGGTGCTGCTGGTCTTCATCGGCTCCAAGATCTTTGTCGCTGATCTCCTGGGGTGGGAGAAGTTCCCAGCCGAATGGTCTCTCGGCATCACATTCACCATCTTGGCCAGTGGCATCGGTTATTCTCTGTGGCGCACTTCAAAGGGCCACTAGCAATATTGGGGAGAAGGCGTAGTGCCTTCTCCCTTCACTATATTAAACTGTGACGATCATCACGATGACGGCGGTCAGGGCCGAGACACTGAAGTCTTACAAGCAAGACTGAGGCAGGTTGCACATCTCCCCACCACGTGTTGCAGCGCGACCTCCATCAATCATTCGCCGGCGATCTTTCCGCCAAAGCCCGCGGTGCGCAGCAGCTGCAGCAGGGTGCTGCGCGCGTCTTCATGGCTCAGGCCCATGGCCTGCCGGGGCACGGTCAACACGATCCAGGCGGCATGGTGCAGCGGCAGGTCGCGCACAAATTCAGGATCGGTGGCATCGCTGAATTGTGCCTCGAGGCCCAGGTCCTGCCAGCGCCGGACGGCAAGCGGGTTGAAATCGAGACCCAGAACCTTGACCCCGCGATCCTTGAGGCGCAGGCCGATGGCAGTGCCCTGACCACTATGGGCGCAAGCATCAAGCTTGCGCCCATAGTGGTCCGTTGCGGAGCGGGTCCCAGACCTGTGGTCAGATATTGTCGGTGATCGCAAAGCTCAATTGGCGGCATGCCGGATAGTGAAATCAAGCAGGCCGCTCCTCTACATTCCCGCACCGCCGGTCACCGAGAGGATCTCGCCCGTGATGAACCGCGCGGAGTCGGAAGCCAGGAAAACCGCAGGAAGAGCGATATCCTCGGGCATCCCGGCACGCCCAAGGGGGGTCATGGCGATGGCCTGTTCTTCCATGGGAGACCCTGGCATGCCCGCGGCCCTGACGCCTTCGGTCAGAACATAACCTGGACTGATCGCGTTGACGCGGATGTTGCGGGGCGCCAGTTCCTTGGCCAGGGCCTTGGTGATGGTGTTGATCGCGCCTTTGGTTGCGGCGTAGAGCGCCATATTGGCGGGCGCCACGGTGCCGACAAACGAGGTCAGATTGATCACGGCGCCACCCAGCGGGGAAAACAGCGGCGAGGCAGCCTTGGTCACCAGCAGCAGGCCGCGAACATTGGTGTCAAACACCCGATTGAACTCGTCTGCGGTGATCGCTTCGAAGGGGCCGGCCGCAAAGGTACCGGCATTGTTGACCAGGATGTCGACCTGTCCGTATCGCTGCTGCACCGTGTCGAACAGCGCCGCGACCTCGGCATCGCGCGAAATATTGGCGCCCACTGCAATGGCCGTGCCGCCCTTGCTGGTTATGGTCTCGACCACCCGGTCCGCGCCGGCCTGGTCGGTCGAATAATTGACGACCACGGTGGCCCCTTCTGCGGCCAGATGCATGGCGATGCTGGCGCCAATCCCCTTGGACGCCCCCGTTACGACGGCAATCTTGCCGATAAGTTTATGCATTTGTCATTCTCCGGGCTGCTGGTTTTCTCGCCGCAGGGCGCTCAGGCGACCTTTGGGACGCAAGAGCCGTCCGTGCGGCGTTCCCTGAAGATGATGCGGGGTGCCGAGATACAGAACTGGCGAAATCCGTGTCGCGGCTACACGAAAATGTATAACTGAGCTGCGGCTGGCTGGGCGCGGCGCCTTAGCGATCCTAGCTTTTCACATAGGCAGCCATGCCGTCCGCGATCGCGTCAAACGTCACACGGCAACGCGGTGTGGTTCTGAGGTTTTCGTGCATGGCCACGAATGTCGTCAGGGTCATCGCCAGGTCGTCCTCGAGAACGCGCACAAGGTCGGGATCCCGGCGGGCAAGTCCCACCTGGAAAAATCCAATGCCGCAACCGGACCGGATAAGCGCCATCTGGGCAATATTGCTGTCCACCTTGAGGGCAGCTTGCGTATGCTCAAGCACCGGATACCGTTTGCGCATGCTGCGCACGAAGGCGCTTTCCGAGTGATAGCCGATGACGCGGTGCGCGCTGATGTCATCCAGCGTTGTCGGCACCCCATGCTGCTCGAGGTAGCGGCGATGGGCATAGAGGCCGACATCAATATTGCCGATCCGGCGGACAACCAGGGCCTCCTGCGTCGGCGCGGCCATTCTGATGGCTATGTCGGCCTCTTGCCGCAGCAGGTCCTCGATGGTGTCGGACACCGACAGCTCGATGATCAGCGCCGGATAGCGGTTAGCCAAGGCCTCCAGAATGTCCGGCAGCACCTCTACGGCGATGGTGTCGCTCGCGCTGATGCGGACGGTACCGGCTACGGAGCCTGTTATGCCGGATCGGTGTGTGCTCACCGATCGCAGCAGGGCCGTGGCCTGAAGGGCGAGCTGCTCGGCCTGGGGCCTGAGATCGATGGCGGCCTCGGTCGGCAACAGACCTTGTGGCGTCCGCAGGAACAGCTGGATGCCGATTGCCGTCTCGAGGGCCTCGATGTGGCGCCCCACCGTGGGTTGGGCCAGCCCAAGACCACGGGCGGCCGCTGACAGGGATCCTTCTCGCATGACAGCGAGAAACGTCCGGTAGTGATCCCAACTCGGCTCAAGGTCGCTCATGCATTAATGTATGGCGCCGGCCCGTTACCCGTCAATTGGCAACGGAACGCATTGCGGGCTGCGATCAGTCTTGGTCCCACCATCAAGTACGAGCAGTAGTCGACCGCATTCCGGCCGTTCGTGCCTGTACGGCCAGTTGCCGGAGGCTGCTGCCGCGTGCGACTGAGATGGTGGCGGGCGTTACGGGCCTACCTAGGCGATTGACTGCAAAGTGTCCGCGTCGCGGCGCGGCGGCGCGCCAAACAGTCTCTTGTACTCCCGCGAAAACTGCGACGCGCTTTCGTATCCAACCGCATAGCCCACGGTGGCGGCCTCGGCGTGCTCGGTGACCAGCCGGCGGCGCGCTTCGTGCAGCCGGATTTGCTTTTGATCCTGCAAGGGGCTGACCTCGGTCAGCGCCTTGAACCGGCGATGAAACACCGACACGCTCATGCCGGCAACCGCAGCCATGGCGTCAACGCTGAGGCGCTCGGCATAGTGCTGGCGAATCCATGCCATGGCGCGGCGAATATGCGCCAGGCGGGAATCTGCCCGGGCGATCTGGCGCAGCGACGCGCCGTGCGGGCTCATCAGCAGCCGAAACATGAGTTCATGCTCGAGGTGCGGCGCCAGGACCGCGATTTCATCCAGACACAGAAACACTTTTGTATCCGGCAGTCGACGGTAAGTTCGCTCTATCGACTTGTCCGGCGCGCTGTTCGGATCGGGGTGCCCAAAGGTTGGCGTGGAGGCGCGTTGGAGGGCGTGGGGCGGCGTCGGCCCTCACCCCATGCGCTCATGAATGAACGATCCTCCCGTCAACGGACCAGACGATGCACCTGGAGGTCAGTCACTCTCATAAAGATGAAGGGCCGCCGCGCTGTCAAATCCCAGGTCAATGTAGAACGGGGTTCCGCGGTGACCCGTCGCTATCGCCCTATCGCGCGCAATCCCCTCACTAGAGGGGCTTTTTGAGCCACTTGGCAAGAACGCCCGCGATGCCTTCGCGGAACAGCAGCACGCTGACCACGAAAATAACGCCCTGCAAGACCGTCACCCAGGCCCCAAAGCCGGCAAAATAGTTCTGCATGGTGACGATCACCGCGGCGCCGATGATGGGCCCGAAAACCGTGCCCATGCCACCCAGCAGGGTCATCAGCACCACCTCGCCGGACATCGACCAGTAGACGTCGGTCAGCGAGGCGAGCTGGAAGACGATGGCCTTGGTGGCGCCGGCCAGGCCCGCCAGTGCGGCCGACATCACGAAGACGGCGAGCTTGTAGCGGTTGACCTTGTAGCCCAGCGAGATGGAGCGCGGCTCATTGTCACGAATGGCCTTGAGCACCTGTCCGAAGGGCGAATGGATGATGCGGTAGATCAGCAGCAGCGCCCCGAAGACGATGGCCAGCACGACGAAATACAGCGTGTAGTCCGAAGTGAGGTCGATCAGGCCGAACAGCTTGCCACGCGGTACGGCCTGGATGCCGTCTTCACCGCCGGTGAAGGGCGCCTGCACCGCTATGAAGTAGACCATCTGTGCGAAGGCCAGCGTCACCATGGCGAAATAAATGCCCTGCCGGCGAATGGCGAGCACACCGATGCCCAGGCCAAGCACGGTGGCGGCCAGCACGCCCAGCAGGATGGCAAATTCGGGGTTGAGCCCCCAGGCCTTGGCGGCATAGGCCGCAACATAGCTGGACGACCCAAAGAAGGCCGCATGGCCGAATGACAGCAGGCCACCAAAGCCGAGCAGCAGGTTGAGCGCACTGGCGAACAGCGCGAAGCACAGCACCTTCATCAGAAAGACGGGATAGAGCACGCTGGGCGCAATCAGCAGCAGAACGAGCAGGACGGCAAAAATCACCACATGATGGCGTGGTGTGCCGATCGGCAGGGCCACGGCAGCGGATCGATAGCCGGTTTCCGAGGGAGTGGTCATCACTGGGTCCTTCCAAACAGCCCTGCAGGCTTGACGAGCAGCACGATGGCCATGATCACGAAGATCACCACGGACGAGCCTTCCGGATAGATGACACGGGTCAGCCCCTCGACGATGCCGAGGCCGAAGCCGGTCAGTATGGCCCCCAGGATGGAGCCCATGCCGCCGATGACAACGACGGCAAACACCACGATGATGAGGTCGGCACCCATATTGGGATTGACCGAATAGATGGGCGCGGCCAGCACGCCGGCCAACGCTGCCAGGGCCACGCCGAAGCCATAGGTCAGGGTGATCATGCGCGGCACATTGATGCCGAAGGCGCCCACCAGTGTTGGGTTCTCCGTGGCGGCGCGCAGATAGGCACCCAGCCGGGTTTTCTCGATGGCGAACCAGGTCGTAAAGCATACCACGACCGAGGCGAACACCACCCAGCCGCGATAGTTGGGCAGGAACATGAAGCCCAGATTGGTGCCGCCGGACAGTTCGGCAGGAATGGAATAGGGCAGGCCGGATACCCCATACTGGTTGCGGAACAGGCCCTGGATGATCAGCGCCAGGCCGAAGGTCAGCAGCAGGCCATAGAGGTGGTCGAGATGGTAGAGCCGGCTGATCATCAGGCGTTCGATCACCACCCCGCTTGCGCCCACCACGATGGGGACGATCAGCAGCGCCCACCAGTAGTTGATCCCGGTATAGGTCAGCAGCATCCAGGCGACGAAGGCACCCATCATGTACTGCGCGCCATGGCTGAAATTGATGATGTTGAGCAGGCCGAAAATGACTGCCAACCCCAGGCTGAGCAGGGCATAGAACGAGCCGTTGATCAGCCCCAGCAGCAACTGGCCGAAAAGTGCCTGTGGCGGTATGCCCAAGAGCTCGAACATGACAAATGGTTCCAGTGGTAACGAGGATGGGCGCCCCGGCGGGGCCGGAGCGCCCGGCAGAGACTAGTTGGTGACGAAGGCGCAGCCGCCCTCGGCCATCGGCCGGAAGGCTTCGGCTGCCGGAATGGTCGCCAGCAGGCTGTAATAGTCCCATGGGCCGGTGGATTCGGCAGGTGACTTGACCTGGAACAGGTACATGTCGTGCACCTTGCGGCCGTCCTCGCGGATCGTGCCTTCGCCGAACAGCGGATCGCTGGTGGGCGTTGCCTTCATCGCCGCCATCACGGCGTCGGTTTCCTTGCCACCGGTCGATTCCACGGCCTTGAGGTAATGCAGTACGCTGGCATAGACGCCGGCATGCACCATGGTCGGCTTCTTGCCAGCATTTTCGGCGGCGAACCGCTCAGACCAGGCGCGGGTCTCATCATTGAGGTCCCAATAGAAGCTTTCGGTCAGCACCAGCCCCTGTGCGGTTTCAAGGCCAAGGGCATGGATGTCAGTGATGAAGATGAGCAGCCCGGCAAGCGCCTGACCGGCCTGGGTGATGCCGAATTCGGCGGCCTGCTTGATGGTGTTGACGGTATCGCCGCCGGCATTGGCCAGGCCGATCACCTGGGCGCCCGATGCCTGCGCCTGCAGCAGGTAGGATGAGAAGTCCGTGCCTGGGAAGGGATGGCGGACCGTGCCGAGCACCTCGCCGCCCGCGGCTTCGACAACGGCGGCAGTATCCTTCTCCAGGGCCTGGCCAAAGGCATAGTCAGCGGTGATGAAGAACCACTTGGTATTGCCCTCGGCCACCATGGCCGAGCCCGTGCCATGCGCCAGGGCCCAGGTGTCATAGGTCCAGTGAACGGTATTGGGCGAACACTGCGCGCCGGTCAGGTCGGCCGAGCCGGCGCCCGAGTTCATGAAGATCTTGTTCTTCTCGCGGGTGATTTCGTTGACCGCGAAGGCGGCCGATGAGGTGGGCACGTCCACGATCAGGTCGACCCCGTCCTGGTCGTACCACTGGCGGGCAATGGTGGAGGCCACGTCGGGCTTGTTCTGGTGGTCGGCCGAAACGATCTCGACGGTAATGCCCTTGCCGGCAGCGTCGAAGTCCTCGACGGCCATGCGGGCCGCGATGACCGAGCCTTCGCCGGACAGGTCGGCATAGACGCCGGAGCGATCATTAAGCACGCCGATCTTGACGGCGGTCTGGGCTAGGGCCGTGCCCGCCAGCAACAGGCTGGTGGCCGAGGCCAGGATGAGTGTCTTGAAGTTCATGGTTGCGTCTCCTCCGAGTGGTGCCGATTTCCGGCTTGGTGCTAGACGCCCAGATAGGCGTGCAGCTTGTTCATGTTGGCGGCGAGGTCGGCATTGGGGATGGTGTCGATCACCCGCCCCTGCTCGACCACGTAGTGCCGGTCCGCGACCGAGGCCGCAAAGCGGAAGTTCTGTTCGACCAGCACGATGGTGAAGCCCTGCTGCTTGAGCTGGCTCAGCGTCCTGCCGATCTGCTGCACGATTACGGGCGCCAGGCCTTCGGTCGGTTCGTCCAGCAGCAGGAATTTGGCACCGGTGCGCAGGATGCGGCCAATGGCGAGCATCTGCTGTTCGCCGCCCGACAGCTTGGTGCCCTGGCTGGAGAGACGTTCGCGCAGATTTGGGAACATCTCGAGCACGGCCTCGCGGCTTAGCCCGCCCGGTTTGACCTGCGGCGGCAGCATGAGGTTTTCCTCAACCGACAGGCTGGCAAAGATGCCGCGTTCCTCAGGGCAGAAGGCAATGCCGGCATGGGCGATGTGGCGCGGCTCCAGCCCGACCAGTTCGCGGCCCTCGAACCGTACCGATCCCTGCCGCTTGCCCAAAATGCCCATGATGGCGCGTAGCGTTGTCGTCTTGCCGGCGCCGTTGCGGCCCAGCAGCGTAACCACCTCGCCGGGCTTCACGTCGAAATTGATGCCGTGCAGCACATGACTTTCGTCATACCAGCCATTGAGATCGCGTACCGCCAGCAGACTCTCGGCAGGGGCATCGCTCGTCGTCATCGCGTCATTCATGGCCCGCTCCGATATAGGCATCGATAACCCGCGGGTCCTTGGAGACCAGGTCATAGGGTCCCTCGGCCAGTACCTGGCCGCGGGCCAGCACGGTAATCTGGTCGGAGAGATCGGCGACCACCGACAGATTGTGCTCCACCATCAGAATGGTGCGGTTGGCCGAAATCTTGCGGATCAGCGCCGAGATGCGCGCCACGTCCTCCTGCGCCATGCCGGCCATCGGCTCGTCGAGCAGCAGCATTTCCGGTTCAAGCGCCAGCGTTGTGGCAATCTCGAGCGCCCGCTTGCGGCCATAGCTCAATTCGCCCGCCGTCTCGTGGGTAAAGCTCGACAGCCCCACCTCGTCGACCCGGGCCATGGCTTCCTCGTCAAGTTGGTGCAGCACCTTTTGCGAGCGCCAGAAATCAAAGCTGTCGCCGCGGCGGCGCTGCAGCGCAATACGCACGTTTTCGAGGACGGAAAGCTTGGGGAATACCGCCGAAATCTGGAACGAGCGCACGAGGCCCAGCCGGGCGATATCAGCGGCCGGCAGGCGCGTAATGTCGTTGCCATTGAGCGTGATGCTGCCGGCACTGGGCTGCAGGAATTTGGTCAGGAGATTGAAACAGGTGGTCTTGCCGGCGCCATTGGGCCCGATCAACGCGTGGATCGTGCCGCGCCTCACATCGAGATCGACGCCGTTCACCGCCACGAAGCCGGCAAAGCGCTTGGTCAGTCCACGGGCGGAGAGGATGACGTCCTGCGCCGGAGGGATCTGTGCGGTCATGGCTGCGCTCATTTTGCGGTCCACCCGCCGTCAATGGAGATCGCCGCGCCGGTGATCGAGCGGGCCAGGTCGCCGCAGAGATAGGCGGCCAGTTCGGCGATTTCCTCGGGCTGCACGAATTGCCGGGTCGGCTGCGGCGCCAGCATCACCTCGCGCACGACCTGCTCCTCGCTCATGGCATGCAGGCGGGCCTGATCGGCAATCTGGGCGGCAACCAGTGGCGTCAAGACGTAACCGGGACAGATGGCGTTGACGGTAATGCCCTTTTCGGCCGTTTCCAGCGCTACCGCCTTGGTCAGACCGACGACGCCGTGCTTGGTGGCAACATAGGCTGACTTGAACGGGGAGGCGCGCAGGCCATGTGCGGAAGCAATATTGATGATGCGGCCCCAGCCACGCTCGGCCATGCCCGGCACGGCGGCGCGGATGGTATGGAATGCAGAGTCAAGGCTGACCGCGACAATGCGATCCCAGTCGGCTGGGGGGAAATCCTCGATGGGGGCCACCTTCTGTACGCCGGCATTGTTGACCAGCACATCGAGCTGGCCAAAGGCCGCAACAACCGCGCCGACCAGATCATAGCCACCGCCATTCGCCGACAGATCGGACTGGAAATAGCGCACATCGGCGCCCGTGCCGGATACCGAATGCAGCACCTCCGCGACCGTGCTTTCGGCCTCGAAGCTGTTGATGGCCACGGCATATCCCATGGCGGCAAACCTGTTGGCAATCGACAGACCAATACCGCTCGTCGAGCCGGTGACCAGTGCCACGCGCTTTGTTGTCATGCTCCACCCTGTAGCGGACCTTCAAGGGCCCGATGTTTTGCCCTCTACCTATCAAGTTCCGTGCCATGTGGTAAAAGCCGGCATTTGCTGGCGATTTTCATCCGCGTGTCCGGCCATGTGTGTGGCACACAGGACAGTGTCCGGATTTCCGGACAGTTCAGGCGACGATATTGTGCCGCTTGAGCTTCTCGTAGAATTGCGATCGCGAGACGCCCAGCCGCAGCGCCGCGGCCGATTTCTGCCCGCCTGTGGCCTGCAGCGCATCGAGAATGGCCTGCCGCTCCGTATCCGCCACCGCGGTGGCCAGTCCCTGCGTGGAGGTGCCGATCCGCACCACGCCCGGCGGCAGCGCACGACCGATCACACCGGCATCCATAACCGCGCTGGGCGCCAGCGCGGCCGCGCGCTCCAACACGTTGCGCAATTCTCGCACATTGCCCGGCCAGGCATGGGCCTGCAGCAGCTTGATCGCCTCTGGCGTGATAACCCAGCCGCTCTGGTCGTCCGCGCGCAGCGTCTGCTCGAGCAGCGCCTCGCATAGCAGCGCCATATCCTCGCGCCGCTCGCGCAACGGGGGGACATGCACGGTCAGCACGGCGACGCGATAATAGAGATCGGCGCGGAAGCTGCGATCGGCGATCTTGGCTTCGAGATCCTGCGAGGTGGCGGCGATGATGCGGACATCGATCTTCTTGACGGTGTTGGACCCCAGGGCCTCGATCTCGCCCTCCTGCAGCACGCGCAGGAACTTGGCCTGCACGGCCAGCGGCATGTCGCCGATTTCGTCGAGAAACAGCGTGCCGCCATGGGCCAGCTCGAACTTGCCCTGCCGGGCCTTCTTGTCGGCGCCGGTATAGGCGCCGGGCGCGACGCCAAAGAATTCGGCCTCCAGCAATGCTTCGGGAACGGCCGCCATATTGACCGCCACGAAGGGCCCGTCGGCGCGGTCCGATTGCTGGTGGATGGCGTGAGCGAGCAATTCTTTGCCGGTGCCGGTCTCCCCCAGGATCAGTGCCGCCCCGTCACGCAGCGCAAAGCGGCGCACCATCGCCTTGAGATCCTTGACCGCCTCGCTCTGGCCGACAAAGCTTGACAGCGAATATTTGGTGCGGCGCTCCCGCGTCAGGGCCGCCTGGGCCCGCGTCAGCTGCTTCTGCAACGCCTCAAACTTGTCGAGCATGGGCGCGAGATAATCCACATTGTCATAAAAGACGAAGCCGATGGCTCCTTCCACCGCCCCGGTCTCATCCTTGAGCGGGATGCGGCAGACCACGAACTGGCGGTCGTTGAAATTCATGATGTCGAGCAGGATGGGCCGGCCGGTCTCGACCACGCGCCGGAGCAGGGAGTGTGGAATGACCTCCTCGACCGGCATGCCGATCGGGTCGAATTCGGGCGCCAGCTGCAGCAGGTCACGATAGCGGGTGTCCATCCAGGTGATGCGCGTCTGCGCATCGACAATGATGGCGCCCTCGAAGAAATCGCGCAGCAGGCTGAAGGCGCCCACCGCTTCCTCGATGCTGGCCAGTCCATTGGCAGCCGGCCAGCGTTCAGTTGTCGGTAGGGGTACCATGGCCGGCCTCGCTCGATTGTTGGCCGGCAAGCCTAGTGCCCGCTTACCGCCGGGGCAACGGCATCACGCGCCCTCGACGCAGAGCGTCACGCCCATGCCGCCGCTGATGCACAGCTTTGCCAGGCCCTTGCCGTGATCGCTGCGCGCCGGTTGGTGCAGCAGAATGGCGAGAATACGGGCGCCCGATGCGCTGATGGCAATAGCGGCGCCATTGACGTTTACCCGTGCAGGGTCCCAGCCCATAGCCGGATTGACCGCGCAGGTCCGGGCTGTTTCTGCCTGGTTTAGGCAGAGAGAGGACCGTTGAGAAGGGCCGTCCAGGCCGCGCGGTGGCCGGTCTGCAGTTGCGCGCCGGCCAGGGCGGCGTCGCCCGCGGCCCGGCTCACGGCCCGACCCGGCAGGCTTGCCTCGATTTCCGCGAAGATGACCGGATGCAGGTCGAGAACGCCGCCGATAAACCGGATCGGGTGATCACCGGCGCGGGCCAGCAGGGCGGAGCCCAGATGCGCCAGCTCGGCGCCAGCCTCGCGCAGGATGGCCAGTGCCGTCCCGTCGCCGGCCTCGGCCGCCTGGGCGACCGCCACGGCCAGAGTTCCGATCCGGCCACGGTCGCCGCCATAGACGAATTGCCGGACGTCGTGCCACTGGCTGCCGCGAATCTTGGCGAACAGGCTGTCGGCCAAGGTCTGGACCGGGGCAAAGCTGCCCTGCCGATCAAAAGCGCGATAGAGGCGGTCCAGCGCCCTTAGCGCAATCCAGCTGCCGGCGCCGCCATCATCGATCAGGATGCCGCGGCCACCGACGCGGATGGTCTGGCCCGTGGCGGTGACATGCACGCCGATCGATCCAGTGCCGGCCGAGACCAGATGCCCCGCCCCCGGCTCGAACTGGGCGATATAGGCCAGGACGATATCGTCGAGCAGCACGATCGCATCGGGTGGAACGGCGAAGCGCTCACCGACCAGCGCCTTGACGGCCTCGGTTGCTTCAGCGCCATAGCCGGTGATGCCGCCAGTGACGCTGCTGGCAGTCAGTCCAGCATCGCCAACGGCCTGGGCAATGGTCGACAGGGCCAGGCTCAGTCGATCTTTCTCGCTCGGATTGAAGACATGGCCGGTGGCGCCGCTGGCCGCGCCACGCCCGAGCACACTGCCATCGGGCGCACAGGCGACCCAGCGGCTGGCAGTGCCGCCCACGTCGAGGCCTAGATGGACGGTCTGGCTCATGCCGGCACGCCGGCTTTGACGAACATCCGCGTGATCTCGCGCGGATTGGTGATCATGGTGCCGACGACCACGGCATGGGCGCCGGCATCGAAGGCCTGCCGCACCAGATCGGGCGTATTGTAGCGTCCCTCGGCCACCACCGGCACGGACAGCCGCGATGCCAGGGTTTCGAGCAGCAGCAAATCGGGTTCCTCCGGCTTCGGCTGGGTCGCCTCAGTATAACCCGATAGGGTGGTGGCGACATAGCTGGCGCCCCAGTCAGCCGCAGCCAGGCCTTCGTCCAGGGTGGAAATATCGGCAAACACCGCGGCGCCCAGCTCCTCGCGGATGCGCCGCACCAGCAGCTCGACCGGCTCGCCATCGCGCGGACGCGCGGTGCAGTCGAGCGCCACGATCTGGGCGCCGGCGGCAATAATGGCCTGGGCAGCGGCAAAGTCGGGCGTGATATAGACCGGGAACCGGTCGGAGAAGACCTTGTTTATGCCGATGACCGGCAGGCCGGCGGCCCGGACCGCCGCGATGTCGTCAGGCCCATTGGCGCGGATGGCCACCGCCCCGCCGTCGCGGGCCGCCAGCGCCATGGCGCCCATGAAAAGGGGACCATGCAGAGGATTGTCCGCCCGGGCCTGACAGGACACGACCAGTCCACGCGGCAGGGCAGCGCTCACTTGACGGCGCCCGAGGTCATGCCGGCGATGAACTGCTTGGAGAGCACGATATAGATGATGATGATGGGCGCCGCCGACAGGGTCAGGCCAGAGAACAGCACGCCCCAGTCGGTAGTATATTCGCCCATGAAGCTTGTCAGGCCCTGCGGCAGGGTCTTGAGGTCGTCATTCTGGATGAAGACCAGGGGAAAGAAGAAATCGTTCCAGATCGGCACCACGTTCTGGATGCCGGCGATCACCATGGCCGGGCGCACCAAAGGCAGCATGATCGACCACATGATGCGCGCCTCGCTGGCGCCGTCCATGCGGGCGGCATCCTCGAGTTCATTGGGCAGGCTGCGGATGAAGCCGGTCATGATGAAGACCGTCGTGGGCAGGCCCATGGCGGTGTAGACGAAGATCAGCGAGAGCTGGTTGTTGAGGATGGAGAGGTCCCGCATCAGCATGAAGAGCGGAATGATGGCCAGCTTGAGCGGCAGGGTCAGCCCGGCCAGGAAGAACATCAGGATGAAGTTCGAGCCGGTAAAGGCATAGCGACCGATGGCATAGGCCGCCATGGTCCCCAGCGTCAGGATCAGCACCATGGAGGCGCCGGTGACGACGAAGGAATTCAGCAGGTAGCGCAGGAAATTGGTCTCGGTCCAGATGCGCAGGAAATTGCCGACCTGGGTGAAGTCGGGGATGGCAAAGGGCGACTGGAAGATCTGCGGCGTGGTCTTGAAGGCCGAGAACACCATGATGATGATGGGGGCCAGCATCAGCACGGTATTGGCGATCAGCACGATCTGCAGCAGGCCGTCGCGCCCGAGCGTGCCGAGGATGCCACGGCGATCGTAATAGCTGGTGCTGGCGGCGGTCATACCTGGATCTCCCTGGCCCGCAAGCGCAGCGTCATGAAGGTGGCAAAGGCGGCGATGAAGATGAAGATCAGCACGGCCAGCGCGCTGCCCAGGCCGAAATCCTGCTGGCCGGCCGACACATTGCCGAAGGCGGTGCGGTAGAAATAAAGCCCCAGCACATCGGTGGAGCCGTAGGGCGAACCATCGAGGCCGGCCATGATATAGGGCAGTTCAAACCAGTTGAACGCACCCACGAAGAGCAGGGTGAAGACGATGGTGGCGCTGGGCGCCACGAGCGGCCAGACGATCTTGGTGATCTTGACCCATTCGCTCTCGGTTTCCATGCGCGCCGCGTCGAGGATTTCCCCCGGAATGCGCTGCATGCCGGCCAGGAAGACCAGGGTGGGAAAGCCCACCATGTGCCAAGCCTGCGCCCCGATCAGCGCCCAGAGCGCGGTGCCACCCTGCCCCAACCAGGGCTGGGCCAGCCAGTCCAGCCCGATGCCGCGCAGGCTGATATTGACCACCCCGAACAGGGGATGCAGGAACAGCTTGAACAGGTAGGCCACGATGATGGTAGAGAGCACCACCGGCAGGAACACAGCGATGCGGTGAAAGCGGGCGCCGGGCAGTTCGCGCCATAGCGCATAGGCGAGCAGGAAGCCCAGTCCGTTCTGCAGCACCATCAGGGCAAAGAAGACGATGAGGTTGTGAGAAAAGGCATTGATCGTCCAGCTGCGATAGGGCTCGACGAAGAGCACGGTATGAAAATTTTCCAGCCCGACAAAGGCGCCCCGGCGCAGGCCCTGCCAGTCAAAGAAGGCATAGGCGAAGGCCGAGATGATCGGATAGACGATAAACAGCGCCACAAAGGCCAGTGGCGGTACGATCAGCACCGTGATCCAGAGGCCTCGGCCGGTCATCCTGAGTTGGGGCATGGTCGGGCTCGCCTGGCTAGGTCAGAAGGAGTGCTCCTCCCCGCGGACGGGAAGGAGCGGGGCATAAGTCGGGAGACTTAGTCCTGGAAGGGCTCGTACCAGGCGGCAAGGCCGGTGGTCAGCGCTTCGCCAATGGCTCCGGGCGTGGTTTCGCCGGCAAACAGCTTCTGCATTTCGCCCTGGATCAGCACCGAGCCGGAGGGCTCGCCAAAGCGGAAATGCACCAGCATCAGATAGGGGATCGAGCTGGCATTGAGCTCGTTGACCTCGGCCAGCAGCGGATTGTCGAAGGTGACGCCCGGAATTGTCGAGATATTGTTCAGCGTATTGGCGAAGGTCTGGCCAAATTCCTGGCTGGCCAGATAGTTGAGGAACTTGATCGAGGCTTCCTTGTTGGCGCCCGCCGCATTGGCGGCGTAGCCGCCATCGAAATAGAGGCCGACCAGCTTGTCATCCGCGGCCGACCTGCCGGGCGCGGCGAAGACGCCCAGCTCGATATCGGGGTTCTGCGCCTTGAAGGTCGCCAGTTCATAGGAACCGCCGATGAACATGCCGGCCATGCCTGACGAGAACAGCTGCTGGGCCGAGGGATAGTCGAGGCCGATAAAGCCGTCGGGGAAATAGTCCGCCGCCAGCGAAGCGACTGAGGCCAGCGCGCCGGTAAAGGCGGGATCGGTGAAGTCGGTCGTGCCGGCCATCAGCCCGTCATAGAAGGCCTTGCCCATCAGCGAGGAGCCGAGCCCAAAGGTCACGGTTTCGTTCTGCCAGGCGGTGGCTGTGCCATTGGCAAAGGGAATGGTGCCGGCATCCTTGAGCGTCTGGCTGGCGGCCAGCAGTTCGTCCCAGGTCTGCGGTTCGGCCAGGCCATTGGCGTCGAAAATCGCCTTGTTGTAGATGACCAGCTGGGTCTGGCTGGCAAAGGGCACAGCATAGGCAATGCCATCGGCGCGCACGCTTTCAGCAGCGATGGCGGCCGGAACAAAATCGGCCAGCGCCGGCACGTTTTCTGCCGATAGCGGCTCGAGATATCCGGCCGCGGCGACATTCTCGAGCCCGCCATAGGCGCGCACCATCATGACGTCCGGACCGGTGCCGCCAGCCAGGGCGGTCGAGAGGATGGTGTTGTAATTGGCGGCCTCGAAGGTTTCGAAGTTCACCGTGATGCCGGGATTGGCCGCTTCAAAGGTCTCGATGAAGCCCTCATAGGCGGCGCGGTCTTCCTGGCGCCAGCTCCAGAATGTCAGGTCCTGCGCCAAAGCCGGCGCCGCGACAAGCAGGGCGCTCAATGCGGCGCCGATGCGGATCAGTTTGGTTCTCATGGTGTTCCCTCTCCTTGTGAATTCATGCGTATGGACTGTGCCGGCGCCTCTAGGGCTCCAGCCGCCGGCCATCCTCGGCGGAAAAGTAATGCGCGGCGCCGGGCTCGACCGTCACGGTCACCAGCTCGTCGGGCGCAAACAGGTCATTGGGCGTGGTGCGGGCCGACAGCAGCGTGTCGTCGGCCAGGCGGGCATAGACATAGGCATTGTCGCCCAGATATTCGGTATAAACCACGGTAGCCGAGAGCCCCTCGCCCCCTGTACCGCGCTGCAGGCGGACGGCGTCGGGACGCAGTCCGAGCCTGAAGGCCGACCCTGCCGGCAAAGCGCCGGTGGCGACCGAGCCGCCATTGGCAATGCCGACGCGATCGCCGTCGCGAGTGACATTGATCAGCGTCATGCGCGGCGAGCCGATAAAAGTCGCCACGAAAGTATTGGCCGGCGTTTCATAGAGCTGGCGCGGCGAACCGACCTGTTCGATGCGGCCGGCATTCATCACCACGATCTTGTCGGCCAGGGTCATGGCCTCGACCTGGTCATGCGTCACATAGATCATGGTGCCGCCGATATCGCGGTGAAGCTTGGCGATTTCCAGCCGCACATCCGAGCGGAGCGCGGCATCGAGATTGGACAGCGGCTCGTCGAGCAGGAAGACGTCGGGCTTGCGCACCAGAGCGCGGCCGATGGCGACGCGCTGGCGCTGGCCGCCCGAGAGTTCGCGCGGCTTGCGCTGCATCAGCGGCTCGAGCCGCAACATGCGCGCCGTCTCGGCAATGCGGCTCTCGACCTCGGCCTTGTCCAGCCCCATGAGACGGGCGCCGAAAGCCATGTTTTCATAGACGTCCATATGCGGATAGAGCGCATAGGACTGGAAGACCATGGCAATGCCGCGGCGCGAGGGCGCCACATCGTTCATGCGATGGCCATTGAGAAAGAACTCGCCCTCGCTGATCGGATCAAGCCCGGCGATCAGGCGCAGCAGGGTCGACTTGCCGCAACCGGACGGACCGACAAAGACCACGAATTCGCGGTCGCCGATCTCCAGATCGATGCCGTGCAGCACGTCGGTGGTGCGAAAGCGCTTCTTGATGCCGCGCAGCGATAGCTGAGCCACTGTAACCCTCCGATTGCCCTGCAGGCGTGCAGGCCCCTACGCCGGCACCCTCCCTCAAGAACGCCAATATTGGAATACTAAATTCCTATTTTCAATAGTGTCAAGAATATTATATTTTGTATATCGCTGGGGAAATCGGCATTTCCAAGCCTGACCGGTCAGGGCGCCTTGAGCACGGCGACAGCGGTCTCGCTGTTGTGGATGAAGTCCGGCGCATCGTCCTGCCGGCGCAGCAGCAGGATGAACATCATGTCCATCAGCATCAGCTGGGCATCGCGGGAGGTGATGGCCGAGGAGCGCACCCGCTCCTCGTCGGCGACCGTGAACAGATGAATGTCGGCCAGATCGAGCAGGGGATTGGGCTGCAGGCCGGTCACCGAAATAACCGTCGCCCCCCGCTGCTTGGCCACCTCGGCGATGCGCAACGTTTCCAGACTCCGGCCCGAATGCGACAGGGCCAGCAGGGTATCGGCCGGCCCCAGGCCAGAGGCATTGGCGACCTGGATATGGGTATCGCTGTCGATCAGCACGGTGCGGCCGATCTTGAGCAGCTTGTAGGAGAAATCCCGCGCCACCAGGGAGGAGGCGCCCACGCCGGCCAATTGGATCTTGCGGGCACCAGCCAAGGCCTCGAGGGAACGGTCGATGGTCTGCTCGCTATTGGCGGCGGTGGTTTCACGCATGGACAGCAGCTTGCTGCCGATCAGCTTCTGCAGGATCGTCATATAGCTGTCGCTGCTGTCGATCGAGCCGTGGATGATGCCGCCGGGCGCCTGCCATTCCAGCGCCTTGGCCTTGTTCACCGCCAGCTTGAGCTGCTGATAGCCGCCATAGCCCAGCTTCTGGCTGAACTTGACCACGCTGGACTGGCTGCGACCGGTGACGTCGGCCAGGCCCTGCGAGGACAGGGTCAGCATCTGCTCGGGATGATCGATGATGAAGCGGGCAATCTGCTGGTCCGCCGGGGTCATCGACTCCAGCTTGGCGCCAAGTACCTTCAATATGGACATGTTTCCCCCTATCAGCATTCCGTCATCAGCGTTCTGCCGCTACAACCGGGCCAGGACGACTAGGGCCGAAGGCGCAGGCGTGGCAATGGCTGCGCGCCGCCCATGACCCGCCGATCCCTGGCGGCATTGTGCCGCGCCATCTGCCAATTTGGAATACAATATTCCAAACTTAATTGACATCTGGAATATTGCCTCCTAGCATCCAGCCGGATTGAGCGAGGGCACAATGGCAAGAAGCATCTTGATGGCAGAGCTCGACCAGCTCGTCTCGGAGGCCCGAAACCCCGACACGATGCAGATCGACCTGATGCCGACCCCCGATATTCTCGCGGCGATGAACCGCGAGGACAGCAAGGTCGCCGACGCCGTCCGGCGCGAACTGCCACAGATCGCGCTGGCCGTGGACCGGGTGGTGGAAGCTTTCAGGGCCGGCGCACGGCTGATCTATCTGGGTGCCGGCACCAGCGGTCGCCTTGGCGTGCTGGACGCCTCGGAATGTCCGCCCACCTTCGGCGTGGCCGAGGGCATGGTCATCGGCCTGATTGCCGGCGGCGATCGGGCCTTGCGCCACCCCATCGAAGGCGCCGAGGATGATCGCGGCGAAGGCCAGCGCGACCTCGAGAAGCTGGCGCTGACGCCGCGCGACGTGGTGGTGGGGATCGCGGTCAGCGGTCGCACCCCCTATGTCATCGGCGCGCTGGACTATGCCAAGAGCGTGGGCGCGACCACTGTGGCGCTGTCCTGCAATCCGGATTCGACGATTGCCCGGCTCGCCGACATCGCCATTTCGCCGGTTGTCGGCCCCGAGGCGCTGACCGGTTCGACGCGGCTCAAATCGGGCACGGCGCAAAAGCTGGTGCTCAACATGCTCAGCACGGCCAGCATGATCCGCATCGGCAAGACCTATCAGAACCTGATGGTGGACGTGAATGCCAGCAATGAAAAACTGCTGGCCCGCGCCGTCCGCATCGTCATGCAGGCCACCGAATGCACACCGCAGCAGGCCGAGGCCGCCCTGGAGCTGACCGGCAATGACGTCAAGCTGGCCATTCTCGTCCGCCTGACCGGTCTGGAGGTCACCGCGGCCCGCGCCACCCTGGCATTGGCGGGCGGCTTTTTGCGCCGGGCCATCGAAAGCAAGCCAGCACAACCAAGCGAAATGTCTGCCGCAAAAATCTGACCACATGCCATCAATTCTGGAGGGAACAAGATGATCTGGACCAATTCACGCAAATTTGCCGCCGGGCTCGCTGTCGCGACCGCCCTGTCGACCACCGCCATCGCCCTGCCGACCCAGGCCGCCACCCTGCGCATGGCCTGGTCGCAGGATGCCACCGGGCTTGATCCGCACACACAGACAGCGTTCTCGTCGCTGCGCCTGCTCGAGCTGATCTATGAGCCGCTGGTGCGCCTCGACAGTGAACTCAACATCGTGCCGGCCATTGCCAGCAGCTGGGAATTTGCCGACGACGCCAGGACGCTGACCTTCACGCTCGACCCCGCGGCCAGCTTCAGCGACGGCACCAAGGTGACCTCGACGGACGTCAAGGCGTCGTTCGAGCGCGTGCTCGACGAAGCCACTTCGGCTGCGGCCCGGTCCAATTTCCTTTCCATTGCCAGCATCGATACGCCCGATGATGCGACGGTCGTGTTCAACCTCAGCACGGCCGACGTGCCGATCCTGGCCGCCATGGCCAATATCAATGCGGCCATCGTGCCGGCCAGCGCCATCGCGGCCGGCAGTATCGGCACGACGGCCCTGGGCTCGGGCCCGTTCACGCTCGACAGCTGGGAGCCCAATGCCCGCGAAGTGCTCAGCGCCAATGCGGAATGGGCAGGCAGCGACCTGGCCATCGATGGCATCAATGTAACGGTACTGCCCGATGAAAGCGCGATCCTGGCCTCGCTGCGCGCCGGCCAGATCGATTTTGCCCTGATCAACGACCCGCTGATCGCCACCCTTGTGCCCAACGAGCCCAATCTGCAGCTCAACCGCGTCGGCGGCCTCGCCTATAATGTGCTGCAGCTCAATCCGTCGCGTCCGCCAATGGACAATCTGCTGGTCCGCCAGGCCATGTCCTGTGCCATCAATCGCCAGGAAATCATCGACGCCGCCCTGGTCGGCGAAGGCGTCGTCACCGGACCGATGACGGTGCCGGCCTTCGCTCAGGATCCGAGCACCTTGTTCTGCTACGAGCAGGACATCGACCGCGCCCGTGCCCTGATGGAAGAAGCAGGGATGACCGAGGGCTTTACCGCCACGGTGATCGCCGCGACGGGCGAACCGCCGGTGGCCGCTTCCGAGGCGCAGGTGCTGCAGGCTCAGCTGGCCGAGATCGGCGTCACGCTCGAGATCGAGATGATGGAGCTCAATGTCTATGTCGACACCTGGCTGAAGGGTGATTTCGACATGGCGGTGGCGCAGAATGGCGGCCGGCCCGATCCCTATCCGATGTATAACCGCTACTTCACCAAGGAAGGCAACCTGCTGGGCGTATCGAACTTTGTCGACGACACTCTCGACAGCCTGATGAAGCAGGGCCAGGCCGAGACCGACCCGGCCAAGCGCGTCGAGATCTTCCACCAGTTCGAGAGCCACCTGGCCGAACAGGCGCCCTGGCTGTGGCTGTCGACCTCGTACACCTATACGGCCCAGCTCAAGACCGTGACCGGCTTTGAGCCCTCGCCGACCGGCACGCTCTTCGGCCTTACCAAGGTCGCCATCCAGTAGCTTCCGACGGGGCTGGCCCGCTGCCAGCCCCCTATCTCAAAGGTCCAGCATCAATGCACTATCTGGCACGGCGCCTGCTGACCTTTCCGCTGATCCTGCTGGGCGTCTCGCTGCTGGTCTTCGTCTCGATCCGGCTCATCCCCGGCGACGCCATCACGGCCATGCTGGGGACCGAGGCGGGCATGCTGACACCCGACCAGCGGGCCGCTTTGGCCCGCTATTTCGGCATCGACCAGCCGGTCTGGTCGCAATATCTGCGCTGGCTGAGCGGGATGTTGCAGGGCGACCTGGGCGTCTCCACCATCTATGCGCGGCCGGTTTTCAGCATCATCCTCGAGCGCTTTCCGCTGACGCTGGAGCTGGCGCTGCTGGCCATGCTGATCGCATTGAGCGTGGGCATCCCGCTCGGCGTGCTGGCGGCCACCCGCAATGGCCGGCCCAGCGATCTGGGCGTGCGCCTGCTGGCCATGCTGGGGCAGTCCACCCCCAGCTTCGTGCTGGGCATCCTGATCATCTTCGTGCTCTCGGTGTTTTTCGGCGTGGTGCCGGCCATGGGCATGTTCACCCCGCTCTGGCAGGATCCGCTGGCCAATCTCAGCCAACTGATCTTTCCGGCCATCACGCTGGGCTTTGCCTTTGCCGCCTCGGTCACCCGGATTTCCCGCTCGGCCATGCTCGACGTGCTGAGCGAGGACTATGTGCGCACCGCCCGTTCCAAGGGTGTGCCGGCGCTGAGCGTCGTCTGGCACCATGCCTTGCCCAATGCGCTGATCCCGGTGGTGACCCTGTCGGGCGTCGAATTCGGCTATCTGCTGGGCGGCGCCGTCATCGTCGAGCAGATCTTTGCCCTGCCCGGCCTGGGCCGACTGGTGCTGGATGCCATCAGCCAGCGCGACTATGCGCTGGTGCAGGGCACGGTGCTGTTCATCGCCTTCAATTTCCTGGTGGTCAATCTGCTGGTCGATCTGGCCTATGCCGCACTTGATCCGCGCATCCGGCTGGGAGGCAAGTGATGGCCATGCTGCGCGCCCTCATTGGCCACCCGTCCGGACGCATCGGGGTCGTCATCATCGGGCTTTATCTGCTCGCGGCGCTGTGTGCCGCCATTGGCCTGACGCCGCATGACGCGCTGCAGATGTTCACGCTCAACCGGCTCAAGCCGCCCAGTGCCGAGTTCTGGATGGGCACGGACCTGCTTGGTCGCGACACGCTGAGCCGGCTGATGCTGGGCATCGGCCAGTCGCTCAACATCGCCTTTGCCGCCGTGGCGTGCGCCACCCTGGGCGGTACCGTCATCGGCCTGCTCGCGGCCTGGTGGGGCGGGCTGTGGGATGGCGTGCTGATGCGGCTGATGGATGTGCTGCTGGCCTTTCCGGCCATCCTCCTGGCGCTGCTGATCATCGCCATAGTCGGCCCGGGCACCTTTACCAGCGTCACCGCCATTGCCATCGTCTATACGCCGATCTTTGCCCGCGTCGTGCGCGGCCCGGCGCTGTCGCTCAAGCAGCGCGATTTCGTCGATGCGGCCCGCACCTTCGGCAGTTCGCAATTCTACGTGCTGACCCGGCACCTGCTGCTCAACCTCGTGGCGCCGCTGGCCGTGCAGGTCACCCTGGCTTTGGCCTGGGCGCTGCTGACCGAAGCAGGTCTTTCCTTTCTGGGCCTTGGGACACAGCCGCCGGCGCCCTCGCTGGGGGTGATGCTCTCTGAGAGCAAGAACCTGATGCAGCAGGCGCCCTGGCTGATGCTGTTTCCGGCGCTGACCATCATGCTGGGCATATTGGGCTTCAACCTCACCGGCGACGCGCTGCGCGACATTCTCGATCCGCGCACCCAGGGGAGGACCGCATGAGTCCGCTGCTTTCCGTCCGCGACCTGCATGTCGGCTTTGGTGCCGATCCAAGGGCCGATGCAGTGGTGCGCGGCGTCAGCTTTGACCTCGCCGCCGGCCAGACGCTGGGCATTGTTGGCGAAAGCGGCTCGGGCAAGTCGGTCACGGCCCTCTCAATCAACCGGCTGGTGGATTTCGGCGGCGGCCGTATCACCGGCGGCGCCATCGCGCTGCAGCGCGCCGATGGCAGCCTGCTCGACATCACCACCGCCCCGGAACAGGTGCTGCGCCAGGTGCGCGGCAGCGATATCGGCATGATCTTTCAGGAGCCGATGACCTCGCTCAACCCTGTCCACACGGTGGGCGCCCAGATCGAAGAGGCGCTGCGGCTCAACCGGGGCCTGCGCGGCCAGGCCGCGCGCCAGGGGGCGCTGGACATGCTCGACCGCGTCCGCATTCCCGATGCGAAATCGCGCCTCAACTATTATCCGCACCAGCTGTCGGGCGGCATGCGGCAGCGCGTGATGATCGCCATGGTGCTGGCCAGCAGCCCGCGGCTGCTGATTGCCGATGAGCCAACCACCGCGCTCGATGTCACGGTGCAGGCCCAGATCATGGCGCTGCTGGCCGAACTGCGCGCCGAGACCGGCATGGCGATGATCTTCATCACCCATGACATCGGCCTGGTGGCCGGCATTGCCGACCGCATCATGGTCATGCAGAACGGCCTTGCCGTCGAGCAGGACGATACCAATGCCGTGCTCGACCGGCCGCAGCACGCCTATACCAGACACCTGCTGAGTGCGGTGCCGCATTTCACCGCTGGCAAGGCGGCGCGAGACGATGGGCCGCGCCGCATAACCAGCACGCCGATCATCAAGGTCGACGACCTGGTCGTGCGGTTCCCGGTGGGGCGCGGTCTGTTTCGCCGCCCCGCGGCGGTGCATGCCGTCGATGGCGTGGATTTCGATCTACTGGCCGGCGAGACGCTGGGCATTGTGGGCGAAAGCGGCTCGGGTAAATCGACCACCGCGCGCGCTCTGCTGTCGCTGGTCGGCAAGCAGCGCGGCAGCATCACGATAGCGGCCGGCCGCTCGCGCCGGCCGGTACAGATGGTATTCCAGGATCCCTTTGCATCGCTCAATCCGCGGCTTGATGTAGCGGCCCTGCTGGCCGAGCCGGCCATCGCCAATGGCCAGCGCCAGGACGCGGCGCTGCGCGACCGCATGGTCTTCCTGCTCGAGCGGGTGGGTCTCTCGGCCGACGTGCTGACGCGCTATCCGCACCAGTTCTCGGGCGGCCAGCGGCAGCGCCTCTGCATTGCCCGAGCCCTGATGCTCAATCCGGAAATCGTCGTCCTCGACGAGGCGGTCTCGGCGCTCGACGTCTCGGTGCAGGCCACGGTGCTCGACCTGCTGATCGACCTGCAGCGCGAATTTGGCCTGGCCTATCTCTTCATCTCCCATGACATGGCCGTGGTCGAACGCATTGCCCATCGCGTGGCGGTGATGTTTGCCGGCCAGATCGTCGAGATCGGCGCGGCCCATGCCGTGCTCTCGGCGCCCCAGCACAGCTATACGCAACGCCTGATCGCGGCGGTGCCGGCAATCGAGCGGCGCAACCAGCACTTTGCCCTCGACGCCAGCCAGGTGCCCTCTCTGGTACGGGTGGCAGGCTATGAACCCCCGGCCGCGCAATGGCGTGAGGCCGGGACCGATCACCATGTGCGCCTGGAGACCGCGTCATGACCGCGACCGCGCTGCTGGAGCGCGCCTTTGCGCCGCTCGCTGCCGCCATCGACGCCGGCCGCATTCCCGGCGGGGTGCTGGGCGTGATCGATGCAAAGGGCAACCGGGCGGTGCGCGCCAAGGGGGCGGCCCAGATGGTGCCGGAGCGGCGCCCCATGACCGAGGACACCTGGTTCGACCTGGCGTCCCTCAGCAAGGTGCTGTTCACCACCCCGCGCATCCTGGCGCTGGCGGCAACCGGAAGCATCGATCTCGACGCCCCGCTCACCAGCGTGCTGCCGGACTTCCGGCACTATAATCTCGACAATTGGGAGCGCCGCGTCACCTTCCGGCAGTGCCTGGGGCATCAGACGCCGTTCCCCGCGGTGTTTCCGCTCTATACCTATGGCCGTGACCCCGACCTGCTGCGTACCTTCCTGCTGCAGCACGCCTGGGAGGCCGGGCCGTCGGTCTATTCCGACATCAATTTCATCCTGCTCGGCCTGGCGCTGGAGCGGGTCGAGGGGCGCACCATCCGCAACATGGATCCCGGCCCCGGCTTTGCCTGGTCGGCCGATCCGGCAGAGGCGGCGGCAACCGAGGACTGCTACTGGCGGCATCGCGTGCTGGTGGGCGAAGTGCATGACGACAATTGTTCGGCCCTTGCGGGCGCTGGACATGCCGGGCTCTTCGGTACGGCCGCTTCCGTGCTCGACTTTGCCTACGCGCGCCTTACTGACGCCGGCGCCGATGCCCTGATCCGCACGCCGCTCTCGGCCCGCCGCACGCATGGCTGGGAGCGCCCCCATGAAGGCTGGTCGGGCGGCGAGCATTGCTCGGCAGCCACAATCGGCCATACCGGCTTTACCGGCACTGGCCTGTGGATCGATTTTGCCCGCGGACAGGCCTGGACATTGCTGACCAATCGCGTGCATCCCACCCGCCATTTCGACAGTGGCATCGTGGCGCTGCGCCGCGCCGTCGGCGACCTGATCAACATCAAATAGGAGAAGCGCCATGCAGCCGATCTGGGCCGTGGGACTGATGACGGGAACCGTGCTCGACGGCTATATCGACGTGGCGCTGGTGCAGACCGATGGCGAGAACATTGCCGCCTTTGGCGACTATACCCTCGCCCCCTATCCGCCATCGATCCGCAGCCTGCTCGAGGAAACCCTCAGCCAGGCACTGGCCTGGCAGTTCGAGGGCCCCGAGCCCGCCATCTTTGCGGAGGCCGAGGAGGCCATTACCCGGGCCCAGGCCGCCGCGGTAGCCGACCTCATCCGGGCGGCCGGGCTGACAACGACCGATATCGGCATTGTCGGCTTTCACGGCCAGTCGGTGCTGCACCGTGCGCCGCAGCCGGGCCGCATCGGCGCCACGCGGCAATTGGGCAATGGCCAGCTGATGGCGGACCTGCTGGGCATACGCGTCGCCTATGACTTCCGCTCCGCCGATGTGCGGGCCGGCGGCCAGGGCGCGCCATTGGCCGCGCTCTATCATCAGGCTTTACTTCGACGCCTCGGCTATACCGATGGCAGCACGGCGGTGCTCAATCTGGGCGGGGTGGCCAATATCACCTGGTGGGACGGCGCCGACCAGCTGATCGCCTTCGATGTCGGCCCGGCCAATGCGCCGATCAATGATTTCATCCGCGGTCTCGGCCTGGGCGACATGGATCGCGACGGGCAGCTGGCGCTGCGCGGCACGGTGGACGAAGCGCGCCTGGCGCAATTGCTGACCCATCCCTATCTCGCTGCGCCCTATCCCAAATCGCTTGACCGCTTCGACTTCTCCGCCCGCATGGCCGATGGCCTGGGCCCGGCAGACGGGGCGGCAACGCTGACCGCCTTTACCACCGGCGCCGTCGGCAAGGCGCTCGACCTGCTGCCCCGGCGGCCCGACCGGCTGGTGGTCTGTGGCGGCGGCCGGCACAACCCGGCCATCATGGCCATGCTGGAAAGCCGGGCCGGGGTCGAGGCCGTGGCCGCCGACACGCTGGGCCTGCGCGGCGATGCCATCGAGGCAGAGTGCTTTGCCTTTCTGGCGGTGCGCGTGCTGCGCGGCCTACCGATCAGCTTTCCCACCACCACCGGCGCGCCCCATCCCATGACCGGCGGAAAACTCAGCCATGGCTGAGCTGGCGCTGACGGTAACCGACCAGCCAGACGCGGCAGTGCTCGCCGAACTCGGCGACAATCTGGCCGCCTTCAATGAAGGCGATGTCGGCCCGTCCGGCCGCACGGCCCTCGCCGTACTGGTGCATGAGGCCGATGCCCTCGTCGCCGGGCTGTCCGGCTATACCGCCTGGGGCTGGCTCTATGTGCAGTGGCTCTGGGTGGCCGAAAGCCAGCGCGGTCAAGGCCTGGCCGGACGGATGCTGGCGGCAGCGGAGACCGAGGCGCGGGGCCGCGGCTGTCACTGCGCCTATATCGACACTTTCAACCCATACGCCCTGCAGGTCTACCAAAAGGCCGGCTATGCCATATTCGGCACCCTGCCCGATTTCCCGCCGGGCCGCAGCCGCAGCTTCCTGTCCAAAGCGTTGATCTGAGGACAGGCCCCATCTGGAGACTAGCCAGGCCTGTCGTTACGACCGCCATTCCGGCTGCGGTTCGGCGAGGGTCTGCAGCGTGGCCGGGTCGGCGCCGTCGATGCGTTGCAGCAGCAGGCGCGTCAGCTCGGTGCCGGCGGCGAACACATCCTCGCGGATGCTGTCGAGCGCCGGGAACAGCGCCGGCAATATGCCAGAGGTCTGCTTGTAGACCAGGTGCAGGTCCTGCCCCAGTACCAGGCCAGCCTCCTGCAGCCCACCCAGCAGCGCAATGGTGCGCATCTCGCTGTCGCAGATCATGCCGTCCGGCCGGTCCGCCCGCCTGGCCAGATCGAGCCCGACCTGGCGCATCTCCGCCGGCGTGATGCCGCGGGTATTTTCCAGCACCTCACCCTCCATGCCGGCCCGGGCCGCGGCGCGCCTGAAGCTGGTGACGATATTGTGGTAATTGGTGGTGCTGTCATCGCCGATCACCAGCATGAGCCTGCGGCAACCCTTGCTGGCCAGCCGTTCGACCGCCATGGCGGCAAAGGCTTCGGCATGGAAATCGTGAAAGGCGTGCGGGGTGTAGAACTCGGTGCGTCCATGGCTGACGAAGGGGAAGTCCGCATCGATCATCATCTGCACCCGCCGGTCGCGCGGCCCGGTATGGGTGATGATGACCCCGTCGGCAGTCCGGTTGTCGAGAATGTAGCGAATGGTGTCGGCGCTCAGATGGCGCTCGAATTCGGGGACCACTGTCAGGTGATAGCGGGTGCCCTGGATGGCCTGGCCGATGCCCTGGATCATCTGGCGGGCAAAATCGATAGAATCCTCGGCGCCATCGAGCACCAGGGCGATGACATTGGTCTTGCCGGTGCGTAGGCGGACCCCGGCCCGATCGGGCACATAGCCCAGCCGCTGCGCCGCCTCGGCGACCCGGTCGCGGGTTTCCTGCTTGAGCGCAGCGCCGCCGCGCAGCGACAGCGATACGGTCGACAGGCTCAGCCCCGTCGCCGCGGCAATGGTGCGCAGGGTCACGCGCGGTCGGGCGCCGTCCCCTTCCCTGCTGCCTGTTCTGGTCTTCTGGCTCATGCTGCCCCGTCCCCCTATCGTCTTATATCGGTCGCACGGGAAACCAGGCCAGTTCAATTTTTTGCAACGATGTAGCTGCAGTCGCCCAGGATCTGAAACGATTTCATGATTGCAACATACTGTCAGTTCAGTGATTTACAACGAAAGCGTCACCGGTTCTGACCTAAGGCGATTTATAATTGCAACGTTGCACTTCGTGTGCTTTGTTTGACCACGCGCTGGGAGGAACATTCGGCGCGACAGGCCGCCCCCTAGAGGCGGTGGGAGCAGCAGAGGAGGAGTTGATGCTCAAACGAGGTTTTCTGTCCACGGTGGCCGCAGTGTCGCTGATGGCTGCCGCGGCGCTGCCGGCGCGGGCGGAAGTGTCGATCATGTATATGGAAGCCTTCGCTGCCCTGATCGAACCGGGCATCGAGGCCTTCGAGGCCGAGACGGGCGAAACCGTCAATGCCATCAAGCTCCCCGGCCAGGGCTATGACCAGCGCATTGCGCTCGATCTCAGCGCCGGCACCGCCGCCGACGTCAATTTGATCGACAGTTTCATGGTCAGCGAACTGGCCGCCGCCGGCTATCTGGAGCCACTCGGACCGATGGCAGAGGGCTGGGACCAGTTCCAGCATTATCTGCCCGGCCTGCTCGAAGTCGCTTCCTATCAGGGCGAGATCTATGCCCTGCCCACCGATACCGACGTGCGCATGCTCTGGTATGACCTGTCCAATTTCGAGAAGGCCGGCATTCCCACCCCATGGGCACCCAAGAACTGGGCCGACATTCTCGACGCCGCAACCAAGCTCAAGGAAGCGGGCGTGCAATATCCCTTCCAGCTGCCGGCCGGCACCAAGCAGGCAGAAGCCGCGACCATGCAGGGCGTCTACATGGCCCTGCTCGGGGCCGACGTTCCCGAAGGCGACCGCAATCGCCTACTCAACCGGGAGACCGGCCAATGGATCGGCGACAGCCCCGGTCTGCGCCGCGTCTTCGACTTCTATCATCAGGTCTATACCGCCCAGGAACTGAACCCGGCCGACCTCAATTACGCGACCGATATCAGCGCGGCCGTGCGCCAGGCCCTGGCCGATGACCAATTGGGCATTCTGGCCTCCGGCTCCTGGGAAGATGCCTGCCTGTGGGACTGCAACAATCCACCCAGCCGCGAGGAGCGCGATGCCCAGGTCGCCTGGACGCCATGGCCTGGCTCGGGGGAACCCGGCACCAAGGAGACGACCAATATTTCGGGCGGCTGGGCCCTGGGCATCAATGCCAAGGCCGCCGACAAGGCCGTGGCCTTCGATCTGGTGACCGCGATCTTCGATGAGGCCAATTTCAAGACCTGGACCCTGGCCAATCATCGCATGGCGGTGCGCACCGATATTTCGGAAAGCCCGGAATACACGGCCGATCCGTTCCTGGCGGAGGCCACCAAACTGGCCGCCGACACGACGGGCCGCGACACCATTCCCGGCTACCAGACGGTATCCGCACTGATCCAGCAGGCGACATCCGACCTGCTCGACGGCGCCGAAGTCGACGAGGTCATGCAGAACTATCATGACGCCCTGGTCGACGAGTTCGGCGAAGAGAAGGTCATAACCTACGAGTGAGACACCTCCCGGCGTGGCGGCATCAGGTGTCCTCCGGGTGCCGCCGGGCTGGGGAGTTTGATCTGGGCAGACCCTATGGTGCGCGTGTCGAACCATAGGGTCTGCCCCAGCATCGCCCCGACCGCGTCCGCCGACATGGGCAGGATGAGGTTCACCGAAGCCCCGGCGTCGACGAGGCCAGAACCATGAAAAACCAGGCCAATCCCTGGCTCACCAGCAATCTTCTTGTGCTCAGCCTCGGCATGCTGCCGGCGGCGCTGCTGATCGGCGCGCTGCTTTACTTCACCGTGTGGGCCTTCGCCTTCAGCTTCACCGACCTGACCCTGGTAGGCCGGAAATCGGTGGAATGGAGCTGGGTTGGGCTGCAGAATTTCGAGCGCCTGTTCACTCGCCGCGGCTTTCTGGAATCGCTGTGGACCACGGTAATCTTCGTGTTCTTTTCGGCCATTGTCGGCCAGTCGGTGCTGGGTTTCCTGCTGGCCGCGGCCCTGCGCGGCACGCAATCCACGCTGCGCAGCGTGGTGGAAGTATCCATCATGCTGGGCTGGCTGCTGCCCGATATCGTCGCGGCCTTTCTGTGGTCGGCGACCACCAACCAGACCGGGCTGATCAACGCCATCTTCGTGACGCCCTTCGGCTTTCCGCCGATCAATTTCATCAATGACTATGCCCTGCCCATCGTCACCATTGCCAATATCTGGAAGGGCACGGCCTGGTCCTATCTGCTGTTTTCGGCCGCGCTGGATTCGGTGTCGCGCGAAGTGGTCGAGGCTGCCAAGGTCGATGGCGCCACCGCCTTGCAGCGCATCTGGCTGGTGCAGTTGCCGATCATCCGGCCGCATATCGCCACCAATATGCTGTTCATCACCATCTGGACCTTCACCTATTTCCCGCTGATCTACGCCATGACCGGTGGCGGTCCCGGAAGACAGACCGAGACCCTGGCGGTCTTTCTCTACAATCAGAGCTTTTCGCGCGGCAATCTGGGCTTTGGCAGCGCCATCTCCGTCGCCATGCTGGTCATTGTCGGCCTGCTGTCCCTGGTCTATCTGCGCCTGCTGCGGGAGCCAAAATAATGGAATCCAACCCCGTCACCTCGCGCATGACCGCCATTGCGCTGAGCTTCATGGCCGTCATCTGGGTGAGCCCGTTTTCCTGGCTGATCCTGAATGCCTTCAATCCGCTCTCGACCGGGCAGCTGGAGATCCCGCGCAGCATCGGGCTCGACAATTTCGCCCTGGCGGTGAGCGGCAATGCCGGGCGGCAGTTCCTCAATTCCATGCTGATCGCCGGCGGCACCGCCACGCTCAGCGTCGTGGTGGGCATTTCGGCCGCCTATCCGCTGTCGCGGCTGCGCATTCCCGGCCGCAATGCCTTTTTGTGGACCCTGGTGCTGCTGCGCATGCTGCCCTCGGCCGGCGTGCTGGTGCCGCTCTATTTCGCGGCGCAGCGGGGCGGGCTGCTCAACCAGTTCGGCGTTATCATCGCGCTGACCATACTCAACCTCCCCTTCACCCTGCTGCTGCTCAAGAACTTCTTCGACACCGTGCCGATCGAGCTTGAGGAGGCGGCCTATGTGGAGGGGGCCAACCTGTTCCAGATCGTCACCCGCATCGTGCTGCCCATGAGCCGGGCCGGCATTGCCGTGGTCTGGTTCTTCAGCTTCACCGGCGCCTGGAACGAGTTCCTGCTGCCGCTGATCTTTGCGCGGGTGCAGGATGCCTTTCCCATGTCGGTGGGGCTCTATGCGGCCTTCGGCCAGCAGGGCGCCATCAATTACGGCTTCCTCACCGCCTTTTCCATCATCTACGCCGCCCCGGCGATCGGCGTCTATTTCCTGTTGCGGCGAAACATGAATACCGGTTTCGCCGGTGTCGGAGTCAAAGGATGACCTATTCCAATCCCCTGTCGACCAAGCTCGGTTTGCTCGACGACGACCTCAAGCTGGAGGGCAAGCTGCTGCGGCTCTGTGCCGATCTGCAGCAGAAGATCCTGACGCCGATCCCCGACGCGCCCTTTGCCTGGCACGTGCAGCGGGCCGATATCGACGCGGCCACGGCGCTGGCGGCGGACTGGCGGCAATGGGAAGCATTCGGCCCGCATTCGGTCTGGGCCAGGCATCAGGGCCATACCTGGTTTGCCGCGGAGGTCGTGGTGCCCGAAGCGGCCACCGGGCAGACGCTGGTGCTCGGCTTTACCAGCCAGTGGCAGAACCGGCCCGGCTCCACCGATCCGCAATGCCTGGCCTATCTCGATGGCCACATCGCCCAGGCACTCGATGGCAATCACACCGAACTGGTGATCGAATGCCAGGCCGTTCCCGGCAACAAGCATACTTTGCTGGTCAATGCCTTCACCTTCTTTGACCGGCCGCTGGTCGGCTTCACCGTCGACTTCTTCATCCGCAATGAACGCGCCGAAAAGCTCTATTATGACCTAATGACGCCGCTCGAGGTGGCCATTCGCCTGCCGCAGCAGGATGCGCGGCGCCATGCCGTCCTGGCCATTGTCGAGCGCGCGCTGCGGGCGCTGGATCGGCGCGACGGGCATACCGACGGCTTTGTCGCTTCGCTGGGCGCCGCGGAGGCGATTGCCGCCGAAATCTACGCTCTGGTCGATAGCGAGAACCAGCCGCAGATCACCGCCGTGGGCTCGACCCATCTCGATGTCGGCTGGCTCTGGCGCGTCATGCATACGCGCGACAAGACGGCGCGCTCCTTCGCCACCGTGCTCAACCTGATGGAAGAATATCCCGATTTCATCTTCATGTATAACCAGTCGGTGCTGTTCGACTTCCTGCGCCAGGATTATCCCGAGCTGTGGACGCAGCTGCTCGAGCGGGTCAAGACCGGGCAGTTCGAGATCGAGGGCGCCATGTGGGTGGAGCCCGACGTCAACATCGTCTCGGGGGAATCCCTCGTCCGTCAGATCATGCGCGGACGGCGCTTTCACCGCGAACATTTTGGCGTCGATCCCAAGACAGTCTGGCTGCCCGACACCTTCGGCTATTCGGCCAACCTGCCGCAGATCATGGACAAGTCGGGGCTGAAATACTTCGTCACCTCCAAGCTGAGCTGGAACGACACCGACCGCTTCCCCTATGACAGCTTTCACTGGCGCGGCATTGACGGCACCGTGACCAAGGCGCAGCTGATTACCGCCCAGCGCTATGAGAGCGAGCAGATCTTCACCACCTATAATGGCGACCTGTCGGTGTCCGAGACCATGGGCGCCTGGAAGCGCTATGAGCCCAAGGCGGCCCATGACGAGGTGGTCATGAGCTATGGCTATGGCGACGGTGGCGGCGGGCCGACCCGCGCCATGATCGAGCGCGGCATCCGGCTGCAGCGCGGCATTCCCGGCGCGCCCAAGGTCAGATTGGAAGGCATCGTGCCTTTCCTCGATCGTCTCGGCACGGCCATGGACGCGCCGGAGCAGAAATTCCCCACCTGGAATGGCGAGCTCTACCTGCAATATCATCGCGGCACACTGACCTCGGTGGCCAAGAACAAGGCCAATAACCGCAGGGCCGAGCGACTGCTGCACGAGCTCGAATTTTTGGGCGCCATGGCGCTGAGCCAGGCCGGCGCGGCCTATCCGAGCGAAATCCTGGCCAATTTCTGGGAGCTGGTGCTGATCAACCAGTTCCACGACATCCTGCCGGGCACCTCGATCCCCGAGGTCTATGCCGACAGCGATGCCGAGTACGACCAGATTTTCTCCACGCTCGGCTCGCGCAATGGCCCCTGGCACAGTGCCGCCCAGGCTTTCGCGGCGCCGCAAGCCGATCAATTGCGGCTGGTCAACTTTACCGGCCAGCTGCGGTCATCATTGGTTCATACTGGTGACGAAATGGCGGCAGAGGGGCTGTTCCTGGCCACCCAGGATGAGGTGCAACCGCTACAAAAACTGGTCGCGGCCGACGGCTCGGTCCGCTATGGCGCGCGGATATCCACGCTTTATCCCCTGGGCTGGACCGCCGCCCAGCTGCTCAGCGCGGGCGTCGCCAGCACCAGTTCTTCGCTCTCGGTGTCGGCCAGCCATCTCGAAAACGACCAGCTGCTGGTGCGCTTTGATGACAAGGGCGAAATCACCTCGGTCTTGGACAAGAGCCGCCAGCGCGAGACCCTGGCCGCCGGCGCGCGCGCCAATCGCCTCATCGCCTATGAAGACAAGCCCATGGAATGGGACGCTTGGGATATCGATCGCTATTTCGAGGAGCAGTTCTGGCCACTGGCCGATGGCCCCTGCCAGGTCAGCGTGGTCGAGACCGGCCCGCATCGCGCCGCCATCCGCGTCGAGCGGCGCTACCAGGCCTCCACCGTGGTGCAGGTCATTTCCCTTGGTGCCGGGGCGCGTCAGGTCGAGTTCGACACCTTTATCGACTGGCAGGAGCGCCATACCGTGCTGAAGGCCCAGTTCCCCTTCGATCTCAACACCTCCGAGATCCGCGCGGAAATCCAGTTCGGCCATGTCACCCGCTCGACCCATCGCAATACCAGCTGGGACAAGGCGCGTTTCGAGGCCTCGATGCACCGCTGGGTCGACCTCAGCGAGCCCGATTTCGGTGTCGCCCTGCTCAATGACTGCAAATATGCCTATGACTGCCTGGAGCAGTCGGTGCGGCTAACCCTCGTCCGGGGCTCGACTTTCCCCGATCCACAGGCCGATCTGGGCGAGCATCGCCTGCGCTATGCCCTGTTCGTGCATGACGGCATTGCCGACCTGGCCGAGGTGCAGCGCGCCGCCGAGGCCTTCAACAATCCCATCGCGGTGATCGGGGCGCGCGAGCCCGCCCGGACCAGGGCCGAGGCGCTGGAGCATTTCAGCTTTGCCAGTGTTGATCAGGCCAATGTGACGCTGGAAACGCTCAAGAAGGCTGAGACGTCTGACGCCCTGGTGCTGCGCGTCTTCGAGCATGCCAACCGCCGGGCAACGGCCACCATCGCCTTCGGCGTCGCCGTCAAAGCGGTGCGCAGCGTCAACCTGATGGAGGAGGGCGAGGCCCTGCCCCTGACGGTTACCGACAATACAGTCACCCTGTCGCTGCGACCCTTCGAGATCGCAACGCTGCTGATCGATATCTGAGGAGAGTCCCATGGCCGATGTTTCCCTGCGCGGCGTGCGCAAGTCCTACGGCAATCTCGAAGTGGTGCATGGCGTCGATCTCGACATCAAGTCGGGCGAGTTCGTGGTCTTTGTCGGCCCGTCCGGCTGCGGCAAGTCCACATTGCTGCGCATGATTGCCGGGCTCGAGCCCATTAGCGGCGGCGATATTTCCATCGACGGCCGGCTGGTCAATGATGTCCCCTCGCCCCAGCGCGGCATCGCCATGGTGTTCCAGTCCTATGCGCTTTATCCGCATATGAGCGTGTTCGAGAACATGGCTTTTGGCCTCAAACTGGCCAAGACACCAAAAGACGAAGTTGATCAGCGCGTCAGGGAAGCGGCGCGGATCCTGCAGATCGAGGATTACCTCGATCGCATGCCCAAGGCGCTGTCGGGCGGGCAGCGCCAGCGCGTCGCCATCGGCCGCGCCATCGTGCGCAATCCCAAGGTTTTCCTGTTCGACGAGCCGCTGAGCAATCTGGATGCCTCGCTGCGCGCCCAGACCCGCATCGAGATCGCCAAGCTGCACGACACGCTCGACGCCACCATGATCTATGTGACGCATGACCAGGTCGAGGCCATGACCCTGGCCGACCGGATCGTGGTGCTCAATGCGGGCCGGATCGAGCAGGTCGGCAGCCCGCTCGAACTTTATGCCCATCCGGTCAACACTTTCGTCGCCGGTTTCATCGCCAGCCAGCGCATGAATTTCCTTGCCGTCACACCGCAGGGCGACCAGCTGCTGCTGCCCGGCGGACAGCTGCTACGCTCAAGCCATGCCAAGCGCGCACAGGCGCACAGCATCGGCGTCCGCCCGGAGCACCTGCAACTGGCCAGCGCCGAGAGCGCCGATCTCAGCGGCACCCTGTCCGTGCTCGAACAGTTCGGCGAATATGCCCTGGCCTATGTCGAGCTACCCAGCGGCGACCTTATCACCGTCAAACTCGACGGCGCCCCCGACCTGACACTGCACGACACCGTGCATATCGGCCTGCCAGCCGAAGGCGTGCACCTGTTCGACGAAGCAGGCCGCGCGCTGCGTTAGGCAAGGGCAATCCGCTGACCGGTAGCGGCGTCGAAGATGTGCGCCTGCGCCGGATCGACCTGCAGCCAGATCGTGTCGCCGACACTGGCGCGCAGGCGCTGGCGCAGCAGCACACCGACCTGCTGGTCGCCCACCATGGCGGCAATGTAGGTTTCAGAGCCGGTAGGCTCGAACAGGCGAATGGTCGCCTCGATGCCCTGCCCCGGTTCGGCCAGGCCGAAATGCTCGGGGCGGATGCCATAGATCACCGACTTACCCTCGGCCGCAGTTGCCGTAGCCGCGGTGACCGTGAAAGAAGCGCCGCCCGCGGTGCGGAATGACTGGCCCTCGATGCTGCCCTGCAGCAGGTTCATGGCCGGCGAGCCGATGAAGCCGGCGACAAAGACATTGTCGGGACGATCATAAAGGGCGAGCGGATCGCCGATCTGTTCGACCACACCGTCGCGCATCACCACGATGATATCGGCCATGGTCATGGCCTCGACCTGGTCGTGGGTGACATAGACCATGGTGGTCTTGAGCCGGTCGTGCAGTTCCATCAGTTCGGCGCGCATCTGCACGCGCAGTTTGGCGTCGAGATTGGACAGTGGCTCGTCAAACAGGAAGACCTGCGGATCGCGCACGATGGCGCGGCCCATGGCGACGCGCTGACGCTGGCCGCCCGAGAGCTGCTTGGGATAGCGCTCGAGGTAATCGGTCAGGCCCAGGATGCGGGCGGCATTGGCAATCCGTTCGGCGATTTCGGCGCGAGGATGGCGCGCCAGGCGCAGCGAAAAGCCCATATTCTCCGCCACCGTCATATGCGGATAGAGCGCATAGTTCTGGAACACCATGGCAATGTCGCGGTGCTTGGGCTCGACCTCGTTGATCACCCGGTCGCCAATGCTGATCGTTCCCCCCGAGATATCCTCGAGGCCGGCGATCATGCGCAGCAGGGTGGACTTGCCGCAGCCCGACGGCCCCACGAGCACGACGAAGGCGCCGTCCGGCACGCTGAGCGAGACATCGCGAATGATCTTGGTCGAACCAAAGGCCTTGTGAACATTCTGGATTTCTAGCGATGCCATCAGTCTGCTCCGGCTGCAAAAGTATTGGGAAGGCGCGCGACGACCTCGATGGCGGCCAGCAGGCTGAGGCCTGTGTGGTAGCCGGGATCGAGGTCGGGTGTGGCCGGAACATAGTCGATTGGCCCGGCATCGGTGAGGCACTGATAGGCAATGGACGCCTCGGGGCGCCAATAGCGCGCGAAGAACGCCTTGTCGGCCGCCTGCCACACCGCCAGCACTTCGGCGTCGCCGCTGCGTTCGTAGCACAGGGCGGCGCTGCGGATGGTTTCGGGCAGCGACCACCAGGGGCAATAAGGGCTGACCGGGGCGCCGGTCTCGGCGGAGACGACCAGGTGAATGCCCGGACCGGCAAAGCCTCTCGAGAAAGAGGATACCAGAATGGTCTGAAGCGTCTTGAGCAGGCCTGGATCGGCGTCGGCGCCGAGATGGTCGAGCGCAAAGCCGACAAATTCGATGCCGTGGCCGACATTGCAGGCATCCTGGCCGGGCACATTGCGCAGCAGGCCGGTAGCCGGGTCAAAATGGTGGTCGATGATATGGGAGATAAAGCGGTCGGCAAAGCCGGTGCGCTCACGCATGCCCACGCGGGCCAGCAGCCCGCCGGCGCTCAGCATGATCATGCGTGGCCCGAAATCGGCAGGTTCGCTGGCGAGGGACGCCGCGCCGAGCGGCAGCTTCTCGTCCATCTGGAAGCGGCCGTCCTCGATGGCGGCAATGACGGTTTCGAGCTGGGCAACATGACGCGCCAGCTGGTCCGGCGCATGTGCAGCGGCGGCGGCCACCAGACCCTTGGCGACGAAGATGTCAGAATAGGTGAAGATGTCGGCCGGGCGCTTCTGGGGGAGCGCGGTGCCGTCGACAAAGCGAATGGGCTGCATCTGCGCATCGTAGCAGAAATAAGCGTGGCCATCCTCAGCCCGCAGGCCGTCGAGTGCGCCATAGAGATCGGCTGCAGCATTGTGCAAGCGGGAAGCCAGCGCAGAATCCTGCCGGGCAAAGGCCCGAGCGTGGGTGGCCAGGGCTTCGAGCCCCCGCCCCTGGATCCAGCCATAGATATGGTCGGGACCGCGCCATCCATCGGCAGCGCTGTAGTCAGCCAGAGTCAGCGGGTTCAGCTTGGTGTTGAGAAACGACCCGCGCAGACGCGGCCGATCCAGCATCCAGGCCAGGGTCTGGGCGTTGGACGCGGCGTAGCGCTGGCTGGCCTCGGTGAAAAAGGGGACCCTCATTCCTTGAGCCCCGAGCTGGCGACGCCCTCGACGAAATTGCGGCGCAGCAGGACAAACAGCAGCACCGAGGGCACCAGCACGATGGCCGAGGCGGCACTGAGGCGACCCAGATCGACAGTGAACCCGGTCTGGAACAGCGCCAGTCCCACTTCGATGGTATAGCTGGGCTGGGTGGTGGCCACGATCAGCGGCCAGGCGAAGGCCGTCCAGGCCTGGAAGAAGGCCAGTACGAACAGGGCTCCCAGGGCACCGCGCAATAACGGCAGCACGATGCGCACGAAAATCCAGATCTCGCCGGCACCATCGATGCGCGCGGCTTCGAGCAGCTCGTCGGGGATGGAATGGACCACGTTCTGGCGGATGAGGAAGATACCGAAGCTCATCACCAGATAGCCCAGCAACAGGCCCCACAGACTGTTGAGAATACCCAGGCTTTGCGCCTGAAAATAGAGCGGGATCATGTAGACTTCAAAGGGCACGATGGCCGTCGCCAGGATGACAATGAACAGCGCATTCATGATGCGCGAGGGGAACTTGGCCAGCAGGTAGCCGGCGATGGCGGAGGTGATCGAGATTGCCACGGCCGAGAGCACGGCAAAGGCAAAGCTGTTGAAGATCCACAGCATCAGTGGGGTGTCGGAGAGCACCGCCTTGATATTGTCGAGGGTTGGATCGGCCGGAATGATGCTGGGCGGCCAGCTCAGCATTTCGGCGGGGGTCTTGAAGGCATTGGCGACCAGAAGGATCAGCGGCAGGATCATCAGCAGGCCAAAGACCAGCAGGACGGCGTCGACGACAAAATCGAGGGTCCTTCGCTTGCGGCGCAACTGGCCCGAGCTGGGCAGCGGTTTGGCATGCGCGTTCATTTGCGGGCCCCTTTCTCGCGGAGCAGGGAGAACTGAATCAGGGTCAGGATCAGCACGATGACCAGCAGCACCACCGCCTCTGACGCGGCATAGCCGACGCGATAATTGCGGAAGGTGTTTTCCAGCATGTCGAGCACCAGCACCCGTACCTGGCGGCCGGGCGCGCCTTGGGCATCGGAGGCCAGCACATAGACCTGGGCATAGACATTGAACGCGGATACCAGCGTGGCCACGCCGACATAGAGCGAGATGGGCTTGAGCAGCGGAATGGACAGGTGCCAGAAGGACTGGAAACCCGAGGCCCCGTCAAGCTTGGCCGCCTCATAGAGCGATTTGGGCAGGTTTTTGAAGCCGACCAGATAAATCAGTACGGCGTAACCCAGGGCCTGCCAGGAACAGAGGATGATGACGCTGATCAGCGAGAGCGTGGGGTCGAACAGCCAGGCCTGCGGCTCGATGCCGAATACCGACAGCAGCGCATTGAGCGGGCCCAGGCGGGCGTCGAAAATCCACTTCCAGGCCATGGCAGCGGGCACGAGAGAAACGACATGGGGGATGAAGATGGTGGTTTCGTAGAAGCCAGCAAAGCGCGAGCGGGTGCGATAAAAGATTAGCGCGGCCAGCACCATGGCCAGCGGTACGGTGATGACCAGTACGCCAAAGGCAATGATCGAGGTGTTGATCAAGGCTTCATGGAACAGGCGATCGCCGAACAGTTCCTGAAAATTGGCGAGCCCGATGAAGGGCTTGTTCTTGGAGAGAATGTCCCATTTGTGCAGGCTGAGGCGCAGGATTTCGCCGATGGGAAACAGCCGCACATAGGCGAAGATGGCGATGACCGGCGCTATGGCAAGCAGCGAGAATATCAGACGGCGACGCTTTAGCATGGGTCATCCTTGGCTGAAGCGTCCGGAGCATGAAGCCCCGAACGCTGCACTATGTACCTGGCAGAACTATTCGCCCAGCAGGCCTTCACGCGACAGCAGCGCGTTGATCTCGCTGTCGAGACCCTCGAGATAGCTGCGGATGGCGGCTTCATCGCCGGCGAGGGCAGCATTGCCAAACGCTGCCTGCAGGCCGGCGGCGGTACGGGTCATGATCTCGTCGATCGGACCGATCGCTGGGACGGAGAAGAACTCGTAGCTGTCGGGATAGCTGACAAAGGCCGCCAGGGCCGGCGTCGTCGCCAGGATGTCCGAATAATCCAGACCGGCGCGATTGGGCAGCCAGCCGACATTGTCGAGCAGCCAGAGCAGATTTTCCGGCTTCTGGGTTTCCATCGCGAAGGCCCAGGCGGCATCGGCCTGCTCGCCTTCACCGGCAACATAGAGCTGGACGGGGCTCACGATGGAACCGCGCGGCAGCGTTGTGCTGGCATAGGTCAGGTCGGGCGCCTTGGCCTCAATGTCGCCGATCACCCAGGATTCGCGGATGAACATGGCGGTCTGCTCCCGCTCGAAGGCTTCCGCATCCGCTGGCAGTTCCACCGTCACCGTCTTGGTGGTGTGAAGATTGTGCAGGTACTGGCTGAGGGTGGCCACGCCGGCATCGGATGCCAGATCGGCCTTCCACAGGCCATCACCGGCCGGCACCAGGATCTGGCCGCCATGCTGGAACATGTTGATCCAGAATTTTTCGGTGATGCCGGCGCCGCCACCGGACAGGCGCAGGCTCCAGCCCGAGACGGTCGGGTTGCCGCTGCCGTCGCGCTGGGTCAGCGCCTCGGCATAGGTGTCGTACTCTTCCATGGTGGCGGGCGGAGCGTCGAAACCGGCCGCTTCAAGCATGGCGGTGTTGTAATAGAGCGCGCTCTGGCCGCGGAACAGCGGCACGCCGAAGACATTGCCGGCATAGCTGGCCGCGTTGACGAAGAAGGTGTCAAAATTGGCCGGATCGGCGACGAAGGCGGCGACGTCTGCGGGCGGGGTGGCGAGCAGGTCGTTTTCCAGGTAGCGGGCGGCAATGGAGCTGGCGAGCTCAAGCACGTCGGCGGATTCCCCAGAGGTAATGCCCAGTGCCACGCGGCGCTCATGCTCGCGCAGGGCGATGGCTTCAACGGTCACCGAGATGTCGGGGAACTCGGCCTTCATGCCCTCGGCAACATGTTCGTAGAACGGCGCCAGCTCAGGATAGCCGCTCCAGACGCGGATCGACTGGGCATTGGCGCCCAGTGTGGCAGCCAGAAATCCTGCACCCATGACGGATGTCAGCAACGCAGCCCGCCCGGCAGCGGAAAAGGTGATAGGCGCATTCCCTGTAATCAGTCTTTTCATGGTCTCATTCCCTCGTTCTACGCACTCGTGCACGTCGTCAAAGTGTTTACTGCAACCGGTTGCATGTCAAGTGGACGACATGAACCAATCGGCCTTTCTGGCCTATTTTTCAGGCGCTGCCCGCAGATTAAGCATATCGGTCAAGGCTTTAGCACCATCGACCAGGCGCTCGGCCGAACCCGCTGCGAAAGCGCCGGGCATGCCGATAAAGCGATGCGCCTCATCGACCTCATAGCCACCATGGGCATATTCTGAACGCGGCGGGATATAGCCCGGCGTCCCTTCGGCATAGGAAAGCACAAATCCGGCCTGCCCCATGCTCGCCGCGCGAATGGACAAGGCGGATTCGGCAAAGATTTCGCCCGGCAAGGCCAGGACGGCAATACCGCCCCAATCCAGGCATGTTACCCGGCCCAGCCAGGAACCGGGCGGTGTCATGCGGAAACGCCCAGCCCAGGCGATCCAGTGGTCGAGGAGGACCTGCCGCGTTGGATCGACCGAAGCGTATTCCGCCTGCCAGGCGGAACGGGCAACATCGAGGTCGCCCTCACGACGCTCGAGATCGAGCTCCACCAGCCGCTCAGCCGCCTTGACGGTCTCACCCACGACAGTTTCAGGCGCCGCCAGGGCGGCCTCGGCAATGCGCTCGCCAAGGCGCCGGGCATTGTCAAAGGTACGGGCGGCATTGGCGGTCGTGCTCCAGGACGCCTGGGCGCTGTGGCCGATATTGACGTCGCCCGTACAACCATTGAGGTAGATGGCGATGACCCCGGGATGGGCAGCCTCGATGGCTTGGCGCAGATAATGCGGGAAGTCGGCGGTTATCTCGATATTGTCGGCGCCCAGCACGGTGGGGTGGCAGGCATAGGAGACGATGACAGCAAGCAGCGCCCCGGCCGCGTCGCGCAGGCGCAGCACCGGCAGGCTGCGATCGAGCGGGCCGTCACCATGGCGGCGATTGCGCGCAATGTCGGGATCGCTGCCATTGCCAAAGCCCAGCGTGCCGGCCTGAGCATTGGCCAACGCGGTATCGATGGCCAGCACGCAGCCGTCTTCCAGCAGCTGGAGAAATTTGGGATCGGCCCCGGCCCCCAGTCGATCCTGCATCGACACCGGCGCGCCATGCGTGTGGGTGGCGCAGACGATGACATTGGCTGCCGGCAGCGCGCAGCGCGTGCGGATGCGCAGGGCCATGTCCTCATGCAGGCCGATGACGTCGGCAACGACGATGGCGGTGTCATTGACAACGACGGCGCGGGCGGAGAGGCGGTCATGAATGCCGGTGGACGGCAGGCTGCGCGCGGCGAAACCGGCGAGCAGCAGGCCCGGTTCGGGCGTGATATCGACGCTGGCGGCGCCAAGCATCAGGCCTGCCATGCCAGTTCTCCCCCCACATAAGTTTCGACGACCTTGAGTTCGGTGGCACCCTGCTGCCAGGCAAAACGGATAAGATCGGCACGCGCGCCAACCGCGAGCACGCCGCGCCCGTTGAGGAAGCGCCCTGGATTGCGCGTGGCCATCGCCAGTGTGTTCGCAAGCGACAGGCCGGTCGCCGCGGCAGCGCGGGCCACGCAGGCCGAGAGTGGCAGGGCGGCGCCGGCGAGATAGGGCGTGCCGGGCGTGCCCAGCCGGCCATCGGCCCAGAGCTGCACGCGCCCGCCAATGGGCTGGTCATAGATGCCCGGCTCAAGCCCGCCTGGAGCCGCCAGATCGGAGACCAGCACGGCGCGATCGAGCCCCTTGGCCCGGAGCATGACAATCAGCGTATCGGCCGGCAGGTGATGGCCATCGGCGATGAAGCTGGCGCTGAGCCGGTCGTCGGCCAGTTGTGCCCAGAGGAAGTTGGGGTGCCGGGGCAGATTGGCAGCGGCGCCATTGCCCAGATGGGTGGAAAGGCTGGCGCCGGCCGCCGCAGCGGCGTGAATTTGCTCGGGGGTCGCATCGGTGTGGCCGATGGCGATGTGGACCGACTGCGCCACGGCGGCGGCAATAAAGTCTGGCGCCTCGGCGTAGTGCGGCGACAACGTTACCATGGTGACGAGGCCCTCGGCCGCCGCCTGCCAACGCGCCAGTTCGGCCAGATCCGGCGCCCGCACCTGGTTGGCGGGGTGGGCGCCGCGCGGCCCATCATGGGGGGAAATGAAAGGCCCCTCGATATGGATGCCGGCAATCGCTTCTGCCGTCTGCCGATCCGCCTGTCGCGCCACCACGATGGCCCGGATGGCAGCAATGATCGAGGTTTCGGCAGCCGTTATCAGCGTCGGCTGATAGCTGGTCACCCCCACTGCAAACAGCTTGCGCGTCAGGGCGATGACGCGATCGGGCGTGACGGCGTGGTCGTTGAGATCGAGGCCGAAATAGCCGTTGACCTGCAGGTCGACCAGGCCGGCGGACAGATAGAGCTCGCCGTCATAGTCGGCCGCAGCCATGGCAGCAATCCGGCCGTCCGCCATATCGACCGCCAGACCTTGCCCGGTGGCTGGATCGCGCCCGACCAGCCGGGTCACAGCTTGCGCACGCGATCGTTGAAGCGGGCAATGAAGCGGGCATTGGCCTCGTCACCGCCCGGCGCATTGCCGCTGCGCCACACGGGCGGCTCGATGCCGCGCTCGACCAGCTTGGCCACCGTGCGGATGACAAGATTGTTGAGCGTGAAGGCATTGGCAAAGGTGGATACTGCGGCAATGGCATCGCCCATGCCGGGGACCGAGACTACCGCATCGCCGACCGGAACCTTGCAGTCGATGGCGATGTCGACGAGGTCATGCAGGTTCTGTCTGGTTGGGTGGCGCGCCGGGTGCGTGGCGGCAGTATTTTCCGCATGGGCGCGGGAGCTGACGCCGATGAGGAAGGCGCCGCGGCTTCTGGCTTCCAGCGCCGCATCGATCAGGGCAGCGTTGATGCCATAGGCGTTGACCAGGATCAGCACGTCATTGGCGCCAAGCCGTTGATCGGCAATGACGATCTTGCCATAGCCAGGCGTGCGCTCAATGGCCATGGAACGCAGGGCACCGTTCGAGAGCAAGGTGCCCTCGTCGAGAATGGCCGAGACATGCATCAGCCCGCCGGCGCGAAAGAAGATCTCCTGCGTCGCCAGATTGGAATGGCCGCCCGGGCCGAACACATGCACCAGCCGATCAGCGGCGATCTGGTCGGCGAGCCTGCTGGCCGCGCGATCCAGCGGATCGCGCTCCTCGGTCAGCACCGCACGCATCAGCGCGGTGATATCGTCGAGATAGTGCTGGCAGAGGGCATCGGCATCGATGGCGATATCACTGGGCATGAGGGTCAGAGTCCCGGTCAAGATAAAGGGTGCAGGCAGGGTGCTGGCGCAGGATCGAGGCCGGGCACTGTGTGGTTATCGGGCCATCGAGGGCCGCCTTGACGGCTGCGCGCTTGTTGGCGCCCGGCACCATGCAGAACAGCCGCTCACCCGCCATCAGCTGCGGCACGGTGAGGGTAATGGCGTGGGCGGGCACATCCTCGAAGCGCTCGAAACAATCGTCGTCAACCTGTTGCTGGCGACAGACGGCATCGAGTTCGACCATCTTGACGGCTTCAGGATCATCGAAGCGGGCAACCGGCGGATCATTGAAGGCAATATGGCCGTTCACGCCAATACCGAGCTGGATCACGTCGATCGGCGCGGCAGCGAGCATCTGGGCATAGTCACGCGCCGTCGCCACCGGATCACTGCCCGGCATGATGCGATGCACCTGGTAGAGCGGGACGAGATCAAAGAAATGCCGCCCAAGCCAGTTGCCGAAGCGCTGGGGCGCATCCTCGGCAAGCCCGACATATTCGTCCATGTGGAAGGCCTCGACGCGACTCCAGTCCACGCCCTCGGCGCTGGCCAGCGCCGCGAGCACGTCACTCTGGCTTGGGGCCGCGGCAAAGACCATCCGCACCCTGTCCTGCCGGCCGAGCCGCAGCCGCAATTCCTGGGCAATTTCGGCGGCCGCGACGGCTCCCATCGCGCTGCGCGTGGCAAAACTCTTGATAAGCAGGCTGTCGACCCGGCGCTCGCTGCCCTCCAGCGGTGTCACGGCACTCATGTTCATGCAAAATCACTCCGACGCAGTTGGATCAATGCCACCAAACAGGTCTGACGGCGAGTTGTCCGACTATCTTATGCAACCGGTTGCACGTCAAGGGTGAGGCGGTTATCATTGGGCAATAGCTTGGCTTTGGCCGGAAACCTGCCATTTTCCTCGCCATTTCGAGTGTGGCCTTGGTAAGACAGAAGGCCCAAACCCCGAGTCGATGAGCGCATGGCGGACAAGAACAATGACCGATCGGCGCCGACCATGGCCGATGTTGCCAAGGCGGCAGGGGTGTCAAAGTCAACCGTATCGCGTGCCTTCACCCAGCCCAACATGCTCGGCGTCGAGACGGTAGAGCGCATTCTTGAGATCGCCAACCGCGTCGGCTACGTGCCCAACCATACCGCGCGTGCGCTCAGCACCGGGCGGCATGGCAATGTGGCGCTGGTGGTGCCGGACGTCGCCAATCCGTTTTTTCCGCCGTTGATCCGGGCGGCGCAGATGGAGGCCGACCGTTCCGACTTCTGCGTCTTTCTGGGCAATTCAGACGAGAACTGGCGCCAGGAGGACAAGCTGGTGGACCGCTTTGTCAGCCAGGTGGAGGGTCTGGCTCTGGCCGCCTCACGGCTCAGCGAAGACCGCATACGGCACCACGCACTCAAACGCCCGCTGGTGCTGATCAACCGCGACATCCGCGGCATTCCCCGCGTGCTGATCGACAGCAGCACCGGGGTCATCGATGCCATCGCCCATCTGGCGGCACTCGGACACGAGCATCTGGTCTATGTCAGCGGCCCGGCATCGTCCTGGGCCAACCAGCAAAGGCGCGCGGCGGTGCGCGCCGGCGCCAAGGCCCACCACATGGAAGTCACCATCGTGGCGGCCAAGGTGCCGAGTTATGAAAGCGGCCGCGCCGTGGTGCCCGATATCCTGGCCAGCAAGGCCACCGCGGTGGTGGCCTTTGACGATCTGACGGCGCAGGGGATCATGACCGGCATGGCCGACCGTGGCGTGTCGGTGCCCGAACAGATCTCGATCGTGGGTTGTGACGACGTGCTGGGCGCGGCGACCTACCCGTCGCTGACGACGGTCTCCAACCGGTCCGACGAGGCCGGGCGTGCCGGCATGTCCCTGCTGCTCGATATGCTGAACTCACGCGTCGTGGGCGATGCCAGGCTGGTGCTGGGCACCCATCTTGTGGTGCGCAACACCACGGCACCGCCTGTCGGGAAAAGGCCAGGGCCCGACCGAAAACCCCCACGGTAAGAGCCTATATGCCGTGGACGCCGCGGCAGCCTGCCCGCTTGTGGTGCATCCGAAAAAAGCCGGGCGGGTCAGCGTGATCGGTTGCCCAAGAGGGAGGCCATGCCAAGTTCGGGCGACCCCCGCATGGTGCCGAGGGCGCGGCTGTCAGACGCGCAACTCGCCCTTCTGCCCGCCGGGCAGGCGCATGAGGACGAATAAGGAGAGCATGGTGAGAACCAGCAACAGGGTCGACAGCGCCGCCGCCGTGCCCAGTTGTCCGCGGATGACCTGCGCGTAGATGCCCAATGACAGGGTCTGAGTGGACGTATTGTAAAGGAACAGCGTCGTGCTCAGTTCGGTGATGATCGTCACCCAGCTCAACACGGCCCCGGACAGGATGCCGGGGGCCAGGGAGGGTATGATGACCCGCATCAACGTCCTGAACTTGGAGGCACCCAGGCTGATTGCGGCCTCTTCCACGCTCGGGCTGAGCTGATGCATCAGCGCCGCCGTGGAGCGTACGGAATAGGGCAGGCGCCGGATGGTCAGCGCCAAGACCATGATGGCAAAGGTGCCGGTCAGCACGACTGGCCCCGTGCTGAAGGCCGTGACCAGCGCAATACCGATCACCAGTCCGGGCACCACATAAGGGATCATGGTCATGGTATCGAGGGCATTGCTGAGTGGCCCCTTGCGGCGCACCGTGAGATAGGCCACCAGCACGGCGATGATCACCAGTATCGCCAGCGCCGTCAGCCCGATACCAAAGGTGTTGCCGACGTAGCGGAAGATATCTCGCTGGGAATCGACATAATTGTCCAGGGTGAAACCGGCAACGAACTGGCCGTAGAGCGTCTTGCGGAACGAGCTGACAACAACGACGGCGAGAGGCGCCAGGGCCAGCACCAGGAAGCCATAGACATAGGCATGCACCAGCGCCCCCCGCCAGCCCAACAGGGGCGTGGCTTCGATGGTGCGCAATGCAGTCATAGAGAAGGTCTGCCGCTCAACAAGATATTTCTGCACGAGGAAGACGGCCAGCGTCACCACGATGACAATGACAGCCACGGCGGCGGCAAAGCCCCTATCGATGCTGACCTCGCCGACGAAGGAGCTGTAGATGAGCACGGGAACCGTACGGAACCCCTGCCCGATCAGCATCGGCGTACCGAAATCGGCAAAGGCCCGCACGAAGACCAAGAGGCTCCCCGCCAGGACCGTTGGCCACAGCAGCGGGGTAATAACCTGCATCGCCCGCCGCCAGCCGGTCACGCCCATGCTTTCGGAGGCCTCTAGCAGCGACACATCCACGGTACGCCAGGCGCCCATCAGATAGGTGAAGATCAACGGCACCAGTTGCAGGGTGAGCACCAGCACGATGCCGGGAAACCCATAGATGCTGGGTGGCTTGACGCCGATCGCGCTCTCGACCCAGCGGGTGATCATGCCGTTATTGCCGAGCAGCAAAATCCAGGAATAGGCACCGATGAAGGGTGGCGACATCATCGACGCCAGGATCAGCATCTGGATGGCACGATTGCCGCGGATGCGGAACATGGTCATGAAATAGGCCAGCGGGAAGGCAATGAAAAGCGCCAGAGCCGTCACGCAGATCGTGACCATGACACTGTTGATCAACGTGCCGTAATAGAGGCGGGATGAGAAAAACGTCGCGAAGCCGGCAAATGATATGCCGCCGTCGCTGCTGACGCTGTTGAGCAGCACGATGAAGAGCGGCCAGATCACCATCACCAGATAGCCGCCGGTCAGCGCAATAGCGACGGTGGTCCAGCCGTCGAACCGCTCTCCCGGCAACTTCACTTGACCTCTCCCCGCATGATCGACACACCGGTCGCGGCATCGAAATAGGTCAGCATCTCGGTGTCGAGCTGCAGCGACACCACCTCACCGCGCTGCCACTTGGCGGGCCGTCGCGTGAATTCGAGAAATTCGACAATCTCGCCGGTGGCAAGCCGGGCGCGAACCTGGGCATGCGAACCGAGGAATGTCTCGTCGACCACTTCGGCCCTTAGGCCACCAGAAGCGGCCTTCACCGCTTCTGGACGCACCGAAACCTGCACGATTCCAGTTGCCGCCGGATCTATGGCAGCAGTGACATCGATCGACAACTCGTCACCCAGATCGATGGTTGCCACGCCATCCTGCCGCCGGATCTCGCGCTCCAGCAGGTTGGTCTTGCCGATGAATTCGGCGACAAAGCGGTTGGCCGGGTTGCGATAGATCTCCGCAGGCGAGCCCACCTGCTGCACCACGCCCAGATTCATCACGGCAATGCGGTCGGAAACCGCCATGGCCTCTTCCTGATCATGGGTCACGTAGACCGTGGTGATCCCCGCCGCACGCTGCGCCTCGCGGATAGTGTCGCGCATTTCGACGCGCAGCTTGGCGTCGAGATTGGACAGCGGCTCGTCCATCAGCAATACAGCCGGCTTGATGACCAGCGCACGGGCAAGAGCGACGCGCTGTTGCTGCCCGCCCGACATCGCGCCCGGCATCCGGTCCTTGAGGTGGGCCATATGCACCGATTCCAGGGCGATGCCGACATTCCGATCAACCTCGGAGCGCTCCTGCTTGCGCGTCTGCAAGCCGAACGCGACGTTCTTGGCTGCCGTCATCTGCGGGAACAGCGCATAGTTCTGGAATACCATGCCGATATTGCGGTCGGCCGGCGAGCGGTCGTTGATGACGACGTCATCAAAGACGATGGTGCCGGCTTCGATGCTGTTGAAGCCGGCGATCATGCGCAGCAGCGTGGTCTTGCCGCAGCCGGACGGTCCGAGCAGGGTGAAGAACTCCCCGTCGCGAATGTCCAGGTCGAGATCTGGGATCGCGACCTGGCCGTTATATTCCTTGCGCAGGGAACGCAGCGCGATACTGGTCACCGCGCTAGACCCATCTCGGACAACTCAGACATCAGAACTGTGCCTCGAGGATCGACCGGTATTTCGCGACGATGTCATCGCGATGGGCGGCGACATAGGCGCCATCTTCCTGCAGCGTGGGGATGTCGGCCAGGGCCGGCAGGCCCGGCTTGACGACACCATCACGCAGCGGCCGGCCAGCGGTTTTTTCGGAGACGATGGTCTGGCCTTCCTCGGAAATGACGAAGTCGATAAAGGCCTTGGCGGCGTCCGGGTTTGGCCCGCCCTTGATCAGCTGGATCGTCGCTGGCAGGAAGGCGGCGCCTTCGGCCGGATAGACGATCTCGACTGGCGCGCCACTCTGCACGAAGTTGAATGACAGCGGCTCGTAGGTCAGGCCGACAATATACTCGCCATTGGCCACGTCCTGCGCCACCTGACTGGACGAGCCAATGGTGATGCCATCGAGCTGCTCGACCAGCGCGGTGACATAATCCCATGCCGCATCCGACTCGTAGTCGCCGCCGACACCCTTGAGCATGTTGGTCAGCTGCGCGAAGGCAGAGGACGATGCCGTCGGATCGCCAAAGGCGATCTTTCCCTTGAGCTCAGGCGCCAGCAGGTCGGCATAGCTGGTGATGGAGACGTCGGCCGCCGCGGCCGCTTCAGTGTTGACCAGCAGGTTGGAACCATCGGCCTGATAGGGCGTGTAGAAGCCGGTTGTGTTCTTGCCCGCCTCAACCATGTCGGCATCGCCGGGCGAGACATACTCGCTCCACAGCGCGATATTGGCATTGGCCTGGGCCGCGCCGCCGCCGAACATCACGTCGCCCTGCGGGTTGGATGCTTCACTCTGGATGCGCTGGTAAAGCTCGCCGGTACCGGCGGTGATCAGCTGGACCTCGACACCGGATGCCGCTTCGAAAACGGGAATCAAGCTATCGAGCATGCCCTCTTCATTGGGCGTGTAGAGCACGAGGGTGGAGCCCGCAATCTCCTGGGCCTGGGCGTGGGTCAGCGGCGAGAGTGCGAGTGCGACAACGGCAAGTACCGTCACGCTGGTCATGGATCTGCGGCTCATCGAATGCTCCTGTTTGACGTAAGGACGGAATAGAATTTAACGCGATGGGCCATCACAGCAGCGCCTGCTCGTTGCGGCCCATGAAGCGGAAGGCGATGTAGACGGCGCAGCTGCTCAGCACGAGCAGCACGGTCGAGAGCGCCGCAGCCGTGCCGAAATCGCCATCGAGAATGAGCAGGTAGATGCGCACCGGCATGGTCATGGTGCTGCCGACATAGAGCACCAGCGACGAGGAGAGTTCGTTGATGGCGGTGACAAAGCTCAGCATGCCGCCGGCAATGATGCCGGGCACGATCAGCGGCACGGTGATGCGCAGAAAGGCCTGGAACGGGCTATAGCCCAGCGAGATCGCCGCCTCTTCCATGCTGGGCGATATCTGGCGCAGCGACGATGCCGTCGTCCGCACGGTATAGGGCAGGCGGCGAATGAAGATCGACAGCACGATAATGGTCGCGGTGCCGGTGAGGATGATCGGCCCGGTATTGAAGGCGGCGATGAAGGCGATGCCGATGACAATGCCGGGCATGACATAGGGCACCATGAAGGCGCCATCGAGCAAGGCGGTGTTGAAATTGGTGCGGCGGGCAACCAGGACCCCCACGACAGTGCCCACCACAACGATCAGGGCCACCGCCGACAGCGAGAAGGTCAGGGAATTGCGGACCACATCGCCCAGGTTGAACAGGATGCGCTGGTAGCTCTGCAGGGCAAAGCCGTCCTGAAACACGGGGCCGCTGGTCTTGCGGAAGGAGTAGATGACCGAGACGATGACCGGCATCGCGCCGCAAAGGCCAATGAAATAGACCGCGAAATGCGCCAGCACATTGCGCCAGCCCTTGAGCTGCACGCGGATCGGCTTGTTGATCATGTTGCCGTGGTAGATATTGCGGCGCGACATGTAGCGCTGCAGCATGACGAAGATCATCGAGACTGCGATCAGCACCACGCTGATGGTGGTGGCCATGGACATGTTGGAGCCCACTTCGGCCGCATAGAGCGTGAAGGCCTCCGTCGCCAGCACGTTATAGCCACGCCCGAGCAGTCGCGGTGTGCCGAAATCGGCGATGGCATGGATCAGTGCCAGCAGGCCGCCGGCGGTGAGGGCGGGAAAGACCATCGGGAACGAGATCTTGAAGGTGCGCTGCCAGGGCGTCAGGCCCAGGCCTTCGGCCGCCTCTTCGAGCGAGCGGTTGACGTTGCTCAGCGCGCCCGAAACCATGAGATAGACGTAAGGATAGAACTTGAGGGAGAAGACGATGAGGATGCCGCCGACGCCATAGATGGGCGGCATGTTGATGCCCTGGTCGCGCAGGAAGCCGCGCACCACGCCGCCGGCGCCAAACAGCACGATCCAGGAATAGGCGCCGATAAAGGGCGGCGAGACCAGCGCCAGGATGGCCAACAGCGAGACGAACTTGCCGCCGGCAATGACAAAGCGCGACACGCAGAAAGCCATGATCGAGCCGAGCAGCAGCGCGCCGAACAGGCCGCCGAAACCGACCACCAGCGTATTGACGAAGGCCTGGTGGAAGCGCGGCTCGCCGAGGAATTTGAGGTAATTGGCAAAGGTGAAATTGCCACTCTGGTCGTAGAGGCTCGAAACCAGCACCGAGCCGACGGGGATGAACAGCAGCACGAAGAGCAGCATCCAGGTGAGGATCATCACCACGGTCCAGAAATTGAAACGAGGCATGGCGCTCATCCTCCGATGCGGGCGCCGTCGGCGCTGAAAGCCATGATGACGTCACGCGGCACGAGCACCGCGACGGGCTCACCTGCCGCGCGTGTGGCAGCCATGCCCGGATTGGCCAATTGCACCACCACGGTGCCGGCCGGTGTCTGCACCTGCACATGGGCCTCGCGGCCGAGATAGGTATATTTCGTAACCGTGCCCTGCAGCACCGCGGCGCCACTGGCCTGGCTGCCCGCGGCGGCGAGATCGAGGCGTTCGGGGCGCACCGCCCAGGTGGTGCCGGCAGGTGCCGACAGATCCAGTTGAGCCAGCAGGGCGTCGAGCGCCGCGCCAGGGGCGAAAATGTTGAGCGTGCCGACGAACTCGGCGACGAATCGCGTCTGCGGGTTGCCGTAGATCTCCTGCGGCGTGCCGATCTGTTCGATCCGGCCGGCATTCATCACGCAGATGCGGTCGGAGATGGCCAGCGCCTCTTCCTGGTCGTGCGTCACATAGATGGTGGCGATATCGACCTGCTTCTGGATATCGCGAATCTCCTCGCGCAGCTCGATACGCAGCTTGGCATCAAGATTGGACAGAGGCTCATCCATCAGCAGCAGGCGCGGATTGATGACCATGGCACGAGCCAGGCCAATGCGCTGCTGCTGGCCGCCGGACATGGCGGCGGGCAGGCGCTCCGCCATGGCGCCCAGGCGGACGGCCTCGAGCGCCTGGGTCACGCGGCTCTTGACTTCGGGCGCCGGCACCTTGCGCGGCTTGAGGCCGAAGGCGACGTTGTCGAAGACGCTGAGATGGGGAAACACGGCATAGTCCTGGAACACCATGCCGATGTCGCGCTGGTGCGGCGGCACGATGCGCAGGTTGGAACCGTCAAGGGTGATCTCGCCCGAGGTCAGGTCGTTGAAGCCGGCAATGGAGCGCAGCAATGTCGTCTTGCCGCAGCCACTGGGGCCGAGCAGCGTAAAGAACTCGCCGCGCTCGACAGAGACTGAGACGCCATTGAGCGCCATGAAGCTCGCACCGAACTGTTTGGTGGCGTCCCTGACCTCGAGATAGCTCATATTTATTCCTCCCCCGAGGTTGCTGTTCCCCATATGACACCGACAAAGTTTCGTATTGCAACAATTTTCCGCGTGGTTCAGGATGAAATCGATCGAAGAATGATCACAAACGAACCGGAGGATTCGCATGAACATTCGCAAACGTACATTTCTGGCGTTGTCGACGGCAGCGCTGATTGCGTCCACCAGCCTGACCTCACTGGCCTTTGCCCAGGACGGCTCGGTGGTCATCTACACCGCGCACAAGTCATCGATTGTCGACACCTTGCTGCCGATCTTTGAGCAGGAGACGGGTCTGAAGGCCGAGGTGGTCAAGCTTGGCTCCGGCGACATCGCCAAGCGCGTGCAGGCCGAGTCCGGTGCGCCGGCGGCCGACGTCATCTGGTCCATTTCGGGGAGCCAGCTCACCGAACTTAAGGATCTGCTCGAGCCCTATACGCCGCCCGAATTCGACCAGGTCGATCCGCAGTTCATCAAGGATGATGCCTGGACGCCCTATACCGCTGTCGTCTACGTGCTGGCGGTCAATACCGACCTGCAGCCGATCGACGGCGCGCCCAAGACCTGGGCTGAGCTTGCCGATCCGAAATGGGCCGGCCAGATTGCCACGGCCCGCGCCGATGGCTCGGGCTCGGCCATGCAGCAGCTGCAGACCGTCCTGACCGTGTTCGGCGATGAGGGCTGGGCCAAATATGCCGAGATCGCCAAGAACTTCGTCTTCGCCGACAGCTCGGGCGCCGTGCCGCGCTTCGTGGCCGATGGCGAAACCGCGATGGGCCTGACGCTGGAGGACAATGCGCTGGAATATGTCCAGGGCGGCGCACCGATCTCGATCGTGCACCTGTCGGACGGCACGGCGGCAACGCCTGATGGCGTGGCGCTGGTCAAGGGCAGCCCGAATCCGGAAGGCGGCAAGGCCTTTATCGACTGGGCCATGTCCAAGTCGACGCAGGAAAAGCTCGCCATGGATATCGGCCGGCGTTCGGTCCGCCTTGACGTGGCCGGCCCAGCAGGCACGCCGAACCTGGCTGACCTGACCCTGGTCGACGTCAAGCCACTGAGCGACTTCGGCGGCGCCGAGGCGGTGCTGGCCGAATGGCGGACCGCCATCGGCGAATAGGCGACGACGGCAATCAACAGCACCAGAGCAGGACTAAATGAGGCAGCTTGAAGCTTTTACGCTAGGCAAGAAGTTCGGTCATCCCGAGACCAACGAAGACAGCCTCGTCGTCATGCCCAATCTGGGTTACGCCGTCATCGACGGCGTGACCGACCGCAATGGCACCCGCTATGGCGGCATGCTGTCGGGGCAATTCGCCTCGCGCACCGTCAAGCGGGCCATTGAGCTCTTTCTTTTGGCGCAGGGGCAGGTCGACCAGCCCGAACTGCAATTTCAGGGCGGCGAGCATTTCGTCGCCTATCTCGGCGCCGCCATTCATGCCGGCTATGTCGCGCATGGTGCATTGGCGGCCGTCGAGGCCGACTGGAAGCTGCGCGGCGGTTGCACCGTCATGGCGGCCATCGTGGTGGGCGACCGGCTCGAGGTGGTGGCGGTTGGCGACAGCGGTATCCGCCTCAATGGCAATGACACGCTGCAGGTGCTCAAGCCGCTCGACGATGTCACCGCCATCCTGCGCCGCGAGACCTGGCACCATTACGAGGCGCTCGGCGCCTCGACCGCGGAATGCGACCGCCACGCCGCGTCCATGACCTGGCAGGGCACCCGCAACCAGCCCGAGGGCAGCGACACGGCACAAGCCGATGTGGTGGCCGCGATCGAACAGCGGACCCTTGCAGCCTGCCATCAACACCTGCCCGACGCACCCGAGCAGGAATTGCTGCTGCTCATCCAGCACGGCATTTCCCATGGCCAGGGCCATTTCCAGAATGTCACCGACCCAGTGCTCGGCTATGGCGGTATTGACGGCTTTGCCGTGCCCAGCCGCTTTGTGGAGACGCGCAGCTACGGGCTGGCCGATATCGACACAATCGAGCTATTCTCCGACGGTTACTTCAAGCCGGGCACCGGATTCGGCGTCGCTTCCTGGGAGGCGGCATTTGCGGAAGTCGAGGCCGAGGACCTGCACAAGATCGGCCGCTATATGAGCACCAAGGGTACTACCGCGACCCAACTCACCGACGACCGCAGCTATCTGGGCGTCCGCCTGAAATGAGCGGCGAAACCACGCCTCGCCTGCATGGTGCCTCAGAAGGTCCGCCCGCCGAAAGCGGCCGGGCCGGCGAGCGGCGCCAAGCCATTCTAAAGGCAGTGCAGGCCAATGGCGCCGCATCGGTAGCTGAATTGGCGGCGCGTTTTGACGTGACCTACCAGACCATCAGGCGCGATCTGCGGACGCTGGAAACGCAGGGGCTGCTGCAAAAGGGATTTGGCGGCGCCTTTGCCTCGCCCGGCGTCGCCCACCACACCCATGATGAACGCCACACCATCCAGGTCGCGGTGAAGCGGCGGCTCATGCTGGCGCTGGAAGAGTTCTTGCTGCCGGGGGCCACGATATTTGTCGGCCTGGGCACCACCTTTGACTCGCTGCACGAAGTGCTGGCGCGGCATGCCGGGGTACTGATCGCGACGCCGAACCTGGAAGTGGCTCATTCCTGCGCCCTCAAGACCGACGCGACGGTCTATGTCTATGGCGGGTATGTGCGCAACAAGGATTCCTCGGTACTGACGCTGGCCGATGAGAGCCGGCAGCGGTTCAAGTTCGACGTGGCGGTGATCGGCGCCAGCGCCATCGATCGCGAGGGAACCGTGCAGGAATTCGACCCGATGGAGGTCGACCTGGTACGCTCCATCCTGCCGCATTCCCGGCAGGTGATCCTGGT
>NZ_JBZVWR010000012.1:0-301675 GCF_058629155.1 Devosia sp. MDV22-iso42
CCGCCAAAGCCTTGGCATTACGGCATAACCAGTCCAAGTTTTGATCCGCACCCCCAGGGCTGATGAATACCGGCGCAACAGATAGGCCTCCGTCAGCAAGCCAATGACTTTCTTGGTGCTGACATTCTCGACGACAGCAAGCTCCTCACTTTCGGCGCGTTCGAAGACCGCGCTGGCATCCGTGCCGGCACGCATGAACCAACACGCCACCAAGCCAGGTCGCCCATGCCGCCTCGGGCGGAAACGGCGGAAACCACTCTCCGTCCAGCAACCAGGTCAAGCCGAACAGGACGGCAGGGTAGGTCGGGGGCGGCAGAAGCAGCCTGGGATGGTCAGTCGCGGTCATCAGCAGGCGCAGTAGATATTGTAGAGTGTCATCAGCATCTGGCGCACCTCGTCGGAGGCCAGGGAGTAGTTGACCTGCTGGGCTTCCCGCCGCGTCTTGACCAGGCCCCAGGCGCGCAGCTTTGACAGGTGCTGCGACAGCGGCGACTGGCCGAGCTCGACCCGCTCGGACAGCTGACCCACATTGAGCTCGGCATCGAGCAGGTTGCACAGGATCAGCAGCCGCTTGGGATTGGCCATGGCGGTCAGGAGCTGGGATGCCCTGTCGGCATTCTCCTCCATTTTCGCCAAATCCATCTTGATCATATTAGATCTCTCGTATATACGAACATTCGCATACACACTATCACTCGTTTCAGGGCGGTTTTCAAGGAGCTTCAGATGCCTGTCAATATTGGTTCTGCCGACCGAATCGCCCGGATCATTGTCGGCCTGGCGCTGATCCTTGTTCCCATGGTTTCCGGCCTGGCGCTGTTCGCCAATCCGCTCCTGTACTGGGGCGCGGTGATCGTGGGCGCTGTGCTCGTCCTCACCGCCCTGGTGCGGTTCTGCCCCCTCTATACCATTTTCGGCCTCTCCACCTGCAAGGTACCCAATCGATGACTGAATTTACCCCAATGCTGTCGCTGTTCGGCGGCGCATTGATCGGCCTTTCAGCCGTTCTTCTCATGGCTTTCCATGGTCGCATTGCCGGCATGACCGGCATCCTGACCAGCCTTCTGCCCCCGGTTTCCACCGACTGGGCGTGGCGGGCCGCCTTCATTGCCGGCGCCATTGTCGCGCCCATGCTGGTGCTGAACCTGTCCGAGCACGCCATCGCCTATTCCAGCCCCGTGCCCACCCCCTGGGTGATCATTGGCGGCCTGATCGTCGGCGTCGGCGTCTATTTCGGCTCCGGTTGCACCTCCGGCCACGGCGTCTGCGGCATGGCCCGCATGTCGCCCCGCTCGATCGCCGCCACCATCATCTTTCTGGGCACGGCCATGCTGACTGTCTTCGTCATTCGTCATCTTTTGGGAGGCCTGTAATGCAGCGCACCATCATGTCCGGCATTATCGGTCTCATCTTCGGCACCGGCATCGCCCTGTCCGGCATGGCCAATCCGGCCAAGGTACTGAACTTCTTTGACGTCGCCGGCTTTTGGGACCCCTCCCTGGCCTTCGTCATGGGCGGGGCCCTGCTGGTGACCGCCATCGGCTACCGCTTTGTGCTGCGTCGCGACAAGCCGCTGTTCGAGGCGAGTTTCCACCTGCCGGCCAACCGCAAGCTCGATGCGCCGCTCCTGGCTGGCTCGGCCGTCTTCGGCTTGGGCTGGGGCATTTCCGGCTTCTGCCCGGGCGGCGCCATCCCGGCTCTGGGCCTGGGCGAAGTCTCGGCCTGGGCCTTTGTCGGCGCCATGCTGGTCGGCATTTTCGCCGCCCGTACCGTCCGCCTGGCGCGTGAACAGCGCGCCACCCAATCCGCCTGACCCTCAAACAGGAGTTATGCCATGACCATTCTACCCTTCACCCCCGACCTGACGGTTCACCCCGAGGTCACCGCCTTCTTCGACGCGCCGACCAATACAATCAGCTATGTGGTCAAGGATCCCGATTCCAATGCCTGTGCGGTGATCGATTCCGTCATGGATATCGACTATGCCGCCGGCCGCATCACCTATGACGGCGCCGATGCCATCATCGCCCATATCGAGCAGCACCAGCTCAAGCTCGAATGGCTGATCGAGACCCATGTCCATGCCGACCACCTGTCCGGCGCGCCCTATATCCAGGGCAAGCTGGGCGGCAAGCTGGGCATCGGCGAAAACATCCGCATCGTCCAGGAGACCTTTGGCAAAGTGTTCAACGAGGGCACCGAGTTCCAGCGCGACGGCTCCCAGTTCGATCGCCTGTTCACCGATGGCGACAGCTACCAGATCGGTGGCCTGACCGTCTTTGTCATGCATACGCCGGGTCACACCCCGGCTTGCATGACCCATGTCGTGGGCGATGCCGCCTTTGTCGGCGATACGCTGTTCATGCCCGATGGCGGTTCGGCCCGTGCCGACTTCCCCGGCGGCGATGCCCGCACGCTTTACCGCTCGATCCAGCGCGTGCTAGCGCTGCCACGCGAAACCCGGCTCTTCATGTGCCACGACTATGGCCCCAATGGCCGCGACATCGCGTGGGAAACCACGGTGGCCGACGAGATCGACCACAATATCCATGTCGGTCACGGCACTGACGAGGACACCTTTGTCAGGATGCGCGAGGCGCGCGACGCCACGCTCGCCATGCCCAAGCTGATCATCCCGGCTTTGCAGGTCAATATGCGCGCCGGCCAGCTGCCGCCCAAGGATGAAAGCGGCAAGAGCTTCCTCAAGGTTCCGGTCAACGGGCTCTAGCCCATTGCTGCGCCTCCCCGCGCCGCTGCGCGGGGAGGGACCATTCCCGAAAGTCCAAACCATGTTCTCCTTTTTCAAGCCCAAGGCCAACACCATGAACCTCCGCAAGGTCGACGACAATTTTGCCGTGACCGGCCAGATCACCCCCGAGCAGGTCCAGGCCGTCTCGGATGCCGGCTACAAGTCCATCATCTGCGCCCGTCCCGACAATGAGGACCAGGGCCAGCCCAGCTTTGCCGAAGTCGCCCGCGCCGCCGAGACGCTCGGCATCCAGATCGTCCATATCCCCGTCTCGGGACCTCTGGGCGAAGGCCAGATCATCCGCTTCCACGACGCCTGGGAGCAGCTGCCCAAGCCCATGCTCGGCTATTGCCGCTCCGGCGCCCGCGCCGGCAGCCTCTACGCCACGCTGAGCAAGTAATCCCCGGTTCAGTCCCCCGGGGCTGGACCCTTCTCCCACCGAGTTGACCGATGCACCTGAAGTCTTATTTCCCCATTCTCGACTGGGGCCGGCGCTATAATCACCAGACGCTGACCAGCGACCTCGTTGCCGCGATCATCGTGACCATCATGCTGATCCCGCAATCGCTGGCCTATGCGCTGCTGGCCGGCCTGCCGCCGGAAGTGGGTCTCTATGCCTCGGTGCTGCCGCTGGTCGCCTATGCCATCTTTGGCACCTCCTCGGCTTTGGCCGTCGGCCCGGTGGCGGTCGTCTCGCTGATGACCGCCGCTGCCGTCGGGCGCATCGCCGCCGAAGGCACGGTCGACTATGCCAGCGCCGCCATCCTGCTGGCTTTGCTCTCGGGCATCATGCTGACGTTGATGGGCCTGTTCCGGCTCGGTTTCATCGCCAATTTCCTGTCCCATCCGGTGATTTCCGGCTTCATCACCGCCTCGGGCCTCATCATCGCCACCAGCCAGGTCGGCGGCCTGCTCGGCATCAAGACCGAGGGCCACGCCATGCCCGATCTGGTCATGTCGATCCTGGCCAATATCGGCCAGATCAATCTCTATACCTTGGGGATCGGCGCCCTGGCGCTGTCCCTGCTGCTGTGGATCCGGCTCGACCTCAAGAACTGGCTGGCGCGTTTCGGCGTGCCCAAGGGTGTCGCCACCATTATCGTCCGGGCGGGGCCCGTGCTGGTGGTGTTCCTGACCATGGCGCTGTCGGTGCTGCTTGACCTGGGCGCCAAGGGCGTATCGCTGGTGGGCGACGTGCCGCAGGGCCTGCCCATGCTGTCGCTGCCCAATTTCGACATGGGCGTGATCCAGCAGCTGGCCGTGCCGGCGCTGATCATCTCCATCGTCGGCTTCGTGGAATCCATTTCGGTGGCGCAGACCCTGGCGGCCAAGCGCCGCGAGCGCATCTCGCCCAATCAGGAGCTGATCGGCCTGGGCGCCTCCAATATCGCCGCAGCCATCGGCGGCGGCTATCCGGTGACCGGCGGCTTTGCCCGCTCGGTGGTCAACTACGATGCCGGCGCTGCCACTCCCGCCGCCGGCGCCTTCACCGCCGTCGGCATTGCCGGCGCCACGCTGCTGCTGACGCCCTTTCTCGCCATACTGCCCAAGGCGACGCTGGCTGCCACCATCGTGTTGGCCGTGCTGACCCTGGTGGATTTCTCCATCCTCAAGCGCGCCTGGGCCTACTCCAAGGCCGATTTCGCCGCCGTGGCCATCACCCTGCTCGGTACGCTGCTGCTCGGCGTCGAAGTGGGCATTTCCCTCGGCGTCGGCGCCTCGATCCTGATCTTTCTCTATCGCTCCTCCCAGCCGCACGCCGCCATTGTTGGCCAGGTCCCGGGCACCGAGCACTATCGCAATGTCCTGCGCCACCAGGTCGATACCGTGCCTGGCGTGCTCTCGATCCGCATCGATGAGAGCCTCTACTTTGCCAATGCGCGCTATCTCGAGGATCTGGTGATCAACCAGGTCGCGGCCAATCCCGGCCTGACCGACGTCGTGCTGATGTGTTCGGCCGTCAATGCGGTGGACATGTCGGCGCTCGAAAGCCTCGAGGCGATCGATCACCGGCTCAAGGATCTGGGGGTGCGCCTGCACCTTTCCGAGGTCAAGGGCCCGGTCATGGACCGGCTCGCCGACACCGAATTCGTCAGCCACCTGCGCGGCGGCGTGCATCTGAGCCAGCACCAGGCGATGCGCGACATCATCGCCCGCCAGCTGCAAGCCGGATCCCCCTCGCCTGACCTGGATCAAAGACCGAGCGCCCACAATGGCTGACAATACCAATCTGGAGGACGTGATGACCCATATCGTTTGTTCCCATTGTGGCGCCACCAGCAGGATTGCCCAGGGGCAGGATGTCGGCGCCGGCAAGTGTGGAAAATGCGCGCTGCCGCTGTTTGACGGCCAGCCCGCCGACGTCCCCGCCGCCATTCTCGAAAAGCACATCGCCAAGTCCGACATTCCGGTGCTGGTCGATATCTGGGCGCCCTGGTGCGGCCCCTGTCGCGTCATGGGACCGCAATTTGCCGCCGCGGCCGAGCAGGCCGAACCGGCCATGCGCTTTGTCAAACTCAATTCCGACGAGAACCAGGATCTGTCGAGCCAGCTGAACATTCGCGGCATTCCGACCATGATCATGTTCAAGGGCGGCAAGGAGATCGCCCGCGTCTCGGGCGCGATGGCGAGCGCGGATATTCTCAGATGGGCCAGCAGGCAATCGGCAAGCTGACGTCACGCCCTGCTTGAGGAGGCAGGGGCAATCGGGGAGGAGAAAAAAGATGAAACGATGGTTGCTCTAGGGGCCCGGCCAAACGCCGGCCGCAGCGTCACGCAACGCAAAGGCGGATCGATTTCAGTCTATCAAAGGTGAACTACATCATGGATCGCAGGAAATTTCTGCAGCTGGCTGCCCTGGGAGGCGGGGTCGCTGCACTGTCACGCGCGACAGTCGCCCAGGCGCAACCCGTCACCCAGACGGCCGCGCGCATCGTCATCATCGGCGCCGGTGCCGCCGGCACGGCCCTGGCCAATCGACTCGCCGGCCGCCTGCGCGGCGCGACCATCACCATCATCGACCCGCGTCAGGAACACTTCTATCAGCCGGGCCTCACCCTGGTTGCCGCCGGTCTCAAGCCCGCCAGCTACACGCTGTCGCGCACCACGGACTGGTTGCCCGCCGGCGTCACCCTGCTGGCTGAACGCGTCGCGGCCGTCGATCCGCTCACCCGCATGGTATCGACCGAAACCGGCCAGAGCCTGGAATATGATTTTCTGATCGTCGCACCGGGCCTCGTGCTCGATCACGACGCTATCGAGGGCTTCTCGCTCGACATGGTGGGTCAGAACGGCATCGGCGCCCTCTATGCCGGGCCGGACTATGCGGCGCGGACCTGGACCGCGGCACAGCAGTTCATCCAGGAGGGCGGCACGGCCGTCTTCACCCGGCCGGCCACGGAGATGAAATGCGCCGGCGCGCCGCTCAAGCATGCCTTCCTGCTGCATGACCTGACCAAGCGGGCCGGCAATCTGGGCAAGGCCAGGTTCATCTATGCCGCCCATAACGACGCCCTATTCGGGGTGCCGATCGTCTCGGAAAAGGTGCGCATGCTGTTTGGCCAGCGCGGCATCGAGACCAGCTATTCCCGCGTCCTGACCGCGGTCGATGCCGGGCGCAAGGTCGCGACCTTCAAGACCGCCGAAGGCAGCGAGCAGGTCCCCTACGACTACCTGCACGTCATCCCGCCGCAGCGGGCGCCCGATTTCGTCCGCCAGTCCGGCCTGTCCTGGGCCGACAAATGGACCGATCAGGGTTGGGTCGAAGTCGATCAGGGAACGCTGCGCCATCTGCGTTACCCCGAGGTGTTTGCCCTGGGCGACGTCGCCGGCGTGCCCAAGGGCAAGACCGCCGCCAGCGTCAAGTGGCAGGTGCCCGTAGTGGAAGATCACCTGATCGCCGCCATCGAGGGGCGCGAGGGTACGCTGGTCTATAATGGCTATACCTCATGCCCGCTGATCACCCAGGTCGGCCGGGCCATGCTGGTCGAGTTCGACTACAAGAACAATCTGGTGCCGTCCTTTCCCGGTATCATCGCCCCGCTCGAGGAACTCTGGATCAGCTGGCTGATGAAGGAAGTGGCGCTCAAGGCCACCTACAATGCCATGCTGCGCGGCCGGGCTTGAGGAGATAGCCATGAAAGACCTGACCCTTGATACCATGCTGGCCGTGTTTGAAGAGATGTTCGGCACCGGCCTGTTCTGGACCCTGATGATCGCGGCACTGCTGGTGACCCTGGCCTATCTCTTCGTGCTGATCCGCGATCGGGCGGTGAACTGGCACAAATTCCTGCTGGCCCAGCTCGCCATGCCCATCGGGGCCATCCTGGCGGTGCTGTTCACCCAGGCCGTCACCAGTTCGAGCTTTGCCGATATCGGCGGCCCCATCGACCTCCTGGTCCTGCTGGCCGTGGCGGCAGCCGGCGCCATCGGCATGGCGATCCTGGTCTATACCATCCAGTCCCTGCTGCGCCCGCCGGCCCAGACCATTGTCGAAAGGAAAATGCCCTGAGTGCTTTTCATTCGCGGCGTTCCCACCATGATCATATTCAAGGCCGGCAAGGAGATCGCCCTGTCTCGGGCGCCATGGCGAGTGCGGATATTCTCAGATGGGGCACGGCATGAAGCCTGATTTTATCGCCGATCACCCGTACCGCGTGGCCATCGAAGCGGAGCTGCATGCCCGACCCGTGGAGCTGGTAGGCTCAACTCTGCGCGCCCGAAGGCTGGTGTTCGCCATGCCGCCGACTCCGGACGTGATGCGGCAAGCTATTGCTCGCTTCAGCAGGCGGTTTCCGCCCGGGGCTTTGACCTCCCGGAACACGATGGCCGGCAGTTCAGTTATCGATGCCAGGAATTGGCCATCACCTGGGAGTTCCATACCAAGTTCATCACCGTGAGCTGGGTTTCGGCCCTGGCGGACGGGGACAACTGGCCTCCATGCCTATGCCTCGATGCCCTCGACACGGGCCTATTTGTTGGAGCGACGCGCCTCGATGTAACGCAGGGCAGACGTATCGACCCGGAACTTCTGCCTGGCTTCGCTATCAACAGCCTGTGCCTTTCAGGCGTCGAAAACGACGCTGGAGAAGTTGCCACCGATTTCGTCGTAAACCAAGATCTGTATACCCGCCTGGAAGCGGCCTTTGGTGAACTATCAACCTTCAGGCGATCGGCGATGGTCCGACGGCTGTTGGAAGTGGAGTCCTATCGTGTGATGGCGTTGATGGGCCTATCCTACCAAACCCGGTGGCGGCTCACGCTTGCGCATGGCCTGCTGCGTCAGGCGAATGCGCGCGTCAGTGATGTTGCCAGGCAGGTCGGCTACGATTCTGACGTCGCTTTTCAGCCGAGCGTTTAAGGCGCAATTCGGAATTCCCCCGGTTGGGGTCAGATCACCAAGTGAGCAGTGATAGAGGTCCAACTGTACTTCAATATTCCGCGTCGCCAACTGGCGGCCCAGGCGTCGCACAACAGTCACCCCACTCAGAGACCTTGCTGTACGCTTGGCAGGCCGGCAGCTTTCGGGAACCTGCAACGGCGGCCGGAAATGGGGTGCGTTGCTGTCGTCTTCGTGCTATGTCCTATAACCGGTCGGTGATAGCGATCTCGCCGACATGCGGAATCATAATCCGTGTGTCCCCAGTTCAAATCTGGGCTTCGCTACCAATTTTGACCCCTGGAAACTGATCGGTTTCCAGGGGTTTTTGGTTTTAAGCCGCGACGTCATCTGGCTTGGATGCGGGGCGCGGTGCATGGTGTGGGCCGTTGATTTGCGGGAGTCGCCATGCCGTTTCCAGACCTGATCCAGCCCGAACTGGGTGAATATTATAGCACGGTGCAGACACCCGGGGATTTCGCGGGGTTCTGGGAGAGCACCCTGGCCGAAGCGCGGGCGATCGGCGGGGCGGTCAGCGTAGTGCCGGCGAAGACGACGCTGACGGCAGTCGAGGTCTTCGATGTGACCTTTCCGGGGTTTGGCGGGCATCCGGTCAAGGGCTGGCTGGTGCTGCCGATGCAGCGCAGTGGCAGGCTGCCGCTGGTGGTGCAGTTTGTCGGCTATGGCGGCGGGCGGGGCTTTCCGCACGAACAGCTGCACTGGGCGGCCTCGGGCTATGCCTATTTCCGCATGGATACGCGCGGGCAGGGCAGTGGCTGGAGCGTGGGCGAAACGCCCGATCCCGTCGGCTCGACGCCCTCGGGGCCGGGTGTGATGACCAAGGGCGTGCTGGACAAGAACGGGTATTACTACCGGCGGGTGTTTACTGACGGGGTTCGGGCGATCGATGCGCTGCTGGGCCATGACTTTGTGGACGCCGGCAAAATTGCCGTCTGTGGCGGTAGCCAGGGTGGCGGCATTGCGCTGGCGGTGGCCGGCCTGGACAAGCGGGTGACCGCAGCGATGCCGGATGTGCCATTCCTCTGTGACTACCCCCGGGCGGTGGCCAAGGCGACGCGCGACCCCTATGGCGAAATCGTGCGTTTCCTGGCGCAGCATCGCGACAAAAAAGAACAGGTTTTCGAAACACTTGCCTATTTCGATGGGGTGAATTTTGCGCGGCAGGCCGCGGCACCGGCGCTTTTCTCGGTGGCGGTGATGGACGATATCTGTCCCCCCTCGACCGTCTATGGTGCCTTCAATGCCTATGCCGGGGACAACAAGACAATGATCGAATATGAGTTCAACAATCACGAGGGCGGCGGGCCGTTTCAGGACCGCGCACAGATGGAGTGGCTGGCGACGCAGTTCGGGGGATAAGTGCAGTCAGGGCTTGCCTTGCGCAAGAAACGCAAATATTGCGTTGTTAAGCAATCTGAGGCAGACCGATGGCAGTGCAGAAGCGAGCCAACCAGGCCGATATCGCCGAACGCCTAGGCGTATCAGTGAGTACGGTGTCGCGCGCGCTGGCCAATGAGATGGGCATTAGCGACGCAGTGCGGCGCGATGTACAGCGCATGGCCCGCACGCTGGGATACAAATCCAAGCATATCACAGGCCCGGCGGGCGGGGATAAGCGGGCGGTAGCCTTGGTGCCGCTGGGGAGCGCGACCAGCGGGCTGTCCGGCTTCTATTTCGGCATTGTCGAGGGCATGCGGCAGCAGGCGGCGGAAGCCGGTATGATGCTCGACGTGCGGCTGGTCAACGACCAGATGGTGACGCTGGACATGATCCGCAAGCAGATCGACCAGGCCGATGCCGGCGGGCTCCTGCTGGCCGGCATAGATGCATGGGATGAGCTGGCGGCGTGGTGCGTGCAGGAAGATATCCCCGCCGTGCTGGTCAATGGCAGCGACCCGCGCATGCGCATCAGCTCGGTGTCTCCGGCCAATTTCTACGGCGCCTATCTGGCGACGCAGCGGCTGCTCGATGTCGGACACCGCCGCATCCTGCACTATACCCATCGCTATCGACCGACAATTCTGCAGCGGCAGCGGGGGTTTGAGGCGGCCATTGCGGCCACGCCGGGCGCGCAGGGGATCATCGTCAATACCGCCGATCGGGATTCCCGCGGCCTGCTGGCCGACCTCTTGGTCGGCGAGCATGATGTCACGGCCATGTTCAGCTGGAACGACATTGCGGCGGTGGAGATGCTGGAGGGGATCTATGCCCCCGACAGTCCGCTGCCAGCGGGGTTCTCGATGATCGGCTTTGACGACCTGCCGCTGGCGGGCATGGCGACGCCGCGACTGAGCACGATCCGGGTGGATCGCGAGGCGATCGGGCGCGGCGCGGTGCGGCTGCTGAGCCAGCATATGGAGGGGGAAAGGGCGGTGCAGCAGCTCGAGATCGGCGTCAGCATGGTCGAGGGCGAGACGGTGTTTGCCGCCAAATGAACACGAGTATGAACGCATGATGTCTCTGCGTTCATCGATTTTCCTCAGCTTAGGCCCTTGTTTGCACGACGCAAAGTGAACAAATTTGCGTAACTTGCGTGAATTGCGTAAATTGCTTGAAATAACGCAAATTGTGAACTAGCCTTTGTCCATCGGCGAAGCGCACCGACGAGCCGCAGGCTCAGGTGGCGCTGCCGGGAGGGGCGCCGACAACCACACCCCGTTCATCTGCCGGCCGAGGCGCGCTACTGCCTCAGGCGGGCTGCTGCCCGCCTGGTGTGGCGACGCAGATCTCACCGCTCACAAAGAGCGGGAGCGCCGGCCAAACGCCGGCACACGAGGACGGGCCGGCCTTTGGCCGGCGCGGTTGCGGATGACGGCACTGGGCCGTCATGCGCCAGACGAAACCCGGGCGAGGCAGCCCGGAACAGGGAGGATGAGGATGAAGCAGTTTAAACTTTTCGGTCGTGCCGAGGGGTCAGGCGGCCTGCGGCTGGCCAGCGCAGTGGCGCTGACGGCGCTGCTGGCGGCGGCGGGCCCGGCGCTGGGCCAGCAACAGGCACCGATACTGGACGCCATGGTAGAAAGCGGCGCACTGCCGCCGGTGGCCGAACGGCTGCCGAGCAACCCGCTGGTGGTCGAGCCGGTCGAAAGCGTCGGCACCTATGGTGGCACCTGGCGCTCGGCGCTGCGCGGCGGGCTCGACAATGCCTGGATCGCCCGGACCGTCGCCTATGACGGGCTGGTCCGCTACAATCGCCAATGGGATGAAATCATTCCCAACCTGGCTGAAAGCTGGGAGGTCAGCGAGGACGCGACCACCTATACGTTCAAGCTGCGCGCAGGGTTGAAGTGGAATAACGGCACGCCGTTCACCAGCGCCGACATTGCCTTTGCCGTCGAGCTGATGAGCGAGCCCAGCTATGGTGTGGGCACCTTCATCAAGAATGCCAACAATCCGGTGACGGCCGAGGTGGTGGACGAGACCACGGTCAAGCTGATCTTTGAAAAGCCCAATGGCATCATCATGGATGAGCTGGCCAGTGTGAACGGGCTGACCCTGGTGTCGCTGAGCAAGGACTATTGCAGCCAGTTCTACCCCAAATACAATCCCAACGCTGCTGAAGAGGCCAAGGCCGCCGGGTTTGAAACCTGGGAATTGTGGATGGCCAATCGTTGCAGCTGGTCCACGGAGACCATCCGCTTCGCCAATCCCGAGCTGCCGTTCATGAATGCCTGGATGATCGAGGAGCCGCTGACCGGCGACGCCACCCGCGCTACCTTCGTGCGCAATCCCTATTACTGGAAGGTCGACAGTACGGGCAACCAGTTGCCCTATATCGACCGGCTCGAAATGCGGGTGTCGGATTCGCTCGAAGAGATTACCCTGATGGCGCTCAACGGGGAAATCGACTTCCAGGATCGTCACATCGCGACGGTAGCCAACCAGCCGCTGTTCTTTGATGGCCAGGAAGCAGGCGACTACCGGCTGGGCGAGAATATCCCGTCGAACATGAACACCATGGTGCTGCAGTTCAACCTGAACCATGTCGACCCGGTCCGGCGCGAGCTGTTCTCCAACAAGGACTTCCGCATCGGCGTCAGCCATCTGATCGACCGGCAGGAAATCATCGACGTGGTGTTTACCGGCCAGGGCTCGCCGGGCCAGGCGGCGCCGCGCCCGGAATCGCCGTTCTATGACGAGGAAATGACCACTCAATATACCGAGTTCGATCCCGACGCGGCGGCAGCGGCATTTGCGGCGGCGGGCCTGGGCGAAAAGAATGGCGATGGCTTTTACACCATGCCGGACGGTTCACCGCTGGTGGTGACCATCGACATGATCTCGGCCTTCCGCGCGGAATGGACGGATATGATGGAGCTGATGCAGCTGCAGCTCGAAGCGGGTGGTATCGATATCGAGCTCAACAATATCGACCGCACACTCTATTACGACAAGCGCCCCACCGGCGACTATGACGCGCAGATCTGGCAGGGTGATGGCGGGCTCGATGTGATCCAGGAGCCGCGCTACTACATGCCGAGCGGCGATGAATCGGTCTGGGCCTATCGCTGGGCGCAGTGGTATCTGGGCTCGCGGCCCGAGATTGCCGAAGAGCCCGCCGAATGGGCCAAGCAGCAGATGGATCTTATGAACCAGCTGCGGGCGAGCGGCGACCCGGCGGTGCGCGACGAGCTGATGAAGCAGATTCTGACCATCGCCAAGGAAAACTTCCCGGTGATCGGCGTCAGCCTGCCCGGCAACGGCTACTACATTGCCAAGAACAACCTGCGCAATGTCGCCGAGCCCATGCTGCATGCCTATCTGTTCCCCACCCCGGGTCCCTACGATCCGTTCCAGTGGTATTTCGCCGCGGAATAACCTCGTCCCTCCCACCCCTCGCGGCAGCAGTGCCGCGGGGGGAATCTGGACCAAGATGGTCCGACCCTCGCCTCCCTCCCAACCCGGTCGCGCCGCGGCGCGCCCGAGTGCAAGCTCTGCGGGAGGGATCAAGGGTTGGGGCAAGTCACGCGCACCGAGCGTGCGACGCCATACCCCCACCCTGCTCGATACACGGACTTGGCTGACGCCAAGCCCCATCTCGCTTCCCTGCCCGCAAGGGGGAGGGAGCCCGACTGAAACGTCGGCGTGAGCGTAGACCTTGGAGGAGTTGCCCCATGCTGGGTTTCATCGGCCGACGATTGATTGCCATGGTGCTCACCATGTGGGCGGTGAGCTTTGTGGCCTTTGCCATCATCCAGCTACCGCCGGGCGATTACCTGACCACCTATATGGCGACGCTGGCCGCCAATGGCGACCGGGTCGATCCGGCCACCATCGAGGCGCTGCGGCGGCAATATGGCTTTGGCGAGCCGTATATAGTGCAGTACTGGAAATGGATCAGCGGCATCGTGCTGCGCGGGGATTTCGGGCAGAGCTTTGAGTGGAAGGCGCCGGTGACGACCCTGATCTGGGGCCGGCTGGGCAATTCCATCCTGCTCGAAGGGCTGGCCGTGATCGTGATGTGGCTGGTGGCCGTGCCGATCGGCATCTATGCGGCGGTTCGCAAATATTCGCTGGGCGATTACCTGGCCACCATTGGCGGCTTTATTGGCCTCGCCATTCCCAATTTCTTCTTCGCGCTGATCCTGATGTATCTCAGCTTCATCTGGTTCGGGGAGACCATTGGCGGGCTGTTCTCGCCGCAATATGAGGCGGCGCGCTGGAGCCCGGGCCGGGTCTGGGATTTCCTGAGCCATGCCTGGGCCCCCGTGCTGGTGCTGTCGATGGCCGGGACGGCCGAGCTGATCCGCATCCTGCGGGCCAATCTGCTCGACGAACTCAAGAAGCCCTATGTGACGACGGCGCGGGCCAAGGGGCTGAGCGAATTCCGCACCATCATGAAATATCCGGTGCGGGTGGCGCTCAACCCACTGATCTCGACGATCGGCTGGCTGCTGCCGGCGCTGGTGTCGAGTTCGGTGATCGTCTCGGTCGTGCTCAACCTGCCGACAGCCGGGCCGCTGCTGCTGCGCTCGCTCACAAGCCAGGACATGTTCCTGGCCGGCGCCATCATCATGCTGCTGGGCATGCTGACCGTGATCGGCACGCTGGTCTCTGACCTGCTGCTGGCCTGGATCGATCCCCGCATTCGCTATGGGAGCAAGTAAGTGGCCGTTCAAACGCTGACCCGTCCTGCAGTCGACACGATACCGGTAGTGCGCGCCAGGCGCGAGAGCCAGTTCGACCTGATGTGGCGCCGCTTCCGCCAGCACCGGCTGGCGCTGGTGAGCCTGTGGATCGTCGTGGCCTTCTACCTGGTGGCGATCCTCGCCGAGTTCCTGGCGCCGACCGATCCGGGCGCCTATAGCGCGCGCTATACCTATGCCCCGCCCCAGGGCATCCAGCTGTTCTCGACCGGCGAGGACGGCTCCTGGCGCCTGGCGCCGCATGTGAATGGCTATGCCAGCGAGATCGACACCAAGGCGATGCGGCGGACCTTCGTCATCGACCCCGAGGTGGAAATCCCGGTGCAGTTCCTGGCCCCCAGCGAACCCTATCTGCTGGCCGGGGTAATCCCGATGAGCGTGAAGTTCATCGGGGTGACCGAAGCGCGGGCGCCCTTCTATATTCTGGGTGCCGACCGGCTGGGGCGGGACCTGCTGAGCCGGCTGATCCATGGCACGCGGATTTCGCTCTCCATTGGCCTGGCCGGCGTGACGCTGAGCCTGTTCTTCGGCATCATCATCGGCGGCTTTGCCGGCTATTATGGCGGCTGGTTCGACAGCGCGGTGATGCGGGTGGTCGAGTTCATCCGCTCAATGCCCACCATTCCGCTGTGGCTGGGCCTGGCGGCAGCCATGCCCAAGGACTGGAGCGCGCTGCAGACCTACTTCGCCATCACCATCATCCTGAGCCTGATCGGCTGGACCGAACTGGCACGGGTGGTGCGCGGGCGGTTTTTGAGCCTGCGCACCGAGGACTTCGTCACCGCGGCGCAGCTAGACGGCGCCAGCGACTGGCGCATCATCACCCGGCATATGGTGCCCAGCTTCATGAGCCACATCATCGCCGCGGCCACGCTGGCCATTCCGGGCATGATCCTGGCCGAGACGGCACTGAGCTTCCTGGGGCTGGGGCTGCAGGCGCCGATCGTCAGCTGGGGCACGCTGCTGCAGGACGCGCAGAACATCCGCACGCTGGCCACGGCGCCCTGGCTGCTGACACCGGGTCTTTGCGTGGTGGTGGTGATCCTGGCGATGAACTTTTTCGGCGACGGCCTGCGCGATGCGGCCGATCCCCATGGACGGTAAGATGATGACCGAACACAGCAAACCCATCCTGACCATCCAAGACATGTCGATCGTGTTCTCCTCGCCCGACGAGGCCGATATCGAGGCGGTACGGCAGGTCGACCTGACGCTGACGCCGGGCAAGACGCTGGCGCTGGTGGGCGAAAGCGGCTGCGGCAAATCGGTGACGGCGCGGGCCATCCTGCGCCTGCTCGACGCCAATGCGAAAATCCCGCGCGGGCGCATCCTGTTTGAACCCGAGGGCGAGGCGGCGACCGACATCGCCCAGCTCAAGCAGGACAGTCTGGCGCTGCGGGCGATCCGCGGCAACCGGATCGCCATGATCTTCCAGGAGCCGATGAGCTCGCTGTCGCCGGTGCATACGATCGGCGACCAGATCGACGAGATGATGACCATCCATGAGGGGCTCAAGCCCAAGCAGGCCCGCGAGCGCACGGTGGCGCTGCTCGACAAGGTGGGGGTGCCGGGGGCGCGCGAGCGGGCCGGGGCCTATCCGTTCGAGCTCAGCGGCGGGTTGCGGCAGCGGGCGATGATCGCCATGGCGCTGGCCTGCACGCCGCAGTTGCTGATCGCCGACGAGCCGACCACGGCGCTGGACGTCACGACACAGGCGCAGATTCTCGACCTGTTGCGGCAGCTGCAGGCCGATTTCGGCATGGCCATGCTGTTCATCACCCATGACCTGGGCGTGGTGGCGGAGATCGCCGACGAGGTGGCGGTGATGTATCTGGGCGATGTGGTGGAGCAGGGCAATGTCTATGACGTGTTTGCCCGGCCCAGCCACCCCTATACCCAGGCCCTGATGGCCTCGATCCCCAAGATGGCTCGCAAGGCCGAGCGGGTGCGGCTCAACCCGATCAAGGGCACGGTGCCGGCGCCCCGGGACCGGCCAACGGGCTGCGCCTTTACCAGCCGCTGTCCGTACGCCTTCGAGCCCTGCGCCAGTGTGCGACCGGCGCGGACGGCTGTGGGCGAGGGGCACCATGCGCGCTGCCATCTGCTGACGGCCGTGCCGGTGGAGGAAATGGCATGAGCCGGCTGCTGAGCGTCGAAAATCTGAGCAAGCATTTCACCCTGGGCGGCGGGCTGTTCGGCAAGGGAAGGCGGCTGGATGCGCTGACCGAGATCAACCTGACCGTCGAGGCCGGCGAGACGCTGGCCATTGTGGGCGAAAGCGGCTGCGGCAAGACCACTTTGGGGCGCTGCATCATCCAGGCGCAGTCGGTCAGCGAAGGCCGGGTGGTGTATCACCCCAAGGGGGGCAGCGACGTGGTGCTGACCGCGCTCAGCAAGCGCGCCATCAAGCCGTGGCGGCAGGACATCCGCATGATCTTCCAGGACCCGATGAGCTCGCTCAACCCCAATATGCGGGTGTTCGACATCGTCGCCGAACCGCTGCGCATCCACCGGATCGCCAAGGGCAAGGTGCTTGAGGACATGGTGATCTCGATGCTGGAAAAGGTGGGCATTCCCGCCGAGGCAGTGGGGCGCTATCCGCATGCCTTTTCGGGTGGGCAGCGGCAGCGCATCGGCATTGCCCGGGCGCTGGTGCTCGAGCCCAAGCTGGTGATTGCCGACGAGGCGGTGTCGGCGCTCGACGTCTCGATCCAGGCGCAGGTGCTCAACCTGCTCGAGGATCTCAAGACCGATCTGGGGCTGACCTATATCTTCATCAGCCACGACCTGGGGGTGGTCAACTACATCGCCGACCGGGTGGTGGTGATGTATCTGGGCCATGTGGTGGAAAATGCGCCCACCGAAATGCTGTTCGAGCGGCCGCGCCATCCCTATAGCGAGCTGCTGCTCGAGGCGCTGCCGATTGCCGACCCGCTGCGGCGCAAGGGCCCAAGCGCCGAAGTGCGCGGCGAGATTCCCTATCTGGGCAACCGGCCCAAGGGCTGCCCGTTCAACACCCGCTGCAAATATGCCCAGGATGTCTGCCGCACCGACAAGCCGGTGCTGCGGCCGATCCACGGCACCGCGCAGGAAGCGGCCTGCCACTTCGCCGAAGAGCTGAATCTGAAGGGCGCCTATGATGTCGCGCCAGCCAAGGAACTTGCCTAATGACCTATGATCCCGTCACCGCCAATCCGCTGCATGGCAATCCGCTGCAGAGCCGCGCCGATGCGACAAAGGCGCTGGGCGACCTGTTCGCGCCGCTGCTGCCCTATTTCTCCGAGGGGGGCGCGCGAGTGCGGCTCGACGGGGCGGCGGCGCATTTCGACCGCGCCGCGGCCGACCTCGAGGGCTTTGCCCGGCCGCTGTGGGGGCTGGCGCCGCTGGCGGCGGGCGGCGGGGATTTTGCGCATTGGGAACTCTATCGGCGGGGCCTCGCCAATGGCACGGAGCCCGAGCATCCCGAATATTGGGGCGCGGTCAATTCGACCGACCAGCGCATGGTGGAGCTGGCGGCGATTGGCTTTGCCATGCGGCTGGTGCCGCATCTGGTGTGGGAGCCGCTGCCGCAGAAGGCCAAGGACAACCTGGCGGCCTATCTCAAGCATGCGCGGCAGTTCAACTATGCCGACAATAACTGGAAGTTCTTCCGCGTGCTGGTCGATCTGGGGCTGGAAGAATGCGGCGTCGCCTTCGACCGTTCGCTGACCGACGCCTATCTCGAGGAGCTGGACGGGTTCTATATCGCCGATGGCTGGTATCGCGATGGCAATATCCGCCGCATCGACCACTACATTCCCTTCGCCATGCATTTTTACGGGCTGATCTATGCCAAGCTGGCGCGCGGCGACGAAGCGCGCGTGGCCCGGTACAAGGAACGCGCGGTGGCCTTTGCCAAGGATATTCGCCACTGGTTCGATGAGGATGGCGGCACGCTGGCCTTCGGGCGGAGCCTGACCTATCGCTTTGCCTGTGGCGGCTTCTGGGGCGCGCTGGCCTTTGCCGATGTCGAGGCGCTGCCGTGGAGCGAAATCAAGGGGCAGTATATGCGCCACCTGCGCTGGTGGGCGGACAAGCCGATTGCGCATGGCAATGGCGTCTTGTCGATCGGCTATGGCTATCCAAACCTGTTCATGAGCGAGAGCTACAATTCGGCCGGTTCGCCCTATTGGGCGTTGAAGGCCTTTTTGCCGCTGGCGCTGAGTGCCGAGCATCCGTTCTGGAGCGCGGCGGAAGCGCCCGCGGTGGTGGATGACCAGCCGGTGCCGCTCAAGCATCCGGGCATGGTGATGATGCATACCAAGGGCAATGTGGTGGCACTGTCGAGCGGACAGCAGAACTGGCAGATGCGCGCGGGCGCCGAGAAATATGCCAAGTTCGTCTATGCCAGCCGCTATGGCTTTTCCGTCGAGGCGGACGAGCGGGCGTACAATATGGGCGCCTTTGACGGGGTGCTGGCCTTTTCCGATGACGGGCGGCACTACCGGGTGCGCGAGAGCAATGAGGTGGCGCAGATTGCCGGCGATACGCTCTATGCCCGATGGAAGCCATGGAGCGACGTCAGCGTCGAAACCTGGCTGATCCCGGCCAATCCCTGGCACATCAGGGTGCACCGGATCACGACGCCGCGGGCGCTGCATGCTACCGAAGGCGGCTTTGCCATCGAACGGGCCGACCTCAATGCCGACACGCTGACCGAAGCAGCGGGTCGGGCGGTGGCGCACAGCGTCAACGACATCAGCGCGATTGTCGATCTGGGCGGACAGCGGGAAGGGCGGGCGCACAAGGCCTATCCCAATACCAACCTGATCGTGGCCAAGACGCTGGTGCCGCAATTGCGCGGGGATATTGCGGCGGGGACAAGCGTGCTGGTCACGGCGGCCATGGCCCTGCCGGCGGGGGCCGATGCCGAGGTGGCGTTGGCGCGTGTGCCGGCCGCGCCCGACATCGCGGCGCTCGAAGCCCTGTTTGTCCGCGAGGGCATGGATGTCAGCGCCATTCTGGTTCCGGAGCGGTTCTGATGCGGCCCAAAATCGCCTTCGCCATGGCGGCGGACAAGACCAAGTTCGTTTTTGATGAGCAGGCCCTGGCGCGGCTGGCAGTGCATGGCGACATCGTGCAGGAGATCCCGCTCAACGAGTTCAGCAGCAGCGCGGCGCGGGCCGTGCTGGCCGAGATCGATATTCTGATCACCGGTTGGGGCTGCCCGATGATTTCGGACGCGGTGGTGCGGGCGGCGCCCAAGCTCAAGCTGATTGCCCATGCGGCGGGGACGGTAAAATATACGCTGGACCCGTCGGTCTATGCGGCGGGTATCATGGTAACGCATGCGGCCGATGCCAATGCGGTGCCGGTGGCAGAATATACGCTGGCAGCGATCATCTTTGCCAACAAGCGCATGTTCGAGATGCGCGACCGTTATCGGGCCGATCCGGCGCGGCGCTCGAGCCACGCGCTGATGGACGAGCCAATCGGCAATTATCACCGCACCGTGGGGCTGGTCGGGGCCTCGCGCATCGGGCGCAAAGTGGCCAAATTCCTGGCCGGCTTCGACTTTACCGTGCTGCTGAGCGACCCCTTCGTGCAGGCGGACGACCCAGTGACGGCTTTGGCCGAACTGGTCGATCTCGACACCCTGCTGGCGCGCTCGGATGTGGTGTCGCTGCATGCGCCCTCGCTGCCGACGACGCGGGCAATGATCGGTGCAAGGCAGTTGGCGCTGATGGCCGATGGGGCCACCTTCATCAATACGGCCCGCGGGGCGCTGGTGGACGAGGCGGCGCTGATCGCCGAACTGCAGAGCGGTCGCCTGCACGCGGTGATCGATGTGACCGAGCCGGAAATTCCGCCAGCGGGATCGCCGCTCTACAGCCTGCCCAATGTGTTCCTGACGCCGCATGTGGCCGGCGCCATCGGCACCGAGCGGCTGCGGCTGGGGCAATTGGTGGTCGACGAGATCGAGCGGTTTGTCGCCGGGGAAAAGCTCGAATTTGCGGTGGAACCGGCGTTGCTGGAGCGGTTGGCGTGAGCGGGACCTGGGCGGTGGAGGGTGCACGTGGATAGCTACCAGACACAAGACGATGTCGAGCACGAAGCGCGGTTGCAGTATCTCACCTGGGACCGGACACAAGAGGATATTGCCAGCCCGGAGCATCGGGCGCGATTGGCGCATTGGGCAGAAGTAGCGGGGGCCGAGTTTGCCGAGGGCGCCTATGTGGCGGCGCAAGCGGCGATCTTTACCAGCCATCTGGTGCTGGGCGCCGACAGCTGGATTGCCGGGCATGCGCTGGTGCGCGGCGATGTCGAATTTGGCGCCCATTGCACGGTCAATGCCTATGCCATGATTTCGGGCAAGGTGCGCTGCGGCGACGGGGTGCGGATTGCCAGCCATGTGAGCCTGGTCGGCTTCAACCATGGTTTTGACGATCCCGATGTGCCCATCCATAGGCAAAAGCATGAGAGCCTGGGCATCACGATCGGGGACGATGTCTGGATCGGCGCCAATGCGGTGGTGCTGGACGGCGTGAGCGTGGGCAAGGGCGCGGTGATCGCGGCGGGTGCGGTGGTCAGCAAGGACGTGCCGCCACTGGCCATTGTCGGCGGCGTACCGGCCAAGGTCGTGCGCTATCGCGGCCAGTCGGCCAAGCGCGACAGCGTGGCGCAGTTGGAGCGGCTGGGGGCGCGGGCGGCGGCGCAGTGGCCGCAGGTGCTGGCCAATCACCGCGTGAATGGTGTCTATCTGTCGATCGAGGCCGATGGGCAAAGCCGGCCCAGCCTGCGGCACCGCAATGACGCCATCGAGATTGCCGCCGGTTTCGGCGCCCTGCCCGAGGGGTTGGACGTGGCGGCGACGCTGGCCGAACTGCAGGGGCTGCAGGATAAGGCTACCGGGCTGTTTCCCGATCCGCATCGGCCGCTGGCGCCGGGCCAGGCGCTGCGCGATGACGGGCTGGCGCTCTACAATGTGCTCTCGGTCGGCTATGTCCTCGAGCTGCTTGGCGGCCAGCCGCGGCATCGAATTGCGGCGGTGGAGCTCGATGCGCCGGCGCTGTGCGACTGGCTGGAACGCCTGAGCTGGCGGGAGCGGGCCTGGGGCGCCGGCGCGGCGGTGGATGCCATCGGCACGGCGCTGTATTTCAATGCGCGGTATTTCTCCACCGGCCGGGCGCGCGAGACGCTGTTCGGCTGGCTGGCGCTCAACCAGGATCGGGCCACGGGATTGTGGGGCTCGCCGACCGCGGCGGCGGGGCTACTGCAGCCGGTCAACGGCTTTTACCGGTTGACGCGCGGCACCTATGCCCAGTTCGGCCTGCCGGTGCCGCAGGCCGAGCGGGCGATCGATAGTGTGCTGGCCAATTATCGCAATTATGGCGGGTTTGCCGGGCCGACCTATACGGCGTGCAACCTGCTCGACACGGTGCATCCGCTCTGGCTGTGCCTGCAGCAGAGTGACCATCGCCGGGCGGAAGCCGAGGCGATTGCCCGGGCGGTGATTGCGCGGGCCGAAGAGCGCTGGCTGGACGGGGCGGGCTTTGCCTTTGCCGACGGACAGGAACCGAGCCTGCAGGGGACCGAAATGTGGCTCAGCGTGGTGCATCTGGCGGCCAAGCTTCTGGGGATCGGGAGCCACTTTGCCTTCGTGCCCAAGGGGGTGCATCGGACGCAGGCGGTGGGGCTGGGGTTGTAACTATGCATGACCGGTCTCTTGCAGGCACAGAGCGTTCCGTGCCTGTGGCACCCCCACCCTTAATCCCTCCCCACAAGGGGGAGGGAGACGATGGAGCCGGGGGGAGTTGTGCTGGCGCCTCCCTCCCGTTGATGGGGAGGGAATGAGGGTGGGGTGACTGGGGGCTGGTGGACAAACCCAGGGAGCGTTGAATAGTGCCAAGGAGTTGTGCGTGACCAGGAACAAGAAAGCCCTCGTCGTCTGGGGCGGGATGGAACTGCATACGCCCGAGCGGAGCGCCCATGTGGTGCGCGACCTGCTGGAGGCCGAGGGCTTTGCCGTGACGGTGACGCCCGACTATGACGCGCTCGGCGCCGAGGATGTCGGCAGTCATGACCTCGTCGTGCCGGTGATCACGGCAGGCGAACTGGCGCCCGACAAGATGGACCGGCTGATCGCGGCGGTGCGGGCGGGGACGGGGCTGGCGGGCTATCACATGGGGCTGGCGACCAGCTTTCGCGCCAGCGTGCCGTTCCGCTATGCGGCCAGCTGCTACTGGGTGCAGCATCCGGGCAATATCATCACTTATACGGTCGATGTGGCACAGGCCGCGCACCCGATCATGGCGGGAATCGAGAGCTTCGAGCATATCAGCGAGCAGTATTACCTGAACTATGACCCGGCGGTCGATGTGCTGGCGACGACCACGTTTTCGGGGGAATTCCACCCGTGGCGTAAGGACGTGGTGATGCCGGTGGTGTTCACCACCCTGCATGACCGCGGCAGGGTGTTCTATTCCTCGCTCGGCCATACGGCCGACGAACTGGCGGGCGGTCCGGTCCGCGAAATCCTGCGGCGCGGCCTGCTCTGGGCGGCGCGCTAGGCCCTATTGCTGCTGCGCTGCCTCGGCCTGGTGCTTGAGCACTTCGGATTCGGGCAGGGCATTGGCATAGGCCAGTTCGCGGTTGGCGCGGGACCAGAAGGCCGGGTGGACGGTATCGAGCAGAGCCGGGTCGGTGGGGGTAAGGCCCAGCGCCGTCGTGGTGGCGGCGTCCAGATACAAGATAGCGTTCTGCCGGTACCAAGCGGGGATGGCGTCGTCGGCCCAGAGAACGGGGCGGATAAGGTCGTGTGCCGTGTAGCCATGGCGGGCGAAGCGGGCGGCCCACCAGCTTTGCCACTGCTCGTTGAGGTGGCCGACGCCGCCCTGGCCGGGAATGGCGGCGCTGAAAAGCACGGCGGGGGCCAGCGCCACCAGATCGGCGACGAAGCTGTCGGCACGGGCGGGGGACAGGTGTTCGGCGACTTCCAGCGAGAGGGCCAGATCGACGCGCGGACCGGCAAAAGGCTGTTCCAGATCATGCGGCACAAAGGCGATGCGCGGATCATCGAGCATGGCGGGGGTGACCCAGGCGCCCTCGACACCCAAGGCCGACTGAGCCCCGGCTGCCAGGGCGGTGGCAAGCCAGGTGCCGGTGCCGCAGCCGATATCGGCAAAGCTGGCGCGGGGCAGGCCGGCCGGCAGGGCGGCCAGCAGGCGCCGCGCGGCATGGGCGGTGTGGCCGCGTCGGTTCTGGTAGAAATCGGCGGGATAAAGAGCTGCTGTCATGCGGCGGCCGATCTGATGTGAGGCACGGATTGGGGCAACAGGTACGGTACGGTACAAGGTGCCCCATGGATCAATTGTCGGGAACCGTCCGCAGGTTACTACGTTGTTTGGCCAGCGTCCTCAATTACCACGCATGGAGACAGCAAATGGCTGCCGAAAAAACTCTCGACGACCTGTTCCTCGATACGCTCAAGGACATCTATTATGCCGAACGCCAGATCGTGAAGGCCCTGCCCAAGATGGCCAAGGCAGCGCAGTCGGCCGAGCTCAAGGCCGGCTTTGAAAAGCACCAGGTGGAAACCGAAGGCCAGATCGACCGCCTTGAGCAGATCTTCGAGCTGCTGGGCAAGCCGGCCCGCGGCAAGACCTGCGACGCCATTCTCGGCATTCTGGAGGAAGGCAAGTCGATCATGGACGAGTACAAGGGCACCATCGCCCTTGATGCCGGCCTCGTTGCTGCAGCCCAGGCTGTCGAGCACTACGAAATCGCCCGCTACGGCACGCTCAAGACCTGGGCGAACGAGCTGGGCATGAAGGAGGCCGTCAGCCTGCTCGACGCCACCCTGCAGGAAGAAGTGGCCACCGACCAGACGCTGAGCCAGCTGGCCACCAGCGCGGTGAACCAGAAGGCTGCCTAAGGGCTGTGCGGGCGCGGCGGCAACGCCGCGTCCGGTCCTTTGGGAACCGGTATCATGCTGAAGAATTCCGAGCTGGCCGAGGCCATCCGGCGCACGGCCTACTTCCTGTGGGAGCACGATGGCCGACCCGAGGGGCGGGCCTTCGACTACTGGCTGCGCGCCAAGGAAATGCATCAGCGGCATATGGCCTATGATCGCTGGCTGGCCGAAGGCACGCCGATCGACCGGGCGGAAGCGCACTGGAATGCTGCGGCCGGACAGATGGACGAGAAATAGGAACGGGCCCCGATGGGGCCCGTTTTTACTTGGATCGTGCATGCGGATCACCTGGGCCCTGCGAGCGTAGCTCTCCGGGCCTGATCGCCTAAATCTCCCCACCGGGCAGATTTTGCCGCCGCAGGCGGCCGGCGATCAGTCCTTCGCGCGTTCGACGTAGGAATTGTCTTCGGTGTTGATGACGATGCGGATGCCGGCGCCGATATGGGGCGGGACCATGCATTTGAGGCCATTGGTCAGCAGAGCTGGCTTGTAGGACGAGGAGGCCGTCTGGCCCTTGACCACTGGCTCGGTCTCGGCGATCTCGACGGTAACGCGCTGGGGCAGTTCCATGGAGAGGGCGGTGCCTTCGAAGGTCTTGAGGTGAACCTTCATCCCATCGGTCAGATAGGCCTTCTGGTCGCCGATCACGTCGTCGTGGACGGTGATCTGCTCGAAGCTCGAAGGCTCCATGAAGTGATGGCCCTCGCCATCGGAATAGAGATAGTCATATTCGCGGTCATCGACATCGGCCTTTTCGACCATTTCGACAGTGCGCCAGCGGCCGACGACCTTCACGCCGTCGGAAATCCGACGCATGTTGACGTTGGTGATGGAGTTGCCCTTGCCGGGGTGGACGTTTTCCGCCGTCAGCACGACGTGCAGATTGCCGTCCTGCTCGACCACATTGCCCTTGCGCAGCGACGAGGCGATGACCTTGACCATTATTCTTCCTTGTTCGTATCGGATGCGCGTCGTAGAGGCAGGGCCGTCCGCGCGCGGAAATAAGCTTTCGTGCGCCAACTACCCTATCTCGGCGCAAATCTCCAGCCTTGGTGTCATAAAGGTCTCATGAGCGCATCTGATCGCCTGCCAGCCTCGCCGTGGTGGACCCCGGCCGTGCATGCCGACCGCCGGCCGATCCTGTTGGCGCGCAACCGCATCGAGGCGGCGGTGCGCAGCTACCTGGCGGCAGAGGATTTCCTGCTGGTCGATCCGCCGGGACTGCAGCGCTCGCCGGGCAACGAGACGCATCTGCATGCCTTTGGCACGCAGATGATCGGCAATGACGGGGTGGGGCAGGCGATGTATCTGCATACCTCGCCCGAATTCAGCATGAAAAAGCTGCTGGCCGCCGGGGAGACCAGGATCGCCAGCCTGGGCCATGTCTGGCGCAATCGTGAGCGCAGCGCGCTGCACCATCCCGAATTCACGATGCTGGAATGGTATCGGGCGGGGGAGAGTTATGACGCGGTGATCGCGGACTGCGTGGCGCTGCTGCGGCTGGCGGCGACGACGACCGGGGTGGCGGCGCTGATCTATCGGGATCGGGTCTGCGACCCGTTTGCGGCGCCGGAGCGGTTGAGCGTTGTCGAGGCGTTTTTACGACATGCCCGGATCGACCTGTTTGCCAGCATGGATGCGGAGGGCGTCACCGATGGCGAGAAGCTGGCAGCGCAGATGGCGGCTTTGGGCATGGCCGTGCCGGCCGACACCAGCTGGAGCTATCTGTTCAGCCTGATCCTCACCGACAAGGTGGAGCCGCAGCTGGGGCTGGGGCGGATCACCGTGCTGGACCGCTATCCGGCGGCCGAGGCGGCGCTGGCGCGGCGGGCGGCTGATGACCAGCGGGTCAGCGAGCGGTTCGAGCTCTATGCCTGCGGCGTGGAACTGGCCAATGGCTTTGGCGAACTGACCGACGCGGACGAGCAGCGGCGGCGGTTCACGGCCGAGATGGACGAGAAGGCGCGGCTCTATGGCGAGCGCTATCCGATCGACGAGGATTTCCTGGCCGCGCTGGCGCTGATGCCGGCGGCCAGTGGCGTCGCGCTTGGCTTTGACCGGTTGGTCATGCTGGCGACGGCGGCGCCCAAGATCGAGGCGGTGCTATGGGCGCCGGTGGCCGAATGAGCGGGCAGCGGGCGATCAAGTCGGTGGCAGGCCTGGTCGAGGCGGGTCTGGTAGATGATGCCGGCGGGCTGGCGGCCGTGGCGGCGAAATATGCTGTGGCGATCACGCCCGCTGTGATGGCGCTGATCGACGTCACCGATCCCAATGATCCGATGGCGCGGCAATTCGTGCCGAGCGCGGCCGAGCTGGTGACGACGCCGGACGAGCGGGCCGATCCGATCGGGGACCTCAGCCATTCGCCGGTCGAGGGGATCGTGCATCGCTATCCCGACCGGGTGCTGCTCAAGGCGGTGCATGTCTGCCCGGTCTATTGCCGCTTCTGTTTCCGCCGCGAAATGGTGGGGCCGGCGGGGCTGGGGACGCTGACGCCCGATGAGCTAGACGTGGCCGTTGCGTATATCGCCGCGCATGCGGAAATCTGGGAAGTGATCCTGACCGGCGGCGATCCGCTGGTGCTGTCGCCGCGGCGGCTGAGCGAGATGATGGCGCGGCTGGCGGATATCGCGCATGTCAAAGTCGTGCGCTTTCATACGCGGGTGCCCGTGGTGGAGCCCGAGCGGGTGGATGCGGCCATGATTGCGGCGCTCAAGGCCAGCGGCAAGACGACGTATCTGGCCGTCCATGCCAATCATCCGCGCGAGTTCACCGCGGCGGCGCGGTCGGCCATGGCGCGGATGGCCGATGGCGGCATTGCGCTGGTCAGCCAGTCGGTGCTGCTCAAGGGGATCAATGATGATGTCGAGACACTGGCGGCGCTGATGTGGGCCTTTGTCGAAAACCGGGTGCAGCCCTATTACCTGCACCATCCGGACCTGGCGCCGGGGACCAGCCATTTCCGCATGAGCATCGAAGAGGGCCAGGCGCTGGTGGGGGCGCTGCGGGGCAAGATCTCGGGGCTGGCCCAGCCCACCTATGTGCTCGATATTCCGGGCGGGCACGGCAAGGCCGATATCGGGGCGGCGAGCATTGTGAGCGCTGACGGGCAGTTTCTGGTGCGCGACTGGCAGGGAATGGAACATGCTTATCCGCCGACAGCGGGAGATGCGGCGTGAAGATGCGCAGGCCTGGTGACAATGGCGGACCGCCGCTGGAGGAGTCAGAGCGCCCGTGGGGATCGGGCCCGGTGGGCAACTATTTCGAATGGAAGAAGGCCAAGCGCGAAGCGTTTGCCGAAGTGCCCTACGAGATCGCCATGATGCGGGCGCGGCGGGCCGAGAAGATCGGCCTGACCTATGAGGAATATACGCTGGAACTGCTGGAGCGCGGGCGGTTCCTGCAGGCGGAGGATGTCGAGCGGATCGCCCAGATCATCGCCAAACGCGGCGTGCGCTATTAGGCAAAGGGGCGCCGATGGCGCCCCAATTGTTGAGATCAGTTGACGATCTGCGGATCGACATCGGCGCTGTAGTCCACGCCGCCCAGGCCGAAGCCGAAGAGCTTGAGGAATTCGGCGCGGTGCTTGGGTAGGTCGGCCAGGCTGGGCAGGGTCTCGGTGGTGAGCGCGGCCCAGCGCGTTTTGAGTTCGGCCTGCACGGTGCCCGAGAGTTCCCAATCATCGACGCGGACGCGGTGGTCGCTATCGAGCGCCACATCGCCCTGCAGCTTGACGCGGAACAGGCGATCGATCTGCTCGATCGTGCCCTCGCCAATGCCCATTTCGTCCATGACCTTGATCAGCAGGGTGCCATAGAGCGGCACGACGGGAATGGCGGAACTGGCCTGGGTGACGACGGCCTTGAGCGCGACGACATGGGCGGCGTGCGCGCCATGGGCCGCACGGATGGCGGCGGCGGCGCGGTCGAGGTCGGCCTTGGCGCGGCCCAAAGTGCCATTGTGGTAGATGGGCCAGGTCAGCTCGCTGCCCAGATAGGTATAGTTGAGCGACTGGAAGCCATCGGCCAGTATACCGGCCTCGGAAAGAGCCTTGATCCAGAGTTCCCAATCCTCGCCGCCCATGACCTTGACGGTGGCGGCGGCCTCTTCCTCGGTGGCGGGCTCGACGGTGATCTCGGAGACTTCGCCGGTGGCAGTATTGAGCGTCTTGGACGTGACCTGGGCGCCATAGGGCTTGATGGCAGAGCGATAGGTGACGCCATCGGTCGGATCGGTGCGGACCGGGGAGGCTACCGAATAGACGATGAGGTCGACCTGGCCCAGATTGGCCTTGATGGCCGCAATGGCTTCGGCCTTGATGGCATCGGAAAAGGCATCGCCCTCGATGGTGACGGCCTTGCGGCCGGCGGCGCGGGCGCGGTTCTCGAAGGCGCGGTTATTGTACCAGCCCGCCGAAGCGGTCTTGCCTTCGGCAGGCGGGCGCTCGAAGGATACGCCGACCGTGTCGGCGTCGCTGCCAAAGGTGGTGACGATGCGCGAGGCCAAGCCATAGCCGGTCGAGCAGCCCAGCACGAGGACGCGCTTGCGGCTCGAGGCAATGGGGCCCTTGACCACGACATGGTCGATCTGGCGCTGTACATTGGTGGCGCAGCCGGTGGGGTGGGCCGTGGTGCAGATGAAGCCGCGGATCTTGGGTTCGATAATCATGCAAAGACTCCTCGATTTTGCCCAAGGCAATAGCGGGATTGGCGGCGCGGGGCTAGGGGCTGGCACGATTACCGCTCCAAGGAACTGCGGTCCCTCCCGCTGCTGCAGCTCCGAGCGGCGCAGGTGACGGATGTGGGGCAGGCCGCCCGGCCAGCGTGCAGTGATCCCGTCGTATCAGAGCCGCTCGAAGGTGCTGAACTGGAACTTCTGCACCGAGCCCCAGGGCGTGGCGTGTTCGTGCCGCTGCGTGGCGAGCAGGCGGAAACCGGGCCCGAGCACAGCGGCGAGCGAGGCGGCGTCGTGGCGGGCCACGGGCAGGCCGCTGCATTTTTCCGGGCCATCGGGTGCAAAGGTACCGATGACGGCGCGGCCGCCCGGCTTGAGGGCGGCGTGCAGGATAGTGGCATAGGCCTGCTGGTCAGCCGGCGCGGTGAGGAAATGGAAAGCGGCCCGATCATGCCAGAGGTCATAGGCGCGGTCCGGCGCCCATCGGGTGATGTCCGAGACGATCCAGGTGGCCCTGGCCTTGTGGCCGATGCGGTCTCGCGCCGTGGCGAGGGCGGCAGCGGATAGATCGAGCACCGTGACATGGTCCTGCCCGCGTGCCAGCAGGGCATCGACGAGGCGGGAGGCGCCGCCGCCGATGTCGATCACGGCCATGGCGGGCGACAGCCCAGCCTCCTGCAGCAGGCTGACGGAGAGTTCGGGCGTGTCCTCGAACCAGCTGACCTCGTTTTCCTGCTTGGTGGAATAGACGTTTTCCCAATGGTACTGGCGGTCGGTTTCGGTCATGCGGCACTCCCGTGCTGGGCCGGCAGCGCCTTGCCGGCGGGGAAGATGCCGGACATGACGACGAAGCCGGGCACGCGGCGCACGCGGTCGGTCCAGCGGCGGAGGGCGGGATAATCCTGGCGGGAAATGCCGCCTTCCTCGCTCAGCATGACATAGGGGAAGCAGGCAATGTCGGCCGTGGTGGGATGGGCTGGCGTGCAGAGCCAGTCGCGGCCCTCGCGCTCGCCGAACCACAGATGCTCGTCCATGAGGCGGAAGATGGCGTGGGCGCCGGCCTGCGCCTTGGGCAGGTCGACATCGTAGAAGAAGCCCAGTGCCAGGCGGGCGGCCGAACTGGTGGCGGTGATGTCATCGGCCACGGCATGCCAGCGCAGTACCTGGGCCAGGATCGCCGGATCGGTGGGAAACCATTGGCCGGTCGGATCGTACTTTGTGGCCAGATAGGCCAAGATGGCGCCGGAATCCGACAGGGTCAGGTCATCGTCCTGCAGCACGGGGAGCTGGCCGAAGGGATTGAGGCGAAGGAAGGCATCGGACTTGTGCTGGCGGCCGGGATAAAAATCGACCGGCACGACGTCATAGCGCAGCTTGAGCACGCTCATCAGCAGGCGCAGCTTGTAGCAGTTACCGGAGAGCTCGAAGTCGTGCAGGGTGATGGTCATGATCAGATATCCAGCACGAGGCGCGCGCTCTTGGCGCGGGAGACGCAGGTCATCATGGCAGTATTGGCGCGCTTCTCGCTGTCGTTGAGATAGACGTCCTGGTGGTCGCATTCGCCCTCCAGCACGCCGGTGAGGCAGGTGCCGCAGGCGCCCTGTTCGCAGGAGGAAGGGACGGTCAGCCCGGCCTCGCGCATCACCTCGAGAATGGTCTTGCCCGATGGCACGTGCAGGGTCATCGCCGAGCGGGCGAGTTCGACATCAAATGACGAGGAATCGTCGATGGGCTTGTCGTTCTTGAAGTATTCGAAATGGATGGATTCATCCGGCCAGCCTTGCGCGGCGGCAGTGGCGCGGACGGTTTCGAGCATGGCAGAGGGGCCGCAGACATAGACGTGCTGGGCGAAGCTCCACGTACCGAGGGTGGCCGCGATGGTGCTGCCGATCTCGGGGCGCGGCAGGCCGGTATGGAGCATGACCTTGCCATGCAGGGCTGCGAGCTCGCTGCGGAAGGCGACCTGTTCGCCGAGACGGGTGAAGTAATGCAGCTCATAGGGCAGGTCGGATTTGTCGAGAAAGCGGGCCATGGAGAGCAAAGGCGTGATGCCGATGCCGCCGGCAATCAGCACGGTGCGGGTGGCGTCGCGGCGCAGCGGGAAATTGTTGCGCGGCTCGGAAATGGCCAGCACATCGCCCTCGCGCACGGTGTCGACGAGGATCTTTGAGCCGCCCTTGCTGGCGCTCTCCTGCTTGACGGCAATGACATAGCTCAACAGGTCACCCGGGCCATTGGTGATGGAATATTGCCGGATCAGGCCATTGGGCAGGTGAACATCGATATGGGCGCCGGGCTGGAAAGTGGGCAGGTGGCGGGTGTCGCGATCGGCCAGCTCAAAGCCCACCACGCCATCGGCGCTGGTCCATTTGCGCTTGACCACGACCGGGATGGTGGTGCCGCGCGGAATGGCGATATCGGGCATGGTGGCCAGCTCGGCCGAGACCTTGTCAAAGGCCGGCTGCAGCGGCGTTGGCGCGGGCTGGCGGGCCGCAGCGCGTTCGAGCCGGTCGCGCAGCTTGGTCAGCGTCTCGTTGTGGTGGCGCAGGGCGAGGCTCGCGTCATCGGGCTGGCCTTGCAGCAGCCCCCGGATGACAGCGCGGCCGGCATCGACGGGCTGGACGAAATAGAGCGTGGTGCCGAGACGGATGGCGAGGCCGGGCAGGATCTGGGCCGGCTGATCATCGGGGGCGAGGCGGCCAAGGGCGGCGATGACGGCTTCGGGCGCGGCATTGACCGGCATGGGGCGCAAAGCGAACCAGTCGTCGGTCGTTTCGGCGCCGGGGAAGGGGGCGAAGGGGCGGTCACTGGTGGCGGCGGACCAGACCAGGCCATAGGCTTCCTGCACCGGATAGGTGCGGTTTTCGATGCGGCGGGCCGGGGCGTCGGCGGGGTGGGCCGGGATATAGGTGCAGCCGGCGGAGCGGTTGGCATAGCGCCAGCCATGATACTGGCATTTGAGCTCGGCGCCCTCGTTGACGCCGATGGAGAGGCGCACGCCGCGATGGAGGCACCGGTTTTCCCAGACATTGACATTGCCGTCATCGGCCCGCCAGACGGCTAGTTCGCGGCCGAGCAGCTGGCCCTGATACACGTGGCGAAAGGGCAGATCGTCGCTGGAGGCGATGGGGTACCAGGCGGGGTCGGTCAGGGAGAGCGTCATGGGATCATCCGAGGAGTAAGGGATCGCGCCACGATCGGATGAGGTCGGTACCGGCGCGCCCTGGCGTACGGGGCACGCTGCATGGCGTCAGCTCGCCATGGGAATGGTGCCATAGGTGATGCCCTTCTGGCTGAGCCAGCGGCGGTAGGCAATGGCGGACTTGTCGGCGCGGATCGGGGTTTCGGCACGTGGGTCAAGGGGGAGCCGCTTGGGATACTGGTTTTCCAGAATCGGCTTGTCCTGGCCGAAAATGGTCTGCTGGAACCGGCGCAAGTCGGTGACGGTGGAGGTGGAATCGATCATCGACTGCAGCAGATGGGCGCGGCAGCTTTCCTCGGTCATAGGCTGGAGGAAAATGGCGATGACGTCGCGGCGCTCGGGGGCCTCGGGCGAGGATTTGTAGAGCACCGAGCAGAAGGGATGGGGCACGCGATAGACATATTCGACATCCATGCCCTCGGTGGCCGAGAGCGCGGCGCGGGGCTGGAAGAACTTGCATTTGGTGGCCAGCACCTCGTCGCGCTCTTCGGAGACCTCGACGTCATATTCCTTGACCTCGGTATGCGGCTCGGCGCCCAGAATGTCGGTATGGACATAGGGGAAGTGACCCATGTCGAGGAAGTTTTCCACGGCGCGCGGGGCCGAGACGTGAATGCCGATGGAGCCGCAGCTCATGTTCTTGCGGTCGGGCTCGGCATATTCGGGAATGGGGAAGAGCGCGGCCGGCGGGTGGCCGAAGCTGGTCCAGATATAGCCATAACCGGTAATGACGGGGAGGCGCTCGATAATGCTCTCGGGGTCGATCTCGTCGCCGCGCTGCTCATGGGTGCGGCGCCAGACGACGGGCAGGCCGTCGGCATCGCGGGTGATGGCAAGCTTGGTGTCGAGCAGCAGCGTGGTCTCGACCAGGCCGGGCTGGATCTCGTCGGTGGCGGCGATCACCTGCCAGAGGTCATGGGTGGTGGCGTCGATGGCGGTCATGAAAAGCCTCAGGGTTGGCAATAGCATAATGCGGTCAAGGGCAAGTGCCAGTGGAAAGTTTGGCCAAGGCCGATCTGACGCAGGCGGGGCGCTCGAATTCTGGTATGGAAGAGCCGGATGGCAGGGAGTGCAGGCATGGCGATCGACACGGGCGCGCAGACTTATCCGGCAGCGCTGCTGGAGCAGCGGGTGGCGGCAGCGTTGCGGGGTGCGGGCGCCAGCGAGGCGTCGCTGGCGGCGGCCACCAGGGCGATGCTGCATGCCTCCATGGTGGGGGTGGACAGCCATGGCGTGCGGCTGACCGAGCATTACTGCCAGATGCTGGCGGGCGGGCGGCTCAACAAGGATCCGCAGCTGGTAGTCGACAAGCGGGCTGCCGGCAGCGCCATGGTGCATGGCGATGACGGGCTGGGCCATTATGCGGCCTATAAGGCGGTCGAGGTCGGCATCGAACTGGCGCGTGAGGCGGGGGTCGGCGCGGTGGGGATCCACCATTCCTCCCATCTGGGGGCGGCGGGCGCCTATGCGCTGGCCGGGGCGGATGCGGGCTTCATCACCTTTGCCACCACCAATACCGATTCCATGGTGGCGCTGTTCGATGGCGCGGCGCGCTTCCACGGCACCAATCCACTGGCCTTTGGGGCGCCAGTGCCGGACAGCCGGCCCTGGCTGGTCGACATGGCCACCTCATCGATCCCGATGAACCGGGTGCTGCTGCACCGCTCGCTGGGGCTGGAACTGCCCGAGGGTGTGGCGGCTGATGTGCATGGCAACGAGACTACCGATCCGCACATGGCCGAAATGCTGCTGCCGCTGGGTGGCGCCGATTACGGATACAAGGGCGCGGCTTTGGCGGGGGTGGCGACGCTGTTTTCGGCATTGCTGACCGGCACGACGCTGGATGGCGATTTCATCCCGATGTATGGCGGGCCAGGCGGGGATATTTCGACGCCCCGCAATATGGGCCACTTCGTTCTAGTGATCGACCCGGACAAGTTCATAGGGCGCGACATGTTCGGTCTGATGATGACGGGCTATCTGGCCAGCCTGCGCGCGGCGCCGGTGCGCGAGGGGGCCGAGCGGGTCATGGCGCCGGGCGATCGGGAATGGGAGACGGTGGCGCGGCGGCAAGCCGAGGGCGTGCCGGTCGATCCCGATACGGCGCGGTTCCTGGGGTTTTAGGCGATATCGAGCGAAAGGGCGCGATGGTCGGAGACTTCGGGCTGGGCCATGACGTCGAAGCGCTTGACCGCGACGTCGGGAGTGACCAGCAGGTAATCGGCAAAGCGGCCGGGCTTGGCATAGTGGCTGGTGCGGGTATCGGTGTGGCCGCCTGTGGTGACGAGGTCGCGCAGGCCGAGCTGGCCGAGAATGGCGAAGGTGGCGCTGTCGGGCAGCAGGTTGAAATCCCCACAAACCACCAAGGGTTCATTGCCGGGCCAGACGCGGCGGATCAGGGCGACCAGCGCTTCGGCCTGGGCGATCCGGGCGGGCGTGTCGCCTTTGCCCGTGGTATCGCGCAGGCCGTGCATCTGGGCGATGGTCAGCGGAATGCCGGCCGGATCGAGCAGGCGCAGGACATGGGCATTGCGGGCGCGCGGGTGGGTGCCCCAGCCGTCGGCACTATAGTTTCCGTGCACGAAATCGACGGCCTGGGCGGTGACAGGCAGCGTCTTGCGCACAAAGGTGGCAAGGCCGAACTGTGAGGCGACCGGCGTGTCGCCGTCAAAAAGCGGGCCGGTGGCGGTGGGGGCGAACATGCCGTCATGCCCCGGCAGCACCGCCGCCACCTCGTCAAAGAAGTTGGCGCGCTGCGGCAGGTCGAGCCCGGGCTCGCGATAGGTCAGCCAGCCGGTGCGTGCGCCGGGCGTGCGTGAGACCTCCTGCAGGCAGAGCACGTCGGCGTCGACCGTCGCGAGATAGTCCAGGATCTCGGGATGCAGGCGTCCCGCCCAGGCGTTGAGCGAGACGATGCGCATGGTTCAGGCGCCGCGGTAGATGTCGAAGGGACCCCAGGCCTGGGTGGTGGCCATGACCTGGAGGCGGTTGACATTGACATGGGCGGGGAGCGTGGTGCTCCAGAAGATGGTTTCGGCAATGTCCTCGGCATTCATCGCCTTGGTGCCGGCATAGGGCTTGGCCGCCTTGTCCTCGTCGCCCTTGAAGCGAACCAGCGAGAATTCGGTTTCGGTCAGGCCCGGCTCGATATTGGTGACGCGGACATTCTTGCCCTGCAGGTCCGAGCGCAAGTTGAGCGCGAACTGCTTCACGAAGGCCTTGGTGGCGCCATAGACCGAGCCGCCGGGATAGGGATAGTCACCGGCTACCGAGCCAAGGGTGACGATATGGCCGCCGCCGCGGGCGATGAGGCCGGGCAGGAGCGCGCGTACGGTATAGGCCAGACCGGTAATATTGGTGGCGATCATGGTCTCCCAGTCGGTGATGTCGGTCTCGGCGGCGGGCTGCAGGCCGAGCGCCAGACCGGCATTGGCCAGCACGATATTGATGCCCGCAAAGGGAGCAGGCAGGTCGGCAATGGCGGTGTCGATGGCGGCGCGGTCCTGCACGTCGAGCGCGATGATGTGGCAGTTTTCCGGGCCCAGATCGATCTGCAGATCGACCAGGCGATCCCAGCGGCGGCCGGTGGCGATGACCTTGCCGCCCGCGGCGACGTAGCGGCGCGCGGCGGCTTCGCCAAAGCCGGACGTGGCGCCGGTGATGAAGACGACGAAGCGGCTGGGGTCAAGCAGCTGGTACATGGCAAGGTCCTGGATGAAACGGCAGAACCGCAAGGTGGACCGGCCGGCCGGGGCCGTCAACCCGCGAGCGGCCGTGGGCAACCTTTCCAAAATGTAACCTGATTACCAAGTCCTCACGTGATCGGCATTACCGTCCCGGCTAGGAAGTACAGCTGAGAACTCGGGGTGGGCACTTGAAAAATCTGGCAAGATGGCTGGTGATACTGCTGGTGCTGGGCGGCGCGGCGGGCGCGACCTGGTGGTATTTCCAGGGGCAGAAGCCGGACGATACCGTGCCGGCGACCGTGGCGGTGGGGCGCGCCGATATCGAGCAGACCGTGCTGGCTTCAGGGACGCTGCAGGCCAATTCGCTGGTCAGCGTCGGCGCCGAGGTATCCGGCCGGATCGAGGCGGTGCATGTCAGGCTGGGCCAGGACGTCAAGGCGGGCGACCTTATCGCCGAGATCGACAGTCTCGATCAGGAAAATGCGGTCAAGACGGCGCAAGCCGTGCTGGCCGGCATGCAGGCGCAAAAGCGCAGCGCCGAGGTCAGCCTGGCCAATGCCCAGGCGACGCTGGCGCGCAATGAACAGCTCAATGCCAATGCGCTGGTTTCGCAGACCGATCTCGAGACGGCGCAGGCCTCGGTGGATGCGGCAGCGGCGCAGATCGACCAGCTCGATGCGCAACTGGCGCAGGCGGAACTGAGCGTGGAATCGGCGCAGCTCAACCTGGCGCGTACGCGGATCGAGGCGCCCAGCGCCGGCACGATCGTGGCGCTGCTGGTCGAGCAGGGGCAGACGGTCAATGCCAACCAGACCATTCCCACCATCGTCAAGATCGCCGACCTCGACACCATGGTGATCAAGGCGGAAATCTCGGAGGCCGACGTGGTGCGGGTGGCGGCCGGCCAACGGGCCTATTTCACTATTCTGGGCGAGCCGGATGTGCAGATCGATGCGCAGTTGCGCGAGGTCGAGCCGGCGCCCAGTTCGATCGCCGACGACACGAGTTCGACCGATACGGCGATCTATTATAACGGGCTGTTCGACGTGCCCAATCCGGACCACAAGCTTCGCATCTCGATGACGGCGCAGGTGACCATCGTGCTGGCCGAAGCCACGGAGGCGCTGGTGCTGAGTTCGGCGCTGGTGACCAACAAGGACCCGCGCGGCCAGACCATGGTGCGGGTCTATGATCCGGACACCAAGCAGATCACGCCGCGTCCGGTCGAGCTGGGGCTCAACAACAATGTGCAGGCTGAAATTACCAGCGGGCTAGACGAGGGCGACCTGGTGGTGACCGGCGGCACTGTCGGCATCGGAGCCCGCACGGCGGCAGGCGGTGGCACCGGGCGATTTGGCGGGGGCGGTGGCCTCCTCGGCGGTGGCCCGCCGTGACCGATCCGATCATTTCGCTGCGCGGCCTGACGCGGCGCTTCCAGACCGGCGCCGAGGCGGTGACCGTGCTCAGGGATGTCGATCTCGATATCGAGCAGGGTGAGCTGGTGGCGATCATCGGCCAGTCCGGCTCGGGCAAGTCGACGCTGATGAACATATTGGGGTGCCTCGACCGCCCCAGCGAAGGCAGCTATAGCTTTGCCGGCCAGGATGTCAGCGGGCTGGGACCCGATGCGTTGGCGCGGCTGCGACGCGAGCATTTCGGCTTCATCTTCCAGCGCTATCAGCTGCTGGCCGACCTCGACGCAGTGGAGAACGTGGCCATGCCGGCGGTCTATGCCGGGGTGGAAGCGAGGACGCGGCGGGAACGCGCGACGGCGTTGCTGACGCGGCTGGGCCTGGGCGACCGGCTGACACACCGTCCCAATGCGCTGTCGGGCGGACAGCAGCAGCGCGTCAGCGTGGCGCGGGCGCTGATGAATGGCGGTGAGGTCATTCTGGCCGACGAGCCGACCGGGGCGCTGGATTCGCGCAGCGGCAAGGAATTGCTGGCGCTGCTGGCCGAACTGCATGGCGAGGGGCATACGATCATCATCGTTACCCATGATCCGGCGGTGGCAGCGCTGACCGAACGGGTGATCGAGATTGCCGACGGGGTAATCATTTCCGACAAGCGGACAGGCGCCCAGACACGCATGGCGCGCCGCAGTCAGCCGACCAACAAGGTTGCCCGCTGGCGCGCGGGTTTTGATCGCGGGGCCGAGGCGCTGAACATGGCGCTGCGGGCCATGGTGGCGCACAAGATGCGCACATTCCTGACCATGCTGGGGATCATCATCGGCATTGCCTCGGTCGTGAGCGTGGTGGCGCTGGGGCAGGGCAGCCAGCAGACGGTGCTGAACAACATTTCCTCGATCGGCACCAATACGATCAATATCAATCCGGGCACCGGGTTCGGCGACCGCCGCTCGGCCCGCATCCGCACCCTGCTGCCCAGCGATGCCGAGGCGCTGGCGACACAGGACTTTGCCCATAGCGTGACGCCGCAGGTATCGAGCAGCGCCACCGTGCTGTTCCGCAACACCTCGTCCAATGCCACGGTAACCGGGGTGGGCGAGCAGTACTTCGAGGTCAATGGCCGCAGCTTTGATGCGGGTGTAGGTTTCAACCGGACCAGCATTGCCGAGCGCACCCAGGAAGCGGTGATCGACGGCAATGCGCGCGACGCGATCTTTCTCAATGGCGAGGATCCGATCGGCCAGGTGATCATGCTGGGCAAGGTGCCGGTGCGGGTAATCGGGGTAGTGGAAACCGTGTCGGGCTTCGGACCGGGCGGCAGTTCGGCCAATGTCTACGTGCCCTATACAACCGCACTCGACCGCATCCTGGGGCAGAACTATCTCAGCTCGATCGCGGTGCGGGTGGCCGATGACTATGACATGGCGCAGGCGGAGAGCGAGATCACCGAACTGGTGACACGGCTGCATGACGGCACTACCGATTTCTTCCTGATGAATACCGATACGATCCGCCAGACCATTCAATCCACCTCGGCGACGCTGACGCTGCTGATCTCGACCATTGCCGTGATCTCGCTGGTGGTGGGCGGCATCGGGGTGATGAACATCATGCTGGTCAGCGTCTCGGAGCGCACCAAGGAGATCGGCATCCGCATGGCGGTGGGCGCCCGGCGCGGCGATATCCTGCGGCAGTTCCTCATCGAAGCGGTGCTGGTGTGCTTTGTCGGCGGGGCGGCCGGAGTGGGGCTGAGCTTTGCCCTGGGCGCGCTGCTGACGGCGCTGGTGCCGGGAGCGAGCATGGCCTATTCGGCCGAATCGATGGTGCTGGCGATCGCTTCGGCGAGCCTCATCGGGGTGGTGTTCGGCTTCATGCCGGCGCGTTCGGCGGCGCATATGGACCCGGTCGAGGCGCTGGCGCGAGAATAGATGGGTGCAGTGCCGCGGCTGCGGATCACATTTTTCTCCAATCGGCCTCAGCGCTTGTGCGATGGCAGGGGCTCGCGGTAAACTCTTGCCGGATCGTCAGAAGAGGCGGGCGGTCTGCTTGGGCCGCGCGCAGCTTGCTTAACACAAAGTTGTCGCCCGATATGGCAATGTCGGCTTCTGCCTTTCTGGTTGAAGCGTAATGGGCGGGATTGGTTCACTGCATAAAGCGCGACATGTATTGAGTTTTTGCGCCCTGTGCGTGGCGGCCGCCGGTCTGGGCATGGCCGCCGCACCTGTTGCTGCCTTTGAGATATTCGGTCTCAGACTGTTTGAAGACCCCGACGCGGTGGACGCGGCGGCGGTAATTGCCGATCCGCAGCCCTATGGGGTGACCGTGGCGGTCAATGGCGAAAGCGCGCTTGAGAGCGTCGTGCGCAGTGCTTCGGCCCTGGTGGCGGACGAGGCCGAGCCTGCCTCGGGCGCGGCGGGGCTGTTGGCCAAGGCACGCGGCGACTACAAACGCATTGTCGCTGCGCTCTATGGCGAAGGCTATTATGGCGGCGTGGTCAGCATCCGGGTCGGCGGCCAGGAAGCGGCGCGGTTGGCGCCGGATGTGGAACTGCCCGATCCGGTCGATGTGGTGCTCAATGTCGATCCCGGTCCGCTGTTCCGGTTCAACAGCGTCAATATCGTCAATCAGGCGCCCGAGACCAGCGATCCGTTCGACTATGTCGAGCCGCCGGCCAGCCGTGGCTTTGGCGCCGGCGAGATCGCGCGCTCGGGCGTCATCACCCGAGCCGAGGCACTGGCGCTCGAAGCCTGGCGGCAGCAGGGCTTTGCCAAGGCCGTGATCGCCAGTCGCGATGTGGTGGCCGACCATGCCAGCTCGACGGTGGACGTCACCATCACGGTCAATCCGGGCCGGCAGGCCTCATTTGGCGCAGTCACCGTCAGCGGCACCGAGCGCATGGACCCCGAATTTGTGCAAAGGCAGGCCGGGTTGACCGGCGAGGCGTTCGATCCCGACGAAGTGGAACGGGCGCAAAAGCGGCTGGATCGGCTCGAAGTGTTCCGCTCGGCGCGGCTGGAAGCGGCCGAATCGATCGGCAGCGATGGCCTGCTGCCGTATAATCTGATCGTGCAGGAGCTGCCCGGCGCGCGGTTTGGCGCCGGCGCCAGCTATTCGAGCATCGACGGGCTGGGGGTGGAAGCCTTCCACCTGTGGCGGAACCTGTTCGGCCAGGCCGAGAGGCTGCGGCTTGATGCGCGCGTAGCCAGCATCGCCTATCCGGTGGATACGGCGCAGTTCGACTATTTCTTCGGCGGCACCTTCACCAAGCCGGGCGTCTTCACGCCAGATACCGACTTGGTAGCCGTGCTTTCGGCGGAGCGGACGGTCTATCCGACCTATACCGAAACCTCGGCGGAGGGTCGGCTCGGGATGACGCATTTCTATACCGACGAAATCACCTTCGAGGGCGGGGCGAGCCTTGAGCGCAGCCGGTTCGACGATGCCTTCGGCACGCGCGATTTCACCACTGCCGGGCTGTATAGCGCAGCGACGCTGGACTTCCGCGATGACAAGGTGGATGCCACCAGCGGCTGGTACGCGCAGGCGCGCGTCGAGCCGTTCTACGAATTCCAGTTCGCCAACCCGGGCGGCAAGATCGAGGTCGAGGGTCGTACCTATTTCGGCTTTGGCGAAAGCGACCCCTTCGTGCTGGCCGGCCGCATCAAGGCCGGCGCCGTGGTCGGGCCGAGCCTAGCAGAAATCTCGCCGGACAAGCTGTTCTTTGCCGGTGGCGGCGGCTCGGTGCGCGGTTATGGCTACAAGTCGATCGGCGTCAATGACGGCAGCGGTATCGTCACCGGTGGCCGCTATGTGCTGGAAGGTTCGCTCGAAGCGCGGGTCAAGGTGACCGACACTATTGGTGTCGTCGGTTTCGTCGATGGCGGCTATGTCGCCGCCGACGTGTTCCCGGGCATTGACGACCTGCGGATCGGGGCGGGCGCCGGCCTGCGCTACTATACCGGGCTGGGGCCCTTGCGGCTCGACGTGGCCATTCCTCTCAACAAGAAGCCGGGCGACGCCAATTACGCCGTCTATGTCGGCATCGGGCAGGCTTTCTAATGCGGCGTTTCTGGATCATCGTGCTGCTGCTGGCCGGGTTTGGCGTGCCGGCCACCCTGGTGGCGCAGGACGTGCTTTCCATGAGCGAGGACGAGCAGAAGGGCTGGCTGACCAGCTTCGTGCAGGACCGGCTATCGACGCCGGAGCGGCAGATCCGCCTCTCCAATATCGACGGGGCCCTGGGCTCGGACGTCTCGGTGCGCGAGATCACCATTTCGGATGCCGAGGGCGTCTGGCTGCGGGTGAACAATGCGCAGCTGAGCTGGAACCAGGCGGCCCTGTTCCTGGGCCGGCTCGAGGTGCGGTCGCTGACCGCCGAGAGCATCGACTATATCCGCAATGCGGTGCCCAATGACCAGATCGACCTGCCGCCGGCGGAAGAGGGCAGCTTTGCCATCCCCGAATTTCCCGTCGCTATCGTACTGCAGGAGCTTAATGTTCCCAGGGTGACGTTCGGCGAAACTGTTTTCGGGCTGGGCTCTGAAGTCTCGCTGGCCGGTGCCTTTACACTCGACAGCGGTAATCTCGACACCCATCTCGACATTGTCCGGCTCGATGGGCCGGGCGGCACGCTCGATCTCGACCTGGCCTATCAGGGTAGCGACAACAGCATCGACATGCGCCTGGCACTGGTCGAGCCCGCCGATGGGGTGATCGCCAATCTGCTCAATGTCGAGGGTCGACCGGCGGTGACGCTGACGCTGGCCGGCGCGGGGCCGGTGGCCGACCTGCGCACGACGCTGGAACTGCAGGCCAATGGCCAGGTGGCGCTGAGCGGCGCGACCACGGTGCGGCAGACGGGTGAAGGCTTTGCCGTGGATGCCGATCTGCGCGGACCGCTGTCCATGCTCATGGTGGAGGCCTATCGACCCTTCTTTGGCACTGAGACGGCGCTGAGCGCCCAGGCGCTGCTGCGCGATGGCGGGGGGATTTCGATCACCGGGCTCAAGCTGAGCGGCGGGCAATTGCAGCTCGAGGCGGCGGCCGAGACGACCGGCGACAATTTCCTGCGCCAGCTGACGCTGAACGCGGTGGTCAGCGATCCGGCCGGTGGCGCGGTGACGCTGCCGGTGGCGGGCGCAGCGACGACGGTCAATTCGGCACAGCTCAGCGTCGATTATGGCGGGGCGGAAGCTGCCGGCGCGGCGCAGGATTGGCGCGCCAGTCTCAGTATCAATGGCTTTGCCCAGCCGGGCCTGGGTGCCGAGACGGTGGCGCTGACCGTGAGCGGGGTGGCCTCGGCGCTAGACGATCCGGCGGCGCGCATGGTGACCTTCAATGGCGATGGCACGCTGAGCGGCATCAGCGCCGATGCGGCGACCGAAGCGGCCTTGGGCAATGAAATCGGCATCGGCCTGGCCGGCGTTTACAATGCCGGCCAGCCGGTGGAACTGGCGCAGCTGCGCGTAGTGGGCGAAGCGCTCACGGCGGCGCTGTCGGGCCAGCTGGACGGCTTTGACTTTGCCGGCGATATCGCGCTGGAAACGACCAGTATTGCCCCCTTCTCAGGGCTGGCGGGACGCGACCTTTCCGGCGGCATGACGCTGGCGGCAACGGGCACGGTCAAGCCGCTGACCGGCGGGTTTGACCTGACGCTGGATGGTACCGGCCGCGACCTGACCATTGACGACGACATTGCCGACGGCTTGCTGGCGGGTGAAGTGACCCTGTCGGGCCGGGTGGCGCGCAACCGCGCCGGGCTGACCGCGGAGGATTTCCGCATCGCCAATGGTCAGGTGCAGATGCTGGCCGACGGCACCTATTCGAGCACATTGGCTGATTTCGCCTTCAACCTTGACCTGGCTGATCTGGCGCTGCTGTCGCCGCAGGCGAACGGCGCGCTGGGTGTGGTGGGCACGGCGCGGGGCACAGAAGGCGTGATCGCGCTCAACCTCGATGCCACCGTGCCGAGCGGCCAGCTGGCCGGTCGCGCCCTGCGCGACGGGGCGCTGCGCTTTGCCGGGCAATATGCCGAGGAGAACCTCACCGGGGCGATCAGCGGCGGCGGCGCGCTCGATGGCTTTGCCACCACGTTGGCGGCGGACCTGAGCCTGACACCGGCGGCGCAGACGCTGGACAATATCGACTTCCAGGCCGCCGGCACGCGGATCAGCGGCGGACTGACGCGCACCGTGGTCACCGGGCTGATCGATGGCGGGCTCAGCGTCGTCTCGCCGGATGTCTCGGTGGCGGCGGCGCTGGCGCTGCTTGAGGCTTCAGGATCGATCAATGCCGAGATCACGCTGGCGCCGGATGGCGCCGAGCAGAGCGCCAGCATTCGCGGCGACGTGCAGGCACTGGCGATCAACGACATCCGGGTGGGTGCCGCCGATATTAATGCCAACATAGCCGATCTGTTTGGTGTGCCGCAGGTGAATGGCGCGATCAATGCCAGCGCGGTTTCGGCCGCCGGCGTCGATATCGACACACTGAGTGCGCGGGCGACGCAAGTGGGCGAAACCACCAGTTTTGACGCCCAGGCCGTGCTGGCGACCGGGACGGATATCGACCTGGCCGGCTCACTGACGCCGATCGAGGCCGGCTATCGGCTGGCGTTGGACCGGGCAGAGCTGGCGCAGGGCGACCTGATGGCGCGGCTGGCGCAGCCCACCGTGCTGGAAGTGGCCGGCGCGGATATCCGCCTCGATGCCGTACGTTTCGATGTCGGCTCCGGCTCGATCACCGCCAGCGGTTCGGCCGGCGAGAGCATCGATATCGTGCTCGATATTGCCGCGCTGCCGCTGTCGATCGCCAATGCCGTGGCCCCCGATCTTGGCCTGGCTGGTACCGTGAACGGACAGGCGCGGGTGAGCGGCTCGAGCAGTGATCCGCAGGTGCGCTTCAGCGCGCAGGCCGAGGGGATCAATGCCACGGCGATCAATGAATATGGCATTGCCCCGCTCAGCCTGAGCACGGAAGGCAGCTTTGCCAATGGTACGGTGACGCTGGCATCGCTGAATGCCAATGGGGCGGGCGGCCTCACGCTGAGCGGTTCGGGCACGGTGCCACTGAGCGGCAGTGGCATGGCGTTCAGTGTGCAGGGCTCGGCGCCCCTGGCGCTAGCCAACCGCTTCGTGGCCGAGCGCGGGGGCCAGCTGGCCGGCGTGGTGACGCTGGATGCGCAGGTCAGCGGCAGCCTCAGCGCGCCGCAGTTTGGCGGGCGGGTGGCGACCAGCGGGGCGAGCTATGTCGATCCGGAACTGAACCTGCGGCTGGACGCCATTACCGGCTCGGCCAGTCTCAATGGCGATCGCCTGGTCATCGACAGCCTGTCGTCAAGCCTGGCCACGGGCGGATCGGTCTCGGCCTCCGGCTCGGTGGGCCTGTCCGGTGGCTTCCCCGCCGATATCAGGGTCGCCCTCAATTCGGCGCGCTATGCCGATGGCAATTTGTTTGTCGCCACCGCCTCGGGCAACCTGGCGTTGACCGGCAATCTCACTGGCTCGCCGCTGCTGAGCGGCGATGTGCTGGTGGAAGAGGCCAATATTACGGTGCCGGAAAATCTGGGCGGCGGCGCCGCGCTGATCGAGGTGGACCACGTCAATACGCCGGTAGCGGTCGAGCAGACATTGGCGCGCGCCCGGATCGACGACCGCAGCGGCGCGCCCATTCCGCAGTCGCGACCGACGGGCGTGCTGCTCGACATCAATGTCAATGCGCCCAACCAGATCTTCATCCGCGGCCGCGGGCTCGATGCCGAAGTGGGCGGCTCGGTGCGCATTACCGGGCCGATCGGCGACATCCAGCCGGTGGGGGCGTTCGAGCTGACGCGGGGCCGGCTGGCCATTCTGGGCCAGCGGGTCATCTTTGAAAGCGGCACCGTGACGCTGGTGGGCGATCTCGACCCGGTGCTCAACCTGGTAGCGCGTACCGAGGGCGAGGATATCACCGTGTTCGTGACGGTCTCGGGCCGGGCTTCCGATATTGACGTCAGCTTCAGTTCGACCCCGCAGCTGCCGCAGGACGAAGTGCTGAGCCGGCTTATCTTCAACCGCTCGATCAGCGAGTTGTCGCCGCTGCAACTGGCCAAGCTGGCCGCCGCGGCAGCCGAACTGGTCGGCGGCGGCGGTGGCAACGGGCTGGTGGACAATCTGCGCGGCGCTGCCGGACTGGACGATCTCGATATCGTCACCGACAGCTCGGGCAATGTGGCGGTACAGGCGGGCGCCTATCTGCAGGACAATGTGTATCTGGGCGTGCAGGCCGGGGCCGGCGGACAGAGCAGGGTGACGATCAACCTCGATGTGACTGACGACCTCAAGGTCACCGGCTCGACCGGCCAAGACGGCGACAGCAGCCTTGGCGTCTATTACGAACAGGATTACTGAGGGCCGGCCGCAGCAGCGTTCGCGGGCCGGAGCAAGGCGATGAGTTTCTGGGACAGCCGCTATGACCGCCCCGGCTATGTGTTCGGGGAAGCGCCCAACGCCTTCCTGGCAGCCAATGGAGGGCGGCTCAAGGGTTATCGCACGGCGCTGGCCGTGGCTGATGGCGAAGGGCGCAACGGCGTGTTCATGGCCGAGCAGGGACTGGACGTGCTCTCCATCGACGCCTCGCCAGTCGGGCTGATCAAAGCGGACGGGCTGGCCCGCAAGCGCGGCGTGCGCCTGACCACCCATTGCCTCGACATTGCCGATTATGACTGGCCGGCGGCGCGTTTCGACGTGGTGGCGGCGATCTTCATCCAGTTCGCCGCGCCGCCGCTGCGGGCGGCCATGTTTGCCGGCATGGTGCAGACGCTGACCCCGGGCGGCTTGCTGCTGCTGCAGGGCTATCGTCCCGAGCAGTTGGCGCATGGCACGGGCGGGCCGTCGCAGTTGGAGAACATGTATACCGAGCCTCTGCTGCGGGAGCAGTTTGCCGGGCTTGAGATCATCAGCCTCGAAAGCTATGACACCGAACTGACCGAGGGCAGCGCGCATGCCGGGCTATCGGCGGTGATCGACCTGGTAGCGCGCAAGCCGGATTAGCCAAGCAATTGGGGGCAATTTATTCCTGTTTCACCGACACTTGGTGGGGCGCGGGCGTGCTAGTCATTGGGCCCAATCCGAGGTTCCCCATGACGATTCTGAAGCCGCTATTGATCTGTGCGCTGTTCTCCCTAGGCGCGATGCCGGTCTGGTCGCAGGACCAGGCCCCGCTGGATTGTGGCGACAGCGCCCAGATACGCGACGTGGAGGGCAACATGACCTGCGAAGGCGATGATGCGACCTCGGTCCCCGTGGCCAATGATCTGGACAAGGGCGCCATCAATGCCTCGATTTACAAGGATGGCAAGCTGCTCTAGCGGATGCGGCTGACCTGGCCAGCGCGCTATCGCGCGCCGGCACCGCCGGTCTTGGCTGCCTTGGACTCGTCATACCACCAGATGGTGGGGAAGCCGGACGAGAACTCCGGCAGTGGTTCGGGGTGGCTGAAGCGATCCCAATGGGCGACGCGCAATTCGCGCAGGGTATAGCCGGGGACCATATAGTGGTTGTGCAGCAGCACCCGGTCGAGCGCCATGCTGGCGGCGACCTGGGTGTCGCGATCATCGGCGACGATGATCTGGTCGATCAGCGCATCGATGGCGGGATCGGCGATGCCGGCATAGTTTTGGCTGCCCTCTTCTTCGACGCTGCCCGAGCCGAAGTAATAGCGCTGCTCATTGCCCAGCGAGAAGGACTGCACCCAGCCGCTATAGATGACGTCGTAGTCATGGGCGCGCAGCCGGTTGATATATTGCGGGCTGTCGACCGAGCGCAGGCTTACCTGGACGCCGATCAGCGCCAGATTGGCCACCAGGTTGGCGGCGACCGGCTCCAGTGTTGGGCCATTGAGCAGGATTTCGAAGGTGAAGGGGTTGCCCTGTGCGTCGACGAGCTTGGTGCCGTTCAGCGTATAGCCGGCCTCGTTGAAGAGGGTCAGCGCCTGGCGCAGGTTTTCACGCAGCTTGCCTGAATCGCCACCCACCGGATTGACATAGGGTTCGGTAAAGACCGAGGGCGGCACCTGATCCTTGAGCGCGGTCAGGATCTCAAGCTCCTCGCCCTGCGGCAGGCCGCTCGAGGCAAAGGGCAGACCATAGAAATAGCTGTCGATGCGCTTGTACTGGCCAAAGAACAGGGTGTCGCTGAGCGCCTCGAAATTGAACGCATAGTTGAGCGCCCGGCGCACGCGTTCATCCTTGAACATGTCACGGCGCATATTGTGGATGAAGCCGACCATCAGGCCGTTATCGGCATAGTCCTGGGGGAAGAGTTCCTTGATGACGCGGCCATCGGCGACGGCGGGGAAATCAAAGCCGGTGGCCCAGCGGCGGGCCTGGTTCTCGGCCCACCAGTCGAACTGATCGCCCTTGAAGGCCTCGAACTGCACGGTGGTATCGAGGAAGTACTCGATCTCGTATTTGTCGAAATTGTTGGTGCCGATACGGGTGGGGTGGTTGATACCCCAATAGTCGGGGTCGCGCTGATAGGTGATGGTGCGGCCGGCATCAAAACTGGCGAGCTGGTAGGGACCTGAGCCCATGGGGGCTTCGAGCGTCGACTGGCCGATATCGCGCGGCTTGCCGCTGGCGTCGCTGCCCTCCCACCAGTGCTGGGGCAGCACCATGAGCTGGCCCAGGATCAGCGGCAGTTCGCGGTTGCCGGTCTGATCGAAGGAGAAGGTCACCTCGCCGGGCGCGGTGACTTCGGCGCTGGTGACGTTCTTGTAATATTGCGCCTGATTGGGATTGAGCGCGATCGCAGTCTCGAAGGACCAGACGACATCCTCGGCCGTGACGGGTTCGCCATCCTGCCATTTGGCCGCCGGGTCGACGCGGAAGCTGACGGCGCCGTAGTCGTCGGCGATCTTCAGACTCTGCGCGATCAGCCCGTAGTAGGAATTGACCTCATCCATCGAGGGGGTCAGCAGGGTTTCGTAGACCAGGCCCAACCCGCCGGCTGGCTCGCCCTTGGGCAGGATGGGGTTGAAGGTGTCAAAGCCGCCTTGATCGCCCAGGCGCACCATGCCCGTCTTGGGGGCATCGACATTGACATAGTCGAAATGGGGGTAGTCGGCGGGATATTTGGGGTCCGCCTGCATGTTGAAGGCATGGGTCCACTCACCGGTGGCGGTCTGGGCTGTGGTCGGCGCGGCGAGGCCGAGCAGCAGGCCAAGGGCAAGGAGGGGTGCGAACTGCATCGGACGGCTCCGGAGAAAGGGCAATTGTGACAGAAGAGTAAGCGCAATCATGACGGCGCGACAGGGGGCGCGTGGTCACGGATCGGTGGGGCGGCCAGGTTGAAGGCGGCGGCCATCAGGGTGCGGGTATAGTCCTGTTGCGGGGCGGCAAAGATAGCGGCGGCGTCGCCCTGCTCGACGACTTTGCCCTCGCGCATGACGATGAGCCGATTGGCCAAAGCGCGCACCACCTTTAGATCGTGGCTGATGAACAGATAAGTCAGGCCATGGCGCTGCTGCAGGTCGCGCAAGAGATCGACCACCTGGGCCTGGATGGAGACGTCGAGCGCGGAGGTCGGCTCGTCGAGCACGACGAATTTGGGCTCCAGCACCAGGGCGCGGGCAATGGCGATGCGCTGGCGCTGGCCGCCGGAGAATTCGTGCGGATAGCGGAAGCGCGTCTCGGGCGGCAGGCCGACTTCCTGGAGCGCCGTGACCACGCGGGCGTCGCGCTCGGCGGCGCTGAGGCGGGGCTGGTGCACGGCCAGGCCCTCGCCGATGATCTGATCGACCGACATGCGCGGGCTGAGCGAGCCGAAAGGATCCTGAAAGACGATCTGCAGATCGGCGCGCAGTGGCCGCATGGCCTTCCAGGAGCGGGCCTGCAGTTCATTGCCGAGCACGACGATGCGGCCGATGGAGGGAATGAGGCGCAGCAGGGCATAGCCCAGGGTGGATTTGCCGGAGCCGGATTCGCCGACGACGCCCAGGGTTTCGCCGCGGCGGATGGTCAGGTCGACGCCATCGACGGCGCGGATATGGCCCATGGTGCGGCGCAGCAGGCCGCGCTTGATGGGGAACCAGACCTTGAGGTCGTTGACCTCGATGATGGTGGGGGCGCGCGGGTCGCTGGCCGGCGGGGTGCCGCGCGGTTCGGCGGCCAGCAGATGGCGGGTATAGGCGTGCTGCGGCGCGGCAAAGAGCGGGGCGACCGGGCCGGTCTCGACGATTTTACCCTCGGTCATGACGCAGACGCGGTCGGCAATGGTTTTGACGATGCCCAGATCATGGGTGATGAACAGCATGGCCATGCCGAGGCGCCGCTGCAGGTCCTTGAGCAGGATCAGAATCTGGGCCTGCACGGTGACGTCGAGCGCGGTGGTGGGTTCGTCGGCGATCAGCAGGTCAGGTTCGTTGGCCAGGGCCATGGCGATCATGACGCGCTGGCGCTGGCCGCCCGAGAGCTGATGCGGAAAGGCAGCGAGGCGGCTCTTGGGATCGGCAATGCCGACGGCGTCGAGCAGTTCCATCGTGCGGGCGCGGGCGGCGGTGGCGCGCAGGCCCCCATGGATGGCGAGGACCTCGCCGATCTGGCGCTCGATGGGATGCACCGGGTTGAGCGAGCTCATCGGCTCCTGAAAGATCATCGAAATGTCATTGCCGCGCACGGCGCGCAGCTCGGCGGGCGGCGCGGTGACGAGGTCGAGGCCTTTGAACAGGATCTGGCCGGAGAGCTGCGCCGTTGGCGGCAGCAGCTTGAGCACGGAGAGGGCGGTCACGGACTTGCCGGAGCCGGATTCGCCCACCAGCGCCAGGGTTTCGCCCGGGGCGATGTCGAAGGAGACATGGCGCGTGGCCAGATTGGCGCCGAAGGCAATGGTCAGGTCGCGGACGGAGAGCAGGGGGGTGGTCATGCAAACGCCTTGCGGGGATCGAAGGCGTCGCGGACGGCTTCTCCGATGAAGACCAGCAGGGTCATGAGGATGGCGATGGCGAAAAAGCCGGTGAGACCGAGCCATGGCGCCTGGAGGTTTTCCTTGCCCTGGAACAGGAGGTCGCCCAGCGAGGGCGTGCCGGGTTCAAGGCCCAGGCCGAGCAGATCGAGCGAGGTGAGGGTGACGACCGAGCCCGAGAGAATGAAGGGCATGAAGGTGAGGGTGGCGACCATGGCATTGGGCAGCAGATGCCGCCACATGATGGTCAAGTTGGAGACGCCCAAAGCGCGGGCGGCGGTGATATATTCGAAATTGCGGCCGCGCAGGAATTCGGCCCGCACAATGCCGACCAGCGAGACCCAGGAGAAGAGCAGCAGGATGCCGAGCAGGACCCAGAAGCTGGGGGCGATGACGCTCGAAATGATCAGCAGCAGGTAGAGCGCAGGAATGGCGGTCCAGATTTCGATCAGGCGCTGGGCGATGAGGTCGAGCCAGCCGCCGAAATAGCCCTGCACGGCGCCGGCAAAGAGACCGACGACAGAGGAGAGGATGGTCAGGGTAAAGCCGAAGAGGATGGAAATGCGCACGCCATAGAGGAGGCGGGCCAGCACGTCATGGGCTTCGCCATCAGTGCCCAGCCAGTGATAATTGCTCCAGTTGCAGCCAGGATCGTCAACGCCCAGGGGATAGCGGCTGCAGACCTGGTCGCGGCTCAGCAGCCAGGAGGGGGCGGTGGCGCCGGAACCGGGCTGGTAGCCATCGACGGTGCCGTAGCTGAAATGCACGGGCGGCCAGATGGCCCAGCCATTGGCGGCGATCTGCTCCTCCATGAAATCGTCGCGATAGTCGGGCGTGCCGAGAAAGCCGCCAAAGCGGGCTTCGGGATAATCGACAAAGGCGGGGAAGAGCAGTTCGCCCTCGTAGGAAACCACGATGGGCCGGTCATTGGCGATGAACTCGGAACCCAGGGTGAGGGTGAAGAAGGCCAGGAACAGCCAGAGTGACCACCAGCCGCGGCGATTGGCGCGGAAATTGGCCCAGCGGCGCTGGTTGATCGGGCTGAGCCAGCGGCGGCGCGGGGGGGCGGCGGGTTCGATGTCGGTTACCGCGCTCATACTTCGCGACTTTCAAAATCAAGGCGCGGATCGACCCACATATAGGCCAGGTCAGAGATCAGCGAGATGACGAGGCCGAGCAGGCTGAAGATATAGAGCGTGGCAAAGACCACCGGATAATCGCGGGTGACGACGGAGACGAAGCCGAGCAGGCCCAGGCCATCGAGCGAGAAGATGGTTTCGATCAGCAGCGAGCCGCCGAAGAAGGCACCGACAAAGGCAGCCGGGAAGCTGGCGATGATCAGCATCATGGCGTTGCGGAAGACGTGGCGGTAGAGCACCTGGTTTTCCGTCAGGCCCTTGGCGCGCGCGGTGGTGACATATTGCTTGCCGATTTCGTCGATGAAGGAATTCTTGGTCAGCAGGGTGGTGGTGGCAAAGGCGCCCAGGCCCATGGCGATGATGGGCAGGACCAGATGCCAGAGATAGTCGAGCAGCCAGAGATGAAATGGCCAGTTGGCCGAGCCAGTCGAGTGCAGGCCGCGCAGCGGAAAGATCGACAAGAAACTGCCGCCGGCAAAGAGGATGATCAAGGCGATGGCGACGAGGAAGCCCGGCACGGCATAGCCGATGATGACGATGGTGGAGGTCCAGACGTCAAAGCGGCTACCATCGGTGACCGCCTTCTTGATGCCGAGCGGAATGGAAATGCCATAGGCCAGCAGTGTCATCCACAGGCCCAGCGAGATGGAGACCGGCATCTTCTCGAGGATCAGGTCGATGACGGAAATGTCGCGATAGTAGCTGTCGCCGAAATCGAAGCGCAGATAGTTCCACAGCATGCTGCCGAAGCGCTCGAGCGGCGGCTTGTCGAAACCGAACTGCTGCTCGATGCGCGCCACCAGCTCGGGCGCCAGGCCCTGGCTGCCGCGATAGGCCGATCCGGATGACTTGGCGGGCTGGGCAGTGAAATCGCCACTCTCGCTGCCGGTGATGCGCTCGGTCATGGAGGCATTCTGGCCCGACATATTGGCCAGCGCCTGCTCGACCGGGCCGCCGGGGGCGAACTGGGTGATCAGGAAGGAAATGGCCATGATGCCGAATACGGTCGGGATCATCAGCAGAATGCGGCGAAGGATATAGGCGCCCATCGGGTCTCCGGGCAGACAGGTTGTCCGGCATGCTAAGCGCGGTGGTTGGCAAGGCGGCAAATCACCATGCGGTGAAAAGGCCGGCACCAACTGCACCATGTTGCGACAGGCTTGGCAAGCCGCGCCGGGCGGGCAGGCGTTCGCCCGCCAAGCCGCGCTGCGGGCTTGCCCCGAGACGGTTTGACAGTCAGGATCGGGCGCAAGGAGACGCGCATGAGTTATCAGGTAATCGCCCATGTCGACAGTCCGGCCACCGCCCGCATGCTGGTGGTGGCGCTGCGTGCCTATGGGTTTCACCCGCTCGAGCAGGGCGAAGGCGGGTTGCCGGGGGTGGGCAATATCTTCGGCCGGGGCGGCGTGCCGGTGCAGGTACCGGAAGAAGAAGTGGAGGATGCAACGCTTCTGGCCGCAGAACTGTTAAAGGAAATGGTGGTGGGCGACCCGTAAAGCGCCACATTGCTGTGCCTTACGTCAGTTGCGGACCATGGGCGGTTGAATGCAGGAAAGGCTTTGGCTATAAGCCAGCCAACCTGTTAACTTTTGTTAAGCCTTTGGGTAGGAGCGACCAATGACGGTTTGGATGCGCGGACTGGTTTCCGCTGCGGGCATTGCAGCCATCGCGCTGGTAGTGGCGGGATGTTCCTCAACGGGATCAAACACCGCCAATCTCAACACGATCGGCACGCCGCAGCAATTGCAGCCGGTGCAGAATTCGGTGGTGCAGCAGGGCACGCTGCCGGCGATCGGCGCCACGGGCACCGTTGCACCCGGCCTGTCCGGCCAGCCGGTGCTGGGCGGGGTTCAGGCCAATACGGCCATGACCGGCACCAGCCCGATGATGGCCGGCAATACGCAGATGGCCGCGGCTACGCCCGGCACGCCCTCCTCGATCGTCTCGCTCGATCCGCTGGCCCAGCCGACGGCGGGCGCCATGACCAGCGGTCCTGAAGGCGTGTGGAATGTCGTGGCCGGTGCTGCACAGTGCCGGCTCAACCTGCCGATGACCGCCAAGACCGGTACCAGCTACTACCGTGCGTCGGCGCCCGGTTGCGCGGTTCCCGTGCTGGCCGGCGTCGCCGGCTGGCAGCAGGTCGGCAGCCAGCTGCAGCTCTATGATGAAAATGGCAATATCGCCGCGTTCCTGGCCCCGAGCAGTGGTCGCTATATCGGCACTATGGCCGGTGGCCAGGCCATCTCGATGGCCCGCTAGAATTTGAATGGGGCCGGTCCGATGGGCCGGCTCCATTTTTTCGGCTTGTCTCGCATGTCCGGCAGAGCTCGTGGTGAGCGTGTCGAAGCACGAGACCTGCCACAACGATCTCGTCCTTCGCCTCCTGCGGTCAAGTCAGGCGGACCGTGATGAGGCCTATCGAGAGCCTTGCGTTTGCCCCCTCGCCCCCGCCGTACTGAACCTGCCACTGCCGTCGGCCCCGTCATGGGCGCCTATCAGGCGCTGGTGGTGCGCGGTACCCTGAACGCCGATCCGGCGCAGCGCGAAGCCGTGCTGCTGCTCGACGAGGTGCTGGCGGGGCTGGAGGACAGCAAGCCGCGCGGGCTGCTGGACAAGCTGCTCGACCGGCCGAAAGTGCCGGTGCGCGGGCTTTATCTTTATGGCGAGGTCGGGCGTGGCAAGACCATGCTGATGGACCTGTTCTTTGCCGCTGCGCCGGTCACCAAAAGGCGGGTGCACTTCCACGAATTCATGGACGAGATCCATGCCGGCATGGCGGCCTTCCGCAAGAGCGCCAGGGGCAAGGATGCCGATCCGGTCGAGGCGGTGGTCAAGCCTATCATCAAGTCGGGCCTCAAACTGCTGTGCCTGGATGAAATGCATGTGCATGACATCACCAATGCCATGCTGCTGGCGCGTCTGTTCGACAAGCTGTTCGCGGCCGGGGTGACGCTGGTAACCACCTCCAATGTGGTGCCCGACGACCTCTACAAGGATGGTCTCAACCGGCAATTGTTCCTGCCCTTCATCGACCTGCTCAAGGCGCATCTGACAGTGGCGGCGCTGCCGGCGGCGCAGGATTACCGGCGGCTGAAATTTGCCGGCCAGCACGTCTATGCCTTTGGCACAGGCGACGAGGCCCGGGCCCAGATGGACCGGCTGTGGCTGCGGCTGACGGGGGGCGAGGCGGGTGAACCGGGCGTGGTCGAAAGCACCGGGCGCAAGATCGCCGTGCCGCTGACCTGGCTGGGCGCGGCGCGGTTCGGCTTTGCCGATCTCTGCGACAAGCCGCTGGGCTCGCGCGACTTCGTGCGCATCGCCCATCAGTTCGATGCCATCATCATCGATGGCGTGCCGCAGATGGACCGCACCATGTCCAATCAGGCCAAGCGCTTTATCCTCTTGATCGACACTCTCTATGATCGCGGCGTCAAGCTGGGCGCCAGCTTTGCCGTGCCGCTGGAGCAGCTGGGCAAGGACGACAAGACGGCGTTCGAATTCGGGCGCACCGTATCGCGGCTGATCGAGATGCAGTCCGAGGACTATCTGGCACAGGGTCTGCGCGACGTGCCGGTCGAGGCCGCTTCGTAGCGCGCGGCGGCGCACCTTGCCCATCGGGCAGGGGCCCTTCGCCCATCGGCAAGGGCCAAAGCGTGGTTTAGACGAAGGGTTCACTTGCCCCTCTGAGCCGACAGGGTTAAACGTGCGCCAATTCAACGCAGTTGGGATGAGGACTAATGGCGCGCAAGAAGATCGCTCTTATCGGCTCGGGTCAGATTGGCGGCACACTCGCCCATCTCGCCGCTCTCAAGGACCTGGGCGATATCGTCCTGTTCGACATCGTTGACGGCGTGCCGCAGGGCAAGGCGCTCGACCTGTCGCAGTCGGCACCGGTCGAAGGCTATGATGCTTCCATCACCGGCACCTCAAAATATGAAGACCTCAAGGGCGCCGATGTCGTCATCGTCACCGCCGGCGTGCCGCGCAAGCCGGGCATGAGCCGCGACGACCTGCTCGAAATCAACCTCAAGGTGATGGAGCAGGTTGGCGCCGGGATTGCCAAATATGCGCCCAAGGCCTTCGTCATCTGCATCACCAACCCGCTCGACGCCATGGTCTGGGCGCTGCAAAAGTTCTCCGGCCTGCCCACCAAGATGGTGATCGGCATGGCCGGCGTGCTCGACAGCTCGCGCTTCTGCCACTTCATCGCCGATGAACTCAACGTCTCGATCCAGGACGTCAATGCCTTCGTCATGGGCGGGCACGGCGACACCATGGTGCCGCTGGCGCGCTATTCGACCGTGGCCGGCATTCCGCTCACCGACATCGTCAAGATGGGCTGGATGAGCAAGGAAAAGCTCGAAGAGATCATCCAGCGCACCCGTGACGGCGGCGCCGAGATCGTCGGCCTGCTCAAGACCGGCTCGGCCTTCTATGCGCCGGCTACTTCGGCCATTGCCATGGCTGAAAGCTTCCTCAAGGACAAGAAGCGCGTGCTGCCCGCCGCGGTCTATCTCAATGGCGAATTCGGCGTGAAGGGCACCTATGTCGGCGTGCCTGTCGTCATCGGCGCCGGTGGCGCGGAAAAGGTCGTCGAGATCACGCTCAACTCGGCCGAGCAGAAGGCTTTCGACAAGTCGGTCGGCGCCGTTGAAGGGCTGATCGAGGCCTGCAAGAAGATCGCGCCCAAGCTGGCCTGAAATGCTGGGTAATGTGCCAGACCTGTCTCACCTGCGGGACTTGTGCGCCAGGCACTGGAATCCTATCGGGGTTCCCATGGCGAATGCAGATACGGCGGGCGAGATCAGTTATCGCCCGCTACCGGAAGACGAATACGACACCTACCTGTTGCACCTGCAGTCCATGCTCGAAACAGGATCGTCGCAAAATGAGATCGTCAGCTATCTCGATCTCGTTGAACGCGATTATCTGATGCTAACGAAGCCCTCCGGGGATAAAGGCGCATTCGCACGCGCTCTATGGCAGACGCCACAAACTAGAGGCTAGACAATGAACATCCATGAACACCAGGCCAAAGAGCTGCTGAAATCGTATGGCGCACCGGTTGCCGCCGGCGTGGCGATCTTTTCGGCCGATGAAGCCGCTGCTGCCGCCAAGTCGCTGCCGGGCCCGCTTTATGTGGTCAAGAGCCAGATCCATGCCGGTGGGCGTGGCAAGGGCAAGTTCAAGGAACTGGGCCCCGATGCCAAGGGCGGCGTGCGCCTGGCCAAGACCATTGATGAAGTGGTCGCCTTCTCTAAGGAAATGCTGGGCAATACCCTGGTGACCAAGCAGACCGGCCCCGCCGGCAAGCAGGTCAACCGGCTTTATATCGAAGACGGCGCCGACATTGCCCGCGAGCTCTACTGCTCGCTGCTGGTCAACCGTGACAGCGGCCGCGTGTCGTTCGTGGTGTCCACAGAAGGCGGCATGGATATTGAGGCGGTTGCCGAGCACACACCCGAAAAGATCATCAGTGTCGATATCGATCCGACCGCCGGCGTCACCGAGGCCGATGTGGCCAAGATCGTCAGCGCCCTGGCGCTCGATGGCGATGCCAAGGCCGATGCCGCCACACTGATGCCGATCCTCTACAAGGCCTTTGTCGAAACCGACATGAGCATGCTCGAGGTCAATCCGCTGATCGTGATGACCGATGGGCATCTGCGCGTGCTCGACGCCAAGGTGAGCTTTGACAACAATGCCGCCTTCCGCCACGAAGAGCTCAAGGCGCTGCGCGACCTCAGCGAAGAGGACGCCAAGGAAATCGAAGCCAGCAAGTTCGACCTGGCCTATGTGGCGCTCGACGGCAATATCGGCTGCATGGTCAATGGCGCGGGCCTGGCCATGTCGACCATGGACATCATCAAGCTCTATGGCGCCGAGCCGGCCAACTTCCTCGACGTCGGTGGCGGCGCCACCAAGGAAAAGGTCACCGCGGCCTTCAAGATCATCACGGCCGATCCGGCCGTGAAGGGCATCCTGGTCAATATCTTTGGCGGCATCATGCGCTGCGACGTCATCGCCGAAGGCGTGATTGCCGCGGTGAAGGAAGTCGGGCTTGAGGTTCCCCTGGTGGTTCGCCTCGAGGGCACCCGGGTCAAGGAAGGCAAGGCGATCCTGGATCAGTCGGGCCTCAACGTGATTTCGGCCGACGACCTCGATGACGCGGCGCAGAAGATCGTCGCCGCCGTCAAGTCCGCTGCCTAAGCCCTGCAAGAGAGACCAAACCCATGTCCATTCTCGTCAATAAAGACACCAAGGTTCTCGTCCAGGGCCTCACCGGCAAGACCGGTACCTTCCACACCGAACAGGCACTGGCCTATTACGGCACGCAGATGGTCGGTGGGGTGAACCCCAAAAAGGCCGGCGAAACCTGGACCAGCGGGCTCGACGCCTCGGCGTCGCTGCCGGTATTTGCCAGTGTTGCCGAAGGCAAGGATCGCACCGGCGCCAATGCCTCGGTGGTCTATGTGCCGCCTCCCGGCGCTGCCGCCGCCATCATCGAAGCCATCGATGCGGAAATCCCGCTGATCGTCTGCATCACCGAGGGTATTCCCGTACTCGACATGGTGCGGGTCAAGGCGCGGCTCGAGAAGTCCAAGTCGCGGCTTTTGGGTCCAAACTGCCCGGGCGTGCTGACGCCGGAAGAATGCAAGATCGGCATCATGCCCGGTTCGATCTTCTCCAAGGGCTCGGTGGGCATTGTTTCCCGTTCCGGCACGCTTACCTATGAAGCCGTGTTCCAGACCACCAATGAAGGCCTCGGTCAGTCCACCGCCGTGGGTATCGGCGGCGACCCGGTCAAGGGTACCGAATTTATCGACATGCTCGAAATGTTCCTGGCTGATCCGGAGACCAAGTCGATCGTGATGATCGGCGAAATCGGCGGCTCGGCCGAAGAAGACGCTGCCCAGTTCCTGATCGATGAAGCCAAGCGCGGCCGCAAGAAGCCGATGGCCGGCTTCATCGCCGGGCTGACGGCCCCTCCGGGCCGCACCATGGGCCATGCCGGCGCCGTGATTTCGGGCGGCAAGGGCGGCGCGGAAGACAAGATCGCGGCGATGGAGGCAGCGGGGATCCGCATGTCGAAGTCGCCGGCACGGATCGGCCGGACGCTGAGCGAAGTCCTCAAGGGCTAAGTTAGCCCAAAGTCGGTCGCGCTTCGGACACAGAACGGTGTTAACCGGTTGGGATGCGGCAGGCGAAATTTGAGGTTAGGGTTGGCGGCGCCTTGCGGGGCGCCGCAAGTCTTAACAGGATGCAAAGGAAGAACGGTCAATAGTGCCTGCCAGCAATGACCGTTCATGAGGCCGGAGACTGTCCGGCTAGACCAGAAGGATGGCGGGGCGTGGGCCTCGCGAGAAAAAGCGATGACACGACAGGAAAAGAACGACACGTTCTTGCTGACCTCGTTCCTCTATGGTGGGAACGCCGACTATATCGAGCAATTGTACTCGCGGTACAAAGGCGATCCTGCCAGCGTCGACGAGACCTGGCAGAGCTTCTTTTCCAAGCTGGATGACGGCGAGGGCGTAGCGCAGAAGAACGCCGACGGGCCGAGCTGGGGCCGCAAGGACTGGCCGCAGGCCGCCAATGGCGAGCTGGTCAGCGCGCTCGACGGCAATTGGGGTGACATCGCGGTCAAGACCGAGAAGGCCATCACCAAGAAGGCCGAGGCGCTCGGCGTCGACAAGTCCAGTGTCGCCGATGTGCTGCAGGCCACGCGCGATTCGATCCGTGCCATCATGATGATCCGGGCCTACCGCATGCGCGGGCATCTGCATGCCGATCTCGACCCGCTCAAGATGAAGGCCGATGAGCCGGCGCCCGAGCTCGATCCCAAAAGCTACGGCTTCACCGACGCCGATTACAGCCGCAAGATCTTCATCGACAACTATCTGGGCCTGGAATACGCGACGATTCCGGAAATGCTGGCGATTCTCAAGCGCACCTATTGCGGCACGCTGGGCATCGAGTTCATGCACATCTCCGATCCTGAAGCCAAGCAGTGGATCCAGGAGCGCATCGAGGGGCCGGACAAGGAAATCTCCTTCACGCCCGAAGGCAAGAAGGCCATCCTGGGCAAGCTGATCGAGGCCGAGGGCTTCGAGAAGTTCATCGACGTCAAATATACCGGCACCAAGCGCTTCGGCCTGGATGGCAGTGAAGCCACCATTCCGGCGCTCGAGCAGATCATCAAGCGCGGCGGCGCGCTGGGGATCAAGGATATCGTGCTGGGCATGGCCCATCGCGGCCGCCTCAACGTGCTCACCCAGGTGATGCAGAAGCCGCACCGCGCCCTGTTCCATGAGTTCAAGGGCGGCGCCTTCTACCCCGACGATGTCGAGGGTTCGGGCGACGTGAAATACCATCTGGGCGCCTCGTCGGACCGCGAGTTCGATGGCAAGAAGGTGCATCTGTCGCTGACGGCCAATCCAAGCCATCTCGAGATCGTCGATCCGGTGGTGCTGGGCAAGTCACGCGCCAAGCAGGACCAGCACATCGCGCCGCTGGGCAAGCTGGTCAATATCCCGACCGAGGGCAAGCCCGACCGCTCCATGGTGCTGCCGCTTTTGATCCATGGCGATGCGGCCTTTGCCGGGCAGGGCGTGATCGCCGAATGCCTGGGCCTCAGCGGCCTCAAGGGCCATCGTACGGGTGGGTCCATCCACTTCGTGATCAACAACCAGATCGGCTTTACCACCTCGCCGATGTATTCGCGCTCCTCGCCCTATCCGACCGACGTCGCCAAGATGATCGAGGCGCCGGTGCTGCATGTGAATGGCGACGATCCCGAGGCGGTGGTGTTTGCCGCCAAGGTGGCTGTGGAATATCGCCAGAAGTTCGGCAAGCCTGTCGTCATCGACATGTTCTGCTATCGCCGGCATGGCCATAACGAAGGCGATGAGCCCAGCTTCACCCAGCCGCTAATGTATTCCAAGATCCGCGCGCACAAGACCACGCTCGAGATCTATGCGGAAAAGCTGGTGGGCGAAGGTCTGCTGTCGGCTGCCGATATCGAGCAGCTCAAGGCCGACTGGCGCGCGACGCTGGAAAAGGAATTCGAGGCCGGTCAGGACTATCGTCCGAACAAGGCCGACTGGCTCGACGGCGCCTGGAAGGATTTCCGGCCGGCCGATGCCGAAGGGCCGCGCCGCGGCGAGACCGGGGTCGAGATCGACCAACTGGTCAAGATCGGTACGGCGCTGACGCGCGTTCCCGAAGGCTTCAACGTCCACAAAACGGTCAAGCGCTTCATGGACAACCGCCTCGCGGCGATCGAATCGGGCGAGGGCGTGGACTGGGCCACGGCAGAATCGCTGGCCTTCGGCACGCTGGTGACCGAGAGCCATCCGGTGCGCCTGAGCGGCCAGGACGTCGAACGCGGCACGTTCAGCCAGCGCCATTCGGTGCTCAATGACCAGCTGGTCGACAACAAGACCTATACGCCGCTCAACAATCTCGACCCGGAGCAGTGCCGCTACGAAGTCATCAACTCGATGCTGTCGGAAGAGGCCGTGCTGGGCTTTGAATATGGCTATTCCCTCGCCGAGCCCAAGGCGCTGACCATCTGGGAAGCCCAGTTCGGCGACTTCGTGAATGGCGCGCAGGTGGTCATCGACCAGTTCATAAGTTCGGGCGAACGCAAGTGGTTCCGCATGAGTGGCCTCGTGATGCTGCTGCCGCATGGCTATGAAGGCCAGGGCCCCGAGCACTCCTCGGCGCGTCCGGAACGTTTCCTGCAGCTCTGTGCGGAAGACAATATGCAGGTCGCCAACTGCACTACGCCGGCCAATTACTTCCATGCCCTGCGCCGCCAGGTGAAGCGCGACTTCCGCAAGCCGCTGATCCTGATGACGCCAAAGAGCCTGTTGCGCCACAAGCGTGCCACCTCGGGCCTCGTCGAAATGGGTCCCGATTCGTGCTTCCACCGCCTCTTGTGGGACGATGCCGAGGCGCCGGGCGTGCCAAAAACCACGACCAAGCTGACCAGCGACGACAAGATTCGCCGCGTCGTGCTGTGCACCGGCAAGGTCTACTACGACCTGCTGGAAGATCGCGAAAAGAAGGGCATCGACGATGTCTATCTGCTGCGTATCGAGCAGCTCTATCCGTTCCCGGCCAAGGCGCTGCTGGACGAATTGAACCGCTTCAAGAATGCCGAAGTCATCTGGTGCCAGGAAGAACCCAAGAATATGGGTGCCTGGGCCTTCATTCAGCCTTATGTTGAATGGGTATTCGACCAGATGGGCCGGACTGGCCAGCGCGTGCGCTATACCGGTCGTCCGGCTTCTGCATCCACGGCAACGGGCCTGATGCGTACGCATCTGGCACAGCTGCAGGCCTTCCTCGACGAAGCCTTGGCACAATAAAAGGACTATACATGTCGACTGAAATCCGCGTGCCGACGCTGGGCGAAAGCGTCACTGAAGCCACCATCGGGCAATGGTTCAAGAAGGTTGGCGATACCGTCGCTGCCGATGAACCGATTGTCGAACTTGAAACCGACAAGGTCACGATCGAAGTGCCGGCGCCCGCCGCCGGTGTACTCGAAGCGATTGCCGCCCAGCAGGGCGAGACGGTCGATGTGGGCGCACTGCTGGGCGCCATCGGGGGCGCTGCCGGCGTCACCGTGACGGCCAAGCCTACCGCTGCGGCGCCAGCCGAAGCCAAGTCGGCAGCGCCGATCAACAATGCCGCCGGTCCGGAAGAGATCAAGCCTGAGCCCGCTGCTCAGCCGGTCACGGCCACCGATCGGGCTCCGGCCCCCTCGGCACAGAAGATGATTGCCGAGAACGGCCTTGATGCCGGCACCATTGCCGGTTCGGGCAAGGCAGGCCAGGTGCTCAAGGAAGACGTGCTGTCGGCCATGAGCAAGATTGCCGCTGCTCCGGCAGCAGCGCCGGCTGCGGCCCCCGCCGCCAAGCCAGCCGAGGCCAAGGCACCCGTGGCTGCCCGCGCCCCGGTTGACGAAGGCGTGCGCGAAGAGCGCGTGAAGATGACGCGGTTGCGCCAGACCATTGCCCGCCGCCTCAAGGAAGCACAGAACAGCGCTGCGATGCTGACCACCTTCAACGAGGTGGACATGGCGCCGGTGATGGCGCTGCGGACCCAGTACAAGGAACTGTTCGAGAAGAAGCACGGCGTTAAGCTCGGCTTCATGGGCTTTTTCACCAAGGCCGTCGTGCATGCCCTCAAGGAGATTCCGGCGGTCAATGCCGAGATCGATGGCGATGACCTGATCTACAAGCAGTATGCCAATATTGGCGTGGCTGTGGGTACCGACAAGGGCCTCGTGGTTCCGGTGGTGCGCGATGCCGACCAGATGGGCATTGCCGACATCGAAAAGGCGATCAATGCGCTGGGCAAGAAGGCCCGCGACGGTCAGCTGTCGATGGCCGACATGCAGGGCGGCACCTTCACCATCTCCAATGGTGGCGTCTATGGCTCGCTCATGAGCACGCCAATCCTGAATGCCCCGCAATCGGGCATTCTGGGCATGCACAAGATCCAGGATCGTCCCGTGGTGGTTGGCGGGCAGATCGTCATCCGGCCGATGATGTATCTGGCACTGAGCTATGATCACCGGATCGTCGACGGCAAGGAAGCGGTGACCTTCCTCGTACGCGTCAAGGAAAGCCTTGAAGCGCCCGAACGGCTGGTGCTCGATCTCTAGATCGCCGCATTGGGATGACAGATTTCGGGGTCCGCTGCGGCGGGCCCCTTTTTGTTGGCGCTTTCGTGATGTCGGCGACGCTGGATGCTAACAGTCTGTTAACGCGGGTGCTGCAGATGACAAACCATGTTAACGCGTATTTTGCGGAGATGAGCGCCTGTTGCATCCCCTGATCTATCCGGCCCTGTTGTGGCTCGCCATCCTCTTCCCCGCCCATGCCCAGGACGAGGCCAATCCCGAGCTGGTGGGCGAGCTGATGGCCTTTCATGGCGCCAGGGCGATTGTCAGCGCTATGACGACGCATTGCTACGAGACCACCGGGCTCGACAGCGCCTACCACACCGCCAATGACAACTGGTACCTGCGCAATATCGGTTTTCTCGATCTGGCCAATCGCGTCGTCGAGCGGTTGGGCGGCGGCACGCCGGAAGCCGTGGCGGCCGCGGAGACCTATGGCGGCAGCCAGATCATGAGCGCCTATAACCAGGCGGGCGACAAGAACCAGTTCTGCCGGGGCTTTCTCGAGCAGGTCAACAGCGGCGCGCTCGACATCGACAAGAGCCTGCCGGCAGCGTTGGAAAAGGCCCAGGCTATCGCCGCGCAGTAGCGGGCGCGCACAATGGCAGTTTGCGAAGCGGACAGAGTTCGCTAAACAGGGATGGCCCGCTGTGACGGGTCCATCGATGCGCCTGGTGCCCAATTGGATTTTCCCTGGCTTGAATTTGCCGGCCTGATGCTGGCCTTTGGCATCAATGCGGTCATTCCGGGCGCCGATTTTGCCATGGTGCTGCGCCAGTCTATTGCCCATGACCGGCGCGCGGCGCTGTTTACCTCGGCGGGAATCGCCACGTCGATCCTGGTGCATGGCAGCTACACGCTGCTGGGCGTCGGGGTGATTGTCGGCCAGTCACTGCTGCTGTTCAATATTCTCAAATGGCTGGGCGCCGCCTATCTGGTCTATCTGGCCATCTCCGCCCTGCGCAGTCCGCCACCGCAGCCGCCGGCTGAGGCCGAACTGGGCGCGGCGCGACGCGGCGATTTTGCCGCCTTTGCGCTGGGCTTCCTGACCAATCTGCTTAATCCCAAGGCCGTGCTGTTCTTCCTGGCGCTGTTTACCAGCCTGGTTTCGGCGCATACGGGGGGTGACATCAAGGTGTTCTATGTGGCGTGCATGAGCCTGATGCTGTTTGGCTGGTTCGCGCTGGTCTCGATGTTTTTTACGACCGCGTCGGTACGACAGGGGTTTTTCCGCTTTGGCAGGTGGTTTAATCGGGTTACCGGCATTACCTTCATCCTGCTGGCAGTGCGTGTCGCACTGGCCCAGCAACACTAACCAGTTTCGGGGCTTCCAATGGCAGACGTTTTCGACCTCACCATCATCGGCTCGGGTCCGGGCGGCTATGTCGCTGCGATCCGTGCAGCGCAGCTGGGCATGAAGGTTGCCGTCGTCGAGAAATGGGCCACCCATGGCGGCACCTGCCTCAATATCGGCTGCATCCCCTCCAAGGCGCTGCTGCATGCTTCCGAGCTGTTCGAAGAGGCCGGGCATGGCTTCAAGGCGCTGGGCATCGACATTCCGACGCCGGTGCTGAACCTGGCGCAGATGATGAACCACAAGACCGAAACGGTCGCGGCCAATGTCGGCGGCGTGGATTACCTGTTCAAGAAGAACAAGATCACTACCTTTCAGGGCATCGGCACCATTGCCGCACCGGGCAAGGTGCGCGTGACGCCACAGAATGGCGCCGCCGTCGAGATCGAGACCAAGAATATCGTCATCGCCTCGGGCTCGGTATCGGCCAACCTGCCGGGCATCGAGATCGACGAGAAGAAGATCGTGACCTCCACCGGGGCGCTGAGCCTGGAAAAGGTGCCCGGCAAGCTGGTGGTGATCGGCGCTGGCGTGATCGGGCTCGAGCTGGGCTCGGTCTGGGCGCGGCTGGGCAGCCAGGTGACGGTGGTGGAATATCTCGACCGCATCCTGCCCGGCATGGACAGTGAAGTGGCCCGGCAGTTCCAGCGCATGCTGCAGAAGCAGGGCATGGAGTTCAAGCTCTCGAGCAAGGTTTCGGGCGTCGACAAGCAGGACAATGGCGCGCTCAAGGTGTCGGTGGAGCCAGCCAAGGGCGGTGCGGCCGAACTGCTCGACGCCGATGTGGTGCTGGTGGCCATTGGCCGCAAACCCTATACTGAAGGGCTGGGGCTCGACATTGTCGGGGTGGCACTCGATGAACGCGGCCGCGTGCGGGTGGATGGCCAGTACAAGACCTCGGTCGACGGCATCTATGCGATCGGCGACGTGATTGCCGGCCCGATGCTGGCGCACAAGGCCGAGGACGAGGGCATTGCGGTGGCCGAGATCCTGTCGGGCCAGGCCGGGCATGTGAACTATGCCGCCATTCCGTCGGTGGTCTATACCAATCCGGAAGTGGCCAGCGTCGGCAAGACCGAAGACGAGCTCAAGGCCGAGGGCATTGAATACAAGATCGGCAAGTTCCCGTTCAGCGCCAATGGCCGTGCCAAGGCCATGCTGGCGACGCAGGGCTTTGTCAAAATCCTTGCCGATGTGAATACCGACCGGGTGCTGGGCGCCCATATCGTGGGCAAGAATGCCGGCGACATGATCCACGAACTGGTGGTGCTGATGGAGTTCTCCGGATCGGCAGAGGACCTGGCGCGCAGCACGCATGCACATCCGACACTGTCGGAAGCCGTGCGCGAGGCGGCCCTGTCGCTGGGTGACGGCGCCATCCACATATAATAGCTGGGCCAGCAACTACCCCTACAATGACGCCGCCGAGATCAATCTCGGCGGCGTTGCTGTTTTCCGAGGCCCATAAAGAGAGCGGCCTCCTCGACAAAAGTCATCATACAAGTTGCAGGGGATTGTATGTTGACTTGTTCCTGGTTCTTCCATACCAGTTTGTGACCAAGATGACGCAGAGTCCAGAGGAGGAGGATGGGTCGGTCTTGTGTGGCGGGGGCGAGGGCTCTGCGCCACAGTGAACGACGCCGGTCGCGACAGGTCGGAGGACGGCCTGACCGGTGTCATCAGACAACTGGGAGGACTCCATGTTTCATCTGCCTAAACTGGCAGCGACTGCGCTTGTCGCTGCATCCCTGATGGTTTCAACGGCCAGTGCCCAGACGGTATTGCGTTCGTCCGATACCCATCCTGATGGCTATCCGACGGTCGAAGCGGTCAAGCATTTCGGCGAGCTGCTGAGCGCGAAGACCGATGGCCGCTATAGCGTCGAAGTGTTCCACTCGGCCCAGCTCGGCCAGGAAGCCGACACGATCGAACAGACCCAGTTCGGCGTGATCGACCTCAACCGCATCTCAATCGGCGCCTTCGGCACCCAGGTGGCCGAAGCCACCGTGACGCAGCTGCCCTATATCTTCCGCTCGGCCGACCATTTCCACGCAGTGCTGGATGGCCCGATCGGCGAGGAAATCCTGGCCGCCTTCGAGGCCGTCGATCTGATCGCGCTGGCCTATTACGATGGTGGCGCGCGCTCGTTCTACAACAGCGAAAAGCCGATCGAGTCGCTTGACGATATGGCCGGCATGAAGTTCCGCGTCATGGGTTCGGACATCTTCGTGGACATGGTGGCGGCCCTCGGCGGCAATGCCACGCCGATGCCCTATGGCGAAGTCTATTCGGGTATCCAGACCGGCGTGATCGACGGCGCCGAGAACAATTATCCCAGCTATGACACGGCGGGCCATGCCGAAGTCGCCAAGTTCTATTCGCTTGACGAACACCTGATGGTTCCGGAAGTCCTGGTGATCTCCAAGATCGTCTGGGATGGCCTGACCCCTGAGGACCAGGCGTTGTTCCGCGAAGCCGCCAAGGAATCCGTTGCCAAGCAACGCGAGCTCTGGGCTGCCAAGGAAGTTGAATCCAAGGCCGCGGTGGAAGCGCTCGGCGCGGTGATCAACGAAGTCGACAAGGCGCCCTTCATCGAAGCCATGAAACCGGTCTACGACAAGTACGTGACCGACCCCAAGCTGCAGGATCTGGTTGCCCGCATTCAGGCGACCGAAGGCTGAGGCTTTCTTCCGGGCTGGCGCGCTGCGCCGGCCCGATCCCATCGTGGCGGAGAACCTGACGTGAAACACTGGCTCATGCCCATAAGTCGCGCCTTGGGGCGCCTTTCCACTGCCATCCTGTGGCTAGCCGGTTTTGGCCTCATCGCCATGACGCTCATCGTCGCCTACCAGGTGTTCATGCGCTTCGTCATCAATGCCTCGCCATCCTGGACGGAAGCGGGGGCTATCATGCTGGTGACCTGGTTCGTGTTTCTGGGCGCGGCCGTGGGGGTGCGGGAGAATTTCCACATGGGCTTTGATGTGCTGCTCTATCTGCTGCCGTCCAGCGCCAAGCCATGGCTGCGGACAATCAGCGACATCGCCGTGTTCGGCTTTGCCTTCGGCATGGTCTGGTATGGCGGCGAGCTGGCGATCCGCTACTGGTCCACCCGCATTCCGGTGCTCGGCCTGCCGACGTCCTTTACCTATTTCCCCATCGTGGTCTCGGGTTTCCTGATGTGCCTGTTCGCGCTGGAGCGCATGCTGCTGCGCCTGGCCGGTGAACCGATTGACGATCTGCCGACCGACCCGACCGTGACCGAGGCCTGATACGCATGGAATACTGGATCCTGTTCGGGGTGTTTACGCTGCTGATGCTGATCGGCACCCCCATCGCCTATTGCCTGGGCATAGCCAGCTTTGCCACCATCGTCTATCTGGGTCGCCCCGCCATCGTGGTGTTCCAGCAGCTCAATTCGGGCGTGTCTGCCTTCAGCCTTCTGGCCATTCCCTTCTTCATCTTTGCCGGCGACCTGATGATGCGCGGCGGCATCGCGGCGCGGATCATCGCCTTTGCCGGGTCGCTGATCGGGCATGTGCGCGGCGGGCTGGGGCAGGTCAATATCGCCGCCTCGACGCTGTTCGGGGGTATTTCCGGCTCGGCCGTGGCAGAAGCGGCCGCGGTGGGCGGCATCATGATCCCGCAAATGAAGGCGCGCGGCTATGGCGCCGACTATGCGGTCAATGTCACCTCGATGGCGGCGCTGATCGCGCTGCTGCTGCCGCCCAGCCACAACATGATCATCTATTCGCTGTCGGGCGGGGGCAATATCTCGATTGCCGACCTGTTCACGGCCGGCATCATTCCCGGCCTGCTGCTGGCGCTGGCGCTGTCGATCACGGCCTATATCGTGGCGGTCAAGCGCGGCTACCCGACCGAGCCGTTCCCCGGCTTCCGCAAAGCGGGCTATTTCTTCCTCGCCTCGATTCCCGGGCTGATGCTGATTGCCATCATCTTTGGCGGCGTGCGCTCGGGCATTTTCACGGCGACGGAAAGCTCCTGCATCGCGGTGTTCTATGCCTTCCTCGTCACCGTGCTGGTCTATCGGTCGCTGGGCTGGAGCGAGTTCGTGCATTCGGTGCTGGGGGCGGTGCGCACCACGGCCATGGTGCTGTTCATCATCGGCGCGGCGGCCTCGTTTGGCTGGCTGATGGCCTATCTCAAGGTGGCGATCATCCTGACCGACGGCATTGCGGCGATCTCGAGCGATCCGCTGCTGGTGCTGCTGATGATCAATGTGCTGCTGCTGGTGCTGGGCACCTTCATGGATATGGGCCCCCTGATCATCATTACGACGCCCATCTTCCTGCCGATCGCCAAGTCATTCGGCATCGACCCGGTGCATTTCGGGGTGATCATGATCCTCAATCTGGGGATCGGCCTCAATACGCCGCCGCTGGGCCCGGTGCAGTTCGTGGCCGCCGCGGTGGGCAAGATAACCGTCTGGGAGGCGATGCGCAGCATCTGGCCCTTCTATGGCGCCGGCCTCATTGTGCTCGGCCTGGTGACCTACATACCGGCCCTGTCGCTGTGGTTGCCGGCGCTGTTCAGGGGTAATTGATGAGCCTGAATGACGAAGTCCTGGCGCTGAGCCGCAAGCCCAAGCTGGCCGACCTGGTGATCGGCTCGCTGCGCAAACGCATTGCCGAGGGCGAATTCGAGGCCGGCGGCAAGCTGCCCACCGAAAGCCAGATGACCGCGATCTTCGGGGTCAGCCGCACGGTGGTACGCGAGGCGATTGCCGCCTTGGCCGCCGACGGGCTGGTGCAGTCGCGCCAGGGCGCGGGGGTCTTCGTGATGGCCAGCGCCGCCAGTCCGTTCTCGGCAATCGGCGCGAGCAGCTCGAACAAGATTTCGGTGGCGCTCAATGTGCTCGAAGTGCGCATGGGCATCGAGATCGAGTCGGCCGGGCTGGCCGCGCTGCGGCGCAGTTCCAGCCAGGACGCGGCCATCCAGGAGGCCTGGAACGAGTTCGAGCGCCAGATCAAGGCCGGCACGCCCACCGGCAAGACTGATTTTGCCTTTCACCGCGCCATTGCCGCGGCGACCAATAATCCGTTCTACATCGAGGTCCTCGATGGTCTGGGCAGCCGCACGATCCCATGCGATGTGGCATCACCCTGGGGGACCGAGAGCGTGCTGACGCTGGAATACCAGCTGGGCCTGCAGCAGGAGCATCTGACCATTCTGAGGGCCATTTCGGCCCAGGACGCCGATGCGGCGCGCGAAGCGATGCGCCAACACCTCTGGCTCAGCCAGGAGCGTTACCGCCAACGGCTGCGCGAACAATGAACAGGAAGCAGGACCAAGCATGAGCACCGATTTCGACATCCGTTTCGCCATTGATCCGGTGAGCGCGAGCACGATGAATACGGCCGAGCTGCGCGAGCATTTCCTGATCGAGGAACTGTTCACCCTGGGCGGGGTGAACTGGACCTATACCCATTATGACCGCATGGCGGTGGGCGGGGCGATGCCGGGCGCCAAGCCGCTGGTGCTCGAGGCGATCAAGCCGACCGGGACAGCCAATTTTCTCGACCGGCGCGAACTGATCGCGGCCAATATCGGCGGGCCGGGCACGATCACGGTGGATGGTGTCGCCCATGATGTGGGTAGCAAGGACATGCTCTATGTCGGCATGGGCAATGTCGCGGTGACGTTCGCCTCAGCCGACGCCGGCACGCCGGCCAAGTTTTACCTGCTGAGCGCGCCAGCCCATGCCAGCCATCCGACCAAGCTGATCCGCCAGGGGGACGCCAAGAGGCTCGACCTGGGTAGCCAGGAGGCGGCCAACGAGCGGAGCATCTTCCAGTTCGTCAATGCCGACAGCGTCCAGACCTGCCAACTGGTGGTGGGGCTGACCAGCTTTGCGCCCGGCTCGGTGTGGAACACCATGCCGGCCCATGTGCATGACCGGCGCATGGAAGCCTATCTCTATTTCGAGCTCGATCCGGCAGCCCTCGTGGTGCACCTGATGGGTGAGCCCGACGAAACCCGCCATTTGATCGTGCGCAACGAACAGGCCGTGATCTCGCCGCCCTGGTCGATCCATGCCGGCGCCGGCACGGGGTCCTATACGTTCATCTGGGCGATGGCGGGCGACAATGTCGACTATACCGATGTCGAAAAGATCGGCATGGACGAATTGCTGTGAGCGATCTGTCGGCGTTCAGCCTCGAGGGCAAGACGGTGCTGGTGACCGGCGCCAATACCGGCATCGGGCAGGGCATCGCCCTCTCGATCGGCCGGGCCGGGGGCAGGGTGATCGGCGTCGGACGCTCGGGCATGGAGGAGACGGCGGGGCTGATGGCCGAGATCGGCGCATCGTTCGTGGCGATCAAGGCCGATCTGGGCTCGACCGCCGCGGCGCAGGCCATGTTCGACTCGGCCTGGGAGCAGCATGGCCCGATTGATGGGCTCGTCAACAATGCCGGCATCATCAAGCGCGCCGATGCGGTGGACTTCACCGAGGCCGATTGGGATGCGGTGATGGACATCAACCTCAAGTCGATGTTCTTCCTGTGCCAGGCCATGGGCAGGAAGGCGCTGGCGGCGGGGCGGCCTGCGAGAGTTGTCAACATTTCCTCGATGCTGAGTTTTCAGGGCGGCATCAGGGTTGCCAGTTACACCGCGTCCAAGAGCGGCGTGCTGGGGATCACAAGGGTTTTGGCCAATGAGTGGGCAGCCAGGGGGATCAACGTCAACTCGATAGCTCCCGGCTACATCGAAACCAACAATACCGAGGCGCTGCGGGCCGATCCGGACCGCTCGGCCTCCATTCTTGGGCGCATTCCGGCGGGTCGCTGGGGCGTGCCTTCCGACATTGGCGATGCGGCGGTGTTCCTGCTGTCGCGCGCCTCAAACTACATGCATGGCGCGGTCATCCCGGTGGATGGCGGCTGGCTGGCGAGGTGATTTGATGAGCGAACAGAAACTCTTTGCGCAGGCTAATGACGGCGACGTCACGGTGCTGGCGCCCGGCAATACACGGCGGGTGCTGATCCACACGCCCGAACTGATGCAGGTGGAATTCGGCTTCGACAAGGGTGCCGTCGGCGCGCTGCACAGCCATCCGCATGTCCAGGTGAGCTATGTGGTCGAGGGAAGCTTCGAGGTGACCATTGGCGGGGTGACCGAGACCGTGGGGACCGGCGGCAGCTTTATCGTACCCTCGGGCCTGGTGCATGGCGTGCTGGCGCTGGAAAAGGGGCGGCTGATCGATGTGTTCACGCCGCTGCGGGCGGACTTTTTGTAGCAGATTGCCGGGTCAGGTGGTTCCTCTCCCGTTCACGGGAGAGGAGGACCACGCGGAGCGTGGTGGAGAGGGGCGCCACACGCGCAGGGGTTGTCCGAGGCCTTGCGCAAGCGGCTCCCCCTCCACCGCCTGACGGCGGTCCCCCTCCCCCGCAGGCGGGGGAGGAAAGGGGGCAGCGCCTAGCCGATCTCCGCCAGCATTGCGGCGTAGGCGGGTTCGTGGCGACCGGTGGTGTTCTCCCTGCCAGGCGCGGTCAGCAGGCCGCGGCGCGGTGGAATATAGCTGGAGATGCGGCGTTTGGGGCTTTCGGACCAGGTCAGGTTGAAGGCGGCGAGGCGAGGGAAGAACTCCATTTCCGAATAGGGCAGGGCATCGTGGACCCACCAGGCCATGGCTTCCCAGTCATCGGTGCGCTCGTAATAGGGCACGAAGGCGTTGACGACGATGCAGGCCGTGGCGCCCATGCGGCCCTCGGCATCGCGGCGGTCCCAGATGTGGCCGGCATAGTTGGCTTCGTTGCTGGCGCAGTTGAGCTTGTGGATATTGCCGAACTGGTTGACGGCGCAGGAGCGGAAGGCCGAGCGGATGGAAATCCGACCAAAGTGCGCCTGCAGCGGCTCCAGCAGGTTTTGACAGAGCGCGGTGCCGGCGGCGATGGCGAGGTCGGGATCGTCGGGGATATTGGGCAGGCCATGAAGGGCGGCGATCTCGGAATAGAGGAAATCGCGCATAAAGAAGCTGGGCGAGAGGCGAACACGGCCGAGGTCTTCGAGAGCTTTTACACTTTGAGGCTTACGCATGCTGGGCTCCGGCGCTGGAGCAGGGCATGGTGGGCGCCGTTGCGGTGGACCGCAACCCGGTTTTAACGGGAAGGAATGGCATGCTGATTGTCATCTTTTACATCGCCATCACGGTCGAGGCGATGACGGCCGCGCTGGCGGCGGGGCGCCGACGGATGGACTGGTTCGGAGTCTGCGTGCTGGCCTGCGTGACGGCTTTGGGCGGGGGCTCGGCGCGCGATATCATTCTGGGGCATTATCCGCTGACCTGGGTGGCCAATCCGTGGCTGCTGCTGCTGGCCTGTGGCGCGGCGCTGTTCACCATCGTGATTGCCCGGGTGGTGCACCGATTGCGCTGGCCCTTCCTGCTGCTCGATGCGCTGGGGCTGGTGGTGTTTTCGATCATCGGCTGCAATGTGGCCATCGAAATGGGACAGCACCCGGTCATCGTCATCGTGGCGGGCATGCTGACGGGCATTGTCGGCGGCATCCTGCGCGACGTGCTGTGCAATGACATCCCGCTGGTGTTCAGCGGCGAGCTCTATGCCACGGTGTCGGCGGTAACCGGGATCCTCTATTTTGGCGGGCTGACGCTGGGCTGGCCGCAGGAACTGGTGATTATCGGGTCGATGGCGGTGGGGTTCGGGCTGCGGGTGGCCGCCATCGTGTTCAAATGGGAGATGCCGCGCTTTGTCTATGACAAGGATCTGCGATGAGGCCGCAGCGCATCGTGCTGTCGCGCAAGGCGGGGTTTGACCTGCAGGCCGTGTCGCAGGCGCTCAACGGCCTGCCGGCGCAGTCGGTGGCCCGGCCGGGCCCTTGGGGCAATCCCTTCAGCATTGCCGGTGTGGTGGCCGAAACCGGGCTCGATCACGACGCGGCCCAGGCCGAGGCGGTGTCGCGCCATGCACGCTGGCTGGCGGGAGACCTACCGGGCGACAGGCCGCCACCAAATCAATCAGCGATCAAGGCGGCGCTGGGGGGCAAGAACCTGGCCTGCTGGTGCCGGGCCGGAACGCCCTGCCATGTAGACACGCTGCTGGCATTAGCCAACAAATAGACTTCTCTGCCGCGTCCGCATGTGGCAAGGCACTACCATACAAGAACGGAGCGATATCTTGCGACAGACGTGGCGGTGGTTCGGACCCAAGGACCTGTGCAGCATCGACGACATTACCCAGGTGGGCGCCGAAGGCGTGGTTAGTGCGCTGCATCACGTGCCCAATGGGGTGGTCTGGACACCAGAGGAGATCGCCAGGCGTCATTCCGAGATCGCCACGCGCAAGGATGGTTCACCCTCGGGACTGACCTGGGACGTGGTCGAGAGCCTGCCGGTGTCGGAAGATATCAAGAAGCAGAAGAACGACTGGCGCGAGCACATCGCCAATTACAAGATTTCGATGCAGAACCTGGCGAACAGCGGCATGGAGGTGATCTGCTACAACTTCATGCCGGTGCTGGACTGGACGCGCACCGACCTGCGCTGGGGCGTGCCCAATGGCGGCTCGTGCATGCGGTTCGACATCAATGATTTCGCCGCCTTCGACATCCATATCCTGCAGCGCGACGGGGCCGGCGCCGACTATTCCAACGCCATTGCCGACGAGGCGGGCCGCCGCGCGGCGGCGCTGGACGAGGATGGCAAGAAGCAGCTGGCGCGCAATGTGACCATGGGGCTGCCGGGATCTACCGAATCCATGTCGCTCGACGATGTGCGGGCGCATCTGGCCGAATATGCCGGGATCAGCCGCGAGCGGCTGCAGGCCAATTTCGTCGATTTCCTCGCGGAAGTCATTCCGCTGGCCGAGGATCTGGGGCTGCGCTTCTGCTGCCATCCGGACGATCCGCCGTTCGCGCTGCTGGGCCTGCCGCGGGTGATGTCGACCGAGGCCGACTACAATTACATCCTGGATGCGGTCGACAGCCCGGCCAACGGCATGACGCTGTGTTCGGGTTCGCTCGGCGCGCGGCCGGACAATGACCTGCCCGGCATGATGGAGCGGCTGGGCGACAAGGTGCATTTCCTGCACCTGCGCAACGTCAAGCGCGACAATGACGACATTGTCGGCTCGTTCTACGAGGCCGAGCACCTGGCGGGGGATACCGACATGGTGGCGCTGATCGCAGCAGTATTGCGGGAGGAAAGCAGGCGCCGCGCCGCCGGCCGTCCTGATCACTCCATTCCCATGCGTCCCGACCATGGCCAGGACATTCTGGACGACCTCGGACGGCGGTCCCAGCCGGGCTATCCGACGATCGGGCGGATGAAGGGATTGGCCGAATTGCGCGGTGTGATGACGGCTCTGGCGCACCAGCAGCGCTGACACCGGCACCAATTTGCCCGGATCGTTCGAGGATCCGGGCAATAGTTTACGACTTCTCAAAGGGTTGCGCGCAGTCTGGGAGCATCTTCGGCGAGGCGCAACGTGATTACACTGACGGCATTCCAGAGGGTGGTGGACTGGTTCATTCCGCCGCACATGGCGCATGACCTGCACACGCGCAAGCGCGTGCAGATGTTCATCATCAGCCATATCTTCGGGCCGATCATTGCCTCACCCATCCCGCTGTTCCTGTGGTTTGCCGACCCCCATCCCTGGCCGCATGTGGCGATCCTGGCCGCTTCGATCTATGGTTTCTGGCCGTTTCTGGCGCTGGTGAAGCTGTTCGGGCGCTTTTATACGCCCCTGGCCATGGCTTCGGTGCTGAACCTGACGTTCTGTATCCTGTGGGGTACCTACAATTATGGGGGCACCAGTTCGCCGTTCCTGGTGTGGTTCGTGCTGACGCCGCTGCTGGCCTTCATGTATCTGGGCGCGGCCTGGACCGCGCGCATCTTCGTGCTGGCCCAGATCACGCTGGGCCTGGCGCTGATGTATGGCATCTATCTCTACGGCGATTTCCCGCAATATATTCCCGTAGCCGACATGGCCCTGGCGGGCGTGCTGTCGGCGCTGGGCGCCAATATTTATGTGTTCATGATGGCGGCTTATTACTCGAGCGTGGTGGACAGCCAGTCCGAGCTGATCAAGGAAATCGATAGGCACCAGTATACGCTCAAGGCGCTGACCAGCGCCAAGGACGATGCCGAGCGGGCCAATGGGGCCAAGTCCGACTTCTTGGCCAAGATGAGCCACGAGTTGCGGACGCCGCTCAACGCGGTGCTGGGCTATTCGGAAATCCTGCTCGAAGATGCCGAGCTGGATGGGCGGGGCGAGCAGATCGCGGATCTGCAGAAGATCAGCGCGGCGGGCAAACACCTGCTGGCCATGGTCAACGATATTCTCGACATTTCCAAGATCGAGGCAGGAAAGATGGCCCTGCATATCGAGACTGTCGACCTGGATCGGCTGATCGACGATGTCGAGTCGACGGCACGTCCCCTGGCCGCCAAGAACACCAACAATTTCGTGGTCGAGCGCGGGCCTAATCTCGGCACGATGCGGGCCGATGCGACAAAGGTGCGCCAGACGGTGTTCAACCTGTTGTCGAACGCGGCCAAGTTTACCCAGAACGGCACGATCACGCTGGCCGTCAGCCGGGACGAGGGGTGGCTGGAAATTGCCGTGGTGGACACCGGCATCGGCATTTCGCGGGAGCAGCAGCAGGCGCTGTTTTCCAACTTCACCCAGGCCAGTGCCAAGATCACGGCCGTCTATGGCGGCACCGGGCTTGGCCTGGCGCTGAGCCAGAATCTGTGCCGCTTGATGGGCGGGGAAATCGAGGTCGAGAGCGAGATCGGCAAGGGCAGCCGCTTCACCATCCGCCTGCCGGCCCAAATCGAAAAGGCTGCCCAGCCGCCGGAGCAGGCGCTGTTTGGGGTATCGCGCGGGCGGGATGAAGCCGATTTCGCCAGCGAGTCCGAGGAGGGTCAGCAGCACAGGGAGGGCTATGCCGGGCTTAGCGGGCATCTGCTGGACCACAACAAGCGCGAGCGGCTGCTGGTGGTCGATGACGACCGCAATTTCCTCGAGCTGGCCGAGCGCCTGCTGATCCGCGAGAACTACACGCCGATCTGTTCGGATGCGCCCCAGTCAGCGCTGCAGATCGCGCGAACGGTCAAGCCGGCGGCGATTTTCCTCGATATCCTGATGCCCGGCTTCGATGGCTGGGACGTGTTGGCGGCCCTGCGGGCCGATCCGATCACCGCCGATATTCCGGTCTTCATGATTTCAATCCTGGCCGAGCGCAGCAAGGCGTTGGCGGCCGGGGCCGACGGCATCGTAATGAAGCCGCTCGATGCGTCAAAGGTAAAGGCGGCGCTGGCGGCGCTCAAGTCGGTGCGCGGGCAGCGCAAGGCCGCCAATGTTCAGATTGGATAGATAATGGCCCTGGTCCTGATTGTTGAAGACAACCCGATCAACCGCGATGTGCTGGGACGCCGGCTGGAGCGCAGAGGGTTCTCGATCCGGTTTGCCGAAGACGGGCCCAGCGGCATTGCGGCGGCCAGGTCGCTGATGCCGGACGTCATCCTGATGGATATCGGGCTGGGCGAGATGGATGGGTGCGAGGCGACGCGCCGAATCCGGTCGGATCCCGAGACGGCGGCGCTGCCCATCATTGCCCTGACGGCCAGCGCCTTTGAATCCGATCGTGCCAAGGCGCTGGCGGCAGGCTGCATCGACTTTGATACCAAGCCGGTGGACCTGCCGCGCCTGCTGGGCAAGATGGCGGCCGTGCTGGGTCCCAAGATGCCCGCTGCTGCCCTGGCCCAGATTTAGCGCACCGCAACAGGAGAAGGGCGGCCGCCTGCTCAGGTCAGACGACTTCAGGAGTGGCGGCAGAGATCGGGCGAGCCGGGTCCTGCGCCCCTTCGTGACCGAGGCGATATTCGAGGTCGGCATCGCGCATGGCCTTGGCCAGGATCTGGACGACCTGATCGATATCCTCATGGGTATGAGAGGCCATCACCTGGAAGCGGAAACGGGCCCCGCCCTGCGGTACGGCAGGGTACTCCACGAGATTGGCAATGCCGCCCAGCGCCATCAGGTGGCGGGAGGCATAGCGACCAACGCCTTCCAGGCCAAGCCGGACAGGCACGATGGGGGAGGGGTCGCCCAGCGTCTCCAGACCCGCGCTGGTCAGCTGGGCTCGCAAATAGAGGATGTTGTCCATCAGCTTGCGCCGCAGCGCGCGACCTTCCTCGGAGCGCACAATCGACAGGGCCGTCAGCACCGTGGCCGCCTGTACCGGCGAGAGGGCGTTGGAGAAGGTGTGGGTGGCGCTGTAATATTTGAGGTACTCCGCCGCCGCCCTGGTCTTGACGGCGATGAAGCCGCCATTGGAGGCGAAGGTCTTGGAGAAGCTGCCGATGATGATGTCGGCGTGATCGAGGGCGTTCTGCAGGCCCAGATGCCCCAGGCCATCGTCGCCGACCGAGCCCAGATCATGGGCGCAATCAACCAGCAGGGTGGCGTTGAACTGGTCGCACAGGGCCCGCATGGCCGCCAGGTCGGGCGTATCGGAGTGCATGGAGAACAGGCTCTCGGTCACGACCAGAATGCCATTGTCCGGATCATCGGCTCGAATGCGCTCCAGCTTGCGCGTCATGGCGTCCAGGTTGAGATGGCCGTGATAGTGGATGTGCTGCGTGGCGGCCTTGGCACCCTCCTGCAGACAGGAATGGGCCAGGATGTCCATAACCACGTGGTCACTGGCGCGGACGAAGCCCTGGACCGAGCCATAGCCGGCAGCCCAGCCGGTGGGGTAGAGCACGATCTGACGGCCACCCAAGAAAGACGACAGGCTCTCTTCGAGCAGCAGCGAGTTGGCGGTATTGCCGAGCAGGGCAGCGGAGCCGGCGCTGTGCACGCCATATTTGTTGATCGCGTCGATGGCGGCCTGCTTGATGGCGGGATGGGACGACAGGCTCAGATAATCCTGGCTGGCAAAGTTGATGCCCGAAAAGGCGTCGCCGGAATCGCTCCTGGCTTCGCAGCGGGCCGTCGGGGCGCTTGAGGTGGAGCGGGCATAGGGCCACAGATCGTGTTCCCGGCGCAAATTCTGCCAGGTGTAGAAGTCGGCAACCCGGGCCGTCAGATCGGCACCGGCAGGGGAACGGAAATCACGTAGACTCCCGGCCAGGGCGGCCTCGGGAACGGGCTTGTAGGGTGCACTCATTGAAGCTCTCCAAGGCTGGACGTCTTCCGTCTTTACAACGAAGCTACGGGAGCGGCTCGAAAATCGACGTCCCTGGCGGACATTATCGCGGGAGAGCCCAACTTACTCAAACTTTACCTTAATGATTGGTAACCGAGGCGAGATTGCCTTGCAAAGCAAGGCCGGAGAAAACGCAAAATTAAGCGCTGCCGACCATTGTGCCCGCATGAGCAACAGCACAAAAGTCGGCCTGCTTTCGTCGATCAACGGCTTCGTCGACCGCGCCATCGGGGCCGACGGACTGTCGCCGGCCGTGCGGCGGAAGCTGTTGCGCCAGCAATTGGGTTCGGTGCGCCAGATGATGCCTGCCCTGCTGGCGGCTATGGTGGTGGTATCGGTCGTGCTGCTGGTGATGTCCTGGGGCAATGCGCGATTCTGGCCGCTGGCGGTGACCATCGGGGTCATCAATGCGCTGCAGCTGCACGCCACCTATCTGGCCTGGCGGAATGCCCGGCGCGAGAGCGACCCCAGAGCCCCAAAAGCCGTCGGTCGCACGGTCATCTATGCGCTGCTGCTCGGATTGCTGTGGAGCGTGGTTTTCAACCTGTTGCCGCTCGAGCTGAATGCCACCATGCGGGGCGCGGCCACGATCTGCGCGGGGGGGCTGCTGTGCATCTCTATGATGGCGCTGGTGCATTACCCTCAGGCACTGGCCGCCTTCACGATTCCGCTGATCGCAGGCGTGCTGGGCACGGCCATCGCGCCGGGCTCAACGTCCAACCTGTGGGTGGAAATCGTGCTGCTGATGGCGTTCACCTCGGTCATGGTGGGAATCACCTTCAAGCATGCAGCCGCCTTTGTAGCGCATCGGGCTTCGGAAATGCTGCTCGAAGAGCGGGGAGAGATCATCGAACTGCTGCTGGGCGAGTTCGAGCACAGCACGTCCGACTGGATCTGGGGTTCTGACGCGGACGGGTCGATCAACCGCATTTCCCGCGGTTTCACCGCTGCGACGGGACTGAGCGAGGATGACCTGGTTGGTGCTGATTTCGTGCATTTCATGCAATGCGTCACGCCCGCCGATGACCCGCTGATGGCGCATCTGGAAAGCGACATTGCAGCGCGCAACACCTTTCAGGATGTCGAGCTGCGCGTGTCGGCGGCCGGCGTGGACTGCTGGTGGAGCCTGACCGGCAAGCCGGCCTTCGACGATGTCGGCCGCTATCTGGGCTATATCGGTACGGGTTCAGATATTACCCAGCGCAAGCTGGCCGAGCGCCGCATTACCACGCTGGCCCATCATGACTCAATGACTGGGCTGCTGAACCGAAACAAGTTCACCGAACAGCTCAATAGCTGTGTGGCGAGACTGGAGCGCTATGGCACACCGTTCGCCATGATGTTTCTGGACCTCGACCAATTCAAGACAGTCAATGACAGCCGTGGACATATGGCGGGGGATCGCCTGCTGGTGCAGGTGGCGCAGCGCATTAGCGAGCGGGTGCGCGAGCCTGACCTGGCCGCCCGGCTGGGCGGCGATGAGTTCGCCATCCTGCTGCCCAATACCGGCGACGCCGACAGTGTCGGCCGGCTGGCCGAGACCCTCATCGCCGATATCAGGCGCCCCTACACCATAGATGGCCACCTGGTGAATATCGCGGTGAGCATCGGGGTGGCAATGGCGCCGCTCAATGGCACGCAGCCCGACGAAATCCTGCGAAATGCCGATCTGGCCTTGTACCGCGCCAAGGCGGACGGGCGCAGTACCTATCGCTTCTTTGAGAGCCAGATGGACAGCGAGGCACGCGAGCGACGCCTGCTGGAAGTGGAACTGCGCGATGCCGTGGCCAAAGGGCAGCTGGCGCTGCACTATCAGCCGGTGGTCGCCACCGAAGATGAGCGGCCGGTCGGCTTCGAGGCCCTGATCCGCTGGAACCATCCCGGTCGTGGACTGGTCCCCCCTGCCATTTTCATTCCCGTCGCCGAACTGTCGAGCCTGATTGCCGATATTGGCGACTGGACGATCGAGCAGGCCTGCATGACGGCAGCCAGCTGGCCGGAGCACCTGACTGTGGCGGTCAACCTTTCGGCCAAGCATTTCCGGCTCTCCGACATCGCGCTGGTCGTGCAGAAGGCACTGGCCATGTCGGGCCTGGCGCCGCACCGGCTGGAACTCGAAATCACCGAGAACCTGCTGATGGAGAACCCCGAAGAAGTGGTGCCGCGGTTGGCCGAACTGCGCCAGCTGGGGGTGACGATCGCCATGGACGATTTCGGCACGGGCTATTCCAGCCTGAGCTACCTGCTGAAGTTTCCCTTTGACCGGATCAAGATCGATCGTTCATTCGTGCATGCCTCGGGCGAGGATGAGGTAGCGCGCGAAACGCTCAGGGCCATCGCCTCGCTGGGGCGAACGCTGAAGCTCAAGATCACTGCCGAAGGGGTCGAGACCCGGGAACAGGCGGACTTTTTGGCCGCCATCGCCTGTCACCAGTTGCAGGGCTATTATTTCGGGCGGCCGCTGGATCCGCCCGCCCTGGCGCAGTACCTGATGATCCGCTTTGCGGACCGTGCCGTGGCGCTCAAGGCCGAGGTCGAGCAGCAGCTGGCGGCGATCGCCAGCTAGACTAGTCTTCCAGCAGATAGGCGCCGGCGCGGCCGGGCAGGATGGCCGTGCCGACAAGCTTGGCGATGCTGGCGCCGCGCCGGACATATTTGCCGCTGACCCGGGACAGTACGAAACCATCGGTTCCAGCCAGTATGGGGTGGCGGGCCATGAAGGCCTCCGGGCCATCCATGGCAATGAGGTCGGCGATGGGCTGGCCCTTGCTGACGCGCTCGCCCAGCTGGACATGATAGGCCAGAAGGCCGGGGGCATCGGTGCGCAGCACTTCGGTGGCCTCGAACGGGGTTGGACCGGGCGCCGGCCGGGGCCTGGCGCCAGGCTCGGCCTGGATAAGGCCACGACCGGCGAAAAAGCCGAACAGCCCCGCCGCATCTTCCTGGCCTAGATGATCGAAACTGTCGGCCCGGCCGCGATATTCCAGCGTGGCGGTTTCGGCCGCCGGCGGGATGGGGTGGCCAGGGTTGGCCAGCTGCGCCTTGCGGAACAGTGCGGGCAGCACTTCGTCAAAGGAGCCGCCGCCGCTGTCTTCTGCAGTCAGCGTGGCGGCCACGCCCATCCAGTCGGCCAGGTCCTGCAGGCCGGGCATCAGCTCGGGGGAGGTGAAGATGTGTTTGAGACTGTCATCATCGCAGTGCAGGTCGAGCACGATGTCGGATGCGGCGGCCGATCTGAGCACCAGCAGGCGGAGATGCTGGATAGCCGAGCCGGGCTGCTGGCTGTCGATCCAGTCGATGACGGCGGCGCGGATGGTGGCGATGTTGGCCCGTGGATCAGAGCCGAGCCTGCCGGCCAGGACGGGGGCGATCAGGGGGTAGAGGTCGGGCCAGCGGCGGTTGTAGTTGACCCCGGTTTGCAGGTCGTAGCGGCCGATATGGTGGCGCAGTGTCGTGGTGGCCAGGCCCAGCGGATTGACCGAAGGGAAGATGGTGAAGCGGGCGGTGAGCTGGCCGGCTGCATCGGCGTCGCGCAGGCGCGGCAGCAGATGATGCAGGGCCATGGTGCCGGGCTGCTCGTCGGCATGCAGCGCCGCCTGGAGGTGCACGCGGGTGGGTGCGGTCTCGGGCCCGGCCGTGTACCAGGAGAGCGTGCTAGTCGCGCCGGGGCTGTCGCCGGGCAGCGTGGTCTGGTGCAGTTCAAAGGCCATGGTTGATCTCTATTGGTCGAGGCTGGCGAGCTTGTCGGCCATGCTCTGGGGTTTGTCGGTGCGGGTGGAGAAGGCCATGGTGCAGAAGACCCGCTCGACACCCATTGCCGTCAGCCGGGCGCAGCAGGCTTCGACCAGGGTGGTGACGTCGGCCATCTCGCCTTCGATATTGGTGCCATTGGCGTGCATGACATGGGTCAGGCCCGAGGCCTCGATGATGCGGCGGATTTCGCGCACATAGGCCGAAACCGAGGGCCCCACGCCCATGGGGACAATGCACAGATCGGCGATGATCTTCATGGTGTTCCTATCGCATCCATTTGGGGGCAAAGCGCATGCCCGGCGCCGCCGGCATGTGGCGCATCAGCCGGCGATAGACCAGGCCGCAGAGAAAGAACACCACCAGCGACACCGCCAGGAAATACAGCGCGGCGACGGAGAAATGCAGGAAGGCATTGTAGTCGCGCTCGAACAATTCCTTGGCGGTGATCATGACGTCCTTTTGCTGGCCGATGACGGGCAAGGCGAAATAGACGATGGCCGTGGCATGGAACAGGAACACGACTTCATTGGTATAGGCGGGCCAGGCCAGGCGGATCAGGTTGGGCCAGACCACCTGGCGGAACTGCTGGGTGCGGCTCATGCCATAGGCGCGGGCGGCCTCGATCTCGCCACGCGGCACGGCGCGCAGGGCGCCGTAGAAGATATCGGCGGTGTAGGCGGCCGTGTTGAGCACCAGCACGAGCGGGCCGATGAACAGCGGATGCAGCACGAACCAGGAGATGTCGAGCGGCTTCCACAGGCTGATGTTGAACGAGAGGGCCAGCGAATAGATCATGAAGAACTGGATGAACAGCGGGGAGCCGCGGAAGGCGTAGATGTAGCCGCGGCTGAGGCGGGACAGCAGCGGATTGGCGGAATTCTTGCCCAGGGCCAGGAAGATGGCCATGACGAAGCCGAGCGGGATCGACGCTGCGGCAAAGTAGATGTTGAAGACGATGGCCGGGGCGAAGAGCGCCAGTTCGCGCAGGAAGATGTCCATCAGCGGGCCTCGCTCAGAATGCCACGACCGGCACGCTGCATCAGGGCGCCAAAGGCCTTTTCCGAGAGCAGCGTGACGAGGATGTAGAAGACGAAGAGCACGAGGTAATAGCGCCAGCGCCAGTCATCGTGGACGAGGCCGACGGCGGAGAGATAGTTGGGGGCGCCGAGGCGATCGGCCCAGAGCACGATATCGGCGATCTGCAGCAGCGAGAGCAGCGAAGTTGCCTTGACCAGCAGCATCCAGACATTGGCAAGGCCGGGCAGGGCATAGACCCACATCTGGCGGATATGCACGCGCCACAGCACCTGGCGGGCGCTCATGCCATAGGCACGCGCGGCCTCCAGCTGGCCCTGGGGCACGGCGCGCATGGCGCCATGAATGACATTGGTGGCGAAGGCGCCATAGACCAGACCCAGCGAGACCGAGGCCAGCAGCAGATATTCCGGGGTGCCCAGGAACCAGTTGGCTTCCTTGCAGGGGGGCCAGGCAGCCGACTGGGCGGCAATGGTCTCGGGGGTACAGACCTGGCTGGCCATGAACCATTCGACCGCCTGCTCGAAGGCCAGCGGGAAGAACAGGAAGAACAGCACGTCGGGCACGCCGCGCACGATGGAGGAATAGGTGGAGCCGATGAGGCGCAGGGGGAAGAAGCGTGAATTCTTCAGGGTGGCGCCGGCCAGGCCGAAGATGACGGCCAGCGCGCCACCGACAACGGCGGCGAAAATGGTGAACTGGAAACTGGCATACCAGGTCAGGTGCTTGCCATTGGTGAGATAGCTCAGCCAGAAGGCGATGTCGTCGCTCATGGGCTGGTCCAAGCGGGCAAGAGGGATGGCATAGGCGGGCTTTCGGAAATGCCGGGGTGGGCGAACCCACCCCGACGGAGCGCATTATTCAGCGAAGTAGGGACCGCGGCCGTCGAACCACTGGGCGATCAGCTTGTCGACCGTGCCGTCCTGCTTGAGAGCGGTCAGCGCGTCGTCGAACTTGGTCTTGAGCTCGGCCTCGTCCTTGCGCAGGCCGGCACCGACGCCGTTGCCGATCATGACGTCCTCGCCGACGAATTCGAAGGCGCCATTGGAGGCGGCGACCACGGGCTCGAGATAGGCGCCATCAGCCAGGATGGTGTCGAGATTGCCGGCGCCCAGATCGGCCATGGCCTGATCGGCGGTGCCGAAGGAAACGACGGTATTGTTGGCGCCAAGGTTCTCTTCGGCATAGGCAGCCTGGATGGTGCCGCCCTGGACACCGACGCGCTTGCCTTCAAGGGCCGATGGGTCAATGCCGGCGCCGGCAGCGGCGATGAACAGCGACGGATCGGGCGGGAAATAGTTCTGGGTGAAGTCGATGGTCTCGAGGCGCTCGTCGGTGATCGACATGCCGGCCATGATCACGTCGTAGTTGCCGGCCAGCAGGTTGGGAATGATGGAATCCCAGTCATTGGTGATGACTTCGCAGGTGAGACCGGCCTGGGCACAGATGGCGGCGGCCAGATCGATCTCGAAACCGGCGGGCTTGCCGCTGTCGTCGAGGAAGTTCCAGGGGGCATAGGCGCCTTCAGTGGCGATGCGCACGGTTTCCTGAGCCTGGGCCGTGGTGCCCAGCGCGATCAGCGCTGCGGCGGCGAGAATGAGCTTCTTCATTACGATACTCCTTGGTTTGTTACGCTTGCAGAAGCCCGGTGTCGGGCCTTGTCGCCTCGTGGTGATTGGCGGCATTGAGAAATTGCTTGAGTCGGGGTGACCTGGTGGCGCCGAAGACCTCGTCGGGGGTGCCCTGCTCTTCGATGGCGCCCTGGTGCAGGAAGATCACGCGGTCGGAGACCGAGCGAGCGAACTCCATGTCATGAGTCACCAGAACCATGGTCCGGCCCTCGTCTGCCAGCACCTTGATGACACGCAGCACTTCGACCTCGAGCTCGGGATCGAGCGCCGAGGTGGGTTCGTCAAACAGCATGACGCGCGGATTGATGCACAGGGCGCGGGCGATGGCGGCACGCTGCTGCTGGCCGCCGGAGAGCTGGGCGGGATAGGCATCGGCCTTTTCGGCAATGCCCACCTTGGCGAGCATGGCGCGTGCGGCCTGCTCGACTTCCTCGCGGGCGCGCTTCTGCACGATCAGCGGCGCTTCCATGACGTTTTCGAGAATGGTCAGATGGGCCCAGAGATTGAAGCTCTGGAACACCATGCCCAGTTCGGAACGAATGCGGCGGATCTGGTGCTCGTCGCCGATCTGGCGATGCGGCGCCGTGCCGCGCAGCAGGATTTCTTCGCCATCGATGCTGACCGTGCCGCTATCGGGCACTTCGAGCATGTTGATGCAGCGCAGCAGGGTGGACTTGCCCGAGCCGGACGAACCGATCAGCGAGACCACTTCGCCCTCGTGGGCGGTAAAGGAAATCCCCTTGAGCACATCGAGGGCGCCGAACGATTTATGGAGATCGCGGATCGCCACAACCGGCAATTTGTTCTCAGCCGCCGCCTTCGTCTGCGCCATGCTCACCCAATGCCTGCGCGTGCAGGCCTTCCTGACTGGTGACTGCCGTTTTTTGAGGCTGACAATCTTGACCGCCCTCAACAAAAGCAAAAGCGGTGCAGATAGCAAGCGGAAATGGGCGTGGCATGTTGCTCTTGCCTATTGTATCGCCTGTGGAGGCTGCGGCGGGTGATGAGCCATGTTCTTTTTGCTGTCAAAATTGTTCTGGCTGGTGGCGCAGCCGATCAGTCTGTGTGTCCTGCTGATGCTGGCCGGACTGGTGCTGGTGGCGCGGCGTCGCATAGGCTGGGGCCTGTGGGTCGGTGGCACAGGCCTCTCGGTGTTGCTGGTGAGCGCCTATACCAACCTGGGCCTGGTGCTGATCGCGCCGCTGGAGAACCGGATTGTCCGCCCCACGGTCATGCCCGAACAGGTTTCCACTATAATCATGCTGGGCGGCGCCACGGACGGGCGGGTGAGCAGCGCCCGCGGGATTTCAGAACTCAACGACGCCGGCGATCGGGTACTCGAGACTTTCCGCCTGGCGCAGCTTTATCCGACGGCGCGCGTGCTGCTGACGGGTGGGTCGGGCGCCATTGCTGGCGAAGCAGAGTCGGAGGCCGCCATTGCCGGGCGCCTGCTGCGGGCCATGGGCATTGGACAGGAGCGGCTGCTGCTGGAAGAGGCATCGCGCAATACCGACGAGAACGCGGCGCGGACGCGCGAGCTGCTCGGGACCGAAAGCGGACCCGTCGTTCTGGTCACCTCGGCCTTTCACATGCCGCGATCGGTCGGGCTGTTCGAGGCAGCGGGCCTGGCGGTGGTGCCGTGGCCGGTGGACTATCGCGGTGCGGGCAATGAGGGGCTGTCGATTGATTTGGTCAATCCGGTCAGCAATCTGGCCATCATGAGCGTGGCTCTGCGCGAATGGATCGGTCTGCTGGTCTATGCCGGTTCCGGCAAGATCGATTCGATCCTGCCAGATCAGGATGGGCCGCGGTCATAAAAAGGGCCCGCCGGCGGGCGGACAGAAAAAGGGGCCGGGAAGTCCGACCCCTTCAGCACGGTAATTTTAGGTCAAGCTGCGGCGCGGGAGCCTTCGTCGAAGAACAGGGCCTGGCTGATCAGCGCCTTGACCATGTCGGGGTTGAACGGCTTGGTGACCAGGAAGGTCGGCTCCGGGCGTTCGCCCGTCAGCAGGCGCTCGGGGAAGGCGGTGATGAAGATCACCGGTACCGAATGGGTGTTGAGGATGTCGTTGACCGCATCAATGCCCGAGCTGCCATCGGCGAGCTGGATATCGGCCAGGATCATGCGCGGCTGGGTCTTGGCAAACATGCTGACTGCCTCCTTATGGGTGCGGGCAACAGCGACGACCTTGTGACCAAGGCTCTCAACGAGCTGCTCAATGTCCATCGCGATGAGGGGCTCATCTTCGATGATCATGATTTCGGTCGCAACCTGGCGGGAAATTTCCATGGAAGCCTCTTCAATCAGTGTAGAAAATGCACTGTCGCTGACGCCGAGAATTTCGGCCGCCTGCGGATAAGTAAAACCCTCAACTGCAACGAGCAGGAAAGCCTGGCGCGGGCGCGGCGACAAATTGCCCAGATTGTTGGCTGCGCGCTTTTCCCAGGCATAGGTCGAAATGGGCTCGGGAACTTCAACTGCCGATGTCGAAAACAGCGCCGAAAACAGCTTGTAGAGCGCGATACGATCGTTGCTCGCGGCAGGGAAAAGCGAGATGTCGGAAATCAGCGCTTCAAGTGTGGCGGCAACATAGGCATCGCCCGAGGTCTGCGACCCGGTTACTGCCCGGGAAAATCGCCGCAAGTAGGGCAAATGCGGCGCGATCCGCGTGGACAAAGTCATAAATCGAACTCCAAGTGACGCTGCAGGCTCGTGGACACACGAAGTCTACACAACGGCTTACCCCAAGAAAAGTTCCCGCTCTATGGAACTTTTTTGACTACGACGCATTTAGATCGTCAAATACCAACGATTCAATCGATGTGACGGTTTCGTTCAGCATGAAAAAGGACAAATCTTTGACTCAGCAACCGATGCGAACGCAGGCGACGCGGGCAGATGACGGGCTGGGTCCGAATACGGATATCGGCGCCCGGCTGCGGGCGCTCTATGGCGCCGTGCAGGAAGAGGGGGTGCCAGACCAGTTGCTCGATCTGCTGGAAAAGCTCGATGCCGCCGAACAGCAACAGTCCAGCAAGCCGGGCACGACACCCCGCGAGGGGAAGTAACGGTATGACCGAAGCGTCAAAAGCGGCCGCCGAGCCTACATCGTTCAAGCGTGAAATGCTGGCGACCCTGCCCAGCCTGCGTGCCTTTGCGGTTTCACTGACCGGCAAGCATGACAAGGCGGATGACCTGGTGCAGGACACCGTGATGAAGGCCTGGGCCAAGCAGACCAGCTTCGAAATGGGCACCAATATCAAGGCCTGGCTGTTCACCATCCTGCGCAATGAATTCTACAGCCAGATGCGCAAGCGTGGCCGCGAAGTCCAGGATAGCGACGGCGCCTTCACCGAACGGTTGTCAGTGCATCCGGCCCAGTATGGCTCGATGGACATGCAGGATTTCAAGAAGGCGCTCAGCCAGTTGCCGGATGATCAGCGCGAGGCCGTCATCCTGATCGGCGCGTCGGGATTTTCCTATGAGGAAGCGGCCGAAATCTGCGACTGCGCCGTGGGCACGATGAAAAGCCGGGTCAGCCGGGCGCGCACGCGACTACAGGAAATCCTGCAGATCGTCGGAGAGACCGATTATGGACCCGATGCGGTCTCGGCACAGGTTACGACGCATAACCATTCTTTCTAGGTGATGCCGTCAGCGCCTGGCTTACGGCGCCATGGAAGTCTTCTTCAATCATTGGCTTGACGATCACAGGGGCGCCCGGAAATTCGGGGTGCCCCTGCCTCAATTTGCTGTCGAGTGTGCTCAGGATGATGGCGATGCCGGCGTCACGCAGACCAGCCAGCAGGGGCCAGGTGTGATGCGGCTCATGGCCGATTTCGACAATCGCCAGATCGATGGCGGGCCACAAGTGCTCGTGCTGGCGGGCCTCCTGCGGTGAGCGGGCAAACAACATGGTGCAATCGATCCGTGACTCCAGCATGCGCTGAATATCAAAGGCGATCAGAAATTCTGCCTCGACGATGAGGACTGTGTGGCCGCTAAGCATTGCTGGTTCCCATCTAAAACCAGTGCAATGCGCGGAAAGCGCCAGAGTGTCATTTAACTTTGACATGTCGGAACCGCGGCGATGCCGCCGCGTTGCCATAGCTTACGGTTTCCAAGGTCCGGGTGCGGCGTGAGCATAGTTCTTCCCACTTCTGGGCGTCGCGTGCCATGCGAGCAGTGTCCCTTGCGCTCGATGCCAGGATTCAGGGAGTTCGAACCGAAGGAATTGCGGTTCGTCTCGTCGTTCAAGACCGGCGAGCTGGTTGCCGAGACGGGAGCGACCCTGTTGTCGGAAGGCGCGCATAGTTCGCACCTTTATACGCTGCTGTCGGGATGGGCGTTTCGCTACAAGCTGCTGGCCGACGGACGGCGGCAGATACTCAATTACATGCTTCCGGGCGATCTGGTGGGTCTGCAGGGATCCATTACCGGCGAAATGGACCATTCGGTGGAGGCGCTGTCCACGCTGGTGCTGTGCGTGTTCCAGCGCGACCGGCTCAACGAGCTGTTCCAGAATCATCCCGGGCTGGGATTTGACATTACCTGGATGGCGGCACGGGAAGAGCGGATGCTGGACGACCACCTGCTGAGCCTGGGACGGCGTAGCGCCATGGAGCGGGCGGCCTATCTGCTGGCCTTCCTGCACCAGAGGGCTGCCTCGGTGGGTCTGGTTTCCGATCGAACCATCGTGTTACCCATTACCCAGCAACATGTGGCCGATACCCTTGGCCTCTCCATCGTCCACACCAACAAGACGCTGCGCAAACTGGCCGATCGCGGATTCATCCGCTGGCTCGACCGCTCGTGTGAAGTGATCGATGTGGACGGTCTGATGAACTTGGCATCGTGGGAAGGCCTGCCCCAGGGAAGGCGACCGCTGATATGACGCCGATATTGGCTCCATACCCGCCGGACTGGTGCCGTTCCGGCCCTGCATTTGCCGCAGCCAGGTGCTGCCGGGCGGTGCGCAGGTGATGCGGCCGATACGACGGCGGGCGTTGCGGGACGGGCCCGCTCGGGTCCGTAGCCGCCAGGCCTTGCGGCACGAGAATGCTGCACTCAAAGGCAAAGTCAGAGACCTCGCGGCGGCACTGGAGCACGCGCAGATGCAGACCGAGGCCGAGCGGGAGCGCGTCGAGACGCTGCTGCATGATACCAGCCACCGGATCGGCAATTCCCTGGCGACGGTGTCCTCGCTGCTTGGCCTGCAATTGCTGCGCAGCACATCCGAAGAGGTCAAACAGGCGCTGGAAGCGGCGCGCTCACGCGTGCATGCCGTCGCTGCGGCGCATCGCCGCCTCCGGCTGGGGGACGGCCAGGAAACCGCCAGTGCGGACGAATTCCTGCAGCCCCTGCTGCAGGAACTGGCGAAAACGACGGCGAACGGGCAACGCGTTGCGCTGCTGAGCGAGGTCGACGCCATTCCGATCAGCGCGCGCGACGCCACCACGCTGGGCATATTGATCGGCGAACTGGTGAGCAATGCGCTCCGGCATGGATTTCCCGACGGTCGCGTTGGGCACATCATGGTGCGCCTGCAACGGGACCGGGTCGGCATTGCGACGCTGTCGGTCATCGATGACGGGGTGGGCGTCGCCAAGCAGGGCGCTGTCGGCGAGGGTGGCCTGGGCTCGGTCATCGTCAAGCAGTTGGCACTGCAGTTTGGCGGCGTGCCCGAATATGAGCGGCGCAGCGACGGTGGCCTGGCCGTGCGCGTCCCGCTACCCAGCATTGCCGGGGCGCCGCCGGCGGTGTGACTATGGCAGGAGAACGGGGTTGCACATAGTGGCAGTACTCAACCGCGATGGCGGCGCGTTGCGGACCATGGATCTGGATGAGTTGTGCACGCGCGCCGGTGCCACGTTTGCCCGCCATGGCCACAGCCTCGAGTGCAGAATCGTACGGGGCGAGGCGGTGGCGGCAGAACTGCGCCGGGTCGCCGGCAGTGCAGGCGTTGAGGCCATGCTGGCGGGCGGCGGCGATGGCACCGTCTCGACGGCAGCGGGCATTGCCTACGAAACGGGGATGGCGCTTGGCGTGCTGCCGGCCGGCACGATGAACCTGTTTGCCCGGGCGCTCAAGATGCCGCTTGAACTGGATGCGGCGCTCGAGGCGCTGGCAGCAGGGGAACTGGGCACCGTGGATGTGGCCACGGCCAATGGGCGCCTGTTCGTGCATCAGTTCGGCGTCGGCATCCATGCGCGCCTGGTGCGCATTCGCGAAAGCATGGTTTATCGCGGTCGGATCGGCAAGATACTGGCGAGCCTGCGGGCCGTGGCGGGCGTGGTCATCCGCCCGCCCGTGTTCGAGGTGGAACTGGCCACGGCAACCGGCCTGGTCCGGCGACGGGTGGCCGGTATCGCCATTTCCAATAATCGCGTGGGAGACGGGCACATACCCCATGCCGACCGCCTGGATGCCGGCGTGCTGGGGGTGTATGTCGCGGCGCCGATGTCGCCGGCAGAACTGCTCGGATTGGTGGCCGGCATTTTTCTGGGTACTTGGCGCGCCAGCCGGATGGTGTCCGAAAGCGAAGTTGTAGCGGTCACGCTGCGGTTTCCCAAGCGCAAGCGCGGGGCGCAGGCGGTGATCGACGGAGAACTGGTGGAGCTGGAATCCCGCGTGGAGCTGGTTATCCATCCCCGCGCAGTGCGGGTTATTCTGCCTGGACCGGTGGGCGAGATGGCGGTCTGATTTAGTTAGGAACCAAAAGACCAGGTCATGCGTTTCCAATGACGTTCGGCCGCATTGGGTATTGGCCGGGTGACTTGGGTGATGCAGGACGCAACGTGACAAATAATGGGGCCGTACTGCCAGAGTCGGTGATGGCAGCCGTAACGGATCGGAAACGTCTGGATGTCGCGTCGGCGTTTCAGGCACCCGAGGCTGAGTCCGATGGTGATTTCGACCGATTGAGCCGCGCGGCCGCCGGGGTGTTCGATGGCGAGTTTGCGGTGATCAGCGTTGTCGGTGAGCACCAGCAATGGTTTCGCTCGTGCATCGGCCTGGGCGACATGAAGGGTACCGACACCAACATATCGTTCTGTGCGCACACCATTGCGCTGCCAGACATCGACAATCTGGTGGTGCTGGACGCGCAGCAGGATGACCGATTCTGCGACAATCCGCTGGTGACGTCCTGGCCGCATGTTCGTTTTTATGCCGGCGCGCCCATTGTCGTGGCAGGGCAGAAGATCGGTTCGCTGTGTGTGCTGAGTGCCACACCGCGGAGCAATGTCGAACCGGCCATGCTGCAGCAATTGAACGATCTTGCGGGTGTTGCCGCGTCGCTGTTTGCCCTCAAGGAAGAAGCCAGGGTGCGCGCGCGCACCGCTGCGGCTTTGCTGCGCGAGGAATGGCGGCACGCGCTGACCCTTGAGGCCGGCAAGGTGGGCAGCTGGGTGTGGGACATCCGCACCGGCGAGATTGCCTGCAACGAAATGTTTCGCCGCATGTACGACCTGCCCGAGACCGGGTCCATCCAGATCGCGCAGGTACTCGATGCCACCCATCCCGGCGACCGGGAGAGAGTGCAGGCGGGAATCGATGCCAGCCTCGATGACGGGGTGGACTATGAGGCCGAGGCCCGGGTGGCTCGCACGGGGCGCTGGCTTACCATGCGCGGCCGCGTCTACCAGCGCGACACCGAAGGCAAGCCGCTGATCATGATGGGCGCCAGCACCGATATCACCGAAAGCAAGCAATCGGCCGACCAGACCCGGCTCCTGCTGCGCGAGCTCAACCACCGGGTCAAGAATACGCTGGCCATGATTCAGTCGGTGGCGCGGCAGACGGTGCGGCAGAATCCGGATCCGCATGACTTTATCGAGGCGTTCTCCGGACGGCTGCGGACGATCTCGGCCGCCCATGTGCTGCTGGCCGACCGCGACTGGGCGGGGGTGCAACTCGATGAAGTCATTGCTGCCCAGCTGGGCGAGAATTTCCGCAACGATCACCAGCGGGCCGAGGTAACTGGCGACGACGTCATGCTGCCGGCCGATCATGCGCTGGGCCTGGGGCTGATCCTGCATGAGCTGACCACCAATGCGCAGCGTTACGGCGCGTGGTCGATCGGGGGCGGGGTGGTGAGCCTCTCCTGGACCCTCAAGAACGAACCGGCCCGGGGCCTGTCGCTTAAGTGGCGGGAGCGCGGCGGCCCGCCAGTGGCGAGCGAGCAGGAACACGGTCTGGGCGCCCGTCTGATCGAGCGCAGCCTGAGCAAGGTTCTGGACAGCGAAGTGAAGCTGGAATTCCGGCCCGAGGGCGTGACCGCGGATGTCTGGCTGCCATTGCCTACTGAGTCCGCCTGAAGCGGCGGACTCAGTCTGGTTCAGTCTTCCTTGTCGTCACCGCCGCTATTGCTGACCAGCAGATAGGCAGCAATAGCTGCAGCGGGAATTCCCAGTGTCCGCAGCAGGGGCGAGCGCAGTAGCACGGGCAGAGCGGCCAGGGTGGCGGTGGTCAAGAAAGCACCGGCCTCGCTTGAGCGGCGCTTCTGGGCAAGTTCGCGCTTGCGCCGTCCCTCGCCGATCTGGGCGCCGAGATAGACCGCCAATGCCAGAAGCAGAAAAGCACCACCAAAGATCAGCGCGGCGTAAAGCGCGCCCACCTGCTGAGCCAGCGCGATATATCCCGCTGCCACCAGGAAGCCCGCGCCGAGCAGACCAAAGACCGCCATGATGGTATTGATGATCACCGCATGCTTGATGCGATCGGTCAGGTGATCAACCTCCAGGCCGAGGAGGCTGGCAATCGGCAGGAGAAAGTTCATGACGCTCAGTGCCGTGACAGCAGGGCCAGAACGTAACCGATGCCGATGGCGGTAGCGACAGCGGTCAGCGGCTTTTCGCGGATGGTATCCTTGAGCTGCTTTTCCATCACGCTGGCCTGATCCTGCACATCGTCGATGACATGCTGGCCCTGGCGCTGGATGTGGCGCAGTTCATTCCTGGCCGTATCGGTGGCCTCGGAGACCTTTTCGCTGCTCAGCTTGGACAGCGTCGCGGCAATGGCCTTGAGGTCGGCCTGCAGCTGGGAAACCTGCTCTTCGAGCTTTTCCTCGCGCGGAGTCGTATCGACCCGGGCGGCACGGCTGCGGGGAGCGGGTTTGGTGCGATTGGGTGCAAGGTCTGGGGTGGCGGCCATAAGAAGCTCCTGTTTCAATATGTCAGTAACGCTGCAAGAACCTAAGCAGTTCCGCGCGCCGGCAAAAGCGCTAAAAAATGCACCCGGGGTCACGCGGAAGCGGGCCGGGGCGCAATAGCGAGCGAGGGGAGGACGACCTCGCCCGTCGAGCGCGGCAAGCCCGCAAGCTGGCCGGGAACGCGCTCGGTTTGACGTGCTGACGGGCTAGATGCTGCCCATCAAGGCCAGGATGATGACCACCACCAGAACGGCACCAAGGATGCCGGAGGGGAAATAGCCGTAGCTGCGGGAATAGCCCCAGGTCGGCAGGGCGCCAATCAGTGCCAGAATGAGGATGATGATGAGAATGGTACCCAAGCCCATGGTCGTTCTCCGTTATGCAATGGTGTTGATGAAAAGGACGTTTAGAGGATGGCCAGCATCAAGCCGACGACGGCCGCCAGAATGAGAAATGCCGGAGCCAACGCCTTGAATACGTCGCCATAATGGGTCTGGCCATCATAGCCTTCGGTCCACACCATGCCGGTGCGGCTTGCCTGCTCAAGGGCCTTGAAATCGATATTTGTCATCACTGCCTCCGTCGTGTCCGGGGCTGGAAACGAATGTTTTCGGCCGCCGCGCCGCCTTTTTTGCGCCTGAGCAAGAAACGTGGATGCCTTGTATTTGGTTCCGCCAAGCCAGCGAAGCCGCAATCGCTATGGAATACGCAGCACGTCGACCGACTGCTTGGCCTCGTGCGAGCCGTGCGTCTTGAGCACGCCGACAATGGGGGAGACATCGGCATAGTCGCGGCCGTGGCCGATGGCGATGTGATCCGGCCCAGTCAGAATGGCATTGGTCGGATCGAATTCCACCCAGCCCATGTCCTGGCCGCACCAGGCCCGCACCCAGGCGTGCATGGCGTCGGCGCCTTCGAGGCGCGGCTTGCCAGCCGGCGGATTGGTGCGCAGGAATCCCGAGACATAGCCGGCCGGGATGCCAAGGCCGCGCAGGCCGGCGATCATGATATGGGCGAAATCCTGGCAGACCCCGCGACGCAGGGCAAAGGCCTCGGCCGGGGTGGTGCTGACCTTGGTGGCTTTGGGGTCATAGGCAAAATCGCGGTGCACGGCGAGGCACAGCGTGGTGACCGCGGCGAGCACCGAGGGCGCGGTGCCGATGGCCTCTCTGGCGTAGCTGGTGATGGCCGGGTCGAGCGGCACGCGGGGCGAGGCGGCGAGGAAGTGATGCGGACTGGCGGCGGCGACGCTCCACAGACCACCGATCTCGCGATGCAGGCCCGCAATGGTGGGGGAGAGGTCGATGGGCGGCGCCAGTTCCTCGACATGGACGCGAGCGCTCAGCCGGATCAGCAGGCTGTCATGGGGTTCGACATAGGCAATTTCGGTCGCCAGATTGCCGAAGAAGTCGTTGAAGGTGCTGACGCGCTCGGGGCGCGGGACAAATGACAGGCTGGACGCGACAATGCGCTGGACGCCCGGAATGGTGATCGGGGCGACGCGGACCAGATGCCGACCGCCATGCACCGGCGCGTCGTAGTCATAACTCATCTCAAGACGCACATCATAAAGCATGGCCATTACACCAGATAGGCCGTGGCGATGAGCCCGGAGAGAGTGACGATATCGCTGGCCAGACTGTCAAGCCGGGCGGGCACCATGTCGATGGCATCGGCCGTGCGCAGGCCGGTCTCGATTTCGAGCGCGGCCTTGGCGGCGGGCGAGAGTTGGCCGTCAACGACGCCACCGGGCAGCATCTCGATCTGGGCGCGCAATTCAGACAGCTGGAAGATGGCCGAGCGCGGATTGAGCGGATCCAGGATCAGCATGTCGATAACGCTCTGGGCCCCGGCACTCACCGAATAGCGGCGGCGATGGCTCATGACGCTGTCACCGATTTCGAGCAGCATCTCGACCGAGCCGTTCGGCGCGTCCTCGCTGGTCAGCCAGGCGGTGATACGGGCAATCTGGATGGCGCGTTCGAGCCGGCGGCCCAGTTCGAGAAAGCGCCAGCCGGCGAAGCGATACATGTTCTCATGCACCAGGCCCGAAAACCCTGCCAGCTTGCGCAGAAGCACCGTCATGGCATGGGCGGAATCGTCGCCGGAGCTGACGCGCCGGGCGAAACGCTGGGCGGTCTTCTGCAGGTCGTTGAGCGCCAGCCAGCCATCGGGTGAAAAGCGATCGCGGATCTGGCCGGCGCTGCGCACGGCGCTGTTGATCGATGACAACAGGCCCTGCGGCATCGCTTCGCTGGCATCGACGTCGACGGTATCGAGGAAATCGGCGCAGTGGGTCAGGATAGGCAGGTCGGCATTGGAGAGTTCGCCGAGGCGGGCATGATAGGCGCGCAGGATGCGCAAGGTCGCCTCGCAGCGTTCGGCATAGCGACCGAGCCAGATGAGGTTGTCGGCGGCGCGGCTGGGCAGGTCGCCCACAGTGCTGCGGACCAGGGTCTTGCCGCTATTGGGCAGCAGCGACACAGGCTCAACCGGTTGTGAGGACAGCACCCAGACGTCGGCCGCCTGGCCGCCGCGCTGCATGGCAATGGCGCTGGTATCGAGGGTCGAGCCAACGCGGGCAAAGCCCCCGGGCATGATCGACCAGCCGTCACGGGTACGGGCGGCGTAGACGCGCAGGGTGATCGGGCGCGGCTGCAGCTTGCCGTCGATATAGACGGGGGCGGTGGAGAGCTGGACCTTTTCCTGGCCAACAAAATTGGCGCCATTGCTGGCAATGGCCGCGATCATGGCGGCCTTTTCGGCGGGCGAGAAGGTCGAGCCCAGCCGCGTGCCATCCAGATCGTCAAAGGGCAGGGTGGTGGCAAAGGCCGGACCGATCATCAGGTCGTCGAAATTGTCGATCACGTGCTGCTGCTCGCCCGGCTGGCCGCACCACCAGGTGGCAATCTCGGGCAGCAGGAGCGGCGCGCCCAGCAGCTTGCGCGCAAGCCGGGGCATGAAGGCAGCGAGCGCCCGGGTTTCGAGCAGGCCGGTGCCCAGGGCGTTGATCATGGAGATCGAGCCATGACGCAGCGCCTCGACCATGCCGGGCGTGCCGATGCGGCTGTCATAGCGCAGTTCGAGGGGATCGACGAAGGCGGCATCCATGCGCCGCCAGAGGGCGCTGACCGGCATCAGGCCAGCCACCGTGCGCACCATGACCTTGCCATCCTGCACCAGCAGGTCCTCGCCCTCGAGCAGCATCAGGCCGAGATAGCGGGCGATATAGGCGTGTTCGAAATAGGTTTCGTTGAGCTGGCCGGGGGTGAGAATGCCAACCCAGCCGCCATCGCGCTTGGCGTCGGCGAACAGCATGTCGCGGAAATCGCGGAAGAAGCCGGCGAGCCGGTGCACATTCATCTCAGCATAGATGTCGCTGAGGGCGTGGGTGGTGGCGACCCGGTTTTCCAGGGCAAAGCCGGCGCCCGACGGGGCCTGGGTGCGATCGCCCAGCACCCACCAGGCGCCATCGGGGCCGCGGCCGAGTTCGAAGGCGCAAAAGTGCAGATAGTGGCCGCTGGTTGGCTTGATCCCGACCAGGGGGCGCAGGAACTCGTCATTGCGGGCGATCAATTCGGGGGGCAGCAGCCCCTGCTGGACGAGGGTGTTGTCGCCATAGACGTCGGCGACCACGGTTTCGAGCAGTTCGACGCGCTCGATGAGGCCGGTGCTGATGCGGGCCCAGTCGGCCTCGTCGACAAGCAGCGGCACATGGGCCAGTGGCCAGGCCCGCTCATGGCTCTCGGTGCCCTCATAGGTGCGGTAGAAGACGCCGGCGTCGCGCAGATACTGGTCGGCGCGCTCGAAGCGGGCGCCGAGCTCACCCGGCCCAAGCTTGTCAAACGCGGCCATCAGCGCCGACCAGCCCGGCCGGATCTGGCCGTCGGCGTCGATCATCTCATCGGGGATGCCGGGATGCAGCTGATAGTCGGCAATGATGCTGGGAATGGCCAGCTCCCCGTCGTGATCTTGGTCGTGCGTGTTCATGGGCTACCAGAAGCGCGGCGGCCGACGCAGGTCAAGCGTCAACGGGAATTCGTCCGCAGGCTTTTCGAGGCGCAGCTCGAAACCGCCGGCGGTGTAGTTGTGCGGGATGAAGCGGGCGAGGCGGCGCGCCTCGGCTTCGTTGCCGTTGACCGGGAAAGTATCATAGCTGCGGCCGCCGGGATGGGCGACGTGATAGACGCAGCCGCCGACGGGGCGCTGGGTCCAGCGATCGTAGATGTCGAACACCAGGGGGGTGTTGACCGGCAGCGCCGGATGCATGCCGGAGGCGGGTTGCCAGGCCTTGTAGCGGACGCCGGCCACGGCGGTGCCGGCCTGATCGGTGGTGCGCAACGGCACCGGACGCTGGTTGCAGGTGACGGCGTAGCGCTCGGGATTGATGCCACTCAGCTTGACCTGCAGGCGCTCGACCGAGCTGTCGACAAAGCGGACGGTGCCGCCGATGGCGCCCTGTTCACCCATGACGTGCCAGGGCTCAAGCGCCTGGCGCAGTTCGAGACGGACGCCGTCATATTCGACTTCGCCGCAGAAGGGGAAGCGGAATTCGAGCTGGGCCGTGAACCAGGCCGGATCGATCCGGAAACCGTGCCGCTCGAGATCGGCGACGACGTCGAGAAAGTCCTGCCAGACATAGTGGGGCAGCATGAAGCGATCATGCAGGGTGGTGCCCCAGCGGGTGAAAGTGCCGTCGAGCGGATTGGTCCAGTAGCGGGCAATCAGGGCCCGCACCAGCACCTGCTGGGCCAGCGCCATGCGGGCATTGGGCGGCATTTCAAAGCCGCGGAACTCGACCAGGCCGAGGCGCCCGGTGGGGCCATCGGGCGAATAGAGCTTGTCGATGCAGATTTCGGAGCGATGGGTATTGCCGGTGACGTCGACCAGCAGGTTGCGGAACAGGCGATCGACCAGCCAGGGCAAAGGCGCCGGCTGACCCGATTGCGGGTGCGGCACCTGGGCCATGGCGATTTCGAGTTCGTAGAGGCTATCGTGGCGCGCCTCGTCGAAGCGGGGCGCCTGACTGGTCGGGCCGATGAAGAGGCCCGAAAACAGGTAGCTCATGGCCGGATGGCGCTGCCAGTGCAGCACCAGGGATTTGAGCAGATCGGGCCGGCGCAGGAAGGGGCTGTCATCGGGGGTGGCGCCGCCGACCACGACGTGGTTGCCGCCGCCGGTGCCGGTATGGCGGCCATCGATCATGAACTTGTCAGCGCCGAGGCGCGACTGGCGAGCGGCCTCGTAGATGGCAGTGGTGGTGGCGACGCAATCGTCCCAGTTCGAGGCCGGGTGGATATTGACCTCGATGACGCCCGGATCGGGGGCGACGCGGATGACGTTGAGGCGCGGATCGTGCGGCGGCGCATAGCCTTCCACGTGAACCGGCTGTCCGACTTCGCGGGCGGCGGCTTCGACGGCGGCGATGAGTTCGAGATAGTCTTCGAGCGTTTCGACAGGGGGCAGGAAGACGCAGAGGCGGTGGTCGCGGATTTCGGCGGTGACGGCTGTGCGCACCTCGCCCTCGATCTCGCTGATCTCCTGCTCGGTGCGCTCCTGCTGCTCGCTGGATGGAGTGAAGCCGGCGGTGACCTGAGCGCGCGGATCGGCCTCGAGACCGGTCTGCCGGCGCGCGAGGATTTCAACCGGATCGGGCAGCGCGCCGCGCGGCGCGCCGGGGTCCTGGGCCACGACATGGGGGTAGTCGGTAGGCTTGATATGCTTGAGCGAGCTCAGCGGGAGGCGATAGCCGGCCGGGCTGTCGCCGGGCGCCAGGAACAGCTTGCCGCGGCGGGTCTTCCAGACCTCGGTCAGCCAGGGGCTGGAGGCGGCGGCGTTCCAGCGCTGTACGGGCAGGACAAAGCCGGTGGGGGTGGTGAGGCCGCGCTCGAAGACCTTGGCGATGCGCGAGCGCGCCTCAGGATCGGCCAGCTCGGAATTGGCCGGATCGACGTTTTCGGGCAGGTTGGCTTCCTTGAGCAGCCACTCGCCAGGATCCTCATAGGCCTCGGCAATGGTCTCGCCGGTGAGCCCCAGATTGCGGGCAAAGCTGTCGAGGAATTTGCGGGCGTCTTCATGGGTGGCGCTGGTCTTGACGCCTTCGCGGGCGATCAGCGTTTCGTCGGACCAGATCGGCTTGCCGTCCAGCCGCCAATAGAGCGAGAAGGTCCAGCGCGGCAAGGTTTCGCCAGGATACCACTTGCCCTGGCCATAATGCAGCATGCCATTGGGGGCAAAGCGGGTGCGCAGGCGGCGGATCAGGTCATCGGCCAGGGTGCGCTTGGTCGGCCCGACGGCGCCGGTATTCCACTCATCGGCTTCAAAGTCGTCGATGGAGACAAAGGTTGGTTCGCCGCCCATGGTCAGGCGGACATCATTGTCGGCCAGGACAGCATCGACCTGGTGGCCGAGGGCATCGAGCTGATCCCATGCGGCGTCCGAGAAAGGCTTGGTGATGCGCGGATGCTCGGCGACGCGGTCCACGCGCATGGCGAAGTCGAACTCGACCTCGGCATAGGAAGCGGTGCCCGAAATCGGCGCGGCATTGCGGTAATGCGGCGTGGCAGCCAGCGGCACGTGGCTCTCGCCGGTGAGCAGGCCCGAGGTGGGATCCAGGCCGACCCAGCCAGCGCCGGGGAGGTAAACCTCGCACCAGGCATGCAGATCGGTAAAATCATGGTCAGTGCCGGCGGGGCCGTCCAGCGAGACCAGATCGGGCTTGAGCTGGATCAGGTAGCCCGAGACAAAGCGGGCGGCAAAGCCGAGATGGCGCAGCGTCTGCACCAGCAGCCAGCTGGAATCGCGGCAGGAGCCCTTGGCATTGCCCAGGGTTTCCTCGGGCGTCCAGACGCCGGTTTCCATGCGCACGACATAGGCCAGCTTTTGCTGGATCAGCGCATTGATACCGGTGACGAAGGTGACGGTGTTTTGCGGCGACTTGTCGAGACTGTCGATAAACTGCTGCAGCAAAGGTCCGGCCGGCTCGGGCTGCCGATAGATCGACAGGTCGGGCCGGATATCCTCTGGATATTCAAACGGGAAGGTCTCGGCGCTCTCTTCGACGAAGAAATCAAAGGGATTGTAGACCGTCATATCGGCGACCAGATCAACCTCGATCTTGAGCTCGGTGACGGGCTCGGGAAAGACGATGCGGGTCAGGAAATTGCCATAGGGGTCCTGCTGCACATTGACGAAATGCAGGCTGGGCGAGACGCGCAGCGAATAGCTCAGCACCTTGGTCTTGGAATGGGGCGCCGGCTGCAGGCGGATGATCTGGGGCTGCAAATAGACCGGCCGGTCATATTTGTAATGCGTCAGGTGATAGACGGCAGCTTTGATCGACATATATCAGCGTCGCTCTGTTCGGACCACGTCAGGTTTTGCCAGCCTAGCGAGTGTGACGGCGTACCGCCAGCGCGCATGTTGCAGGTCAGACCATCGTGTCGATCACCTGCCGCTGCCGCAGCATCTCGAGAAAGATGCGGTAATCCTTGTCGAATTGGGTGCGGGCGGCGGCATCGGGCGCCCGGGCGTGACCGCCCTGCTGCATGGCAGTACAGGCCGCGTCGAGGCTCGGGTAAAGTCCGGCTGCCGTGGCGGCGACCATGGCCATGCCCAAAAGGGTCGCGTCCTTGGCGGCGGATTCCACCACGGTGCAGCCGGTGGCATCGGCATAGAGCGCCATCAGTATAGCGTTTTTGGTATGGCCGCCGGTGACATGCAGGGTGTCGATGGCATAGCCGCGGGTATTGAGGGTTTCAAGGATATGGCGGACGCCCAGAGCAATCGAGACGCAGGTGCGCCAGTAAAGACGGCAGAGCGAGTCAAAGTCGCTGTCGAGGGTCAGGCCAGAAATCACCCCCAAAGCGAAGGGGTCACCCAAAGGCGAGCGGTTGCCGTGGAAATCGGGCAGGACGTGCAGGCGGTCGGCCAGAGCCAGACCTTCGACCTGGCGCAGTAGCATGATGCGGCTGGCGATGGCGGCGTGCATGGGCGCATCGGGTTCGCCGCCGGCGCCGTGCCAGCGGATAATGTGATCGAGCAGGGCGCCGGTGGCGGACTGGCCGCCTTCGTTGAGCCAGACGCCGGGCAGCACGGCGCCGAAATAGGGGCCCCAGACGCCGGTGGTCGGGCGGTCTTCGGCGGAGAGGGCCATGACGCAGCTCGAGGTGCCGGCGATCAGGGCGAGGTGGCGATCGATGGTGTCGACGTCGCCGGCAAAGGCGCCAAGCACGCCGAGCGCACCGGCATGGGCATCGATCAGGCCGGCGCCGACCTGGCAGGCGGTGGTGAGGCCCAGTTGCGCGGCAGCGGCCGGCGTCAGCCCGCCCAGATCGGCGCCGACCGGGCTGGCTTCGGCCGGCAGCGCCGCTTTTTTCAGCAGGTCTTCCAGCCCGACCAGGTCGAGAAAATCGGCCTGCCAGCTGGGGCTCTTGTGCGCCAGATAGGTCCATTTGCAGGTCAGCGTCGACTGGCTGCGGGCCAGTGAGCCGGTGGCTTTCCAGGAAAGGAAATCGGCCAGGTCGAACATCATGCCGGCGCGGGCCCAGGTGTCGGGCAGGTAGCGCTTGAGCCACATCAGCTTGGGCGCCTCCATTTCCGGGGACATGACGCCGCCGGCATAGCTGAGCACGTCATGGCCGGTGCGGGTGCACTCGTCAGCCTCCGCAAGCGCCCGATGATCGAGCCAGACAATGGTGTCCCAGCGGTCCTCGCCCGTGGTCGAGACGGTCAACGGCAGGCCCTCGGTGTCGCGGACGACGAGCGAGCAGGTGGCATCAAAACCCAGGCCAACCACTTGTTCGGGCAGCGCCTTCGCCAAGGTCATGGCGTCGCGCACTGCGGCGCAGACGGCCTGCCAGATCTGTTCGCTGTCGTGCTCGGCGTGGTTGGCGTCGGGGCGATGCATGGCGATGGGCTGCTCGGCACGGCCCAGCAGGAGACCCTGGGTCGTCAGCACGCCGGCCCGGGCACTGCCGGTGCCCACATCCACTGCCACCAGGAGGCTTTGCGTCAAAGCTCGGGCGCCTTCTTCTCGGTTCGGGCGCGAAAGTAGCTGAAGCTTTGAACCTGGGCTAGAGCTTGTCGGCCAGATAGCGCTCCAGGGTCGCCTTGGTGCCGATTTTCCAGAGCGTATTCAAGGCGTTTGAGAAGGCGGTGATGAAGGCCGGATTTTTGGCGAGGTCGCCATAGATGTCGGCCATGGCCAGCCAGGCGGCGGGGTCGGCCTTGGCCAGCCTGGCCTGGGCGGTGAGGCGGGCCCAGCTCGGGTCGTTGGGCTCGATGACGGCGCCGGAGTCCGTGGTGCCGTAGCAATAGCGGCACCAAAGGGCACTCACGAGTGCCAATCCGTTAACAGACTGTTGACGTTGAACTCGGTCAAAGGCCGACGGAATGATGAATTTGGGCTGCCGATTGGACCCGTCAAGGGCCAGCCGCCTTATGGTATCGCCGATTTTGGGATTGGCGAAACGGCGCTGGCAGAGCGCGTAATAGTCGCCAAGGTCAGTATCGGGCACGGGCGGGACGACGGGGATAATTTCTTCCTGCTCGACCTTGGTCAGGAAGGCCGCGACGAGCGGATGCTCCATCGCCTCGTGGACGAAATGAATGTCCATCAGTCCTGCCGGATAGGCGATGGTGGCATGGCCGCCATTGAGAATGCGGATCTTCATGTGTTCATAGGGGGCTACGTCATCAACGAACTGCACGCCGACCTTTTCCAGGGCCGGACGGCCAGCGGGAAAATTGTCCTCGAGCACCCATTGGCGGAAGCGTTCGCAGAAGACCGGCCAGTTATCTTCGATGCCGAACTTTTCGGCGAGCAGGGTCTTTTCGCGGTCGGACGTAGCCGGGGTGATGCGGTCGACCATGCCATTGGGAAAGGCAACATTGGCCTTGACCCAGGCGGCCAGAGTGGGATCGACCAGATGGGCGAGGCCGATCACCGCATTCTGGGTGACGTGTCCATTGCCCGGAATGTTGTCGCAGCTCATCACCGTGAAGGGAATGGTGCCGGCGGCGCGGCGGGCGAGCAGGCCGGCCAGGATCAGGCCGAAGGCCGTGCGCGGGGCGGCCATATTGGCCGCGTCATAAGCGATATCGTTATGGGCCGGGTCGAATTGCTGGCTGGCCGGGTCGATATAATAGCCACCCTCGGTAATGGTCAGCGAGACGATGCGGGTGGCTGGATCGGCGAGGCGGGCGACGATGGCGGCGCTGTCGCCGGGGCGGAGATAGTCGATCATGGCGCCAGTAATGCGGGCGCTACTGGCATCGGCCTCCTGCTCGACCACGGTGGTCAGCCAGTCCTGGGCCAAAAGCTGCTGGCGCATGGCCTCGTCGGCATCGCGCACGCCGGCGCCGATGATGGCCCAGTCGTGATCGGCGCCAGTGGCGAAGAGATCGTCGAGGTAGACGGCCTGGTGGGCTCGGTGAAAATTGCCGACGCCGAAATGGACGATGCCGGCGCTGAGCGACGCCCGGTCATAGGCCGGCACGGCGGCCGTGGTGATCGAAGCAAGAGCGGCAGCGGAGAGTTTTGTCGTCATAAGCTTTAGTCCTTCACTCGCCCCGATGAGGGTTCGCTGCGGCTGAAATACCGGTTGCGTCAGATCGCCAGGCCGGCGGCGTCGAAGCGATAGATGCGGGTCGGGTCGGGCGTGAGATAGACGTCGTCGCCGTGGCGGAAGGTCTGGTCGCCATCAGTGCGGATGGTCATCAGGCCGAGGCCATCGACATGGACGTGCAGGAAGGTGTCGCTGCCGAGCTGCTCGGCGACGCCGACCTTGCCCTTCCAGGTGTCCGGCGTGGGCTGGGTGGCGAGCTTGAAGTGCTCGGGGCGCACGCCGATGGAATGGGCATTGTACTTGGCGGCCTCGGGACCATCGACGAAGTTCATGCGGGGGCTGCCGATGAAGCCGGCGACGAAGCGGTTGGCGGGCTTCTTGTAGAGGTCGAGCGGGGAGCCGAACTGTTCGACGCGGCCGGCATTGAGCACCACGATGCGATCGGCCATGGTCATGGCCTCGACCTGGTCGTGGGTGACGTAGATCATCGTGGTCTTGAGCTGCTGGTGCAACTCGGTGATCTCGAGGCGCATGTTGACGCGCAAAGCGGCGTCCAGGTTGGACAGCGGCTCGTCGAAGAGGAAGGCCTTGGGCTCGCGGACGATGGCGCGGCCGATGGCGACGCGCTGGCGCTGGCCGCCGGACAGAGCGCGCGGGCGGCGATCGAGATAGGAGGAGAGGTTGAGGGTGCGGGCGGCGTATTCGACCTTCTGGTCGATGACGTCCTTGGGCACCTTGGCCATCTTGAGCGGGAAGGCGATATTGTCGCGCACGCTCATATGCGGATAGAGCGCATAGCTCTGAAACACCATGGCGAGGCCCCGGCGCGCCGGGGGCGCCTTGGTCATGTCGACGCCGTCGAGCAGGATGGTGCCGCTGGTGGTGTCCTCGAGGCCGGCAATCAGGCGCAGCAGGGTGGACTTGCCGCAGCCGGAGGGGCCGACAAAGACGACGAACTCGCCCTCTTCGATATCGAGCGTGATGTCCGGAATGATCTGGACTTCGCCGAAGGACTTCTTGACGTGTTGCAGGGAAATCGAGCCCATTTTTCTAGTCCTTACTTTACAGCGCCGAAGGTGAGACCGCGGACGAGTTGTTTCTGGCTGAACCAGCCCATGAGCAGGATCGGCGCGATGGCCAGCAGCGAGGCCGCCGAGAGCTTGGCGAGGAAGAGGCCCTGCGGCGAGGAGAACGACGAGATGAAGGCGGTCAGCGTGCCGGCGCGGCCCGAGGTCAGGGTGATGGTCCAGAAGGCTTCGTTCCAGGCCAGGATGACGTTGAGCAGCAGGGTCGAGGCAATGCCGGGCACGGCCATGGGGACGAGGACGTGGACGATCTCGTTCCAGAGTTCAGCGCCATCCATGCGGGCGGCCTCGAGGATGTCGACCGGGATTTCCTTGAAGTAGGTGTAGAGCATCCAGATGATGATCGGCAGGTTGATCAGCGTCATGATGATGGTCAGGCCATGCAGCGTGTCGAGCAGGCGCAGGTCGCGGAAGAGCAGGTAGATCGGGATCAGCACGCCGACGGCCGGCATCATCTTGGTCGAGAGCATCCACATCAGCACGTCCTTGGTGCGCTTGGTGGGCGCAAAGGCCATGGCCCAGGCGGCCGGCACGCCGATGACGAGGCCGAGCAGGGTGGAGCCGACCGAAACCACGATGGAATTGAAGGCGTGCTTGAAATAGTCCGAGCGATCCTGCACGGCGGCGAAATTTTCCAGGGTGAAATTCTGCGGCAGGAAGGTTGGGGACGACGCGATGGCCTCGGCCTCGGTCTTGAAGGCGGTGAGGATGGTCCACAGGATCGGCGCGAACAGCAGCAGGGCGATGCCCCAGGCGAGCGCGGTGAAACCGATGCGGGTGGGGATGGATGCGGTGCGTGCCATGATCGGTTTCCCTACGCGTCGAGGTTCTTGCCGACCGCGCGCATCAGGAAGATGGCGACGATGTTGGCGATGATGACGGCGACCACGCCACCGGCCGAGCCGGCGCCGATGTCATTGGAGAGGATGCCGGTGCGGAACACCAGGAAGGCGATATTGGTCGAGGCATAGCCCGGGCCGCCGCCGGTGGTGACGCGGATTTCAGCGAAGATGCCGAGCAGGAAGATGGTCTGGATCAGGATCACGATGGTGATCGAGCGGGCCATGTGCGGCATGATGATGAAGTAGAAGCGGTTGATGGCGTTGGCGCCATCCATCTCGGCGGCCTCGCGCTGCTCCTCGGAGAGCGACTGCAGCGCAGTCAGCAGGATCAGCGTGGCAAAGGGCAGCCACTGCCAGGCGACGATGACGATGACCGAGAACAGCGGATACTGGTTGAACCAGTCCACCGGCTGCAGGCCGAAGAATTCCCACAGATGGGCCAGCATGCCGTAGCCGGGATGCATGAAGCCGTTCTTCCAGATCAGCGCCGCCACGGGCGGCATGACGAAAAAGGGCGAGATGACGATGATGCGCAGGATTCCCTGGCCCCAGATGGGCTGATCGAGCAGCAAGGCCAGGAAGGTGCCGCCGATGACGGTGATCAGCAGTACGCCGCCCACCAGGATCAGGGTATTGACCAGGGACTGGGTGAAGCTGGGATCGCCGATGACATAGACGTAGTTCGCCCAGCCGGCAAAGCCGGTCATCATCGGGTTGATCAGGCTGTAGTTCTGGAAGGAAAACCAGATGGTCATGACCAGCGGCACGATCATCCAGAGCAGCAGCAGGAGGACGGCCGGGGCCATCATGATGCGCGACAGGGTCTTGGTTTGTGCGGTGGCCATGTTTTCCTCGCCAAAACCCGGAAGCGCCGGGTGGTCTATCAGCAGGCCTCATCCTGAACTTGTCGGGGCCGAGGCAGGGACACGATCTGCGTGCCCGTCCTCATTTTCGTGCTTCGACGAGCTCAGCATGACGTCTCAAAACGCATGCGTGACTGGAGTGCCGCCCGGTCGCCAGAGTGACCATTGACCGGGCGGCACGTCTCCGGGAGGAGAGGCCTACTTGATGTAGCCGGCGCGGGTCATGTCGCGGGTGGCGGCGTCCTGAGCCTGAGCCAGGGCGTCGTCGGCAGACATCTGACCGGCAAGGGCAGCCGAGAAGAGCTGGCCCACATTGGTGGCAATGCCGGCGAATTCAGGAATGGCCACGAACTGCACGCCGACATAGGGGACCGGCTTGACGGTCGGCTGGGTCGGATCGGCCGAGTTGATGGAATCCAGCGTCATCTTGGCGAAGGGCGCTGCTGCCTGGTACTCGGCGTTTTCGTAGAGCGAGGTGCGGGTGCCGGGCGGGACGTTGGCCCAGCCTTCGCTGGCGGCGACGGTAGCGAGATAGTCCTTGTTGGTTGCCCAATTGATGAACTGCTCGGCCGCTTCGGCATTCTGGCTGCTGGTCGGGATGGCCAGCGACCAGGCCCAGAGCCAGTTGCCGCGCTTGCCCAGGCCATTGTCGGGCGCCAGGGCGAAACCGACATGCTCGGCGACGGTTGAGTCAGCGCCGGTCACGAAGGATGCGGCGACGGTGGCGTCGATCCACATGCCGCACTTGCCCTGCTGGAACAGGGTCAGGTTTTCGTTGAAGCCGTTGGACGAGGCGCCGGAAGGACCGGCGTCAGCCATCAGCGACAGATAGGTGTCGAGCGTTGCCTTCCATTCGGGCTGATCGAACTGGGGAGTCCAGCTTTCGTCAAACCAGCGGGCGCCGAAGGAGTTGGACATGGCGGTGAGGAAAGCCATGTTCTCGCCCCAGCCGGCCTTGCCGCGCAGGCAGATGCCGTTGATGTCGGCGTCCCGATCGGTCATGGCACGGGCGGCCTCGCCGATGAACTCCCAGGTGGGGGCATCAGGCATTTCAAGGCCGGCCTTTTCCATCAGGTCCTTGCGGTACATGACCATCGAGCTTTCGCCGTAGAAGGGCGCCGCATAGAGCTTGCCATCGACCGAGAGGCCGCCGCGGATGGCAGGCAGCAGGTCATCGACGTCATATGCGGCATCAGCGCTGAGGCCGTCGAGTGGCGCCAGCCAGCCCTGCTTGGCCCAGATCGGGGCTTCGTAGGTGCCGATGGTCATCACGTCATACTGGCCACCATTGGTGGCGATGTCGGTGGTGACGTTCTGGCGCAGGGTATTTTCCTCGAGCACGACCCAGTTGAGCTCAATGCCGGTCTGTTCGGTGAAGGCGCTCGACAGGCCCTGCATGCGGATCATGTCGCCATTGTTGACGGTGGCGATGGTGAGCGTCTGCGCCGAGGCGGATGTGATCAGCGCAAGGCTGAGCGCGCCCACGAGAATGGGTGTCAATTTCATTGGTTTTCCTCCCAGTGACGAGCCGGGCAATTGTCCCGGCTGTGGGCAAATACTCGCACATCATGCGGCAGAGTCAAGCGTGCCATGCGTAAATCGCTTGGCAGGTTGTGAGCAACAGAGGCCAAAGCCCTGGATTTAGTGCAGTTTTTTCAAGCGACTACGGCAGTCGCAGCAGGCCTTCGGCGGTGCGCTCATCCGTTATCAGGCCGTTAACCAGGCGGCGCAGCAGCGTGGCCCTTATGCCGGGCAATTTCCGGGCGCCCATGGCAATTGCCACGACCAGGGCATTTTCGCGCGAGGGAATGGGGGCCGAGGCCACCCGCTCATTGGTGAGGCCCTCGATCAGCCGGCCCTCGGCGTCAAAGCTCCAGCCGCAGATTTCGCCGACGGCGCCGGCTTTCTGCAGTTCCTTGAGCTCGGCATCGGTGATGAAACCGTCGACATAGAGCGGCGCATCGGGGCCGATATCGCCGACGCCGACAAAGGTCACATCGGCCTGGGCGGCCAGCGCCAGGGTTTCGCGAATCATGGGCTGGCCATGCAGCAGCTGGCGCTCGCGGGCCGAGGAGGCGATGACCGGCAGGGGCATGGGGAAGCTGCGCGCCTTGACGGTATCAGCCATGTTGAAGATGACGTTGTAATAGGCCGCCGAGCCGTCGGGCGCGATATTGCCGGTCAGCGAGACCACCTTGTGGTGCGGGCAGGCCATGGGGGTGAGCTGTTCCACGGCGGCCTTGAGCGTGCGGCCGGTGCCGATGGCCATGACGATGGGGTCGGGGCGCTTGAGCCAGCGCTCGATCTCGGTGGCGGTGGCCTCGGCGACGCCGATGGTGGTGGAATCGCTGCTGGGGTCGGAGGGCACGACCTCCACCAGATCGAGGGCGAAGCGGGATTTGAGGCGGCTGGCCAGGTCCATGCAGCGGCCGATCGGGTGATCGAGCCGGACCTTGATCAGGCCCTCGCTGACCGACATCGACACCAGGCGCTGCGCCGACTGTCGGGAAATGCCCAGCTTGCTGGCGATCTCTTCCTGGGTATTGCCGGCCACATAATAGAGCCAGCCGGCCCGCGCCGCATCGTCCAATCGGTTGCTGGAACTGTCCATTCGTTGCGCCATCAGGGATCCTGCATCGTTGCGCCGGGATTATTCGGACATGCAGGCGACGGCTGCAAGGCGTTTATGAAGATGCCCCCGGCCGCAGGGCGAGCTGGCTGAGCGCGACGCGGATATCGCGCTCGGTATCCTTGATGTGCAGCCGCATGGCGTCGGCGGCGGCGCGGCTGTTGCCGGCCTTGATGCAATCGAGGATGCGCTGATGGGCCTCGATGGTTTCGTGCAGGGTGTGGCCGCGCTTTTCGTGGCCGCGCCGGCTAATGAAGAAGCCCTCGCGCAAAGGCTGGGCCATGGCTTCGAAGAGAAAGCCGAGGATGCGGTTGCCGCTGGCCAGGGCGACAGCCTCGTGGAAGCCGACATCATGGGTGTGAAAGCCCAGCTCCTGGTCATGCGACATGGTCTGGCCGGGGATGCCGACAGTGTCGCGCATGCCCTGCAGTTCGCTTTCGATGGCGGCGATGCCGGCGCGCGAGGCGCGCTTGGCGGCAAGGGTCGCCGACTGCACCTCGAGCGAGAGACGGATCTCGACCAGGTCGAACAGGCCCTTGGGATCGTAGTGGATGATGGAGGTGAGAAAGTCGGCGAATGCGGCGCCATCGGGTTCGCGCACCACGGCCTTGCGGCCGCGGGCGATCTCGAGCAGGCCGCGGCCCTCAAGCATCTTGACGGCCTCGCGGATGGTGAGGCGGCTGACGGCATAGCGGGTGGCCAGCGCCGCCTCGCTGGGCAGGCTGGTGCCGGGGGCCAGTTCGCCGAGAATCAGCTGTGCCAGGTGATCGGCGACGGTGCCCGCGGCGGTGGACTGGTCCGGGCGTGTTTCGCCGTCGGTGATGCTCACGTCTCCTCCAACTTATCTGATACCTTTGCCTCCGGCCGCGTCGCTTGAGCGATCTTTGTGGCCAGATTTTCCCTCAGGTGACGGCAAGATAGCGGCAGTCCCGGCGAACCGCAATCGCCGTAGAACATACGTTATCGTTAATATTTGATGCTCGAAAAAAATGCGCAAAGGCGGCGAAGCTGCTTTACAAGGCTTGTCTGATTATCCTAGGTTCTGCGGCGTGGGCTGGGGAGGGCCCTGACGGCATGTGCCGTCGCGCAGGAGGACTCCATGCAGAACCAGCAGGCCGACCATCTTCGGGTGGCGTGGTCGTTGCAGTGTCCTAATCGGGTTCGGGCTCGTCGGCGATTGCTGTCCCCAAAGGACACAGCCACGGGTCCTAGTTCTTTCCCCTGACGACCATCCAAAGCTTCTGAACTCGGAATATATAAGGGAGTCGAGACGTGAAGATTTTCAAGACGCTTGCCACCGTACTGGCAGTCGGCGCCATGGCGCTGACCGCATCCACTGCGGCTTTTGCCCAGGACAAGGGCGCGATCGGCATTGCCATGCCAACGCAGTCCTCGCTGCGCTGGATCTCGGACGGCAATGAGCTCAAGGCGGCTCTCGAAGCCAAGGGCTATTCGGTCGACCTGCAGTTCGCAGAAGACGACATCCCGAACCAGCTGGCCCAGGTCGAAAACATGATCACCAAGGGCGTCAAGGCCCTGGTCATTGCTTCGATCGACGGCACCACGCTCAGCGCCGTGCTGCAGCAGGCCGCCGATGCCGGCATCAAGGTCGTCGCCTATGACCGCCTGATCCGCGACACCGCCAATGTTGACCTCTACACCACGTTCGACAACTTCCAGGTCGGCGTGCTGCAGGCCAATTCGATCCTCAAGGGCCTGGGCTATCCAGACAACAAGGGTCCGTTCAACGTCGAGCTGTTCGGCGGTTCGCCAGACGACAACAACGCCTTCTTCTTCTATGACGGCGCGATGAGCGTGTTCCAGCCGCTGATCGATGACGGCACCCTGGTGGTGAAGTCCGGCCAGATGGGCATGGATACCGTTGGTACCCTGCGTTGGGACGGTGCCGTTGCACAGGCCCGCATGGACAATATCCTGTCCGCCAACTACTCGGACGGTTCGCGCGTTGACGCTGTCCTGGCCCCCTATGACGGCCTGAGCCGCGGCATCATCTCGTCGCTGCGCGGCGTCGGTTACGGTTCGGCCGACCTGCCATGGCCCGTGATCTCGGGTCAGGATGCCGAAGCACCATCCGTCAAGGCGATCATTGCCGGCGAACAGTATTCGACCGTCTACAAGGATACCCGCGAACTGGCCAAGACCACTGCCGACCTCGTCGACACGCTGGTTTCGGGCGGTACGCCGGAAGGCCTCGACACCACCACCTATGACAATGGCGTCAAGGTTGTGCCGTCGATCCTGCTGACCCCGTATGAGGTCGATGCTTCCAACTACCAGGCCCTGGTTGTTGACTCCGGCTACATCAAGGCCGAAGACCTGCAGTAATAACTCGACACGACAATCTGGGCCCCGCGGCAACGCGGGGCCCTTTCCCGTATCGGAAATCGGCGCTATGCAGCGACGTTCCGGTGCATTGCAGAAAGCAGCCAATGACCAAGACCATTCTGGAGATGCGCGGCATCACCAAGACGTTCCCCGGCGTCAAGGCACTGTCGGACGTCAACCTGGACGTGCGCGAGGCCGAGATCCACGCCATCGTCGGCGAGAACGGGGCCGGGAAATCCACCCTGATGAAGGTGCTCAGCGGCGTCTATCCGGACGGCAGCTATGACGGCCAGATCATCTACAAGGGCGAAGAACAGCACTTCAAGACCATTGCCGACAGCGAGGCCAAGGGCATCGTCATCATCCATCAGGAGCTGGCGCTGGTGCCGCTGCTGTCGATTGCCGAGAACATTTTCCTGGGCAATGAGCAGGCCCGCGGCGGCGTCATCGACTGGGACGAGACGCGCGACGGCGCCCGCAAGCTGCTCGGCATGGTCGGTCTGAGCGAAGACCCCGACACGCTGGTGACCAATATCGGCCTGGGCAAGCAGCAGCTGGTGGAAATCGCCAAGGCGCTGTCCAAGGAAGTCCGGCTGCTGATCCTGGACGAGCCGACGGCCAGCCTGTCGGAAAAGGACAGCGCGGCGCTGCTCGACCTGCTGATGGAGTTCCGCAGCCAGGGCATTACCTCGATCCTGATCAGCCACAAGCTCAACGAGATTTCCAAGGTCGCCGACCGGATCACCGTGATCCGTGACGGGCGCACCATTGAGACGATGAACAAGGATCAGATCAGCGAAGACCGGATCATCACCTCGATGGTTGGCCGGTCGCTGGAAGACCGCTACCCGGCCCGCGTGCCGCAGATCGGCGAGACGGTGTTCGAGGTCAAGAACTGGAACGTGTTCCATCCCCAGCACCGCGACCGCCAGATCATCCGCAATATCGACCTCAAGGTCCGCAAGGGCGAAGTGGTGGGCATTGCCGGGCTGATGGGCTCGGGTCGCACCGAATTTGCCATGAGCGTGTTCGGCAAGTCCTATGGGCAGAAGATCACCGGCGAGGTCTTCCTGCATGGCAGCAAGGTGGATGTGTCTACCGTCGAAAAGGCAGTGGCCAGGGGCATTGCCTATGCCACCGAGGATCGCAAGAGCTATGGCCTCAACCTGATCGACCATATCAAGCACAATACGACCATTGCCAATCTCAAGGGCATTTCGCGCTTCGGCGTGATCGACGATATGGCCGAGATGGATGTGGCCAACGAATATCGCAAGAAGACCAATATCCGATCGTCGAGCGTCTACCAGATCACCGGCAATCTCAGCGGCGGCAACCAGCAGAAGGTGGTGCTCAGCAAGTGGCTGTTTGCCAATCCGGATGTGCTGATCCTGGACGAGCCGACGCGCGGCATCGATGTCGGCGCGAAATATGAAATCTATACCATCATCAATGCGCTGACGGCGCAGGGCAAGGCCGTACTGGTGATCTCCTCGGAGATGCCCGAACTGCTTGGCATCACCGACCGGCTCTATGTAATGAACGAAGGCCAGATCGTGGGCGAAATGCCGACGGCCGACGCCAGCCAGGAAAAAATCATGCGTGCGATTGTTCGTGCGGAAGGGAAGGCATCATGACCATCGAAACGGCACCAGCGGGCGCCACTCCGACCACCGAACAGGCGACCAGCCACCAGCTGACCGTCTGGGGAGCGCTCAAGTCCAACATGCGCGACTATGGCCTGTTGGCCGCGCTGATCCTGATCATGCTGTTCTTCCAGTATTTCACCAATGGCGTGCTGTTCAAGCCGGTGAACCTGACCAATATCATCCTGCAGAACAGCTATATCATCGTGATGGCGCTGGGCATGCTGCTGGTCATCGTGGCCGGCCACATCGACCTGTCGGTGGGGTCGGTCTCCGGCTTCATCGGTGCCTTGGCCGCCATGCTTATGGTGGGCTGGCGCTTCCCGCCCGAGCTGGCATTCCTCGCCAATCCCTTCGTGGCTGGCGCCATCTGCATCGTGGTGGGCGCAGCCATCGGCGCGGCGCAGGGTTATCTGATCGCCTACTACCAGATCCCTGCCTTCATCGTGACTCTGGCTGGCATGCTGATCTTCAAGGGCCTGTCGCTGGCCATCCTGGCCGGCAAGTCGGTGGGCCCGTTCCCCGCCGAATTCCAGCTGCTGTCGGCCGGCTTCATCCCCGACCTGATCGGACCCACCACGCTGGTCGCGGCCAGCGAAGGAGTGCAGCCGCTGGTGCTGCACACCACCACCATGGTGCTGGCCATTGTCGGCATCGTGGTGATGACGATCATGGCCATTGCCGGCCGCAAGCGGCGCCAGGCCCGCGGCTATGAGAGCGAGCCGTTTGCGCTGTTCATCGCCAAGAACGTGGTGATTGCCGCGCTGGTGCTGTTCTTCTGCACCATGCTGGCCTCCTATCGCGGCCTGCCCAATGTGCTGGTGGTGATGGCCGTGCTGATCGCGGTCTTCGTCTTCGTCACCAAGCGGATGACCTTTGGCCGCCGGATCTATGCGCTCGGCGGCAATCTCAAGGCAGCCTCGTTGTCGGGCATCAAGACCGAGCGGATGACGTTCTATGTGTTCGCCATCATGGGCGCGCTGGCGGCTCTCGCCGGCATGATCTATGCCGCACGGCTGAATTCGGCCACGCCAAAGGCCGGTCAGGGCCTCGAGCTCGACGTGATCGCGGCCGTGTTCATCGGCGGTGCCTCTGCACTGGGCGGCGTGGGTGCCGTGGCCGGCGCGGTGATCGGCGCCTTCATCATGGGCGTGATGAACAACGGCATGTCGATCATGGGCGTCAATATCGACTGGCAGCAGATGATCAAGGGCGTGGTGCTGCTGGCTGCCGTGTTCTTCGATCTCTACAACAAGAAGCGCGCCGGCTAATCAGAAGCCTGCCTATACCAGACATGAAGAGGCCGCCGGGATGATCCGGCGGCCTTTGTGGTTTTGGACGGTGCGACCCGGTTCACCCGGGGGATGGGTGGGCCATCACACCGGGCAAGAGTGGCGGGTGAGCGGTCAGGCCGCGGTGGGGTAGTCCGTATAGCCCTCGGCGCCGCCGCCATAGATCGTGGCCGGGTTCATCTCGGCCAGGGGGGCGCCGGTCTGCAGGCGCGCCACCAGATCGGGATTGGCGATGAAGGGGCGGCCGAAGGCGAAGAGGTCGGCCTTGCCCGCTGCCAGACGCTCATTGGCCAAAGCCAGATCATAGTTGTTATTGGCGATATAGGTGTGGCTGAAGGCCTGGCGCAGCGCGTCGAAATCGAAGGGGGCCACATCGCGCGGACCGCCGGTGGCGCCCTCGATAACGTGGATATAGGCCAGGCCCAGCTTTTCGAGTTCAGCCACGATATAGTTGAACTGGGTCTGCGGATCGCTGCAGCTGATGCCATTGGCCGGCGTGGTCGGTGACAGGCGGATGCCGGTGCGGCCGGCGCCAACCTCGGCGATGACGGCGGCGGTGACTTCGAGCATCAAGCGGGCGCGGTTCTCGACCGAGCCACCATAGGCGTCGGTTCGGACATTGGCGCCGTCCTTGGCGAACTGGTCGAGCAGGTAGCCGTTGGCGCCGTGCACTTCGACGCCATCGAAACCAGCCGCGATGGCATTGGCTGCGGCCGTGCGGAAATCGGCCACAATGCCGGGCAGCTCATCGAGCGCTAGGGCGCGAGGCGTGGAGGTATCAACGAAGCCATTGTGGACGAAGGTCTTGGCTTCGGCGCGTATGGCCGATGGCGCTACGGGAGCGCCGCCGCCGGGCTGTAGATCCACATGGGAGATGCGACCCACATGCCAGAGCTGGAGCACGATCTTGCCGCCCGCCTGATGCACCGCATCGGTCACTGTGCGCCAGCCGGCGATCTGCTCGGCGGTATAGATGCCGGGCGTATCCTGATAGCCCTGGCCCTGTTGGGAAATCTGGGTTGCCTCGGCGATCAGGAGACCGGCTGAGGCGCGCTGCGCGTAATATTGGGCGGCGAAGGGGCCTGGAACAAAACCGGCAGCGGCGCGATTGCGGGTCAGCGGCGCCATGACGATGCGGTTGGCCAGGCTGATGTCACCGACGGTATAGGGCGTAAACAGGGTGGGGTTGGACATGGTGGTCTTTCAAAAGGGGCAGTATCGGGCGCGGGACCGGCGAACAGGCGCGCGGAAATAGGGATGCCGGAGCTTGCGCCGTCGACAGGAGGGGTGGGCCAATGATGGAAGGGATGACGGGGGGCGCCGCAGGCGCGCGCCGGATCGGCCAAGCCATATATGATGGCGGCCGGCAGAACATCAAGGGCAGGGCCGGCGGGCCCTGCCGGCAAACAGCAAGGCCGCCGGGACGAGCCGGCGGCCTTTTGGTGCGGCGCCTGTGCTGGCGCGGCCGGCTAGTTGCCGGGATAGGCAGGGAACATTGCAGCCAGGTTGAGGATGGCGATCAGGCGGTCCTCGTTCTTGAACATGCCACTGACCATGGCATTGGCGCGGTCCCCGCCCGAGAGCGGCACGGGCCGGAGATCTTCGGGCTGGGCGAAGATGATGTCGGAGACGGTGTCGACCAGCAGGCCGACGTCCTGGCTCTTCAGCGACACCACCAGCACGACCTGGCCGGTATTGACCTCGCTGCCATAGCCGCCCAGCATGACGGCCAGATCATAGACCTGGACGACCGAGCCGCGGATATCGAGCACGCCCTTGGCGCCATGCGGCTGGTCCGGCAGTTCGGTTGTCGGCGACCAGGAGCGAATCTCGCGCACCGACATGATGTCGATGCCGAAAGCGCGGCCGCTGCAGGTGAAGGTGACGAACTGGTCGAGCGTGCGGACCTCGACGGGGGTCGCTGCCGTCATGCGGTCGTCGTGGAGGGAAAGCGAGGCCATCAGAACTCGCTCCATTCCTGCTTGACCGCGGCATTGCCATTGCTGAGATAGGATTTTGCGGCACTGGTGACCCGGGCCTGCAGGGCCCTTACGCCGCCCTGCCGTTCCGGCGCACGGGCCGGTTCGCGGCGCGCCGGTGTACGGGACGTGGCATCGAGCACGAAGACCTCGACAATGCGGTCAAGCTCATTGGCCTGGCCCTCGGTCTGCTCGATGGCGGCGTTGGTCTGTTCCACCAAGGCGGCATTGTGCTGGGTCATTTCGTCCATCTGGCGGATGGCGGTGGTGACTTCGGCAATGGAGCTGGACTGTTCCTGGCTGGCAGAGGAGATAGCCTCGATCAGGGTGGCGCTTTCACGGACACCGTCCAGCATGGAGGTGAGCTTGGCCGTTGCCTCGGCCACCAGCTTGGAGCCGCCTGTGACTTCGCTGGCCGACTGCTCGATCAGCACCTTCACCTCGGCCGAGGCTGACGCTGCCGACTGGGCGAGGCGCCGCACTTCGACGGCCACCACGGCAAAGCCCTTGCCGGCATCGCCGGCGCGAGCGGCTTCGACCGACGCGTTCAGCGCCAGAAGATTGGTCTGGAAGGCGATGTCGTCGATCAGGCCGATAATGTTGGAAATCTTGGAGGAGGAGGAGGAAATGCGTTCCATGGCCTGGTTGGACTGGCGCATGACCTCGCCGGTTTCGGCCGCGGTATGGGACACGGCCTGAGCCTTGGAACTGGCGGAGCCGGCGCGCTTGGCATTTTCCACCACGGTGGTGGCCAGCTGCTCCATGGCGGCCGATGTCTCCTCGATGGCGGCCGCCTGCTTGGTGGTGCGTTCGGCCAGATCATTGGTGCCGGCAAGGATTTCGCCGGTGGCCGATTTGAGGGCGCCCGAGGTGCCGCGCAGCTGGCCGACAATGTCGGTCAGCTTGTCGCCCACGGCGTTCATGTCGTCGCGCAGCTCGGCAAAGGCGCCCTGATAGGTGCCTTCCATGCGCCTGGTGAGATCGGCCTGAGCCAGAGCGGCAAGTACCTTGCCTGCCTCGGCCAGGCCGGTATTGACGGTCTGGACCATGCCATTGAAGTTGGCCGAGATGCGATCGATGTCCTTGTCATCGAAATGGGCGTCGATGCGCTTGGAGAAATCGCCCTGGGCCGTCGCGGCGATGACCGCATCAAAGGCGGTCTGAAAGTTACCCATCATCTGGGCGCGGTCGGCACTGATCCTGGCGCGGGCGGCGTCTTCAAGGCTCATCTCGGCGACCTTGATGCCGTTCTCGCGGAACACCTGGACGGCAGCGGCCATGTCGCCGAGTTCGTCACGGCGGCTCATATAGGGAATGTCGGACTGCAGATCGCCGGTGGCCAGGGTCGACATGCGGTCGGTGATCACGCGGATGGGCTTGGCGATTGCCTTGCTGCCGAAAACGGCCGACCCGATCAGCGTGGCAATGACGAGGGCACCCATGATCAGACCGATCAACTGGCCCTGAGCCATCTGCGCGTCGGCGGCGACACCGTCGGCAATTTCCCGCTCATCAGTTGATGCGATGAGTTCGGCGATGGCATCGCTGACGCCCAGGGTATTGGGTTTCTGTTCTTCGAGAAGCTTGGCCAACTGAGCAGCCAAGACGCCGCCATCAGCGCCGGGCTGAACGGCGAGGGCATGCTGCTTCTTGATCACCAGGGCTACCTGTCCAACCAAATCGACGTAATTCTGCGCAAATTTCTCGGCCGCGGCGACCCGATCCAGATTTGCCTGAACCACCATATTGGCAGCAGAGTCGGTGAACGCGGCTTGCATGGCTTCATGCTTGGCCTGCAGATCCTGGACGGCCACGTCAACCGCCTCGTCGGTCGTGGCCAGGCGCACATCACGGGAAGCAATGCGCATGCCGGCATAGGCGACAGTGGCGTGATCAAGGTCCTTGCCCACCGCAATCTGCCGGGATTCCTTGTCGGCATATGAAAGGGTGGCGGCGTTGCTGTAGAGCGTCACGCCCAGCATGATGGCCACCAAGGCGATGCCTAGGCTGGCGACGAGGGTCAGCTTGAGGCCGATGGTCAGTTTGGACTTTGCGGGGTTGGACACGATGGGGCCATTTTCTATGGGTTGGACGCGGGCCCATGACAGCAGGATTGCCATGAAGGGAGGCGCAGGCGCAGGTCAGCAGCGACAAGCCAAAGCCGTCGCCCGCTGAATCTTCAGGTCGTTTTCGGTGGAGGTGGTGCTGCAAGGAATACTGCCCTGGGGGAGCAGTCTGGTGCGGGCCCCCGATTACTTCTGGGGGCATATTTAAGACCGCTGCGGGTCCTTTGCAGCCTCAGCCTTGCCAGCAAGACGCTAACAACATCGTAATTAATCGATGCAAAGCGCCTGATATGGCCTTAAACTGCAAAAATCAGACATAGCGGTACGTTAGCGTACATTTTCTGGGCGGCGGAGCCACGCTCTTGAGTCGTAATCCGCGCCATGCGTGTACGTGCAGCGTGAGGGGCAGGCCGCTCAGTTGTTGGCGACGAGCTGGGGCCGCATGGGAGTGGGCAGCGACTGGTCGGCGAGGAACTGCGCAAAGCGGGTGATGTCGAGGGGGCGCGAGATCAGGTAGCCCTGGATGAAATCGACCTGCCCGGTGGTCCGCAGCAGGAGCAGGCGTTCAGGGGTTTCGACGCCTTCGACGGTGATGCGGTGGCCGGCGGCGTGGATCATGTCGATGGCGTTGAGCATCACGCGCGCCATCAGGCTGCCATCGGCCGACATGGCAAAGGAGCGGTCGAGCTTGACGCCGTCGACTGGCAGGCGCGCCAGGTTCTCGATGTTGGAATAGCCGGTGCCGAAGTCGTCGAGGTGGGTTCTGATGCCGAAACGGCGCAGAGCGTCGATCTCGCGCTGCGCGTGCTCGGTCTGCAGCAGGTCGGTCTCGATGAGCTCGATCACCGCATCAAAGCGCTGGTTGAGCGCCTCGAAATCCAGCAGCGTGGCGCGCAGCCAGACGGCATCGAGGTCGCGCGGGAAGATGTTGAAATTGACCTGCAGGCGGTGCTGAAAGGGGATCTGGGTAGACAGCTCCTGAAAGGCGCGGGCTACGACATATTCGGTCAGTTCCCGGCCGAGGCCGAGCTTTTCCACCACGGGCAGAAACTGGTCTGGATAGATGGTGGCGCCATCGACATCACGCCAGCGCACGAGGACTTCGCAGCCGCTGATCCTGCCGGTCGCCAGCGAGAGGATCGGCTGGTAGGTGCACAGGATATTCTGCGGCGTGAAGTGGCGATGAAAGCGCGCCTCAAAGCTCCAGAAGTGGCGCAGCAAAGCGTGGATCTGGCCGCTGATGCCCAGGGCGAGAAAGGCAGCGAGCAGGATAGCCGTCACCAGGACGGGCATGAAGGCCGTGACCAGCCCGGCCAGCGCAACCCTGGTGGCAATGCAGGTCCGGCCTCCGGGTACGCAGCTCATTGCAGTATAAGCGCCGTTGTGCAGGGGCAGGATGCCAGCCCAGGAATGCGCCGCGCTGACCGCGGCAAAAATGCCGGTCTCGCCGGCGCGGTGCCAGAATCCGCCGCCAGGCGCCACATTCACCAGCTCAAAGTCGAGCAGGTTGGTGCCCGCTGCTGGCTCGGGTAGAGGGGGCACAACAATGCCGAAACCACTGACTTCCACGATGGTGCCGACAAGGCCGGGGCGTCCGAGAAAGTCGAGCGGCTCGTCGAACCAGATCGAGGCGCCGCTGGGATCGGCAACATCAGGTTTGCCGAGATCATAGGGTGCGAAGTCTGCGTTGACGGAGCAACTGACGACCCCGCCCGGGGCGGAGAGGAATTCGTTGAGGCCATCCGGCAGATAGGCGATTTCCTGCAGCTGCTGATGAAAGGCCGGCGAACAGGGTTCAGCGGTGACGGACTGTCGCATCGCACCCAATGTCGAGGAAACGTTCTGCTGCAGTCGCACCTGCGGTTCGAGCATTTGGCTGGCTTCTGTGAGCATCCGCTGGTTGACCAGCTGGCCAAACAGGGTCGTGCTCGCCAGCAGGACGATGGCAAAAGTGACGAGCCAGAGGCCCAGGCCGAGATAGCGTTGATGTGCGCGGTCAATAAACAGCGAAACGAACTTGTGCATCTAAGTTCTCGGCATGCGCAATAGCTCTCATGCGCATTTGTGCCGCTTAAATTCTAAAGGAAGATTTAAATAGCTTGGTCGAATACTTGAACGTGCGGGGTGACGGCGGCGATTGATCGTTGTCGGATGGTCGGCAATGACTCAGGTCTCGATCTCGGCGTCGGTGCGGCTGCCCCATTCGGTCCAGGACCCGTCATAGACGGCGACGGCCTGGCCGCCGGCCAGTTCGGCCGCCAGGGCCAGTGTGGCCGCGGTAATGCCCGAGCCGCAGGTGGTGATCAGCGGTTTTGCCAGATCGATGCCGCGTTCGGCAAACAGGGTGGCTAGTTGCGCGGGTGATTTCATCTGGCCGGTTTCGGTGAGCATGCTCACAGGCAGATTGGTGGAGCCGGGTATATGGCCGGCGCGCAAGCCCTTGCGCGGCTCGGGCACTTCGGCGTGAAAGCGCTGGGCCGGGCGCGCATCGGCGATCTGGACCGCGCCATCCTGGCTGCGGGCGCGCACCGTGTCGAAATCGACGACGCGGGCGGGGTCAAAGCGGGCGTGGAAGGTCTGGCGCGGGCGGGCGACCAAGCCCACTTCGGTGGGGCGACGCTCGGCGCGCCATTTGGGACCGCCACCGGCGAGAATGCGCACATCGCGGGCCCCCATGGCCAGAAAGGTCCACCAGACGCGGGGGGCCGAAAACAGGCCGATTTCATCATAGATGACAATAGTCATAGTATCGGCAATGCCCAGGGCGCCCACCATATGGGCGAAGGCCGCTGGGGCGGGCAGCATGTGGGGCAGGGGGCTGTCGGTATCGGCGACGCCATCTATATCGAAGAAGACCGCACCCGGAATGTGGCCGGCCAGGTAGTCGGCCGGGGCGTTCCGCGGGGCATTGGGCATGTGCCAGCTGCCGTCCAGCACCACGAGATCGGGGTCGCTCAAATGGGCAGCCAGCCAGTCGGTGCTTACGAACGGGTCATTCACGGCAGATACCTCGGATTGCCACAGGAGGATGGCCCTGTGGCGTGTAGAGGTCAAATGCCTAGTTGGCGAGAACCAAAAGGTCCTTGCTGGCCAGGCTGATGGTAATGGGCTCGCCGCGCTGGGGCGGGCTGGAACGCTGATCGTTGAAGGTATCGAGGCTGAGCGTGTTGCCCCCCAGCCGCACGCGGAGGCGGATCACCGAGCCGAGGAAGGTGACGTCGGCTATGGTGCCGTTCAACGTGATGTCATTGCCCTGGCGCGGGCCGACGCAGACGACTTCGGGGCGCAGCGTCAATGTGGTGGCGGCATTGGCGGTGGCGCTGGCCGGAAGATGAGGGACCGTTATGGTCTGGCCATCGATCGAGACGGTATGGGCCGCGGGATCGACAACGGTGGCCTCAATGTTGTTGAGCTGGCCGACAAAGGTAGCGACGAAACGGGTGGCGGGCTGGTTGTAGATTTCGTGGGGAGCACCGAGCTGCTCGATATTGCCCGCATGCATGACCACAATGCGATCGGAAATCGACAGCGCCTCTTCCTGATCGTGGGTGACAAACACCGTGGTGATGCCGAGTTCGAGCTGGATGGCGCGGATTTCCTCGCGCAGCGAGACGCGGATCTTGGCATCGAGCGCCGACAGCGGCTCATCGAGCAGCAACATACGCGGGCGCGGGGCAATGGCGCGGGCGAGGGCGACGCGCTGCTGCTGGCCGCCACTCATCTCATAGGGATAGCGCTTCTCGTAGCCGGGCAGGCCGATGAGCTTGAGCATTTCCTCGACGCGAGCGCGCCGCTCCTCGGCCGGCATGCCGGCGATCTTGAGGCCGAAGCCGATATTGTCGCCGACATTGAGATTGGGGAAAAGGGCATAGGCCTGGAAGACCATGCCGAGCTGGCGCTGGTTGGGCTTGAGCGTGGTGATGTCGTGGCCATCGACGCGGATGGACCCGGCCGTTGGCGACTCGAAGCCGGCGATCATGCGCAGGATGGTGGTCTTGCCGCAGCCGGAGGGACCGAGCAGGGAGATGAACTCGCCCTTGTCGAAGGCAAAGCTGACGTCCTTGACCACCGTGGTCGTGCCGAAAGTCTTGGTAAGGTTCTGGACTTCGAGGAAGGCGGCCATGGTCAGTCGGTCCTGGCGGAAGTGCGGGGAGCGAAACGGCCGAGCACATTGATCATGCCCATGGCGCCCCAGGTGATGATGAAGGAGATGACGGCCAGAGCCGCCGGCTCATAGGCGCGGTTGGCGCCGATATTCTGCAGATAGGGTCCGAAGGCGGGGCGGTTGAGCAGGCTGGCAATGGTGAACTCGCCGATGACGATGGCGAAGGTCAGGAAGGCGCCGGACAGTACCGCCACCAGGATATTGGGCAGGATGATGCGGGAGATGATCTGGAAGGTGTTGGCACCGGCGATCTGGGCCGCCTCGGTCAGCGTCTGCACGTCGATGGTGCGCATGCCGGTATCGACCGCGCGATAGGTATAGGGCATGGCCAGGGTGACATAGCCGCAGATCAGCAGGATATCGGTGCCCAGGGCGCTGCCGGTGAAGGGAATGAGCGAGCTCGAATTGTAGAGCCTTATATAGCCATAGACCAGCACGATGGCCGGGATGATCAGCGGCAGCAGCGTCACGAATTCCATGAAGGGGCGCAACCAGGGGAGGCGCAGGCGCACGAAATAGACGGCCGGCACGATGACCACGATGCCCACGACGATGGCAAAGATGCCGATGACGAGCGAATAGCCGAAGGTGGCCTGAAAGCGCGGGTCGGAGAAGACCGACAGATAGGAGTCGAAGCTGTAATAGCCGCGCCGCATCTTGAGCGAGAACTCGACGGTGGCGATCAGCGGGATGATGAAATAGGCGGCGCCGGTCAGGAAGACGACCCAGGGCCAGAAGCGGGACTGTTTCATTTCATCCACCTTTCGGCCCGGGCGGCAATGAACAGGTAGATGATATTGGCCGTGGCGGTGATGACGATCATGCCCAATGCCAGGGCAGCGCCGAGGCCGGGATTCTGCAGCGCGTCGCCGCGGATCTGGGCGTAAAGCAGCACGGGCACGATGTTGAGCGAGGAGCCGGTCAGGGCATAGGCGGTGGCAATGGCGCCAAAGGCATTGGCGAACAGCAGGGACAGGGTGCCCAGAAAGCTGGGCCAGAGAATGGGCAGGCCGACATAGCGCCAGAACTGCCAGGGCGCGGCGCCCAGGATAGCGGCAGCCTCGCTCCACTCCTTCTTGAGGCCATCAATGGCCGGCGCGATGATCAGGATCATCAGCGGGATCTGGAAATAGAGATAGGTGATGGTCAGGCCCCAGAAGCTCAGCAGGTTGAAGCCGGAGCGGTAGAGGTCGACGCCGACGAGCTTGAGGATGATGGTGACCAGGCCCAGCCGACCCAGGGTGGAGATGAAGGCAAAGGCCAGCGGCACGCCGGCAAAGTTGGAGGCGACGCCGGAAAAGGTCATCACCGCCGAGCGAAGGCCTTCGGGCAGCTTGCCGCGAATGATGGCCAGGGTCATGGCCAGGCCGATCAGCGCCCCTAGAATGGCCGATGCCGCCGAGATGCGGATCGAGATGGAGTAGGCGGCCATGATCTGCGGTGTGAAGAGGGCGTAGATATTGTCGAGGGTGAACTGTCCCTGCGGGCTGATGAAGGCGGCGCCCAGCAGGTAGACGGTGGGCAGGACGAGGAACATCACCGCGAAGATGACGAAGGGCGCGACGCCCAGCCATTCAAAGGACAGGCGGCGGCGGGGTTTCGGTACCGGTGCCGGTGCGGGAAAGTCGGTCATCAAGCTGCCCCAGTAGACCTCATGGTGCGCCCGTGGAGCCACGCGAAGATGGCACGGCGGGCTTTGATCCGGCCACAACCGGATGGTCGTGGCCGGCGTCGTCACGGAACAGGCTTACTCGGCGACGTTGGCGCCGACGACGGCATCCCACTGGCCGGTGATCAGTGCCTTGGCAGCGTTCTGCTGCTCGATGCTGGGGAAGATCGCCTTGGCATAGGCTTCGGCGGGTGGCAGGGCGTCGAGCAAATCCTGCGGGATCAGGCCAGCCTCGGACATGGCGTTGAAGCGGATCGGGTGGCAATAGCCCTTGAGCCAGCCGAGCTGACCTTCGTCCGAATAGAGGTATTCCATCCAGAGCTTGGCAGCATTGGGGTGCGGCGCATGGGCGGAAATGGCCTGCACATAGACGCCGGCGACAACGCCGGTGGCCGGTACGACGATCTCGGCCTGCGGATTGCCTTCAAAGCTGTCGCGGAAGGCGAGCAGGTTGTAGTCCCACGCGATCAGCACGGGCGTGGTGCCCTGGGCGACCGAGGCGGCCTTGCCGATGACGGGGACAAAATTCCCGGCGGCATTGAGTTCGGCGAAGAAGTCGAGACCTGCCTGGGCGGCACCCTCGTCGCTGCCGGTCTTGCCAACGCCAGCAGCGTAGACGCCCTGGATGGCCTGATTGGAGGCGCGCGGATCACCGGCCAGGGCGACGGCATTGGCATATTCCGGCTTGGTCAGATCGGCCCAGTCGGTCGGGACGGCCGAGACCAGATCGGTGTTCACGAGCATGCCCATGACGCCGTAATAGTCGCCATACCAGAAGCCTTCTTCATCCTTGGCATCGTCAGGGATTTCATCCCAGGTGGAGACCTTATAGGCCTGGATCAGGCCCTCTTCCTTGGCCTGGGGGCCAAAAGACAGACCGACGTCGATCACGTCGGGGGCCTGCGGGCCGGTATTGCCGATATTGGCGCGGATGGCCTCCAGCTCGTCGGCCGAGCCAGCGTCAGGGTTCAGTTCGTTGACGGTGATGTCGGGGTACTTGGCCTTGAAGCCGGCGATCACGTCGCCATAGCCGCACCAGCTGTGCGGCAGGGCGATGGTGGTGAGCTGACCTTCAGCCTTGGCCGCGGCATAGAGCGCGTCAAGGTCGGCCTGGGCGAAGGCGGGTGCAGAAACGGCGAGCACGGCAAGCATCGAAACGGATGCGCCGAGGGACGTCTTGATGGACATGTTCAGTCTCCCTGAAAGTCGTTCGTCAACGCCCGTTGGCGAGCGTCGCGGCGAACTGCGGAGGGAGTAGAGAGCGGGTGTGACAGTGCGATGACGGAAGGCGCGGTGGCGACCGTAGACTGTTGGGCGGGCTCGCCTGAGCGCAATTCAGCCTTTGATGTCTGCCCCCTGCTCGCGCCCCCGTCCCGTCAGTTGCAATTGTGACAGTGGCCTATTGTGACAGTTTCGTCCAGATGGTCAAAATTCAGCAGGGGCGGGTGCGGCCGGACCGGTTCGGAGGCAAGTGGCGGGCCCGGTTGAAGAATTTTGCCGCGTGCCAAATTGGCAAGGCTTCTTTTAGTTTAGAATTCTTCCAAGTTATTGAAGTATCAATTGATTTTCCAAGGTGACATTGATAGTCCGGTTTTCAGCCCGTTCCTTGGAGGATCAGTGATGATCTCGCTTTGCACCCGCAACCTGCGCCGTCTTGCCCTCGCCCTGACCCTGTCGGTGATGCCCGTTGCCGCCTTTGCTGCGGCGCCGGCAGAAGCTGATGTGCTCAGCCATTACGCCGACATTGCACTGGCCAGCTATGAAGATGCGCTGAGCACGGCCAAGGCGCTCGATGTGGCCATCGATGGCCTGATCGCGGCGCCGAGCGAAGCTAGCCTGGAGGCAGCCCGGGCGGCCTAGAAGGCGGCGCGCGTGCCTTACCAGCAGAGCGAGGCGTTCCGCTTCGGCAATCCGATCGTCGACGAATGGGAAGGACGGGTAAATGCCTGGCCGCTCGACGAGGGACTGATCGACTATGTTGATGCCAGCTATGGCAGCGAGAGCGACAGCAATGCGCTCTATGTCGCCAATGTCATCGCCAATCCCAAGCTGGCCATTGATGGCGTCGAACTGGACGCGACCGAGATCACGCCAGCACTGCTGCAGACGCAGCTGCAGGAGGCGGCGGGCGTCGAGTCCAATGTGGCGACCGGCTACCACGCCATCGAGTTCCTGCTGTGGGGCCAGGACCTGAACGGCACCGGCCCGGGCGCGGGCGCACGCCCCTTTACGGATTATTCGACGGCGGAGCATGCCGACCGTCGTGCGGCCTATCTCAAGGCTGCGTCGAGCCTGCTGGTGGCCGATCTTGAGGAGATGGTGGGCAACTGGACGGCGGACGGCGCGGCCCGGGCGGCCCTGCCCGGGCAGGGCATTTCGACGATCCTGACCGGCATGGGCTCGCTGAGCTTTGGCGAGGTGGCCGGCGAGCGCATGAAGCTGGGCCTGCTGCTGCACGATCCCGAGGAAGAGCATGACTGCTTTTCGGACAATACCCATGCGTCCCATCTCAATGACGCGGTGGGCATCCAGAACGTCTATCTGGGGCAATATACCCGCGTGGACGGCACGGTGATCGAGGGGCCGTCACTGGCCCAGGTCGTCGCCGACAGGGATGCGGCGCTGGACGGAGAAATCCAGGCGCTACTGTCCGACACCATCGCCAAGATGCAGGTCATGGCCGACCGCGCCGAGGCCGGCGAGGCCTATGACCAGCAGATCGGCGAAGGCAATGAGGAGGGCAATGCGGTGGTGCAGGCGGCGATCGACGGGCTGATCGCCCAGACCCGCGGCATCGAGCGCGCCGTGGCGCTGCTCGAACTGGGCGATGCCGTGACGATCGAGGACAGCGACAGTCTGAGCAATCCGGATGCGGTGTTCGAATAGAAAGGGTACCTCCAAGGAGGCTGCCCCCTCCGACCGCCCCTGCAGAGGAGCTGATGCTCCAATCGGGGCATATGGTCGGCAGACGCTGCTGCCGGGTTCACCCGGCAGAATCCTCCCCCTATCCCGGGGGAGGGCCGGAGAGGGTAACCTCTCCATAACTGGACAGACGCCATGAAAACCCGCCTCACCCTTGCCCTTGTTGCGCTGCTGGCCGGCGGCATGGTCTTTGCACAGGACGGGGCGGTGCGCAGCGATCTGAAGCCGGAGGATCTGGCGCGGGTGCAGCGCGTGACGGCGCCGACAACGGACTTCAGCAAGGCGGAGAATTTCGAGGGCAAGCCGGCGGGCAAGGGCACGACCAATTTCGCGCCCAATGCCGACTCCTTCAGTCATTTTCTCGACAACCTCAGCTTTGAGCAGGAAGAACAGTTCAAGCTGGGCAATGCGCTGTTCCGCAAGATCTGGGTGAGCTCGCCGAGCTCCACCCAGGCCTCGGATGGGCTGGGGCCGCTGTTCAATGCGCGCGGCTGCCAGAGCTGCCATATCAAGGACGGGCGCGGGCATCCGCCCTTTGAGGGGCAGGCCGAGAATGTCTCGATGTTCCTGCGCCTGTCGGTGCCGCCGGGGGCGGACGATCCGCGGCCGCGCATTGACGGGGTGACTGACGAAGAGGTGGGCGATCCCATCTATGGCGGCCAGCTGCAGGACTTTGCCGTGCCCGGCCTTGCAGCCGAAGGACGAATGGTGATCGACTATAGCGACCTGCCGGTAACGCTGGACGACGGCACGGTGGTGACGCTGCGGGCGCCGGCCTATTCGGTGGCCGATCTCAATTACGGGCCGATGGCGGATGATGTCATGCTGTCGCCGAGGCTTGCCAATCCGATGAGCGGGCTGGGGCTGGTCGAGGCCATTCCGGCCGAAGACATCCTGGCGCATGCCGATCCTGAGGACGGCAATGGCGACGGCATTTCCGGCCGGGCCAACTGGACAATCGAGCCGGTCAGCCAGTCGGTGATGCTGGGGCGCTTCGGCTGGAAGGCGGGCAAGGCCAGTGTGCGCAGCCAGTCGGCATCGGCCTTTGCAGGCGATATCGGCATTGCCACGCCGCTGGTGGATGCGCCGCATGGCGACTGCACGGTCAAGCAACCAGAATGCCTCGCCATGCCGACCGGGGTGCAGGCGCGGCTGGGGCCGTCGGAAGCGCCTGACCCGGTGCTGGATCTGGTAACCTTCTATGCGCAGACGCTGGGCGTGCCGGAGCGCCGCGATGTCGATGCGCCAGAAGTATTGCGCGGCAAGCAGGCGTTTTACGAGGCCGGTTGCGCCAGCTGTCACGTGCCCAAATTCGTCACCAGCCGGGACGCGGAAAACCCGGCGCACCGGTTCCAGCTGATCTGGCCCTATGGCGATTTCCTGTTGCATGACATGGGCGAAGGCCTGGCCGATCACCGGCCGGAGGGGCAGGCGGATGGTTATGAGTGGCGCACGGCGCCGCTCTGGGGCATCGGGCTGACGGAAACCGTTTCGGGGCACACCTTTTTCCTGCATGATGGCCGCGCGCGCAATCTGACCGAAGCCATATTGTGGCATGGCGGAGAAGCGCAGGCGGCGCGCGACGACTTTGCCGGGATGTCGAAAGCCACCCGCGATGACCTGCTGAGCTTTCTGGGATCCCTTTGATGCGCTTGATGATGATTGCCGCGCTGATGCTCGCCTTTGCCGGGGCCGCGCCGGCGCAGGAGACGACGCCCGCGGCCGTGTTGCATGATGCCGTGGTGGATGTGATCCGTCCCAATATGCTGCGGCTGGATGCGGCCGCGCGCGGGCTCGAAAGCGCCATGGTGGCGCTATGTGCCGTGCCGTCGCAGGATGGCGTGGCGATTGCGGCACAGCAGTTCAAGCAGGTCGTGGCCGCCTATGGCCGGATCGACTTCCTGCGTATCGGGCCACTGATGGAAGACAACCGGGCCGACAGGCTGCTGTTCTGGCCGGACCGACGCGGCATCGGGCTCAAGCATGTGCAGGCGATCCTGGCCGAGGAGGACGCAACCGCGACCGACCTTACCGGCCTGAGGGCCAAGAGCGTGGCCGTGCAGGGGCTGGGGGCACTGGAATTCGTGCTGTTCGGCACCGGGTCTGAGAGCCTGGTCGGCGCCGCGGGAGCGTTCCGTTGCGCTTATGGACAGACCATTGCCGGCAATATTGCCGGCATGGCCAAGGGGATGGTGGCCGGCTGGTATGTGCCCGGCGGCATTTCCGACCATTTGCAGAGCCCGCAGGCGGACTATGCCGATTACCGCTCGGAAACCGAGGCGCTGGAGGCGCTGGTGAGCCTCGTCTCGCACGGGCTAGAAGGGCTGCGGGACAAGCATCTGATGCCGTTCATGGCCAATACGGATGGCCCGGCCAAGCCCAAGCTGGCCGCGTTCTGGCGCGCCGGTACGACGATGGCATTCGTGCGCGCCAATGTGGACGGCATGGCCGAGCTGGTCGCCCGTTCCGGCGTGGCGCGGGCGGTGGGGGAGGCCAATCAGGGCCTGGACAACTCGATCCAGTTTGAATTCCGCAATGCGGTGCGGGCACTTGATCTGGTGACGTTGCCAGTCGAGGCGGCGGTGGCAGACGAGAAGCAGGCGGCCGCCCTCAGCTATCTCGTGCTGGTGACAGGCTCGCTGCAGGCGATGGTCGGCGAGCAATTGCCGGCTGCACTCGGCCTCAGTGTGGGCTTCTCATCGCTGGACGGGGACTGAACATGTGGCAGCGCCGGGCGTTTCTGCAGGCGGCGGGGGCGGGCTTTGCCGCCAGCCTGCTGCCGCGCCAGGCGCTGGCGCTGGAGCGGACCGAGCTGGTATTTGCCAGCGCGGTGCAGACCGCCAGCGGCGGCTATGGCGCGGTGCTGCTGGGCGAGGCGGGCGAGCTGATCGCCAGCATTGCCCTACCCGATCGCGGTCATGACATCACGCTGAGCCGGGAGGCGGGGCGCGGCGTGGTGTTTGCCCGCCAGCCGGGAACGTTTGCCGTGGTGTTCGATCCGACCGGCAAGGACGCGCCGGTGACGCTGACCAGTGTGGCGGGGCGGCATTTTTTCGGCCATGGCGTGTTCTCGCCGGACGGCAAGCTGCTCTACGCCACCGAGAGCGATTTTGACGCGGCGCAGGGCGTTGTGGGGATTTATGACGCGCGCGGCGGGTATCGGCGGATCGGCGAATTTCCCACCTACGGCACCGGCCCGCATGAAATGCTGCTGATGCCCGATGGGGTGACGCTGGTGGTGGCCAATGGCGGGATCGAGACGCATCCCGATTATGGCCGGACCGAACTGAATCTTGAGACCATGGACCCCTCGGTGGTGTTTATCGACCGGCGCGATGGGCAACTGGTGGGGCAGTTGCGGCTCGATGCCGGGCTGCATCAGCTGTCGATCCGCCACATGGCGATTGATGGACGCGGCCGTGTCTGGTTCGGCTGCCAGTATCGAGGCGCGCCCAGCGAAACCCCGCAACTGGTGGGCTATGCGACCCTGGACGGAGCGATCGCGCTGATCGAGCTGCCACCCGGCACGCTGGCGGATTTACGCAATTATGTCGGCTCTGTTGCTGCTTCGACCGACGGCAAGACCGTTGCCGTGTCCTCGCCGGAGGGTGACTTGCTGGTGGCGATCGACGTCGAGGGACGCCGGCCGGTGCTGGTGCAGACGCTGCGCAATGGCTGTGGCCTGGCGCCGGACGGCAAGGGTTTTGTCGCCAGCACCGGGCTGGGCGAACTCATCGGCATTGCCGGGGCGAAGCGGGATGCGCAGCGCTTCGATTTCCAGTTCGACAACCACCTGCTGCGGGTGGGGTAAGTGCAGCCCGGCTGGCTCAAGGGTGGCTGTGGCGGTGATGCAGGTCGGGATAATGGGGATGCTTGTGCCGCAGGGGTTCGTGCCGATGCCAGTGTGCGTGCGGTTCGTGCACTGGCCCGTCATGAGCATGCTGATGGTGATCGTCATGGGTGTGCAGGTGGTCGTGTTCGAGCTCCTCATGCACATGGTCATGGTCGTGACGCTCGGTCAGGTGCAGCCACAGGCCAAAGCCCATCAGCAGGCCCGCCAGCACGAGTTGGACCGTTATCGAATCGCCAAAGATCAGAATGGCCAGCACCGCACCAACAAACGGGGCCAGTGAGAAATAGGCGCCGGTGCGTGCCGTCCCCAGATGGCGCAGCCCGAGCATGAACATGACCAGGCTGACGCCGATGCAGAAGAACCCGACCAGGGCCGCCGCGCCGATCAATGCGGCATCGGGCAGGGCGGCCCCCAGCGACAGCGCGAGGACAAGATTGGTGGCGCCGGCGACGAGCCCTTTGATCATGGCGATCTGGACCGGGTCGGCAGCGGACAATTTGCGGGTCAGATTGTTGTCGATACCCCAGCACAGGCAGGCGGCGGCGATCAGCACCCCGCCCGTGTCGAGCTGCAGGGACTGGCCATTCCAGGTCAGCAGTACCGCACCCGCCAGGATGGCGGCCGCACCGAAGAGCAGGCGCCGATCAACGTTCTCGCGGAAGACAAGCCAGGCAATGGTCATGGTGGCCAGGCCTTCCAGATTGAGCAGCAGGGATCCCGATGCCGCCGATGTCTGTGACAGGCCGAGCATGAGACATAGGGGGCCCAGCATGCCACCGATGACGACCACGGCCGCCAGCCAAGGCATGTCCATTCCCTGCAGGGGGGCTTCGTCATTGGGCAGGCCGATGCCCGCCCGGCCCCATTGCACCAGTGCTAGCCCCAAACCAGCTCCCAGGTAGAGGATGCCGGCCAGCAGCCATGGGTCGACTGAACCGGTCAGCAGCTTGGACAGCGGGGCGGCAGCGCCGAACAGCACGGCAGAGGCGAGGGCGAGCGGAACACCGGGCCACAAATGGGCGTGATTGTCGGGCATGGATGGCTCCGTCAGGTTGCAGATGGGGTGAAGCCGCGCGCAGAGGGAATGGCGGGCAGCCGTGCCGTGCGGCGCTCAGCTCGGCGCCGGGCCGGTGCTTTCGCGCAGGACCAGTTCGACTGGCCAGACTTCGTGGATGTCGGCCACCGGCTTGCCGGCCTGGATCTGCAGGATCAGCTCGGCAATGCGGATGCCGGCCAGGCTGATGGAGGAGCGGGTGGTGGACATGGACGGGTACATGTTGTCGGCGTTGAGATAGGGGAAGACGTCGTCATGGGCGATCATGGACACGTCCTGACCCAGGGTCAGCCCTGCCTGGCGAATGGCGCGGAAGACGCCCAAAGCCGTCATCATCGAACCGGCAAGGAAGGCCGTTGGCGCGGTGTCCATCTCGAGCATGTCATGGGCGCTGCGGAAGGCGATTTCGTCGCTGAAGGCGGCATTGCTCAATAGCGCCGGATCGCAGGCCACGCCGCGGGCGGCAAGCGCCTTGCGGTAGCCGCTCTCGCGGTGCACGGCAAAGGTGCGATCCTTGAAACCGTTGAAGAGGGCGATACGGCGATGGCCGAGATCGAGCAGGTGGCTGGTGGCGCGTTCGATGGCGCCGGCATTGTCGATATCGAGCCAGGCATGGGGCGCGCCGATTTCGGTGCGACCATGCAGCACGAATGGAATATTGAGTTCCATCAGCAGTTTGGCGCGCTCGTCATGCAGGGTGGGCGAATGCAGGATAATGGCATCGACCTTCTGGCTGGCGGCCAGCCGGCGATAGGCAGCGACCTCCTCGTGATAGGTCTGCACGGTGGTGACGATGATGTCGATTTCCTCTTCGGCCAGCCGCCCGCCAACGCCGCTGAGGAATTCACTGGTATGGGGGCCGAATTCGGAGGAGCCGCGCAGCACCATGCCGATGGCACCGGCACGGCCGGTGGCCAGGCGCAGCGCATTGGCATTGGGGCGATAGCCCAGCCGCGTTGCGGTCTCGGCGACCCGCAGTCGCGTGGCCTCGTTGACCTCGGGATAGCCATTGAGGGCGCGGCTGACGGTGGTCTGCGACAGGCCGAGATGCTCGGCCAGATCCTTCAGTCTCATAAGCGTTCGTGGCCCTTCCGCTTTCGGCTGCAGGCTGGCGCCTTGTCTGGTGCCTGGATCGTGCGGCCGGCGTGGGGGCAGCGGGCCTGCATCAAGCCGGTCCGCATCTTCCTCCGCGCGCATTCAAAGCGATTTCAAATTGCGACGCAAGAGCCGGTTTTGTGGGCCGCGTTTGTGATTGCCTGGCCGGATCCCGCGAGGGGTGGGTGAGCCAGTTTGCCTCAGTGGGCCTTAACGCGCCGTATTGCTGGGTTTATATCGATTGAGGTGGCCGAGGTCCCCATTGGCCGCTGAGCCGTGCTTGACAGGCCATGGCCACTCTGGTTGGTTTCGAGCCAAAGCGCTTTGACCTGATGCCGGAGACGGCGCGACAGGGGACGCTTGGCGGGAGGACAGGCCTTTCATGCCGGCGCAAGGCGCTGGCGGAAGGGCGTGATCTCTCTTTTTCGGCTTACCGGGAGGATACCTTATGAAACTCACCATGATGACAACGGCAATGCTGCTGGGCATTTCGTTGACAGCGACCAATGTGCAGGCGCAGGAACTGCTGTTCCCCAAGGGCGAAGGCGCCTTCAGCTGGGCAGCCCTCGAGGAATTCGCCGCCGCCCATAGCGATCTGGCGGGCCAGACCCTGACTATCTGGGGTCCATGGCGCGAAGGCGGCGACCAGGAAATGTTCGAGAGCGTGCTGGCCTATTTCGAAGATGCCACCGGCGCGACGGTGAATTACGCCTCCTCGGAAAACTACGAGCAGCAGGCACAGATCGATGCGGCTGCCGGTTCGTCGGCCAATATCACTATCCTGCCGCAGCCAGGCCTGCTGGCCGACATGGCCTCCAAGGGCTATCTCGTGCCGCTGTCCGATGAGGTCAAGGCCGCCGTTGAATCGGGCAATGCTGCCGGTTCGTCCTTCGTGTCGCTGGGCACCTACGCCAATGCGAGCGGCGAAGAGGCGTTCTATGCCGTACCCTACAAGTCGGACCTGAAGTCGCTGGTCTGGTATTCGCCGGACAATTTCGCCGATGCCGGCTATGAAGTGCCGCAGAGCTATGAAGAGCTCAAGACCCTTACCGAGACCATGGTTGCCGATGGCGCGACGCCATGGTGCATCGGCCTGGGTTCGGGCGGCGCGACCGGCTGGCCGGCGACCGACTGGGTCGAAGACATCATGCTGCGCATCAATACGCCGGAAGACTATGACGCCTGGGTCAGCAATGAACTCAAGTTCAACGATCCAAAGGTCGTGGCGGCGCTGGAAGAATTCGGCTGGTTCGCCAAGGATGATGCCAAGGTTGCCGGTGGCGTTGCTGCCGTGGGCACCACGGATTTCCGTGAAAGCCCGCTCGGCCTGTTTGCCGTGCCGCCGGCCTGCTACATGCACCACCAAGCCTCGTTCATTCCGTCCTTCTTCCCTGAAGGCACCGAGCTGGGCACCGATGCGGACTTCTTCTACTTCCCCGCCTCGACCGAACGCGATCTGGGCCAGCCCGTGCTCGGCGCCGGCACGCTTGCCGTCGTGACCAAGGACTCCCCCGCCGCCCAGGCCTTCATCGACTTCCTAATGAACCCGATCTCCAACGAGATCTGGATGGCTCAGTCCGGCTTCCTGTCGACGCTGCTGGCTGCCAATGTGGAGACCTATGCCAATGACACCCTCAAGGGTGAAGGCCAGATCCTGCTCGACGCGACGACGTTCCGCTTCGACGGGTCCGATCTGATGCCAGGCGCCATCGGCGCCGGCAGCTTCTGGACCGGCATGGTCGACTTTGTCGGTGGCAAGTCTGCACAGCAGGTTGGCGACGAAATCCAGGCCAGCTGGGACGCCATCAAATAAGACGGCTATAAGTCAGAATCATCGAGACCGGCGTACGCGCCGGTTTCGTCCTATAAAAAGACGTCTTGATACGGGGAGGAGCGGCAATTGGGCGATATTGTGCAGCAATTGTTTGGCGCCGTCATCGCCATCGCCGTGGCGCTCGCCGCCTGTGTTGCCTATTTCTGGGGCAGCAACTGGATGCTCGACCGCTTCCTCAATTCTGACAATGTGACGGGCGAGGCCGTTACCCGGCGTGACCGCCTGCGCGACCGGATTCGACCCTGGCTGTTCCTGCTGCCGGCGCTGCTGTTCCTGTCGGTTTACCTGATCTATCCGGTGTTCGAGACGCTGCGCCTCAGCCTGCTCGACAAGTCGGGCCGCAACTTCGTGGGCTTTGCCAACTACGCCTGGGCACTGTCGGACAGCAATTTCCAGCGCTCGATCCTCAACAACATCATGTGGCTGATCGTGGTGCCGTCGCTGGCCACCGCCTTCGGGCTGGTGATCGCCGTTTTGGCGGACCGGCTGTGGTGGGGCAATATCGCCAAGTCGCTGGTGTTCATGCCGATGGCGATCTCCTTTGTCGGCGCCTCGGTGATCTGGCGCTTCGTCTATGACTATCGCGGCGAGGGCGACGTGCAGATCGGCCTGCTCAACGCCATCGTCACCGGCTTCGGCCTGCCGCCGCAGGCCTGGATCACCATTCCGTTCTGGAATTCGCTGTTCCTGATGATCATCCTGGTCTGGATCCAGACCGGCTTTGCCATGGTGATCCTGTCGGCGGCTTTGCGCGGCATTCCCGAGGAAACGCTCGAGGCCGCCCGCATCGACGGCGCCAGCGATATTCGCATCTTCTTCGACATCATGATCCCGCAGATCATGGGGACGATCGTGGTGGTGTGGACCACCATCACCATCGTGGTGCTCAAGGTGTTCGACATCATCTTTGCCATGACCAATGGGCAATGGGACACCGAAGTGCTGGCCAATTTCATGTTCAAGTGGATGTTCGTCAATTTCGACTATGGCCGCGGCTCGGCCATTGCCGTGGTGATCATGCTGGCCGTGCTGCCGATCATGATCTGGAATATCCGTCGCGCCAATGCAGAGCAGGGGACACGCTAATGACCGCTGTCACCGAAACATCCGAGGCCGTTGTCGCCGCACCGACCGTGCGCCGCAAGAACTGGTTCCAGCGCGTGCGGCCAGGGCGGGTTGTAACCCATCTGGTGCTGCTGGCGCTGGTGGCACTGTGGACGCTGCCGACCATAGGCCTGCTGGTATCCTCGCTCCGCGACAAGGATCAGCTGGCGGTGTCGGGCTGGTGGACAGCGCTGAGCACATCGGAATCGCTGGGCGTCACGCGCATCGGCACTGCCGCCGACCAGGCCGCCGAAGCCGGCGGCTATGTCATCCGCGGCAATGTGTTTGGCAGCGACACCAACAAGCAGCTGGGTGGCTTCGGGCTGAGCAATGGCGAGCCGGCGGCAGCGGCGCCGGGCGAGAGCCTGCCCATGCGCGAGGGCGGCACCATCAGCGTGGCCGCAGACGGTGCGTTCGAATGGGTGTCGGACAGCGAATTCACCCATACGCGGGGGCCGCGGGTGTTCTACCTGGCGCAGATCGCCCCGCGCTTCACGCTCGACAATTACTGGGAAGTGCTGACATCCAACGGGGTGGCGCGCAGCTTCATCAACTCGTTCACGGTGACCATTCCGGCCACCATCATCCCGATCCTGATCGCCGCCTTTGCCGCCTATGCGCTGGCCTGGATGCGGTTTCCGTTCCGCGGCCTCATCGTCGCGCTGGTGGTGGGCCTGCTGGTCGTGCCGCTGCAGATGTCGCTGATCCCGCTGCTGACGCTCTACAACCAGATCGCCCAGCTGATGGGCGCCTCGGATGGCAAGACCTATCTGGGCATATGGCTGGCCCATACCGCCTTCGGGCTGCCGCTGGCCATTTATCTCTTGCGCAATTACATGGTGGGCCTGCCCAAGGAAATCATGGAATCGGCGCGCATCGACGGCGCCAGCCACTTCAAGATCTTTACCGGCATGGTGCTGCCGCTGAGCTTTCCGGCGCTGGCCTCATTCTCGATCTTCCAGTTCCTGTGGGTGTGGAATGACCTGCTGGTGGCCATGGTTTTCCTCGGCGCCCAGCAGGATCGCCTGGTGCTGACCGGCAAGCTGGTCAGCCTGCTCGGCTCGCGCGGCAATAACTGGGAAATCCTCACGGCCGGGGCGTTCATCACCATCGTGGTGCCGCTGATCGTGTTCTTTGCGCTGCAGCGCTATTTCGTCCGCGGGTTGCTGGCGGGTTCAGTCAAGTAAGTCGGGCACTCGGCCTGCAGCCGTCCCCGGACGGTTCATGAGAAGAAAGAAGAGCGGATCGTGACAAACCTCAAGCTCACCGACCTCAGCAAGCGTTATGGCCAGGTTGAGGTGCTCAAGCACATCAATCTCGACATCCATTCGGGTGAGTTCATGGTGTTTGTCGGCCCGTCGGGCTGTGGCAAATCCACCCTGCTGCGCTGCATTGCCGGGCTCGAGGAAATCACCGGCGGCACGCTCGAGATCGAAGGCGAGGTGGTCAATGATCGCGCGCCGTCCAAGCGCGGCATTGCCATGGTGTTCCAGAGCTATGCGCTCTATCCGCATATGACCGTGTTCGACAACATGGCCTATGCGCTCAAGATCGCCAATGCGCCCAGGGAAGAGATCGAGACCAAGGTGGCGGCCGCCGCAGAGCAACTGCAGCTGACGCCCTATCTCAAGCGCCTGCCGGGGCAGCTGTCGGGCGGGCAGCGCCAGCGCGTGGCCATCGGCCGCGCCATTGTCCGCGACCCCAAGGTGTTCCTGTTCGACGAGCCGCTGAGCAATCTCGACGCGGCGCTGCGCGTGGCCACGCGCATCCAGATCGCCAAGCTGCACGAGACCATGACCAGGACGACCATGATCTATGTGACGCATGACCAGGTCGAGGCGATGACGCTGGCCGACCGCATCTGCGTGCTGCGCGACGGCCAGATCCAGCAGGTCGGCACGCCGATGGAGCTATACGAAACGCCCCAGTCGCTGTTTGTGGCCAGCTTTATCGGCTCGCCCAAGATGAACCTGATCGAGGGTGAGCTGGCCAAGCCGTTCAATGCCCATACGGTGGGCATTCGCAGCGAGCACATGACCGTTTCGCCCGATAGTGGCACCTGGAGCGGCACGGTGATCCATACGGAAAATCTGGGCTCGGACAGCTATGTCTATATCGACATGGGCCAGGAAGATCCGGTTGTGGTGCGCGTCGACGGATCGACCAAGTATCGCAGTGGCGACAATATCCACTTCTCGCCGATCGACGACAAGATCCATCGCTTCGACGCTGCCGGCTTGCCCGTAGGCTGAGCTGACGGCCCCTCAAACGGCTGCAGCCCCTGGCGGGCGGGTTACAGCTCGCTCCATCAGACATCTTCGGCGCCGGGTGCATCCCTGCGCAGTCCGCCTGCCGGTCGTCTGTCTGCTGGGCCTAGGGTGTCCTGGGCGGCGCGTGAGCGCTGGTTGCTCCGTGCCAGGACACTGCTGCACAAACTCTCCAAAGCGGTTTCAAATTTTGTGGCAATCGCTGACGCCGCGCCTTTTGGCTTGAGGTGCGTACGTCAAGATGCGGCTACCAGACCGGTCAGAGAAATTCACTGAACGATGTTAAATAATTGTATTTATTGAATAAATTCCGTTGGTTCGGCGGCGGTCGGGGAATTACCCACAAGCTGCGCTTGACAGAAATTTGGCGCTCTGATTACTTTTTATCCAAAGCGCTTTGAAAAGACGGCAGGATTGCCGCGACACAGGGCTTTTGAGGGAGGGGATTGGGTGAGTCGGCACAGCTGTGCCGACGGTCGCCTGTGCCTTTCCGAAGGATGTTTCATTCGGGAGGAAATCTAATGAAAATGCACACAATGCTCGTTGGTCTGCTGACGAGCGTGACCCTGGTGATGGGGTCGGCCCAGGCGGCCGAACTGTCCATGGTTTCGGGCGATACGGGCAATGGCCTGGCGTTCCTGCGCACCCAGCTCGACAAGTTCGAGGCCGAGACGGGCAATACCGTCACCATCGTGCCCATGCCATCCTCGACCAGCGACCAGTTCGGCCAGTACCGGCTCTGGCTGGCGGCCGGCAATGCCGATATCGACGTGTACCAGACCGACGTGATCTGGGCGCCGCAGCTGGCCGACCAGTTCCTCGACCTGACCGAAGCGGCCAAGGATGTCGTGGGCGAGCACTTCCCCTCGATCATCGAGTCGCAGACCGTGGACGGCAAGCTGGTCGCCCTGCCGGCTTTCACCGACGCGCCGGCGCTGTTCTACCGCACCGACCTGCTGGAAAAATACAACAAGCCGATCCCTACCACCTGGGACGAAATGGCGGCGACCGCGCAGGAAATCATGGATGCCGAGCGGGCTGCGGGGCAAGCGGACATGTATGGCTTCGTCTTCCAGGGCAATGCCTATGAAGGCCTGACCTGCGACGCGCTGGAATGGGTGATGTCCAATGGCGGCGGCCAGATCGTGGAAGCAGACGGCACCATCTCGATCAACAATGAGCAGGCGGCCGCCGCCATCGATCGCGCGGCCGGCTGGATCGGCACCATCTCTCCCGATGGCAACCTGGCCTATCAGGAAGAAGAAAGCCGTGGCGTGTGGCAGCTGGGCAACGCGGTGTTCATGCGCAACTGGCCCTATGCGTATGCGCTGGGCAATGGCGATGACTCGGCGGTGAAGGGCAAGTTCGACGTGGCCCCGCTCCCCGCCGGTGACGGCGAAGGCGCCCGTTCGGCGGCGACGCTGGGCGGCTGGAATGTGGCCGTGTCCAAGTACTCGCCCGATCCGGAAGAGGCCATCAAGCTGGCCCTGTTCCTGTCCTCGACCGAGGTGCAGAAGGAACGCGCCATCAACCAGTCCAACCTGCCCACCATCGAGTCGCTCTATGACGACGCCGATGTGCTGGCCGCCTCGCCCTTCATGGCCAACTGGAAAGAGATTTTCCAGAATGCCGTGCCGCGGCCATCGGCTCCCACCAAGGTCAAGTACAACGAGGTCTCCTCGCTGTTCTGGAGCGCCGTGCACAATACCCTGTCGGGCAATGGCTCGGCCGCCGAGAATCTTGAAATTCTCGAAGCCGATCTGACGGAGCTCAAGGGCGACGCCTGGTAAGTCCTCCCAGGACACCACGGGGCGGACGGCCGGTGACCCGGCTGCCCGCCCCGACCCATACAGTGCGCAGGGAGAGGCAGAATGGCGAGTGATATAGCGGTGTCCGCCCGCCCCATCGTGGTGGTCAAGGGGCGAACGGAACTGAGCCAGCAAAGGCTGGCGGCGGCACGATGGTTCCTGCTGCCCATGCTGGCGGCGCTGTGCGTGGTGGCCGGCTGGCCATTGCTGCGCTCGATCTGGTTTTCCTTCACCGATGCCTCGCTGACCGACCTCTATGGCGCCGAGTTCATCGGCTTCGGCAACTATCTGCGCTGGACGACGCTGGAAAGCGGCCGAACGGTCTATCGCGGCCTGCTGGTCGACAGCGCCTGGTGGAACGCGGTGTGGAACACGCTGCGCTTTGCCTTCTGGTCGGTGAGTTTCGAGGCCGTGTTCGGCATGATCGTGGCCCTGGTGCTCAACGCCGAGTTCCGCGGGCGGGGCTTTGTCCGCGCCGCCATCCTCATTCCCTGGGCCATCCCCACCATCGTCTCAGCCAAGATGTGGGCCTGGATGCTCAACGATCAGTTCGGCATTCTCAACGATCTGGGCCTGCGCCTGGGCCTGCTCAGCCAGAAGGTAGCCTGGACAGCCACGGCCGAAACGGCGATGCAGGCGGTGCTGGTGGTCGATATCTGGAAGACCACGCCCTTTATGGCGCTGCTGATCCTGGCCGGGCTGCAGATGATCCCCAAGGACATCTACGAGGCGGCCGAGCTGGATGGCGTGCATCCGGTCAAGCAGTTCTTCTACATTACCCTGCCGCTAGTGCGGCCGGCGCTGATGGTGGCGATCATCTTCCGGCTGCTCGACGCGCTGCGCATCTTCGACCTGATCTATGTGCTGACGCCCAATAGCGCGGCGACCAAGACGATGAGCGTGCTGGCGCGGGAGAACCTGTTCGACTTCGACAAGTTTGCCTATGGCTCGGCGCAATCGACGCTGCTGTTCCTGATCATCGCGGTGCTGACCGTACTCTATATCTGGCTGGGCAAAGTCCGGTTTGACGGGGGAGACCGCTGATGGGTGCGACGTTCGACCTGTGGAAGCTCACCAAGACGGTGCTGTTCTACGCGCTGGTGGCGGTGATCGTGGTGGTGTCGATCTTTCCGTTCTACTACGCCATCCTGACCAGCTTCAAATCGGGCACCGACATTTTCCGCGTCACTTATTGGCCGGTGTCGTTCTCGTGGGAGAACTATATTGCCGTGCTCAACCAGGGCAGTTTTCCGCGCAATCTGCTGAACTCGGTATTCGTCGCCACGGTCACGGTGATGCTGGCGCTGTTCCTGGCGGTGACGGCGGCGTTCGCGCTCAGCCGGGTGCGTTTCCAGGGGCGCGGCTTCCTGCTGATGGTGATCCTGGCCGTCTCTATGTTCCCGCAGATTGCCGTGCTGGCCGGGCTGTTCGAGGTGATCCGGGCGCTGGGCATCTACAATACGCCCTGGGCGCTGATCTTTTCCTACACCATCTTCACGCTGCCCTTCACCGTCTGGGTGCTGACCACCTTCATGCGCGACCTGCCGGTCGAGATCGAGGAGGCTGCCATCGTCGACGGAGCCAGCCCCTGGGTAATCATTACCCGCGTGTTCATGCCGCTGATGTGGCCGGCGCTGGTGACCACGGGGCTGCTGGCCTTTATCGGGGCATGGAATGAGTTCCTGTTCGCGCTGACCTTCACGTCATCGAACGATACCCGCACCGTGCCGGTGGCCATCGCGCTGCTGTCGGGCGGTTCGCAATATGAAACGCCCTGGGGCCTCATCATGGCGGCGTCGGTGATCGTCACCGTGCCGCTGGTGGTCCTAGTGCTCATTTTCCAACGTAAAATTGTGTCGGGCCTTACCGCCGGCGGCGTCAAGGGTTGAGGAGCTAAACAATGGCAAGCATCGAGCTGCGTAACATCCGCAAGGCCTTTGGTGTGGTCGAGGTTATCAAGGGGGTCGACCTGACGGTCCGCAAGGGCGAGTTCATGGTCTTTGTCGGCCCCTCGGGTTGCGGTAAATCCACCCTGCTGCGGCTGATCTCGGGGCTGGAGGACATTACCTCGGGCGAGATGTTGTTCGACGGCAAGGTGGTCAATGCGCTGGCGCCGTCCAAGCGCGGCATCGCCATGGTGTTCCAGAGCTATGCGCTCTATCCGCACATGACGGTGTTCGACAATATGGCCTTCGGGCTGACGCTGGAAAAGGGTCACGGCAAGGAGGAGATTCGTCAGCGCGTTGAGAAGGCAGCTGAGATGCTGCAGATCACGCCCTATCTCGACCGGTTGCCCAAGCAGCTTTCGGGCGGGCAGCGGCAGCGTGTTGCGATCGGGCGGGCGATCACGCGCGACCCCAAGGTATTCCTGTTCGACGAACCGCTGAGCAACCTCGATGCCGCACTGCGGGTGGCGACGCGGATCGAGATCGCCAAGCTGCATGAGAGCATGGACAATGTGACCATGATCTATGTGACGCATGACCAGGTCGAGGCGATGACGCTGGCGGACCGGATCTGCGTGCTGCGCGACGGGCTGATCGAGCAGGTCGGCACGCCCATGGAGCTCTATGAACAACCCAATTCGGTGTTCGTGGCCGGCTTTATCGGCTCGCCCAAGATGAACTTCATCGCCGGCGACAAGGCCCAGGCCTTTGGCGCCCATACGGTGGGCATTCGCGGCGAGCACCTGACCATTGTCCCCGACAACGGCACCTGGAGCGGCACGGTGATCCACAAGGAGAACCTGGGCGCGGACAGCTATGTGTACCTCGAAATGGGGACCGAGGAGCCGGTGGTAGTGCGTCTCGACGGTGCCAATGACTACCGGAGCGGCGACGTGGTGCAGATCACGCCGATGGCCGACCGGGTCCACCGGTTCAACGCGGCAGGCAAACCGATCGCCTGACAGGAAAAAACTGTCAGCATCGTCCAACTTTGGCCATCTGGATCCTAGACTGCGTCATATTGGACAGCGCCAATGGCGGGGCGCGCATCGGGCTGGAAGCCGGCTTTGCAACGTGCCAATTTACTGCCGTGCTGCACCTCCCTGCGGCACATCCAACAGGAGAATTCCATGCCGATCCGTACCCTGGTCTGGGGCGAGAACGTTCACGAGCAGAAGAACAAAATCGTCGCCGACAACTATCCCGAAGGGATGCACAACCAGATTGCCAAGCTGCTGGCCAGCGATAGCAATATCGTGACCAGGACCACCACGCTGCAGGAGTCAGAGCATGGCTGCACCGTCGAGGCCCTGGCCGAGACGGATGTGCTCATCTGGTGGGGCCACGCGGCCCATGGCCAGGTCGAGGACGAGATCGTCGAGCGCATTGCCAAGCGGGTATGGGAGGGCATGGGCCTGATCGTGCTGCATTCGGGCCATTTCTCCAAGATATTCAAGCGCCTGATGGGCTCGCCCTGTGCGCTGCACTGGCGCGAGGCCGGCGAGCGCGAACGGCTCTGGGTGACCAGTCCGGGCCATCCGATCGCCAAGGGGCTGCCGGCCTATTTCGAGCTCGAAATGGAAGAAATGTATGGCGAGCCCTTCAGCGTGCCAGAGCCGCTCGAGACGGTGTTTGTCAGCTGGTTCCAGGGCGGGGAAGTGTTCCGCAGTGGCCTCACCTACCGGCGCGGCGCCGGCAATGTGTTCTACTTCCGGCCGGGCCACGAAACCTATCCGACCTATCATGACGACACGGTTGGGCTGGTGCTGCGCAATGCGGTGAACTGGGCCTATAATGCCAACCAGCATCCCGAACTGCTCGAGGCGCCCAATACGCCGGTGGAAGAGTCCATCGAACCGCTGGTTGAACGCGGCCCCAAGCTGCATCACGGCCGCGAAGAAGGCTTCAAGTAGGATCAGCCGGTCTCCAGGTGAGGCTGGCCTGCAAACGGCAACTTTCTGCGCTTCCGGTGCTCACGTACTGATGTACGCTCCGCTCCGGTTTTCGAAGGTCGCCATTTTCGGCTCAGCCTGACCTGGATCTCGACCAATCCTGCGCCAGTAACAACAATACGAACCGATGACGTCAGTCATCTTGCAGGGAATATGATAATGCGGCTGCTCATTCTGGGTACCGGTGGCATGGCCAATACCCATGCCAAGCATTTTGCGGCCATCGATGGGGTCACCCTGGTGGGCGGAGTGGATGTCGATCCGGCGCGGGTCGAGGCGTTCAACCAGACGCATGGCATCGAGCGCGGCTTCGGCTCGCTGGATGCGGCGCTGGCATGGGGTGAGTTCGACGCGGTGGCCAATGTCACGCCGGACTCGATCCATCACCCCACGACCATGGCCGCGTTGCGGGCCGGCAAGCACGTCTTCTGCGAAAAGCCGCTGGCGACCGACCATGGCAAGGCCATGGAAATGACCGAGCTGGCCGAGCAGATGGGCCTGATCAACATGGTCAACCTGACCTATCGCAATGTCAGCCAGCTGCAGAAGGCGCGCGAAATCGTGCAGTCCGGCGCGGTGGGCACAGTCAAGCATTTCGAGGCAAGCTATCTGCAAAGCTGGCTGGTATCGAAGGCCTGGGGCGACTGGCGCACCGAGAGCCAGTGGCTGTGGCGGCTGAGCAAGAAGCACGGCTCGAACGGCGTGCTGGGCGATATTGGCGTGCATATCCTGGACTTTGCCGCCTTTGGCGCGGGCAGCGATTTCTCCAAGGTCTTCTGCCGGCTCGAGACCTATGCCAAGGCGGAAAACAACAGAATCGGCGAATATGACCTCGATGCCAATGACAGCTTCGCCATGACGGCGCAGCTGGAAAATGGCGCGCTGGGCGTGATCCACGCCACGCGCTGGGCGACCGGGCACTTCAACGAGCTGCGCCTGCGCATCTATGGCGAGCTGGGCTCGGTGGAAGTGCAGCACCGGCATGACTGGAGCAAGCTCTTCACCTGCCTGGGCGATGATGCTGAAACCGGCACCTGGACGGAAGTGGAAGTCGATCCGGTACCCACCAACTATATGCGCTTCTTCGAAGCGGTCCAGACTGGCCAGAACCTCGAGCCCAGCTTCCGCCACGCCACCAATATCCAGAAGGTGCTCGACCTGGCGACCGTCACCGATCGCGATCGGCACGAGCTGTCGGTGCGCTAGGCCTGGTCTGTCGTACGCGACTCAACCTGGGGGCGGGCGGCATGCCTGGCCGCCGCGAGCTGATCGCGTGCGGCGTCCGAGCGGTCGGCGCGCGTGACCGAACCGGCCTCTCGCCCCGAAGCGGGCAGGCCATTGGCTGCCATCAGGGCAGCAAGAGTGGTGGCGAGGATAATCTTGTCCATGCTGTGCTCCTTTCTTCACCCTGTCGATGGCCGGGTAACGGTGGGAATGCGGGGTGGTTGCGGGCAGGTCGATCACAAAATTGCCAGCAGAGGCTGCAACCGATGCCAGGGTTGCGAATTATCCTGCGACACGAGACAGGAGCGTCAACCTCATGGGTATCATCTGGGCCATCATCATCGGCTTTCTGGCAGGCTTGATCGCCAAGTGGATCACGCCGGGCGACAATAAGCCGAGCGGGTTCATCCTGACCACGGTGCTGGGCATTATCGGTTCGGTACTGGCCACGTGGCTGGGCCAGCAGATCTTTGGGGGTACGCAGAGCGAGGGTGTCGGCTTTATCAGCGGCATCATCGGCGCCGTCATCATCCTGCTGATCTGGAACCAGGTGGCGCGCCGCCGCTAAACGCGGATTACTGAACGACCAAATGGGTGCCTTGCGGCACCCATTTTTGTTTGCCCGCGTGACGGCTCAGGCGTAGCGCGGCGCCGGCTGGCCGTTCTGCGTGCCGGCGAAGAGTTTTGCGCGGGCCGCGTCGTAGCTGGTCCAGAGCTCTTCGTCGTGTACGGAGGGCAGGGTGACCTGCTCGCCGCGATCCATGCCGGCGAGACCGGCATCGACCAATTGCTCGGCTGTCATGAAGACTGAGGCATCGAAATTGTCGATCGATACGCCGGCCGTCTCATAGAAGTCGGTCACGGTGCCGGCCGGCAAGACGGCCTGCACCAGGACGCCATCTGCCCGGGCTTCTTCGGCCAGGCCGCGGCTAAAGGTGAGCACGAAGGCTTTGGTGGCGCTGTACAGCGCGCTCATGGGCGACGGAAAAAAGCCCATGACCGAACCGACATTGACCACCGTGCCGGCCTTGCGGGCGCGCATGCCGGGCAGGGCGGCGCGGCTGAGGCGCATGAGCGCCATGACGTTGAGGGTCAGGGTGGCAGCGGCATCGGCGTCGGACATGTCGGCGGTGGTGGCGAAGGGGCCCATGCCGGCATTGTTGACCAGCAGCGCAATGTTCTCGTCGCGGAGCACCTGCTCGACGCTGGCGATGCCGGTTTCATCGGTCAGGTCGGCGGCCAGGCTGCGCACGGCAACGCCATTGGCCTGCTCCAGTTCAGGGGCAAGGGCGGCCAGCTTTTCGGCGCGACGGGCGACGAGGATGAGATTATAGCCACGGGCGGCAAGGCGCTGGGCATAGACGGCGCCGATACCGGACGAGGCGCCGGTGATGAGGGCAGTTTTGGTCAAAGGCATGGTTTCACTCCTTTAGTTGAGTGCTCAACTATCTGGCGTGTGGTCGTGCCCTTGTCAATGGTGATGTACTCAACTATTTTTTGAGGAGGAGATCAAGCATGGCCAGGCAAGCGCCGCCCGATGTCGACAGCGTTGAACCTTTTGACCTGATGCACTGCACGCATACGGCGTTGCGACAGGCCTCGCGACAACTGACGCAGGTCTACGACAATGCCATAGCGCCGGCCGGGCTGACCTCGTCGCAGGCCATGCTGGTCAGCCGGCTCGATGAAATGGGTGGGGCGCCCGGCGGGACGGGCCCATCGCTGCAGGCTTTGGCCAAGCGCCTGTCGATCCAGATCTCGGCGCTGACCCACGCCTTGCGCCCGCTGGTGCGTGACGGCGTGCTCGAACTGCATGCCGATCCCAAGGATGGGCGGATCAAGCGCGCCGTGCTGACCGAGCAGGGCATGAAGCAGACCCGGCAGATGTATGAACTCTGGCAGGCGGTAAACCTGCGCATGGATGGCGTGCTGGGGGCAGGTACGGCGGCGGAGCTACGCGCGCTGGCGACGCAGGTTGCCTCGGCGGAGTTCCTTGCCGCCATGGGCGCGTCGGCAAAGGACTAGTGTGCCAGCTGCAGCCGACTGCTCCTGGTTGGTTGAGGCAGAAAGCAAAGGGCGCCCCCGAGGGCGCCCTTTCTTCAAGCAGGCTGGAGCCTATTGGATGACGGTGATGCGGCCGTCGGTATAGGGGGTGTATTCGCCGCCCTGCTTGGCGATGAAATCGGCCAGCACCTGCTCGAGCGGCGGGCCAAAGTCATAGGGATTGTCGCCTTCGGCGAAGGTGCCGTAGCCGTCGCCGCCGCCGCGCATGTAGTTGTTGGTCACAATGGTGTAGGTGGCTTCTTCATCGATCGGCGCCCAGCTGTCGCCGGAGCCGACCATGACGTCGCTGATGCGTTCGCCGGCCGGCTTGGCCAGTGTGTAGCTATACTTCAGCCCGGCGACCTGCGGGAAGCGGCCGGCCGCGTTCTCGATGTCGCTGACGCCGTTTTCCAGCGCATCGATGACATCGGCACCCGAGAGATCGACGGTGGCCAGAGTGTTGGAGAAGGGCAGGACGGTGAGCGCTTCGCCCATGGTGATCTCGCCCGCATCGATGGAGGCGCGCAGACCGCCGCCGTTCTGGATGGCGATGGTGACGCCCTGGTCAGCCACGCGATCGAGCATGGCGTCGGCCACCAGGTTGCCCATCTGGCATTCGACGGCGCGACAGGTTTCGCGGGCCCCGTCGATCGGTCCGGTGCTGGTACCGATGACCTGCTCCATCAGCCCGTTGATCGGCTCCTGCAGTTCAGCCAGGCGGGCGACATAGCCTTCGTCGGGAACGACCGAAGCGTCCATGATGATCGGCGCGCCTTCGGCGGCCGTGACCGTGCCCTCGTCATTCCAGGTGACGACGAGGTCGCCAAGATATTTGGCATAGGCACCAGCCGTGACCACAGGCACTTCCGTGCCTTCCGGCCCGGCAACCATGGTGGGGTAGGGACCGGCAGCTTTTTCGTCGGTGTTGGACAGGAGGGTGTGCGAATGGCCGCCCACCACCACGTCGATGCCGGGGACATTGGCGGCAATCTCGAGGTCATGGCTATAGCCCACATGGGTCAGCGCGATGATCTTGGTAACGCCGGCGGCGGTCAGGGCATCGACCTGAGCGCGCAGGCTGGTGAACGTATCCTCGAAGACGACATTGTCGCCGGGCGAAGAGGTTTCATCGGTATCTTCAGCCAGTACCGAGACGAAACCGACCTTGTCGGCGCCGAAGTCCATCACGAAGGTGCCGGGAATGCGGCCGGTCAGCAGGGGCTCGTTTTCGACATTGGTATTGCCGGAAATGATCGGGAACTTCACGGCGTCCAGCAGTTTGGCCAGTTCGGCTGGACCATCATCGAACTCGTGGTTGCCGACCGCCATCAGTTCGATGCCCAGGTCATTGGCGAACTCGGCGATGATCTCGCTGCGGTACTGGGTATAAAACAGCGAACCCTGGAACTGGTCGCCGGCATCAAGCAGCACGACATTCTGGCCTTCGAGCGCGGCGCGCTTGGCATCGATGGCGGTCTTGAGACGGGCCACGCCGCCAAAGCACTCGCCGGCCGCATCGGTTTCGGGATCACAGTTGGAATCGGTGCCGGTAATGGGGCCAAAGCGCGAATGAAAATCGTTGATATGGAGGATGTTCAGCGTAAAATCCGCGTAGGCCACGCTGGAAAATCCAGCGCAGAGGGTGAGCGCCGTGGCGCCGAGAAGCAGTTTTTTCATCCCTGTTTTCCTTGGTTTGCTTGACGTCCAATGCCGCAATGGCCAATCCCGTGCCGCCGTCGATTGGCGATATCGGAACAGTCCGCCACGTCCAGCGGGGAGTTAAGCAGTCTTTTGCGACAGTTAAAAGTGGACCTTTTGGTCAAACTGCCGGGCAGGCATGCGGCGACGTGGCTTCAACAAGCGTCAACCATGGAGCAAGAGAGTGTGCCGGCGTAACGCTCGCGAAAGCGGCTTGCGGCAAGATGGTTGGCACGAATGATGCCAGACAGGATTGGTCCGTTCCATGAGTGCAGCCCTGCATAGCCTGATGTTTGAAGCGCCGCGTCCCTTGCCGGTGCGCGCGCAAGGTGGGGGCGTGCTGCCCTTTATCGGGGTGGGCGCAGGCGGCGCGGCCGCTTTTGTCGTGTTGTCGAGCCTGCTGGTCTGGCTGCATACCGGCGTGGCCGACTGGCTGGTCAATACGGCCAGCTATGCCATGCTGATCGTGCCGGTCTATCTGCTGCATTACCGGTTTTCCTTTGCCTCGGCGGCCGGCCACGGCCAGGCACTGCCGCGCTATCTGGCGGTGCAGGGCATGGCGTTGCTGCTGGCGGCGGGTTTTTCCTATGGCGTGCACGAGATCGTGGCTTTGCCCACGGTACTGGCGTCGATTGCCGTGGTGGTACTGACGGCCAGCGTCAATTACGCGGTGCTGCGATTCTGGGCTTTTGCGCACCGGCCGGCGGTGGCAAGGCTGGCGATGTAGGCTTGGGGTTTCAATGCCCGGTCAGTCAGGTATTCTCCGCGTCGTCTGATTTGCGGAGTGTGCGGCATGAAGAGTGCTTTGATCGTTTACGGTGGCTGGTCGGGCCATGACCCCGAGGAATGTGCGGCCATCTATCGCCGCTGGCTGCATGAGGATGGTTATTCGGTGCGCATGGCGACGGAGACCAGCGCTTTTGCCGACCCGTCCATCCATGATCTGAGCCTGATCATCCCGATCTTCACGATGAGCAAGATCGAAAAGGCCGAGGTTGAGAACCTCACCAAGGCCGTCGCCGGCGGCGTTGGCCTGGCCGGCCATCATGGCGGCATGAGCGACGCGTTCCGCGACGCGGTGGATTACCAGTTCATGGTCGGCGGCCAGTGGGTTGCCCATCCGGGCAATATCATCGACTACACGGTCGATGTCGCCGACGCGGCCGACCCGGTGATGGAGGGGATCAAGTCATTCCCCTATACGTCCGAGCAATATTACATGCATGTCGACCCTTCCAACCATGTCCTGGCAACGACCACCTTTACCGGTGAGCATGCGCCCTGGATCGACGGCGTGGTGATGCCGGTGGTGTGGAAGCGGCTGCATGGCAAGGGACGCGTGTTCCACTCGACCCTGGGCCACCAGGCCAAGGAGTTCGAGCATGTCGATATGGCCACGATCATGCGCCGCGGCATGAACTGGGCAGCGCGGGAAGAATAGCGATAGACGTGACCTCCCCCTGAGCCGGGGGAGGCACGGACTACCAGCGCAGCAGGAGCCGGCCCAGCAGGGCGCCGAGGCCGGCTACGATGGCAATGCCCAGCGTGTAGAACAGCGCCAGAAACATCATGCCGTTTTCGCCGCAGGCGAAGGAGTAGATCCAGGCGCCCGTGCCGCCGGCAAAGAGGCCCGCAGCAAGGCCGGCCAAGGTCGGACTGGCCGGGGCCAGACGGCGCATTGCCAGCAGCAGGGCGAGCAGCACCGGCAGCGCCAGCACCACGATGCGCCATGGGCAGACCAGCGCCGTGCCGCCGATGACCAGTGGCATCATCTCGTCGGGCGCGGCACTGGCCAGCTGGAGCGTGGCGCCGACCAGCAGCAGGGCCAGCAAGATAGGAGCGGCCAGCCAGGGCCAGCGAATGCTCCCCTCCGGACGCGCCAGCGTCAGCGTTGCCACGCCGCCCAGTACAGCGAGCGCCAGAGTGTAGCCGAACTTGGTCCAGAACATCATGGTGCCCTGCGCCGTGGCGATATCCCCCCGCGTGCCCAGCCACATCAGCATGGCAAGGGCGGCGACGACCGCGCTGACCAGTACGGCACCCATGATCAGGCGCGGCAGGGCATTGGGGCGGACCGGCTTGAGGTCGGTGGCGAGACGAGCGATCAGGTCGTCGGTCATTTGTCGCCTCCGGCAAAGCGCGCGACCAGGGATTTGAGGCCGCGGTGAATGGAGACCTTGGCCGCGGTCTCGGTCATGCCATGGGCGGCCGCGGCCTCGGCAATGGTCGCGCCCTCGACATGGGTGCGGCGAATGAGATCGCTGGTGCGGGGCTGTATGCTGGCCAGCACGACGCCGAGATCGCGCCGGGCGGTCGCATCAGCATGGTCGTCGGCGGCAAAGATGGGCGCGTCGTCTTCCAGTGGCACCGTCAGCCGGATCGACTGGCGGCGGACGTGATCGACGAATTTGTGGTGCGCGATGGCGTGGAGCCAGGCGGTGAAGGGGCGGGCGCGATCATAGGTCATGCGGCGGGTATGAATGGCGAGCAGAGTTTCCTGCACGAGATCCTCCGCGTGCGTGGCAAAGGCGGGGGTCAGCCGCCGGGCGAAATAGGGGCGCAGATGCCGACCAAGTTCAGCGAGCAAAGCCCGATAGGCTGCCGCGTCGCCATCAAGCGACGCCAGCATCAGGCCGCGCAGCCGCGTTTCGGTCGGGTCAGTCTGCATTGTCCCTTCATTCGCTCCCTGCCCGACAATGGTTACATGGCCGCGCGGAAATTGGGAACGATCTCTTCGCGTTCACGAGCGCGTGATGCGGTAACGCTGTGTTCCGGGTCGGCGAATGGCAGGGCATCACCGCGCCAAGGGCGTGGCAACATTGTGGAGACAGGTCATGACGTTCGCGCTTCGCCCTCTTTCGCTCGCTGCCCTGGCGGCGGCAACCCTTACTCTGGCCCTTGCGTCACCCGGTTTTGCCCAGGATGCCATGGCCACCGATGCCATGCATGCGGACGCGATGGCGGCGGCCAACGACGTCATGGCGCCGATGAGCGACGCCGATTTCGAGCTCTGCCAGCAGCAGGCTGCGACGCTGAGCTTTCCCGAGGTCATGCGGGCCGCCATGCTGGCCTGCCACGGGCTGCACCAGGGCATGGATGTGATGGCGGCGATCGATGCGCTGGGCATGGACGACGCCATGATGGCCACCGATGCGATGGCGCCTGCCAAGCCATAACAATTCCGTGTTAAACCTCCTTTGTGCCGCCCGCAGCCGTTACTGCTGGGGCGGGCAGATGGTCCATGAGCGGCTGGGGTACAAGATGAGCGATTCAACAGCAGTGCCGGCCGGCAAGGGGCCGCTGATCTATCGCCAGTCGATCTGGACGCGGGTGACGCACTGGATCTGGGCGATCTGCCTGTTCTTCCTGCTGCTCACCGGCCTGCAGATTTTCAATGCGCATCCGGCGCTCTATATCGGGCAGCAATCCGGCTTTGAATTCGATAATGCCATTCTCGAGATCGGGGCGTTCAATACGCCGGCCGGGCCGGTGGGGCGCACCACCCTATTCGGGCAGACCTTCGAGACCACCGGCGTATTGGGCGTAAGCGGTTCGGCCGAACGGCCAAGTTTCGTCGCCTTTCCGGCGGCTGTCACCATTCCCTCGTTCCGCGATCTCGGTACGGGAAGGGTGATCCACTTCTTCTTTGCCTGGCTGTTTGTCGGCACGATGTTTGTCTGGTTCCTGGCCAGTTTCATCAATGGCCATATAGGGCGCGACATCCTGGTGCGGCCCACCGACCTGGCGGGCGTGCCGCGCGACGTGGTCGACCATGCGACGCTCAGGTTCAAGCATGGCCGCAGCTATGGGCCGCTGCAGCGCATCGCCTATTTCAGCGTGTTCTTCATTCTTTTCCCGCTGATCGTGCTGACGGGGCTGACCATGAGCCCGGGCATGAACGCGGCCTGGCCGTTTCTGCTCGACCTGTTCGGCGGGCGGCAGACGGCGCGCACGATCCATTTCGGCGTCATGGTGCTGCTGGTGGCCTTCTTTGTCATCCACATCATCATGGTGCTGGCGGCCGGTCCGCTCAACGAGCTGCGCTCCATGATCACGGGCTGGTATCGCGCCAGCCCGGGCACGCCCACCATCCAGGGAGACAAGCCATGAGCGTGAAACCGAGCAGCATCATTACGCGGCGCAATTTCCTGCGCGGTTCGGCGCTGGCTGGGTCAAGCCTGGTGCTGGCGGGTTGCAACCAGTTTGATTTCCTGGGCTCCAAGGAGAACCAGGTTCGCCAGGTGATGGAGCAGGCCAATGTGCTGACCTATAATGTGCAGCGTGCGCTGATCGGCGACCAGACGCTGGCGCGCACCTATGGTGCAAGCGAAATCCGCCAGGGGCAGCGCCCCAATGGCTCGACCGACCCGACGACGGCGGAATACACGTTTCTCAAGGCACAGGATTTTGCCAGCTACAAGCTCAAGGTCATCGGCATGGTGGAGCAGCCGCTCGAATTCAGCCTGGCCGAGCTTCGCAACATGCCGGCGCAGAGCCAGATCACGCGGCATGACTGCGTGGAAGGCTGGAGCTGCATCGCCAAATGGACCGGTACGCCGCTCGGACCGATCCTCGACATGGCCCGGGTCAAGCCGGGCGCACGCTTTGCCGTCTATCATTGTTTTGACAATATCCAGCGCACGCTGACCGGCGACATTCTCTACTATGAGAGCTCCGATCTGGTGGACGCCTATCATCCGCAGACTCTACTGAGCTATGGATTGAACGATCAGGTGCTGCCGGTGGCCAATGGGGCGCCGGTACGCCTTCGCATCGAGCGGGCGCTGGGCTACAAGCAGCCGAAATATCTGCACACGATAGAGCTGGTCGATGATCTATCGCGCTTCGGCAAGGGCAAGGGCGGCTATTGGCCGGACCTGGGCTATGACTGGTATGGTGGGATCTAGCCTCGGCGGCCAACCGCGACGCACACCCCCCATGCGTCGGGCGATCCCGAATTTCCTTGCTATTTCAGCGCGCCTCCCCCATTTATGCGCCATCGTCACCGGCGCATGGACCTTGAATGGATCCGCTGGCGCCAGAATGTGGTGACGGACTTCATCTCTTATCCCCTTGCGGTGAGCGGCGAAGTCAGCCCGGAAACTTCTGTCCGGGTTCGAGCCAGCACCCGCGCGATAATCCAAATCCTATCGCCCGATTGCATCTGTTGATCCGCCATTCGCACGTGCGACTGGCGATACGCGCTGCAGTGTTCTGCGCGCGGCGTAGCGCCAAGTCGGCGCAGAAAGACTAGTTCCTTGAACGACTTTATTTCCCTGGGCCTGCCCGAAATCCTGACTGACAGCCTGACTGCAGCCGGTTTCATCACGCCCACCAAGATCCAGCAGGAAGCCATTCCCAAGCTGCTCGAAGGCCGCGACATGATGGGTATTGCCCAGACCGGTTCGGGCAAGACGGCCGCTTTCGGCCTGCCCATCCTGGCTGGCCTGCTGACCCTGACCGGCCGGCCACGGCCGATGACCACGCGCGCGCTGATCCTGGCGCCGACGCGTGAACTGGCCGTGCAGATCGACGAAAACCTGCGCATGTTTGCCGGCTCCAAGATGAAGCTCGACACCGTGCTGCTGCTGGGCGGCGTGTCGCGCTACCATCAGGTCAAGCGCCTCGAACGCGGCGTCGACATCGTCGTCGCCACCCCGGGTCGCCTCAAGGACCTGATGGATGACGGCAAGATCAAGCTGGCCGAAACGCGCTGGCTGGTGCTCGACGAAGCCGACCGGATGCTCGACATGGGCTTCATTGCCCCCGTCCGTGCCGTGGTCAAGGCCATCGGCATGAAGCGCCACACCATGATGTTCTCGGCCACCATGGCACCTGAAGTCGCCAACCTGGCCAAGAGCCTGCTGCAGGAGCCCGTGCGGGTCGATGCGTCGGTGGCCGGTTCCACCGTGGTCAAGATCGACCAGCGCGTGATCCTCTCCGGTGCCAAGGCCAAGCGCGGCGTGCTTAATGAGCTGCTGGGCAGCGACGAAGAGAAGATGGATCGCGTGATCATCTTCTCGCGCACCAAGCATGGTGCCGACCGCGTCGCCAAGAACCTCGAAATCGACGGCCACAAGGCTGCCGCCATCCATGGCAACAAGAGCCAGAACGCCCGCCAGGCAGCCCTCAAGGGCTTTTCCAGCGGCGATGTGCGCATCCTGGTGGCGACCGATATTGCCGCCCGCGGCATCGACGTGCCCGGCATCACCCATGTGGTGAATTATGAACTGCCAGACGATCCGGAAAACTATGTGCACCGGATCGGCCGCACCGGCCGCAATGGCGCCTCCGGCTTTGCCATCACGCTGTGCGATGGCACCGAGCGCGGCAAGTTGCGCGATGTCGAACGACTCATCCGCCGGACCCTGCCCTATACCGGCGACCTGCACCTGGCCAATGAGACCGGCGTCGTGGAAGCCCCGCGTTCGGCCTACAAGAAGCCTTCGGGCGGTCGGCCGGGTGCCGGTCGTGCCCCCAACAAGAGCGCCCGCCCGGCGCAGGGCGATCGTCGCTCGCCCGCCGAGCGTCGTCCCTTTGCCGAATTCGGCAAGGAAAGCACGTCCAAGACGCCCCGTACGCGCCCTGTCGATGCGCCCCGCACGCGTCCGGCTGGCGAAGGCCAGCGCACCCGTCCGGTCGATGCACCGCGTAGCCGCCCTGAGGGCGGCCAGCCGGCTCGTGGCGTCCGTCGCGACATGGAAACCGGCAAGCCAATGGCGGCCAAGCCTGCCGGTGGCAAGCAACGCTGGGGCAAGCCGCAGAAGGATGCCGGCCGCGCTGCACGCAATGCCAGCTGATTTCAGCGAACACAATTGACAAAGGGCGGCCTCTTGGCCGCCCTCTTTTTTGGAGCAGAGCATGACGACAATTGCGGTCATCGGACCTGGCGCGATCGGCGGCACCATTGCGGCCTGGCTTGCGCAAAATCCCGCCTTTTCCGTCACCGTCTGTGCGCGGACAACCTTTGCCGACCTTGAGGTGAAGACGCCCAGTGGCACCATCGTTGCCCATCCCGAAGTGCTGACCAGTCCGGGGTCGGCCCGGGTTGTCGACTGGGTACTGGTGGCGACCAAGACCTATGACGTGGACGGGACCGGACCCTGGCTGGACCATCTGGTGGGCGCGGACACACGTGTCGCCATCATCCAGAACGGGGTGGAACATGTGCGGTTGTTCTCGCATCTCGTATCGCCTGAACGGCTGGTCCCGGTAATGATCAATCTGCCGGCGGCGCGTAGCGCACCGGGGCGGATGGTGCAGCAAAGGCATGGTATCATCGCCGTGCCGGCCGGAAAAAACGGCGACGATCTGGTGGCGCTGTTTGCCCATACCGAGATTGAGGCTCTGGCCGATCCCGACTTTCTGTCCCAGATCTGGATCAAACTATGCAGCAATAGCGCCGCCATTTTTCCGGCATTGACGCTGCGGGCGACCGGTCCGGTGTGGAATGCCGATGTCGAGGCGATCACCCGCGGCGTGGTCGAGGAATGCGCCATGGTGGGGCGGGCCGAGGGGGCGACCATTGCGCAAAGCGTGGTGGAATCCACCATCGAAAGCGCCCGCACCATGTCGGAGGGGACACGAGGCAGTTCTCTCCAGGTTGACCGCATGGCCGGCCACAGAATGGAAATTGACGCCCGCAACGGCGTCATCGTTCGACTGGGTGAAACGCATGGCATTGCCACGCCGATGAACAGGCTGCTGGTCACCCTGCTGGCGGCGTCGGGCAGTCCCTGGATCGTTCAGGCGACGTAAAGAATGTCGCGTGTGCCCGAGGCGGTGGCTGCGCTGGGGGGCGACAGGCGATTGAGGAAGCTGTGGGCCCAGTTGTCGACGCTATAGGTGCGGGCGGCCGCCATCAGCGTGGTCCAGCGGGTGATGCGCTCCTGCAGCGGCATGTCGAGGGCCATGCGCAGGGCTTCGGCAGTCTCGTCGGTGTCAAAGGGATTGACCAGAATGGCATCGGGAAAGATCTCGGCGGCACCGGCAAAGCGCGACAGCACCAGCACGCCAGGATTGGCCGGGTCCTGGGAACCGACATATTCATGGGCCACCAGGTTCATGCCGTCACGCAGCGGCGTCACGAGGCCGACCCGGGCCAGGCGATAGAGCCCGGCCAGGCTGGGCTGGCCATAGGCGCGCTTGACATAGGTGAGGGGCGACCAGTCGGGCTCGGCGAAGCGCCCCATGACGCGACCACAGATGGCGTCGAGCGTATCGCTGGTTTCCTGATATTCCTTGATGGTGTCGCGCGATGGCGGCGCGATCTGCATCAGATGCGCGGTGCGGCGGAAGCGGGCATCGTTGGCCAGCAGCTTTTCATAGGCTTCCACCCGCTGCGGCAGGCCCTTGGAATAGTCGAGCCGATCGACGCCCAGGATCAGCCGCTGCCCGGGCAGGACGCGTTCGACGCGCTTGATCATCTTGGTGCCGGCCGGGCTGACAGCCAGCTTGGCAAAGGCATCGGGATCGGAGCCGATCGGGAAGGCTGCGGTTTCGCTGCGGCTGAAATCGACCGAGCGCAGCGGATTGCCCGAAATCGAGGAGGGCGACTGGTGATCGGCAAATTCGGTGAAGGCGGTGACGTCACGATTGGCTTGCATGCCCACCAGGTCGTAGCGCGAGAGGTCGCGCATCAGTTCGTTGTGATGGGGAATGGCGTAGAGCGCGTCCGTGGTGGGGAAGGGGATGTGCAGGTAAAAGCCGATGCGGTTGCGGGCGCCCAGATTGCGCAATTCGCTGGCCAGCGGGATCAGGTGGTAGTCATGCACCCAGATGACGTCATCGGGTCGAAGCTGGGGCAGCAAAGCGCGGGCGAACTGCTGGTTGACGGCCCGATAGCCTTCATACCAGTGGCCCTCGATGGTCGCCAGATCGAGCCGCAGGTGGAAGCTGGGCCAGAGGATGGAATTGGAAAAACCGGCATAGTAGGCGTGGTGATCCGACCGGGTCAGGTCGATCTGGGCGATCGAAAGCCCGTCGATTTCCTCGAAATGGGCCTGCGGCGAGGGGGTTTCGACCAGCTTTCCCGACCAGCCGAACCAGAAGCCTTCGCGCTCGGCCAGCGTCTTGCGCAGGGCTACGGCCAGACCCCCGGCAGCCGGGCCCTTGCCCGGCGTGCGGTTCGAAACGACGATCAGTCTACTCATCCAGTGCCCCCACGGCTTTGTTCATTCAGTGCTTGGGTGCGAACTCCCGTTCACGTGCGGCGATGTCTCCCAGCCCCTGTAGCAGGGCGCGGACCGAGCCGACATCGGCGATGCGCATGCGGGCGACGGTATCGCCATCGCCCAGCTTGATGCCGACGCCCCCCAGCTCCTGGGCGGCAATGAACCCGTCCTCGTCGGTGACGTCGTCACCAATGAAGATCGGGGTTCGGCCGATGAACGGCTCCTCGAGCATGAAGGCGCGAAGGGCATCGCCCTTGCTCGCGCCGCGCGGGCGGGCCTCGAACACCATCTTGCCCGGCACGAGAATGAAGTGGTCGTGGCGCTCGACAATATCCTGCATGGCCTCGCGCACCGTGTCTTCGAGCGCCGGGGCCTGGCGATAATGCACCGCGACGGCGCCCTGCTTGGTTTCGAGAATGAGCGCGGGCTCAGCCTCGACGAGGGCCGCCAGAGCCTCGGCAATGGCTTCGGCGCCGGCCAGTGAGGCCGGGTCGACGGCTTCAAGTACGCCATCGGCGCGCCGGCGCTGGGTGCCATGGGCACCGGCAACGGGCAGCAGCAGGGGCGAGAGGAACCTGTCGATCTCGGCGATCTCGCGGCCCGTCAAAACCGCAAAGGCGGAGTTGAACTCGCGCGCTGTCTGCTCAAGGTTGTGGGCAAGCGAGGATGGCACGGCGACGCTGTCGGGCGTTTCGGCCAGTTCGACAAGCGTGCCATCAAAATCGGTGAAGATGGCGAGCAAGGGCGCCCCGGGGGCGCTGGTGTCGGTCTGTGGCATGGTGGGCCTCATGGGGACTGGTTCGGTACAGTAACGCACCAGTGCGGCATTGGTTCGGCGCAACCGGCCTGTCACATGGCTGGCATGCGGCTGCGGCTATTCTATCGTCGGCCGGATTGACCCATTGCTCAACCGGTCCATTGCGAACCAGCCGAGAGATCACCACGCCATGCGTTCCTTGTCCTTTCCCGGATTGAACAGACTGCCGCAATGGCTGGCGACAGTGCTGGTGGCGCTGGTGCTGAGCCTGTTGACCTTTGCGGCGTCGTTCGCCGAGGTACCCTATAGCGAATTCCAGCCCAGCGTAACCGCCACGCCCTGAGCCTCAGGCCAGCGGAATGCCCTTGCTGCCCTTGTCCTTCTGATAGACCGCCGAGGCTTCGGCGTAAAAGGCGCTGATATCGTCGAGCCGCGCCATCAGCGCCTCACGATGATCGCGGTCGAGCGCGGCGATCATCTGGATCAGGTTGTGGCTGGTCCAGAACTTGTTGACCCGGTTGTAGAGCGGCCGGTCTGGCGCGACGGCGCCAGTGCCTGGATCGGGGACGGCATAGACTTCCCTTAGGATGGCGATGTCGTGCGGGATGCCGAAGCTGTCGCGGGTGTCCTCGTAGCTGAACAAATAATAGAAATTGTCAAAGCCCGCCCAGGTGATGCCCGACAGGCAGAGCGAACAGGGCTCGTGGGTGGCGAGGAAAATGCAGTCCTTGGCCTCCGGCCGCTGGTCGGCGGGCAGCTCGTAGAAGCGCTTGATGGCGTGCATCTCGCCATGCCAGAGCGGGTTTTCCGTCTCGTTGTTGGTTTCGGCAATCACCACCGACAGGTCGGACTTGCGCAGGATGGCGGCGCCGAACAGCTTGTTGCCGGTACGGACACCCTGCTGGGTGCGGGCGGCAATGTCGGTCTGGATGACGTCGAACAGGCGGTCAACGAGGGCGGCGTTGGTCATGGGGCTACCGATCGGCTGAGGGAGCGTGCTGCACGTTGTGGGGCGTGTCGAAATGATGTTCCTCTAGGTTGTCGCCGTCGCCGCCGCGATCGACCACGAGGAAATCGCTCTGGGCCTGCAGCGGGGTCAGCACGCCGTGCCAGGTATTCATGGCGATGTTGACGCCCTGGCCAGGAGCCGGGCTGAAGGCGCGGAGGCGCGTGGGGGTGCCGCTATCATCCTCGGCGACGATGACCAGCCAGGGATTGTTCGACAGGGGATAGAAGGCCTGGCTGCCCAGCGGGTGGCGTTCGACGAGGGAGAGGCTCAGGGGCAGCTGGTAGGGCTGACCGCGAAACAGCGACAGCAGCGGGCGGGCGTGCACGCCGCCCAGCTCGATGCGGGCGAGATCGTGGTAGCGCTCGGTCATGCCATTGTTGATGGGGTAATGGGTGGCGCCAGCCAGTTCGATGACCTGGCCGAAGGGGGCGAAGGCCTCGGCGGTCAGCGGCTCGATCAGGATGGTGCTCACCGGCTCACAGCCCCAGCTTCATGTGGCGGTTGACGTCCTTGTAGAGCAGGTAGCGGAAGCGGCCGGGGCCGGCATAGCAGGCCTGGGGGCAGAAGGCGCGCAGCCACATGAAATCGCCGGCCTCGACCTCGACCCAGTCGCGGTTGAGCCGATAGACCGCCTTGCCCTCGAGCACATAGAGGCCGTGCTCCATGACATGGGTTTCCTCGAAGGGGATGACCGCCCCCGGCTCGAGGGTGACGATATTGACATGCATATCGTGGCGCAGGTCGGTGGGGTCGACAAAGCGGGTGGTGCCCCAGGTATTGTTGGTGCCGGGCATCCAGATGATGGGTTCGTCGTTCTCATTGGCGACGAAGGCGGTGGGGGCAGCAATGCCCTCGACGGCTTCGTAGCGCTTGCGCACCCAGTGGAAGCGCATAGGTTCGGTGCCCTTGTTGAACAGGGTCCAGGCGCAGCCGGGGGGCAGGAAGGCGTAGCCGCCGGGCTTGAGCAGGTGGGTCTTGCCGTCGAGAGTCAGCGTCGCCTGGCCAGATACCACGAACAGCACGCCCTCGGCCTGCGGGTTCGGCTCGGGCTGGCTGCTGCCGCCGCCGGGAAAGACTTCCATGATATATTGCGAGAAGGTCTCGGAAAAGCCCGAGAGCGGCCGGGCGATCACCCAGGCGCGCGTATCGGCCCAGTGCGGCAGATAGCTGGTGACGATGTCACGCATCACGCCATGGGGAATGACCGCATAGGCCTCGGTGAAGACGGCGCGGCCGGTATGCAGCGCAGTTTGCGGCGGCAGGCCGGCGCTGGGCGAGGCGTAGGTGGGATCTGGCATGGGGGTCCGGAGCGCGGTTGGTACTGGCATTGAAACTGGCAGGTCTGTGGCCGCCTGGCTAGGCCGTGCGGCGCAGATCGCTGGTGATCGTGCCGGCGGCGGCGACCTCGGCTTCATGGCTGGGCTCGCGCCAGGTTTCATCGAGTGCCTCACGATACCAGTCCTGCATAGCGGGCAGCGCCAGCAGCCGCGCCGCATAGGCCGCGGCCGGCGGGCTCAAGCTGACACCATAGGTCTGCAGGCGCAGGGCAACCGGGGCATAGAAGGCGTCGGCGGCGGTAAAGCTGGCGCCGGCCAGAAACGGACCGCCGAAGCGGGCCAGGCCCTCGCACCAGATTTCATCGACGCGGTCTAGATCGGCCTGCAAAGCCGGGCTGACGGCGTGCAGCGTGATGCGCAGGCCGCAATTCATGCCGCAGGCATTGCGCAGGGTGGCAAAGCCGGCATGCATTTCGGCGCTGATGGCGCGGGCAAAGGCGCGGGCTGCCTTGTCGGACGGCCAGACCTGGGGATGGCTTTCAGCCACATATTCAACGATGGCCAGTGAATCCCAGACCTTGATGTCGCCGTCGACCAGCAGCGGCACGCGCCCCGTGGGCGAAAAGGCGCGGAAGGCGTCGTGGCTGCCATGGGGGATGAAGGGCTCGAGCCGTTCGGTGAAGGGGATGCCCAGCGCCTTGAGCACCAGCCAAGGCCGCAGCGACCAGGACGAATAGTTCTTGTTGCCGATGATGAGCGTGAGCATGAGCGGACCTCCAAAGACAATTGGAGTTAGCCTGCGGCAAGGCGCCCTGCAAGCGCCCGGTATCAAGGGGCGATTAAACCCACTCAAAAATAGGGAGAGTGCATTTGTGTCCATGGGTGAGATCTGATCCAACCCCGTGGATTGGGTTGGGTTTCTCTCTTCACCACCCAATGAGTTGACTTTGGGTTCCAGATCCCACATAAACTCTTTCCATGATGAGGCGGAGCGATTCCATGACCCCGAAAGAGCGAGCCATCCAAGATGGCATTCTTACAATTGAGAAGGCATTGGCCAAAACCATAGCCGTGGTTCTCCCCAAAGTCATGAGCGATGTGTTTGATGCAGGTGGCGTTGAGTATGCAGTGGCCCTTCAACGGGCCATGCAGTCTGTCAACCCAATGGGAGAAGTGCCGCGGTCGATCATTGGGGGCGCAGGATTGCCTCCGATCTCGGCAACGACGGCCGGCGCGACGGGCAAGGATGGACGTGCTCCACGTGGCTCAATCCGAAGGGCCGTTCTGACTGTGCTTCTACCCAGACCTGACGGCCTCACCTCCACTGAAGTTGTTACACTCGCCCAGGAGATCGACCCAGCAATCAGCGTTGGCGGCATCCACAACGAACTCAACCGCCAGAAGGGCATGATTTATGACAATGAGAATGGGCGCTGGCGCGTGCCGCCGGAGCTCAAACTCGGCGGTGACTACTTTGACCTAAACGGTCTACGAAATCCTGAAAAGGATAGGGCGACGGAGCCTGGACAGCTGTGACCGTCGCCCTGAACGCAACCAAGGAAGCGAAACATGCCGCCGCCTTTAGTCTGATCTGGTGACCCTCTAGGGGGAGCCAACCATTCCAACTTGGGTGCCTGCATTAGCGGGTTCCCAAGTTGGCCCTGTGGGGCCGTTGCCGGTGCAAGGGGATAGCCTTAGGAACTCTCCCTTGCGAGTTCGACACTCGTCGGCTCCACCTACCTCTTTAGCGAAATCGTGCGAATCCGTCAAACAGGCCCCATTGCTACAGCGCCTGTAATGCCTTTTGGTAAACGTTGTCCCCGATGCCTCCACTACGAGCTGAGTTGGCGAAAGGATTCCAAAAATAACTGCGGCTAGGGCAACAAGGCCTTGAGGCGCAGCAGGGCAATGCGTTCGACCTGGGCGCAGGCGGTGGTAAATTCGGCCTCGGCGCTGTTTTGCAGCCGGGCTTCGAAGGCCTCGATGATCGAGGCCTTGGTATTGTCGCGCACGGCGATGATGAAGGGGAAGCCGAACTTGTCGACATAGGCGGTGTTGAGCATGGTGAAGCGCTGCCGTTCGCCATCGGTGAGCGCATCGAGACCGACCGCGGCCTGTTCGGCAGTCGATTCGGCCGTCAGCCGCTTGGCGGCGGCCAGCTTGCCGGCCAGGTCGGGATGGGCGCGCAAGACGCCCAGGCGCTCTTCGGGGCTGGCCATGCGGAACTGGCAACGCAGCGCGAAGTGCAGGCCAATGGCGGTATCGTTGACCGGGGCCAGTTCACCCTCCCAGGCGCGCTCGGCGATCCAGGGGGAGTGCTCGAAGATCGAGCCATAGCGGCTGACGAAATCGGCCTTGTCGAGCTGGGAGGGAATGACCGCGGGCGCGACATAGGGATGTTCGGCGGCCCAGTGCTCGGCAATAGCCAGCCTTGTGGGGATCCAGACCTTGTCGAAGGTGAGAATATAATCGACAAATTTCTTGAGGCCCTGGAAGCGGCCGGGCTGGCCGACAAGGCGGCAATGCAGGCCCAGCGACATCATCTTGGGGCTGCCGGCCTCGCCTTCGGCATAGAGGCAGTCGAAGCTGTCCTTGAGAAACTGGAAATATTCCTCGCCATTGTCAAAGCCCGGGGCAGTGACGAAGCGCATGTCATTGGCGCTCAGCGTATAGGGAATGATGAGGCTGGGCATGCCGTGGTGGACGCGCCAATAGGGCAGGTCGTCATCATAGGTGTCCGAGATATAGGCAAAGCCGCCGGTCTCGGCGACCAGATCGATGGTGTTGAGGCTGGAGCGGCCGGTATACCAGCCGCGCGGCGGCGCGCCGGTGGCGATGGTGTGCAGGCGAATGGCCTCGGCGATCTGGGCGCGCTCCTCCTCGGGCGGCATGTCCTTGTGCTGCACCCATTTGAGGCCGTGGCTGGCAATTTCCCAGCCGGCCTCCTGCATGGCCGCCAGCTGGGTGGGGGCGCGCATCAGGGCGGTGGCGACACCATAGACAGTCACGGGGAGATTGGCCCCGGTGAACAGGCGATGCAGCCGCCAGAAGCCGGCGCGGGCGCCATATTCGTACATGGATTCGACATTGGCGTGGCGCTGGCCGGGCCAGGGCGCGGCGCCGATGACGTCGGCGAGGAAGGCCTCGGAGGCTGCGTCGCCATGCAGGATATTGTTCTCCCCGCCCTCTTCGTAATTGAGCACGAACTGCACCGCGACATGGGCGCCGCCGGGCCAGTTGGCCTGGGGTGGGGTGGGGCCGTGGCCGTGCATGTCGCGGGGGTAACGCATTGGCAGGGTGCTCTCGTCTGGTGGTCGGCTGATAGTATGGCCTTGCGGGCGGCAATCAAGATGCACAAAAATGGACCAGATGGTAAAATATGGGCATTGCGGATCAGTGCTGATGCGGTAGTCTGAGGTCGGGGACGACAGACGGAGCAGCTCAATGGCGGGAAGTGGACGCCTAACCACGCATGTGCTGGACACGATGCACGGTACGCCGGCGCGCGGCATGCGGATCGAATTGCTGTTCGTGCATGGCGACCACAATCACCATATCGCCGACAGCTATACCAATGCCGACGGGCGCGTGGACGCGCCGCTGCTCGACGAACAGCAGTTCCAGCATGGCGAATTCGAGATCCATTTCCATGTCGGGCAATATTTCGAGCGGCTGGGGGTCGAACTGGCCAATCCGTTCCTCGATGTGGTGCCGGTCCGCTTCACCATCAGCGAGGACAAGCACTATCATGTGCCGCTGCTGGTCAGTCCTTTTGCCTATTCCACCTATCGGGGCAGCTGAGGCATGACCGTGGTTTCCAACGCCATCCGCTTCATCCTCAATGGCGAGGCGATCAGCCTGACCGACGTGAAGCCGGATACGACTTTGCTCGACTGGCTGCGGCTGGAGCGGCGGTTGCGCGGCTCCAAGGAAGGCTGCGCCGAGGGCGATTGTGGCGCCTGCACGGTGCTGGTCGGCCGGCTGATGGGCGACGAGATTATCTATGACTCGGTAACCGCCTGCATCCGCTTCATGGGCAGCCTGCACGGCACCCATGTGGTCACCATCGAGCATCTGCGCGGCGAGAACGGCAATCTGCATCCGGTGCAGCAGGCGATGGTCGATCACCATGGCAGCCAGTGCGGCTTCTGCACGCCGGGTTTCGTGATGAGCCTTTATGGCTTGTGGATGCGCAATCCCGACCCGAGCCAGGGCGCCATCGAAAAGGCGCTGCAGGGCAATCTGTGCCGCTGCACCGGCTATGCCCCGATCATCCGCGCCGGCAAGGCGATGTCGACCTACGGTCTGCCGCAGGGCGACCCGCTCTGGGCCGAGCGCATCGCGCTCAAGGAGCAGATCAAGGCCATCCATGATGGCAGCCGGGTCGAGATCGGCGAGGGTGCGGAGCGCATCATCGTGCCGGCGAGCCTTGATGATTTTGCCGAGATCTATGCGGACAACCCCGAAGCGACCATTGTCGCCGGCTCGACCGATGTGGGCCTGTGGGTCACCAAGTTCATGCGGTCCATCGGGCCGGTGATCTTTATCGGCCAGCTGCAGGAACTGCGGGCGATTGCCGAGAATGCCAGCGAAGTACGGTTCTATGCCGGGGTCAGCTATTCGCAGGCACAGCCGGTGCTGGCCGAGTTTTTTCCCGGCATGGCCGAATTGTGGGACCGCGTGGCGGGTGAGCAGGTGCGCAATATGGGCACGATTGGCGGCAATATCGCCAATGGCTCGCCGATCGGCGATACGCCGCCGCCCTTCATCGCCTTGGGCGCAAGGTTGACGTTGCGGCGGGGAGAACATCGCCGCGAGATCAAGCTCGAAGACTATTTCCTCGCCTATGGCCAGCAGGACCGCCAACCCGGCGAGTTCGTCGAAAGCGTCACCGTGCCGCTGTTGCCGGCCGGCGAGAAGTTTGCCGTCTACAAGCTGTCCAAGCGGCGCGAGGAGGACATTTCCACGCTGTGCGGTGCGTTCCGGGTGTTTGTCAGCGATGCCGGCATGGTGGGCATGGCCCGCATTGCCTTTGGCGGCATGGCGGCGACACCCAAGCGGGCCAAGGCCGTCGAGGCCGCGCTTGTAGGCAGGAAATGGACGCAGGAGACCATCGATCTGGCGATGGCAGCCTTTGCCGAGGATTACCAGCCGATCTCCGACATGCGGGCCAGCGCCGAATACCGGCTGCTCAGCGCGCAGAACCTGCTGCAGCGTTTCTATCTGGAAACGACGGGGCAAGGTCAGCGGCTGCGGCGGGAGGTGGCATGAACAAGCATCAGACCGCCATAACCCTGGCCACGCTGCACAAGGATGTCCGCCACGATAGCGGGCCCAAGCATGTCACCGGCACGGCCGAATATATTGACGACATGGTCGAGCCGGCCGGCACCATGCATGCCTATCTGGGGCTGTCGACCAAGCCGCATGCCGAGATCGTCAGTATCGACTTTTCCGCCACCAGGGCGGCGCCGGGGGTGATCGGCGTGCTGACGGCAGCCGATGTGCCGGGCGACAATGATGTCAGTTCCAACCACAGCCATGATGAGCCGCTGCTGCCCACGGACAAAGTCCACTTCTGGGGGCAGCCGCTGTTTGCTGTGATCGCCGAGACGCGGGACCAGGCGCGACGGGCGGCACACCTGGCCAAGGTCACCTACAAGGATCTGCCCTTTGCCACCACGGTGCGGGCGGCCCAGGCGGCGGGCGGCACACTGGTGACGCCACCGCTGACGCTCGAGCGCGGCGATGTCGACGCGGGCCTCGCGGGCGCACCGCGCCGGGTCAAGGGCAGTATCGAGATCGGCGGGCAGGACCATTTCTATCTCGAAGGCCATATTGCCTTGGCCGTGCCGGGCGAGGACGAGGACGTCACGGTGTTTTCCTCGACCCAGCATCCCACCGAAGTGCAGGTCATGGTGGCCCAGGTGCTGGGCATTCGCCTGCATGCGGTGACTGTCAATGTGCGGCGCATGGGTGGCGGCTTTGGCGGCAAGGAAACCCAGAGCAACCTGTTTGCCTGCGTGGCCGCATTGGCTGCCAAAAAGTGGAACCGCGCCTGCAAGATCCGTCCCGACCGCGACGATGACATGACCGCCACCGGCAAGCGGCACGATTTCGTCGTCGACTACGATGTCGGCTATGACGAGACCGGCAGGATCCATGCGGTGGACGCGGTCTATGGCGCGCGCGCTGGCTTTTCTTCGGACCTCAGCGGTCCGGTGACCGACCGGGCGCTGTTTCATGCCGACAATGCCTATTGGTACCCGGCCGTGCGCGTGCGCAGTGAGCCGCTTTACACCAATACGGTTTCCAATACCGCGTTTCGCGGCTTTGGCGGGCCGCAGGGCATGCTGGCGGCCGAGCGCTGGATCGAGGACATTGCCTATGCGCTGGGGCGTGACCCGCTCGAGATCCGCAAGGCCAATTTCTACGGCACCGACAGCAACAACATCACGCCCTATCACCAGACGATAACCGACAATATCGTGCATCGCGTGGTCGAGGAGATCGAGGCCAGTTCGGACTACCAGGCGCGGCGCGCGGCGATCCTGAGCTATAATGCGGGCAGTCCCGTGCTCAAGAAGGGCATTGCCCTGACGCCGGTCAAGTTCGGCATTTCCTTCACCGCCACCTGGTACAATCAGGCCGGCGCACTGGTGCATGTCTACAAGGATGGCTCGATCCATCTTAGCCATGGCGGCACCGAAATGGGGCAGGGGCTCTATATCAAGGTGGCGGCGGTTTTGGCCGATGCCTTTGGCGTCGGGCTCGACGTGGTCAAGATCATGGGCACCAGCACGGGCAAGGTGCCCAATACGTCGGCCACCGCCGCCTCGTCGGGCTCCGATCTCAATGGGATGGCGGCCTGGGATGCGGCGCGGCAGATCAAGGAACGGCTGGTGGCCCACGCCGCCAAGCTCTACCAGTGCGCGCCCGAAGCCGTGCTCTGGGTGCCCGGTGGCATCGAGGCGGGCGGGGTCTTCGTGCCCTTCGCCGAGCTGGCGGCCTCGGCCTATATGAACCGGGTGCAGCTCTCCGCCGCCGGCTTCTACCAGGTGCCCAAGATTCACTGGGACCGGGCCACCGGGCGCGGCCATCCGTTCTACTATTACGCCTATGGCGCTTCGGTCAGCGAGGTCACCATTGATACGCTGAGCGGGGAATATACCGTCGATCGCGTCGATATCCTGCATGATGTGGGGCGTTCGCTCAATCCGGCCATCGATATCGGCCAGATCGAGGGCGGGTTCATCCAGGGCATGGGATGGCTGACCACCGAGGAACTGGTCTGGGACGCCAAGGGCCAGCTGCGCACCAAGGCGCCCTCGACCTACAAGATCCCGCTGGCCAGCGACGTACCGCCGATCTTCAACGTCAAGCTGGCCGAGTGGTCGGTCAATGCCGAGCCGACCATTGGCCGTTCCAAGGCCGTGGGCGAGCCGCCGCTCATGCTGGCCATGAGCGTGGTGGAAGCGCTGTCGATGGCGGTGGCCAGCGTGGCCGATTATGCCATCGCCCCCCGTCTCGATACCCCGGTGACCCCTGAGCGCGTGCTGATGGGCGTGCAGCGGATGAAGGCGCGGGGTGCGGGTGAGCCAACATGATCCCTCGCGCCACCGAACTCGCCGCTTTCCTCACGGCCAATCCTGACGCCATCGTCTGTGAACTGACCTCGGTCCGCGGCTCGTCGCCGCGCGAGCAGGGGACCTTCATGCTGGTGGGGCCGGCCGGCCTGTTCGGCACCATTGGTGGCGGGGCGCTCGAATATATGGTGATCGACCATGCCCGAAGGCTGATCACCCAAGGCCAGGCCAAGGCGGCGATGGATGTGCCGCTGGGGCCCGAAATCGGCCAGTGCTGCGGTGGACGGGTCGTGGTCGGTCTCGACTATGCCGATGCGGCGCGGCGTGCGGCGCTGCTGGCGCAGGTGGCAGCCGAGGACGCGGCGCTCCCCCATGTCTATATCTTCGGCGCCGGCCATGTCGGGCGGGCGCTGGCGCAGATGCTGGCACTGCTGCCGGTGCAGCTCGAAGTGATCGACACGCGGCGCGACGAGCTGGACCTGTTGCCCTCGCACATCGCGTCGCGGGCCGTGGCCATGCCCGAAGCGGTGGTGCGCGCAGCGCCACCGGGCAGCAGCTTTGTCATCCTGACGCATGACCATGCCCTCGACTTTCTGATTGCCCAGGAGGCCCTGGCACGGGTCGACAGCCCCTATATCGGCATGGTCGGGTCGGCTACCAAACGGGCGCGCTTTGCCAGCTGGTATCGGGGTGAGGGCGGCTCGGCATTGGCGCTTGAACGGCTGGTGCTGCCCATCGGCCAGATGGGGCTTGGGGATAAGCGGCCGGCCGTCATAGCGGCACTGGCGGCGGCCGAAATAATGGTCCACATTGGGCAATGGGAAGCTGAAACTGACCGGGTCCGCACCCCTGAGACATCGGGGGTGACCATTGGACGTTAGCATGCCATATCGGCTCGAACTCAAGGGCATCACCAAACGCTTTCCGGGCGTGCTGGCCAATGACAATGTCAGCTTTGCCGTCCGGCCGGGCGAGATTCATGCCCTGCTGGGGGAGAACGGCGCCGGCAAATCCACCCTGGTCAAGATGATCTACGGCATCATGCAGCCCGATGCCGGCGAGATGGTCTGGGATGGCGCGCCGGTCACCGTGGCGCACCCCAAGGCCGCCCGCAAGCTGGGCATCGGCATGGTGTTCCAGCATTTCTCGCTGTTTGAAGCCCTCACCGTGCTCGAAAACATCGCTTTGGGCATGGACGCCAAGATCCCGGGGCGCGAACTCGAAGCGCGCATCCGCGCGGTCATGCTCAAGTATGGTCTGCTGCTCGATCCGCATCGCACCGTCGCGACGCTGAGTGTAGGCGAACGCCAGCGCATCGAAATCGTGCGGGCGCTGCTGCTCGACCCAAAGCTGCTCATCATGGACGAGCCGACCTCGGTGCTGACGCCGCAGGAGGTGGAGCAATTGTTCGCGGTGCTGCGCAAGCTGGCGGCGCAGGGTTGCTCCATTCTCTACATTTCCCACAAGCTGCATGAGATCAAGGCGCTGTGCGACACGGCGACGATCCTGCGCGGCGGCAGGCTGGTCGATACCTGCGATCCCAAGGCGGAAACCAGCCGCTCGATGGCCGAGAAGATGATCGGCGCCGGGCTCAAGGATATCGTGCGCGCCGCAGGCCGCGAACTGGGCGAGGCCAAGCTGGTGGTGTCGCGGCTGTCGACGACAAAGGCGGGGCATTTCGATGTGCCTGTCGATGATGTCAGCTTTACCGTGCGGGCCGGCGAGATCGTCGGCATTGCCGGGGTGGCGGGCAATGGGCAGAACGCATTGCTCGACGCGCTGTCGGGCGAAATCCGCAGCGATGACAGCCAGAGCGTGACGCTGGATGGCTATCCGCTGGGCCTGCTCGACACGACCGGGCGGCGCAAATATGGGCTCTGCGCCGTGCCCGAGGAGCGCAATGGCCATGCGGCGGTGGGCGAGTTTTCGCTGAGCGACAATACCATCCTGACGGCCCGTGACCGGCTCGGCATGGTGGTGCTGGGGCTGATCAATTCGGGCGCCGCCAGGACCTATACCGGCCAGGTGATCGCCGATTTTGCCGTCAAGGCCCTGGGGCCGGCCTCGATGGCCGGCTCCCTGTCGGGCGGCAATCTGCAGAAATACATTATGGGCCGCGAAATCCTGCAAAAGCCGAGTGTCCTGGTAGTGAGCCAGCCGACCTGGGGCGTCGATGCCGGGGCGGCGGCGGCCATTCACCAGGCGCTGGTGGATCTGGCGGCGGCCGGGTCGGCCATCGTGGTGATCAGCCAGGATCTCGATGAGCTGCGGGCGCTGTGCGATACGCTGGCGGTGATCAATATGGGCCGCCTGTCGCCGGCCCGGCCCAATGCCGAAATGAGCGTGGAAGAGATTGGCCTCTTGATGGGTGGCGTGCATGGGGCAGGGGAGGAGCGCGATGCAGTTCCAGCTTGAAAAGCGCGCGCAACCCTCGACACTGATGCTTTACGCCACCCCCGTCGCGGCGGTGCTGCTGACCATGGTGACGGGCGCCATCCTCTTTGCGCTGATGGGTTTTGACGGGATCGGCGCGGTGCGCGAGATCTTTTTCACCCCGCTGACCAATGCCTATAAATGGCAGGACCTGGGGGTCAAGGCGGCGCCGCTGATCATCATCGGGGTAGGCCTGTCCATCGCCTATCGCGCCAATGTCTGGAATATCGGCGCCGAGGGGCAGTATGTCATGGGCGGCTTGGCCGCGACCGGGGTGGCGCTGGCGACCTATGGCATGACCGGTTGGTGGATCCTGCCGCTGATGTTTCTGGCCGGCATGGCCGGTGGCGCGGCCTATGCGGCCATTCCGGCGCTCCTCAAGACCCGGCTGGGGGTCAACGAGATCCTGACCAGCCTGATGCTGACCTATGCCTCGGTGCAACTGATCTATTACCTGGTGCGCGCGCCCTGGAAGGATCCGATGGGCATGGGCTTTCCGCAGACGCGGCGGTTTGCGGCGGATGCGCTGCTGCCCAATATCATTCCCGGCACCATCGTGCATGCGGGCGTGCCCATCGCCATCATCGTCGCCCTGATCGCCTGGTTCATCATGTCCCGTTCGGTGTTCGGCTACCAGATGCGGGTGGTCGGCGCGGCGCCGCATGCGGCGCGCTATGGCGGCTTTTCGGAAAACAAGACGATCTGGCTGGCCATGCTGGTCAGCGGCGGGCTGGCGGGCATGGCGGGCATGCTCGAAGTGGCGGGGCCCTTCCAGCGCATGGTGCCGGGCTTTCCCACCAATTACGGCTTTACCGCCATCATCGTGGCCTTTCTCGGAAGGCTCAATCCGCTGGGCGTGATCTTTGCCGGCATTGTCATGGCCATCACCTTTGTCGGCGGCGAAGTGGCCCAGACCAGCATTGGCCTCTCCAGTTCGGCCACCGGGGTGTTCCAGGCCATGATGCTGTTCTTCCTGCTGGCGGGCGATATCCTGGTGCGCTACCGCATCAAGCGGGTGACGCCGGCCCGGGAGGCGCGCGCATGAGTGTCGAGCTGATCATTGCCATCATCGTCACCGTGGTGGGCGCCTCGACGCCGATCCTGATCGCCGCCCTGGGCGAACTGGTGGTGGAAAAATCCGGCGTGCTCAATCTGGGCGTCGAGGGCATGATGCTGATGGGGGCGATCACCGCCTTTGTCGTGGTGTTTTTGACCGGCAATCATTACCTGGCAATCCTCTTGGCCGGGGCGGCGGGACTAGCCACCTCGATGATCTTCGGCTTTCTGACGCTCAGCCTCTCGGCCAACCAGACCGCGACGGGGCTGGCGCTGACGATTTTCGGCACCGGTTTTTCGGCGCTGGCGGGGCAGGGCTATAGCGCGCGGCCGGTGACCCTGCTGGGGCCGCTGTTTCCCGCCGAACTGGCCACCCATCCGATCTGGCGCGTGCTGTTCGGCTATTCGGCCCTGGTCTATTTCGCCTTCATCCTGGTCTTTGCCGTGTGGTGGTTCCTCAAGAAGACGCGGGCCGGGCTGATCCTGCGCGCGGTCGGCGAGAACGATCATTCGGCTCATTCGATCGGCTATTCGGTGATCGGCGTGCGCTATGCCGCGGTCGCTTTTGGCGGCGCCATGGCCGGCATCGGGGGCGCGTGCTTCCCGCTGCTGCTGACGCCGCAATGGGCCGAGCGGATGACGGCCGGGCGCGGCTGGATCGCGGTGGCGCTGGTGGTGTTTGCCGCCTGGAAGCCGTTCCGTCTGCTGGCGGGAGCGTATCTGTTTGGTCTCGTCATGACCATGGAGCTTTACGCCAAGGCCGGCGGCGGGCCGCTGAGCGCCATTCCCTCCGAACTCTGGGCCGCTCTGCCCTATCTCGCGACCATTGTCGTGCTGGTGCTGATTTCAATCCGGCGCGATGCTTCAACCAATGCACCGGCCTGCCTCGGCAAGCCGTTCCTGCCCAGCAATTGAGCGCCACGGACATGGCGCTCGATCACCAAGAAAAGTCACTCAGGAGAGACAGATGACAATCTCGCGTCGCAATATTCTCAAGATCGGTGGTGCTGCCGCCGCGCTGCCGCTGTTCGGCAGCCATGCCTTTGCCCAGACCGAGCCACTCAAGGTCGGCTTCATGCTGATCGGCACTGTCAACGACAATGGCTGGAATTTCGGCCATTCCGAAGGCGCCAAGTTCATGAAGGAAGCGCTGGGCGATGCCGTTGCCGAGCCCACCATCGTGGAAAACGTGCCTGAGGGTCCGGACTGCGAGCGCGTGCTGCGCGAACTGGCCCAGTCCGGCCACAAGCTGATCTTTGCCACCAGCTTCGGCTATGGCGACTATGTCATCAAGGTGGCCGAGCAGTTCCCGGACGTGAAGTTCGAGCATGCCACCGGCTATCAGCGCAGCGACAATGTCGCGACCTACAATGCGCGCTTCCATGAAGGCCGCGCCGTCTGCGGCACCATTGCCGGCCACCTGTCCAAGACCGGCAAGGCCGGCTATATCGGCTCGTTCCCGATCCCCGAAGTGGTGCTCGGGATCAACTCCTTCGTGCTGGCTGCCCGCAAGGTCAATCCGGCTTTCGAGATCACCCCGGTCTATATCTCGACTTGGAACGATCCGGCCAAGGAGGCCGATACGGCGCGCGCCATGATCGATCAGGGCATCGACATCATTGCCCAGCATACTGACGGTCCCGCAGCGCTGCAGGTTGCCGAAGAGCGCGGCATTGTCGGTGGCTTCGGCCAGGGCGCCGATATGAGTGCCTTTGCGCCCAAGGCGCAACTGACCTCGATCATCGACCATTGGGGCCCCACCTATGTGCAGTCCGCGCAGGCCGTTATCGACGGTACCTGGTCCAGCGCCGACCGCTGGCCGGGCCTCAAGGAAGGCGAAGTGATGATCGGGCCATATAACGGGTCGATCCCCGCTGACGTCGTTGCCGCCGCCGAAGCCATCAAGCAGGGCCAGATCGATGGCACGTTCAACATCTTTACCGGCCCGATCAATGATCACACCGGCGCCGAGCGCGTCGCCGCTGGCGTGACCCTGACCGATGCCGAACTGCTGAGCATGGACTGGTATGTCGAAGGCGTGAACCCGCCAGCATAAGCTGCGGCTCGAGCTGATTTGAGAGGGGCGGGCGTCGTCCGCCCCTTTTACTTGTGCGCCTCCATCCTGACCTGCGTTGAACGCGTCAGGGCGTTCCTATCCCGCCTGGGAGATTGCAAAGAAACGAGACAAGACGATGCCCGATCACATCATTTTTTACGAATGGCTGATGTTTGCCGTGCGCTGGCTGCACGTGATCACAGCCGTGGCCTGGATCGGTTCGTCCTTCTATTTCATCGCGCTGGACCTGGGCCTGCGCAAGACGCCCAGCCTGCCGCCGCTGGCGCATGGCGAGGAGTGGCAGGTGCATGGCGGTGGCTTTTACCACATCCAGAAATATCTGGTGGCGCCGGACTTCTTGCCCGAGCACCTGACCTGGTTCAAATGGGAAGCCTATTGGACGTGGATCAGCGGCTTCATGCTGCTGGTGCTGGTCTATTATGTCGGCGCCGACCTCTATCTCATCGACCGCAATGTGCTCGACATGCCCAACTGGGCGGCGATCCTGCTGTCGATGGGCTCGATCGTGCTGGGCTTTGTCATTTATAACCGGCTGTGCAAATCGCCGCTGGGCGAGAGCCAGACCGGGTTGATGCTGGTGCTGTTTGTCGTGCTGGTGGCGATGAGCTGGGGCTATACCCAGGTCTTTACCGGCCGCGCCGCGCTGCTGCATATGGGGGCCTTCACCGCCTCGATCATGGCGGCCAATGTGGCCATGATCATCATTCCCAACCAGCGCATCGTGGTGGCCGATCTCAAGGCCGGGCGCGTGCCGGATGCCAAATATGGCAAGATCGCCAAGCAGCGGAGCCTGCACAACAATTACCTCACCCTGCCGGTGATCTTCTTCATGCTCAGCGGCCACTATCCGCTGGCCTTTGCCACGCAGTGGAACTGGATCATCGCCTCGCTGATCTTCCTGGTCGGCGTCGTCATCCGGCACTATTTCAACACTCGTCATGCCCGCAAGGGCAATCCGCACTGGACCTGGCCCGTGGCCATGGTGCTCTTCATCCTCATCGCCTGGCTGTCGAGCGGGCCGAAAGTGCCGGGTTCGGCAGGAGAGGCGGTGGAGTCTCGGGCGGCCGAGCCCTTTCTGGCAGCAAAGCATTTCGCCGCCGCCAGCCTGACGGTGCAGACGCGCTGCGCCATGTGCCACACGGCGGAGCCGGCCTGGGAAGGGGTCTATGAGCCGCCCAAGAACGTCATCCTCGACAATAACATTGCCATTGCCAACCATGCCCGCGATATCGTGCTGCAGGCAGGCTATGCCCATGCCATGCCGCCGGGCAATGTCAGCGGCATGACCGATGACGAGCGGGCCCTGCTGGTGGAATGGTTTCGCGAGGGGTCGTCCCTGTGAGCATGACCATATTGCGCGGAAGGGTGCTGAGTTTTGTCAGCGAGCCGCAGGGGCTCGATGACGCGGCGAGCTATTCCTACATCGAGGACGGCGCCATCGGCATCGTCGATGGCAAGATCGTTTCGGTTGGAAATTTCGACGCGGCAGCGGTCGGCGATGCCGAGCTGATCGACCATCGCCCGCACCTGATCATGCCGGGTTTCATCGATACCCATCTGCACTATGTGCAGAGCCAGATGATCGCCTCCTATGCCGGCTCGCTGCTGGAATGGCTCAATACCTATACCTTTGTGGAAGAGCAGAAGTTCAGCCAGCAGGGGCATGCCAACTTTGTCGCCAGCGCTTTCTATGACGAGCTGATCCGCAATGGCACGACCACGGCGGTGGCCTATTGCTCGAGCGCGCCGCAATCGGTGGATGCCTTTTTCGCCGAGGCGGAAAAGCGCAACATGCTGATGATCGGCGGCAAGGTGATGATGGACCGCAACGCGCCCGAGGCGCTGTGCGACACGGCGCAGTCGAGCTACGATGACAGCAAGGCGCTGATTGCCCGCTGGCATGGCCGCGGGCGCGGGCTCTATGCCATCTCGCCGCGCTTTGCCATTACCTCGACCCCGGCGCAACTGGCGGCGGCGCAGGCGCTGGTGGAAGAGCACCCCGAGGCCTATGTGCAGACCCATCTCAGCGAGAATGACGCCGAGATCACCCTGTCGATGCAGCTTTATCCGGAGGCACCGGACTATACCGGCATCTACGAATCTTATGGACTGCTCGGGCCCAGGACGCTGCTGGGTCACTGCATACACCTCAACCACCGCGAGACCGGCGTGCTGGCGGAAACCGGCGCGGTGGCGGTGTTCTGCCCGACCTCCAACCTCTTCCTGGGATCGGGCCTGTTCGATCACGCGCGGCTGGTCCAGCATGGCGTGCGGATCGGGGTGGCCACCGATATTGGCGGCGGCACCAGCTTTTCCATGCTGCGCACGCTGGACGAGGGCTACAAGGTGCTGCAATTGCGCGGCCAGCGACTGACGCCGTTCAATTCGTTCTACATGATGACGCTGGGCAATGCCCGGGCGCTGTCGCTGGAGGGCACGATCGGTACCATTGCGCCGGGCTGCGCGGCAGACCTGGTCGTGCTCAATTCGTCGGCGACGCCGGCCATGGCGCTGCGCATGCAGACGGCGACGCAACTGGTTGAGGAACTGTTCCTGCTGCAGACGCTGGGCGACGACCGCTCCATTGCCGAGGTCTATGTCGCGGGCGCAAGGATGAAGTCGACTTTAGGCGGGTTGTGAGCGAGCCGGCCTTGTCCTAAGTCTGGAGCACTTGATCCAGGGAAGAGCTTCATGAGCGACTATCAGACCAAATCCGGCCTTTCGGTACATTCCCTGCTGGTCGACTTCGTCGAAAAAGAAGCGCTGCCCGGGCTTGCCGTCACGGCGGAGCAGTTCTGGACGGGCCTTGCAGGCCTTGTGGAAGAACACATGCCCACCAATGTCGCGCTGCTGGCGCGGCGTGACGTGTTGCAGAGCCAGATCGATGACTGGCATCACAAATACGGGCCGGTAGCGAGCAATCCGCAGGGCTATGAATTCTTCCTGCGCGAAATCGGCTATCTGGTGCCCGAGCCCGTCGATTTCACCATCGAGACCGAGGGGCTGGATCCCGAAATTACCACGCTGTGCGGCCCGCAGCTGGTGGTGCCGGTCAGCAATGCCCGCTATGCGCTCAATGCCGCCAATGCGCGCTGGGGCAGCCTTTACGACGCCTATTACGGCACCGATGTGATCGCCCGCGACGGCGAGCTGGCGCCTGGCAAGAGCTATAATGCGGCGCGGGGCGCCGCCGTGGTGGCCAAGGCCAGCGAATTCCTCGATGCCAGTTTCCCGCTGAGCCAGGGCAGCCATCGAGATGTGACTGCCTATCGGGTGGTGACGACCGGCGGGGTGGCCGAACTGGTCATCGACAGCGGCTCAGGCCAGGTGACGCTGCAGGACAAGGCGGGTTTTGTCGCCTATGGCGAGGGCGGCGACAGCAACAAGGCAGAGATCGTGCTGCGCCACCACGGCCTGCATGCGATCCTGGCCATCGACAAGGGCAGCGTCATCGGCGCGGCGCATGCGGCAGGGCTGAGCGACATCATCGTGGAATCGGCGTTGACGACCATCCAGGACTGCGAAGATTCGGTGGCCGCCGTCGATGCCGAGGACAAGGTCGGCGTCTATCGCAACTGGCTGGGCCTGATGAACGGTACGCTCGAGGACACGTTCGAAAAGGGCGGGCGACAGGTCACCCGCCGGCTCAAGCAGGACGGTGTATTTACCGCGGTGGATGGCAGTGATCTGGTGCTCAAGGGTCGGGCACTGCAACTGGTGCGTAATGTGGGCCATCTGATGACGACGGACGCGGTGCTGTTCGAGGGCAAGCCGATCGGCGAAGGGCTGATGGACGCGGTGCTGACCGTGCTCTGCGCCCGGCATGACAAGGTCAACAGCACGACCGGTGCCATCTATATCGTCAAGCCCAAGATGCACGGGCCCGAGGAAGTGGCCTTTGCCTGCGCGATTTTCGCCTCGGTCGAGGCCATGTTGGGCCTCAAGCCCAATACGATCAAAATCGGCATCATGGACGAGGAGCGCCGCACCTCGGCCAACCTCAAGGCGGCGATCTATGAAGCGCGGTTTCGGGTGTTCTTCATCAATACCGGCTTCCTTGACCGCACCGGCGACGAGATCCATACCGGCATGGAAGCCGGCGCCGTGCTACGCAAGGACGAGATCAAGAATGAGCGCTGGCTGGGTGCCTATGAGGATCGCAATGTGCTGATCGGCCTGGCCTGTGGTCTTTCCGGTCGGGCGCAGATCGGCAAGGGCATGTGGGCCCGGCCCGACGACATGGCGGCGATGATGGCGGCCAAGAGCGGCCATCCCAATGCCGGCGCCAATACCGCCTGGGTGCCCAGCCCAACGGCGGCGACGCTGCATGCGCTGCATTATCACCAGATCGACGTCTTCGCGGCGCAGCGCCGCCGGCATAACGAGGCCCTGCCGGGCCTGGGCGAGCTGTTCTCGATGCCGGTGCAGGCGCCGTTCTCGCTCAGCCGCGAGGAGATCACCCGCGAACTGGAAAACAATGCCCAGGGCATTCTGGGCTATGTGGTGCGCTGGGTGCAGCAGGGCGTGGGTTGTTCCAAGGTGCCTGACATCAACAATGTCGGGCTGATGGAAGACCGCGCCACCTGCCGGATCTCATCGCAGGCCGTGGCCAACTGGCTGCGCCACGGCCTGGTCAGCCGCGACGAGGTGACAGCCACCTTCGAGCGCATGGCCGCGGTGGTGGATCGGCAGAATGCGGGCGATCCGCTCTATCGGCCGATGGGCGACAATTTCCAGTCGGTCGCCTTCCAGGCCGCGCTGGACCTGGCGCTGCACGGCGCCGACCAGCCCAGTGGCTATACCGAGCCGCTCCTGCATGCCGCGCGCCGCAAGGTCAAGGCGCGCGACGCCGCTAGGTAGGATTTGTTGCGTTCAGCAAGAGTCACATCTGCTGAAAATGCTCGGGGCTCAGCTGACGAAGTCGAACAGGTCGACATCGAACAGGCCGCGGTCGGTCATCTTGAGATGCGGGATGACGGGCAGCGCCAGGAAGGCGACCTGCAGGAACGGTTCGGGCAGCACGCAGTCCAACGCCAGGGCCGCGTCGCGCAGCACATGCAGGTCATGCGACACGGTCTCGAAGGGTTCAAGGCTCATCAGGCCCGCCAGCGGCAGCGCCAGCTCGGCAGTGACCCTGCCGCCGTCGGCCACGGCAAAGCCGCCCCCCAGTTCGATCAGCCGATTGACCGCCACGGCCATGTCTTGGTCATTGGCGCCGACCACGGTGATATTGTGGCTGTCGTGACCAACCGATGAGGCGATGGCCCCGCGCTTGAGGCCGAAGCCGGTGACGAAGCTGCGGCCGATATTGCCGTTCTTGCCATGCCGCTCGATCACCGCCACCTTGATGACATCTGCCTCCAGATCGGGCTGCAGACCCCGTTCGGTCGAGGCCAGGGTGGCTTCCTCGCGGAAGGTGAGGATGAGGCCGGGGCGCACGCCGATCACCGGAATGCTGTTCTGGCCTGGCCGGGGCTCGGTGATGAAGCTGTCGGCGCTGACCGGGGTCGCCTTCATCGAGGTCAGGCCCACCGGGGCCACCAGCTGGCGGGCATCGAACAGAGCCGGCACCACGAGGCGCCCGGCGGCGATGACGTCGGAGACCCGGCAATCCTCAAGGCTATCGAGCAGAGCGATATCGGCGCGCCAGCCCGAAGCCAGGAGGCCACGATCGGTGAGGCCAAAGATGCGGGCGGCCGAGTGGCTGGCGGCGCGGTAGACGTGGTGCAGCGGTCGGCCCATGGCGATGAGGCGGCGGATCGAGCTGTCCAGGTGGCCTTCCTCGGCAATGTCGAGCGGGTTGCGGTCATCGGTGCAGAGCGCGACAAAGCTGGAGGTGTTTTCGTCGAGGATTTCGGCGAGCGCCTTGAGATCCTTGGAGACCGAGCCCTCGCGGATGAGGATGGCCATGCCCTTGGCCAGTTTTTCGCGCGCTTCGGCGGCGCTGGTGGCCTCGTGGTCGGTGCGGATAGCGGCCGCGAGATAGCCGTTGAGTGCGGTGCCCAGCAGCAGCGGGGCGTGGCCGTCGATATGGCCGCCCTGGAAGGCCACCAGCTTGGCGATGATGCCGGGATCGGCATGCAGCACGCCGGGAAAGTTCATCATCTCGGCCAGGCCGATGACCTTGGGATGGCGGCGGAAGGGTTCGAGGTCCGCGATTTCCAGCGCCGCGCCCGAGGTCTCAAAGCCGGTGGCCGGCACGCAGGACGAGAGGTTGATGCGGACGTCCATCACCGTCTGCTCGGCGCTGTCGAGGAAGTAGCGGATGCCCTCGGCGCCCAGCACATTGGCGATCTCGTGCGGATCGCAGATCACCGTGGTGACGCCATAGGGCAGCACGCAGCGGTCGAATTCGAGCGGGGTGACCAGCGAGGATTCGATGTGCAGATGGGTGTCGATGAAGCCCGGTACGGCAAAGCGGCCCGTGCCGTCGATGACGGTCTTGCCCTCGTAGCTGGCATGGGTGCCCACGATGCGGTCGGCGACGATGGCGATATCGGTAGTGGTGACCGCGCCGGTGATGACGTCGAGCATCTGCACATTCTTGACCACCAGGTCGGCGGGCTCCTTGCCCTGGCCGGCCATGATCATGCGGGTGAGAATTGCAGCACTGGTCATCAAGCATTCCTGGGTTTGGTCAAGCAGCAAGGGTCGGCGCCCTGCGGCGTTGCGTCAAGAGGCCGACGGAACCACGGGGGTCGGGGCACGTTGGTGCAGAGAGCTTAACGGAGCGTCCCATGGAAACCTACGATCCCAAAAAAACCGACACTGAGGTGCGCCAGGCCAATCCGCGCAAGATGAACCTGCGCGTGCTCGTGGGTTCCATGATCGGCATCATCGTGCTGTTTGTCATCATCTACGTGGTCTATGCCATGACCCAGACCGCTCCCGCGTAACCAGCATGCGGCTGGTCAGGGTTGGACGGAACGATCTGACCGTGCTGCGCCGCAAGCGCGGCACGGGTTTTTGTTATCTCGACGCGACGGGGGCCCTGGTCACCGATCCGGCGATCAAGGCCCGGATCAAGGCGCTGGGCATTCCGCCGGCCTGGACCGATGTGCGCATCGCAGCCAGCGAAAAGGCCCATATCCAGGTGCTGGGTCAGGACGAGGCCGGGCGCGAACAATACCTCTATCATCCCGACTGGACCTTGCGCCGCGACGGCAAGAAGCAGCAGCGGCTCACGGCGCTGACGACCACCCTGCCACGCTTGCGCAAAAAGGTGAGTGAGGGTCTCGGCGCGTCTGCCGGCAGTCGCGAACTGGCCCTGGCCCTGGCCGTGGCGCTCATCGACAAGACGGCGATGCGGCTAGGGCGCGAGAAATATCTCGAGGCCAGCGGCACGCGCGGGGCGGGTACGCTTTATACCCGCGACGTCACCGTGGCGGGATCGGAAATCTGCCTGCGCTTTGATGCCAAGGGCGGCAAGCAGGCTGAATACTGCCTGCGCGACGCCAAGCTGGCTGCCGCCATAACCAGCATCAAGAGCCTGCCGGGCAAGCGTCTGCTGGTCTATCGCGATGATGCGGGCAAGGTGCGGCCGATCAAGACCGGTGCCGTCAACGACTATCTGCGGGCGATTTCCGGTGCCGAGATTTCGGCCAAGGATTTCCGCACCCTGCATGCCAGCGCGATTGCCGGGGCCGCCCTGGCACAGTTGGAGGTAGGCCTTAGCGAGGCCGCTCGCCGGCGGCAGATGGCGCAGGTGGCGCGCGAGGTGGCCAGCGTGCTGCGCAACACGCCGATGATCAGCCGCAAATCCTATATCGCGCCGTGCCTGTTCAAGCTGTTCAACGACGGCAAGCTCAAGGCGCTGTGGGACAGTGCGGGCGCTGGGCGCAGCGGATTGCTGGCTCGGGAAAAGCGGCTGGGCGCGGTGCTGGCAGCGGTTCGTTAGCTGGATTGGTCGGGTTGGGGACGCGCCGCCGCGCTTGCCCGCATGGCCGCGCGGCGATGCTGGCGGCTGAGCATGGCGTTTTCGGGCGCGGCGAAAATGTCGATAATCCGGTCGGCGACAACGCCCCCGGAAAACAGGAATCCCTGCAGCGTGTTGCAGCCCAGGCTGCCGAGGATGCCTGCCTGTTCTTCCGTTTCCACACCCTCGGCGGTGACCTGCAGGTCCATGGCATGGGCGAGCGTGACGATGGCTTCGGTGATGGCGACCGAGACATGGCCGTCGGCAAGCTGGCTGACAAAGGAGCGGTCGATCTTGATGCGGTCGACCGGGTAGCGCTTGAGGTAGCTGAGCGAGGAATAGCCGGTGCCGAAATCGTCCAGCGCAATATGGATTCCCGCCGCCCTGAAGGTGCGCAGGTTCTGCGAGGAAATGTGCTCGTCGTCGAGCAGGATCGATTCGGTGATCTCGAGCTCGAGGTCGAGCGGCCGCATGCCGGTCTCGTGCAGGATGTCGAAGACCTGGTGCGAGAACAACGGGTTGCGCAGCTGGGTCGGCGAGATATTGACGGCAACGGTGCGGCCGGGCACGGTCGCGCCCAGGCTGCAGGCCCGGCGCAACACGAATTCGCCCAGGGTTTCGATGAGGCCGGTGCTTTCGGCCACGGGGATGAAGCGGGCCGGCGAGATCTGCCCGAATTTGGGATGGTACCAGCGTGCCAGGGCCTCGGCGCCGATCACCTTGCGCGAGACCTGGTCGATCAGGGGCTGGAATACGACAGACAACTGATCATCGCGGCACAGGGCCTCGCGCAGTTCGGCTTCAATGGTGTGCTGCAGCTGCAACAGCTCGTTCATGTGCTCCTCATAGACCGCCGCGCGGTTGCGACCGCCGGCCTTGGCCTCGTAGAGAGCGATATCGGCGCGGCGCACCAGTTCGGTGGGCTCGGCATCGCGGCCGCGGGCCATGACGATGCCAATGCTCACTCCCACATGGGCCTTGAAGCGGTTGAGGCTGAAAGGCCGGCCGATGGACTCGATGATGCGGGCGGACACCTCCATCACATCAACGGGCTTGTCATGGGTGATGGCCAGCACGGCGAATTCGTCACCGCCCAGCCGGGCAATCATGGTGGCTGTGCCGAAAATGGCGCGCAGCCGATCGCCGACGGCGCAAATCAGCTCGTCGCCGGCCTGATGACCCAGCGTGTCGTTGACCTGCTTGAAACGGTCGAGATCGAGCATGAACAGCGTCAGATGCGCCTTGGCGTTGTACTTGTCGTCGATGGCCTCCGCCAGCTTGGCGTCAAAGCTCATGCGGTTATCGAGGCCCGTCAGGGCATCATGGCTGGCTTGATGCAGGCTGAGGCGCCGGGCATTCTCGACGGCTGCAGAGGAGCGGCGCAACTGGCCGAGCAGCAGGAAGATCAGGATGCCGGCCAGAAAAAATGCACCGACCAGAAGCGGTCCGGTCTGCCACAACATGACAAAGCCGGGACGATCCCGGTTCCATTCGAAAAAAGCGACGAAGCGGCCGCTGGCGCTGAGGATCGGGAAGACGAGGCGGTTGGGATTGCCGCTTTCGACCAGGGTGAAGCGGCCGTCGTCGAACAGATATTCGCGGTTGATCTGGCTGGCGGCGCGCTCGTCGAGGAATTGTATGGCCAGAATGATCGGCTCGGTCCCCGGTTGCGGACGCAAGTCCTCGCGCTCGCCGACCACGGGCAAGGCGGCGACAATAGCCGGCTTGCCGTCGATGATGGCAAAATCGGTCACGGCAGGCGACGGCGGGCGCGGTAGCATGATGGCAGGCTGCCCCTCGTGCCCCGGCGGCGCCTCAAGTAGGGCGGGGGGCGGCCGCTGGCCGGGCCGCAGCGCCCGCGCCTGGGTGATCAGCGGTTCGAGGACAGCGAGCATGGAACGCACGCTGCCGACCTCTACCGTGGCGCCATCGACCATGGCATAGGCCGGGGTCCCCTGGGCTGTGAGCAGAATGGTCCGATCGTGGCGGAAATAGCGATGCAGCCAATCACCGACATTGGAGTCGATCCAGTTGCTGTCGAAGGCGGCGCTGGTTTTGCGCAGGGTCTCGTCATTGGTGGCAACGCTGGCCGTCTCGCGGACGATTCGCGACAGCCGGCCTTCGATGACATGGCTTATCATGATGGTCTGGCGCTCGGCGGCGCGCTGGTCGATATTGCTGGTCGACCAGACGACAAAGCCCAGCACGGCGAAAACCGCCGTGATCAAGGCCAGCACCATCGGCACAAGTGCGACGGTGGAGGGATGCCAGCGTTCGATTGTCGACGTCGCGGGCTGCATCTGACAACCGGTTGTGGAACTTGTTGGCCGACAGCATAACGCGGCCGCATTTAGGACTGGTTACCGTCAATCTCGTCCGAGCAAAGGCATGCTGTTGTCACGTCAGGCCGGCAAATGCACATTTGCCGCCTTCGCGCGCGGCCCGGGCTGGGATAGAAAAGCTGTGGTCGGGCCCGACGGGCCTGCCGCCATCCTCGATGTCCCGGAGCCTTGCCATGAGCAAAATGCGCGCCCTCGTCCTTGAACGCCAGCATGAGCTGGCACTGCGCGATATCGATCTGCCGCTGGAGGTGAGGCCAGGCATGGTCAGGATCGCCATCCACACCGTGGGGGTCTGCGGCTCGGATGTGCATTACTACACCCATGGCAAAATCGGGCCCTTCGTGGTCAATGCACCCATGGTGCTGGGGCATGAGGCGGCAGGCACGATCAGTGCCGTGGGCGCCGGCGTCGCCCATCTCAAGGTCGGCGACCGCGTCTGCATGGAGCCGGGCATTCCTGATGCCAATTCGCGGGCCAGCCGGCTGGGCATGTACAATGTCGATCCGGCGGTGCAATTCTGGGCGACGCCACCGGTGCATGGCGTGCTTACTGCCGAAGTGGTGCATCCGGCCAATTATACCTTCAAGCTGCCCGATCATGTCAGCTTTGCCGAGGGCGCCATGGTGGAGCCCTTTGCAGTGGGGATGCAGGCAGCCAGCAAGGCCAGGATCGCCCCGGGCGATACCGCCCTGGTGCTGGGGGCCGGGCCGATCGGCACCATGGTGGCGCTGGCGGCGCTGGCGGGTGGCTGCGCCCGCGTCATCGTCGCTGATCTGGCGCAGCCCAAGCTCGACATTGCTGCGCAGTATCAAGGTGTGATCCCGGTCAATATCCGCGAGCAGAACCTGGTCGAGGAAGTTGCCCGGCTCACCGAGGGCTGGGGGGTGGATGTCGTGTTTGAGTGTTCCGGCTCGCCGCACGCATGGAAGACCATCATGGACCTGCCGCGCCCGGGGGGGACGATCGTGGTGGTCGGCCTGCCGGTCGAGCCGGTGGCCGTGGACATTGCCGGCGCCTCGGTCAAGGAATTGCGCATCGAGAACGTGTTCCGCTATGCCCATCAATATGACCGGGCCATTGCGCTGATCGCCTCGGGCAAGGTCGACCTCAAGCCGCTGATTTCGGAAACCTTTGCCTTTGAGGATGCGATCAAGGCGTTTGACCGGGCGGTGGAAGCGCGGCCCAGCGACGTGAAGCTGCAGATCAGGGTCGCAGGCTAGCCCGATCGAAACGAGGAGGAATGCAATGGACCTGAACTTGCGCGACAAGGTAGCCGTGATCACCGGCGGAACGCTGGGGATCGGCCTGGCGGTGGCCGAGGGACTGGCGGCCGAGGGCGTCAATCTGGTGCTGGTGGGCCGTGACAGGGCGCGAGCCGAAGATGCGGCGGTGCAGGTGGCCGAGAAATTCGGCGTCATCGCCACCGCGATCAGTGCCGATTTGGCCACGGCGGCAGGCTGTGATGCGGTGATCCAGGGCACGCGGCAGGCCTTTGGCGGCGCCGACATCCTGATCAACAATGCCGGGATGGGCTCGAACGAGACCATTGCCGAGGCCGATGATGCCAAGTGGCAATATTACTGGGACCTGCATGTGATGGCCGCCGTGCGGCTGGCGCGCGGCCTGGTGCCGGCGATGAAGCAGCGCGGCGGTGGCGTGGTGCTGCACAATGCCTCGATCTGCGCACTGCAGCCGCTATGGTACGAGCCGATCTACAACACCACCAAGGCCGCCCTGATGATGTTTTCCAAGACGCTGGCCAATGAAGTGGTGGGCGACAATATCCGGGTCAATACGATCAATCCTGGCCTGGTGCTGACGCCGGACTGGATCAAGACGGCCAAGCAGATCGCCGGCGAGGATGGCTGGCAGGCCCATCTCCAGGGCGTGGCCAATGACGCGGGCGGCATGAAGCGCTTTGCCACGCCTGAAGAACTGGCGAACTTCTTCGTCTTCATGTGCTCGGACAAGGCCAGCTACTCGACCGGTTCGACCTATTTCGTCGATGGCGGGTGGCTCAAGACCGTCTGATGCTGCCGGCAACGGGCTCGGTGCTGGGCATTGATGTCGGTTGGTCGCTGCGCGCGGCGTCTAGCGGCATCTGCCGGCTCGACTGGGATGGACAGACCATCAGCTGGACGCTGGCGCATTTCACCGGCCATGCCGAGGCCCGCGCCGCCAATCTCGCCGCGGTGGCGGGGGGACGGCCGCTGCTGGCGGTGGGCCTGGATGGCCCGCTGCGCGGCGACCTGGCGGTGATCGACCGCTACCGGACAGCCGAGCGGCTGCTGAGCCAGAAGGCCATCGCCAGCCGGGTCAGCCAGCCCGGCTCCTCGCGCAGTCCGGTGGGGCGGCTGCTCAACCATCACACCAACGCGTTCGCCGCCATGCTGATCGCGGGCGGGCTGGTGGGCGCGGCGCAGCACCGCCACGCGGTGCACGGGCTGGCGCTGTTCGAGGCGTTTCCAACGAGTTTTCTCGGCCTGATGCTGGAGGCGGCCGAGAAGGGCCCCCGACAACAGCGCTCGGACCGCTATTATGCCGCGCTGGTCGCCAACGGGACGCTGGAGCGCCTGCTGGCGCATCACCTGCCTGGCCGGCGCCTGACGGGCGCGCTGGCGGATGTGCGCAACCATGACGAGCGGGCAGCGCTGGTCTGCGCCATTTCGGCCCTCGGCGTGGTGGCCGACGACTATGTCGCGGTGGGTGATGTCGATGGCTGGATCATTCTGCCGCCACGGCGGTTCATTGCCGATTGGGCACAACCGCTGGTGGACAGCTGGAACCAAGCGGGGCAAGACAGGTTGTCAGCATAGCGTCACAAACGGGTTCGCCATGGATATTGGTAACGAATTCGGCCTGGTGCCGACCTATCTGCCGACCCACATCATCGCCATCCGCCTGCTCATTGCGGCCATGCTGGGGGCGATGATCGGCTTTGAGCGCGAATGGCATACGGCCGAAGCGGGTCTGCGCACCCATATCCTGGTGTCGGTCGCCGCCGCGCTGTTTACCATCCTCGCCTTTGAGATCTACCACACCCTGCCCAATGCGGACGGACAGGGCCGGGCGGATCCGATCCGCGCCGTCGAAGCGGTGACGGCCGGGATCGCCTTTCTCGGGGCCGGCGCGATCTTCCGCAATGGCGGCGGGGTGCAGGGGCTTACCACGGGGGCGGGCATGTGGCTGGCAGGCGCTGTAGGTCTGGCCACGGCGCTGGGCTATTACGCCATTGCGACCGGCACCGCCCTGTTGGCGGTCCTGGTGCTGGCGGCACTGCGCGCGCTGTCGCACCGGGTGATCGGCGGGCATGTCAATCAACCGAACCGGAACGGAGACGCCGACCCCTAGCGCAGCTTCAGCCCGCAAGGAATGATTATGCCGGCAGTGTCAAGGGTAAGCGACGGGGGACAGGAAGCCGGAAGGCCGCGGAGAGAAGCAGTGTTGCTGTCTGGCGCCCGAGGGACAAGCGCCGGCCATGCTCTGCTTCTCTCCCCGTGCGCACGCGACCGGGAGGTGCCGCGCTCGCGCCCATGTACCGCGCCCCCTTGGAGTAGGGCCGGTACCCCCTCTGCCCACCATGTTGGCAGGTTCAAGGGACTCAGTTGGCCGGAAGGCGCCTGGGAAGCAGGACGGTATGAACCGTCCCGCAGCGCGCTTCCGACCGCAGCATGCAGCCTGTGGACGCAGGAGCTACATGCCAACTGCCTCGGGACGCTTTGTGAGCGTCACGAATTCAACAATGTCCGCAGCGACGCGCCGATAGGCGTCACGTTCCGCATGGCGGACAAAAACGCCGGCAGCTCCATTGGCCAGCAGCGCCTGACGGCACTGTTCGGTTGGTTGAGGCGCAAGAACGACAACAGGAACGCCGTGCTGGCGCGTTAGTTGCCCGATAACGTCGAGGAACTCGAGATTGGCACCGCTATGGTCCTTGAGGTCGAGGATGATCAGCGCGGGCCAGGCCGCATTGGCGTCGGACAAGACGGCCTTGAGCCGGCCAAGGCCCTTGATTGCGTCACCATAGGTCTGCACGCCATGCGCACCCTGATCGACCAGGGTGCGGGTCAGCAGGTGGGCCGAGTGCTCATCATCATCAATCAGCGCCACGAAGGACGCATAGTCCACATAGTTGCTCACAACTCACCTCAAGGTACCGCTCATCGCCAAACGGGTCGATGAATCGTCATACCGGAACGCAATAATCTTCCTGGCGGGACGCGAGAATGCGCCCGGTCCGGATCTACTAACGGGGTGGTCCATATGTCTCTGCAGGGGCCTAGCCGGCGGAGAACTGTGTCACGTCGATGACGGTGACATTCCGGCCTATGGGGGAAGAGCCGAACCCTCGCTAGGCAACTGCAGGTAAAATCACGGTAACGAGGGCTTGTAATTTACATGTAACACGGGACAAACTGAGCCAGTTCCGGAGGTCTGTGTGCCCGATCCGACGACACAGCGCGAAGCGATACTGGCCTCTCTTGCGCAAATGCTTGCATGGCCTGAAATTTCTCGCTCGCCGCAACTGGCCAGGTTCCTCGACTACATCGTGCAACGCACGCTGGCCGGTGATGAGCAGTCAATAAAAGCCTATTCGATTGCTGTGGATGTGCTGGGACGATCGGCCGATTTCGATCCCCAGACAGATCCGATCGTGCGCGTGCAGGCGCGGCGGCTGCGCGGCCTGATCGAGGACTATTATCGCGGCCCGGGCAGCGGCGACTCGGTGCGGATCTCGCTGCCGGTGGGCCGCTACGTCCCGGAATTCCACGCGGTCGCGCAGGCCGCAGACGCACAGGCGGGCGACGATGCCCCCTCAGCCGGGGCGACGGGACGGGCACGCCTGACGGGTGGGGTTGCCATGTCCTGGTTTGCCCTGGCTGTCATCACCCTGGGCGTGGCTGCAGTCGGCCTGGCGCTGTTCATTTTCAACCCGATGTCTGGACCCGCCGGCAGTACGGGGCAGCTGGCGCGTCCGAGCGTTACGGTTGTCGAGTTCCAGAACCTGGTGGGGGCGGGAAGCGGCGCGCCGCAGGTGGCAGGGCTGGCCATCGAACTGGTGACCGATCTGGACCAGTTCGAAGATATCGACGTGCGCTATGGCGGCGGCGCCGACGTGGCCATCACGGTGGCCCACAATAGTGCCGCCGATTATGTCCTGACCGGTATTGTCCGCAAGGACGGGCCGGTGGTGCAGTATAGTGCCATCCTGACCGACAGCCGATCAGGCGGGGTGGTCTGGAACCAGACATTTGCCGTGCCGGTCGCCGAAGCCGCCCAGAGTGGCGTGCTCGACGCGGTATCGCGGCGGCTCAGCCTGGTGCTGGGCAGTCCGCGCGGGCCGCTGCATGGCGCGGCGCGTCAGCTGCTGGCGCAGTCGCCGTCGCTGAGCGGCAATGCCAATCTTTATCTGTGTCGCATGCTGTTCCACAGCTACCGGGCGAGTGGTGCCGCGGCAGAGGCAGAGCGGGCCAATACCTGCCTGTCGGGACTTGCCGCAGCCGATCGGGAGTCTCCGACGGGTCTGGCGATGGCGGCGAGCCTGCTGGCGGAGCGCGATCTTGTCCCCTCCGGGCGGGACACCGCCTATGCTGAGCGGATGCGCCTGGCCCAGGCGGGCCTCGATCGTGCCATCAGCGCGGCGCCGGTCAGCGCCTTCATCTGGGAGCAGCATGCGCGGCTGCGCCAGGACATGGGCCAGTTCGACAGGGCCCGTACCGAATATGGCTCTGCCATCCAGCTCAATCCGGCCAATGGAGATGCGCTGGCCGCCTATGCAAGGCTGCTGGCCCTGGGCGGCAATATCGCCGAGGCCGAGAGCATGGCGCGCGACGCTGCGGACGGCACGCCCGACCCACCCAACTGGTATTTTTGTGTCCCGGCATTGCTGGCCCTGCAGGCCGGCGACTATGCCGGGGCGATCGCCGCGGCGGAGCGCTATGCGCTGGCCGATGCTGAACTGGGGCCCATACTGGCTATCCTGGCCGGGCAGCGCAGCGGCGACGGAGACATGGTCAATCGCTATCTGGCGCAGGTTCTCGATTTGCCCAGCTTCCGGGCGTTCGGCGTGTTGCCGCGGCTGCGCGAACGCGTGCAGGACAAGGCCCTGCTCGAGCAGATCCAGGCCGCCCTGACGGCAGCCGGCGTGCCGCTCAAGGCGATCAACGGCGCCTTCTAGAACAGCCGCCGTCCGGACTAATGCGCCGAAGATTGTGAAAACAGATTGATCACCAGCACCCCGGCCAGGATCAGGCCCATGCCGATCAGCGCGGGCAGGTCGAGGGTCTGGCCGTGGACAAAAAAGGCGATGGTGGCAATCAGCACGATGCCGACGCCCGACCAGATGGCGTAGCCTATGCCCACCGGAATGGTCTGCAGGGCCAGGGAGAAAAAGTAGAAGGTGATGCCATAGCCCACCACCACCACGGCGGTGGGCCAGAGGGCGGTAAAGCCGTTGGAGGCGCGCAGGAACGAGGTGGCAACGACCTCGCCGGCAATGGCGATGGCGAGGTAGAGGGCGCCGCTCATGCAGAGGCGGGTCCGAACAGTGTCCTGGCCAGCTCGACGAAGCGCTGGCCACGCTCCTCGAAATTCTTGAACTGGTTGTAGGAGGGCGCGCCCGGGGAGAGGATGACCACGTCGAAGGCGTCACGCTGGGTATGAAGCGCCTGCATGGCGGCTTCGAGATCGGGTGGCGTGAGGACGGTTATCCCCGGCGCCACGCTCTGGGTGGCGGTTGCGAGGCGGGCGCCGGTGACGGGCAGGCAGGCCAGTGTGGTCACGCCATGGCCGACCAGCAGACCCGCCAGTTCGGTATAGTCCTGCTCGCGTTCATGGCCGCCGGCGATCAGCGCCAGGCGCTGGCCCGGATAGGACGACAGGGCCGCCTTCGTGGCCTCCGGCGTGGTGGCAATTGAATCGTCGACAAACAGCTTGTCGCCGAAGCGGTGCTCTTCGAGCCGATGCGGCAGGGGGGTAAACGCCTTGATGCCCGCAACGACGCCCTCCAGGGTGCCGCCTGCGGCCAGGGCGATCTGCGCCGCCAGCAGGGCATTGTCGAGATTGTGGGCGCCCTTGAGGCGCGAGCGGGCAACGGCGGCCGTCACCGCCGCGCTTTCCTCGGCGGTGAGGTCGCGCAGCAGGCGGCGATGATCGCGCGTCGCCTTGGCCACCAGGGCATTGCCCTTCGCCCCGGCCCCCAGGGCAACCGGATAGCCGCCGTCGCGATCGATCAGGCGCAGCTTGTCGGCATAGTAGCGCTCCACGGTGCGATGCCAGTCGACATGCTCGGGATAGAGATTGGTGATGGCGGCAATGTCGGGCAGAAAGTTCATGTCGGCGGTCTGGTAGCTCGAGAGCTCGAAGACCACCACGGCATGCCTGTCGGCGATATCAAGCGGCGGCACGCCGACATTGCCGGCCAAGCCCGCATCAATGCCCGACCGGGTCAGCATCAGGTGGACCAGGGTGGCGGTGGTGGATTTGCCCTTGGTACCGGTGATGGCGATCACGGTGCACTTGTCGCTGAAGACATGGCCCCACAGGTTGAGATTGGAGGTGACGGCGATGCCGGCGTCGCGGGCAATGTCAAATACCGGCTTGTAGCGCGACACGCCGGGGCTCTTGATGATGTGGCCGAAGCGGTGGATGCGGATGGCGTCCTTGATGTCCTCGGGGGCCATGAAGGCCGTATCGTCGAGATCGGGGCTGCCGCTGTCGACGGTTACAAAGACCTTGAGGTCGGGCTGCTGCGCCTTGAGAAAGGCACGGGTGGACTGCGCTTCGCGGCCGGTGCCGTAAATGAGGACGGGTTCTTCAAACAGCATAGGCGGACACCTTGGCGGCGAGGGCAGGGGGAATGTGGTGATCGTGGCTGTCGGTCAGGCACTCGGCCATGGCCGCCTGCAGGCGCGGTTCGCCATAATGACTCAGCAGGTCGGCCTTGACAGCACGGACCACGGCGGCCTCGTGCCAGTCGGCGTGACGGGTCAGGGTATACAGGCAGGCAGCGGCCTCGAGGATTTCCCCGACGCATTCCCAGGGCTTCTGCCCAGCCAGCCCCGCCAGTTCGCGGAACGATGCCTCATGGGCGGGATTGTCGAGCAGGTCCCTGCCGAAAATGGCCAGCAGGCGATCCTTGGCCATGAAGGGGGCAAAGATCAGGAAGACGAAATGGCACTTCGGGCACTCGCCGCACCACAGCGCCCCGTCATTGCCGGTCAGCCGGAAATTGCGGTTGCAGCTGGAGAACACCTTATCGAAGCGGGTCTCGTGGGTGAACAGCGAGGCGATGCGGGCTTCCGAATAGGGGCGGAGCAGGGAGAAGTATTTCAGCGTGCCGCCGGTGGCATCGCCCAGGATGGCGGCGATCAGCAGTTCAAAGCCGAGCGACTTGGAATATTGGTGATTGGTCTCGCGCCCGTCGAACTCGACATTGCCCTCGCTGGCCGAGCGCTCGTTGGACAGCACGATCTGGCTATAGCCAAAGAGCAGGGCGCAGAGCGCGGCGATCATCGAGTTGATGGCGGTGGAGGGCACATGGCCGTTGAAAAAGCCGGGCTGGGTACCGAGCCGGATCATTTCGGGGTCCAGCGTGCGGGTGACATAGACAGGCGGCGTGCCGATCGTGGCCACCGAGGTCAGGATGGGACCCTTGGGATTGACGGCAAAGGGCGTGAAATCAACACCAGTGTGGAGGAGCAGGTCGACGCTGACCAGGGAATCCTTGCCGCCGCCAATGGGCAGCAGCGTGCGGTCGGGCAGGGTGATGGCAGGCTGGCGGTCAGCGGCGTCCTGCGGAGCGATGATGGAGAGCTTGCCGAAGCGCTGCAGCTTGTTGCGGGCATAGAATTCGCCCAGTCCGTTTTCATAGACGTCGATGACAAAGGCGCGTTCGGCGGCGTTGAGCGGGATCTGCGGCGCCGCGATCACATGGGGGGCCCGCAGCTTGAAATAGCTCACCCCCAGCACGATGGCGGTCAGGTCGAGCAGCTTGATGAAGTTCGGACTGGTGGCGGATCCAGGCAAGGCGCCTGCCGGGAAATCAAGGGTTTCCTCGAAATGCAGCCCGTCCAGATCATACATGAAGCGGGCCTGGCCCGTGTCCGGATCGTAGGTGGGGCGCTCAATCAGAAATTGGTCGGTCAACAGGTTTCCTCGCGGCTTGGTCCACATATAGGTGATTTGCGGCGCGGGCGGGAGGGGGACTGGCAGATGCGGCCTGTCTGACTTGCGGCCCGCTATTCGTCGTGACGGTATTGGGGGCCAATGCCCCGCAACAAGGAGAAATGCGATGCGTGTCATGGTTCTGGTCAAGGCCACCGAAGACAGCGAAGCCGGCGTCATGCCGCCGTCCGAACTGCTCGAGGCCATGGGCCGGTATAATGAGGAACTGGTCGATGCCGGCATCCTGCTGGCCGGCGACGGTCTCAAGCCCAGCGGCCAGGGCAAGCGGGTGGCCTTTGATGGTGCCAGCCGCACGGTGATTGACGGGCCCTTTGCCGAGACCAAGGAACTGGTCGCTGGCTACTGGGTCTGGGAGGTGCGCGACATGGACCATGCCCTGGAATGGGTCAAACGCTGCCCCAATCCGATGCTGGGGCCCAGCGAGATCGAGATCCGCCCCTTCTACGAACTGGCTGATTTCGCCGCGATCATGACGCCGGAGGCCGAAGCGATCCACAACCGGGTGGCGGAGAAGGAAAAGCAGCGTCAGGGCTGAGTTGCCAGGGGGATTGAAGAGCGGGGTTGTGGGTCGCCTTGGGCCATTCGGCCTTAGGCTCATGGCCTGCTTCGCTCAAAGCGCGCCACTGGCGCGATTTGCCCTGCGGGACGCTCAGCAGATCCGCATCTGCAGGCGCATGACGATCTCGCTGCCCAGGCGCTGGTAGCCATATTCGCGCATGGTGCAGGTCCAGCCATCGCCGGCGCGCTCGATGCGGAAGAGGTTGTAGCGGGCCGGGTCGTCCAGCGTGCCGCCCTGGGCCGCGCTGGCGGCGGCGACGCCGACCACCGGAACCTCATGCTTGTTGCCGGGAATGGAGTGGATCGAGGAGCGGTGGGTATGGCCGTGCAGGATCAGCTCGGCGCCATGCTCGGCGATCACCTCGCGGAACAGCTTGTGTCCCTTGAGGCCGAAGGAGGGGTGCTGCAGCTCGGGATTGGGCGGGTGATGGATCAGCACGGTGCGGAAGTAGTCCGCTTCGCCCATGACCTTGAGGATGCGGCCGAGTCGCTCGGCCTGCTCAAGGTCAAAGCGGCCGATGGCCAGGAAGGGGCGGGTCGGCACGGCGCTTGAACAGGAAATGACCGCCAGTTCGCCGATGCGGCGGACAAATGGGAAGGCGCCCGCATCGAGCGTTTCACCCTTGAGATACTCACCCCAGCGCTGCTGCGCGGATTCCAGCGTGCCGGCGACATAGGCGTCGTGATTGCCGGGGCAGACGGCGATCCTGTCGGCCGGGCCGAGGGCTTCCAGCCAGTTGCCTGCCCGCTCGATCTCCATGGGCAGCGCCAGGTTGACCAGATCGCCGGTGACGGCGGTGAAGTCGGCGTTCTGGGCCTGCAGATGGGCCACCAGGCTCGCCAGCGTCTCGCTGTTGAGCTCATCGTGGCGCCGCAGTTTCCAGTTCAGATAGCCGGTGAGGCGTTTTCCCAGCAGGTCCCGCCATCCGATGGCGGGCATGGGAGACAGGTGGATGTCGGAGATGTGCGCGAGATTGATCATTGCTGGCGTAATGCCAGAAGCCAGCCGCCAAGAAAATGCTCAATCGCCCCCGGCGGCGATTTTGTGGTGATCAAGTTCCTGCTACCGGTGGGCGTAAAGGAGTTCCAGACCATGCAGATGAATCGCTTCCAGCGGGTGCGCACCCGGGTATTTCTGCTGCTCAAGGGCACCTGGCAGCGCATGACGGTGGGGGCGCGGGTGATGCTGGTGGATGGCGACAAGGTTCTCCTCATCCGCCACACCTATGTGCCCGGCTGGCAGTTTCCCGGCGGCGGCGTCAGCCCGGGCGAAACCATCGAGGCGGCGGCGCGGCGCGAGGTGCTTGAGGAGACCGGCTATCGGGTCACCGGCGCCATGGCGCTGTTCGGGCTCTATCACAATACCAGCACGGTCACCGATCGCGACCATGTCGCCTTCTATATCGCCACCCGGTTCGAGCAGGGCTTTGCCTTCAAGCCCAATCACGAAATTGCCGAGGCCGGCTGGTTCGACCGCAGGGCCCTGCCGGAAAAGGTCACCCCGGCCACGTCGCAGCGCATTGACGAATATTTCGATCAGGCGCCGCGGCGTGACATCTGGGGCTATTGAGGCGCTGCCGCCCTAGCTGAGGAAAGGGAGCTCGGGCCCGATCGGGATGATCCGGCTCGGATTGATAGTGGGGTGGCTCCAGTAATAGTGCGTGCGGATATGGTCGAGATCGACGGTTTCCTTGATGCCCGGCACCTCGTAGAGCGCCTTGAGGTAGTGCGAGAGATTGGGATAGTCGGCGATGCGCCGGCGGTTGCACTTGAAGTGGCCGACATAGACGGCGTCAAAGCGCACCAGGGTGGTGAACAGGCGCCAGTCGGCCTCGGTGACGGTGTCGCCGGTCAGGTAGGCGGTCTGGCCGAGCAGGTCCTCGACCCAGTCCAGCGCGGTGAACAGCGTGCCCACGGCCTCGTCATAGGCGCTCTGGGCGGTGGCGAAGCCGGCCTTGTAGACGCCGTTGTTGATCTCGTCATAGACGCGGGCATTGACCGGATCGATGGTGTCGCGCAGGGCCTGCGGGTAATAGTCGTCGCTATTGCCGGTCAACTCGTTGAAGGCCGCGTTGAACATGCGGATGATTTCCGAGCTCTCGTTGGAAACGATGGTGCCGGTCTGCTTGTCCCAGAGGACAGGAACAGTCACGCGACCGGAAAAGTCTGGCACCGCGTGGGTATAAAGCTGCCACAGCAGTTCCTTGCCGAACAGCGCGTCGCCGGTTGAGCCGGTGCTGGTATCGAAGCTCCAGCCGGTTTCGTCGGGCATTTTCGGCGAAACGACCGAGACATCGATCAGCGCCTCGAGGTCCTTGAGCTTGCGGAAGATCAGCGTGCGGTGGGCCCAGGGACAGGCCAGCGATACATAGAGGTGATAGCGGCCCGCTTCGGCCTTGAAGCCGCCGGTGCCCGAGGGGCCGGGGCTGCCGTCGGCGGTGACCCAGTTGCGGAAGCCCGCCTGGCTGCGCTCGAACTTGCCGCCGGTCTTTTTGGTGTCATACCACTGGGTGGACCATTGTCCGTCGATCAGTTGACCCATGGGTGCAGCCTTTCCGTCATGTTGCCGACGTATTGCCGGCGTGAACTTCCGGCCGTCGCTTGCGTTGACTGACACATAGGCCATTGGGGCGGACCCGATAAGACAGCAGCGGCGTAACGAAGCGTTGTGCATATTGAACACAGACGCGCCAGGGGCGCCGGTTTTGCAGGATCAACTGATGAGTTTTTGTTTACGTCCGGCCCCTGTGGTGCTAATGCGGAATCTCGGCGTGGAGGCGCCCAGGATGGCGAAGGTTTTGCTGGTAATTCGACGACCCTGAGTGGTCTTTTGAAGCGGCGCCCATTGGGCGCCGGGTTGGTGTTACCCGTCTTTTCCTGGATTGTTGATATGTCCTCTGTCTCTGCGCCTCCGGCTGCGGCCGCTGTTGCTTCCCCTCCTGCTGCCCGGACCGTTACCGTGCGCCCGGCCACGCGGGCCGGGGACGATGAATTCATCGACGACCTGCAGGCCATCGCCTTTGGCCCGGGCCGGTTTGCCCGCACCGCCTTCCGCATCCGCGAGCGGTTCCCCATCGACATGAGCCTCAGCCTCATCGCCGAGGTCGACGGCACGCCCTGCGGCTCGGTATGGATGACGCCGATCTCGATTGGTGGCATCAATGGCTACATGCTGGGTCCACTGGCCACCCATCCCGATTTCCGCAAGCTGGGCGCTGGCAAGATGCTGGCCCGGGAAGTCACGGCGCGGGCCCTGGCCAGGGGCGAAGGCCAGTTCGTCATGCTGGTGGGTGACCGCGACTACTACTGCCCGCTGGGCTGGGAGCCGACCACGCCGGGCAATATCGAATTTCCCGGCCCGGTCGATCCGACGCGCGTGCTGCTGCTGGCCGAGGACAAGAGTCTTGCCACCACGCTGGCCGGCCCGATTGAGGCCTACATCGAAGATTGATTGCGGCCGCTGGACTGGTTCCCGGGCCGTCTCCTGCGCTGAACGCGGTTTACCCGCTGCGGTCGCCTGCACTAAGCTGGCGACCCCGACGCAAATTCTGGTGTTTGCTTGCCCCCCGACGACCCCTTCATCAACCGCCTCACCGCCCGCCTGCTGCCGGTGCCGCCTGCTTTGCCGGCGGCCGAAACGCTGACGCCGGACTGGGCGCCGTCGCGTCCCTTCGAGCGGCCGCCTGTCCCGGCGGCGGTGCTGATCGCACTGGTGCGCCGCCCGGAAGGCTTTACCGTGCTCTATACCGAGCGCTCTCCCGACCTGCGGGCGCATTCGGGACAGGTGGCCTTTCCCGGGGGCAAGGTCGATGCTCAGGACAGTGATGTTGCCGCCGCCGCGCTGCGGGAAGCGTTCGAGGAAGTAGGCATGCTGGCCAGCGAGGTGGAGGTGGTGGGGTTCATGCCGACCTATTTTACCGGCACCAATTACCTGATCACCCCGGTCGTGGCGATCGTGGCACCGAGCGGGCCCTTCGTGCCCAATCCGGGCGAGGTGCATTCGGTGTTCGAGGTGCCGCTGCGGCGCATCCTGCAGATCGAGAGCTATGGCGAGTTCCGCATCAAGCGGGACGGCAAGGAACACCGGACCTGGCAGATCGACCATGATGGCCATCGTATCTGGGGCATCACCGCCAATATCACGCGGCAGTTCCGCGATCTGGCGACCGGCGAGGCAGCCTCATGAGCACCGAGTCGCTGAAATCGGCTGAATGGCTGGTGCGACCGGAGACGCAGGCGATCCTGGCCGCGCTCGATGGCGCGCAGGGCCGGACCCGGGCCGTCGGCGGCGTGGTTCGCGACACTCTGCTGGCGCGGCAGCGCGTCAATCCCGACATCGACCTGGCCACCGAACTGCTGCCCGAGGACGTGATGGCGCGAGCGAAAGCCGCGGGGATTGCCTTCTATCCTACAGGCATCGACCATGGCACGGTGACGCTCAAACTGGGGGAGACGCTGGCCGAGGTCACGACGCTGCGGCGGGACATCGAGACCAATGGGCGTCATGCCGTCGTCGCCTTCGGTACCGATTGGCGCGAGGATGCCAGCCGGCGCGACTTTACCCTCAATGCGCTCTATTGCGGGCCGGATGGCACCCTGTTCGACCCGCTGGACGGGCTTGAGGATGCGCTGGCCGGGCGGGTACGCTTCATCGGCGATGCGACGCAGCGGATCAATGAGGACGGCTTGCGGGTCTATCGCTTCTTCCGCTTCTCGGCCAGTCACGGGGGCCAGCAGTTTGATCCGGACGGGCTGGCGGCGTGTGCCGCGGCCGTCTCCCGGCTGGGGCATCTGTCGCGCGAGCGGGTGGGCCAGGAAATCACCCGCATGCTGGCGCTGCCCAAGGTAGCGATGAGCCTGCTGATGATGGCCGAGCTGGGCCTGCTGCAATTCGACGATGCGGCGGCCCGGGCTCTGGTGGCCTACGAGGCCCTGGGCGGGCAGTCGGCGGCGACGCGGCTGGCCCTGCTGGCCGGTGACGCGCTGGAAACGGCGCAGGAGAGCTGGCGGCTGTCCAAAGAGATGGTGGGTAAGGCGCGCGACATTGGCCGCGCTGCGGCACTGCTGAGGGACGACCACGTCGGGGAAGCCGCCTATCGGCATGGCGAAAGTGCGGTGGAAGGCCTGGCGCTGGTGGCGGCGCGTGAGCAATGGGGGCAAGCGCGGCTGGCTGAAACCGCCCGCGCTTTGGCGGGGCTGGTCGTGCCGGACTTTCCGGTCAGCGGGCGCGACCTTGCCGGCCTCGGCATGAAGCCGGGGCCACAGTTGGGCAAGGAACTGGCCCGCCTGGAGCGGGCCTGGATCGACAGCGGCTTTGCGCTCGGCAAGCCGGCACTGCTGACCCTGGTCCAGCTCTAGTGCGGCTTGGCGGGCGCCGCGTCGGTATCGACAATGCGCTCCTTGATGCGCTCGATCATGTCAGGGCGGATTTCGGTCTCGCCATGCAGGTTGCGCAGGTTTTCGACCGCCTTGCGCACCACCTCAGCCTCGCTGTCGGCCTCGGCGTGCCAGGTGGCGCCCGGGATCAGTGTGCCTGATTCAAATCGCTTCATGCCATCCTCCTGGGTTCGACATGTCGAACAATGCCTGGCGGCGCGCATGAGTTCCGCTGGTTCGCCTCGATCACGGCAGTTTTTCTGTTCGGCGGGCTGGATTGCCTGTAGGGTACGGCGGTGAAACCAGGGGTGTACGCCGGGCATGCGGGCAGGCTTGTTGAACAAAATTCGGGATGCCGTGTGGCCGCGCATGGGCTTGCGACGCTATGGCCGCTATCTGCAGACGCGCGTGATGCGGCTTTCGGCCAGCCCGCATGCCATCGCAGCCGGCGTGGCGTCGGGGGCAGCGGTGTCGATGCTGCCGCTGATCGGGCTGCACTTCCTTCTCGGCTTCGTGCTGGCCTTCGCGGTGCGCGGCAATATGCTCGCCGCCGCCATCGGCACGGTATGGGGCAATCCGCTGAGCTTTCCGTTGTTCTTTGCGGCATCTTATGCCGTCGGCGACTGGCTGACGGGCGGGGGAGGGGTCAGTGTCACCGAGGGGGCGCGGGTGGAAGCCACCGGCGAACAGCTCAGCCAGGGTCTGTTCTCGAGCGGCTTTGACGCGGTCTGGCCGACCTTCAAGACCATGATGATCGGCGGCCTGCCGCTGGCCGTGCTGGTCTTTGCTGTTTTCTATGTCGTGGTGCGTCTGGTGGTCACCCGGTTCCGGGCGCTGCGGCAATCCCGGCTGGCGCGCAAGCGCGGCCTCGCCAATCCGGTTCAGTCGTCGACGAACTGACCGATCTGGCTGAGCCCTTCCAGCCAGGTGCCGCCGTGCTGGCGGATGACCTGGCGGGGAAGGATGCCCGTCTCTTCGGTCAGCGCATCGGCCAGGGTCTGCGAATGGGTGACCACCCAGACCTGGGTGCGCTGCGCCGCCTTGGCAATGATGCGGGCCAAAGCCGGCAGCAGTTCGGGATGCAGGCTGTTTTCGGGTTCGTTGAGCGCGATCAGCGGTGGCAAGCGATAGGAGAGCAGCGCCCCCATCAGCGCCAGGAACTGCAGCGTGCCGTCAGAGAGCTCATTGGCGGCGAATTCCCGTTTCGGCATATCGGCAAAGCGCATGGCAAAGCTGGCGAAGTGTTCGGGCGGCGGCACGACCAGCTGGGCGCCCGGAAAGGCATGATCGACGGCCTCGTCGAGATCGACGCTGTCCTGGCGGATGTGGCGCAGGGTCGCCAGTACCGCGGCCAGATTGGCGCCATTGGCATCGAGCGTCGGGGCCGTGACGGCGCGGGACGGCAGGCGCAGCGGGGAGTCCGCATCGGTCCGGAACCCGTGGTAGAAGCGCCAGGCCGCAATCGCCTCGCGCACCCGATCGATTTCGGGAATGCCGCGCAGCCCTGACAGGGCCGTCTCGCTGGAAAGCAGCACCGCATCGGCCTGCATGCGTTTGCCCTCCTGGTTCCGTACCCAGATCGCCGGCCCCTTGCGCTCCATCAGTGCCACCGGGCGCCGCCCGGCAAGGGTCAGGCTCTCCTGCTTGATCATGGCCTCCAAGGGAAAGGCTGCATCGACCTTGGTGGGGAAGCCGGGCTCGATTTCATAGCTGACGGGCAGGCCATCGCCATGGCCGTCAGCCAGTTCCAGGCCAATGCGCAGGGTCATCCGAGCCGGCTCATGGCTGCGGCGCTCGCCGGCCCAGATGACCGATGCCAGCCCGCCCTCCCGCGCGATATCCTGGGCAAAGTCGCCGGTCGCGGCAGCGCGTACCAGTTCGAGCGCTCGATAGAGGTTGGTCTTGCCCACACCATTGGCACCGACCAGAACCGAAAGCTGGCGGACGGGAAAGCTGATGGCGCGGACCGAGCGATAGCCGGTGATCTGGATATCGGTCAGCCCCATCGCCTGCTCCTCAGCTCACGGCCAGCGGACTTCGGGCGGCATGGAGGAGAGAATGGCCTGCACATTGCCACCGGTCTTGAGGCCGAAAGTGGTGCCGCGGTCGTAAAGCAGGTTGAACTCGACATAGCGGCCGCGCCGGACCAGCTGTTCATGCCGGTCGGCCTCGGTCCAGGGGGTTGTCATGTTGCGCCGGACCAATTGGGGATAGATGCCCAGAAACGCCTCGCCCACGGCCTGGGTGAAGGCGAAATCGGCGTCCCAATCACCGCTATTGTGGTGATCGTAAAAAATGCCGCCGGTACCGCGCGGTTCGTTGCGGTGGGGCAGAAAGAAGTACTCGTCGCACCACGCCTTGTAGCGGTCATAATCGACGCCGGGGCGGTCGATGCAGGCGGCGCGCATGGCGGCGTGGAAGTCCAGGGTATCGACGTCGTCCTGGCTGCGGCGGCGGTCGAGCACCGGGGTCAGGTCGGCGCCGCCGCCAAACCACTGCTTGCCGGTAACGATCATGCGCGTGTTCATGTGCACGGCCGGAACATGCGGATTGGCTGGATGGACGATCAGCGAAATGCCGGCGCTCCAGAACTGGGCGCCCGCCTCGGTGCCGGGCATCTGCTTGGCGAAGTCGGCGGAAAACTCGCCATGCACGGCCGAGATATGCACGCCGGCCTTCTCGAAGACGCGGCCATGCAGCATGCTCATTTCGCCGCCGCCGCCGGCCTCGCGCTGCCAGGGCGTGCGCTCGAACCGGCCCGCGGGCAGCTCGGCATTGGGACCGGCAAGCTCGGCCTCGATGACCTCGAACTGGGCGCATATGCTGTCGCGCAGGGTGCGGAACCAGAGCTGGGCGGTGGCCTTTTTGGCGTCTATGTCGATGGGAAGTGTCATGGTGGTGGAGATTTGACCCGTCATTGCAGTGCTGTAAACCCGTCCGTCTGTCTTTTTGCCTCGCCTAGGATAAGCGTCGCGGCCAAAGCGACATTGATCGAGCGCAAGCCCGGGCGCATCGGGATGCGCAAAGCGAGGTCGGCGGCAGCCGCAACGGCGTCGGGCACGCCGGCGCTTTCGCGACCGACCATGATGATGTCCTGCGGTGAAAAGACGGCCTCATAGGCCGAGGTCTGGCTTTTGGTGGTCAACAGCACCAGGCGCCGCCCCTCCTCGCGCCGCCAGGCGTCGAACCGGGTCCAGCTGTCGTGTTCGCGCACGGCGGCATGATCGACATAATCGAGCCCCGCGCGCGCAAGCGTCTTGGCGGAAAAGGCAAAGCCGGTGGGGTGGATGATGTGGATGGTGGTATCGAGGCAGGCGCAGAGGCGGATCAGCGTGCCGGTATTGTTGGCGATGTCGGGCTGATAGAGCGCTAGGTGGACCGGCATGAGGCTATCCCGCGGCTTGAGGCTGTCAGGCCCGCCAAAGCGGGGCTTTGCCGGGTATAGTGTCGCAGTTGAGTGCTGTCACGGTGCGGATCACTGGACAAGCGGATGGGACAGTGCAAAAAGACCGCAACTGACGGGCCGCTTGAGGGCGGTCGGCTACCGATTCCGTTCATGGAAATCGGGTGTGCCGCTGCCGGCCGCGTCTGATGTGATAGTACGGGGAACGGACCTTGGCCACGGAAGCTCAACATTCAACGACACGACGGGATTTTCTGTTCGTGGCAACTGGCGCCGTGGCTGGCGTCGGCGCTGCGGCCACGGTGTGGCCGCTGATCAACCAGATGAACCCCGATGCCTCGACCCTGGCGGTCGCCAGCATCGAGTTCAACCTGAATGGCATCGAGCCCGGCCAGTCGGTAACCATCCTGTGGCGCGGCCTGCCGGTATTCATCCGCAACCGTACGCCCGAGGAAGTCGCGGCCGCCCAGGCCGTGCCCCTGTCCGACCTCAAGGATCCGCAGGCCGACACCGAGCGCACCAAGGAAGGCCATGAGAACTGGCTGGTGATGATTGCCAACTGCACCCATCTGGGGTGCATCCCCACCGGTGAATCGGGTGAATTCGATGGCTGGTTCTGCCCATGCCACGGGTCGCAGTTCGATACCGCCGGCCGTATCCGCAAGGGTCCCGCACCGACCAACCTGGTCGTTCCGCCATATGAATTCATCAGCGATTCGCTGATCCAGATCGGTTAGTGGGGGCTACCGCAATGTCAGAACATTCCACCTACACTCCCGGCTCGGGCATCGAGAAATGGCTCGATGAGCGGCTGCCCATCATCCGGTTCTCCAAAGAACACCTGATGGACTTCCCGACGCCCAAAAACCTCAACTATTTCTGGACCTTCGGGGCCATCCTTGTGATGTGCCTGGGCATCCAGATCGTCACCGGCATCATCCTGGCGATGCACTATACGCCCCATGTGTCGATGGCATTCGACTCGGTCGAGCACATCCGCCGCGACGTCAATGGCGGCCGCATGATCCAGGCGTTCCACGCCGTGGGCGCTTCGATGTTCTTTGCTGCCGTCTATATCCACATCTTCCGCGGCATGTATTTCGGCTCCTACAAGGCGCCCCGCGAGATCCTGTGGATTCTGGGCGTGCTGATCTTCGTGCTGATGATGGCGACGGCTTTCATGGGCTATGTGCTGCCCTGGGGCCAGATGTCCGGCTGGGCTGCCACCGTGATCACCAATATCTTTGCGGCCATTCCGGTCGTCGGTACGCCGCTGCTTGAGCTGCTGCGTGGCGGTTTCTCGGTGGGCAATCCAACGCTCAACCGGTTCTTCTCGCTGCACTACCTGCTGCCCTTCGTCATCGCTGCCGTGGTGGCCCTGCATATCTGGGCCCTGCACGTGCCGGGCAACAACAACCCGACCGGCGTCGACGTCAAGGACAGCCGCGATACCTTGCCCTTCCATCCGTACTACACGATGAAGGACGCCTTTGGCATGGTGGTGTTCCTGATCCCGTTTGTCTGGTTCGCGTTCTTTGCGCCCGACATCCTGGGTCATCCGGACAATTACATCGAGTTCAACAGCCAGGTGACGCCAGCCCACATCGTGCCCGAATGGTATTTCCTGCCGTTCTACGCGATCCTGCGCGCCATCGACTTCAACCTGCTCTTCATCGACTCCAAGCTGCTGGGCGTGATCTTCTTCGGCGGTTCGATCGTCATCCTGTTCCTGCTGCCTTGGCTGGATACATCCAAGGTGCGCTCGGGCAATTTTCGCCCGATGTTCAAGTGGTTCTACTGGCTGTTCGTGGTGAACTTCATTGCCCTGACCTATCTGGGTGCCCAGCCGGCCGATGCCATCGGCGTGCTGTTCTCCAAGATCTGCACCGCCTATTACTTCATCCACTTCATCGTCATCCTGCCCGTGCTCAGCCGCATCGAGAAGCCTCGGCCCCTGCCGACCAGCATCTCGGAGAGCGTGCTCGCCAAGTCGCACGCGTAAGAGAGGGGCAGGAACCATGTTCAACACCAAGACCATCCTGGCCACCCTGGCCGTTCTGGCCGGCCTTTCGGGGCTCAGTGCCGCGCAGGCGGCCGAGGACGCCGTGCATGTCGAAAAGCAGAGCTGGAGCTTTGCCGGCATTTTCGGCACCTATGACGAGAACCAGCTGCAGCGTGGCTTCCAGGTGTTCCGGGAAGTCTGCTCAAGCTGCCACGGTGCGCGGCTGATCGCCTTCCGCAACCTGTCCGAAGAAGGTGGCCCGTCCTTCTCGGAGGCGCAGGTCAAGGCGCTGGCTGCCGAGTATGAAGTTGCCGATGCCACCGCTGATGGCGGCGTGCGGCCAGCCGTTGCTGCCGACCGCTGGCCTTCGCCTTTCGCCACCGAGCAGGACGCCCGTGATGCCAATGGCGGCGCGCTGCCGCCTGACTTCTCGGTGCTGGCCAAGGCCCGTGGCGTGCACGATGCCTTCCCGTTCTGGATGTTCAACTACTTCACCGGCTATTCCGAGGGCGGGCCGGATTATATCCACGCCCTGCTGAGCGGCTATGAGGAAGACGCACCCGAAGGGTTCGAGCTGCCGGAAGGCAAGTACTACAACCATGTGTTCCCCGGTCATGCCATCGGCATGGCGCCGCCGCTGGCGGATGGGCAGGTCACCTATACCGTGGAAGAAGGCCAGACGGCCGTACCGGAAACGCTGGAACAGTATTCCACCGACGTTTCGGCCTTCATGATGTGGATGGCTGAGCCGCACCTGGCCGGCCGCAAGCAGACCGGCTTTGTCGTGCTGCTGTTCCTGATCATCTTTGCCGGCCTGATGTATGGCACCAAGCGCAAGATCTGGGCTGGCATCGAGCACTAGTCGCCGGCCGCTGCGCGGCGAAAACGCGCCAGTGGCGCGTTTTCAGGCGACTAGGCCTGGAGAGCTACGCTCGACAGGATACCGACCGGTCATACCGACCCATCAAATCAAAGGGCTCCGTTGCGGAGCCCTTTTCGTTACCATCACGCCGATTTCAGGCCCTTGCCATTTGGGCGGCGCGCCGCAATATTGAGCCTGCGCAAATCACCTGCCGAGGGAGCCCTGATGTCCGCCATTCGTCTTGCCGCGACCGTCGTTGGCGCTGCCGTCACCCTGTCGCGCAACCCGGTCGTCCGGGCCGGCATCCTGGCCGTGGCCAGCAATCCCAGGGCGCGCGAAGTGGCGGTCAATGTGACCCGTTCGGCAGCCTACAATGCGGGCGTCGTCGCCCGGCATCTGGTAGGCCGCCGGCTCCCCTGATTTTTCCCGCTTCCCAGGATATCCATGTCGCTCGATCTCAAGGCTCTCGTGCGCACGATTCCGGACTACCCCAAAAAGGGGATCCTGTTTCGTGACATCACCACGCTGATCGAGCACCCCGAGGGGTTCAAGCAGAGCGTCGAGGACATTGCCAGCCGCTATCGCGGGCAGGGCATCACGCATGTGGCCGGCATCGAGGCGCGCGGCTTCATCTTCGGGGCAGGCGTGGCCATAGCGCTGGGCGTCGGCTTCATTCCGGTGCGCAAGAAGGGCAAGCTGCCCGGTGAGACCATCGGGCAGAACTACGCGCTCGAATATGGCGTGGACACCATCGAGATCCATGCCGACGTCCTCGATGCGCGTCATGTCGTGCTGCTGGTCGATGACCTGATCGCCACCGGGGGTACGGCCATCGCCGCCGTGGGCCTGTTGCGGCGCACCGGGGCGCGGGTGCATGGCGCTGCCTTCGTGATCGATCTGCCGGCTCTGGGCGGGGCCGAGAAGCTCGCGGCGCAGGGCGTCGACGTCAGCGCCTTGATGGAATTCGACGGCCACTAAGGCCCGTCGCAACGCCGGAGCGAGGCGCTACCAGTTGTGGCGTCCGTCCAGCTGTTCCACCGTCACCCTTGACCAGTCGAGATCGTCCACCAGAAGCAGGTTGAGCCCGAACTTGCGCTGGGTCGGTGTGCCGCCACCGGCGCCGTCCCTGGGCGTGCCATCGGCATTGTAGAGGCTTGCCCAGTCGGGGCTGTCGCCCCAGGTCTGCATGCCGCAATTGCCGCAGAAATAATGCTGGTGGATGTCGGGCGCGGTCGAGTAGCTGCGCTCATCGCTGCGCGACAGGAAGGTGAGCTCCCCCGGCGCGTAATAGGCCCAGACGGCGCCGGTGCGCGCGCAATAGGTGCAGTTGCAACTGGCTGCCTCGGCGGGGTGGCGGGGCAGTTCGATCTTGGTGGCACCGCAGTGGCAGGTGGCGATCAGGGTCATGGCAGCGCTCCTCAGTTGCCCCAGCCTGGCGCCGCCCGATGACAGACCGTGTCAGGAGCGCTTGCGCTGCCTGTCATATCCACAAAAGAAGCGGGCGGACGCCGGTGACCGGTCGTCCGCCCGCCTTCAAAGGAGCCTTGGTCAGGGCTTGAGCTGACCGGTCTCGGGTTCGTCCACAGCGCTGATGTCAGGCTCGTTGCGGGTCTTCCACAGCGAGAAGATGACGCCGCCACCCAGGATGGAGAGGGTAACGATCAGCGAGAGCAGGGTGTCGATGTGATAGCCCAGCGGCACCAGGAAGATCTTGATGCCGACCAGGACCAGAATGATGGCCAGCGAGGTCTGCAGGTAGCGGAAGCGGTTCATGGCAGCAGCCAGCGCAAAGTAGAGCGCCCGCAGACCCAGGATGGCGAAAATGTTGGAGGTGTAGACGATGAAGGTATCCTGCGTCACGGCGAACACCGCCGGCACCGAGTCCACGGCAAAGATCAGGTCGACGACTTCCACCATGATCAAGGCCACGGCCAGCGGGGTCAGCCAGACGACCAGCTTGCCGGATTTGGGATCAGGCTGGCGGACAGTGAAGTCATGGCCATGCAGCTTGTCGGTGATGCGGAAGTGCTTGCGCAGGAACTTGAAGGCGAAATTGGATTCGATGTCCGGCTTTTCGTCCTGGTGCTTGAACATGCGGAACCCGGTAAACACCAGGAAGGCGCCGAATATGAACAGGATCCAGCTGAACTGGTAGACCAGGGCAGCACCCAGGCCGATCAGGATGGCGCGCAGGAACACCACGCCCAGAATGCCCCAGAACAGCACTCGATGCTGATAGAGCCGGGGAATGGCAAGGAAGCCGAAAATGGTGGCGATGACGAACATGTTGTCCATCGCCAGCGATTGCTCGATCAGGTAGGCGGTGTAGAATTCGAGCCCGGCCTCAGCCCCGCGCTGCCACCAGACCCAGCCGCCAAAGGCCATGGCGATGGTGACGTAGAAGCCATAGAGCTTGAGGCTTTCGGCAGCGCCGATCTCGCGTTCATCCTTGTGCAGGATGCCGAGATCGAAAACCAGCAAGGCGATGACGATGGTGACGAAGGCCACCCAGAAGTATACGGGCGTACCCAGAAATTCACCCGTCAGGGCAGCAAATAGCGAATCCATCGCCGGACCATCTCCATGTTCGTTTGGAGTGGCTCCGACATCACGAAAGCGTCAATGCTTTCGCCAGAGGGGCCCGGCGCCACCTTGGTTAGATATAGCGCCGCGCAAGCAGTTCAAGCCCTGCGGCAGAAAAAATCTTTCAGCAGGGATGAGGGGTGTCAGCGTGGCGTGCAGAGCATGACGATGGCATCGGCGGTTTCCAGCTGAAGGGCCGCCACGTAGGTGGGGTCGGCGATGACCCGTCCGGCGACGATGCTGCGCGCCGTCATCAGGCCGCCGTCATTGAAGGCAACGCCATCCTCGTAGCCGGTAATGGTGCCTGTGCCGGATGCGGCGTCACCCAGCGTGGTCGAGGCAAAGCCATAGACGTTGCCATAGATGGTCAGGATGCCGGCCTTGGCGCTGGTCGTGTCGCGGCAGCCCCAGTTGCCCTCAAAGCTTTGGGCGAAAGCCGACGTGGCAGACAGGGCGGTGACGGCAGCAATGAGGGCGATTCGGTGCATGGTGACACAGTGCCGGTCCGTCGCCGCGCTTTCAAGCGCGGCGTTTGAGAAGCGGTCCCAATATCGGCAGTTTGACCACCGCCTGCAGCACGCGCAGCTTGAACGGCATGGTGTAGTCGCGCAGCTTGGAAAAGCCGACCAGATCGGCGCGATAGACTACTTCGCCGCGCTGGTTGAGCGCGGTCAGCCGGTTGAACAACAGGCCCCAGCCGGGAATGGAGTTCGAGGCCCGCTTGTCGGTGACGACCAGCTCGTAGCTCACGGTATCGCCGGGGCGGACGGGGACCTTGAAGTCCATGGCATTGACGCCGGGAGAGGGGCCGGAGACGCCGGGTTCGAGGCCCATGGCGCGCAGGCGCTCTTCCTCGGCAAACAGGGTATCGACCATCAGCCGATGGCCGACACTGACGGTGTGCCAGCCGCTGGCCACCAGGCCGCCGAAGTGGCTGTGCTTGGCCGCTTCGGCATCGAGGTGGAAATATTGCGGGTCGTAGAGCGTGGCGAAGCGCACGATCTCGTCGGCGTCAAAGGTGTGGCTGCCGAGGGGATAGACCTCGCCCAGGACGATATCCTCGAACCAGCGTGTCATGCCGAGGCTCCCGGGTTGCGCGTGTCGACCAGATTGGCCAGGCGCATGGTCAGTACCGGCGCGCCCTTCTGGTTGCGCACGTCGAAGTCGAGCGTGACAATGCCCCATTGCGGGTGGCCGGTGGAGCGGCGCAGGTCGACAATGGTGACCGTGCCGCCAATGGTATCATCGACCATCACCGGGTTCTTCCATTTGAGGTCGGAAAAGCCGAGCCCGCCGGCCGAGGCAATCTTGCTGAGGAAGGCGTCGACCAGCAGGCGCAGGCTGAGTGCCCCGGTCTGCCAGCCGCTCGAAGCGAGACCGCCAAGCAGGCTGGCCTTGGCCGCCGCCTCGTCGAGGTGAAAGGGGAAGGGATCGAATTCGGTGGCAAAGGCAATGATCATCGCCTTGGTCACCCGGGTCTGGCCCAGGGTGATGACTTCGCCGACGGCGAGATCCTCAAAATGGCGGCGGTCATGCGTGACAGGATTGGTCATGGGGTTGCCCTATACGTCAACCGAGGTTTTGCCCCTTTTGCTAACCCAAGGCAAGCCGGTTGTCAGGTGCCTCCACCCATCCGCTGGCTGGCGCGGAATTCCAGGGGCGCCATGCCGCGCTTGCGGCGGAAGGCCTTGGCCAGATAGTTGGCATCGGCAAAGCCCGTAGCCCGGGCGATATCGCTCACGCTCATGTCGGTGGCCAGCAGCAGCCGCTCGATGCGTTCGATGCGGCGGGCCAGCACATAGGCTGAGGGGGCCTGGCCGGTGGCCTGGGTAAACTGGCGCACGAAATGGGCGCGGCTCATGTCGGCGATCATGGCCAGCCGCTCGACCTGCAGAGGCCAGACCAGATTGGCCTCGATATGGGTCATGACGCGGGTGATGGAAGGGGGCAAAGCTGGTCTGGTCGCGGCCCCGGCGGAGAAGACCCCGTCATGCAGTGCCGCCATGGCCGCGTAACTGGCGGCCGAGGCCTCGCCGGGCGTGATGTCGCTGCGCGCGATCAGCGTCAGGCAGGCATCGGCAAGCCGGTCTACTACCGGCGGGGCGAGGGTCGATACCGGTCCGGCGACATCAATGATCTCGCGCGCCAGCCGCAGCGCCTCGCGGCCATTGAGCACCATCCAGAAATATTCCCAGTGCTGGCCGCGTTCCAGCCAGTAGCGATGGGCGTGGGGCAAGCTCAGCACCATGGTCTGGCCCGGCGTCAGCCGGTACTGCGTACCGGCGAAGTCCAGCCGCCCCTCGCCCACCAGCGTATGCTGGATCACCAGAAACGGCGCATCACCCCGCTGCAGGCCATCCCAGGAATAGACCTCATTGACGCGCTGTTCATAGCCGGCGCTCACCGCCATGCAGTGCAGGGGCACTGCACTCTTGGGCAGCGCCAGGCCGCGCACCTTGTGGCCGTGATTGAGGAGTTGTCTGAGCACAAAATTACCCGCGATCGCACAAGCTTTCTCTACCATTCATGTGGCGGCAGCGGCTAGCAATATGACAACATATTCCTGCAATCAGTCGCACTGGATCGAATGCTATGTCATTCAAAGTTACTATTATTGGCGCCGGTTCGATCGGCTTTACCAAGACGCTGATCTCGGACCTGCTCAAGGTGCCGGAATTCGTCGGCTGCGAGTTCGCGCTGACCGATATCAACCCGGCCAACCTGGACATGGTCAAACAGGTGATCGAGACCATCGTCTCGGTCAACAAGCTGCCGGCCAGGGTCACCGCCACCACCGACCGCCGCGCCGCGATCACCGGCGCGCGCTACATCATGAGCTGTGTGCGGGTGGGCGGGCTCGAAGCCTTCGCCACCGATATCTCGATTCCACTGCGCTATGGCGTCGACCAGTGCGTGGGCGATACGATCTGCGCCGGCGGCATTCTCTATGGCCAGCGCAACATCCCGGTGATCCTGGATTTCTGCAAGGATATCAAGGAAGTGGCAGAGCCCGGCGCGCTGTTTCTCAACTATGCCAACCCCATGGCGATGAATACCTGGGCGGCCGAGATGTATGGCGGCGTCAATGTCGTCGGCCTGTGCCATGGCGTGCAGCACGGCGCCCATCAGATCGCCAATGTGTTGGGCGTGACCGATGAAGAGCTCGAATATGTCTGCGCCGGCATCAATCACCAGACCTGGTATATCGAGATCCGTGCCAAGGGACGGAAGATCGAAGCGGACGAGCTGATCGCCGGCTTCGAGGCGCATCCGGTCTATTCCCGGCAGGAGAAGGTACGCATCGACGTGCTGAAGAGGTTCGGCGTCTATTCCACCGAGTCCAACGGGCATCTGAGCGAGTATCTGCCCTGGTACCGCAAGCGGCCCGAGGAGATCGGCCGCTGGATCGACATGAGCGACTGGATCCATGGCGAAACCGGCGGCTATCTGCGCTACTCGACCGAACGGCGCAACTGGTTCGAAACCGACTTCCCGATGTTCAAGGAACAGGCCAACAAGCCGCTGAGCGAGCACAAGCGGACCAGCGAACATGCCAGCCATATCATCGAGGCGATGGAGACCGGTCGGGTCTATCGCGGCCATTTCAACCGCAGAAACAATGGCATCATCACCAATCTGCCCGACGATGCGATCATCGAAAGCCCCGGCTTTGTCGACCGTTTCGGCATCAACATGATCGAGGGCATCACCCTGCCGACCGCCTGCGCCGCCACCTGTTCGGTCTCGGTCTCGGTGCAGCGGCTCTCGGTGGAAGCGGCCATGACGGGCAATATCGATACGCTCAAGCTGGCGGTGCTGCACGACCCGCTGGTGGGCGCGATCTGCACGCCCGATGAGGTCTGGGCCATGGTCGACGAGATGGTGGTCGCCCAGGCGCAATGGCTGCCGCAATATGCCGATGCGGTTCCAGCGGCCCGGGCGCGCATGGACAAGTCGACGGTCAAGACGCGAGACTGGGACGGCGCTGCCCGCAAAAAGGTGCGCTCGGTCGAAGAACTGCGCGAAGTGGTGGGCGGGCACCACTAAATTGTTTCAGAGATGTCCTCCCGGACAGGGCGCCCTTCGGGGCGCCCATTTTTTTTTGGCCGCGGTCTGGCATATGCCGAAAGAGGGTCCGGCCCCGCAGCAGACCGCCGCGAGGCCGGTTCTCGTGGGAGAAGGTCAGGCCACGCGCTGCTTGCGCGGGCCCTGGGTCCAGCCGGGCAGCATGCTGCCATGGGCTTCGATCAGGTCGTCGACGACGTTCCAGATCTGCTCGAGATCGAGTTCGGCGGCGGTGTGCGGGTCCATCATGGCGGCGTGATAGATGTGCGCGCGGTTTTCTTCCATCATGGCGCGGACGGTCAGTTCCTGCACATTGATATTGGTGCGCATCAGCGCCGTCAGCTGGGGTGGCAGTTCGCCGATAAAAGTGGGCTGGATGCCGTTGTCGTCGACGAGGCACGGCACTTCGACGGCCGCATTGTTGGGCAGGCTGGTGATGACACCATTATTGCGCAAGTTGCCGTAGATGACCGAAGGTTCGCCGGTCCAGACCGAGTTGACGATGGATGAGGCATATTCCTTACTCTGCTTGACCTCGATGCGGTCGGCCTTCTTGTAGTCCTCGGAGGTCCTCTTCCAGTTGGCGATCTGCTCGACGCAGCGCTTGGGATATTCGTCGAGCGGAATGCCGAACTTCTCGATCAGGTCCTCGCGACCCTCCTTGATGAAATAGGGGGTGTATTCGGCGAAGTGCTCGCTGCTTTCGGTGACGAAGTATCCCAGGCGCTTGAGCATTTCGTAGCGCACCTTGTTGGGGCAGCGCGGATTCCAGGTCGGCTTGGGCGCGCGGCCTTCGTCATAGGCGCGATGGAGCTCGGGATAGAGGTCCTTGTATGAGCCATCCGCCTGGCGATGCTCAAACTTGAGGTAGAAGGCCATGTGGTTGATGCCGGCCGAGCGATAGCGGATGTCCTCATAGGGAATGTCGAGGTCATGGGCCAGTTCCATCGCCGTCCCCTGCACCGAGTGGCAGAGGCCCACCTGCTTGATGGTGGGGTATTTTTCCGAGATGGCCCAGGTGTTGATGGCCATCGGGTTGACATATTGCAGCATGATCGCGTCGGGTGCGACGGCCAGCATGTCATCGCAGATGCTCCATAGATGCGGCACGGTGCGCAGGCCGCGCATGATGCCGCCAACGCCCAGCGTATCGGCAATGGTCTGGCGCAGGTTGTATTTTTTGGGAATGTCGAAGTCGATCACTGTCGAGGGCTCGTAGCCGCCGATCTGGAAGCAGACGACGACGAAATTGGTGCCATCGAGTGCCTGGCGCTGGCTGGAAAAGGTCTCGACCTTGGCCGAAACGCCCAGCGTGGCGATCAGCTTTTTGGCGATGATCTCGCTCTCTTCGAGCCGGGTGGGGTTGATGTCCATCAGCCGGATCGTGGCGCCTGCCAAAGCGGGGCGCTGCAGGATATCGCCGACGATATTCTTCATGAACACGGCCGAGCCGGCGCCGATGAAAGTGATTTTGGGATTTGCCATAAAGGAATGCTCCGAAGGTTAGGCGGCAATGTCGAATGCGGCGCGGACGAGCCGGGCCGTATATTCGGTTTGGGGGTTGGTGAGAACGTCGGCCACGGGCCCCTGTTCGACGATCTTGCCATATTGCATCACCATGACGCGGTGGCAGAGGGCGCGAACGACTTTGAGGTCGTGGCTGATGAAGAGATAGGAGAGGCCCTTTTCATCCTGCAGCTTGCGCAGCAGGTCGATGATCTGGGCCTGGACGGAAAGGTCGAGCGCCGAGGTTGGCTCGTCGAGCAGGATGAATTCGGGCTCGAGCGCAATGGCGCGGGCGATGGCGATGCGCTGGCGCTGGCCACCCGAGAATTCATGCGGGAAGCGGTTCAGAATGGTGTCGGGCATGCCGGAATCGACCAACGCCTCGCGGACGCGGTCGACACGCTCGCGGCTATTGGCGCCGATCTGGTTGACGATCAGTCCTTCCTCGATGATTTGCCGGATCGACATGCGCGGATTGAGGCTGGCAAAAGGGTCCTGGAAGACGATCTGCATGCGTGAGCGGAGCGGGCGCATGGCCGCACGGTCCTTGTCGTGAATCGGCTCGCCATCAAAAAAGATCTGGCCGCCCTGGTTGCCGATCAGGCGGATCAGCGCCTGGCCGAAGGTGGTCTTGCCCGAGCCGGACTCCCCGACAATGCCCAGCGTCTCGTGGCGCATCAGCTTGATGTCGAGATCGTCGACCGCCTTGAGTTCGAAGAAGTCCGGCTTGAAGAAGCCGCCGCGCTTGAGGGTGTAGCTGACCTTGACGTTCTTGCCTTCGAGTACCGTCTCGTGGGCGCCCTCGGCGAGCGGCAGCGCGGTGCCTTTGGGTTCGGAGGCGAGCAGGTGGCGGGTATAGGCGTGCTGCGGATTGGCGAACAGCGCCTCGGTGGCATTGTGCTCCTGCACCCGGCCATTCTGCATGACATAGACATAGTCGGAGAACTGGCGGACGATGGTCAGGTCATGGGTGATCAGGATCACCGCCATGCCGTACTTGTCCTTGAGATTGTCGATCAGGTGCAGGATCTGGGCCTGCACCGTCACGTCCAGCGCGGTGGTGGGCTCATCGGCAATCAGCACGTCGGGGCGGTTGGCCAGGGCCATGGCGATCATGACGCGCTGGCGCTGGCCGCCCGAGAGCTGGTGGGGATAGTTGTTGAGGCGGGCCTTGGGCTCGGGGATCTGCACTTCCTCGAGCAGGGCTTCGGCCTTCTTCATGGCATCGGCCCGGCTCATGCGGTTGTGCAGGTGGAGGACTTCGCAGAGCTGCTGGCCGATGGTGTAGACCGGGTTGAGCGAACTCATTGGCTCCTGGAAGATCATTGCCACATCATTGCCGCGCAGCTTGCGCATCTGCTTGTCGGTCATGGTGACGATATTCTGGCCCGACAGGGTGATCTGCGTTTCGGGCAGGATGGTCGCGCGCTTGGTCAGCAGTTTCATGAGCGTGCGGGCGGTGACGGACTTGCCCGAGCCGCTTTCCCCGACCAGGGCAATGGTTTCGCCCTTGTGCAGCTGGAAAGACACATCGCGCACGGCGTTGACGGTGCCGCCCTCGACCTTGAAGTCCACGCCGATATTGCGGGCGTCGAGGATCAGTTCGCGGCCGTGGCTGCCCAGGTCGTGGCGATCGTTGGAGACTGGCGTGAATTTGGGCTCGTTCATGGGCCGGTCCTCAATAGGGGTCGATGGCGTCGCGCAGGCCATCGCCCAGGGCGTTGAACGCGAACACGGTGATCAGCACGAAAATGACGGGGCTCAGGATCCAGGGATAGGAGCCGATCACCGAGAAGGTGCCAGTGTCCTGCAGCATCAGGCCCCAGGAGATCAGCGGCGGCTTGACCGCAAAGCCGAGGAAACCCAGGAAGCTCTCGAGCAGCACCACCGACGGCACGGCCAGGGTAATCGAGACGATGACGTGGCTGAGCACATTGGGCAGGATGTGGCGGGTGATGATGCGGCTGTCAGTGGCGCCGACGGCAATGGCAGCACGCACATATTCGATGCGCGCCAGCGACAGCGTTTTCGAGCGCACCTCGCGGCTCAGCTGCGCCCAACCGAGCACGGCCATGACGAAGATGACAAAGCTCAGGAACACATTGGACGGGGCGGTGACCGGGATCAGCGACGTCAGCGCCAGGTAGAGGGGCAGTTGCGGAAAGGCGAGCACGAATTCGACGAAGCGCTGCACCCAGTTGTCGAGGCGCCCGCCGATATAGCCCGAGCTGATGCCGACCAGCGTGCCGACAATGGTGGTGATCGATACCACGGCCAGGGCAATCATCAGCGAAATGCGCGAGCCGATGATGCCGCGGCTGAGAATGTCGCGGCCGAACTTGTCGGTGCCCAGCAGCTGGATCGGCCGCCCATCGGTGGCGCCGAAGAAGTGGATATTGGCCGGGATGAACCACAAGAGCTGGTAGCTGTGGCCGGTAACGAAAAAGCCGGTGGGGGTTGGGTTGTCCTTGATCAGCCCGGTCAGGGGCTGGAAGGTAACCGGGTCGAACTCGCCGGTATCGCCGACGGGATAGACCCAGGGAATGAGGCTAAAATTGCCCTGCGGGTCCTCGAAGGCAATGACATCGGGCGGCGCGAAGGGCAGGTTGGCCTGCTTGGGATCCATGGGCGCGAAGAAATCGGCGAAGACCGAGACCACCAGCAGCAGCAGTACCAGGATGAGGCCGATCATGCCCATGGTCGAGCGGCGAAAGCGGCGCCAGACCAGGGTGGCATAGGTTTCGCTGCCGGAGCCATAACGGCTGACCGGTGGGATGTGCTCGGTGATGTCTTCGGCAGGGGTCGGCATGGGGCCGCCGGCATCGGGGGGCAAGGGAATGGCGGAACGGGTACGCGTATCGGTCATTCGGCGGCTCCCCCGAGACGAACGCGCGGATCGAGGGCGACCAGCAGGATGTCGGAAATGATGTTGCCGATGATCAGGGTCACGGCCAGCACCAGCATGAAGGTGGCGGTGACGAAGACGTCGCCGACGCCCATCGAGCCGACAATGGCGGGGCCGACAGTGGCCAGTCCGAAGACGATGGCAACCTCGATTTCACCGGTCAGCATATAGGGCAGCACGACGCCCTGATAGGCGACCAGCGGGTGCAGGGCATTGGGCACGGCATGCTTCATGATCACGGCGGATTCAGGCAGGCCCTTGGCGCGCGCGGTCTCGACATACTGGCTGTTGAGCACGTCGAGCAGATTGGCCCGCATGACGCGCATATTGTAGGCGAGGCCACCAAAGGTCGCGATAAAGATGACGGGCCAGATGTGCTGCATGAGGTTGACGAACTTGTCCCAGCTCCAGGGCGCGCCGCCATATTTGGCGGAGAAGAACATGCCCACTTCCGAGACATTGAGGCGGAAGACCAGGAAATAGAGAATGATGATGGCCAGCAGGAAGCGCGGAATGGTCATGCCCAAGAAGGAGATGATGCCCAGGCCGGTATCGATCCAGCTGTACTGCCGGGTGGCGGCGACGATGCCCAGGCCAATGCCCAGCAGCGAGGCCAGGATATGGCAGGTCAGCGCCAGCATGATGGTGGCGGGCAGGCGCTCGGCGACCACATTGCCCACCGGCTTGTTGTAATAGAGCGAATGCCCGAAATCGAAGCGGGTAACGATGCCGCCGATCCAGTTGAAATACTGGATCACCAGCGGATCGTTCAAGCCGTTGGCCTCGCGATAGATTTCGGCCTGGGCTTCGGCCTGGGCGGGGGGAACGCCGCCCTGGTTGATCAGCATGGAGCGGATGGTGTCGCCATAGTCGCCCGGGGGCGCCTGGATGATGGCGAAGGTGACGAGACTGAGGACGGCCAGCAGGGGAATAGCGCCCAGAATGCGCATGACCAGAAAGCGAAGCATGGGCGAGACCTTTCATTGGTGGGCAGGGGGCGTACCCCCTGCCGAGGATCTTCAGGAGCAGGCTGCGATTACATCGGGCCGGCCGAACCGGGCGCGCCCGGCAGGGTCTCGGGATGCAGCTCGAAGTCGCCCTGGGCATCGGCGGGGACGAAGACCCGCTCGCGGATGATGTTGTCCTCGGCCCAGTTGAACATGAAGATGGGGGCGCCGGCCGGGATATTGGCAAAGCGCTTGTTGATGATCAGGGCACCGGGATATTGCGTCAGGCCCACCGAGTAGACGTTCTCGGTGAAGACGCGCTGGTACTTCTTCATCAGTTCGGTGCGTTCGGCATTGTCGCTGGTGGCGATGAAGGCGTTGACGATGCCCACCAGTTCCTCTTCGAAGGGCAACAGGTCGACGACGTCGCCTTCGCCAGCGCGATGGTAGTAGCTGGTGCGTGGACCCGTCGGGGCCAGACCTGCCGTGCCCTGGACCACGGACACAAGTTCACTGCCCTGGCGCCTGACGTGCCAGTCGAACTGACCGGCCTGCTGCATGTCGTCACGGGCCGTGCCGCTCTGGAAGTTGGCAATGATGCGCAAGCCGAGTGGCTCCATCTGTGCAATCACGCCTTCGGCCAGGTTGGTATCGGTGCCGTATTCGGTATTGGCGAGCAGGGTGATTTCCACATCGGCACCGTTGAGGGTGTCGGCGGGATAGTTGCGGATGCCATTGCCGTCAGTATCGGTCAGGCCCAGGCCGTCAAGCAGGGCATTGGCCGCGTCCAGATCGAACGGGTAGTAGACCGTCGAAGCCTTGTCGTAATAGGCCGTGCCGGCATAGAGGCCACCCGGATAGATGGCGGTAAACGGACCACGGACCAGCGAGTCACCCAGCCGCTGGCGGTCGACGGCGATCGAGATTGCCTTGCGGAAGTCCACGTTGCGGTTGAGTTCGCGGACGGCCTGGGCGCGGGCATCAGGTTCACCCCAGCCATTGGCGGACAGGTTGAACTCGAGCGCATAGCCGATGGTGCGGGCGCCGAACTGCAGGCGGGCGGGGGCGGTATCCTCGGCGGAGCGCTTGAGCGCCTCGACATAGCTTTCAGCTTGTTCGAGGTTGGAGAAGTCGCCCGAACCGGACACGGCCTGCACGTCGCGGTCAGCCCAGGTGCTGAGACGGTAGTGCATTTCGTTGAGGTAAGGCAGCTGGTTGCCGGCCTCGTCGACCTTCCAGTAGTAGGGATTGCGACGCATGACGATGATGTCGTCAGGCCGGTACTCGACCGGTACCCAGGCACCCATCACCGGAATGTTCATATATTCGGGCGGGAAGGCGTTCTTGTACTGCTCGTAGGTGTTCTCGGGCTTGTACTTGGGATGTTCGGCTTTCAGGATATGGCTGGGGCCGGGGCAGAAGGTGCCATAGGCCATGGCATAGAGGTACTGGGTCGGGCGGACCTCCTTGAAGGTCCACTTGATGGTGTAGGCGTCGATCGCTTCAAGCGTCGTGCCCACGCCAAAGGTCTCGGGCGTGCCGCCATTTAGCGGGGAGACATTGGAGTCGAGGATATTGTCGTTCCAGTAGAACATCACGTCGTCGGCGTCGAAGGGGTCGCCGTCGGACCATTTAGCGCCCTCGATCAGGTGCATGGTCAGCTCATGGCCGTCTTCGGACCATTCCCAGCTCTTGGCCAGGTTGGGCATGGGCTCGAGTTCGTCGGCCTTGACCTGAAACAACGGGCCCGTGCGAGTCAGGCATTCGGAAAGGCCGATATCGATGCCGCCCCAGCCCTGGGATTGGCCGCCAATGTAGTTCCAGCCCTCGGGCCGGCCGCCAATGACGTGGCGCATGGTGTCGCCATAGACGCCGATGCCGTCCGGCATGTTGGCGGTCTTGTAGACCATAGGCTCCTTGGGCAGGCGCTCGGCGACGGGCGGCAATGTGCCGGCGTCGACATATTTCGCGGTGACCCAGTCAGGCTCGTGGTATTCGGGCAGCGCCCTGTATTCCAGAATGTCGGAAATGCTGACAAAGGTGGGTTCGCTCTGCGCGGCAAATGCCGGCGGATCGGGCAGTTCGCCTGTCAGTTCCTGGGCTTGCAACGTCAATAACGAGACGCCCAGCATCAATCCGGCCCCACCAAGGGCCATTGCGTGTTTTCTCATAAAACCTCCCATGGCAGCGGGTTGGCATTGATCGCCTGCATCGGCCACTCCCTGCCGACTAATCCCGTGCTCAGGCCAAAATCGTACGCCTTGCCACGGCCGTTGCAATCCGGAATGATAGAGACTTGTTCCGGTTTTCTAAGAAGTGGGCGGATAAGTATGACTGTTGAAATTGCGGTACGTACGCCAAAACCGCGCGAGCGCGCACCCCGTCCCACGCCGCGCCCCGACCGCAGTTTCTACTCGTCCGGCAAGGCCTTTGGCCGGTTCGGTATCCGCTCGTTCGCGCCCCAGATCATGCCCTATGCCCATACCCATGGGCATATCGAGTTCAACTGGCTGACCCAGGGCAGCATGGATTATGTGTTCGATGGCGGGCCGGTGAGCGTGGGTGCGGGGCGGCTGGTGGCGTTCTGGGCGGGCATTCCGCACCAGACCATCGGGCTCAGCCCGGACACGGCCATGGGGCGCCAGCTCAACATCTACCTGCCCATGGATGCGTTTCTGGAAATGCCGCAGTTGGGCCGGCTGACCGAGACCTTGATGGGCGGCGGGGTCATCGAGCTCAACGCGGACTGCGTGGGCCTCGAAACCCTCGACCGCTGGCACCAGGACTATCGCAGCGGCAATGCGCTGCGCAGCGAGATCGTGCGGGCCGAGATCGGCACGATGTTTCGCCGCGCCGCCATTACCGGCTGGGACACGCTGCTGCTGCCCTGGGTGGAAGGGGTGGGTTCGCGCACGCGCACGGGGTCGCCCGTGCGCTATGTGGTGCGCATGGTGCGCCATATCGTGGAGAACATCACCGAACCGCTCAGCGCCGAGAGCATTGCCGATGTTGTGGGGCTGCATCCCAATTATGCGACCAATCTCTTCACCAAGGTCATGCATATCTCGGTGCAGAAATTTGTCACCCGGATGCGGCTGATCCGGGCCCGGTCGCTGCTCTTCGACGGCAGCCTGTCGATTGCCAATGTGGCCTACCAGTCCGGCTTTGTATCGCAGACACAGTTCTACGAACATTTCCGCAAGGCCTATGGCATGACGCCCAGCCAGATGCGCAAGGACACGATCGAGGGCTAGAGGTCAGTCGCCAGCAGGGCGAAGCGGTGCGTGGCATATTCCTCGGTCAGGGTCTCAAAGCCCAGACGCGCATAGAAGGGGAAAGCCAGTTCTGGCACATTGCTGTTGAGATAATCAAAATAGGTCGCCGCATCGCGCTGGATTCCCGCGATCAGCAACTGGCCCACGCCCTGCAGGCGGGCATTTTCGGCCACGTAGAGATAGCGGACGCGTCCTGCCCGCGGATGGGGGTCATAGGGATCGACATTGCGCCCGCAGGTTCCCACCAGCGTCTCGCCATCCCAGGCACCCAGCATGATCTCGCCGCGGCGGGCAAAGACATTGGCGCCGCTATGCCAGTTCTCGGCAAAAAAGCGCAGCATGTTGTGCCCCCCCGCCTGGCTTTCTGCCAGCAGGGCCGCAAAGCCAGGGGTCTCAGGTGTAACCGGTGCGAGGGTGATCACTCAGGTATTGAACTTGAAGAGCATGACGTCGCCGTCCTTGACGACATATTCCTTGCCTTCGTCGCGCGCCTTGCCGGCTTCCTTGGCCGCCACTTCACCGCCCAAAGCCACGAAATCATCATAGGCGATGGTCTGGGCGCGAATGAAACCGCGTTCGAAATCGGAGTGGATGACGCCGGCGGCGGCGGGGGCCTTGTCGCCCTTGTGGATGGTCCATGCGCGGCTTTCCTTGGGACCGACGGTGAAATAGGTCTGCAGGCCGAGTAGCGCGTAAGCCTCGCGGATCAGCCGGTTGAGACCGGCTTCATGCAGGCCGAGCGATTCGAGATATTCATTGCCTTCGGCATCGGGCAGCTGAGCAAGCTGGGATTCGATCTCGGCCGAGATCACCACCACGCCCGCATCGTGCGCCTTGGCATAGTCTTCCACCAGCTTGCTCATGGCATTGCCGGTGGCGGCCGAGCCTTCGTCGACATTGCAGACATAGAGCGCCGGCTTGGAGGTCAGCAGCTGTAGTTCCTGGAAGGATTTTTCCTCCTCGGCGTCGCGCTTGACGAAGCGGGCCGACTTGCCTTCGCGCAGCAGGACCAGCGACCGGTCGATCAGCTCGAGCGTCAGCTTGGCGTCCTTGTCGTTCTGCTTGGCTTTCTTCTCGACGCCGTTGCGGCGCTTTTCGAGGCTTTCGAGATCGGCCAGCATCAGCTCGGTCTCGACCACCTCGGCGTCGGCCAGGGGATCGACCTTGTTGGCAACGTGAATGACATTGCCGTCTTCAAAGCAGCGCAGCACATAGGCGATGGCGTCGCATTCGCGGATATTGGCAAGGAACTGGTTGCCAAGGCCTTCGCCCTGGCTGGCGCCCTTGACGAGGCCGGCGATGTCGACAAAGCTCATGCGGGCAGGCTGCACATTGATCGACTTGCCGATGACGGCCAGCCGGTCGAGCCGGGCATCGGGCACCGAGACTTCGCCGACATTGGGTTCAATCGTGCAAAACGGGAAGTTGGCAGCCTGGGCGGCCGCCGTGCGGGTCAGTGCGTTGAAAAGGGTCGACTTGCCGACATTGGGCAGGCCGACGATGCCCATCTTGAAACCCATGGGGTATGCTCCGGAATTTGTTAGCCATCACTTGGTTCGGATGGGAAGAGAAGTCAATGCGTCGCGCGGCAATGCCGACTGGGCGTGCCACGCCAAAGCCAGCTTGTCGCGAGCGCTATTGCAGCCTATTACCGCTACCATTCCAGTTTTCATCTCAAGCGCCGGAGGCGTCTCGTGACCCTTTTCTTCACCCTGGTCATTCTGGCCGTCCTGATCGCTGCCGCCGCCTGGTGGTATTATCGCGGCCGGCATATGGGCTCGTTCGCCCAGGCCGTGGGCATGGCCCCTGCCATCCCCGAGGCCAAGCCGCAGGGCGCCATCCCGATGCTCAAAATGCCGACCGCCAAGGGCTGGGAGCCCGGCGAGAAGCCCGACGTCGCCACCGGCCTCAAGGTGACGCCGTTTGCGCTCAATCTCAAGCATCCGCGCTGGGCCTATGTGCTGCCCAATGGCGATGTGCTGATCGCGGAATCGGCCGGCATTCCCGGGACGCCTAAGAATGTACGGGACTATGCGATGAACCGCGTCATGGCCCGAGCCGGCGCGACCCGTCCGAGCGCCAACCAGATCACCCTGCTGCGCGATGCCGATGGCGATGGCGTGCCGGAACTGCGCGAAGTATTCATGAGCGGGCTCAACCAGCCCTTCGGCATGGCCCTGGTGGGCGACCAACTCTATATCGGCAATACCGACAGCGTCGTGGCCTTTCCCTATGAAACGGGCCAGACCAGGATCACTGCAGCGGGCCGCACGCTGATGACGATGAAGCCGGGCGGGCACTGGACGCGCAACCTCATTGCCAGCGCTGATGGTTCCAAGCTCTACGTGGCGGTTGGCTCCAACAGCAATATTGCCGAGAACGGCCTCGAAGAAGAAGCTGGCCGCGCCTGCATTTATGAGCTGGATCTGGTCACCGAAAAGTCGCGCGAATTTGCCGGCGGTCTGCGCAATCCGGTCGGCATGGCCTGGGAGCCCGTCAATGGCATGCTGTGGACGGTGGTCAATGAACGCGACGGGCTGGGCGATGAGACACCGCCCGACTACCTGACCTCGGTCAAGGATGGCGGCTTTTATGGCTGGCCGTTCAGCTACTGGGGCCAGACAGTGGACGACCGGGTGCCGCAGGATGCGGCCATGGTCGCCAAGGCCTCGGCCCCCGATTACGCCCTGGGTGGCCATACGGCCTCGCTGGGCCTGTGCTGGCTGCCCGAGAATACGCTGCCCGGAATGCCGGCCGGCATGGTCATTGGCCAGCATGGCTCATGGAACCGCTCCAAGCTCAGTGGCTACAAGGTGATCCTGGTGCCGTTTGCCAATGGCAAGCCGCAGGGCACGCCAATCGATATCCTCACCGGCTTCCTGGCCGATGACGAAAAGGTCTCGCATGGCCGTCCGGTCGGCGTGGCCGTGGCCAAGGATGGCGCGCTGCTGGCAGTGGACGATGTCGGCGATGCAGTGTGGCGCGTTACCGCCGCCTGATCATCGCCAATCGCAAAATCTGGCGGCGCGTCAACTCAGGTTGGCGCGCCGTTTTCGTCAGTCGCCCTTGAACAGCTTCTTGAGTATGTCGGCCATCGGTCCGCTTGCCGGCACCGCGGCCTGGGGCTTGGCGGGGCGGGCCTGCCGGATGTGGCTCTGGCCTGTGGCCGGGGCCTTCGCCGCGCCGCTGGCGCTTGGTTTGGCAGCTGTTTCGGTTTCCGGCTTGAGCGCCAGGGCCAGCTTGTTCATGAAGCCGCTATCGTCGTCCTTGAGCAGCAGGCCCGCATGCTTGCCGATGGCATCGAGCAGCGGGTCGAGCCAGGCCTGGTCGGCCTTGGCAAAATCGCCCAGCACGTGGTGGGTGACGTTTTCCTTGCCGGGGTGGCCAATGCCAAGGCGGACGCGCTTGTAGTTCAGGCCGATCTGGGGGTCGATGGAGCGCAGGCCATTGTGGCCGCCATTGCCGCCCCCCACCTTGACGCGCACCTTTCCGGGCGCCAGGTCGAGTTCGTCATAGAGCACGATGACGTCGGCAGGGTCGATCTTGTAGAATTTGGCGACCTGCTGCACGCTGTCGCCGGAGCGGTTCATGAAGGTCTGTGGCTTGAGCAGGATGACCTTTTCGCCATCGATGGTGCCTTCGGCGAGACTGCCGGCATGCTTGGAGCGAAATCCGGCAATGCCGTGCTGGCGGGCAATGGCATCGAGCGCCATGAAGCCGATATTGTGGCGGTTGCCCTGATACTGGCTGCCCGGATTGCCCAGGCCGACAAGCAGCTTCATTGCTCACTCCGGAAACGAAAGAGGCGACCCGAAGGCCGCCTCGAACATGATGCAACAGGCGGTCAGGTCGATTACTCGGCCTTGGGTGCGGCTGCTGCTGGGGTCTCGGCATCGCCTTCTTCACCGGCCGACTTGAGGGCCGATGGCGCAACGATGGTCGCGATGGTGAAATCGCGGTCGGTAATGGTCGGGGTCACGCCCTTGGGGAGGGTCACGGCCGAAATGTGGATCGAGTCGCCGATGTCAAAACCGGTCATGTCGACGGTAATCTCTTCGGGGATCGAGTCGGCAGGCGCCGAGACTTCGACGGTGTGGCGCACGATATTGAGCGTGCCGCCGCGCTTGAGACCAGGGCTGGCTTCTTCATTGATGAAGTGCACATGCACCTGAACGGTCAGCTTGGTGCCCTTGCCGACGCGGAGAAAGTCCACATGCAGCGGGAAGTCCTTGACCGGATCAAGCTGGTAATCGCGCGGGATCACGGTGTGCTTGGTGCCATCCACGTCCAGTTCGATGACGTGCGACAGGAAGCCGCCAGCATAGATGAACTTGTAGGCATCCTTGTAGGCGAGGGAGACGGTAACAGGAGCCTTCTTGTCACCGTAGATAACAGCAGGAACAAGTCCCTGACGACGCAGTTCGCGAGCGGCCCCCTTGCCAACTCCGTCACGCGCCTGTGCCTTGAGCACCTTAGCTTCAGCCATGGAAATATCCACTCTGGTTGGTGTATGCGTCACTACAACAGCATACGCGCCCGTCCTCCAGGGGTGACGAGCGCTTCATGGCGCGGGCTATAGCCCAAAGGGGCTGGACGAGCAAGCGGGAAGGGTGACGGGCTGCTGGATTGGTCGGCTTATGCTCGCGGATCAGTCGAACAGGCTCGACACGCTCTGTTCGCTGGCCGTACGGGCAATGGCCTCGCCGATCAGCGGGGCGATGGCCAGACGGCGGATATTGCCGGCGGCGCGGTGGGCATCGGTTTCCTCGATGGAGTCGGTCACCACCAGTTCCTTGAGCTTGGAGGTGCCGATGCGCTGTGCGGCGCCTTCGGAGAGTACGCCATGGGTGATATAGGCGGAAACCTGCTTTGCGCCGGCCTTGAGCAGGGCCTCGGCCGCATTGACCAGGGTGCCGCCGCTATCGACGATGTCGTCGATCAGGATGCAGGACTGGCCGGAGACGTCGCCGATGATGTTCATCACTTCGGAAACGCCGGCCTTGGGGCGGCGCTTGTCGACGATGGCCAGGTCAGTGCCAAGCCGTTGCGCGACGGCGCGGGCGCGGGCCACGCCGCCAACGTCGGGCGAGACGATCATGGTATTGTCGAGCTTGTAATTGTCCAGGATGTCCCGGGTGATGATCGGCGCGGCGTAGAGATTGTCCGTTGGAATATCGAAGAAGCCCTGAATCTGGGCGGCATGCAGATCGAGCGTGATCACGCGGTTGACGCCGGCCTCGGTGATCAGGTTGGAGACCAGCTTGGCCGAAATCGGCGTGCGCCCGGTGGCGCGACGATCCTGCCGCGCATAGCCGAAATAGGGTAGGACGGCCGTGATGCGCCGGGCCGAGGAGCGCCGTAGCGCGTCGGTCAGGATCAGCAGTTCCATCAGGTTGTCATTGGCCGGAAAGCTGGTCGACTGAAGGATGAAAACATCCTCGCCGCGGACATTTTCGTGAATCTCGACAAAGACTTCCTTGTCGGCGAAGCGCTTGACCGTACAATCAGTGAGGGGGAGCTCGAGATAGCTGGCGATAGCCTGGGCGAGGGCCCGGTTGGAGTTGCCGGTCACCAGCTTCATGGGGCGCGATCCTGTCTCAACCGGCCGCGCGGAGCGAGGCCTTCCAGTTTCGCCGCAGCTTTAGCGAGTCCCTCCCGGACTCGCAACGCCGCAATTGGTCGATAGGTAAAGAATTACGCGAGACCGATGACCGCCACCTGACGGCCGGTCTTGATGGCGTGGTGAGTCGCATAGCGATGGGAGAAATAGCGCTCGGCATGGGCATAGGTGCAGGCGCCGACGCGATCGATGGCGCCAATGCCGGCGGCGGTCAGGCAATCGGCGACAAAGCCCGGCAGGTCAAAGTGTTCGACGCCGCCGGCTGGAATGCTGATGCGGTTGCCCGCCTGCGGATGGGCGGCAAGCAGGTCGGCGGCAAATTGCGGGCCGACTTCATAATTCGGCCCCGAAATGGTCGGGCCGATGGCCGCGATGATGCGGTCGGCCCGGGCGCCAAGGGTCAGCATGGCGGCGATGGTGTTGCCGATGACGCCGTCAACCGCGCCGCGCCAGCCGGCATGGGCAGCGCCGACGATTCCGGCCTCGACATCGGCAAACAGGATGGGCGTGCAGTCAGCCGTCAGGATGCCCAGCAGCAGGCCCTTGCGGTCGGTGACCATCGCGTCGGCCTCGATCACCGTATCGGCGGGCAGGCGCTCGGTCACGACATGGACGTCGGCTGAATGGGTCTGCCTGAGGATGACCAGGTCGGCGGCATGATGGCCCATCGAGCGGGCGACACCGGCCCGGTTGGCCGCAACCACGGCACTCTCGTCGCCGGTGGTGAAGGACATGTTGTTGCTGGCATAGACCCCGACCGAGCTGCCGCCATGCCGGCCGAAAAAGCCATGTCGCAATCTGGCCAGCGCGGGGCTGGTTTCATACAGCGCCGGCATCAGGCAAATCCCGGGGGCTGCAGGCCGGGGCTGGCGGCGCAGAAGACCTTGAACAGATTGCCCATCTGATCGGGGCCAATCAGCCTTGCCTTGGCGGCCGAGAGTTCCTCGGCCATGCCGGGATTGGCGGCGATCAGGGCACTGGTGCGTTCATTGATGCCCATACGGGTGAGAAACTGTGCCTGGGTGGCCAGCGGCTGCACGACCAGTCCGGCCCTGCTGGCTACGGCGCCCAGGGCCTCGAAATCGACATGGGCGGAAATGTCTACTTCGCCGGGGGCATCGAGCACGTCGGCATATTGGTGGCGGCGCACGCCCTGCAGGGTTTCCCCGGTCTGGGTGCGGGCATAGCCATAGTCAATGGCCAGGATCGCTCCGCCCTGGGTGGAGATGGTCGTGGCGAGGCGGTTCATCACCTCGCCGCTGGCCAGGCCAACTTCCAGCATGGCGTTGATTTCGGCATCGGCCAGGGTCTCGGGCATGGCCGAGGCGGGGATCGGGCTGGGGTTGAGGCCAAAGACGCGGCGGCCATTATTGGTGCCCACCATGCGCTCGTGCCAGCCATCGTCGGCCCGCACGAACTGGCGGATCGGCAGGGCGTCAAAGAACTCGTTGGCGACGACCAGCAGCGGCCCCGGGCCGACCTTGTCGAAGCCGTCGATCCACCGGGCACCATAGGCTTCAAGGCGGGCATGCTGTTCGGCAATCAGGGCCGCATTGGTTTCAAACAGGCACAGATCGAGGCCATCGCGAAACCCCTCGGCGCGGCAGGCGACGCGCAGCACGTCGGCCATCAGCGTGCCCCGGCCCGGGCCGAGTTCGAGCAGGGTGAACTCGCGTGGGCTGCCCATCTGCTGCCAGAGACTGACAATGAAGAAGCCGATGAGTTCGCCAAACGTCTGGCTGATCTCGGGGGCCGTGACGAAGTCTCCCGCGGCGCCCAGGGGGTCGGCGCCCTTGTAATAGCCCTTGGTGGGATGGGTCAGGCAGAGGCCCATATAGGCGGCCACCGACATCGGTCCGGTGGTGCGGATCTGCATGTCGATGAGTTCTGGCAGGGTGGGGGCGGGCTGGTCGGTCATGTCAGGCTCGCAATATGTTCTGCTTGCGCGTCGCCGCGTAGGTCACCAAAGCGATGCCGCCAAGGACCAGGGGCAGGCTGAGCAGCATGCCCATGGTCAGCCAGCCGCCATAGAGATAGCCAAGCTGCGCATCGGGCAGTCGGACGAACTCGACGGCGATGCGCGACAGGCCATAGCCGATGCCGAAGACGCCGGCGACAAAGCCCGGGCGGCGCAGGCTGTAGAACACATGGGTGAAAACGCGGATGACCAGGAACAGCAGCAGGCCCTCCAGCGCGGCTTCATAAAGCTGGCTGGGATGGCGCGGCAGTTGCTCAGGGTCGGTGGGAAAGATCACGCCCCAGGGCAGGGTGGTAGGAGCGCCATAGAGCTCGGCATTGATGAAATTGGCGATGCGGACGAGGAAGATGCCGATGGTGCTGACCGAGGCGATCAGGTCGAGCCCGCTCAGCCAGTTGCCATTGCCTTTGGCGCGCGTGAACAGCACCACGGCCAGCATCAGTCCGAGCATGCCGCCATGATAGGACATGCCGCCATCAAGCGTGTTGAGGATCTGGCCCGGATTGGCGAGGTAGAAGGGCAGGTTGTAGAACAGCACATAGCCGATGCGACCGCCCAGGACGATCGACAGCATGGTCCAGAAGGCGAAGTCCCAGATATCGTCCGCCTTGAACGGTGGTTCACCCTTCTGCCACAGCCGGGTATTGGCGAGCAGCAGATAGCCATAGGCAGCGCCCAGGCCGGTGCCCACCAGGTAGCCCAGGGCGTACCAGCGGACAGCAAAGGGACCAAGGGCAAAGGCAATCGGATCTATATCGGGAAAGGGCACGCGCGGGCTCCTGCGGCAATCGGCCGGACCATTGCCGCTTCGGTCGCTCTGGTCAAGTCGGCAGCCATCACCTAAGTATCAAGGCAAACAGGCCAACCAGACGGGTGTGCAATGAACCAGAGCAACAAGATCTTTGACGGCCTCGGGCGCGTGATGAACGAAGCCGCCGGTGTCGCCGATGGTGTGCGCCGGGAAGTCGAAACCGCGGTCAAGTCGCAGGTCCAGCGCCTGGTTGCCGATATGGACCTGGTCAAGCGCGAGGATTTCGACGCGCTGCGCGAACTGGTGCAGGTCCAGGGCGAAGAGATCGATGCCCTGCGCAAGGACATTGCAGCGCTCAAGGGCGACGCCGGCAAAGCCAGGTAGGCATGCGCGTCGCCGTCCTTTCGGATGTGCATGGCAATGCGCTGGCGCTTGATGCCGTGCTGGCGGATATCGCCACCCAGAGCGTGGATGCCACGCTTTGCCTGGGCGATCACGTCAGCGGTCCGATGGACCCGGCAGGCGTCGCCGAGCGACTGATGGCCCTCGATGGGCCGATCATTTCGGGCAATCATGATCGATGGGTGGTTGAACGGCGTGCCCAAGGGCAGGGCAGGGTTGATCACTTTGCCGCGAGCCGACTAAGCCAGGGTCAACGCGAATGGCTTGCAGCGCTGCCGGCGACGGCGGTGTTCAACGACGACATTTTCCTCTGCCACGGCACGCCGGCCAGTGATGAGCAGCACTGGATCGATGACTTCTACGCGGACCGCACGATGACCTTGCCTGGCGAGGAAAGCGTCGTCGCGGCTGCGGCGGGCATCGACTATCCCATCATGCTGTGTGGCCACACCCATCTGGCCCGGTCGGTCCGGTTGCGGGACGGGCGGCGCATCATCAATCCCGGGGCGGTAGGGTTCCAGCTGGTGCACGGTTCACCCGATGCGCGCTATGCCGTGATCGAGCGGCGGCAGGGCAAATGGTCCACCGCGTTGCGCGTGGTGGAATATGATCACGACGCGGCGGCGGCGCAGGCGGCGGCGAATGGCTTTGACGGCTGGACGGAGGTCCTCACCTCCGGATGGGCCCCTTCCGCCCCATTCTGACGCAAAAGCAGTGGTTGAGAGCGCCTCGATGTTAACAGCCTGTTAACCCTAAGCACCTGATCATCATCCACAAGAGATTGTCGTCCCCGGTCCGCGTCGCGTGCCCTGAATCAGTTGGCACGTGTAGGTTGATTTCATCAGGACGATTCGTAAGCCCTTGTGCGTGCAAACAGTTCCCTGAGTACCCGGAATTGCCAGCCCTCGGGCAGCATGCATCCACTCTACGCATTGCCAGGACGGAAGACGGAATGTCACTCATCCAAGTCGAGCTCGATCGCAATGTTCACCCGGTGGACATTATCGAGCATATCGCCTCGATCAACGACTGGACCTTCGAACGGCAGGATGCCGACGAGATTTCCATATCGGTACGCGGCGGCTGGTGTGACTATCACGTGTCGTTCAACTGGATGGAAGATCTGGAAAGCCTGCATATCGCCAGCGCCTTCGACCTGAAGGTTCCCGAAGGCCGCCGGGCCGAGATCAAGCAACTGATTTCGTTGATCAACGAGCAGCTCTGGATCGGTCATTTCGACATCTGGAACAAGGAAGGCGTGGTGCTGTTCCGCAATTCGCATCTGATGACGGGTGGCGCAGAGGTCTCGCCGCAGCAATGCGAAGCGCTGCTGCGCTCGGCCACCGATAGTTGCGATCTCTATTACCAGGCGTTTCAGTTCGTGGTCTGGGCCGGCAAGTCGGCTGCCGATGCGCTGAGCCATGTGATGTTCGAGACGGTGGGCGAGGCGTGAGTCAGTCGCTGGGCAAAATCGGTCCCGTCATGCTGGTGGGTGCCGGCAAAATGGGTGTGGCGCTGGCCCGCGGCTGGCTGGATGCCGGCTTGCCACCGGGTAACCTGATTATCGTCCATCCCCGACCCGGCGAGGCGCTGCTGCAACTGGCCGAGGATTTCGGCCTGACGCTGAGCAGCCAGGCCAGCGGGCTCACGCCCAATGTGCTGGTGATCGGGGTCAAGCCGCAGGTCATGGACGGCGTGCTGGAATCGCTGGCGCCGGTCATTGCCCCGCATACGCTGGTGGTGTCGATTGCCGCCGGGATCGATCTGGCTCGCCTGGCGGGCAAGGCCGGTACGCAGCGCGTTGTGCGGACCATGCCCAATACGCCGGTGCAGGTGCGCAAGGGCATTACCGGGGTCGTGCCCGGTCCTGATGTGACTGCGGAGGACCGCATCGCCATCGACGCGCTGTTTTCGGCCTCCGGCATGGTGGTCTGGCTGGACGATGAAGCCCAGCTTGATGCCCTGACAGCGGTCTCCGGCTCTGGTCCTGCCTATGTCTTTCATATGGTTGAAGCGCTTGCCGCCGCCGGCAAACGGCAGGGCCTGCCCGATGCCGTCGCCGAGCAACTCGCCCGGGGCACGGTAATCGGCGCCGCAGCGCTGATGGATGCCGGCAGCATCTCGCCCTCGGTTCTGCGTGAGAATGTCACCTCGCCCAAGGGCGCAACAGCGGCCGGCCTGGCCGTGCTGATGGGCGAGCCCGGACTGACGGACCTGATGGACCGGACGGTCAGTGCCACCCGCAAACGCACCGAAGAGCTCGGTCGAATCTAACCTGGACCATGCAAGCAAAAGGGACGCATCACCTCCAAGTAGATGCGTCCCCTTGACTTAGTGCGCCTGCGTTCAGGCGCTGGTCAACTCGTCGGCGGCGGACTTCCCGGTCCGCTTGTCCTTGACGATCTCGTAGTTGACCTTCTGGCCTTCATCGAGGCCATTGAGGCCTGAGCGCTGGACAGCGGAGATGTGGACAAAGACGTCCGCCCCACCCTCGTCCGGCTGAATGAAGCCATAGCCTTTTTGGCCGTTGAACCACTTTACGGTGCCAGTTGCCATGATGCGCGTTCCCTCGTGCAGTCTGCTGCTAGGCAGTCGTGGCCACTATTGGCCGCGACCTTTAGTGATATCGAGTATCGGAAAGTGACGTCAGCAGAGGCGAATGAAAGTTCGCATAATCAGATCAGTCGGCCGCAATATTCGATCCAGCAATCTTAGCGCCAAAAGAAAAGCCGTTCAATATCTCTATGATCATGACAAAAGGCCCGGCGGGAACACTGTTCTCGTCAGGGAAAGGTAAGCGTCGTCAAGTATTTACGCCTGATCAATCAACCCGGCGCTGACGCGCGATGGACTGGCCCTACATTGAGTGCCAACTGCGTCCAGTGGCGTCGTGTCACAATCCGTGCGGCAGAACTGGACAGGGGCAGGATAGCGCAAAACGGACCGGTGGAAAGAGCGATTTCCGAAACGGGAGCAAGGCTGGCCATGGGATGCACTTGCAATCGGCCAGGAATTGCTGCAAATCCCGGCGCGTCGGGCGATTTGACCGATAACCCCATAGAGATCACATCGTCTTGACCAAGGCGTCCTATTCTTCCGGCGATGTCATCGCGGATCGTCGCGCCGACTATGCACGGTCGCTCGCCAAAGATGGCGAGTTTGCCGCTGCTGCCGATCTCATGAGCCAGGCGCTTGAACTAGTGCCGGAATGGGCCGCGGGATGGGATCTGCTGGGTGATTACCACGACCGTCAGGGCAATGTTGCGGGGGCGATCTCGGCGTGGCGGCATCTCGAAGCCCTGGACGATGCCGAGGTCTTCGGCGCGCGGCTTAAACTGGCCGTGCATGGTGCCGGTCCGGCCGGGGAGGGCACAGCCGTCAGCTATGTCGAGGCGCTGTTCGACCAGTATGCGCCGAAATTCGAAAGTGCGCTGGTTGGCAAGCTGGGCTATCGGGTGCCGGAAATGCTGGATGACCTGCTGGCGCTCGAAATGGCCCGGCTGGGCATCGATCGCTTCGCACGTGGCCTGGACCTGGGCTGTGGCACCGGTCTCATGGGTGCACGGCTCCGCGGCAAGGTCGATCATCTGGAAGGCATAGACATATCCTCTGCCATGATTGCCGAGACGGCCCGCAAGGGGGTCTATGATCGCCTGGACAAGGCCGAACTGGTGGCGGCGCTGAGTGCGCGACGGGCGGATGCGGATCTGGTGACGGCGGCCGATGTGTTCATCTATTGCGGCGCACTGCAGCCGGTGCTGGCTGCGCTGGTGCCGGCCTTGATGCCCGGGGGGCTGGCGGCGTTTTCGCTGGAAGCCCATGATGGCGAGGAGGCGGTGTTCCTGCGGCCATCGCTGCGCTATGCGCACGGGATCAAGGCTACGCGCGATGCGGTGGTGCTGTCCGGGCTGGAAATCCTGCGTTTTGAGACCGTTGTGCTGCGACTTGATCGCGGTGAACCCATCAATGGTCTGCTGGTGGTTGCCCGCAAGCCCCCCATCGATGTGAGCGCCGCCAATGACGGCGCGGATGCAGGTGGGGATGTCGCAGCGTGAACGATAGGCAGGAGAGGGGGCAGCAGGTAAGCTGGTCCGCCGCCATTTGAACACGACTGTGAACGCATGATGAATACGCTCCGCCACGATTTCCGCTCCGATACCGTTACCCGCCCCTCAGCGGGCATGCGCCAGGCCATGGCCGAAGCGGAGGTGGGCGATGACGTGTTTGGCGACGACCCCACCGTCAACCGGCTGGAGCAGCGTATGGCGACCATGCTGGGCAAGGATGCGGCGATCTATGTGTCGTCCGGTACCCTGTCGAACCTGCTCGCCCTGATGAGCCATTGTGGCCGGGGCGATGAATTCATCGCCGGGCAGAATGCGCATTGCTACAAGTACGAGGCCGGCGGCGCGGCTGTGCTGGGCTCGATCCAGCCGCAGCCGATTGCGCATCAGCCGGACGGGACGATGGCTCTCGGCGATATCGAAGGGGCGATCAAGTCGGACGACAGCCATTTTGCCACGACGCGAGTGATTGCGCTGGAAAACACCATTGGCGGCAAGGTGCTGCCGGTCGGCTATATGGCGGATGTGGCCGATATTGCCGTGCGGCACGGGCTGGGGCTGCACCTGGATGGTGCGCGGGCCTTTAACGCCTGCGTGGCGCTGGGCACCGATATCAAGACTTTTACCGCGCCGTTCGACAGCGTCTCGATCTGCCTGTCCAAGGGGCTGGGGGCGCCGGTCGGCTCCGTGCTGGTCGGTCGGCAGGACCTGATCGACAAAGCGCGCCGGCATCGCAAGATGCTGGGCGGCGGCCTGCGCCAGTCGGGCATCCTGGCGGCGGCAGGTCTCTACGCCCTCGATCACAATATCGACCGGCTGGGTGATGACCATCGCCGTGCCCGTCGGCTGGCCGAGGGCCTTGCCGCCTATCGGGAACTGCGCGTCACCATGCCCGACACCAATATCGTCTTTGTCGATATGGCGGCCGAGATCGGCCAGCGCTTTACCGACTTTCTCGGATCACGCGGGATCGGCATTACCGGGCGTTATGGCCAGCAGCGCTGGGTAACCCATCTCGATATCGACGATGATGCCGTCGATGGGGCGCTGGCGGAGGTTGCTGGCTTCTTCTAGATGATACGACCGCCCTCAGCCCCGGTCTCGTCAACGACAGTGCGATGTCGATGCTGAAGTATCCGGGCTGAGGCTCCCGCCGTCTCCTGGCTGCATTTCCTATGAGACGGGCTGGCGTGCCGATTAACTGCCCCCATAGAACTTTATGCACTTTCAGCAGAGGAAATTATGCCGCAAGCGTGCATAATTGATCGCCAGGAAGCGGATCCACATGTGGAGGCGGGAATGGGCGGAACAGTTATCGAGACAGGTTTGGCCAGCCCCGCTGCCGAGAAGGCGGCTATTGCGCAACTGAGGCGCGAGCAGGCCGCCCGCAAGGCCGCTGAGAATCTCCTCGCCACAAGGGACCGCGAGCTCGTGGAGGCGAAGCAGCATATGGAGCAGCTGCTGGGCGGTGGCATAAAGCTCATGACCGACACCCTGGCGCTGGCCCGCCCCGAGCTGTTTCAGAAGGCTGCAAAAGTGCAGCGCTGGGCGCGGCGGTTGTCTGACCACATGCCGGTCGAGAGGAAGTGGGAGCTTGACCTGGCGTCGCTCCTATATCCGCTTGGCGTGATCTCACTGCCCGACGACCTGGTGAACAAGTATGTCAAGGACATGCGTCTTGACGATGAGGAAACCCTGCGCCTCGAGGAGAGCGCCCTGGTGGCGTCTCGGCTTATCGCCAATATCCCGCGCATGAAGGGCGTAGCCCGCGCCGTTTTCTATTCGCGGCGGGGCTTTGATGGATCGGGATGGCCCAAAGATGGCCCGAAGGGAATGGAACTGCCGCAGTCGGCACGCATCCTCAAGGTCATCATCGACCTTGCTGACGAGGCGACGGGCAAGACGCGCAATCGGGCTGGCGCTTTCGAGCGCATGTCGATGCACAGGGAACACTACGACCCCAAGATCTTTGCAACCGCCTACCGTATCCTGCTCGAACCGGTGAATGAGACACGCGAAACCAGGCTGCTGGTCGAAACAGCGCAGGCGCGGCTTGGCGACGTGGTGGTCCATGACGTCCTGGATAGCAGCGACAGGCTGCTGCTGGCGGCAGGTGTAGAACTGACCGAGATGAGCGCTGGGCGCCTGGCGGCCCTTGCCAAGGCCGGGGACGCGCCCGACGAGATTGTTGTGTTGCGCAAGGAGACCGTATCCGAACCCGCCGCGGCTGAACCCGCGACCTGGCTGGGCGCGCTCTAGTCTGGTTGGCCAGGTCAACGGTCGGGGTGTCGAAGGGCCCTAGGGGGACGCTCGGCTGCACAGCGCGGCTGGCTGTCACCTGACCCAGATTGCGGACGATCCCGAAGCGAACCTGTCAGCGTCGGGACAGGACGAGCAGGTCCTGTCGGAAATCAACGGCCGCGACACGGATGGCGCGGCCGTTCGTCGTCTCAGGCGGACTGTATCAGTCCGCGAAGTAGCTCTGCAGGGAGCGCACGGTAAGGTTGCCCTTCTGCAGGGCGACGATGCCTTCCACCGCGGCGAGGGCGCCGTCGATGGTGGTGTAATAGGGGATCTTGCCAAACAGGGCGGTGCGCCGGATGTCGCGGCTGTCGCTGATCGACTTCATGCCGTCGGTGGTGTTGATCACCAGCTGCACGCCGCCATTCTTCATCGAATCCACGATGTGTGGACGGCCCTCGAGCACCTTGTTGATCTTGGTGGCGGCAATGCCGTTGTCGACCAGATAGCGCTGGGTGCCGCCGGTCGCCAGGATGGTGAAGCCGCCTTCGACGAGATGGCGGGCCATGTCGACGATGTACTGCTTGTCCTGATCGCGCACCGAGATGAAGACAGCGCCGCTGGTCGGTACCTTGGAGCCGGCACCGATCTGGGACTTGGCAAAGGCCATGGCAAAATCAATGTCGAGGCCGATGACTTCGCCGGTCGACTTCATTTCAGGGCCAAGCACGGTGTCGACGCCGGGGAAGCGGTTGAAGGGGAAGACGGCTTCCTTGACGGCGATGTGCTTGAACTTCTTTTCGACAAGGCCAAAGCTGGCGAGGCTCTCGCCGGCCATGATGCGGCTGGCAATCTTGGCGATCGGCTGGCCAATCACCTTGGCCACGAAAGGCACGGTGCGGCTGGCGCGTGGGTTGACTTCGAGCAGGTAGATAATGCCGTCCTTGAGCGCATATTGCACGTTCATCAGGCCACCGACCTTGAGCGCAAAGGCGAGTTCGGCGGTCTGGCGCTTGAGCTCGGCGATGACCTCGGGGCTCAGATTGCGCGGCGGCAGCGAGCAGGCGCTGTCACCGGAGTGAATGCCGGCCTCTTCGATATGCTCCATGATGCCGGCGACGAAGACGTCCTTGCCGTCGCACAGGCAGTCGACGTCGATTTCGGTGGCGCCGGAGAGATAGGCGTCGAACAGCAGCGGATTGTCCGACAGCACCGAGTTGATCTGGCCGGTCTTGTCATTGGGATAGCGCAGCATGATGTGCGGCGGCACGAGGCCCGTCAGGGTATCCTGCACATAGCGCTCGAACTCGTTGGAGGAGTGCACGATGGCCATGGCCCGGCCGCCCAGCACGTAGGAGGGGCGGATGACCAGCGGGTAGCCGAGGCGTTCGGCGACGATGCGGGCCTGTTCGAGGCTATAGGCAATGCCGTTCTTGGGCTGGGTCAGCTCCAGCCGGTTGAGCAGCTTGGAGAACTGGTCGCGGTCTTCGGCCAGGTCGATGGAGTCCGGCTGGGTACCCAGGATCGGCACACCGGCCTTCTGCACCGCTTCGGCGAGGTTGAGCGGGGTCTGGCCACCGAACTGGACGATGACGCCATGCAGCGTGCCGTTCTGCTTTTCGCGCTCGAGGATCTCGATGACGTCTTCTTCGGTCAGCGGCTCGAAATAGAGGCGATCGGAGGTGTCGTAGTCGGTCGACACGGTTTCCGGGTTGCAGTTGATCATAATGGTTTCATAGCCGGCATCGGCCAGCGCGAAGGCGGCATGGCAGCAGCAGTAGTCGAACTCGATGCCCTGGCCGATACGGTTGGGCCCGCCGCCCAGGATGACCACCTTCTTGCGATCTGAGGGCCGGGACTCGTCGGCTACGGTGCCAGCGAAGGGCACTTCATAGGTCGAGTACATATAGGCCGTCGGCGAGGCAAATTCGGCCGCCGAGGTATCGATGCGCTTGAAGGCCGGTCGGACGTCGAGCGTATGGCGCAGCTTGCGCACATCGGAAGCCTTGAGATTGGCCAGCTGGGCCAGGCGTGGATCGGAAAAACCCATGGCCTTGAGGGCCCGCAGATTGACCGCGTCCTGGGGCAGGCCGAACTCGCGCACCTTGGCTTCCATATCGATGATGCCCTGCATCTGCTCAAGGAACCAGGGATCGATCTTGCAGGCCTCGTGAATGTCTTCAAGGCTCATGCCCAGGCGCATGGCCTCGGCCACGTGCAGCAGGCGGTCAGGTGTCGGGGTGCCGAGCGCAGCCTTGATGGCGTTCTTGTCTTCGCCTTCGCCCAGGCCGGGAATGCCGATCTCGTTGAGGCCGGTCAGGCCGGTTTCGAGGCTGCGCAGCGCCTTCTGCAGGCTTTCCTGGAAGGTGCGGCCGATGGCCATGGCTTCGCCGACCGACTTCATCGAGGTGGTCAGGCGGTTGTCGGCACCGGGGAACTTTTCGAAGGCAAAGCGGGGGATCTTGACGACGACATAGTCGATCGACGGCTCGAAGGAGGCCGGGGTCATGCCGCCGGTAATGTCATTGTCCAGCTCGTCGAGCGTATAGCCGACAGCCAGACGCGCCGCGACCTTGGCAATGGGGAAGCCGGTGGCCTTGGATGCCAGGGCCGAGGAGCGCGACACGCGCGGGTTCATTTCGATGACAACCATGCGGCCATCGGCCGGGTTGATGCCGAACTGCACGTTGGAGCCGCCGGTCTCGACGCCGATCTCGCGCAGCACCGCCAAAGAGGCGTCGCGCATGATCTGGTATTCCTTGTCGGTCAGCGTCAGGGCCGGGGCGACAGTGATGGAGTCGCCGGTATGGACGCCCATCGGATCGATGTTCTCGATCGAGCAGACGATGATGCAGTTGTCGTTCTTGTCGCGGACAACCTCCATCTCGTACTCTTTCCAGCCGAGCACGCTTTCCTCGACCAGCACTTCATTGGTCGGGCTGGCATCGACGCCGCTCTCGACGATGGCGAGGTATTCTTCGCGGTTGTAGGCTATGCCGCCGCCGGTGCCGCCCAGGGTGAAGCTGGGGCGGATGATGCAGGGCAGGCCAATCACTTCGAGCGCCTGCAGCGCCTCGATGGTGTTGTGCGCCAGCATGGAGCGCGGGGTCTCCAGCCCGATCTTCTTCATGGCGTCGCGGAACAGCTCGCGGTCCTCGGCCTTGTCGATGGCCTCGGCGGTGGCACCGATCATCTCGACATTGTATTTTTCCAGGATGCCCATCTTGCGCAGGCTGAGCGCGCAGTTCAGCGCCGTCTGGCCACCCATGGTGGGCAGCAGCGCGTCGGGACGCTCCTTCTCGATGATGCGGGCCACCACTTCGGGGGTGATGGGCTCCATATAGGTGGCGTCGGCCAGGTCCGGATCGGTCATGATCGTCGCCGGGTTCGAGTTGACCAGGATGATGCGGTAGCCCTCTTCCTTGAGCGCCTTGCAGGCCTGGGTGCCGGAATAGTCGAATTCGCAGGCCTGTCCGATAATGATCGGACCCGCACCGATGATGAGGATCGATTTGATGTCGGTACGTTTTGGCATGGGTCTCGCTCGGCTCTAGGACGCGGGGGCCGGGCGGGGAAGAATCACCCGGCGCTCAGGCCACCCGCACCACTCGCGCACGACAACTGGGCGTTGCGGCGCTTGGGGAAGGCTTGGTCGGGGTGGTTAAGTGGGCTGTCTAATGGAGATGGGCGGGAAAGGGAAGGGGTGGAACGGATTGATGTTGTTCCGTCCACCGGCATGCGAGCGGGGCCAAATTCTGCAGCAGGCCGGGGCCCGGTACATTAGCGCACCATTCATCATGGTGACGTTCAGCGCTTGGGCTCAAGGGATCGTAAGCCATTTCCGCCGATAGTGCGGGCAATGCACAATATCGTGCGGCCTCCGGTCGCCGATGGGACGGAAAATGTTCACTGGATGACCCAGACGCCAGATTTTGGCAATGCCGTGGCTGCCAAAGCGACCGATCACCCGGTGGGGACGGGCGATGGATCGCCACGACTGGCGCGCCGGTGGTGGAATTCACTGCTGGGCAAGATCATCACCATTCTGCTGGTCGGGGTGTTCTTCGCCTATGTACTGGGCGCACTGGTCGGCTGGCACATGTTCACCAGCGCGGCGCAGGAAAGCTGGCGGGCACAAGCCAGGACCAATACGCAGATCGCCAGCGCGGCCTTGCGCAATATCTATACCTATATTGCCGTCGATTCCGACTCCAATGGGCAGGTCAACCGCATCGTGACGGAGCGACCGGTCGGCGATGATGCTTCGGTGCTCTATACCGGGTTCAATCCGGGCGACGTGCTGGCGATGATTGGCGCCCAGACCAAGAACGAGGCCTGGATTTTTGGTTTCGATCCAGCCGGCGGCACGTTCGACAGTATCGCGACGACGATGCTGGGTGGCCCGGAACAGCCGGCTTTGCTGGCCGACAATGCCCCCTTGTTCAGCCGTGAAGGAAAGCAGGGTCTGTTCGCGACCGGGCTGACCTATCTGCAGGGCGAGTGGCATTATGTCGGCCTGCTGCCAATCGTCAGGCCGGATGGGACGGTGCTGGGCGCCGTGGTGACCAGCATTGGCCGCGAGCCCGACCTCATGCGGGCCCAGAGCGACCTGGTGCGCAATTCCCTGATCGTGCTGGTGCTGGTGCTGGGCCTGACCAGCACCGTCGGTGTGCTCGTGGCCCGTCGCCTGTTCCTGCCGGTGCCGGCGCTGATCGGCGCGACCCTGCGCATTGCCAGCGAGAAGACCGAGATGGTCACGCCTTTCCAGCATCGCACCGATGAGATCGGCGAGCTGGCCGGGGCGATCGAAACCCTGCGCGAAGCCATGGTCGAGCGCGGCCATCTGCGCGACATCCGGGACATGGCGGTCGATCTGGCGCATATGGCGCACCACGATCCGCTGACGGGCCTGCCGAACCGAGCCCTGCTGATGAGCACGCTGGAAGAGGCGGCAAGAGGGTTGGACGCTGGCCGGCTTTTCAATGTGCTGATGCTGGATCTGGATCGCTTCAAGTCCATCAACGATACGATGGGACATGCCAGCGGCGACAATCTGCTGGTGGCCATCGCCGACCGCCTGGTGGCGGTGCTGGCGCCGGGAGATCTGGTGGCGCGGTTGGGTGGCGATGAATTTGCCATTATCCAGCAGGTCGAACGCAATCCGGCGGTGGAGGCCCGCACGCTGGCGACCAGGCTGCTGGACGCTGTGGCGTCGGGCATCGCCCTGGATGGCCAGGAACTGGTGGTGGGGACCAGTATCGGTATTGCCTGTGCGCCGCTGCATGGTGACGCCGCCAGCGAACTGCTGAAAAAGGCTGACCTGGCGCTCTATCGTTCAAAGGCGTCCGGTCGGGGGCTGTTCAGCTTCTTCCAGAACGGCATGGACATGGCCGTGCAGGACCAGCACGCGCTTGAGCTCGATCTGCGTCTGGCGCTGCAGCGAGACGAGTTCGAAGTGCACTATCAACCCATTGTCAGCCTGGCGACGATGACAACCTGCGGCTTTGAGGCGCTGGTACGCTGGCGGCACCCGCAGCGCGGCCTGGTTCCACCCGACCAGTTCATTCCGCTGGCCGAAGAAACCGGCATGATCGTGCCGCTGGGACAGTGGATCCTGGACCGCGCCTGCCGCGACGCTGCCGGCTGGCCCGATCACTATCGTCTGGCGGTCAATCTCTCGCCGGTGCAGATCCAGAAGGCCGGACTGGCCGACGCCATTGCCCGGGCCCTGCAGGCGTCAGGTCTGCCGGCCGGCCGGCTCGAACTGGAAGTGACGGAAACCGTGGTCCTGGCGGGGGCTGAGAGTATCGACATGCTATGCGCGCTGCAGGCCAGCGGCGTTGGCATCGTGCTCGACGACTTTGGCACCGGCTATGCGTCGCTGAGCAACCTGGTCAGCCTGCCATTCAGCAAGATCAAGATCGACCGCAGCTTCGTGGCCAACCTGACCAGCCAGCAGAACTGCCGCGCCATTGTTGCGGCGATCACCGGACTGGCGCGCGGGCTGGACATGGATGTCACGGCAGAGGGCGTGGAGACCCAGGAGCAGCTGTCGATCCTGCAGGCGGCCGGCTGCACCAATGTGCAGGGCTTCTACTTCTCGCGGCCCTTGCCGGTGGCAGAGCTGGTGCTGGACGACGTGTCCACCGGGGCGCGCGGCTTGAAGGCGAAGCGATCCCGAGGCGCGGTATGATCATGCGGATCTATCCGGTGCAGTACGGGCGGGTTGGGGACGTCGACCACACTGTTGGAGGTAGAGGATGAGACAGCTTGCTCAGGCGTTGGTGCTGGCGCTGGCAGTGGCCATGACCGTGCCGGTGGCGGCAGAATCGACGGCATTGACCGGCACATTGGCCAAGATTGCCGAGACCGGTGGCATCGCCATTGGCTATCGCCAGGGCGAGCCGCCATTCTCGTTCGAGGATGCCGATGGCAGCGTCATCGGCTTTTCGATCGATCTGTGTCAGCGCGTGGTTGACCGCATCCGCACAGAACTGGGCCGCGCCGACATTGTCGTTACCTATGTCGTGGCCACGCCGGCGACCCGGTTCATCCTTGTAAAGACAGGTGCCATTGATCTTGAATGCGCGGCCACCACCAATAATGCAGAGCGTCGGGAGATGGTGGATTTCTCGTTGCCGCATTTTCTGACCGCCACGCATGTGATGTCGCGTCGGGCGGAGAGTATCGAGAGACTGCAGGATCTTGCGGGCCACACCGTTGCGGCGGCCTCGGGCACCGTCAATATCGAACAGTTGAATGCCCTCAACCGGGAGCAGAACCTCAATATTGCGGTTCTCCCGACCAAGAGTACTGCCGAGGCCTTCGATATGGTCGTCGCCGGCAGGGTTTCCGCCTTTGTCACGGACGGCATTCTGCTGGCGGCCAAGATCGCCGAAATGCCTGATCCGACGCTATATGCCCTGTCCAGCTACACCCTCAGCCGGTCCGAGCCTTATGGACTGTTGCTCAGACGGGATGATGACGCCTTCAAGGTCCTGGTCAACGAAACCCTGCGGGCCGTCTATCGCAGCGGCGATATCGATGTGCTGTATGCGAAGTGGTTTACCTCACCCATTCCGCCGAGCGGCATCAATCTCAACCTGCCCATGTCAGCCGACATGGCAGAGGCCTTCAGTGATCCGGTGGAGTACCTGGAATAATGACCAGATCCTGGATGAGAACTATCGTGGCTGCCAGTCTGCTGGTGGCAGGTGCTGTCTGGGCCCGCGCCCAGGCGCCGGAATCCACTTTGGCCCGCATTGCTGAAACCGGCACATTGCGCATCGGCTACAGCCCCGATGCGGCGCCGTTTTCCTATTTGCGGGCCGACGGCAAGGCAATCGGCTATTCCATCGATCTTTGTGAACGCATCGCCCAATTGCTGCAGGTGCAGATGGGTCTGGAAGAGCTCGAGATCGCCTATGTGCGCCGCACGCCGAGCGACCGGGTGGCGCTGCTGCAAGATGGCGAGATGGATATCGAATGCGTTGCCAGCACCAATAATGCGGAGCGGCGCAAAAGCGTGGCGTTCAGCTATCCCCATTTCGTGACGGCGGTGCGTTTTGCCACACTCAGGGCCGGCGGGCCGCGGGTGGTGGCGGACCTCAAGGGCAGGACCGTGGCCTCAACCTCGGGCACGACTGTCATCGGCAAACTCAATGCCACCAGCCGGGAGCAGGGCCTCAACATTGCAGTCATGCCGACGCCGGACCACGAGACCGGGTTTGCCCTGATGGCCACCGGCCGGGTCTCGGCCTTTGTCATGGATGGCATCTTGCTGTCCAATCTGGTGGCCAATGCGGAGCAACCCGAGCTCTATCAGCTGTCGCTGGACACAGTGGGTGCGGCAGAGCCCTACGGCCTGATGATGCGACGCGATGACGTGGCCTTCAAGGACGCCGTCAACGCGGCCCTGATGGAAATCTTCACCAAGGGCGAGATCGGGCCAATATACGACAAGTGGTTCACCATGCCGATCGAGCCCCATGGGATCAACCTGCAGCTGCCGATGTCGGACGAGCTGGCGGCCGTCTTTGAAAATCCGGTCAAAGCAAGTGAATAGCCACGCATGATGAAGTTTGCCTGACAGCAGCTTTCGCAACGAGGGAGGCGGTGGGGATCGCGCATTGCATTGCATTTGGCGACAATTGCGCGCGCCCTGCGGCACTCGATCTCGGTCCGGAGTTACCCGCTGTTAAGGCAAAGCCCTGATAGTGGGGCCAACGGGGTGTCGGGATGCGTCAATTCTGGTCCGGCACTCCCTCGGTTTGGCGCGCAGTCTGTTGCGGCGGTCGACGAGTCAAAGGTGAGAGTTTAGTGCCATGCGGCTGATTGTCGGCATTCTGATCGTTTTCGCCTGTGTCTTTGGCGGATATGCGGCGATGGGCGGGCACCTGGAAGTGCTCTGGCAGCCGTGGGAATACGTGATCATTCTTGGGGCTGCCATCGGCGCCTTCGTCATCGGCAATACCGGCCCGATCATCAAAGGCACACTGGGGTCCATGGCAACGCTGGTGAAGGGGCCGAAGTACAACAAGGCTGCCTATGTCGAACTGCTCGCCATGCAGTTCAGTCTGTACAAGCTGGTCCAGTCCAAGGGCATCCTGGCCTTGGAACCACATATCGAAAATCCGCATGAATCCACGCTGTTTGCGCGGTTTCCAACTTTCGCCAAAAATCACCACGCGGTTGAGTTCGTTTGCGACTATCTGCGCATGGTGACCCTGGGTTCCAACAACGTCCATGAAATGGAAGCGCTGATGGACGAGGAATTGGAGACGCATCACCAGGAGCAGCATCGTCTGGTGGGCGCGGTGCAGGCGCTCGCGGACGGTACGCCGGCCCTGGGCATTGTGGCCGCCGTGCTGGGCGTGATCAAGACGATGGGCGCCATTGCCGAACCGCCTGAAGTGTTGGGCCACATGATCGGCGGCGCGCTGGTGGGTACGTTCTTTGGCGTTTTCGTGGCCTATGGCTTTTTCGGACCTATGGCGCAGTCGCTGGGCAATATGTACCAGGCCGAGTCCAAGTATTTCATGTCGTTGAAAGCAGGTCTGCTGGCCCACATTTCGGGTCAGGTTCCCGTCATGGCGGTCGAGTTTGCCCGCAAAGCGCTGCTGTCGGAAGATCGCCCCAGCTTCAACGAGATCGACGAAGTCATTTCCAACATGCCTGCCACTACCTGACGTTGAAAGAACACTGAATCATGGCCGGGTACGATCAGCCAATCATCATCAAGAAGGTCAAGAAGGCCGCCCATGGTCACCATGGCGGTGCCTGGAAGATTGCCTATGCCGACTTCGTGACGGCGATGATGGCGTTCTTCCTGCTGATGTGGCTGATCAGCATGACCACGCCCGAGCAGAAAGAGGGCCTGGCCGACTATTTTGCGCCATCCAATGTCTCGCTGTCGACCAGTGGATCCGGCGGCATGATGGGCGGGCAAGCGCTCGATGTCACGGGCGCCAAGATGGCGGGCTCTGCCGTCGAGGGCAAGCGCGACATCACCATGACGCCGGAAAGCCAGAGCCACGGCGCACCCAATTCGGAGGCCGGCGGACGCGACGGCGTCAAGGGCGAAGAGGCGGCGCAGGATGGTACAGCCAATGCTGAGCTGAAGGCCGCCAAGGATCGCGAATTCCACAGTGCGGCCGCCAGTATCCGGCAGGCATGGCAGGAACTCCCCGACATTACCAGCATCCAGGACAACCTGTTGCTCGAGGTCACCGAAGAGGGGCTCGACATCCAGATCGTCGACCAGACGGGGCGCGCGATGTTCCCCGAGGGGTCGAAGTATCCGACCGAGGATGCCCGGCAGGCCATCGCCGCACTGGGGCCGATCCTGCAGAGGCTATCCAACCAGATCACCATTTCGGGCCACACGGCGGCCGGCGGTGCCTATAGCAATCCGCGCTACGGTTCGTGGGAACTGTCAAGCGACCGGGCCAATGTGGTACGCGCGCTGCTGGGCGAGTTCGGGCTGTCGGATGACCGGATCAGTTCGGTGATCGGCCGGTCGACCGCCGATCCGTTCTTCCCCAACGACCCCTACCAGGCCGCCAATGAGCGCATCAAGATCACCGTGCTCAATGAAGCACCGCCGGTGCCGGCGGATATGGGGCTATAGCGGCTACTGTTCCGGCTCGGTAGTGAAGAGCAGCGGATAGCCTTCGTTGCGCGCCATCTCGGTGGCGCGGTTGGCCTTTTCCTCGGCGATTTCCCTGGTGAAGACAGCGACCACGCAGGAGCCCTTGGTATGGGCGGTCAGCATGATAACGGAGGCCTGGGCTTCGGGCACCCGGAACTCGGCCTTGAGCAGCCGCACGACAAAGGCGCGGGGCGTAAAATCATCATTGACCAGGATAACCTTGTGCAGCGGCGGGCGCGCGGTCTTGATGGTTGTCTGCGGACGGGTTTTGGTGCCAGTGTCGGCCATGGGGCGTCTCCTGTGCTGCGCAATGGATAGCGGCAGGTGTGGAACACCCGATGATATGGGGCGTTAGGCCCGCAGCGTCAAATGGAGAATCGCCATGCTCAAACTCCTCATCCTGCTGGTTATCATTGCCATAGTTTCCGGCGCCCTGGGCTTTTCCGGGCTGGCCGCCGGCGCGGCATTCCTGGCCAAGATCGTCTTTGCCATCATGCTCATCGGCATCGCGATCCTGGTGGGCATGGTGCTGCTGGGCATTGCCGCGTTCACCTGACCTGAGGCGCTAGAGGGCCAGCTTGAAGCCTTCGTGGCTATTGGCAAAGCCGAGCCGGGCGTAGAAGCGGTGAGCGTCCTTGCGGACCTTGTTGGAGGTCAGCTGGATATAGCTGCAACCGGCTTCGCGGCAGCGTTCGATGGCCCATTGCACCATGGCGGCGCCATGGCCCGTGCCACGCTGGTCGCCGCGGATGTGGACGTTCTCCAGCATGCCGCGCGTCATGCCGAAATTGACCAGACCCGGGATGAAGCTGATCTGCAGGGTGCCGATGACTTCGCCAGCACGTTCGGCCACGATCAGGCGCTGATTGGGATCGGCCACAATCGCCTCGAAGGCGGCCAGGTAGCGGGTATCGTTCAGCGTTTGAGGGTCGAGTGGCGGCGTGTCCGGACCGCGGGCGTCGCCGGCATGGCAGAGCCGGATAATCGTCGCAATATCGTCTGGTCGGGCATCGCGGAAAATTGGCTGGGTCATGGCGGGTCCGATGTGGTGCTTCAGGGCGCCTTGGGGCTGATCAGCCAGGCGATTCCCAGCACCAAAACTGCAATGAAAGCGGGCGCCAGGGCAAGCCATGAGCCGATAGCCAGCAGGGCGCCCGCACCGGCCCACATGATCGACGAAAAGGCCTCGCTCAGCGTTGCCGCGCGGGAGGCGATCTGACGGCGACGGAACATGGACCGCCTGGCGACGACGCGAAACCAGAGCTGGATGGCTGTCGCCGACCCGGCCGACAGGGCGGCGCAGGAGGCGGTGACCATGGCCATCGAGGGCGAGGCGATAGCCAGAAGCAGCAACAGAGGCGCCAGCACGACGGCGATGACGGTCAGCACCGCTTGCACCTTGGCGACCAGCACGGTGCGGGCCGTTATAGGCGCGGTGGCGACCAGATCATGCGCATCCTCGCCGGATATTGCCAGCCATGCCAGGCCGCCGGCCAGCTGGCCCGAAGCCATCACCAATACAGGCACCACGACCACATAGGCGCCGGCATTGCTGCCGAAGTTCATCCACAGCAGCAAAGCAGGCGGGACCAGATAGAGCAGCTGCATCAGGGTCTGCGACATGAGCCAGGGATCGCGCTGCAGCAGGCGCCATTCCTTGGACCGGAGCACCTGACGTTGCGAGGCGGGCCGGAAACTGCGGGTCGGCGCCCGGCGCTGGCTGCGCACGTGGCTGAGCCCGGATGCGGAAATGGCATGATGCCCATAACTGGAGGCGGTGAGCGCGATCATGCCGAGCAAGGCACCCAAGCCGATCGTCATCAGTACGGCAAGGGCAGAGGCGTCGCCGAGCAGGGCCCGAGCCGGCAGCCAGACCGGACTGTCGAGGCCCGGCGCGGCGGCGATGATCTCGGCTGACTGAAACAGGGCGAAGCGCGACATGTTGCCGAAGTGCAGGATGGCCGCGGCCTGAATGCCGATGACAAAGCCGGCGCCGATAATGGCAGCGACGATCTGGGCGATGAGACGGGTGCGCTTGGGGCCGACGAAATGGAACAGGCCAATGGTGACCGCGAGGGCCAGGGCGGTGGCGAGCGCGCCAAGCGCCAGGACAAGGCCATAGGCGCTCAACCAGTTGGGTCCATCGAGCACGGCCAGCATGTTGATCAACGGACTGACGAGAACGGCGGAGAGAGCGGCGGTGGCAAGGGCGACCGAGGCGGTACGGATGGCGAAGAGACGCCGTGAAGAGGCCGGAGACGACAGGATCAGGTCGAGGTCCGAGCGGGCATAGTAGACGCGGGTGATCGATTCCAGGGCCTGCGAGAGCATGACCGTCCAGAACAGCAGGCCACTGCCGGTCAGCATGACGAGGGTGGCCTTGTCGGCAACGACGCCGGCCTTGACCCATGGCGCGACGAGGCCGAAGGCCAGCAGATGCAGCAGGGCGACGACGACGGCGAGAAAGACCGCCAGGCCGATGCCGCGGGACCGACGCCCGCCCGTCAGCATGGCCAGGGTTTCCCGCCAGGCCAGGGTCAGCTCGTGGCGGGCAAACCAGGCCAGCGATGCCGGAGCCAGTGTCATGCCGCGGTGACGCCTTCCGCCGTTGCGTCCTGGGCGACGATGTCGAGGAAGATATCCTCCAGGCTGGATTGCCTTCCCATGCGCTGGCGCAGCTCGGCCAGGGTGCCCTCGGCAACCAGTCGTCCATCGGCGATGACCCCGATGCGTTCGGCCATGCGTTCGGCGACCTCCAGGATATGGGTCGTCATGATGACCGTGACGCCGGACCGGACCTTGTCGAGCAGCACATCCTTGACCTGCCGGGCCGAACCGGCGTCAAGGCCGGTAAGGGGTTCGTCCAGAATGATCAGCTTGGGGTCGTGCACCAGGGCGCCGGCCAGGGCGACCTTTTGCAGCATGCCCTTGGAGAAGGCGCCGCACAGCTCATTGGCATGGGGGCGCAGACCCAGCCAGTCGATCAGGGTGTCGGCCTTTTCCTGGGCCGTGGTGGCGTCGATCTGCCAGAGGCCGGCGACGAATTGCAGATATTCCAGCGGCGTCAGCCGGTCGTAGACCATGGGCTCGTCTGAGACCCAGGCGGTGATGGCCTTGGCGGCGACGGGATGGCGGCGGGCATCGATGCCAAAGATAGAAATGTCGCCCGAGTCAGGCTGCAAGAGGCCCGCGACCATGCGCAGGATGGTGGTCTTGCCAGCACCATTGGGGCCGAGCAGGGCGTAGAATTCGCCAGCGCGGACAGTCAGATCGAGGGCGTTGACCACCGGGCGGTCGAAGCGCTTGCTCAAGCCGGTGATCGAGAGGGCAGGGATGGTCATGAACTGCTCCGCAAATCCTTGAGCGGCCACCATAGGACGGGCCGCCTTTCGGCGCGATAAACGGGCGAGCGCAAGTTTTGCCTTTGCAGCACGGTTTGCATGGTGCCGCCCGCCTGTCGCGCCGGGATCGGCTGCGGAAAGGCGGGCAATCCAGGCTATCGCTGGAACCCGATGACGTGTCGGCCGTTGTGTCCCCCACAGATTTGGAGAAGACATAATGGCACCCGTAGAACGTGAGACAGTAGTTGTGGACCGCAATGGTGGTGGCGCCGGTGGTGTAATCATCGGCGTCGTCTTGGCGGTCGTGCTGCTGGTGGTCGGTTACCTGGTCTTTTTCAACAATAATGGCGGCGGTGGCGGGACCCTGGATGTGGATATTCCAGCGGTCAGCGTCGACGTAACGCCCGACGGGCAGTAAATACCGCTCCGCACCCACAAGGGCGTCCACTTCGGTGGGCGCCTTTTTTTTGTGGCCGCGGTTACAGCCGTCCGGTCAATGCCGGGCGGCTGCTTGATCATGGTTAACCGAAGGTTAAGCGACGGTCAGCTTGACGTCGACATTGCCACGGGTGGCGTTGGAATAGGGGCAGACCGTGTGGGCCTTTTCAACGAGGGCAACAGCGGCAGCATGATCCATGCCGGGGATGGTCACCTTGAGTTCGACGGCGATGTTGAAGCCGACGGCGCCCTCATTGGCGTTTTCGCCGAAGGAGACGCTGGCGTCGATGGTGGTCTCGTCGGGCACCTTGATCTTGTCGCCGCGGGCAACGGCCTTGATGGCGCCGAGGAAGCACGCGGAATAGCCGACGGCGAACAGCTGCTCGGGATTGGTACCCGGACCGTCATTGCCGCCCATCGCCTTGGGGGTGTCGAGGGTCACCGAGAGACGATCGTCATCGGTCTTGCTGGTGCCGGTACGGCCGCCGGTGGTGTGGGCGTGGGCGGTATAGATGGGGGACTTTATCATGGCAGAACTCCTTGGTCGGCATTCAATGTCCATTCAATAGCGCGCAATTCAATTGCACGCAATAAAAAAATCTGCGATAGACTTGAGCCATAGGCTGATCACGCGGTGGCGGTGAAGACGATGGCGCAAGGCGACGAACTCAAACTGGACTCCATGCTGTGCTTTGCCGTCTATGCGGCGGGGCATGCCTTTACCCGGTTCTACAAGCCCCGCCTCGATGCCCTGGGCCTCACCTATCCGCAGTACCTGGTGTTCCTGGTGCTCTGGGAAAAAGATGATCTCACGGTCAAGGCGCTGGGAGACAGATTGTTCCTTGATTCCGGCACGATCACGCCGCTGGTCAAGCGGCTGGAAGCGCGCGGCCTGGTGCGGCGGGAGCGAGACTGGGTCGATGAGCGGCAGGTGCGGATTCTGTTGACCGAGGCGGGCAGGGCGCTGCGGGCGCAGGCACTGGCGATTCCGCTGGCGGTGGGCACGGCGCTGGGCGGGGATGTCGCGGCGGGCGCGGCGATGCGCGAGGGCCTGCAGCAATTGCGCCAGCGGCTCGATGCAGCGCTGGCCTCGTAGCTATTGCAGGCCTACCGGATCGACGATGCCGCCGGTGCAGCCGCCGTCGGTGGGACGGGCGTCGAGCAGGCGGTCAGCAAAACTGTCGGGACCGTCGATATCGCCGGTGAGGCCGATGGTCAGTTCATTGATCAGGCGGCGATTGCCATCCTCGATGCACGATAGCCGTACGCGCTCTCCGGCGCCCGGGCCGAATGATGTATCGAAGGCGGCGCGGATCTCGGCCTGCGTCAGAGACTGGCCAACCGCGCCGGCGAATAGCGTGGCGACGGCGCTGGCATTGATGGCCTCGAGCATGGCCAGGGAGTCGGCGAAATAGGCTTGGGCATCGCCGTCATAGCAGGTGCCGTGCTTGACCCATTCATGGCGTTCCAGACCAGACTGGGTTCCGGGCATGGCCTCGGCCAGGGACTGGGTCAGATCGGCTGATAGGATAGGCGCCGGCAGGTCCTGCCAGTCGCCTTCCTCGTCGGTGCGCACGGTGTCGGCATCGACACCGCAATAGTCACGCGAGCGCGGCTGCGGCCAGAGGCCGTGCAGGGCAAAATTGCTGGCGTCGAAGCGCTCCGGGGTCTGGCTTTCGCATTCCGGGCGGTCTGGCCGCGTTTCGCAGAAGGCGGGCTGCCAGCTGATGGCCAGCACATATTGGGTGCGCTCCTGCGCCAAAGTTGGCGCGCATGAAGCGGTGAGCAGCAACACCGTAGCGGCAAGACGCATTTTTCATTCCCTCCCCAGAGAAAGCGGGGCGGCCGTGGCCGCCCCGGGTGATCAGAGCGTGATGCGATAGAGGCCGAAACCGTCGGCATTGGTTTCACCCGTGGCCTCGATCTTGATCGCCGTCACGTCATCGAGGTGCTCTGCCGCCTTGGGTCCGGTGGCAAACAGCACGGTGGTGTCACCAATGGGAGCCAGCGACCAGTTGCTGTCGGCCTTGGGATCGATGGTGCCCTGCTCGATGATGTAGCGGACGATTAGGTCGCGATTGGTGTCGGGACCCTTGAAGACGATGACGCTGGAATCGATGCCGGGGAAAGTGCCGCCGCCACCGGCGCGATAGTTGTTGGTGGCCACGACGAATCTGGCCGCCGGATCGATCGGCGCGCCATCAACCATGAGGTCGATGATGCGGTTGGCATCGGGGTTGAGCACTTCCTTGCCGTCAGACGAGTATTTCGACGGCTGGGTGAGGTCGATCTGGTAGGTGACGCCGTCGATGACGTCATAGTTGTAGGAGGGGAAGTCCGGGTTGATCAGCTCGGCATCGACCGCGCCCTTTTCGATCTGGTTGAAGATGCCGGCCGAGCGTTCGAGCCAGTTCTTCACGTCAGCGCCGGTGATGACCACGGCCTGGATGGTGTTGGGATAGAGGTAGAGATCGGCGACGTTCTTGATGGCGACGGGACCGACCGGGACGTCGGTATAGTATTCCGGGCCGCCACGGCCGCCGGCCTTGAAGGGAGCGGCAGCCGAGAGGATGGGCAGGCCTTCCCATTCGGTGCCGGCCATCATCTGGGCGATGTACCAGGTCTGGGCCTGGCTGACGATCTGCACGGAGGGATCATCGGCGACCAGGGCAAAATAGGAGTAGAGCGGCGCGGCGGTTTCGCCGACGGCGCGGCGGATATAGTCGAGGGTTTCATCATGCTCGGTCTGGGCGGCAGCGATCACCTCGGCCTCGTCTTCGACCAGCGGGGAAACCTTGCCCTCGACGCGCTCGGAGATGGGCCGGGCCTCGGACGTGTGCGAGGCAATGGCCCACTTGCCGTCGGCATCCTGCTCGAGCAGCAGGTCGATCAGGCCCATATGGCTGCCCCAGAAGCCGGCCATTACGGCAGGCTTGCCGTTGAGGGTGCCGGCGGTGACGTCCGCACCCTCGACGTCTTCATAGTCGGGGCCGGGGAAGACGAGATGCTGGTGGCCAGTGAGGACCACGTCCACGCCCTCAACAGCGGCCAGCTGCAGCGAGGCGTTTTCGGCACCGGAAGTCTGGTCCGCGGCAATGCCGGAATGTGACAGGGCGACAATGATGTCGGCGCCTTCTTCGCGCATGCGGGGCACATAGGCCTGGGCGGTTTCAACGATGTCGCGGGTATTGACCTTGCCGGTCAGGTGGGTGGCGTCCCAGGTCATGATCTGGGGCGGCAGGAAGCCGATCAGGCCGACCTTGATGGTGCGGGTCGTGCCCGAACCGTCGACCAGCTCCTTTTCGACGATCAGATAGGGCTTGATATAGGTGGTGTCGTCGAGCGGCGTGGCAGCGAGGTCACCGCGCACCAGATTGGCGGAAACGAAGGGGAATTCAGCACCGGCCAGGGCCTGGTCGAGGAATTCGAGGCCGTAGTTGAATTCGTGATTGCCCAGGGTGGCGGCGTCATAGCCCAGCGTGTTCATCGCGGCGATGATGGGGTGCACATTGCCGTCGAGGCCCTTTTCATAGGCCATGTAGTCACCCATGGGATTGCCCTGGATGATGTCACCATTGTCGATCAGCATGGAATTGCCGGCCTCGGCACGGATCGCTTCGATGATCGCGGCCGTACGGGCCAGGCCCATCGTGTCATTGGGGGCATCGGCATAATAGTCATAGGCAAAGACCGCGACATGCAGATCGGTGGTCTCGAGGATGCGCAGATGGGCCTGGTTGGACTGGGCCATGGCGGCGAAAGGGTGCATGGCGGCCATGGCTCCGAGGCTGGCCGAACCGGCGAGGAAAGTGCGCCGCGAAATCTTGGGCAGGAAATTCATTGATCGTCTCCCTGAAACTGCAATGCATGAATGGGGTGTCCGGGGGCGCTTTGCTCCCAAACTGCCGAAGCGCAGTCCGGCCGGTGGCGCCCGAGGGGCGCAGACATGCTCATGCCGTCAGGACGTGACGCGCGAATGACGACGTCGGGAAAGCTAGGGAATTTTGATCGGCTGGTCAATTTGTGACACCGGGCAGGCAAGGACGCAGCGCGGTCGCCGAACCGGACGGTTGAGGATGGACAGGTAAATCGTGCCGCAGGACAAAGCGGGCGGAACGGTTTGCTTTGGCAGCCCTTGTTGCTAGGAACATCAATCCACGGAGAATTGAACACCATGAAATGGCGCGGTCGGGAGCAGAGCTCGAATATTGAAGACCGGCGCAGCCAGGGCGGCAGCCGCATGGGCGGCAGTCCATTCGGCAGCGGCGGGGGCTTTCGCATGCCCACGGGCGGCGGTGGCCGTGGTCGCGGCGGCATGGGCAGCCTGATCGGCATTGTCGTGGTGCTGGGCCTGATCTGGCTGGTGACGGGACAGAACCCCATCGACATGCTGACGGGCACGGGCAGCAGCACGACCAGCAGCAGCGCCAGCCGATCATCAAGCCAGGTGCCGGCCAGTGCCGAAGAAGAGGAGCTGGTCGACTTTGTCGGCGTGGTGATCAAGGAAACCGAGGACATGTGGACCGAGGTCTTCGCGGCGCAGAACGAGGATTATCCCGAGCCACCGGTGGTGCTGTTTTCGGGGCAGACCGATACGGCCTGCGGCCTGGCCGATGCGGCGACAGGGCCGTTCTACTGCCCGGGCGATGCCAAGGTCTATATCGACCTGAGCTTTTACGACGAGCTGCGCCAGCAGTTCGGGGCGCCGGGCGATTTCGCCCAAGCCTATGTGCTGGCCCATGAGGTGGGTCACCATATCCAGAACATTACCGGCGTGCTGCCCGACTTCAACCAGCGCCGCGCCAGCATGAGCGCAGAGGAGGCCAATGCCTATTCAGTGCGGGTCGAGCTGCAGGCCGACTGCTATGCCGGGGTGTGGGCCAATTATGCCGGCCAGGAAGACCTGCTCGACGACGGGGATATCGAAGAGGCGCTGAACGCGGCCAACCAGATCGGCGACGATACGCTGCAGAAGCGCATGCAGGGCTTTGCCGTGCCCAAGACGTTCAACCATGGCACCTCGGCGCAGCGCAAGGCCTGGTTCGAGCGCGGCTATGTGTCGGGCAATCCGGGCGATTGCGACACGTTTTCGGGCAATGTCTAGGTTTTGACAGCGGCCGCCGGGGCAGGCTCCAGCGGCCGGCATTTGAACGGATCGGTGGCCTGCCGCGTTGCGTGAGCAACCACAGGAGCATCCATGTCCGGCAATCTGGCCCATTTGTCGCTTGAATTTTTTACCGATGACGGGCGCTTTGCCAATAGCCGGCAACCCGTGGTGATCTACAGGCAGGCACTCGCGCCGGACGCGACCTCAGCCGAGGCGATGGAACAGCTGTTTGACGGCAATGGCTGGCCCAGCCAGTGGCGCTCGGGCGTCTATGACTATCATCACTATCATTCGACAGCCCATGAGGCGCTGGGGATTGCGCGCGGCTCGGCCCGGCTGATGCTGGGCGGACCGGCGGGACGCGAATTTGCCGTGACCGCGGGCGATGTGGTGGTTCTGCCGGCGGGTACGGCGCATCGGCGCCTGTCGGCCAGCGACGATTTCCTGGTGGTCGGTGCCTATCCGCCGGGCCAGGACTGGGACCTGCTGCGCGGCGAGGCGGGCGAACGGCCGGCTGCGGACGAGGCCATTGCCGCGGTGCCGCTGCCAGTGACCGACCCGGTAGGCGGGGCCGGTGGGGCCGTGCTGGAGAAGTGGGCCTGACACAGTCGGGTGGTGGACAAGCGGGACGCGGCGGGCGATAGCGCTGGGTAAGATTGTCCCAGCGAGCCGCGCGTCCATGATCCCGCCCATCCTGCATTTCACCTGGAAGACCACCGAGCTGCCGCGCGAAATGGCAGACTATTACGGCAAGTGGCAGAAGCTGCATCCGGGCTGGGACATCAGGCTGTGGACCGACCAGAGCATGCGGGCATTCGTGGCAGAGGCCTATCCCGACTTCCTCGCCATCTATGACAGCTATCCCAAGATGATCCAGCGGGCGGACGCTTTCCGCTATCTGGTGCTGGGCAAAATGGGCGGGATCTATGCCGATCTCGATGTCGAGCCGTTCGCGGCGATGACGCCGCTGCTCGAGCACGATGCCTTTCTCGGCATCGAGCCGCTCGAGCACATCTTTCCCGACCGCATCCATCAGGGCGTGCCGTTCCTGCTGACCAATGCCTTTATGGGCTCGGTGCCCAACCATGCCCTGTGGCAGGCGGTGATTGCGGCGCTGCCCAGGTTGGTAGGGCAGGAGACTTTCTACGCCACGGGGCCGTCGATGATCACGGCAATGGTGCTGCGCCTGCCGGTGGACCAGCGGCCAGTGCTGCTGCTGCCCGAGGTGTGGTCGCCGCTGCTGTCCAATGGGCGGCGGACGCGCAGCGATGACCGGGCACGGGAAATGCTGACGTCAGTGGGACAGGTGCTCGATGCGGGTGCGGTGGGGCGGCTGGTGTCGCATAAATGGATGACCACCTGGGTGCCCTGGCACATGCGGGCCAATCAATGGGTCGAGGTGCTGCAGGTGCCGACGGTAATCAAGTGGTGGTGGCGGGCGCGACGGCATCCCGAACTGGCGGCGCTGGCGATTCCGGATCCGATCACGCCCTATCTCGACCAGACGCCGGCGCCGCTGAACGAGTATCCCAGGGTGCATGTGGCAGTGCGGCTGGACGCAGGGGAGATCGATCCCACCCTGGCGCAGGCGCTGGCCGGGCTGGATTATCCGGCCGACAAGCTGAGTCTGTCGCGCCATGCCGAGGCGGCGGGGGCGGCTGGGCTCAATGGCCTGCTGGCGGCGCGGCCGAAGGACGCCGACTATGTGCTGGTGGTGGATGGGCGCGTGCGCGACGTGCCGGCCGATGCGTTGATCCGCATGCTCGAAGCAAGGCGGCCGGTGGTGGCGGCCAGTTGCGTGGATGCAGCGGGGCACAATGCCGATGCGGGGGTGTTTCGCTACCGGCATGGCGGTAGTTTCAAGGTGCTCTACAAAGATGGCGCGGCCGAAGGCGCCCTGCGGGGGGACCCGGCGCACCGGGTTTTTCTCACCGAGCAGAAGGTGTTCACCGTCCTGCCGCTGGACGGGGTGGGGGAGAGCTTTGTGCTCATTCACCGCGACGTGCTGGCGGCGGGGGTGGGCTTTGCCGAGGCGCCGTACAAGCTGCATGGCGGCGGCGAGGGCCTGGGCATCATGGCGCGGGACCGGGGTTTTGAAGTGGCGGGGTTGCCGCAGCTCGAAGTGGTGCGCGCCGGCTAGAGAAAAGGCGCCTTGCGGCGCCTTTTTTGATCAGTCGGCCATGGCCGTCGGCGCGACATATTCGGGCCGGGTCGGCACACCATTCTGGGTGCGGACATGGTTGAGGAAGCGCGTGAACAGGTAGTGGCTGTCGCGCGGGCCGGGGCTGGCCTCGGGGTGGTACTGCACCGAAAAGATCGGCTTGCCATCGACGCTGAGGCCGGCATTGGACTGATCGAACAGCGAGATATGGGTCTCGGTGACGCCCTTGGGCAGGCTGGCCTTGTCGACGGCAAAGCCGTGGTTCATCGAGGTGATCTCGACCTTGCCGGTGGTCAGGTCCTTGACCGGATGGTTGGCGCCGTGATGGCCCTGGTGCATCTTGGAGGTGGTGGCGCCCAAAGCCAGGCCGAGCAGCTGATGACCGAGGCAGATGCCGAAGACCGGCTTGCCGGTCTCCAGCAGGGTCTGGATGGTGGGCACGGCATAGACGCCGGTGGCCGCCGGATCGCCGGGGCCATTGGACAGGAAAATGCCGTCGGGCTGATGGGCCATGATCTCTTCGGCCGTAGCGGTGGCCGGCACGACGGTGACGCGGGCGCCCTGACCGGCCAGGCAGCGCAGGATATTGCGCTTGGCGCCGTAGTCGATGGCCACGACGTGGAATTCGGGATTGTCCAGCGTGCCATAGCCCTCGTTCCAGACCCAGCCGGTCTGGTCCCACTTATAGGTCTGGGCGGTGGTAACTTCCTTGGCGAGATCGAGACCTTCAAGGCCAGGGAAAGCCTTGAGTTCGGCCTGGATCGAGGGCTCGTCGAAATGACCGTCCTCGGCATGGGCGATGACGCCGTTGGGCATGCCGTGCTCGCGGATCAGGGCGGTCAAGGCGCGGGTGTCGATGCCGGTAATGCCGATGATGTTGCGCTTCTTGAGCCAGGCGTCGAGCTTTTCGGCGGCGCGATAGTTGGACGGGTTGGTGATGTCGGCCTTGAGCACGACGCCGCGGACGCCAGACAGGGCGGCCATGTTGACCGTCTCGATGTCTTCGTCATTGGCGCCGACATTGCCGATATGGGGGAAGGTGAAGGTGATGATCTGGCCGGCATAGGATGGATCGGTTAGCACTTCCTGGTAGCCGGTCATGGCGGTGTTGAAGCACACTTCGCCGGCGGCATGGCCCACGGCCCCGATGCCGCGGCCTTCCAGGCGCGTACCGTCGGCAAGAATGAGCACTGCGGTCGCGGGGGATTGCTGCCAGCCGGTCACGGTGGGCCTCCAAAGTTGGTTTCAGGTGTTCGCACGGCCACCGAAAAGCTGTGCAGCTTTTCCTGACCCGCGCATCCGACGATGTCGATTGAGGCCTCCTATTAGAAGCCTCGTCGCCGTGGCGCAAGTGGCGGCGCAGGTTGATTGTGCCTATATGGGACCAGAAAACCACACAACAAGAGGATGAGACCCCATGCGCGAACAGTTCAGCGAAGGCCTCAAGACGGCGCTCAAGGCGCGCGACCAGCGCCGCACAGCGACGCTGCGGGCCATTACCGCGGCGATCCAGGACAAGGATATTGCCATCCGCCAGGAGAATCGCGGGCCGGCAACCAATGAGGAAATCCTCGCCATCGTGCAGAAGATGGTCAAGCAGCGCGAGGAGAGCTTTGCCATCTATGCCCAGGCCGGGCGCGCCGACCTGGCGACGGTGGAAAAGGAAGAGATCGACATCCTCAACGAGTTCCTGCCCAAGGGGCTGACCGAAGAAGAGGTCGAGGCCGCCATCCAGGCCGCCATTGCCACGACCGGGGCCGAGGGCGCCAAGGACATGGGCAAGGTGATTGCCCAGCTCAAGCAGGACTATCCGGGCCGGATCGATTTCGGCAAGGCGAGCGGCAAGGTGCGCGCGGCGCTGGCCTGACTGCTTGCCGGACTATTGCGCTGCCACCGCGTCGGCTGGAACCGGCGGGGTGCCGGGGCTGCGCTGCTCCCAGAGGTGGGAGAGAATCGCGATCAGGGTGGCCAGCACCACGGTGACGGTGCCGATCAGGGGCAGAGCGCGGTAGCCGAGGCCAGCGGCCACCATGCTGCCGCCCAGCACGGCGCCGATGGCGATGCCGATATTGAAGCCGGTGGGGATGAGCGAGGAGGCCAGGTTGGGCGCGTCGGCGGCCCAGGCCAGGATGCGCGACTGCACCGGCGAGCCGAAGGCGAAGTTGATGCCGCCCCAGAGCACGACCATGACGGCCATGGCAACCGGCTGCGGCGCGACCAGGTAGAGGGCGGTATAGGTCACCGCCTGCAGGCAGAGGATGACGATGAGCGAGGGCATCAGGCGCCAGTCGGCGAGGCGACCGCCGATGAAGACGCCGATGGTGGCGCCGACGCCATAGAGCAGCAGGATCAAGGGCACGGTATTGACGCCCAGCCCGGTCACCTCGCGCAATAATGGGGCGATATAGGTGAACAGGCTATATTGGCCGATCATCACCAGCATGACGATGAACAGCGAGGTGACGATCTGCTGGCGGGCCAGGGCCTTGAACTCGCGGCGGAAGCTGCCGCTGGTCGAAGCGGCGCCGGCGGTGGGCGGCAAGGCGACGGCGATGATCAGCGTGGCCACCAGGCCCAGGGCGCCGACGGCCCAGAAGGTGGCGCGCCAGCCAAAGGCATTGCCGATGGCAGTGCCGCCGGGGACGCCCAGAATATTGGAGACGGTGAGACCCGACAGGATGAGGGCGACGGCAAAGCCGCGCTTGTCCTGCGGCACCAGGTTGAAGGCCACGACGGCGGCAATGCCGAAATAGGTGCCGTGCGCGACCGAGACGATGACGCGGGCCAGCATCAGCCATTCAAAGCTCGGGGCCAGGGCGCACAGGGCCTGACCCAGGGTGAAGACAGCGCCGAGTGCGAGAATCAGCGCCTTGCGGGAGATCTTCTTGGTGGCGACGGCGACAATCGGACCGCCAATGGCGATGCCGATGGCATAGCCGGTGACCAGAAAGCCGGCGACGGGAATGGTGATGCCGAGGCCCTCGGCCACCTCGGGCAAGACGCCCGCGATGACGAATTCGGCCGTGCCAAAGGCAAAGGCGGCGAGGAAGAGGGCAATCAGCGGCAGGGACATGGCACAAACCGCCAAAGGCGGGCCTCATTGGATGTCGTCTCAAACCACAGCCCCGCCGCCGCAGCAATCAACAAATTGCTCGTATCGCTATAGAAAAGCTGTAACGATGACCCCACGGGCGGGGGCCCGGCTGACGGCGCAGCGATTGCGGCGCTGCAGTGTTCGAGGAGGCAGATATGACGGTATCGGGTAATACCAAACGGCGCTTTGCGCTGGCAACGGCGCTGCGCGGGGTCTTCATGCTGCTGGCGGGGCTCTATGCGGTGATCTGGCCGACCGAGGCGCTGACCGTGCTGGTGCTGGCCGGCGGCATCCTGCTGGCGATCGATGGCGTGCTGGGCCTGTGGAGCCTGACCTTTGGCGGCGGCAGGAGCGGCAATTACTGGTTCGACGTCGCCAGCAATGCGCTGTCGCTGCTGCTGGGCGTGCTGATCCTGATCAGCCCGCTGCTGGCAACGATCTTCACGGTGACGGTGATGGCCACGCTGGTGGGCATCGTGGCGCTGGTGGTCGGGGTGATGCAGATCGTGGTCATAACCCGCGAGCGCGAGCACTATGCGCGGATCTGGCCGGTGGTGCTGTCGGGCATCTCCTATGTCCTGCTCGGCCTGCTGTTCCTGTTCTTTCCGCTGCTGACCGCCTCGATCGGGGTTATCTTTGGCGGCGTACTGCTGATCATGTTCTCGTTCGGCCTGTTTGGCTGGGCCTGGCGCCTCTATCAGCGCAGCAAGGCGGCCTGATCAGCCTCAGCGATAGATGACGGCGACGCCGGCAACGGCGTCGTCCTGGCGATAGATCTCGGCGCCGGGCGGGATGATGAGTTCGATATTGCCGAAGCCATCCCAGCGCGGCGCCAGATCGGCGTCGGCACCGATCGAGACGAAGCTGGCGGCGTCGAAGGGGACTTCTTCGCCCGGCGGCACCAGCGCGGCCTGCATGTTGGGTGACGTGTCGCCGCAGGCCCGGGAGAAAGTGACGAGGTCGAACTGACCATCCGGCGCGGTGGCGCGCGTATGTTCGGTGACGGTGCAATCCGGAACCGTGCCGAGCAGCACCCAGAGCACCATGCCGATCGCGAGGGTAGGGCCGACCGTCAGACTCAGCAAAACAGCCAGGGGCATCTTGTTGCGGGCCATGCGCTTTCCTCAGTCAAGACAGGTCACGCGGCGGCAAAGCCGTCACACCGTGCATTGTTATGCCATGCCGGCGGCATTGGTCCAGCGACGGGTTCGGCTGTGGCGGATGGTCCTGACGGTGACCAACGGAAGCGGGGATAATCCCGCGCGATGTTGGTGACTTCGCGGCGGTCTGCGCTTATCTAGGGGCATGCGCTTTTCCGATCAATTCCTGGACGAGATCCGTCAACGCCTGCCGATAACGCAGGTGGTGGGTCAGCACGTCATGTGGGACAAGCGCAAGAGCCAGCCGGCCAAGGGCGACATGTGGGCCTGCTGCCCGTTCCATGGCGAGAAGAGCCCGAGCTTTCATGCCGATGACCGGCGCGGCATCTATCATTGCTTTGGCTGCGGCGTATCGGGGGACCACTTCAAGTTCCTGACCGAAAAGACCGGGATGAGCTTTCCTGAGGCGGTCGAACGGCTGGCGGAAATGGCCGGCGTGCCGATGCCGGCGCGCGACGAGCGGCAGGAGCAGCGGGCGGCCGAGCGCAAGAGCCTGACCGATGTCATGGAGCTGGCGACCAAATATTTCGAGGCCGCGCTCAGCCACAATATCGGGGCGCGGGCGCGCGGCTATCTGCTCGAGCGCGGCGTCTCGGCGCAGAGCCAGGCGCGGTTCCGCATCGGCTTTGCGCCGGACAGCCGCAACGGGCTCAAAGAGCATCTGGCGGCCAATGGCGTCTCGGCCCAGGACATGATCGATACCGGCATGGTGGCGGTGCGCGAGAACGACCCGTTGCCCTATGACCGGTTCCGCAACCGCGTGATGTTCCCGATCATGGATTTCCGCGGCAAGGTGATCGCCTTTGGCGGGCGGGCGCTGTCGGCCGATGTGCCGGCCAAGTATCTCAACTCGCCCGAGACTGAACTCTTCCACAAGCGACAGACGCTCTATAACGGGCAGGGGGCGCGGCAGGCGGCCCATGACGGCAGCACGATCGTGGTGGTGGAAGGCTATCTCGACGTTATTGCTGCGGTGGCAGCAGGCTTTGAGGGCACGGTGGCGCCGCTGGGCACCGCGCTGACCGAGGAGCAACTGCAATTGCTGTGGCGGATGAGCCCGGACCCGATCCTGTGCTTTGACGGCGACAAGGCGGGCCTCAAGGCGGCCGAGCGCTCGGCCGACATGGTGCTGCCCCATCTCAAGCCGGGCTATACCGTGCGGATCGCGACGCTGCCCGAGGGGCAGGATCCGGATGACCTGATCAAGGCGCAGGGGCGGGCGGCCTTTGCCGATGTGCTGGACCGGGCGCGAAGCCTGTCGGACATGATCTGGAGCATGGAGACGGGCGGGCTGGTGCCGGAGACGCCCGAGGCGCGGGCGGCATTGCAGGCGCGTCTGCGCGAGCGGAGCAATTCGATCCAGGACTCGTCGGTCAAGTTCCACTATGCCCAGGCCTTCGACGAGAAGCTGCGGGCCTTTCTGGCGCCGGTGCGGCAGAGCCGGTTCGAGCCGCGCAATGGCCAGCAGCGCTATGGCCAGAGCGGCGCCTATGGCTATCCGCGCGGCGGCACGCCCCGGCTGGTGGTGTCGGACACGCTGCGCAATTCGCGGCTGCTCAAGCCAGGCGCCCTGGCGGACGCCACGCCGCGCGAAGCGGCCATCATTCTCAGCCTCGTCAATCACCCCGCTCTGGTGGAGGACAGTTTCGAGAATCTGGCCCATCTCGACTTCGAAACGCCGGCGGCGCAAAAAGTGATGAGCGAGATCCTCAGCCTCGTTGTGCGGCATCACGATATCTCGGCGGACGACCTGCGGGCGGCGCTGGGCGCCCGTGGCCATGGCCCGGCGATCGCCCGGATGGCCGATGTGCTGATGCGCCAAGGGGTCTGGCAGATCGCTTCGGAGATCGCCCTGGCCGATGCCCAGACCGGATTGAGTCATGCCCTGGCCTTGCATAACAAGAAAGTTCAGCTAAATAGGGAGCTGAAAGCAGCCGAAGCAGCGCTGGGCGAAGACCCGAGCGAAGAAACCTTTGAAAGGCTGCGAGACATCAAGAACCAGATTACCACTGTGGATGGCACAGAGGCATTGATCGAAGGCTTTGGTTCGTTATCGGGGCGCGCGACACGCAGTTTTTAGGGATTTTCTCTAAAAGCGGGCGCGTACGCGCGATTTCGCATATGATCATGCGAGATGTTCGAGACGGACCGGGTGGCTGCTGGCGTAACGCCTGAGTGACCAAACCTTTACCTTGCTTTGAGGAGTCACCACTTAAAGCCTTATTCGGACCCGGGCGCTGACGGGTTTCGACGGAGTACCAGATGGCCACCAAGGCAGCTACCAAGACCACCAAGGACAACGAGAAGCCGGAATCCGGCGCCCCAGAGGCGACGAACGACAGCCCGTTGCTCGACATTTCCGATGCCGCCGTCAAAAAGCTCATCAAGGTCGCCAAAAAGCGCGGCTATGTGACGTATGAAGAGCTCAATGCCGTGATGCCCTCGGACGAGGTCAGCTCCGAGCAGATCGAAGACTTCATGAGCATGTTCTCGGACATGGGCATCAATGTCGTCGATGAAGACGAGGTCGAAGAGACCGAAGTCGAAAAGGACGAGGAAGACCAAGGCCAGGAAGTGGCCCCGGCCACCGGCACCGCCGTCGCCAATACGTCCAACGCCAAATCGGGTTCGGACCGGACCGACGATCCGGTGCGGATGTATCTGCGCGAAATGGGTTCGGTGGAACTGCTCAGCCGCGAGGGCGAGATCGCCATCGCCAAGCGCATCGAGGCCGGTCGCGAGACCATGATCGAGGGCCTGTGTGAGTCGCCGCTGACCTTCCAGGCCATCATCATCTGGCGCGACCAGCTCGCCGAGGGCGAGATCCTGCTGCGCGACATTATTGACCTCGAAGCCACCTATGCCGGTCCGGACGCCAAGCAGGCGGCACCGGCGCCCGACATGGCCAGCCTGATCGCGCCCAAGACGGTCGAGAGCGCCGCCGAGCGGATCAAGGCACAGCCGCGCCGTGCCGCGCCGTCGACCGGCGAAGACGGCGACTACGTGCCTGACGAGCCGCAGGCGCCGCAGGACCCGGCGCCCGATGACGACGATGACGAGTTCGAGAATGCGCTGTCGCTGTCGGCGATGGAAGCCGAGCTCAAGCCGCAGGTCGTGGAAACCTTCGACCGCATCGCCACCGCCTATGGTAAGATGCGCCAGATCCAGGACCGCCATGCACAGGACCTGAGCGCGACGGTGAGCGATGCCGATCGCAAGAAGATCGACGGGTTCCGCGCCGAGGTGATTGCCGACGTCAAGTCGCTGTCGCTCAACAATGGCCGTATCGAGAACCTGGTCGAGCAGCTTTACGACATCAACAAGCGCCTGGTGAAGCTTGAGGGTCGCCTGCTGCGTCTGGCCGAGAGCTATGGCGTCAAGCGCGAGAAGTTTCTCGAGAGCTATTACGGCCAGGAAGTGAACCCGGCCTGGGAAGCCAATCTGGCCGAGTTCGACGGCAAGGGCTGGGGCGAATTCGCCCGGCGCGAAGCCGACACGATCCGCGAAATCCGTGGCGACGTGGCGACGCTGGCGACCGAAGCCGGGCTCAATATCGGCGAATACCGCCGCATCGTGCACAAGGTGCAAAAGGGCGAGCGGGAAGCGGCCATCGCCAAGAAGGAAATGGTCGAGGCCAACCTCCGCCTGGTGATCTCGATTGCCAAGAAATACACCAATCGCGGCTTGCAGTTCCTCGATCTGATCCAGGAAGGCAATATCGGGCTGATGAAGGCGGTCGACAAGTTCGAGTATCGCCGTGGCTACAAGTTCTCGACCTATGCGACGTGGTGGATCCGCCAGGCGATCACGCGCTCGATCGCCGATCAGGCGCGCACCATCCGTATTCCGGTGCACATGATCGAGACGATCAACAAGATCGTGCGCACCAGCCGGCAGATGCTGCACGAAATCGGCCGCGAACCGACGCCCGAGGAGCTCAGCGAAAAGCTGCAGATGCCCCTGGACAAGGTGCGCAAGGTGCTCAAGATCGCCAAGGAGCCGATCAGCCTCGAGACGCCGATCGGCGATGAGGAAGATTCCAACCTGGGCGATTTCATCCAGGACGTGAACGCGATCCAACCGATCGATGCAGCCATCCAGAGCAATCTGCGCGAAACCACGACGCGGGTACTGGCCTCGTTGACGCCACGCGAGGAACGCGTGCTGCGCATGCGCTTCGGCATCGGCATGAACACCGATCACACGCTTGAAGAAGTGGGCCAGCAGTTCTCGGTGACGCGCGAGCGCATCCGGCAGATCGAAGCCAAGGCACTGCGCAAGCTCAAGCATCCGAGCCGGAGCCGGAAACTGCGGAGTTTCCTCGACAACTAGGGCATGGATGATGCCGACGATCTCACGATTTTATGGCATCGTCATTCTCATGTACTGGAACGACCATGCGCCACCGCACTTTCATGCCCTGTATGGCGAGGATGAGGGGATTGTCGCTCTCGACAGTCTGGCGCTCATTCGCGGACATCTTCCCAATCGGGCACTGAACATGGTGGTCGAATGGGCGGAACAGCACCGTCAGGAACTGGAAGAGGATTGGGAACTATGCCGATCTCGTCAAATGCCAAACAAGATCGCTCCGCTGGGATAGAAGCTGCGCTCAAGCCTGCCATTCCCTGGCATGTCGTTGCAGTGCAACCTGCACCCGATTACACGTTCGCGGTGGAATTCGCCGATGGCGTGCGGGGAACTGTCCGCATGGCCGGCATGATCCATGCCGATGACGCCGGCGTGTTCGAGGCGCTGCGCGATGTTGCGCTCTTCATGCAGGCTTTCGTCAGCGATTATGGCGCCGTTACCTGGCCCGGCGAACTCGACCTTGCACCGGACGCAATGTATGACGAGATTCGTGCCAAAGGCGAATGGGTGCTGTGAGCGCAGAAACAGGCATCAAGCCACCCCGACTTAAAGTGACGGCGATCCGGGCGATCGTGCCGTTCAAGCTGGTGGTGACGTTTTCCGACGAGTCTTCGGGCACGTTCGACGCCGCCGGCATGCTCGGGGAACGGGGCGAAGGCACCGAACCCTTGCGGGACCGGCGGTTTTTTGGTTCGGTCGAACTGGCCAATGGCGTGCCGACCTGGCCGAACCACTTTGATATCTCGCCAGCCTGGCTGCGCGAGGAAATGGAAAAACGCGGCGAGCTGCGGCTGCCGCTGCCGGTACGGCGCAGACGCTGACCGACACAAGAGGAGACGTGCCCATGTCGTTCTGGAAAACCCTGTTTGGTGGTGGCGCCGATACGAGCGCGCCGGCAGGCGACAAGGTGATGGGTGAGGAAAGCTACAAGGGCTTTCTCATCAAGGCGATCGAGATGAAGGCGGGCAGCGAGCTGCAGCTGGCCGGCACGATCGAGAAAGAGATTGGCGGGGAGCTCAAGAGCTACCGCTTCGTGCGGGCTGACCGCATGAGTTCGCGCGATGACGTGACTGCCCTGGCGCTGTCCAAGGGCAAGCAGATCATTGACGAGCAGGGCGAGAAGATCTTCAGCTAGTTCGACCGACACAGATATTGACGCAGACTGGCGCCGGCGGACCGCAAGGGTTCGCGCGGCTGGTCTGCCATACAGGAGAATAGACCCATGGCCAGAAAACCAACCGCCCGTAGTGAATTCGTGATGTTCGACGTGTTCTATGTCGATGGCAGCCAGCGCTCCAACCGCAAGGTTGACGGCAACCTGCTGGGCGGGCTGGACGGCGACGAGCCGGCCAAGGCGGCTATCGAAGAGCAGGATCGGGTGATCTCGGAAAAGTCCGGCCTGCCGCCGCTCGAGATCAAGTCGATCAAGCGCTCGGGCAAGTAGCATGAGCGACCTGCAGTTGGGGCGCGCCGTGGAAGCCGCGGCGCAGCCGGAAGACGCCGTGCTCGATCCGGTGCCCAATCCGCATCCGGACATCAACTATGTCGCGCGCTATGTAGCGCCGGAGTTCACCTCGCTCTGCCCGGTGACCGGGCAGCCCGATTTTGCTCATCTGGTGATCGACTATATCCCCGACCAGCTGCTGGTAGAATCCAAGTCGCTCAAGCTCTACCTGACCTCATTCCGCAATCATGGCGCCTTCCATGAAGGCTGCACCATCGACATTGCCAAGAAGATCATTGCCACCATTGCGCCGCGCTGGCTGCGCATTGGCGGCTACTGGTATCCGCGCGGCGGCATCCCGATCGATGTGTTCTTCCAGACGGGGCCAGCGCCCGAGGGCGTCTGGATCCCCGACCAGGGCGTGGCGCCCTATCGCGGGCGGGGCTAGCCCGCCAGCGCCTTGTCAACAGCCGGCTTAACCACGGTGCCATAGAGCTCGATGGCTTTCATCACCTTGTCATGCGGCAGGGTGCCGACGCTGAGCTGCAGGCCGAAGCGGTCATGCTTGAACCATTCATGCTGGCGCAGGATCTTGTCGATGATCTCCTGCGGCGACCCCATGAAATAGGCGCCGTCCGGCGTTGTTGCAGCGTCGAACTGGCCCCGCGTGGTTGGGGGCCAGCCGCGCTCCTTGCCGATGCGGTTCATCGCTTCGCTATGGGCGGGATAGGCGAGGTCGCGGGCGTCCTGGCTGTCGGCGGCGATGAAACCATGCGAGCTGATACCCACCGGCAGGGTCTTGGGGTCGCGGCCGACCTTGGTGGCGGTTTCGCGGTAGAAATCGACCAGCGGGGCAAACTGGCGCGGCTGGCCGCCAATGATGGCGATCATCAGCGGCAGGCCATGAAAGGCGGCGCGGGCCACCGAATTGGGCGTGCCGCCCACGGCGATCCAGAGCGGGATGGGCTGCTGTACCGGCGCCGGATAGACGGCAATGCCGGGGATGGGCCTGGTGTGCTCGCCGCCTTGCCAGGTCACCTTTCCGCCCTCGCGCAGCTTGAGCAGCATGTCGAGCTTTTCCTCGAACAGGCTGTCATAGTCATTGAGGTCGAGGCCGAAGAGCGGAAAGCTCTCGATGAAGGAGCCGCGGCCGGCCATGATCTCGGCGCGGCCATTGCTCAGATTGTCCAGCGTGGCGAATTGTTGCCAGACGCGGATCGGATCTTCCGAGCTCAGCACGGTCACGGCGGTCGAGAGGCGGATGGATTTGGTCCGGGCGGCTGCGGCAGCCAGGATGGTCACCGGCGCAGAGGCGACGAAGTCGGGCCGGTGATGCTCACCCAGGCCATAGAAGTCCAGCCCGAGCTGATCGGCCAGCTCGATCTCTTCCAGCAGGTCACGCAGCCGTTCGGCCGGGCTCTGCAGTGTCCCGCCATTGAGTGGGTCGGCGGTGTTTTCCGCGAAGGAGTAAAGTCCGAGTTCCATCTGGGTCGCTCCTGGTTGGGTGACAGATGGACCGGGCGGGGCGGCCGATCAAGAACGCACATGGGTGTAACCGCGCGCCGGACAGGCGCGCGGCAGGGGTGGCTCAGACGTTGCTGGCCGAGGGGGTATAGGCGAAGGGGGCCGGGGGCGCCTGGGCCGGCTCGGGCGCCTTTTCGCCGGCTGCCTTGTGGATCTCGCCGACCAAAGCCGGGTCAAGCTTGAGCTTGCTGGCCAGCGCATCGAGATAGGCTCGCTCAGCGGCGGTGTCGGCCGAAATGGCGACCAGCGAGGCGGCGTAGATTTCGGTGGCATGGGCCGGCGTATCGGCGCGGGCGACTACGGCATTGATATCGAGAGGCGAGGAGAGCTCGTCGAAGACCCAGGCCTTTTCCTCGGAGGACAGGTTCATCGATTCAAGCTTGCCGAAAATGGCATCCTTTTCGTCGGCATCGATGCGGCCATCGGCCTTGGCGGCGGCGATCATGGCGCGCACCAGGGTTTTGCCGAGTTCTTCCTGGCCGGCCGTGTCGCCAGCGGCAGGAATGAAGGCGTCGCGCGCGGGGGCTGGGGCGGCGGTGGGGGCGCCCTGCTGGTTGTTCTGATAATTCTGCCAGGCATTGTAGGCGAGGCCGCCAACGGCCGCCACGGCGCCGATCTTGACGGCATTGCCGGCCAGCTTGCCCAGGCCGCCACCGCTCAGCAGCATGCCCGCAGCCATGCCGGCAGCGCCGGTCATGGCGGTGCGCTGGGTATTGGGGTCGGTCTGGAGGGCTTTGAGGATCTGGTCGATGTTGAACATGGGGGCTCCCTTGCTGGTTGTCTGGTGAGATGGGTAGCCTGGGGGACTGGCGCAAGGCAGCGCATGCCGCCATTCGCAGGATAGCGGACAAAAGAAGACCCCGGTGGGGCGACCGGGGCCTTCGTCGTCGTCCCGGCGGGGGGGCCGAGACTTCTTTGACAGCAGTTTACTGGGCGGGGGCAGCGGGAGTGGCTGCGGGGGCCTCAGTGGTCGTGCTGGTTGCGGGGGCGGCCGGCGCTGCAGCAGCAGGCTCAGCGGCCGGCGCCGTTTCGGTCATTGGCGCCACCTCAGCCGGAGCTGCCGGCGCTTCGGTCATTGGAGCAGGAGCGAGGGCTGGATCAGCCGGTGCTTCAACCGCTGGAGCGGTATTGACGTCAACCGTGGTGCTCGGGCCCGAATTGGCCGAGAAAACGAGATAGCCGATGGCCAGCAGTGCCAGCACAACGATGATACCGACAAACCAGCCCGTGCCATTGCTTTCCCGGGTGTAGACGGTGCGGTTCCCATCCTTGGAATAGATGGTGTCGCGTTCTTGGGTAGCCATGATGGTGATCCTTTGTTGGAAACCTATGGCAGAAGAACGCGGGGTTTTTGGTTTTGTTCCGGCTTTGCTCATTGTCGATGACATTATTTTTACCGGAGTATTTCGTTTGTTAAATCAGAGATTTAGACAAGTGATTTGGGCGCCGCCGCGTGGGCCGTTATCGTGCCGCAAGGCCATTTGCCGTGGTTTTGACATGTTTGCCACCCGCGGTTCCGCCAAACGGGCCGAACAACGAAAAAAGGCCGGGCACTAGGCCCGGCCTCCTGATGGCTGATCGTGGTCGCGTTACTGTGCGGCGACGGTGATCAGCGGGGTAATACGGCGGATCGTAACCCGACGGTTCTCGCGTTCACCCGCTTCGGTGCGGATCTTGAGGTAGCGCTCGCCATAGCCCTGGGTGGCCAGGTTCTCCGGCGGCACGCCGTAGAAGTCGGTGAGCAGGCGGGCAACAGTGGCAGCACGCGAGTCCGACAGCAGCAGGTTGGACGTGTCCGACCCGACCGCATCGGTGTGGCCTTCGATGAGGAAGGTTTCACCGGGATTGGTCGCGAGCAGCTGCAACATGGCATTGGCCACATTGGACAGGGTGCCTACCTGATCACGGCTGATGGTGGCCGCACCGGTATCGAAGGTCAGGCCGCCAACTTCAAGCTTGCGCACGCTGTCGCGGACACGAGCCGACCGCTTGACCTCGTCGATGGAGTAGAGGCGCGTGACCTGTTCCACCGGTGGCTGGCTGAAGAAGGTCTGGACCTGGCGTTCGTCGGCATAGGCCGCGTCGAGCACATAATCCTGCACGGGGATGTTGAGGCGCAGGGGCGGCAGGTCGAGACCCGGGTCACGCCAGCTGACGAGGCTGTCATAATACTGCTCGTCAAAGTTGGCCAAGACGTATTCGCGGCCGGAGGGGTCGAAGCGCGAGCGGCGCAGGACGTCGCCATTGCGGTTGCGCACGGTCACGATCTGGGTGCCATCGGGACGCGTGATGGTTTCACGGGTCCGGCCATTGCTCAGGTTTTCATAGAAGATCTCGTCTTCCTGGGCATTGTAGAACCGGTCCGTATCCAGGCCCACCGAATTGACGATGAGCTGGGTGCCGACCTGCAGGATCACCTGGGTGATGAGGTCGCCACCGCTGACGCTGGCAACAGGCGCCTGCTCAATAACCGTCACATTGTTCTGCTGACCGATATTGTTCTGCGTGTTGTTGGTGACGGTGGTGTTGTTGGTAATGTTGTTGATGTAGTTGTTGATGACGGTCTGGTTGACGGTGGTGTCTTCCGTCGCCGTCACTTCCGTGCCCTCTTCAGCGGCGAGCGAGACGGGCTCCTCGGCAGCAAAGGCACGGATCGCGTCCGACTGGGCAGCACTATCGGATTCCGGTGGTGCAACTTCTGCTTCAGCCGGCGCGGCTTCCACAGCCACTTCCGGATTGACGGCGCCGTCTACTGCCGGGGCGGCTTCGGAGTCCTTGGCGCTATCAAGAACAGGCGCAACCTGCTCCTGCGTCACGCCTTCAGGCAGGGTCTCGATCAGTTCGACGGGCTGGTCGGTCGGGGCAACAGGCGCGGTTTCCACGGCAGGATCAATTGCCGGATCGACCACTGCAGGGGCCACTTCCATATTGGGGACGACCGGCAGTTCGAGGCCATAATTGGCCAGGCAGGCGTTGACGTCGGGCATGCCAGCCTGGGCGCAGAGGTCGGCAATGGCCTGCTGGGCAGCGGCCATCTGGGTCTGAGCGGCGGCCGGATCGCCACCGGCCATCATGTCGGCAATGGCGGCGTTGTAGAGATCGACCTGAACCCGCAGCTCGGCAGAGATGTCCATGGCTGGCGCTTCAACCGGCGCGACTTCGGCAGCCGGGGCTTCAGGCACTACTTCTGGAGCGGCTTCAGGGGCCGGGGCAGCCTCTTCAGCAGCCGTTGCCGCAGCGGCAGCTTCTGCATCGGCAGCAGCCCGGGCTTCGGCAGCCTGAGCTTCACTTGCGGCCTGGGCCTCCGCATCAGCGGCAGCCTGAGCGGCAGCGGCGGCCTGAGCGTCGGCTGCGGCCTGCGCTTCCGCATCGGCTGCGGCCTGGGCGTCAGCGGCAGCCTGGGCGTCGGCAGCAGCCTGGGCGTCGGCAGCAGCCTGCGCTTCAGCGGCAGCAGCGGCAGCAGCGGCATCTGCATCTGATGCGGGCGCTTCCACCGGCGCGGCCTCAGGGGCCGGGGCGACTTCAGGAGCGGGAGCAGCCTCTGGTGCCGGAGCGGAGATCGCCGCAATACACTCGTCGATGCTGGCATAGCCAGCGACGATGCACAGTTCAGTCAGCGTTCCCTGGGCGGCCTCGAGGGCGGCGGCGTCACCGGATGCCTGGGCAGCGGCATAGGCCTGGTAGGCGGCCACGAGGTTGCCATCCTGGGCGCGGACGGAGAGCGGGAGCATGGCCATCAAGCCGATGCTGGTGCCAGTAAGGAGCCAGTTTCTAAGGCGCATTGTTTTTCCTTCATACGATGGGCGATTGGGCCAAGCATCGCGGCAGCACCCTGAACGCAGTCTGAACAGGTCTGAGGCGCCGTGATGTAGTGTGAAATCCCCGCAGGCCCAGAACGCCTGGGCCGGGGCATGGTTCCCACGCCTGCCCGGTGCATCACTGGCAGCCCGATGATGGCGCGAATGGGGCGACTGGACGGATTGGCAGGGGACTGCGCTAGTGGGCCAGCGATTCCCCATGCTAGGCCGGACAGATGCAACAAGCGATCGAAACCCTATCCATTTCCACCCAGGGGCAGGGGCTCTATGAGTTCACCGCCGCGGTGGAAAAATTCGTGGCCACTGCCGATGTCGAGACGGGGCTGCTGACCGTGTTTGTCCGGCATACCTCGTGCTCGCTGCTGATTCAGGAAAATGCCGATGCCGACGTCAAGACGGACCTGGAAGGGTTCTTCGCCCGGCTGGTGCCGGAGGGCATGGACTGGCTGGTCCATACGACCGAGGGGCCCGACGACATGCCCGGCCATATCAAGGCGGCGCTGACGCAGACCTCGATCGGCATCCCGATCAGCGAGGGCGTGCCGGTGTTCGGCACCTGGCAGGGGATCTATCTTTACGAGCACCGCAGCCGGCCGCATCGGCGCGACGTGGTGCTGCACCTGATTGGAGACAGGTAGTGGAGCTCATCGCGCAATACTGGCCCTTCGTGGCCGGGTTGATGGTGACAGGCGTGGTGTCGGGCATAGCCGCCGGGCTGCTGGGCATTGGCGGCGGGGCGATCATCGTGCCGGCTTTGGGCACGGCGCTGTCGGTGATGGGCTATGATTCCGATGTGGTCCAGCATGTGGCAGTGGGAACGTCGCTGGCCATCATCATCCCGACCGGAATTGTCAGCGCGCGCTCGCATTACAAGCGCGGGGCGCTCGACGTGGCGACGCTGCGGCTGTGGGTGCCGTTCATTGTGGCGGGCACCCTTATCGGTGGCCTGGTGGCGGGGTTCTTCTCCGGCGATGTGCTGCGCATGGTCTTTGCGGTGATGGCCTTCCTGATCGCGGCCAATATCGTCTTCGGCTTCCAGACCAAGGTGATGGGGCATCTGCACGGGTCGGCCGTGACGCATCGCATCTCGGCCAGCGTTGTGGGCTTCATCTCGGCGCTGATGGGCATTGGGGGAGGCTCGCTGAGCGTGCCGACGCTGGTGGCCTTCGGCGCCAGCATGCATGCGGCCGTGGGCACATCGGCGGCGATCGGGGTGGCGATAGCGGTGTCGGGGACGCTGGGCTTCGTGCTGTCAGGTTGGGGCGCGGCAGGCCTGCCGCCGCTCAGCTTGGGCTATGTCAACCTGGTGGCGCTGCTGCTGGTGGCCGTGCTGGCGGCGCTCTGTGCGCCGCTGGGCGCGGCGCTGGCACACCGGCTGAACCAGCAGACGCTGAAATATGTATTCGCCGCATTTCTGGTGCTGGTCGGGCTCAACATGGTCTGGAAAGTGCTGGCCGGCTGAAGAGGGTTGGTGGGGACGGTTGACTACGGCATACCGTCCGTCCCCACCGCCCAAGCCCCCTCAAGGAGGGGTATTGGAACGTTTATTTCTTGTCGTCAGCCAGTTCCCACTGCACGCTGACATTGATGGCAAAGCTCAATTCGCCTGCTTCGACCGGCACCTTGGCACTGTCTGCCATCTCGGCTCGAGCATACATGGGGTAGGGCTGGGGATCATTGAAGCCCTGCGTCTCGGAAATCGACACGATCTCGTCGAGCGCGCTGCCGGCAGCGGTGGCATAGAGCTGCGCCTTGGCTTCCGCGTCGGCAAAGGCGGCCTGGCGGGCCTTGTTGTAGAGCTCGCTCGGATCGGCGACCGAGAAGCTGACCCCGTTGACAGTGTTGGCGCCAACGGTCACCGACTGGTCGAGAATGGTGCCCAGGGTATCGAGCGCGCGCACCTTGACGATGACGGTATTGCTGACCTGATAGCCGTTGATCTTGGGCGGCAGGGTATAGCCGTTGGCATCGCGGTCTTCGGAATAGACATAGTTGGGATTGACCGAGAAACCGGAGGTCTGGATGTCGCGGGCTTCGATGCCGGTGCCCTTGAGGGCGGCGATCAGCTCGGCCATGGCGGCGGTATTGGCGTCGAGCGCCTCACGCGCGGTGGCGCCCTGGGTGGTGACGCCGGAGGTGACCATGGCCATGTCAGGCGCCGCTGCGACTTCGCCGCGCCCCTCGATGGAGATCGTGCCGGCATAGGCGGGCAGGGTCAGGCCGGCGAGCAGGGCAAAGGGAATGAGGGCAGTGAAGCGACGCATTGAAAAACTCCATCACAGGATTGGGCGACTAATCTGCAGCCAATGCGTCAGTAATGGGGCGGCGATGAACCTGAGTTGAACGGGGCTGTGGATGGGTGTTCACAATCGCCCGTGGCGCAAAAGTATGATTTATGACCAAGGTAGCGCTTGCACGCTTTGGTCCGGGTGCGGTAGTCACGGGGCCTAGTAGCGGGAGGCGGCAGGATGAGCGACGTGGACTATCCGGACGGCATTCTGGTAGGCCGCGCGCGCGTGCCGGGCCACAACCATCCGCGCATCGTGACGGTGCGCGACGGCAATGTGTTCGACATCACGGCGCCAGGCATGGCCACGGTGCGCGATATCGCCGAGAGCGGCCGGGCCGCTGAACATGTGCGAGACGCGACCGGTACAATTGTCGGTTCGGCCGAGACAATCCTGGCCAACAGCATGGCCGACAAGACCGATCTGAGCCAGCCGAGCCTGCTATCCCCCGTGGATCTGCAAGCCATCAAGGCATCGGGCGTCACCTTTGTCGTTTCCCTGCTCGAAAGAGTAATCGAGGAACAGGCCCGCGGGGACAAGTCGCGTGCTGATGCGCTGCGCAGCGAGATCCTGGCACTGATCGGCATGGACCTCAGCGAGTTGGTGCCGGGCTCGGAAACGGCCACCAAGGTCAAGGCGGCGCTGATCGCCAAGGGCGTGTGGAGCCAGTATCTGGAAGTCGGCATCGGCCCCGATGCCGAGATCTTCACCAAGGCCCAGCCGATGAGTTCGGTAGGTTACGGCGCCGAAGTGGGGCTGCATCCGAGCTCGAGCTGGAACAATCCGGAGCCCGAAGTGGCGTTGCTGGTGACCAGCACGGGCGAGATCATCGGCGCGACGCTGGGCAATGACGTCAATCTGCGCGACGTCGAGGGCCGTTCGGCCCTGCTGCTGGGCAAGGCCAAGGACAATAATGCCTCGGCGTCGCTGGGGCCGTTCGTGCGGCTGTTCGATGGCGATTTCACGCTGGACACCATCAAGCAGGCCGAGATTGCGCTGCGCGTGGAAGGCGAAGACGGCTTCGTGCTGGACGGGCATTCGTCGATGAACCAGATCTCGCGCACCCCGGAATCGCTGGTCGCGGCGACGGTGGGCCCGCATCACCAATATCCCGACGGGCTGGTGCTCTATCTGGGCACCATGTTTGCCCCGGTGCAGGATCGCGGCGGCGCCGGCATGGGCTTTACCCACAGACTGGGCGACATGGTCTCGATCTCGACACCGAGCCTGGGCACCCTATCTAACAGGGTGAACCTCTCCACCAAATGTCCGCCCTGGACCTATGGCGCCAGCCAGTTGCTGCGTGACCTGGCCAGGGCAAACCTTCTCTAGGTTGGGGCGCAAGTTAGGTGATGCCGGGCTGCAAACGCCAGCTTTCTGCGCTTCCGGTGCTCACGTACCAAACGTACGCTGCGCTCCGGTTCTCGAAATCCACCGTTTTCGCCTCGTCCTGACCTAACTATCACCACAACCTCCCTTACCCGAAAGGCATCACAATGGCTGAACTGCACAAGAACCTCATCAACGGGGAATGGGTTGGCGCGGACGGCGTCGAGAACATCAATCCCTCCAATATCAAGGACGTCGTGGGCGTCTATGCGCGGGCGACTGCCGAAGACACCAAGCAGGCGATCGCGGCCGCCAAGGCCGCCTTTCCGGCATGGTCGCGCTCGGGCATTCTCGAGCGCCATGCCATCCTCTCCAAGGCCAGCCAGGAAATCCTGGCCCGCAAGGCCGAGCTGGGTGAATTGCTGAGCCGGGAAGAGGGCAAGACCCTGCCCGAGGGCATTGGCGAAGTGACGCGCGCGGCGCAGATCTTCGACTTCTTTGCCGGCGAAGTGCTGCGGCTGGCGGGCGAAGTGCTGCCATCGGTTCGCCCCGGCGTGGGCGTGGAAATCACCCGCGAGCCCATCGGGGTGATCGGCATCATCACGCCGTGGAACTTCCCCATTGCCATTCCGACCTGGAAAATGGCGCCCGCCATTGCCTATGGCAATACGGTGGTGATCAAGCCGGCCGACCTGGTGCCGGGCTCGACCTGGGCGATCGTGGACATCCTGCATCGCGCCGGCCTGCCGCATGGCGTGGTCAACCTGGTGATGGGCAAGGGCTCGGTCGTCGGGCAGACCATGCTGGACAGCAAGGACGTCAATGCCATCAGCTTTACCGGCTCGGTGGGCACGGGCAAGCGCGTGGCGGCAGCCTCGATCGAGGTGGGCCGCAAGTTCCAGCTCGAAATGGGCGGCAAGAACCCGACCGTGGTGCTGGACGACGCCGATCTCAAGGTGGCTGTCGAGAGCGTGGCGCAGTCGGCCTTTTTCTCGACCGGGCAGCGCTGCACGGCCAGCTCGCGCGTCATCGTCACCGAGGGCATCCATGATGCCTTCGTCGATGCGCTGTGCGAACGCACCAAGAATCTGCGGGTCGGCGACGCGCTGGACAAGAATACGGAAATCGGCCCGGTGGTCGATCCCGGCCAGCTCAAGCAGGACATGGACTATATCGCCATCGGCCAGGCCGAAGGCGCGACGCTGCGCGTCGGCGGCAACCGGGTGAATGCCCCGACCGAGGGCTATTTCCTGCAGCCGACGCTGTTCACCGAAGCGACCAACCAGATGCGCATCAGCCGCGAAGAGATCTTCGGGCCGGTGGCCTCGGTCATTCGCGTCAAGAACTATGAGGAAGCGCTGGCCACGGCGAACGATACCGAATTCGGCCTCAGCGCCGGCATCGTCACCACCTCGCTCAAATATGCCACCCACTTCAAGCGCAATGCGGAAGCCGGCATGGTGATGGTCAATGTGCCGACGGCGGGCGTGGATTTCCACGTGCCGTTCGGCGGTCGCAAGGGCTCGAGCTATGGCTCGCGCGAGCAGGGCAAGTATGCCGCCGAGTTCTTCACGGTGGTCAAGACGGCCTACACCGCTGCCGGCTAAGGCGTTTTAGCAACAGGCATTTCAGACGGCCCATGGCGCAAGCCATGGGCCGTTTGTCTTAGTGGACGCTGACGGTGCGAGACAGGGACTGGCGGCCGAACAGGGCGCAGAGCTTGAAGATACCCAGCTCGATCTGCGCCTCGTCGCAGAGCGAAAAGCTCAGGCGCAGGCTGTTGCGGCCGCTGCCATCGGGAAAGAAGGCGGCGCCCGGGACAAAGGCGACGTCCTGGGCAATGGCCTGATCGAGCAGCGCGTCCGCGTCGACATGGGCGGGCAGGTCGAGCCAGATGAACATGCCGCCCTCGGGCTTTTCCCAATGCAGGCCGGGCGGGGCATAGCGCTGCAGCGCCGCCAGCATGGCGTCGCGCCTGGTGCGATAGACGCTGCGGATGGCGGCGATCTGGGCGTCGAGCCCGGCCAGGGCGACCTGGTGCATGACCAGCTGGTTGATGCTGGCGGTATGGAGGTCCGCACTCTGCTTGAGAAGGGTCAGCTTGCGGATCAGCGCGGCGGGGCCGCAGACCCAGCCGACGCGCAGGCCGGGCGACAAGGTCTTGGAAAAGCTGCCGCAATAGAGCGTGCGCATGGTCTCGATGCTGCCGGAGGCGGCGTCGAGCGCGGCGATGGCGGGCAGGGGTTCGCCGTCATAGCGCAGGGCGGTATAGGCGCCGTCCTCGACCACGATGGCGTTGAGGGCGCGGGCGGAGTCGAGCGCCTGCTGACGGGCGGCAAGGCCCATGGTCAGGCCGGTGGGGTTGGCGAAATCGGGGGTGAGATAGACCAGGCGCGGGGCATCGGCGCCGACCGGCTGGGGCGCGTCGAGGCCGGCAAAGCGAGCCTCATAGGCGGCAAAGGCCTGCAGCGCGCCCAGATAGGTGGGGCGGGCGGTGAGCACGGTGCTGCCCGGATCGATCAGCAATTTGCCAATCAGATCAAGCGCCTGCTGGGAGCCGGTGGTGACAAGGATATTGTCCGCGGTGGCCGGGACGCCGAGGGCCTGCATGTGCGCGGCCAGAAACTGGCGCAGCGGGGCATAGCCCTCGGTGGTGGAATATTGCAGCGCCTCGCGCGCGATCTGCGGCCCGCCAAAGGCGTGCAGGCAGGCGCGCTGGAACAGGCCGATATTGAACAGAGCCGGATCGGGAATGCCGCCGGCAAAGGAGATCATCGAGGGCTTGCCGACCAGCTTGAGCAGCTCGCGAATTTCCGACGCCTTGAGGCTCCGGGCGCGGCTGGAGAGGCGAAAATCGGGCTGGTCCATTTGTATCTTCCTCCGTCGATATGAATGATACAATCATCTTCATATTGTTATGTCAATCGTATTGACCTTGTTAGGCGGCGGGCATAAGAATCGCTGCCGTCGGGCGAGAATTGCCGGCCAGAGCGGTATCGATGCCGCGGAAATGCGGGATTGGTCCGATTATAGCAGCGCCCGCTGGGGCGGGGAAAAGGGGGCGTTATGAGTCTGGTGAGTGAATACAGGGCGGGATCGCCCGAGGTGGCGGTGGCGCATTTCAGCCAGCGGCTGGCGCTGGAGACCGACTGTGCCGATGTGCAGGCGTGCCTGAGCGCGGGCGATGTCGACTTCGTGCTGCTGCATGTGGTGGGGTCGGCGCAGGCCTTTGGCCGGCGGCATGTGCCCGGGGCGCTGCATCTGCCGCATCGGCAGATCACGGCCGAGCGGATGGCGGCCTGGCCAGACGAGACGCTGTTCGTGGTCTATTGCGCCGGGCCGCACTGCAATGGCGCCGACCAGGCGGCGCTCAAGCTGGCACGGCTGGGCCGACCGGTGAAGCTGATGATCGGCGGTCTGGCCGGCTGGGCGGATGAGGGCTTTGCCTTTAGCACCGCATTCGATGTGTCATGACCGTTGGCGCCAAAGTGTTAGCACACTGTTAACCTTGAGCGCAGCATGGGGCGCCCTGGTGAGAGCATGGACAGGGAAGGGCGCTTGCACAATACTGACATGCCATGAGTGATACAATTTCTGACGCTAAAGATACAATGCAGATGGCGGACACGGATCTGCCGGTGCATGAGCGGCTGGCCAGTGCCGTGGAGGCGGCGATTGCGGCCGGGCAGTTTCGCGCCGGCGAGCGCCTGCCGACGCATCGGCAACTGGCGCAGCAGTTCGCGGTATCGATCGGCAGCGTGACGCGGGCGATCGATGCGCTGAGCGCGCGCGGCGTAGTGCGGGGCGAGATCGGCCGCGGCACCTTCGTGCTGGAACAGGACAATGCCGACGATGGCGGCATGGTCGACCTGACCATCAATGCGCCGCCGCCGGTCATCGCGCTGGCGCGGCTCAACGCGGCCAGCCTGATCGCCAACCGCGGCGCACTGGCGCTGGCGCATGGCGGTTATGTCGACCCGAGCGGCACCGAACGGCAGCGCGCGGTGATTGCCGGCTGGATCAGCCAGACGCGGACGCAGCTGCGGGCCGAGGATATCCTGCTCTGCAATGGCGCGCAGCAGGGCCTGCACCTGGCCTTTGCCGTGCTGCAGCCACGCTCGCGCGTGATCCTGACCGAAAGGGCGACCTTTCCCGGCGCGCTGGCAGCGGCGGCCAATCTGGGCATGCGCATGGCGCCGGTCGCGGTGGATGGCGAGGGCATGCTGCCGGTGGCGCTGGACCAGGCGCTGACGGAAACCGGGGCCAAGATCATCTATACGACGCCGGTCTGCCAAAATCCGTTGGGCTTTGAGACCGGGCCGGCGCGGCGGCGCGAGATCGCGGCTTTGGCCGAGCGGCACGATGCCATGATCGTCGAGGACGACATCTACGGGATCTATGCGGCCAAGGGGCGGCTGACCTATCGCGAGCTGCTGCCCGAGCGGGTGATCTATGTAACCAGCCTCTCCAAAAGCGTGACGCCGCTGGTGCGCGAGGGGGTAATCGCGCCGCCACCGGCACTAATGGCGGCGGTGCGCAAGCGATTGCGGGCGGAATGCTGGGGCCTGCCGCCCTATATCGGCGAGCTGGCGGCCGCGATGATCGAGACCGGGCTGGCGGGCGAGGCGTCCAGCGTATTGCGGGTCGAGGCCAAGGAGCGGCTGGACCTGACGCGGCAGATGCTGGGCCTCGTCACCGTGCCGATGCCCGAGGGGGCGCCGCATGTCTGGCTGGCAATGGACCCGCTCAAGGCCGAGCAATTTGCCCGCCGCGCCAGCGAGGCCGGCGTGCGCATCACCCCGCCCTCGGCCACCCAGGTGGGCGATGCGCCGGTGGCGGGGGTGCGGCTGTGCATCATGGCGCCGCCGGTGCGGCCGATGCTGGTGCGGGCGCTGACCGTGCTGGCCGGAATATTGGGCAGCGACGAGGATGTGGTGGTCTAGCGGGGGGCGAAGTGGGCGCACAAGACGTGCTGCCAGGCGCGGCCGCCGGTGATCCACCATGCCGCCTTGGAATTGCCCGACGGCTCATCTAGATTCGACCGCAACCAAAACGAAGAGGAGCCACCATGAACAAGCTTGCCCCCATTGCCCTGATCCTGGTCAGCGCGCTGTCGATCTCTGCCTGCACCACAACACAACGGACGGTTTCGGGCGCGGCCATCGGTGGCGCCGGTGGCGCGCTGGTGGGCGGTGCCGTTGGCGGCTATGGCGGCGCCATTGTCGGCGGTGCCGGCGGTGCGGCGGCCGGTGCGCTACTGGCCAACAGCACGCGCTAGTCCAAAGCCATCCCATCGAGATGCCCCAGCGTTCGTCGTCTGGGGCATTTCCAATTGTGGCAGTGTGTCCCCGCCGACGGTCCTGGACCTTCCGCGTCCGGCAGGCGGCCTTGGGCGGAGACGGCACCCGCCGGCTCTGGTGACTCGGCTACCCGCACTGGTTTCACCAGTCGGCATTGTGACCGCGGGTGTCGACATGCACGAAGCTTGGATAGGTGCCAATGCCACCGGTAAAGGTGCCGTCGTTGCGCATCTGTCGAAGCGCTGCCGCCCAGTCGGCCGGACCTGAATTGGACTTGACGTAAAAGTCGATGGCCCTGAATTCCACGTGCTGGCTGGCCGCGGCGCCGGCGATGGCCTTGTTGTAAGCCGGGCTGCGATAGGCGCTGAGCGTGGTGATGGGCGCGCCCATGACATCGCGCAGCCGATCAATGACGCGCGCCGTGGCGTCGATATTGTTCCAGAGTTCGCGCGGCGGCTTGGTGTTCAGACCGAAGGCCGCGCTGTTTGGATTGGTTTGCTGGCTTCCCATTATGAGGAATTCATAAGGCTTGAAATTCTTCAGGCCAAGACTCTGGATATGGGACGAGAAGGCGGCGTCATAATCGCTCTCGGCTGTCGGGGCGGCCGGCGGTGTTCCCGAGGGTGGCATTCCCGCCGGCGGGGGGCTGACAGGCGGCGCGGCAGACGCATCATCATCCAGCCCGGTTGAGACGGTCATCTTGAGATTGCCCAAGGTCACTGCTTCGCTACGGAACAGGGCGCGCTCGGCGGCCCGGCGCTTGACGAGCCCGGCCAGTACGGTCTTGACGCCATTGATCGTGCCATAGACCCAGCGGGTGAACTCGTTGGAGGCACCCTCCATGTCACCGGCATTGAGCTTGCGCAGCAGGGTCGATTCCCGCAGGGCGCCATTGCCGACATTGAAGGCGAATGAGGTGAGTGCGGCGCGCTGATTGTCGTTCATGGCGACCTGCACCACGCTGGTGACAACGGCCTCGTGCTGCGCCAGATCGCTGACCAGGAGTTCCTCGGCACGCTGCTCGGAAATCACCTGGCCCACAAAGACGTCCTGTCCAGTGTGTCCATAGCCGATGGTCAATACGCCGACAGGGTCCACATAGGCGTTGAGATAGAGCCCCTCGAAATATTTGACGAGCCGAATGCCTTCATCATTGATTGCCATTTCTGATCTCCGAGATTGCGAACTTGCCAAGATTTGTCAGCGTGACGCTGTAGATCGCCCCCTGCTGGAAGGGACGGCGATCATTGCCCATTGCTATCGTGCGGACTTCGCCGAAGACATTGCCGCCCTGCGGAAAGGGGAATGTCATGAACTCGCCGCGCTCGAGCTCGAAAGCACTCATGATGCCGTCGATCTCGACGCCAACCGTCAATTTTGCGGAATAGTCGTTGTAGAGGCCGAAGGTGCGCTTGCCGACCTTGAAGTGATCCGGAAGCGACTTCACCACGATCACCTGGGCCGGTCTGGCCGGACAAGAGTTGCTGCTCATGCGGGGCGGTCTCAGCGCCTCCGGGATGTTGGGATCGTTGACGTCAAAGCCGTGCCCCAGATCGGGCAAGTAAAGGCCACCGCCAATGTCGGGCAGCGGGAACTGGTAGGGCGCCGCATTTTGCGGGGCGAACCCATCCGGACGGATGAGACCGTCCGCGTTGAAAGGCTGGTTTGCCATGCTGGCGAGAATGTCGGTTTCCTGCGGCGGAAACTGGAAGACCTGGACGTCGGCGGCGGTGGTCGGATCAAGGCCGAGGCCGCCGCCATCACCATCGCTGCGCAGAGATTCCAGTATCCAGGTCAGTTCGGGGGAGCGCAGCGGCGACTGCTGGTAATCGAGTTCCGGGAAGGCATCGTCTGGCGTGGGGCTGGCCAGATTCTCAAAGGTAAGGCTGCCCAGGGAGCCGAATTCCGGCATGGTTGGGGGCAGCGGATTTTCCGGCAGGAAGGTGGTGACGTCTTGCGCCAGCGCCATGCCGTGAACAGCCCCGATACAGCCAAGGGCGATGCCGAACAGGCGCAGAATGCGTGGCCACGCGGCCATGGTCAGCGCTCCTGTACCGGACCAGGGGTAATGGCGTTTTCCCTGGTCGGCTGAGCGGAACCCCCTCCGGTGCCGGTCTTGCCCGGTGAGACGGCGCCATCGGTGCTGGCGGCAGCCTTCGGCTCGCTTGCGCGGCCAAACAAGTAACCGGCAATGGTGCCCAACAATCCATAGACCGGCGCGGCCTGTTCGTTGGAGTACCCCGCCGAGATCAGGTAGAGCGCGGCGAAGACGATGACGACAAGAATGAGGGTGCGCGTAAATTCCGCGTTCAACCCGGTCTTCCAGCCGATGGCGACCAGCAGCGCCAGGGTAAAGACCATGAGCCCGGCCGTAATAGCGGAGAGCAGAACCATGAAATTGGCCTTGGCGGCGAACTCGGCGGCATCAAAGGTCGGCATGATGGCCACCTGTTCCAATTCGGGCGCCGTCGACGCTACCCTCTCCTGGCCCGGTTCTAGCTGGTTTTCCACCAGGACGGCGCCCACCTGCTGGCCATAGGCTGGCGCAACAACGCAGCAGACGCTTGAGAGAACGATAAGCAATGCGACAACAAAACTACGCACGTCGAGCATGGCATATGCTCCGTCCGGGTCGGATTGGTCCTGAATAGTACGGTTTTATTTGATAATTGTCAGTTCGGCAATATAGTTTGCGCTGGATTGAATCCAGCCTGCCGCATAAGTCTGCTGGTTGATCGCTGTGCAGTGCGCTGCATGTAAATCCATGTATTTATTGGCGTTTTAGATATGTCAACAAATTTGACCGAAGTCTAAGCAGGAATGAATTCTTTATCCAGACTATTGTCATAGCTTGCCGTCGAGTGCCAGGCAGGACGGTCCGCGGACTCTCTCGAATGCGATCAACGCCGGTGCTATTTTTGAATTCCAATTGACATAATAAATAGGCACTGCCAATCTCTGCCTATCGAGGGGGCAGAACATGGTTTTGCGCGGTACCAATCAGGAGCAGGCCCGGCCGTATAACCGGCGGATTGTGCTCGAATGCATCCGCAATGGCGGCCCGGCCACGCGCGGCGACATCGCCGCAAGGGTCGGGCTGACGGTGCAGACCGTCTCGACCATCGTGCGCGAACTCGAAGACCAGAATTACCTGCTGTCGGTGCGCGAGGCGCCCAAGGGTCGCGGCCTGCCGCCGACGACGCTGCGCCTCAATCCGGATGGCGGCTATGCCGTGGGCATTTCCATCACGCCGCTGGGCGTCGAGGCGGCGCTGATGAACCTGGCCGGCGACATGCTGGGCAGTGCGGCGCGCAGCCATGCCCATGCCAGCCCGCACGAAGCCTTTGCCCTGATCGGCGAACTGGTGGCCGAGATGCGGGCGCTGCGGCAGGACGGGCGGATCCTGGGGGTAGGGCTGGCCATGCCGGGCCCGTTCGACGTGCAATCGATGAGCTTTGTCGGACCGACGACGCTGGACGGCTGGGCTGGGGTGCCGGTGCGGGCGCGGCTCGAAGAGGTGAGCAAGCTGCCCGCCTTCATCGCCGCCGATACGGTGGCGGCGGCGCTCGGCGTGCGGCTCTATGGCGAGGGCGCCGGGATCGGGCAGTTCTACTACCTGCATTTCGGCGTCGGCCTGGGCGGCACGATGATGCAGGACGGCGTGCCGGTGCGCGGCGCCTGGGGCAATGCCGGCGAAATTGGCCATATTCCGCTGATGCCGGGCGGGCGGCTCTGTCCCTGCGGCAATGCGGGGTGTCTCGAGCGCTACCTGTCGCTGGACGCGTTCAGCAACCGGCGGGACGGCCAGAGCCAGGCCGAGTGGGTGGAAGAGGTCACGCCGATCTTTCACAGCGCCATTCAGACCATCGAAAACCTGTTCGACCCGCAGGCCGTGGTGCTGGGCGGCATCGCGCCGGGCGAGCTGATCACCGCGCTGGTGGCGACAACCGCGGTTTTGCCCAGCTCGATTTCCGCCCGCTATGACCGCACCACGCCGCGGGTCATCGCCTCGACCGGCCGCCAGTCGGTGATGCGCGGCGCGGCGGCCCTGGCTGTCTCCGGTGTCCTGTCACCCCGGCAGGAGATCACATCTTCCCCCGATCGCGCGCAGAAACGCGATCCGTTTTCGAATGGACTGGCAGCATGAGCGAGCCCCTTCTCGTCCTCGACAATATCACCAAGAATTACGGGGCCGTGCAGGCCTTGCGCGGTGTGTCCTTTTCCATTGCCAAGGGCGAGGTCATTGCCCTGCTGGGCGACAATGGCGCCGGCAAATCCACGCTGGTCAAGATCATCTCGGGCGGGCTCGACGCCAGTTCGGGCGACATGAGCTTTGAAGGCAGACCCTTCGCGCCGAAATCGCCGTCGGAGGCCAAGGCGGCCGGGATCGAGACGGTCTATCAGGACCTCTCGCTCTGCACCAATGTCGACGTCGTCGCCAATTTCTTCATGGGGCGCGAGCTGACGCGATCGATCATGGGCATCAAGGTGCTCGACGAGGCGCGCATGGAAGAGCAGGTGGCCAAGGCCATGGCCACGGCCGGTACGCGCATTCCCTCGCTGCGCAGCAAGGTGGAGCACCTGTCGGGCGGCCAGCGCCAGGCCATCGAGCTCAACCGCTTCGTGCATTGGGGCGGCAAGCTGGTGCTGCTGGACGAACCCTTTGCGGCGCTGGGCGTGGAGCAGACCAAGCGCGGGCTGGAGATGATCCGGCAGGTGGCGGCGCAGGGCATCGGGGTGGTGATCATCACCCATATCATGCAGCAGGCCTTCCAGGTGGCGGACCGCATGGTGGTCATCCGCCAGGGCGTGGTGGCGGGCGATGTGCCGACCAAACAGACAAACGCGGACGCAGTGATCGGCATGATCACGGGCGAAACCCTCACCGGTGCCGGACCGGTAGGGGGCGCGACGGAGGGATCCGGTGCACAGGAGCGAAACGAATGAAGCACATGGTGCAATGGGGCATGGTTCTGCTGGCCGGCGCAGCCGGGATGGTGAACCCGGCTTTTTCGCAGGAAAAGGGAACCGTCTATTACATGGTCCCGACCCTGCTCGACGAATTCCAGACCGGTTCGGTCAGCGCGCTCGAAATGTTCCTCGAGCAGGTCGGCTACGAGATGACGACGCTCAATGCCGACAACAAGACCGATCTGCAGCAGAGCCAGATGAATGACGTGATCACGCTGGCGCCCAAGGCGATCATCCTGGCGGCGGTGGACTTCAATGCGCTGGCGCCATCGGTGGAGGCGGCGCGCGCCGCCGGCATTCCGGTGATCCAATTCGACCGCCAGATCTCCTCGACCATGTCGGACTTCACCTCGGTGGCCGGGACGGTCGAGATCGGCTATGTGGCGGCCGAGCAGGTGGAACGCCTGCTGACCGAGAAGAACGGCTCGGTCAAGGGCAAGGTGCTGCAGGTGCTGGGCGACCCCGGCGACCCCTATACGCTCGATATCCAGAAGGGCTTTGAGGAAAAGATGGCGGCCTTCCCCGAGGTCACCATCATCAGCCAGCCCGCCATGATGTGGGAAGCCAGCAATGCCGGGACCATCGTTTCCGACCAGCTGCTGGCCAATCCGGACATCGATATCGTGTTCAGCCATGCCGCCCATCTGTCGGTGGCCGCCGTGGCATCGCTGGAAGCAGCCGGCAAGCAGCCCGGCGACGTCTATGTGATGAGCTCGAACGGGGCGCCGGTGGCGCTGCAGATGATCCGCGACGGCTGGATGCAGGTGGAAGTGGAGCAGCCGCTCTATGCCCAGGCTGCTGCCGTGGCCATGTTCATGGACAAGATCGTGGCCAAGCAGCCGATCGAGCCGGGCGAATATGACGTGCTCGGCCTCAAATCGGTGGTGACCAATGAAGAATGGGGCCCGACCATCAAGATCCCGGGCGCCGCGATCACCCCGGACAATGTCGACGACGCCGCCTTCTGGGGCAATCTGCAGCCGCCCACCGCAGCCGTGACGCCGGTTCCCTAGAGCTTTTCACACTTTGCCTGACTCAGGGCCCTTGTGCTTCCCTCCCCTTGAAGGGAGGGACCGAGGGAGGGGGGCCTGGGAATGACCACGAAGCGACCCCCACCCCGACCCTCCCCTCAAGGGGGAGGGGGCGATAGAGCCCGGGCAACCTGGTAGTGAAATTACCTAGACCAAACACTGCCCCTTCCGCCAAAGGCGGGAGGGGTCTGGTCCCCCGCTTTTTGCGAGAAATACGATGACGCCCCAATCGCGCCGCGCGCTCGAACTCGTGCTCGACAACCTGGTCTGGTTCATGCTGCTGGCGGTGCTGGCGATCTTTTCAGCGACGATCCCGAACTATTTCCAGCCCGGGATCTTCGCCAATATCATCGAGCAATCCACCGTGCTGGGGGTGATGTCGATTGGCCTGGCGCTGGTGATCATTGCCGGGCACATGGACCTCTCCGTGGAATCGGTGGCGGCGCTGAGCGCCATGGCCGCCAGCATGGTGTTCGCCTCCTCGGGCATCGGCCTGGGGGTGGAGCTGACGCCGGGCTGGCTGGTGGTGCCGGCCTCGCTGGCGCTGAGTCTCGCGGTCGGGGCGGTGGTCGGGCTGCTCAACGGTTATCTCGTCATCAAGATCAAGATGAATGCCTTCATCGTCACGCTGTCCAGCTTCATCTGGGTACGCGGGCTGGTGGTGGCGCTATCGGGCGGGCGCTCGGCGCAGAACCTGGCCGACGAGCTGCGCTTTCTGGCGATCCAGCGCTTTCTGGGCCTGCCGCTGACGGCCTATATCGCCATTGCCTGCTTTGTCGGCTTTTCCTTCATGATGGCCAAGACGCGCTATGGACGGCACCTGCTGATGATCGGCGGCAATGAGGCGGCGGCCTTCCGCGCCGGCATCAAGGTGGACAAGGTGCTGATGATCGCCTTCCTGCTGTCGGGCACGGTTGCCGCGCTTGCCGGGTGGCTGCTGGCGATCCGCACCTCGGGGGCCACGGCCAATCTGGGCACCGGCATGCTGTTCAACGCCTTTGCCGCGGTGGTGATCGGCGGCGTCAGCCTCAAGGGCGGCGTCGGCGCGCTGCCGGGGGTTTATGCCGGCGTGCTGCTGCTGTCGGCGATCAATACGGCAATCAACCTGATGGGCCTGCCGGCGCATTTCACCCAGGTCATCCATGGCCTGCTGGTGCTGGCGGCGGTGCTGCTCGACACTCTCAAACAATCGATCCGGAAGAAACTGGCATGAGCATGAATGGACGGCTGGCGGGCAAGACGGCCCTCGTCATCGGGGCGGCGCGCGGCATCGGCAAGGGCACGGCCAAGCGCTTTGTCGAGGAAGGCGCCAATCTGGTGCTGGCCGACTGGGAGGAAGCGGCCGGACGGGCCAGCGCCGACGAGCTGGGCGGCACCTTCATCCGCACCGACATTTCCAGCTATGCCGATGCCGAAGCGGCGGTGGCGCTGGCGGTGGCGACCTATGGCAGGCTCGACATCGTGGTGCAGAATGCCGGGATCTATCCCTGGCAGCTGATCGAGGACACGACGCCGGACGACTGGGACCGGGTGATGGCGGTCAATCTGCGCGGCAGCTTCAACGCCGCCAAGGCGGCGCTGCAGCCGATGCGAGCACAGAAGTACGGGCGGATCCTCTTCACCTCCTCGATCACCGGGCCGCATGTGACCAGCCCGGGACACGGCCATTACGGGGCCAGCAAGGCGGGGATCAACGGCTTCATCCGCTCGGCGGCGCTGGAATTTTCCGGCTATGGCATTACCGTCAACGGGGTGGAGCCGGGCAATATCCTGACAGAGGCGATGGAAGAGCATCGCGGCCCGGCCTTCATCGCCGATATGGAAAGCGCCATTCCGCTGGGCCGGCTGGGCAGCGCGCGGGACGTGGCCAATGCCTTCCTGTTCCTGGCCTCGGACGATGCCAGCTATATTACCGGCACCACCATCGTGGTGGATGGCGGGCAGCTGCTGCCCGAGGGCAATGATTTCCGCATCGTGCCCAGCGGGGTCTGAGCGCGGGGCGGGCAGCGCCACAACCTGCTGCTGAGACGGCGAACGTGATGATGCGGGTGGACGGCGCCGGCACGGCATTGGCTTGTCAAAACCGGCCGACTGGCCCAAGACGGGGTATTGCTACCAGCCCTGCGAGGACACGCCATGGCCGAGAGAACGTCAATGCTGGCGCCGTTCCGGCACGAGACGTTCCGGCTGCTGTGGACCGCGACGCTGGTGAGCAATCTGGGCGGGCTGGTGCAGTCGGTGGGCGCCGGCTGGATGATGACGACGCTGACGGACTCGCACAACATGATCGCGCTGGTGCAGGCGTCTACCACCCTGCCGATCATGGTGTTTTCGCTGGCCGCCGGGGCGCTGGCGGACAATTTCGACCGCCGCGTGGTCATGCTGATCGCGCAGGGTGGCATGATGGTGATCTCGATCACGCTGGCCGTGCTGGCCTATCTGGGCCTGCTCACGCCCTGGCTGCTGCTGAGCTTCACCTTTCTGATCGGCTGCGGCACGGCGCTGTTCAACCCGTCCTGGCAGGCCTCGATGGGCGATATCGTGCCGCGGGAGGAACTGCCCGGCGCGGTGACGCTCAACTCGATGGGTTTCAACATGATGCGCAGCGTCGGCCCGGCGGTGGGCGGGCTGATCGTGGCCCTGGCCGGCGCGGGTGCCGCCTTTGCGGTCAATGCGCTGTCCTATGGGCCGCTGCTGCTGGCGCTGGGGCGCTGGAAGCCCGAACGCGTGCCCAACCGCCTGCCGCGCGAGAAATTCGGCAGCGCCATGTGGGCGGGCATCCGCTATGTGTCGCTGTCGCCCAACCTGACCACCGTGCTGCTGCGCGGCTTCCTGTTCGGGCTGGCGGCGATTGCCGTGCTGGCGCTGCTGCCCTCGGTGGCGGCCGAATATGTCGGCGGCGGCGCGCTGGCCTATGGCACGCTGCTGGGCTGCTTCGGGCTGGGCGCGATCGGCGGGGCCTTTCTCAATGGCCGGGTGCGCGAGCGCTACAGCAATGAAATCATCGTGCGGGCGGCGTGCATCGGCTTTGCCATCAGCTGCGCCGGCCTGGGCTTCAGCCGTGATCCGCTGCTGAGCCATTTCGTGCTGCTGCCGGCGGGCGCCTGTTGGGTGCTGGCGCTGTCGCTGTTCAACGTCTCCATCCAGCTGTCCGCGCCGCGCTGGGTGGTGGGGCGGGCCCTGTCGCTGTACCAGACGGCGACCTTTGGCGGCATGGCGGCCGGCAGCTGGATCTGGGGCCTCAGCGCCGATGCCTTCGGGCCGGACTGGGCGCTGGCCATGGCGGGCTGGGTGCTGCTGGTCTGTGCAGCGGTGGGGCTGCGGCTGCCGCTGCCGCAGTTCAATTCGCGCGACCTCAATCCGCTGGGCACCTTCAACGAGCCCATTCTCAAGCTCAACCTGCGGGCGCGCAGCGGGCCGATCATGGTGATGATCGACTATCGCATCGAGCAGGCCGACATCCCGCGCTTCCTGGCGCTGATGGCCGACCGCCGGCGCATCCGCATCCGCGACGGGGCGCGGCAATGGGCCCTGCTGCGCGACCTGGAACAGCCTGAACTCTGGGTGGAGAGCTATCACGTGCCGACCTGGATCGACTATGTGCGGCACAATCTGCGGCGCACCAAGGCCGATGCGGAAAATACCGAGCTGCTGCGCGGCCTGCACCGCGGCGACGGCCCGCCGCGCGTGCACCGGATGATCGAACGGCAGACGGTGCGGCTGGACGACGACATGCCGCTGCGCGATACGCCAGAGGTGTGAGGGGGAATGCACCTGCCGTGCCTGCCATGAGGGAAGCCCTCACCCAGCCTCTCCCTGAAGGGGGAGAGACCCATCGCGGTTGGGGTACCAATTCAGGCAAGCACTGCGCTGTTCCTCCCCTCCAGGGGGAGGCTGGGTGGGGGCGAGGGGTCTCAGGCGACCTGGGCGAATCTTTCGTCGAAGGCGTAGCCGGCGCCGCGGACGGTGCGGATGGGGTCGGTTTCGCGGCCGCGATTGATGGCGCGGCGGAGGCGGCCGATATGGACGTCGACGGTGCGCTCGTCGACATAGACGTCATTGCCCCAGACGCCATCGAGGAGCTGTTCGCGGGAGTAGACGCGACCGGGATGGCGCATCAGATATTCGAGCAGGCGGTATTCGGTGGGGCCGAGATGGACGTCGCGGGCGGCGCGGCGGACCCGGTGGGTGGTGCGGTCGAGCTCGAGATCGCCGACCTTGAGCGCGGCGGTGACCAGGTTTGGATTGGCGCGGCGCAGCAGCGCGTGGATGCGGGCGATCAGTTCGGGCACCGAGAAGGGCTTGACCACATAGTCGTCGGCGCCGGTGGCGAGACCCCGGACGCGCTCTTCCTCCTCACCGCGGGCGGTGAGCATGATGATGGGCACGCGGGCGGTTTCCTCGCGGGCGCGCAGGCGCCGGCACAGCTCGATGCCGGAGATTTCGGGCAGCATCCAGTCGAGCAGGATCAGATCGGGCAGCTTGTCCTGGATGGCATGCTGGGCCTCGTCGCCGGTTTCGGCGGTCACGACGCGGAAGCCCTCGGCCTCGAGATTGTAACGCAGGAGGATGGCGATATCGCCTTCGTCCTCGACGACGAGAATGGTGGCCGGCATTTGCTCTACGCCTTGATCTGCGTGCGCTGCAGTTCTTCGACATCGCTCGAAAGCTGCTTGCCGGTCTGCAGGTAATAGGCACGTTCGGCGATATTGGTGGCGTGGTCGCCAATGCGTTCCAGGCTCTTGGCGCAGAACAGCAGATGGGTGCAGGGGGTGATGTTGCGCGGATCTTCCATCATGTAGGTGAGCAGTTCGCGGAACAGGGAGGTGTACATGGCATCCACCTCGTCATCGCGGTTGCAGACCTGGATGGCGCCCTCGGCATCGCGGTTGGAATAGGCGTCCAGCGATTCCTTGATCTGGCGCAGCACCAGGGCGGTCATGTTGCGCACGCCGTTGTAGAAGGTGGGCTGCAGGGTGAGCCCCTCGATCTTGAGCGAGCGGCGGGCCAGCTGCTTGGCCATGTCGCCGACGCGCTCGAGATCGGAAGCGACGTGGATGGCCGTGATGATGGAGCGCAGGTCCGAGGCCATGGGCTGGCGGCGGGCGATCATGGAGACGGCCATGTCGTCGATCTTGCGCTGCATGTCGTCGATGCGCTGATCGGCGATGATGGTGAGGTCCGCCAGCTCGCGATCGAGCTTGAGCAGGGCCTTGGTGCCATTCTCGATGGCCACTTCAACCTGGCCACCCATCTCGGCAATGGTCTGGGCGAGGGCGACGAGTTCGTCATTGTAGGACGAGACGATATGATCGGGGGCCATGGTGTTCCTCTGAACCTGGGGGCGGGGAACCGGCCGGGGCCGGTTCGCGCATTTGAGCGGGCGGCCGGACTAGCCGATGCGGCCCATGATGTAATCCTGGGTCTGCTTGTGCGCCGGGTTTGTGAAGATGTCCTCGGTGACACCTTCCTCGATCAGGTTGCCCAGGTGGAAGAAGGCCGTGCGCTGGCTGACGCGGGCGGCCTGCTGCATGGAGTGGGTGACGATGACGATGGTGTAGTTTTCGCGCAGCTCGTCGATCAGTTCCTCGATGATGGCGGTGGCGATCGGGTCGAGGGCCGAGCAGGGCTCATCCATCAGGATGACCTGGGGACCGACGGCGATGGCGCGGGCGATGCACAGGCGCTGCTGCTGACCACCCGAGAGGCTGGTGCCGGGCTCCTGCAGGCGGTCCTTGACCTCTTCGAAGAGGCCTGCCTTGCGCAGCGAGGAGACGACCATTTCGTCGAGATCGGTCTTGGAGCGCGCGAGGCCGTGGATCTTGGGGCCATAGGCGACGTTGTCGTAGATGGACTTGGGGAAGGGATTGGGCTTCTGGAACACCATGCCGACGCGGGCGCGCAGTTCGACCACGTCGAGCTGCGGATCATAGACGTCCTCGCCATCGAGCTTGATGCTGCCGCCGACCCTGGCGCCCTCGATGGTGTCATTCATGCGGTTGATGCAGCGCAGGAAGGTCGACTTGCCGCAGCCCGAGGGCCCGATGAAGGAGGTGACGGCCCGGTCAGGGATGTCGATGGAAATGCCGAACAAGGCCTGCTTGGCACCATAGTGGACGGTGACGTCGCGGGCAGAGAGGCGGATCGGCCGTTCAAGGGCGTCGGTGGGGTTCATGGTGCTGTTCACTGATTGCTGTGTCATCTTGGGCTTGCCGGCGACCATATCCATTTGCATCATTCCTTATAAGCTCGGTTTGTGGCGGGCCGGGGCCTACCAGCGCCGCTCGAGGCGCTGGCGCAGGAAAATGGCAATGGCGTTCATTACGAGCAGGAAGCCGAGCAGGACGAGAATGCCGGCCGAGGTGCGTGAAACGAAGCCACGTTCGGGACTATCGGCCCAGATGTAGATCTGGGTAGGCAGGGCGGTCGAGGCCTCCATCAGGCCGCCTGGAGGGCTGGTGATGAAGGCGTTCATGCCGATCAGCAGCAGCGGCGCGGTTTCGCCCAGGGCCTGGGCGAGGCCGATAATGGTGCCCGTCAGAATGCCCGGCAGCGAGAGCGGCAGAACGTGATGCCAGATGACCTGCTGGGGCGAGGCGCCCATGCCGTAGCCGGCCTCGCGGATCGAGGGGGGCACGGCCTTGAGGGCGTTGCGGGTGACGATGATGATGGTGGGCAGGGTCATCAGCGCCAGCACCATGCCGCCCACCAGCGGCGCGGAGCGGGGGAGGCCGAAAATCTGCAGGAACACGGCAAGACCGAGCAGGCCGAAGACGATGGAAGGCACGGCTGCCAGGTTGTTGATGTTGACCTCGATGATATCGGTCCAGCGGTTCTTGGGCGCGAATTCCTCGAGATAGACGGCTGCACCGATGCCGATGGGGAAGCTGATCAGGAAGCAGACCAGCAGGGCATAGAAGGAGCCGGTGATGGCGCCAGACAGGCCGGCGATTTCCGGGAAGCGGCTGTCGGCATTGACGAACAGGCCCCAGTTGAAGGGGGTGCTGACGCGGCCGTTCTCGACCAGCGTATCGAACCAGGCGATCTGCTGGTCATTGACGCGGCGGTTCTGCTCGGGCGTATCGCGGCTGATATTGCCCTTGTTGAGCTGGTCGAAGATGTCGGCGGCCGGCACGTCGAGCGTCAGCGTGCCGCCAATGACCGCCGGGTTGGCGAGGACGGCGTTGCGCACGAAGAACTGGGTATTGCTGGTCAGGATCTGGGCGATGGCGCGGGTTTCCGCCGGGCTCTGGGCGCCGGGCACCAGGGTCTGCATGGCATCGCTGACCACGGCGCGCCAATTGCCCTCGGCCGGATTGGCCGGATCGACATTTTCGGCCGCGATCGGGAAATCGACGCGGATATGGGTCTGCACGAAGGCGGAGTAGCCGCCAAGGACCAGCGTGAACAGCAGGATGGACAGCAGGCCGATGGCGGTGCCGATGGCGGCGATGCCATAGGCGCGCAGGCGGAAGTCAGCCGCATTGCGGCGATTGCGCAGGCGGATGCGATCCTGACTGATGGCGGGGCTTGAAACGATTGCTTCGGACATGGTGGCCTCAGTCGTACTGTTCGCGGTATTTGCGGACGATGGTCAATGCAATGACGTTGAGCCCCAGGGTAACCAGGAAGAGCACCAGGCCCAGGGCAAAGGCGGCCAGCGTCTTGGGGTTGTCAAAGGAGGTGTCGCCGATCAGCAGGGTGACGATCTGCACGGTCACGGTGGTGACCGAGTCGAGCGGATTGATGTTGAGGGTAGCGATCAGGCCGGCCGCCATCACCACGATCATGGTTTCGCCGATGGCGCGCGACAGAGCGAGCAGCAGGCCGCCCATAATGCCGGGCAGGGCGGCGGGCAGCAGGACCTTGGTCATGGTCTCGGCGCGGGTGGCGCCCATGGCGAGCGAACCGTCGCGCATGGTGCGCGGCACGGCCCGGATCGCGTCGTCGGACAGCGAGGAAATGAAGGGGATGATCATGATGCCCATGACGGCACCCGCCGCCAGCGCCGAGTTTGGCGAGGTGGCGATGCCCATCAGGCTGCCGGCATTGCGGATGGCGGGCGCGACGGTCAGCACGGCGAAGAAGCCGTAGACCACGGTGGGCACGCCGGCCAGGATTTCCAGGATCGGCTTGACCACGGTGCGGACGCGATCGGAGGCATATTCGGTCAGATAGATGGCGGTGAAGATGCCGATCGGGGTGGCGACGACCATGGCGATGGTGGCAATGACGATGGTGCCGAGAAAGACCGGGACCGCACCAAAGGCGCCGTTGCCGGCAACCTGGTCCGCGCGGATGGCGATCTGGGGCTCCCAGCGCAGGCCGAAGAGGAATTCCTGCAGCGGCACCAGCTTGAAGAACTCAAAGCTCTCATAGAGCAGCGAGGCGATAATGCCCATTGTCGTCAGGATCGCCGCTATCGAGCAGGCAATCATGATGCCGGAGGTAAAGGTCTCAACGCCGTTGCGCGCACGGAAACGCGGCGCCAGGCGGGCATAGGCAAAGAACATGGTGAGCAGCATGGCGGCGATGACGACAACAGCCATCAGCCAGGAGGCAATCTGCTGCCAGCGCACCAGCGTATCGGCAGCAGCGGCGACCTCCGCCGAAGGTTCGCCGAAAAGTCGACCAGCGGCCACATTCTTGATTTCGGACAGCAGCAGGTTCTGCTGGGCGGCGCTCGAGGCGTCAAGGGTGGCCTGCGGCAAGGTGGAGAGCAGCAGGTTGTCGATGATCGCGCCCTGCGCCATCATCCACAGCAGCAGCAGCACCAGAGCGGGCACGCCGACCCAGACGGCGACGAAGGCGCCGTGATAGCCGGGAAGCGAATGGGTCGAGGCACCATTGGCCGCAACGAAGCGCTGACCGGCGGATCGGCCGATGAAGAAGGCTCCGAGCGAGAAGACCACAATTGCCAGGAACAGATATCCGACCACGACTTGGCCTCCAGGGCGAAACGAGAGGAAGGAGCCGGGGCGAACCCCGGCTCCAGATGCGTTACTTGGCGGGAGCAACCATTGCGGTGCTGCCGACGACGGCATCACGGGTGGCGGTGCGTTCGGCTTCCGGCAGCACGATCAGGCCGCGCTCGGAGAGGTAGCCGCCTTCACCGAAGGATGCCTCGGAGACGTATTCCTCGGCGAATTCCTCGAGGCCGGGGATCACGCCCTTGTGGGCGTTCTTGATGTAGATGTAGAGCGGGCGCGAGACGGGGTAGCTGCCATCGGCGATGGTGTCGGCATTGGCTTCGACGCCGTCAACGGCAACGTCCTTGAGGGTGTCGGTGTTTTCGAACAGGAACGAGTAGCCGAAGATGCCCAGGGCATTGGTGTCGGCGTTGAGGCGCTGCACGATCAGGTTGTCATTTTCACCGGCTTCGATGAAGGGACCATCCTGACGCATGCGCGAGCAGGTCTCTTCCTTGGCATCGCCTTCAAGAGCGGCGATGGCGGGGAACTCTTCGCAGCCTTCGAGCATCACGAGCTCGACAAAGGCGTCGCGGGTGCCGGAGGTGGGCGGGGGGCCAAACACGGTGATGGCCATGTCGGGCAGCGACGCGTCGATCTCGGACCAGTTGGTGTAGGGATTGTCGACGAGCGCGCCGTCAACTTCGACCTGGGCGGCCAGGGCCTGGAAGATCTGGGCCTTGGTCAGGTCCATGTCCGGGCCCGACTGGGAGTGAGCGATGGACAGGCCATCATAGCCGATCAGGACTTCCGAGATATTGTCGACGCCATTCTGGGCGCAGAGCTCGAACTCGGACAGCTTCATGGCGCGCGATGCACCGGTAATGTCAGGGAAGTCGGGGCCAACGCCGCCGCAGAAAATCTGCATGCCGCCGCCGGTGCCGGTCGATTCGACGACAGGAGCCGTGCCGCCGGTGGCGGCAGCGAACTGCTCGGAAACAGCCTGGGTGTAGGGGAACACGGTAGACGAACCAACGATACGGATCTGATCGCGCGACTGGGCGAAAGCGGCTGGGGTGCCGAACGCGACGAGCGCGATGACGGCAGCACTGGCGAAAATTGCAGACTTCATGGGGATTTCCTTTTCGGAATTCGTTCAAACCTGGCGAGCCGATCCGAGACATCATCCCCGGCGCCGCCCTTTGACGTGGCCGACCATAGAAGCGGCGTGCGACTGTTTTATTGCAGTCCCATGACGCGTTTATGACAGGATAATGCATTGAATTTGTTGATTGATCAGGTATGCACACGTGATCACCCGGCAAATATGACACTTGCTTAAGGCCCGCTCTGAGAGGGCTGGGCGGAGTCCCGCAAGGCAGGACAGGCGCTGCGCATGGAAAGTTTTAGCCGGTGTTTGTGACACTGGTGCATCTCCCAGGCAGCGGCCGTTCTCGGACGGCGTGGTACAGTGGCGTGGGGTTTTGCGCGCCTTGTCCATCTTGTCCCCGCCTCTCCGGCCCATGGCATACTTGCCTGCATCACCCCACGCGGCGGCCTGCAGGCGAACAGTGGTGGGGTGAGCCGGGTGGGAGACGCCTCTCCCACAGGTTCCACGCTTCGGTTGCGACAGGGCGAGCGACCCCTAGGACCGAACAGTTCCAAAAACCGGCGCCCCGAGGCGGTTATCGTCTCATTTCTTAAATTTACCAGGGGCGGTGATCGCCTCGGGGTCCGCTCCTTCGTGACAACCGCGCTGCAGGCGGTGCTTTGGCACGCCCATGGGGACTACAGAACCGGATGGCACTGTAGGCGCCTAGCGCAGCAAGGGTTGAACTTCGGCCTGCACCTTGCGCATCAGCGGCAGGAAATGGGCGATCATGTGCGAGGTCGAGACCCGGCTGGACTGGGCGCCGATATTGAGCGCGGCGACGGTCTGGCCCTGGGCATTGAGCAGGGGCACGGCGATGGAGCAGAGGCCAAGCTCGAGCTCCTCGTCGATGACGGCAAAGCCCTGGGCGGCGACGACGGCCAGCTCGGTGGTGATCGAGGCCAGGTCGGCCCTGGTCTTTCTGGTATAGGCGATCAGATCGGAGCGGCTGAGGATGTCGGCGGCCTGGGCCGCGGGCAGGGCGGCCAGCATGATGCGGCCCATGGAAGTGCAATAGGCGGGCATATGGGCGCCAGCGCCCAGATTGATCGACATGACGCGGCGATGGGCGGCGCGGGCGATATAGAGGATCTCGGTATTGTCGAGCACAGCGGCCGAGGAGGATTCGTGGATCTGGGCGGAGAGCGCGTCGAGGAAGGGCTGGATCAGCCGCGGCAGCGGGGTGGCGGCGAGGTAGGAATGGCCCAGATTGAGGATGCGCGGGGTCAGGCGGAAGAACTTGCCGTCATAGGTGGCGTAGCCAAGATGGGTGAGGGTGAGCAGGCAGCGGCGGGCGGTGGCCCGTTCGAGCCCGGTGCGGTTGGCCACGTCGGTGATCGAGAGGCTGGCATGTTCCTCGTCAAAGCACTCGATGACAGCCAGACCCTTGACGAGGCCGTTGATGATGTCGCCGTCGCGCATGGCGGGGTTTCCTCGTGGGCGCTGGGCGAACAATGCGCGCCTGGCGCACAATAAGCGGGCCGGCGGGTGGACGCAATGGCGGCAAGGCGGCTTGCACCGGGTCGGGCGGATCGGCCATGGTGACGGCAAGAGGGCGCCAATCGCCCCTGATGAGGAAATCCATGTCTGACGCTATCGAAGCCGCCGCCCGGGCGCTGTTTGACGCCCGCCGCACGGCGCAGCCGATCACCGCAGTGCCCGCCGAATGGGTGCCGGAAACACTGGCCGAGGCCTATAAGCTGCAGGATGCGGTGATGCGCCTTGAAGGCGCGGCGGGAGGCTGGAAGGTGCTGGCGGGCGGAGAGGGCGAGCCGATGTGCGCGCCGATCCCGGCCTCGCGCTACCATGCCGACGGCGCCCGCCTCGACCAGGCAGGGCTGATGATCTTCCTCACCGAGGTGGAAGTGGGCGTCAAGCTGGGCCGGACGCTGGCGGACAAGGGCACACCCTATACGCCTGAAGACGCCGCGGCCGCGATCGTGTCGCTGCATCCGGCGCTGGAAATGTGCGCCAGCTCGTTCGATGCCGGTGTGGCGGCATCGCACCTGCTCAAGATGGGTGACCTGCAGAGCAATGCCGCGGTGATCGTCGGCGCGGCCCTGCCGGCCCCGGCCGAGCTCGATCTGGCCGGGCTCGAGATCGGTTTGGCCTATGACGGCGCACCCGTGGCCAGCACGGCGGTCGGCGCCAGCTGGCAGCAGATTGTCGAGGCCATTGCCTGGCTGGCCAACCATGCCATCAGCCGCGGGCTGAGCCTGAACGCGGGCGATGTCATCATCACCGGCGCGCGGCTGAAGCATCCGGCGACGGGCCCGATGGAAGTGGAAGCGCACCTGGCCGGCATGACGCCGGTGACGCTGACGCTGGCTTAGGCTGTCCTGGCCGGGAGGTCGGGCAGAGGATGAAGGAACGCACCGCCGTGAGGGTGACTCGTGAACGCTGGGGCAGGCATATGCCGGCCCCTGCGGACTGAAGACGAGCCCTTATTCGTCCAGGTGGAGCGGGACGGGGACCGGTGGGTCATAAATGGGGTTGTTCGGCCTGGTTTTCATGACATAGAAGACCCCATGTGGGAGTGTAGCTCAATTGGTTAGAGCTAGCCGCTCATAACGGCTCGGTTCCCGGTTCAAGTCCGGGCGCTCCTACCACTTACCCAAAATTTGCTCCAGCCGGGCGATTTCCGCCACCAGCCTGGTGAGGTCACGCATGATGACCTC
>NZ_JBZVWR010000013.1:0-150899 GCF_058629155.1 Devosia sp. MDV22-iso42
AGTCCGGAGCCGTTCGGCGCCGCGCCCTGAAGCGATGACCGGGTTATAGGGGCGGCCCTTTTGCCTGTAAACCCCTCAAAACGACAAAACCGTCATTTTCTGATTTGCCGGTCCTGGCCATGTGGAAAACCGGGCTGAACCGCCCGCAATACGGGAGTCGGCGGACGGCGCACACTGGCTGGCGGCAAAGAGCCCTTTGCCGGCAACCGCCGGTTTAGACCCGGCGCCGGCACCAATGGGGTGTTCCCTCGCCTCCTGCCCGGCCGGTCCTGCAGCCCCCGCCCTCGCCGCACACGCAGTTTTGCCGCATTTTCCTTAGATATGAACCGGCCGGTTGATATAGACTCCGCGCACATACGTGAGCGCGAGCGACACCAGGGGCATGAGCCGGCACCAGACCGGCAAGGGGGATCTGCATGACAGACCAAAGGATGGGGCGTTGAACGCAGCGCAGAGAAACCGCCATGCCGCCCTGCTCAAGGCCACCGGCTTTGAAGACAGTCCGGCACTGACGGTGCAATCGACCGACGGTGAAATTCCCCATGGCCGCGAGCTGAGCTTTGCCTGGCTGACGGGCACCGTGATGACCGGGCTGACCAGCGTCATGCTGATGGGCGCCGCACTCTATGTGTCCTTCCAGGGCCAGGGCACCTTTTCCACGGCCTATGAGGCCCTGCAGCTGTCGCGTCCCAAGCTCGAGGGTCAGGCCGTCACCGACATGCTGGCCAAGTCCTCCCGCATCCGGCCGGTCGCCGCGACCCGCTCCGACCTCGAAATCATCGAGGCCTCGATCCGCGAAACCGTCGACGGCCGCGACATGATCCGCAACCAGCCCTTCATGCGTATCCGGGCGACGCTGGCCACGGCCGCCACCTCGCTGTCGGACGGCATTGCCGAATATGATCCGGTCGCCATTCTCAATGCCACCCAGCCCATTGCTGCCGCCGCCGACGCCGTCGCGGTCAATACCGACGTCTATGGCGCCGAGGTCGAAGGCGAGGTCGCCGTCCACCTGGCCGACATGCCGGCCGCTTTCGTGCCCCTCCCATCCATCACCGACCAGTCTGCCGCCGAATTCGTCCGCCGGCTGATCGAATCCGACACTTCCATCGATGGCGGCGCGCCGGCCCTGGCCTATGCTGCGCTCGGCCCGACGGTGCGCGACCTCGGGCGCCTCGCCGATGGCAGCACCATTGGCGGCGTTGCTGAAAACGTGACCGTTATACCCAAGACCACCACGGCCTCCGAAGCCGGGCTGGGCCGCTCCGAACGCTTCCTGACCCTGCGCGACGCCGCTTCCCTGCCCGACGTGCTGGGCCGGAACGGCTTTTCCGCCAATCAGTCGGCCCTGGTGATCGACGCGCTGCGCAATGTACTGCGCACCACCGACCTGCCGGCCAAGACGCGGCTGCGCATTCTCTATGGGCCGCTCAGCCGCGAGGCGACTAGCCTCGTGCCTTATCGCATGAGTCTCTACGAGCCCCGCGAGGATGGCAGCTACACCTACCAGGCCACTGTCGCCCTGACCGATACCGGTCAATATGTGCTGGGAATCGAGCCCGATTTCGTTGAATTCCCCGCCGAGGATACCGAAGAAATCAACGTCGCCAACCTGCCCACTGTCTATCGCTCGATCTGGGAGACCGGCCGCAAGCACGATCTGGACGACGCCACCATCGAGCGCATCATCGGCATGTATGCCTATGACGTCGACATGACCAAGCGGATCACGGCCGGCGACGGCATCGAGATCCTGGAGACCGTGCCCGAGGCCGGTCGGCCGGCCGAACTGCTCTATGTTGCGCTCACCCTGGGAAGCACCACCCGCAAGCTCTACCGCTTCGGCACCGAAGACGGCGTCATCGATTTCTATGATCCGGACGGCGAAACCGGCAAGCGCTTCCTGACGCGCCGGCCGCTCGAAGGCGGCGGCGTGTTGCGTTCGCGCTTCGGCTATCGCATCCACCCCATCTTCAAGACCCGCCGGCTGCATACCGGTGTCGATCTGGCGGCCCGTTCGGGCACGCCGATCTATGCCGCTGGCGATGGCGTGATCGACTATTACAAATGGCAGTCCGGCTATGGCAACAAGGTCGAGATCAAGCACGTCAACGGCTATGAAACCGCCTATGGCCACATGTCGCGCTATGTCGACGGGCTGTCGGTGGGCAGCCGGGTGCGCCAGGGCCAGATCATCGGCTATGTCGGTTCGACCGGCCAGTCCACCGGACCGCATCTGCATTTCGAGATCAAGATCAACGGCAATCTGGTCGATCCGCTCAGCGTCAAGCTGCCCAAGGACAACATCCTGGCCCAGCAATATCAGGGCGAATTCGCCCGGACCATGGCGCAGATGGACGATCTGATGCAGCGCGAGGCAGCCCCGGTCGCCGTCGCCCAGGCCAATTAGCCTGGGCCGGCGTTTTCGGACGCGTCAGCCGCGTCCTAGCCGCGGCTGATCCAGACAGCCAGCTCATTGCCGCCCGGTTCGCGGAAATGAAACCGCCGGCCGCCGGGAAAGTCGAACTGCCCCTGCGTCATCACCCCGCCCGCCGCCAGGACGCGACGCTCGGCATCATCGAGGTCATCGGTGCGCACGATGGCCATTGTGGTGGCAACCCTGCCCTCGGCCTGATCGACCCCGCCATCAATGCCGGCGCCTTCCAGCCCGTCATAGTCGGCCCCATAGCCGACCCGACCCCAGCCAAAGGCACTGGCGAAGAACGCGCTGGTGGCCGCCCGGTCACTGGAGGGAAATTCGATATAGTCGATCTGTTCAACCATGCGCCGCTCCTTGTTCGTCTTTTGTTCTAATCAGCCATCGGCAGACTGACAAGAAAAAAGGCCGGTCTTTCGACCGGCCTTGCTTGGTCAGGCAGCCTGGTTGGCCAGGCCGCCGGGATGCAGCACGATCCCCGCATCATTGGCATCGACCACCACCCGGCTGCCATCGCTGACCCGGCCGGCGAGGATTTCGTCGGCCAGCCCATCCTGCACTTCGCGCTGGATGACCCGCTTGAGCGGCCTGGCGCCATAGGCGGGATCATAGCCCTCATTGGCCAGCCAGGCGCGCGCTGCCGGTGTCAGCTCGAGGCCGATATCGCGTTCCTTGAGCAGTTCCTGCAGCCGCCCGAACTGGATGTCGACAATGGCGCCCATATGCTCGCGACCCAGGCGATGGAACAGCAAGATCTCGTCGACCCGGTTGAGGAATTCCGGTCGGAACGCCGCCTTGACCATGTCGAGCACCTTGCCGCGCACCAGCTCGACCGATTCGCCGTCCTTGAGATCGACCAGATACTCGCTCCCCAGATTGGAGGTGAGGATGATCACGGTATTGCGGAAGTCCACCGTACGCCCCTGCCCGTCCGTCAGGCGGCCGTCATCGAGCACCTGCAGCAGCACATTGAACACGTCCGGATGCGCCTTCTCGATCTCGTCGAACAGCACGACCTGATAGGGCCGGCGGCGTACCGCTTCGGTCAGCGCCCCGCCTTCCTCGTAACCGACATAGCCGGGAGGCGCCCCGATCAGCCGGGCCACCGAGTGCTTTTCCATATATTCGCTCATGTCGAGCCGCACCATGGCGGTCTCGTCATCGAACAGGAACTGCGCCAGGCTCTTGGTCAGTTCGGTCTTGCCCACACCGGTTGGTCCGAGGAACATGAACGAGCCGATCGGCCGGTTCGGATCCTGCAGCCCGGCGCGCGAGCGCCGCACGGCACGGGCGACGGCAGCCACGGCCTCGGCCTGGCCGATCACCCTGGCGCCCAGCGAGGCTTCCATATGCAGCAGCTTCTCGCGCTCGCCCTCCAGCATCCGGTCGACCGGGATGCCGGTCCAGCGGCTGACCACCTGGGCGATATCGCTGGGCGTCACCACTTCGGCGGCCATCAGCGCATCGGGCTTGCCGTCGCCATTGCTGTCTTCGGCCGTGGCGATGCGCTTTTCGAGGCCGGGAATGACGCCATAGGCGAGCTCCCCGGCCTTGGCGAGGTCGCCCTGGCGCTGCGCGATTTCGAGCTGGCTGCGCGCGGCATCGAGCTCTTCCTTGAGCTTCTGGCTGCCCTGCAGGCGTTCCTTTTCCGCCAGCCACTTGGCCGACAGACCCTGGGCCTGCTCCTCGAGCCCGCCCAGTTCGGTTTCCAGCCGCTCCAGCCGCAGCCGCGAGCCGTCATCGTCTTCCTTGCGCAGCGCCTCGCGCTCGATCTTGAGCTGCATGATGCGCCGATCAAGCTCGTCCAGCGCCTCGGGCTTGCTGTCCACGGCCATGCGCAGGCGCGCCGCCGCCTCATCCATCAGGTCGATAGCCTTGTCGGGCAGGAATCGGTCGGCAATGTAGCGGCTGGACAGCGTCGCCGCGCTGACCAGCGCGGAGTCCGAAATGCGAATGCCGTGGTGCAGCTCGTACTTTTCCTTGAGCCCGCGCAGGATCGAGATGGTGTCTTCCACCGTCGGTTCATCCACGAAGACGGGCTGGAAGCGCCGGGCCAGAGCCGGATCCTTTTCCACATGCTTGCGATATTCGTCGAGCGTCGTGGCGCCGACGCAGTGCAGTTCGCCCCGCGCCAGAGCCGGCTTGAGCAGGTTGGACGCATCCATGGCGCCATCGGACTTGCCCGCGCCCACCAGCGTGTGCATTTCGTCGATGAAAAGGATGATCTGACCGTCCGAGGAGGTGACCTCGTTCAGCACGGCCTTGAGGCGTTCCTCGAACTCGCCGCGATATTTTGCGCCGGCAATCAGCGCGCCCATGTCGAGCGACAGCAGCGACTTGTTCTTGAGCGATTCAGGCACGTCGCCATTGACGATGCGGATGGCGAGGCCCTCGGCGATAGCCGTCTTGCCCACGCCGGGCTCGCCGATCAGCACCGGATTGTTCTTGGTGCGGCGGCTCAGCACCTGGATGGTGCGACGGATTTCCTCGTCGCGGCCGATCACCGGGTCAAGCTTGCCTTCGCGCACATCCTGCGTCAGGTCGCGCGCATATTTCTTGAGCGCATCATAGCTGTTCTCGGCAGTCGCCGAATCGGCACTGCGGCCCTTGCGGATTTCCTCGATGGCGGTGTTGAGCCCCTGCGGCGTCACCCCGGCGGACGCCAGAATCTTGCCGGCATCGGTGTCTTTTTCGACCACCAGGGCCAGCAGCAGCCGTTCGACCGTGACATAGCTGTCGCCGGCCTTCTGCGCCGCGCTCTCGGCGGTGTCGAACACCCGCGCCAGTTCGCGCCCGAGATAGAGCTGACCGGCATCGCCGGAAACGGTCGGGATCTTGGCAATGCCGGCCTCGACGCCGGCCCGTGCCGCCTTGGCGTCGCCGCCGGCGCGCCCGATCAGGCCATTGGCCATGCCCTGATCGTCGTCGAGCAGCACCTTAAGCAGGTGGATCGGCGAAAACTGCTGGTGGCCCTTGCCCAGCGCCATGGTCTGGGCACTCTGGATGAACCCGCGGGCCCGTTCGGTATACTTTTCGATATTCATGCAACCATCCTTTAGCCGCGCGCGAGGCCGTCTCTAAAGCACGTCACTCACGCCGAAAGTGTTCCCTGTTCCCGCCCGATCAATATCAGCACGAGACTGGTTGCTCATGATGTAGGTCAAAATTTGCCAAGGAAAAGGGCGCCAAGCGAAGTTGCAGGTCTTTGCTGCCGACACAGCCGCAAGGGCAAACAAAAAGGCCGGACATTGCTGCCCGGCCGTTTTGAAACTCTTCGTTGCCCTATTCGGCTGCCGTGGTCGAACCGGCCGTCAGAAAGGCCGGCAATTCGCCGATATCGGGCTGGTCGGCACTGGCCGGGTCGGCACCGCCATCACCACCGGCGGGACGGCGGCGACGGGGCCGGCGCTCGCGCGGCTTGCGGACCTCGCCATCGTCGGCAGCAGCCTCGACGGCAGGCGCATCCTCGTCCTGGCCGGCACTCTGCCTTGCGGCAGGCGCCTCGTTCTCGCCCGCAGCAGCGGCAGGACGGTCACGATCGGGCCGCTCGCGATCCGGGCGGGGCCGGCTGCGGTCAGGCCGCGGGGCGCGTTCGGCCTCGGGACGCTCCTGGCGCGGCTGGCGCTGTTCGCCATCGCCCTGCTCATCGCTATCGGGCGACTGCGGCTGCGGTTGCGGCTGGGGCGAAGCGAAGCGCGAGTTCATCTCGGGCATATCGTCGTCAAAATCGCCATCGTCCTGGCCGTCGGGGCGGATGCCGTTCTGGGCCTGCTGGGCGCTCGAAACGATGCGGAAATAGTGCTCCGCATGCTGGAGATAATTCTCCGCCATCACCGAGTCGCCGCTCGACTGCGCGTCGCGCGCCAGCTGCAGATATTTCTCGGCGACATGGGCCGCGTTGCCGCGCACCTTCACATCCGGACCATTGCTCTCGAAATTGCGGGACAACGGATTGACGTGCTTGCGTCCGCCGTTCCGGCCACGCTGCCGGTTTTTGTTGTTCTGGTTATTGGGTCTCATCTGGTCGCTTTATCTAACTCTAGAAAAATAAGCGTCACACTGCTGGCGGACCGGCATCTTGCCTGATCGGGCAGCTCCCCGCGAAGGCCGAAGCCTGCAGTCGTAGGGCTCTAATTGGCTTCATGAAGACCGAAACCGTCTGACGGCGTTTCCAGAGCCGTCCTGCGTTATTCCAGCCTCTGCTGGAACCGCGCTGCCGCTTGCAGCATCCGGACGTTTCGGGTGGCATGTCGCCGTGGCGCTCATGAAGCGCCTTTGACAGCACGGGCAAACTATCGTGTTCGGGTTCGCTTTGCCAGCATTAATTGCGGGTCGCTCTCAACCCGGCCTGACGATGTCGTTAACATGGTGCGCCACCACCACCCGATCAAGCCCGGCCAGATCCCGATGCACGCTGACTTCCTCAAAACCGGCCTCCAGAAACAGCTCACTCACGGCCGCCCCCTGGTCATGCCCGATCTCCAGCACTATGCGTCCACCCTCGGTCAGCCAGGCATCGGCTTGCGCGGCAAGGATACGATAGGGCGCCAGCCCGTCGGGCCCGCCATCGAGCGCCAGTCGCGGGTCGAAATCCTTCACCTCCGGCGCCAGCGTCTCGACCACGGCCGAGGTGATATAGGGCGGATTGGAGACGATGATATCGAACCGCTGCGGCGCAAGCGGCTCAAACCAGCTGCCTGCCAGCAGGGTGAGCCGATCCGCCACGCCGTGGCGGGCCGCATTGCAGCCCGCCGCCTCGAGTGCCAGCGCGCTGAGATCGACCGCCACCGCGCTGATATCGTCCATGTTGGCCAGCATGGCGATGGGAATGCAGCCCGTCCCGGTACCCAGATCAAGCAGCCGCCCGCCTGCCGTCATCATGCCCAGGGCCAGGTCGACCAGCAGTTCGGTATCCGGCCGCGGTTCCAGCGTCGCCGCATTGAGGCTGAACGCCAGGCCATAGAACTCCCGTTCGCCGATGATCCGCGCCACCGATTCCCCGGTCAGCCGCCGCTGCAGAAGGGCCGCGACGCGCTCGGCACCCGCCGGATCGACGATCTGGTTTTCGCGTGTCGCCAGGTCCAGCGCATTCAGGCCCAGCCCGTGCTGGGTGAGCAACTTGGCGTCCAGCGCCGCAGTCTCAAAGCCCAGCCGGCTCAGCACATCGCGCCAGCTGCGCCACAGCGCACCGATGGTGGGCGGATGGCTCAGTTGGGCTGCTCCATGGCGGAGAGCTGGGCCGCCTGATTTTCGGTGATCAGCGCCTCGATCAGCTCATCCAGCGCTTCCCCGGTAATGACCTTGTCCAGCTTGTAGAGCGTCAGATTGATGCGATGGTCGGTGACCCGACCCTGGGGGAAATTATAGGTGCGGATGCGTTCGGAGCGGTCGCCTGAGCCCACCTGCCCCTTGCGCTCGGCCGAACGGGCAGAATCGCGCTCCTCGCGCTGCATGTCATAGAGCCGCGAGCGCAGCACCTGCATGGCCAGCGCCCGGTTCTGGTGCTGGCTCTTCATCGCCGAGGTGACGACGATGCCCGAGGGAATATGGGTGATGCGCACCGCCGAATCGGTGGTGTTGACGTGCTGGCCTCCGGCGCCCGAGGCGCGCATCGTATCGATGCGGATGTCTTCGGTGCGAATTTCGATGTCGATGTCCTCCACCTCGGGCAGCACGGCCACGGTCGCTGCCGAGGTATGGATGCGGCCCGAACCTTCGGTGGCCGGCACGCGCTGCACACGATGCACGCCGCTTTCGAATTTCATGCGTGCATAGACGCCCTTGCCCGAGACATTGGCGATGATTTCCTTGAAGCCCCCCATTTCCCCCGGACTCTCTTCCATCACGGTGACCTTCCAGCCGTGATTGACGGCATAGCGCTCATACATGCGAAACAGGTCCCCGGCGAACAAGGCCGCCTCGTCGCCGCCCGTGCCGCCGCGGATTTCGAGGATAATCGACTTTTCGTCGGCCTCGTCCTTGGGCAGCAGCAGCACCCGCACCGCCTGGAAAAGCTCTTCGATGCGTTCGTCCAGTTCCTCGATCTCGGCCTGGGCCATCTCGGCCATTTCCTTGTCGCCGCCCTTGAGCAGCGCCTCGGCCTCCTTGCGGTCCTTGAGGGCCTTGGAATAGGCGCGGATCTGCTCCACGATCGGCGCCAGTTCGGCATGTTCCTTGGAGAACTTGACGAACTCATCGGGACCGGCACCACCCGACAGCGCCGCTTCAACATATTGAAACCGCGTCTCGAGGGCGTCGAGCTTGTCCTGGGGAAGGGAGGCCATGGTTGTAAAAATCCTGTGCGGGCAACGCACCGCGCTGTCAAAAACTCGGTGTCATCCCGGCGCAGACCAGGCTCCATCCTGAGAGCGCACTGTCGGCGCAAGATCGGGGCACCGGCAGCGACATCTCAGGATGGCCCCCGGCTTTCGCCGGGTGACACCGTGCCTGTAATGGCCATGACGATCAACTTCAAGCGCCGCCCTACATGGGCAGGTTTTGTTTCTCTATCCATTCCTGCAGCAATTGCCGGATCGTGATCCCCTGCGCGCCATCGCTGAGCGCCGCACCCACCGATTGCTGGATCGGCTTGAGGTCCAGATTGAGCACCAGTTCCTTGATCGGCCCGATCGATGCCGGCCCCATGGAGAGCCGGGTCATGCCCACCGCCATCAGCGCCAGCGCCTCGAGCGGCTTGCCGGCCAGCTCGCCGCACATGGTGATGGGGATGTTGTAGCGCCGTGCGGCGTCCACGACGAGCCTGATGGCGCGCAGCCGCGGCATGCCGATCGGATCGTAGTTCTTGGCGACGCGCGGATTGGCGCGGTCCGATGCCGTCAGGAACTGCACCAGATCATTGGAGCCGATGGAGACGAAATCGGCCAGCGGCAGCAGCTGGTCGAGCTCGAACAGCAGCGAGGGCACTTCCACCATCACCCCCAGTTCGAGCCGGCTCGGGACCGGCGTGCCGGCGCGGCGCAGGCGCGCCACTTCCTTGTCGACGACCTTGCGGGTCTGCACGAATTCGAACGTTTCGGTGACCATCGGCACCAGGATCTTGAGTGGCCGGCCATTGGCCGCCAGCAGCAGCGCCCGGATCTGCGTGCGCAGCAGCCCCGGCCGCTCGAGGCCAAGGCGAATGGACCGAAACCCCATGGCCGGGTTTTCCTCGGCCATGGAGCGCTGATAGGGCAAGACCTTGTCGCCGCCGATGTCGAGCAGCCGGAATACCACGGGCCGCTCGCCGGCAATGGCCATGGCCTCGGCATAGAGCTCGGTCTGCTCACCCAGCTTGGGCAGCTTGCTGGCAATCATGAACTGCAGTTCGGTGCGGAACAGCCCCACCCCGGCGGCGCCGGTATCGTCGAGCATGGGCAGGTCTGCCACCAGCCCCGAATTGTGCAGCAGGGTGATGGCCACCCCGTCCCTGGTGATGCTTGGCTTGTCCTTGAGCGCGGCATAATGCGCCCGACGCCTGGCCGAGACCTTGACCTTGTCGGCATAGGCCTGAACGATGTCCGGCGTCGGCCGCAGATGGACGAGCCCTGCCGTGCCATCGAGAATGATGTCGTCGCCGCTTTCGCACATCGAGACGATCGATTGCGCCTGCCCCACCGCCACCATGCCCAGCGAGCGCGCCACGATGGCGACATGCGCCGTCGTCCCGCCCTCTTCGAGCACGATGCCGCGCAGCTTGGTCCGGTCGTATTCAAGCAGCTCGGCCGGGCCCATATTGCGGGCCACGAGAATCGCATTGTCCGGCAGTGCCTTGTGCGCGAGCGCATGGCCGTCCCCGGTCAGCACCCGCAGCAGCCGGTTGGCCAGGTCGTCGAGGTCATGCAGCCGGTCGCGGATATAGGGATCGGTCTGGCGCAGCATGCGGGCCCGGGTATCGTTCTGCACCCGCTCCACGGCTGCTTCGGCGCTGAGCCCATTCTCGATCGCCTCGGTCAGCCGGTGCACCCAGCCCCGGTCATTGGCGAACATGCGATAGGTTTCGAGAATCTCGCGATGATCCGTCGGGCCGGCCATGTCGCCATGGTCCAGCATGGCATCGATCGAGACCCGCATGGTCTCGAGCGCCGTCTCCAGCCGCACCTTTTCGAGGTCGGTATCTTCGGCGATGAAGTTGGAGACCACCACACGCGGATCATGCAGAACGACCGTGCCCAGGGCGATGCCGTCGGTAAAACTGACGCCGGTAAACATGCGGGGTCGCCTGAGATCGATATCGGACCCCGGCTTGATCAGATTGTCAAAATCGGAGGTGGCGATCATCTCGGCCAGAATTGTGGCCGTAGTCAGCATCGCCTCGGTTTCGTCTTCGCCGTAGTGGCGCCGCTCGGCATTCTGTACCACCAGCACGCCCAGCGTCTGGCCGGCCCGCAATACCGGCACGCCCAGAAAGGCATTGTAGCGCTCTTCGCCGGTTTCCGGACGATAGGCAAAGGCAGGGTGGCTGGTGGCGTCGTCGAGGCTGAGCGGCTCGGCCTCTGCTGCAATCAGCCCGACCAGGCCTTCGCCCAGCCGCAGCGTCGTCATGTGCACCGATTCGGCGGCTAGGCCCTTGGAGGCAAACAGCTCGAGCGCACCGTCGTCGCGCAGCACGTAAAACGAGCACACATCGGCATGCATATTGTCGGCGATCAGGCCGACGATCTTGTCGAGCCGCGCCTGCGAAGCCAGCGGCTCCGCCATTGTCTCGCGCAATTGCCTGAGCAGCACGCGTGGGCCGCCTGTGGTCGTGACCATCTAACCCTTAGGCGGCCCGCAAAGCCGCCCCCCTTTGGTGGACGCGGCTCAACCCCCTCGAGCGAGCTTATGCGTCCTTCTTGTCCAACCCGTAATAAGTATGCAGGGCCCGAACCGCAAGCTCGGCATATTGCTCGTCGATCAGCACCGAGGTCTTGATCTCGGATGTGGTGATCAGCTGGATATTGATGCCCTTGTCCGCCAGGGCCTTGAACATCGAGGAGGCTACACCGGCATGACTGCGCATGCCCACGCCGACCACCGAGACCTTGGCCCCGCCCTTGGAGCCCGAAATGCGGGCATATTCGATACGGTCGCCGGCGTCTTTTAGGGTCTTGATGGCCTTATCATACTCGCTGTCGGGCACCGTAAAGGTAATGTCGGTGGTGGCCCCGTCATCGGCGATATTCTGCACGATCATGTCCACGATAATGCCTTGGTCCGCAAGCGTACCAAAGATCGCGGCCGCCACGCCCGGATTGTCCTTGACGTCGCGCAGGGTGATCTTGGCCTCGGCCTTGGCGAGCGTCACGCCCGAAACGATCTGCTTTTCCATGATCTCATCCTCATCGCATACGAGCGTGCCGGGAACCCCGGGGGAACCATCGGGCGCCAGCTGCGGCGCATCCGGATCGTCAAAACTGGAGCGGACCAGCAGCCGCACCTTATAGGCCATGGCCATCTCGACCGAGCGGATCATGAGCACCTTGGCGCCCAGCGAGGCCATTTCCAGCATTTCCTCGAAGGAAATTTTGGTCAGCCGCTGCGCCTTGGGCACGATGCGCGGGTCAGTCGTGTAAACGCCGTCCACATCGGTGTAGATATCGCAGCGATCCGCCTTGATCGCCGCCGCCACCGCCACCGCCGAGGTGTCCGAACCGCCACGACCCAAAGTTGTGACGCGACCATGCGGCGAGATGCCCTGAAAGCCGGTAATCACCGGCACCCAGCCATCGCGCAGGCGCTTGTCGAGTTCGGTCGGATCAATGTCGGTAATACGCGCCGCGCCATGCGCGTCATCGGTATGGATGGGCACCTGCCAGCCGGCAAAGGAACGCGACTGGATACCCATTTCGCTCAGCACGATGGCCATCAGCCCGGCCGTGACCTGCTCGCCCGAGGCGACCACGGCATCATACTCGCGTGCATCATGCAGGGCGCTGGCCTCATTGACCCAGCCGACCAGCTCATTGGTCTTGCCACTCATGGCCGAAACCACCACGGCAACCTCGTGACCGGCATCGACCTCGCGCTTGACGTGCCGCGCGGCCTGGCGAATACGCTCAACGGTAGCCACTGACGTGCCACCAAACTTGACGACTATACGGGCCAAGACCCTACCCCGTTCCTCCGGCCGAACCCGCCGGTACGCTCTATTTGGCGCCGGACATACGACAATCCATGCGGCCGATCAACTCTGATCCGCCGCCCGCGACGCCACGTACCTTGCCTGTGCCACACCGACTGGGTCATATGGCGCCACAAGGAGTGCCACGCCATGACCGAGACCACCATCAATGATGCCGAGATCGCCAAGTTCACCGCGATGGCCGAGCAGTGGTGGGATCCCAAGGGCAAATTCAAGCCGCTGCACAAGTTCAATCCGGTGCGCCTGACCTATATCCGCGAGCACCTGCTGGCCCATTTCGGCCTCGACGGCGCCGCCATGCGGCCCTTTGCCGGCCTCAGCATCCTTGACGTCGGTTGCGGCGGCGGCCTGCTCTGCGAGCCGCTGGCGCGCCTGGGCGCGACCGTTACCGGCATCGACGCGGCCGAGCGCAACATCACCATTGCCCGGCTGCACGCCGAAAAGTCCGGCCTCGCCATCGACTACCAGGCCACGACCAGCGAGGCCCTGGCGGCCCAGGGCAAGACCTTTGATCTGGTGCTCAACATGGAAGTGGTCGAGCATGTCGACAACGTGCCGCTCTACATGAAAAGCTGCGCCGACCTGGTCAAGCCGGGCGGGCTGATGCTGACCGCCACGCTCAACCGCACGGCGCGCGCCTATGCCCTGGCGGTCTTTGGCGCCGAACGCGTCCTGCGCTGGCTTCCGGTCGGCACGCATGACTGGAACAAGTTCCTCACCCCCGACGAGATCAAGACCTTGATCACCCGCAACGGCCTGACGGTGACCGCGGAAACGGGTGTGGTATATCACCCGCTGGCCGACGAATGGCGCCAGTCGCGGGACATGGCGATCAACTATATGGTGATGGCCGAGCGCCCTGCCGCCTGATCACCCAACTTAACCGCTACAGCCATTCCCTGATGGGCTATGTCTGCCATCCTCACCCCGCCGGAGCCAGCATGCGCCATACCGTTTTTGCCATCACTCTCACTGTCGCCCTGGCTCTTGCAGGCCCTGTCCTCGCCCAGAGCGAAGAGGACGTCATGGCCAGCATCGAGAACATCCACGGCAATGTGGATGGCTTCAACGAGGTTTTCGCACTGATTCAGGACGCCTTCCTGTTCGATAACCCAACCGCCATTGCCGATCTCGGGCTCTACCCCATGACGGTCAATGCCAATGGCGAGGTCTATGACATCTTCGAGGCGCGGGATCTGGTCGACAATTTCGACAGCCTGCTGACCGAGGAGACACAGGATGCCCTGGCCGGCCAGGACTATGCCGATCTCATTGTCACCAGCGAAGGCGTTGGCTTGGCCAATGGTGCCCTCTGGATAACCAATATCTGCCTGGACGACGATTGCGCCGACACGCAGTGGGGCATTTTGAGCATCAATAACTAGGCGTCGCGCTCGGCTTCGATGCCGGCGGCCAGGGTGTAGCTCTCGTCGGGCGACAGCCCGGCCGCGCTGATGTCGCCGATCGGCTCCTTGTCGATGGGCGCGCTGCGCAGCCCGCCCCAGCTCTCGTCCCAGTCGAGGCCTTCCTGCAGCACCACCACAACCTCGCGAAAGCCATGCAGTGCCCGCGCGGCCTCTGCAGCGGCGAACGCTGCGTCCAGGTCAGCATATTCCGCCTCGTCGCCATCGATATCGGCAACCGACTCCCACCATACCGCCGCCTTGTGCCCGCCTTGGTCATCGCGCTCGATGCCGACGGTGACCGCCAGCGGATTCTTGCTGCCCACCGCGACCTGCCGGTAACTCTTGCGTGTCTCGTCCATCACTGCCTCCGGGCTGTTCGGCTTACAACGCCCCATCCGCAGCTTAGATGCAAGGCTCCACTCTTGCCTCGACCGACGCTTGCCGTACCGTACGGTACGGTTCTGCATTGATCGCCGTCTGGAATGGGTCTAAACACAGGGTAATCGCGCCAGTATGCAGGCGCACACGCTTACCGAGGACAACCATGCCTGTTTATCGCTCCCGTACCACCACTCATGGCCGCAACATGGCCGGCGCCCGTGGCCTCTGGCGCGCCACCGGCATGAAGGACGGCGATTTCGGCAAGCCCATCATCGCCGTGGTCAATTCCTTCACCCAGTTCGTGCCCGGCCATGTCCATCTCAAGGATCTTGGCCAGCTGGTGGCCCGCCAGATCGAGGCCGCCGGCGGCGTGGCCAAGGAGTTCAACACCATCGCGGTCGATGACGGCATCGCCATGGGCCATGACGGCATGCTCTATTCGCTGCCCAGCCGCGACCTGATCGCCGACTCGGTGGAATATATGGTCAACGCCCACTGCGCCGACGCCATGGTCTGCATCTCCAACTGCGACAAGATCACCCCCGGCATGCTCAACGCCGCCATGCGCATCAATATCCCGGTGATCTTCGTCTCGGGCGGCCCGATGGAAGCCGGCAAGGCCATGCTTAAGGGCAAGTTGCAGGCCCTCGACCTGGTCGATGCCATGGTGATGGCCGCCGACGACCAGTATAGCGACGAGGAAGTCCAGGCCGTCGAAGAAGCCGCCTGCCCCACCTGCGGCTCATGCTCGGGCATGTTCACTGCCAATTCGATGAACTGCCTGACCGAAGCCCTCGGCCTCAGCCTGCCCGGCAATGGTTCGACCCTGGCCACCCATTCAGATCGCAAGCACCTGTTCGAGGAAGCCGGTCGAGTCATCGTCGAGATCACCAAACGCTGGTACGAGCAGGACGATGCCTCCGTGCTGCCCCGCTCGATCGCCACCAAGGCCGCTTTCGAAAACGCCATGACCCTCGACATCGCCATGGGCGGCTCGACCAATACCGTGCTGCATATCCTGGCGGCCGCCCATGAGGGCGGCGTCGATTTCACCATGGATGACATCGACCAGCTCAGCCGCCGCGTGCCGGTGCTGTCCAAGGTCGCCCCGGCCAAGGCCGACGTGCATATGGAAGACGTGCATCGTGCCGGTGGCATCATGTCCATCCTGGGCCAGCTCGACCGCGCCGGTCTGATCAATCGCAACGAGCCCACTGTCCACATCGCCACTATCGGCGATGCCCTCGACAAATGGGACATCTCCCGCACCAACTCCGAGAGTGTCCGCCAGTTCTATATGGCCGCACCCGGCGGCGTGCGCACCACCCAGGCCTTCAGCCAGTCCAACCGCTGGACCGAGCTCGACCTCGACCGCAAGGACGGCGTCATCCGCTCGGCCGAACATGCCTTCTCCAAGGATGGCGGTCTGGCCGTGCTCAAGGGCAATATCGCCATTGACGGCTGCATCGTCAAAACCGCCGGCGTCGACGAATCCATTCTCAAATTCTCCGGCCCGGCCCGGGTGTTCGAGAGCCAGGACGACACCGTCAAGGCGATCCTGACCAACCAGATCAAGGAAGGCGACGTGCTCGTCATCCGCTATGAGGGCCCGCGCGGCGGCCCCGGCATGCAGGAAATGCTCTATCCGACGAGCTATCTCAAATCCAAGGGCATGGGCAAAGCCTGCGCCCTGCTGACCGATGGCCGCTTTTCGGGCGGCACCTCGGGCCTCTCCATCGGCCATGTCTCGCCGGAGGCCGCCGAAGGCGGCACCATCGGCCTGGTGCGCGAAGGCGATATCATCGAGATCGATATCCCCAACCGCTCGATCACCCTGCTGGTGACCGATGACGAACTGGTGCAGCGCCGCCACGATCAGGACCAGCTCGGCTGGAAGCCCGCCCAGCCGCGCAAGCGCAATGTCACCACCTCGCTCAAGGCCTATGCTGCCTTTGCCACCTCCGCAGCCCGCGGCGCCGTGCGCGACCGGGAGGCCATCGACAAGCTCTGGAGCTGAAGCAAGACCCTGCACCCGGCCGCGCCAAGGCGCGACCGGGCGGGGATAGCGCGCGGTGGCCTGGTCCGATTGCCCGGATTGAGGGCAGACGCAAATAGGTCGGCTCCCCCCGATTCAATCACGACAAACGCGTGACAAGCCCATCAGCCGGTGCTAGACGCTCGCTCAGCCGAAGGCGGTCTGCCAAGATTGCCCGCTGGTTAGGTTCGATGGCGGGGATTCCACCCTCCCCATCGAGCCGACCTACCCCCCCCCAGACATCGATATCGACTGACCCGGCGCAAAAGCGAAGGCCGGCAACGCTGTACGCCGCCGGCCCTGGTCAGTTCACGGGCAGAAGGTCAGGCCGTCTTGCCGATCTTGTCGAGCGTCGCGAAATCGTCGTCGCTGAGCCTGATCGCGGCGGCTGCCACATTGTCTTCCAGGTGCTTGACCTTGCCGGTGCCCGGAATGGGCAGCATGACGGGCGAGCGCTTGAGCATCCAGGCCAGGGCGATCTGGCTGGCCGAGGCCGCGTGCTTGTCCATGATGGCCTTGAATTCGGCACTGGTGGATTCCAGATTGCCGCCATCGATCGGACGCCAGGGGATGAAGCCGATAGTGTTGGCTTCGCAGAATTCCAATACGGCTTCCGCCTTGCGGCTGACCAGATTGTACATGTTCTGCACCGTGGTCACCTTGAAGTACTGCTGCGCTTCCTTGATGTCCTCGACGCTGACTTCACTCAGACCCACATGGCGGATCAGCCCGGCCTTCTGCATGTCGGCAATGGCGCCGAACTGGTCGGCGCGCGGCACCTTGGCGTCGATGCGGTGCAACTGCCAGAGATCGATCACCTCACGCTTGAGCCGCCTCAGGCTGGTGGCCACCAGCCCTGGCGCAGGAATTCGGGCCGCGCCAGCTGATGCCATTCGTCCGGCCCGGTGCGCGTGAGCCCGCTCTTGGTGGCGACAATGGTGCCCTTGCCATAGGGCGCCAGTGCCTCCCCGATCAGCTGCTCGCTGACATAGGGCCCATAGCTTTCCGCCGTATCGATGAAATTGACATTGAGTTCAGGCAGGCGGCGCAGCGTCGCCTTGGCCTGCTCGGGATCCTCCGGCGGACCCCAGATACCCTTGCCGGTAATGCGCATGGCGCCAAAGCCCAGGCGATTGACCGTGAGGTCACCACCAATGGCAAAGGTGCCCGAAAGGGCTGCGTCGAGTGTGCTCAAGATGTTTCTCCGTTTGACTGCGCCGGGAATGGCGCGCGGAATCGGAACCGGGCCTGCCGGTTCGGAACTGGATCAGTTGTGTTCTTCGGGCAGGTCCGGCAGCGGCATGAAGTCGATGCCCTCTTCGGCCAGCGCCATCACGTCGTCGCGGCTGGCCTCGCCATAGATGCCGTGTGGTGCCACTTCCTCGAAATGGATCTTGCGGGCCTCTTCGGCAAAGCGGTCGCCGACATAATCGGCCTCGCTGATCACCTTCTGCCGATAGGCCCGCAGCATCTGGCGGATCTGGGCAGCATCGGGCTGCCCGGCGCTGAGCGAAGCCTGGCCCTTGCCGCTGCGCGCCACCGCCGGGGCCATCAAGGCCTTTTGCACGCGGGCATCGCCACACACCGCGCAACTGACAATGCCGCGCGCCTGCTGCTCCTCGAACGCGGCGGCGTTCTTGAACCAGGCGTCGTAGTGATGGCCATTTGAACAGTACAGGGCGTATTGAATCACGAGGCGTCTCTGGAGCCCGATGGCTCGTTGTCACTACCGATATAGGTCAATGCACTAGCCCTGCAACGGCAGCGGGGCGGCAAAGTTGCGGGCATTGGCCAGCGCCGGAATGCGGCTGCGGGCCTCGGTGACCTGGTCGGGCGCGATCTCGGCCAGCAGCACGCCGGGTTGGTCGTGATCGAGTTCGGCCACAATGCGACCCCAGGGGTCGATGATGATGGAGTGGCCATAGGTCGCCCGGCCATTGGCATGTTGGCCGCCCTGGGCCGCAGCGATCACATAGGAGCCCGTCTCGATGGCGCGGGCGCGCAGCAGCACATGCCAGTGCGCCTGCCCCGTGGGCACGGTGAAGGCGGCCGGCACCGCAATCAGCCCGGCCCCGGCCCTCGCCAGCGCGTTGAACAGCGGCGGAAAACGCATGTCGTAGCAGATCGCCATGCCGAGGATAAATTCGCCCAGCGGCGCCGTTACCGCACGATCCCCGCCCCGATAGGTCTCGCTTTCGCGATAGGCATTGAGCCCGGCAACATCGGCGTCAAACAGATGGATCTTGTCGTAATGGTCGATGATGGCGCCATCGGGCCCGAACAGTACCGAGCGATTGGCGAAGCGGCCATCCGCCAGCGGCACGGCCAGGGAGCCGATATGGATATGGATGCCATAGTGCCGGGCCAGTTCACCAACCCGCTGCAGCTGCGGATGATTGTCATAGGGCGCAGCGACAGCCACCAGGCCGGCGCGGTTTTCCGCAAAGGCCATGGTCACTTCAGGCGTCAGCACATAGCCTGCCCCGGCCTCCGCCGCCTTGGCCAGCAGCGGCTCCAGGGCGGCCAGATTGGCGACCGGGTCTGGGCCCGAGCGCAACTGGATGGCGGCAATTTTCACCCTGTGGCCTAGCGCGCCAGCAGTGGATCGAGACCACCGCGACGATCCAGCGCCGCCATGTCGTCATACCCCCCGATATGGGCGTCATCGATGAAGATCTGCGGCACGGTGCGGCGGCCATGGGCGCGCTGCGTCATCGTCTCTCGCAATGCCGGGTCGAGCACGGTGATCTCGGTATAATCAGCGCCCTTGTCGGCCAGCAGCGTCTTGGCGGCATGGCAATAGGGGCAGGTCGGGGTGGTATAGATCTCGATAGTGGCCAAGAAAATTCTCCCATCATTACGGGTGTTTGTACTTATATGGGTAAGTCATCGCCAATGACAACGCGGGCAAAAGTCACGACATCGACACTCTTGACCCCGGCCCTGATCAAAGCGCGGGTGACCGCCTTGGTCGTGGCGCCGGTGGTAAAGACATCATCGACCAGCACCACCCGCTTCCCCGCCGCGCGCGCCAGGACATGCGGGGAAACGGCAAAGGCACCCGCCACGTTCCGCTGCCTTCCATCGCCGCTTAGCCCAACCTGCTGGCGCGTCTTGCGAATGCGCTGCACCAGGCCCGCATCGACGGACAGGCCGGTAAAGCGGCCCAGCATGACGGCCAGTTCATGGGATTGATTGTAGCGCCGTGCCCGCTGTCGCGCGCGATGCAATGGCACCGGTACCAGAACCGGCTTTTCCGCCCAAAGCTCATGGCCGGCCCCCGCCATCAGCCGCGCACAGAACCGCGCCAGTTCGGGCCGGTCGCCATATTTGAGCCGGGACACGACGGCGCTGGCCACCGGACCATAGACCACGGCCGCGCGGGCGCGCCCGAAGGGGGGCGGATCGGCCAAGGCCTCGGCCGAGAGCACATCATCGCCCATCCAGACGGCAAAGGGCAGACCGAGCCGCGGACAGAGCGGCGCGGTGATCGGCCGCAACCGGGCAAAACACGCCGCACACAGCGTATCGGGCGTTGCCACCGGCGCGTCACAATGCAGGCAGACCGGGGGATAGAGCAGATCGAGCAGGCCGCGACCCAGCCCCCGCGCCCCCTCCGCCAGGCCGCGGCGCCACATCCCGCTTTTGACAAGCCCTTCGGCGCTCTCCATAACGCGGGCCATAGTGCCATTTCCACAACCGGCCGCAAGTCACCATGAGCCAGCCACCGTCCATCTTCGATACCGCCCTGGTCGCCCGGCATCTGGCGCGGCGCCCCGGCGGCGGCGACTTCGTCACCGATCTGGTGCTGGCCGACCTTGAGGATCGCCTCGCTGCGCTGATCCGGGCCTTTCCCCGCGCCGCCATCATCGGTCCTGACGTCGACAAACTCCCCGCATTCGGCCAGACCGCCAGCACCCGCTTCCCCTTCGAGCGCCACGCGGCCTTTGCGGGCAATGATGACATGCCGGGGCTGGCCGGGGATAATTATGACCTGATCGTCTCGCTGCTGCACCTGCAGGCCGTCAATGATGTGCCCGGCTATCTGGCGCGCCTGCGGGCGCGCCTCGCGCCCGATGGTCTGCTGCTGGTGGCCGCTTTGGGCGGCGAGACGCTGACCGAGCTGCGCGAGGCCTTTCTGGCTGCCGATTCCACGGTTTCCGGCGGCGCCTCGGCCCGCGTCGCCCCCATGCTGCAGGTGCGCGATGGCGGCGCCCTGCTGCAGCGGGCGGGCCTGGCGCTGCCCGTCGCCGATGTCGAGACCCATATGGTGCGCTACCCCACGCCCTTTGCCCTGATGGCCGAACTCAAGGCACTCGGCGCCGCCAATCCCCTGGCCGACCGCTCGCGCCGCCCGGCCACCAGGGCCCTGCTGGCCGCCGCGGCGCAGAGCTATGCCGAGCGTGACGCCGACCCCGATGGTCGCGTCCGCGCCACGCTCGAAATTGTCTGGCTTTCCGGCTGGGCGCCCCATGAAAGCCAGCAGCAGCCGCTCAAGCCGGGCAGCGCCACCACGCGCCTGGGCGATGCCCTGGCCCGCCATGGCGGCAGCGAAAAGGACTAGCTCCCGACGCGAAAATGCGCGCAGACTGCCCGCCTCGACAGGCGCAACTTGGGGAGCAGCAGATGGCGCAGTGCAGGGTTATCCGCGGGGGCGCGGGCTTTCACGGCAAGCAGGGGATGGACTATTTCGCCGGCATATCGGCCGAAAGTGCCGGGTCCACCGGCATCTGCATGCACATGCTGGTGCTGCCGCCGGGCGGCAAGGCCAAGCCGCATTTCCACGAAAGCCACGAAACCGCGATCTTCCAGCTCGAAGGCTCGACCTCGTTCTACCACGGGCCCAATCTCGAATTTCTCGATCAGGTCGAGGAGGGGGATTACGTCTATATCCCGGCCGGCGTGCCGCACCAGCCGTTCAACCCGACTGACCGCCCGGCCCGGGCGCTGATCGCCCACACCGACCCCAATGAACAGGAAAGCGTGGTGCTGCTGCCCGAGGCCATGAGCCGGCTCTAGCCGTCACACCCCATTCGATCGCTCGTCCCCTTTTGCGCCAAAATGCTATCAGACTGCTAACCGGGCAGGTCACCTTTTGGGCAAACAAAAGGGCCGGTGTGTCCACCGGCCCTTGCACTTTTGGAACATGGAAGAGCGCCTTAGGCGGCAGCTTCCTCGTCGCTGTCGGCGGCGGCATCCTTGCTGCGCTTGGGCGACTTGGCGAGGTTCTTTTCGATCAGCTGCACGGCTTCGGTCAGCGTCAGGCGATTGACGACGCCGATCTCGCGGCTCATGCGATCCATGGCCTGCTCGAACAGCTGGCGTTCCGAATAGGACTGCTCGGGCTGCTCGTCGGAGCGATAGAGATCACGCACGACTTCGGAGATGGCGATCAGATCGCCCGAATTGATCTTGGCTTCATATTCCTGGGCCCGACGCGACCACATGGTACGCTTGACGCGGGCGCGGCCGGTCACGGTGGTCAGGGCCTGCACGACCATGTCTTCTTCAGCCAGCTTGCGCATGCCGACGGACTTGATCTTGGCGACGGGGACGCGAAGCGTCAGCTTGTCCTGCTCGAAGCTGATGACGAACAACTCAAGGACCAGACCGGCAACTTCCTGTTCTTCGATCGAGACGATCACGCCGACGCCATGCGCCGGGTAAACAACATATTCGCCCGTCTTGAACCCAAGCCGCTGCTGTGTCTTCTTGGCTACCATATTCACGGCACTCCTTGTTAACGCCCCAAATGGACAGTTCCCGGCGGATAGGACCGTCCACTCCTACTTGTTGGCGTTCAAACGGAACGCCGCGCGCAAACAAACCCCACGAGCACCAGGTCCGCTTCTTCCCGGTGTGCGTGCATCCTGCGATGTTGTCAAAAAAATCGTGCCTTGGGGCACGGGCTGGGTGACGGGCTTAACTGCATTGATCAAGACCATAGCACAAAAATACAGCAAAATCAAAAACTACGAATCAGTGACCGATCCGCCACTATCGCCGCCGGGATTCACTGTGGCCATGCTGTGGCGCTGCCTGTGCGCGCTCACTCGGCCAGGGCAAATTCGAGCAGCAGGCTGCGCTGCCAGTCGTTGAAATTATTGTCCGAACCGATGAGAATCCGCGTCTCCCCGCCGGGCGCGGTATGCACCGCCAGGGCCTCCATATTGTCGATGGCATTGCCGCTGGCCGACAGCAGCAGGCCACCTTCCATCACCTGGCCGGGCCGCACCTCGGCCGCCGGGACCAGCCGCACGGCCATGTTGAAGGTCAGCATGGACAGGCCGCGCTCCAGCACCAGCAGGTCGCCATTGGGCAGGAAGGCGCAATCGGTGGGATAGACCCCGGCATGCGCCTGATAGCTCAGCGCGCCCTTGTCGTTCTGCCCCAGCAGCCAGGCGCTGTGATTGCCGGCGCCGTCATCGCGGTCCTCGGCCAGCAAGAGCGTCGAGCCGGCAATGGGCGAGGCGGGCGGGGCAATGCACACCGATTCGAGCGAGGCATTGGTGCGCAGCTCGCTCAGCCAGTCCGGCAGCGCCACCTCGCGGGCCGGGCCGCCCGGAATGCCGGCGCTGAGGTCGAAATCGGCCACCCGCGTCAGGTGCTCGAAGGCCACCCGCACCGCCACTGCTTCGCCATTGCGGTAGATGGTGTCGATACCCTCGGCATCCTTGGCATATTGCCGCGGCAGGGCCGCGCCCTTGGAATTCTGCATCGGCTCGACCGTGACCCCGATCAGGCCGAACAGCCGGTTGGCATCGTCATAGGCCAGGTGCCCGGTGACGAAGCTGCCGCGATCGGAAACGAAGCTGACCTGCTGGTTGCGGCCGGTAAAGGCCATGCCCGAAAGGCCGCCAAAGGTGTCGTCCTGCGCCACCAGCGCCACCCCGCCGCGAAACACCAGCCCGCCGACCGGGGCATCGAGGGCCACCTCGCCGAAGGAGGGCAATTGCGTGGCGGTGACCGCCACCTCGGCCGCCTGGAGGGGCTGCCACCCCGCCAGCAGGACCAAGGCAAGCGTGGCCGGCCGCCGAGTCATCACCGTCCGCGGCGACGTGTCTGGGCGGGCAGTTCCTCGTCGAACAATGCCGCCAGCTCGTCGGTCAGCGCCCCCGCCAGTTCCTCGGCATCGAGCAGCGTCACGGCACGGCGATAATAGCGCGTCACGTCATGGCCGATGCCGACGGCGACCAGCTGGATCGGCGAGCGCGTTTCGATATCCTCGATCACCTGGCGCAGATGGGCTTCCAGATAATTGCCGGCATTGACCGACTGCGTGCTGTCATCGACCGGCGCGCCATCGGAAATCACCATCAGGATGCGCCGGGCTTCCGGGCGCGCCATCAGCCGCTTGCGCGCCCATTCGAGCGCCTCGCCGTCGATGTTTTCCTTGAGCAGGCCTTCGCGCATCATCAGGCCCAGATTGCGCCGCGCATGTCGCCAGGGTTCCTCGGCCGCCTTGTAGATGATGTGGCGCACATCGTTGACGCGGCCGGGATTGGCCGGCCGGCCGGCCTCGAGCCAGGCTTCCCGGCTCTTGCCGCCCTTCCAGGCGCGGGTGGTAAAGCCCAGGATTTCCACCTTGACGCCGCAGCGCTCCAGCGTGCGGGCGAGAATGTCGCCGCAAATGGCGGCAATCGTAATAGGTCTGCCGCGCATCGAGCCGGAATTGTCGATCAGCAGCGTCACCACGGTGTCGCGGAAATCGGTATCGTTCTCGACCTTAAAGCTGAGCGCCTGCATCGGATCGGTGACCACACGGGTCAGCCGCGCCGTATCGAGCAGGCCCTCTTCGAGGTCGAACTGCCAGCTGCGGTTCTGCTTGGCCATCAGCCGCCGCTGCAGCTTGTTGGCCAGCCGCGCCACGGCGCCAGCGAGGTTTTCCAGCTGCTTGTCGAGCAAAGCCCGCAACTGGTCGAGCTCGTCGGGCGGGCACAGCTCGCTTGCCTTGACGATCTCGTCGAACTTGTTGGTGAAGACCTTGTAGTTGAACTGGTTGGAGAGCTCGGTGCCGCCATCCTTGCCGGGGGGCGGCATGGGTGCATCCTCGCCGGCATCGGCCGCAGCGTCGTCATCGGTATCGGCCATGTCCGATTCCATGCCGTCGACATCGCCGGTTTCCTCGCTGTCGCCGGTCTGCTCGTCCTGCTCGCTGTCCTGGCTGTCGTTCTCGCCCTCGCCCTGTTCGGGCGCCTGGTCGGACGCATCACCCTGGTCGGGCTGCTGATCGTCGCCATCGTCCTCGTCGGCATCGTCGGGATCGTTGAGCTCGCTTTCGGGCACCAGGTTGAGGTCGCGCAGCAGCGCCTTGGCGGCGCGCGAAAACTCGTCCTGGTCCTCATAGCGGGTCAGCAGCGCGTCGAGCGACTTGCCGCCCTTGTCCTCGATCTCCTTGCGCCAGAGCTCGACCAGCGCATGGCCCGAGGGCGGAATGGGGACACCAGCCAGCTTTTCGCGCAGCAGCAGGCCCAGGGCCTCGGCAATGGGGGCGTCGCCCCTGTCATCGACCTCGGCGAAATTGGCGCGGAAGAGACGATCCTCCAACATTTCCCCGATATTGCCCACCATGCCGGGCATGCGTACGCAGCCCAGGGCCTCGACACGCGCCTGCTCGAGCGCATCGAAGGCGGCGCGGGCCGTGGCATCCATCGGCGCCCGCTTGCGATGGGCCTCCGGATCGTGGCTGGCCAGACGCATGGCCATGGCATCGCCCTGGCCGCGGGCAATGGCAATGTCGCGCCGCGTCGGCAGCCGCGGCAGATTGGCCAGCCGGGCCTTGTCGGAGGTCAGCAATGGCCGATCGGCGGTGAAGGTGACCTCGAGATCGGGCTTGGCCCCGATGGCGCGCACCGTTGCCCCCATGGCGGATTTGAACACCTGGGTCTGGTCGGGCTTGTTGGCTTTGCTGCGCGGTGGTTGTGCCATGGTCTACCGGTTCAGTGCCCGCGACCCCATGGTTCGACAAGCTCACCATGAGGTCTACGGAACATCGCAGAATTCACAGTAGGCCTCGTGGTGAGCTTGTCGAACCACAAGGCCGTGCGGGCGGTGCCTGGAGCGTCTCACCGTTTCGCTGAACGGCGAAACACTCCAGGTCCCTGGTTTGTCGCGTTTTCGAACCGCAAAAGTGAATGCACTTTTGCTGAAAACGCTCTAGGCCGTGACGGCCAGGTTGGCCGAGCTTTCCGGCAGATCTTCGCCGAACACGCGCTGATAGAACTCGGCCACCACGGGACGTTCCAGTTCGTCGCACTTGTTGAGGAAGGTCAGGCGGAAGGCAAAGCCGATATCGCCGCCAAAGATCGTGGCGTTTTCCGCCCAGGTGATCACCGCACGCGGGCTCATCACCGTCGAGAGGTCGCCATTCATGAAGGCCGAGCGCGTCAGATCGGCCAGCCGCACCATGTTGGAGACCAGCTTGCGGCCCTTTTCGGTCTCGGCATAGGCCTTGTTCTTGGCCAGCACGATGCCGACTTCCTTGTCATGCGGCAGGTAGTTGAGCGTCGTCACCAGGCTCCAGCGGTCCATCTGGCCCTGGTTGATCTGCTGGGTGCCGTGATAGAGCCCGGACGTATCGCCCAGGCCGATCGTATTGGTGGTCGAGAACAGGCGGAACGCCGGATGCGGCACGATCACGCGGTTCTGGTCGAGCAGGGTCAGGCGACCGGCGACTTCAAGCACGCGCTGGATCACGAACATCACGTCGGGGCGACCCGCGTCATATTCGTCGAACACCAGCGCGACATTGTTCTGCACCGCCCAGGGGAGAATGCCGTCGCGGAATTCGGTGATCTGCTTGCCGTCCTTGAGCACGATCGCGTCCTTGCCGACCAGATCGATGCGGCTGACATGGCTGTCGAGGTTGACGCGCACCAGCGGCCAGTTCAGCCGGGCCGCGACCTGCTCGATATGGGTCGACTTGCCGGTGCCGTGATAGCCCTGCACCATGACACGGCGATTGAAGGCAAAGCCGGCCAGGATGGCCAGCGTGGTATTGCGATCGAACAGATAGTCAGGATCGATCGGCGGCACATGGCTGTTGGGCACCGCGTAACCCATCACCTTCATGTCGGTATCGATGCCGAACAGCTCCCGGGCCGAATATTCGGTGTCGGGCAGATTGGTGTACTCGGTCATGGCAGGACTCTTGGCGAAAAAACGAGGCGGGAAGGGCAGAAAGCTCGGCGGCTCTATAGCAGCATTGTGATGGCTGTGGTAGCCACCGCTCCGGCAAGCCTAGGTGCCGACAAAGCCCATTTTCTTGAGGTGGCTATAGGCCGCGATGATGGTGCGCAGCCGTTCTTCGGAGCTCTTGTCGCCGCCATTGGCATCGGGATGGTGGATCTTGACCAGCGTCTTGTAGGCGCTCTTGATCTGCTCGGTCTTGGCCGGCCCGATAATGCCCAGCGTTTCGAGCGCCCTGCGGTCGTTCTCGTTGAGCGGCTTGACCCGCTCCTCGGCCGGCTTCTGCGCCTGGCGATGCCGGTATTTGGCGAACACGCCGAACGGATCGCCATAGCGGTCGCCCGGGCGCATGCCGGCCGTGGCCGCGGCGCGTGGCCGCACCCCGGGATTGCCGGTGGCAAAGCTCGAACGGCTCTCGGCTTTGGGCGGCTGGGTCAGCGCCACGTCGAGCTCGTCCTTTTCCATGCCGGCAAAGAAGTTGAAGGCCGTATTGTAATGGCGCACATGTTCCAGGCAGAACCGGTGATATTCACCCTCGGTCCGCTTGGCCTCGCGGCTCTTGCCCTTGGGCGCCTTGTACTCGCCGGCCTTGTTGCAGCCTTCCCACTCGCACATGTGCTCGATGGGCGCGGGCTTTTCCTCGCGGCGCGGCCGGATGCGGATGGTATCGAAGATCTTGGATTGCGGTTTCATTGCGCCTAATTACTTGCCTCAGATCATTCAGAAAGTGCCCGACCGATGTCCGTCAAAGACACCATGACCGCCAAGCTCTCCAGCAGGTTTGCCCCCGCTTTCCTCGATGTGATCGACGAATCGATGCTCCATCATGGCCATGCCGGCTGGCGCGAAGGGGGTGAAACCCATTTTCGTGTCAGAATCGCGACCGCCCATTTTGACGGGCTCAGCCGCATCGCGCAACACCGCGCGGTCATGGAAACCCTTGATGCCGAACTCAAGGACCGGGTGCATGCCCTGGCCATCGACGTCTTGCCGTCGGCAGGGCCATATGACTTAGCAGACCGCGCTTAGCCATGTCGCTCAAAATCATGCAACGGCGGCCAGCAGTCTGCATTGGCGGTTGCACGGCTGAAGGCTGAGCGGAAGCGCTAGGCGCCGGACGGGGCCGGCCTCAGGGGGCGAATCAGCACCCGGGCGACTCTTTGCCGGTCGCGCTCGAGCACCTTGAAGTGGAAATCGTGGGCGATGATTTCCTGCCCCTCAAGCGGGATCATCTTGGCGGCATCGATCACCACACCGGCCACGGTATGGGCCCGGTTGTCGGGCAACTGCCAGCCCAGCGCGCGATTGACGTCGCGCACCGACAGGCTGGCATCAAGGATGAAGCCGCCGCCGGGCAGCCGGCTTATGCCGCTCATCAGCTCGTCTTCCGGCTCGTCATGCTCGTCCGACATCTCGCCGACGATTTCCTCGATAATGTCCTCGAGCGTCACCAGGCCTTCCACCGCGCCATATTCGCTGAGCACGATGGCCATATGCTCGTGGCGCTTGCGGAACTGGGCCAGCTGGGAATGCACCGAGGTCGACTGCGGCACGAACCAGGGCTTGTAGACGATCGCCTTGACGTCCACCGCCGAGACATCGCCAAGGCTCTTGGCCATGGCCCGCAGCACATCCTTGGCATGCAGCACGCCCACGATATTGTCCGGGCTGCCCTCATAGATGGGAATGCGCGTATAGGCGCTGGCCAGCACCTGCTCGACCAGTTCCGCCGGCGGCAGGGCGCTGTCCAGCGTCAGCATCTGCATGCGATGCACCATGACGTCGGCCACCTTGAGGTCGCGCAGGTCGAGAATGCCGCCCAGCATGTCGGCATCGTGCTTGATCACATCGCCTTCGGCCCGCAGCAGATCGACCGTGCCCCGCAACTCGTCATGGCCGGAGCGGCCGTCATCGGCATCGGTATCGACCCCGACAAGACGCAGCATGCCCGCCACCAGCCATTGCACGGCCAGGGTCACCGGCGAAAACACCAGCACGATGATATTGATGACCGGCGCGACAAAGAGCGCAAAGCTGTCCGGCCGCGACAAGGCCAGCGTCTTGGGCATCACTTCGGAAAACACCACCACCGCCGCCGTCATGGCGAGCGTGGCATAGACAATGCCGGCCTCGCCGAAGATCTGGATCAGCAGGCTTGCGGCCAGGGTCGAGGCCAGGATGTTGACGACATTGTTGCCCAGCAGGATGGCGCCGATCAGCCGTTCCTTGTCGGCAATGAGCTTTTCCACCGTCAGCGCCCGCTTGTCGCCACTGCGGGCCAGCTGGTGGATGCGCGCCCGGGAGGCCGCGGTCAGGGCTGTCTCGGAACCGGAAAAGAAAAAACTCATCGCCAGCAGGGCGACGATGGCAAGCGCAGTCAACAGCATGGGTTAGGCAGACCTCTGGTGATCAAGGAATGCTCGCACCGCTTCGGGCGCGACATTCTTCTCGATGAACGCCCGGCCGATGCCCCGCGTCAGGATGAAGGTAAGCGCGCCGCGCACGACCTTCTTGTCCTGGGCGATGGCCGCCATCAGATTGTCGGTCGAACCCAGCGCACCCGGAATCTCCCCCAAAGTGGTGGGCAGACCAGCCTTTTGCAAGTGCGCCACAATGCGGCCGGTATCCTGTCCGGGCGCCAGCCCCATTCTGGTGGAAAAGCCATGCGCCAGCACCATGCCGATGGCCACGCCCTCGCCATGCAGCAGGCGGTCGGAAAAGCCGGTATCCTTTTCCAGCGCATGCCCGAAGGTATGGCCCAGATTGAGCAGGGCCCGCACGCCCTGTTCGGTCTCGTCCTCGATCACCACCCGCGCCTTGTGCGCGCAGCAGCGGGCAATGGCTTCGCCCCTTGCCGGCCCGCCGGCAAAGATCTCGGCCTGGTTGGCCTCGAGCCAGTAGAAGAACTCGGCGTCGTCGATCAGCCCATATTTGACCACCTCGGCATAGCCGGCGGCGAACTGGCGCGGCGCCAGCGTATCGAGGGTGGAAAGATCGGCCAGTACCAGTCTTGGCTGATGGAAGGCGCCGATCAGGTTCTTGCCAAAAGGCGAATTGATCCCGGTCTTGCCGCCCACCGACGAGTCGACCTGGGCCAGCAGCGAGGTGGGCATCTGCACAAAGCCCATGCCCCGCCGGACGATCGCGGCGGCAAAGCCGGCCAGGTCGCCGATGACCCCGCCGCCCAGCGCGATGACCAGGTCGCCGCGCTCCAGCCGGGCCGCCAGAATGCCCTCCACCGCCTGCCCCAGATGGGCCCAGGACTTGGTGGCTTCCCCCGCCGGCAGGATGATTTCGCTATGCGCAAGCCCCGCCGCATCCAGCGAGGCCAGCAGCCGCGGCAATTGCGCCAGGGCGACATTGTCATCGGTGATGATGCCATAGCGCCGCCCGGGAAAGCGTTCGGCGAGGATGGCGCCGGCATCGTCGAGCAGGTGCGGGCCGATCAGGATGTCATAGGCGCGATCACCCAGGGCGACGTGAACTTTGTGCGCAATGGCGGTCATCACTTGTCCTGCTGCTTGAGAAAGGCCAGCACCGCATCGACCACGTCGGCGGCCACCGCGTCCTGCGGCACGTCGCGGCTGATCACCGTCACATCGGCCTCGGCATAGATCGGGTAGCGGTCATCGATCAGCTTTTGCAGCGTGGCGCGCGGATTGGCCGTCTTGAGCAGCGGCCGGTTGGAACGGCGCGAGACGCGCTCGAACAGGATATCGATCTCGGCCTTGAGCCAGACCGAAATCGCCTCCTCCTTGACCAGCGCCCTGGTCTCGGGATGCACGAAGGCCCCGCCGCCGGTGGCCAGCACCACATTCTGCGTCTTGAGCACGCGGGCAATCACGCGGGTCTCGCCGGCGCGGAATTCGGGCTCGCCGCGCTGCTCGAAAATTTCCGGAATGCTCATCTGCGCCGCCTTCTCGATCTCCTCGTCGCTGTCGAGAAACGGGCGATTGAGCCGGGCGGCGAGGCGGCGGCCCACAGTGGTCTTGCCGGCGCCCATCATGCCCACAAGCACCAGGGGCCGACCGGCCAGGCGCTCGGCAAGGTCCTCGGCGCGGGCCTTCCGCAATGCCGGATCGGGTCGGGTCACAAAGGGACACTCCTCATATGGGGGCTATCAACCCGCCCCCGCGGTTCCTGTCAAGAACTTGCGCGTCCTTGCCTAATCCCTACGGAAATGAAACCATTTGCCCCCATGTTTGAAGCAAATGCTGCAATGCCCATGCCCACTGGTGGACCCTGATGCCGACCCTGATCCGACTCATCATTACCCTGGCCTTCCTGGCGGGGCTTGTTTACGTCGGCATGTTCGCTCTGGTTGCCTTTGTCGAACCCACCCCCGAGCCGGTGACCATCCGCATCCCCACCCGCGACCTGCTGGGCGGCGGCGCGCCGGCTTTGCCCGGCAGCACGCCGGCAGCACCGGCCACAACCGAGGCCACCCCCGCGAGCGCACCGCAATGAGCGCCAGCCATCTGGTCGGCGCCTTTCTTGAAATGATGAGCGCCGAGCGCGGTGCCGCCAAGAACACCATTGATGCCTATCGCCGCGACCTGACCGACTATGCCGATTTTCTGGCGCGTCGTGGCCAGACCGCCCTCAATGCCGACCGGCAGGACGTCACCACCTATCTCGACGGGCTTTATGCCCAGGGCCTGGCGGCCAGTTCGAGCGCCAGGCGCCTGTCGGCCATCCGCCAGTTCCACCAGTTCCTCTGCGCCGACAACCTGCGCGGCGACGACCCCACCCGCATCGTCGCCAGCCCCAAGAGCCGCCGCGCTTTGCCCAAGGTGCTCTCGGTGGCCGAGGTGGAAAAGCTGCTGACCAGCGCCGAGGCCGCGGCCAATGCCGAAGGCACGCCGGGCGAAGAGGCCGGCGCCCTGCGGCTTTATGTGCTGCTCGAACTGCTCTACGCCACCGGCATGCGCGTCTCCGAGCTGGTGAGCCTGCGCCGCGCCGCGGTGATGCGCGACACCAGCTTCATCACCGTCACCGGCAAGGGCAACAAGGAGCGCATCGTGCCGCTCAATGACCGGGCCCGCGACGCCATCAAGACCTATCTGAAAACCCTCGAGCCGGGCCCGTTCCTGTTCCCCGCCTCAGGCGCGGCCGGCTATCTCAGCCGCCAGGTTTTTGCCCGCGACCTCAAGGGCCTGGCCGGGCGGGCCGGCATCAGTGCGGCGCGCGTTGCGCCTCATGTTCTCCGGCATGCCTTTGCCAGTCATCTCCTGGCCGGCGGCGCCGATCTGCGCGTCGTGCAGATGCTGCTCGGCCATGCCGATATCTCGACAACGCAGATCTATACCCATGTGCTCGACGAGAAGCTGCGCACGCTGGTGGAGACCCACCACCCGCTCAACCAGCCCTAGCAGACACCCCCAATTCGGTGAGCAGACTGTTAGCATTGACACCCACTAACAGGGTTTCGCGGTGACTCCGCTTGACTTGCCATTGCGCCATCGTCACTTTCCGGCCACTTTAGGGCGCAACAGCAGCGACCTGATGCACGGGTCCAGCAATGCGACCCCTAACGGGCAGGTGCAATGCAGTCTTATCTCGATTTCGAAAAGCCGGTAGCCGATCTTGAAGGCAAGATCGCCGAGCTCAAGTCCATGGCCGCGGCCGACCAGGCCGTCAGCATTGACGAGGAGGTCTCCCGGCTGTCCAGCCGCGCCGATGAGGCGCTGGTCGAAATCTACAAGCGCCTGACGCCCTGGCAGAAGACGCAGGTGGCGCGCCATCCGCAGCGCCCGCACTTCTCCGACTATATCAAGACGCTGATCACCGAATGGCGACCCATGGCCGGCGACCGCAAGTTTGCCGAAGACCCTGCCATCCAGGCCGGCTTTGGCCGCTTCAATGGCCAGCCCGTCGCCGTGATCGGCCAGGAAAAGGGCAATTCCACCGAAACCCGGCTCAAGCACAATTTCGGCATGGCCCGCCCCGAGGGCTATCGCAAGGCCGTCCGCATCATGGAAATGGCCGACCGCTTCAATATTCCGGTGATCTCGCTGGTCGATACCGCCGGCGCCTATCCCGGCATCGGCGCTGAAGAGCGCGGCCAGGCCGAGGCCATTGCCCGCTCCACCGAGAAGTCGCTTGAACTGGGCGTGCCCAATATCGCCATCGTCATCGGCGAAGGCGGCTCGGGCGGCGCCATCGCCATTGCTACCGCCAGCCGCGTGCTGATGCTCGAACACGCCATCTATTCGGTGATTTCCCCCGAAGGCGGCGCCACGATCCTCTGGCGCGACGCGGCCCGGGCCCAGGATGCGGCCACCAATATGAAGATCACCTCGGCCGACCTGCTCGGCTTTGGCGTGATCGACGGCATCATCCCCGAGCCCACCGGCGGCGCCCACCGCCACCCCGAGACGGTGATGAACGCCACCCGCGACGCGCTGGCCAAGTTCCTCGCCGACTTTGCCGGCAAGAGCCGCCTCGAGGTCCGCGAAATGCGCCGCGAGAAGTTCATGGCCATCGGCACCGCGCTCTAGCCTCCCGGACCAGGCCTTGGCGACGATCCCCTGCGGCGGGCAGGTCACACATCTGTGTGATATTTGCCCGCTGGAAGGCGATTTATCGCCATGGTAACACTTCGTTCACCAGCCATTCTCATGCTTGGGTAACCACTGGTGCATCAGTGGATCAGCGTCTGTTCCTGCAAGTGGGCCGCCCCTCGTGACCGCCATCGTTCTGCGCAAACTGTGTTCCGCGATCATCCTGCTCTGGGTCGTGTTCGGCTTGGTCGCCTGTGGCGGCTTTCTCCCCAAATCCAACAGCAACCGGCACAACCAGCCCTTGCAGAGCGGCGTCGTCGCCGCCCTCAAGGCCATGGGCTCCTCGCCCGGCGAGGCCATGGTGGTGCGCATCTTCAAACAGGAAGAGATGCTCGAAGTCTGGAAGCGCACCGCCGGTGGCCAGTTCAAGCTGTTCAAGACCTACGAGATCTGCGCCTTTTCCGGCGATCTGGGCCCCAAGATCAAGGAAGGCGACCGGCAGAGCCCGGAAGGCTTCTATACCATCACCCCGGGCCTGATGAACCCGAAGTCCAACTATTACCTGGCCTTCAATACCGGCTTTCCCAACAAGTTCGACCGCGTCATGGGCCGCACCGGCTCCCAGCTGATGGTGCATGGCGACTGCTCCTCGCGCGGCTGCTACGCCATGACCGACGAGGGCATTGCCGAAATCTATGCCCTGGCCCGCGAAAGCTTCAAGGGCGGCAATGCCAGCTTCCAGCTGCAGATCTTCCCCTTCCGGATGACCCCGGCCAACCTGGCCAAGCAGGCCTCCAGCCAGCACCTGCCCTTCTGGAAGGACATCAAGGAAGGCTATGACCTGTTCGACCTGAACAAGCAGCCGGCCACCTGGGATGTCTGCGAACGGCAATATATCTTCAATGCCGGCGGCGCCGGGGCGCTCAACCCCATGGGACCCTGCCCGGCGGTAATCCAGACCGCAGCTTTGGTGGAAAAGCAGGCGGCGGACGAAAAGGCCTTTGCCAATAGCCTGGCCGCCGAGGAGCGCAAGGTGGCCGAGGCCGCGGCCATCAAGGCGCGCGGCGAAGCGGTGAGCGGCGTGGCCAGCAATCTGCTGGGTGGGCTGGGCAGTCTCTTCGGTGGCGGCGAGCAGGTGACCATGGTGATGAGCGGCAAGACCGCGCCGGTGCCGTTTACCCGGCCCAGGGGCTAGACCCGGCCGGCCCGGGCGATCAGCAGCTGACCCGCACCTCGGCAAAGCCGCTGAGGCCATCGCCCTCGCTGGGCATGACGCCGAGCATGCACTGCGTTCCCGGCAGGCCCACCGTGCCGCCCTGGGCGATGATGGTGCCATCCGAGAGCGTCACATAGCCATTGTCGACCGCGGCAATGGCCACCGTGCCGGTGGTGCCGCAGACCGGATAGCTGTCGCCGGCCGCCATCATGAAGCGCGTGCCCACCGGCAGGCAGTCATCACCCGTGGCGACGGCGCCGCCGCCTGCCGCATCGCCGACCGGTAGGGCCGGCAGGCTGGTGGCTGCCGATATCGCGCTGGCCTGATTGGCCTCGAGCAAAGCCAGCCGGTTGGCCAGCGCCTGCAGTTCATCGGCGCTGCTGTCGCTGCTGGTATCCACCGCAGCGCCGCCGGCAGAAGCCTGCTGCTGGCCAAAAAGCTCAAGGCTGAGCCTTATCTGCGCAATATCGGTCGAGACGCGTTTGATCTCGCGCTGCGTCTCGGCATAGAGCCAGGCCGTGGCCCCCAGCGATATCAGGGCAATGACCCCGGCGGCGATGCTGAAAAAGCTGGTGCGCGCCCGTGGCGGCGCAGAACCGGCAAAGGCAGGCGGCGCAAAGGCCAGCGGCGCGTCGCCGTCCGGCACCGGGCGGTCATCGGCCCGCGACACGCCCTTGAGAGTCCAGTTGTCTGCCACGGCACGCGTCTCCATTGTCCCGGTTCTAGCACGGACCCATGCTGGCTTGGCCGCAGAATGCGGCCCCGGTGTGATCGCTCAGGCGGGAAAGCGCCGCTCCAGCCAGTCCACCGCAAAATCCACCATGGCCGGCGCCTCGACCAGCACGGATGGCGCCTGCCCGATCAGCCCGCGCCGTCCGCGTCCGGTGGCGAGGAAACCCTCGACCAGAATGTCGAAATAATCATCATCGAGCCCGGCGACAACGGGGTTGGCGGTGTCGAATTCCTCGAACCGGCGCCAGACCACCTGCCCATCGACCAGGATGGGCGTCTCGTAGCGGCGGACGCGCTTGCTGGCGATATCGGCCAGGTGCTCGGCATGGTGCAGCAGCGTCATGGTGTCGAGCGGCGCCCCCAGCATCAGCACCTTGCCGCCGGCTTCCACCAGCTTGCCAAAGGGCGATTGCGGGCCATAACCATAGTCGAGGGCGTGGTCGGCGACGAACCAGTCGGCCTTGCCGCCCAGGGCGGCGCAGGAGGCACCCGGGCTGGCACTGCGGCGCGCGCCGGGCGTGGTGCGCAGCAATTCGGGAAAGGCGCCATTGTCGCGGGTTGCACGGGAGGCCTGCGGATCAAAGGGCGGCACATGGACCCGCAGGGCCGGATCGGGCAGATCGCGGTCGTCATAGTTCCAGTCGCAATAGGCCAGGATGGTGCCGTCCGGCCCGATGGCGTCACGCAGGGAGCCGATCAGCGCATCGGGGCCGCCCAGCAGGGGGCCGACCGAGCGCAGCCCGGCATGCACCAGCACCGCGTCGCCGGGCACGAGGCCAAGCGCGGTGCAGTGCTGCGCCAGCGCCTGCCGCGTCCACATGGCCTAGCTGCCGACATAGGCGACCTTGCGCGGCTCGGCCGCTGCCGCCACCGCTTCGCTGCGCGCGTCATAGATGGCACGGGCATCCATGATCGAGCTGTGATTTTCCGAGGACCAGTCCCACAGCGCGCTGATCGGCTGCTGCAGCGTCTTGCCCAGTTCGGTCAGGCCATATTCGACGCGCGGCGGCACTTCGGGATAGATGGTGCGGGTGACCAGGCCATCGCGCTCGAGATTGCGCAGCGTCAGGGTCAGCATGCGCTGGCTGACGCCATTGATCAGCCGCTTGAGCTCGTTGAAGCGCAGCGTGCCCTGGCGGCCCAGCATGCCCACCACCATGACGCTCCACTTGTCGCCGATGCGGTTGAGCACATCGGACATGGCGGTGCAGTTGGAATGGTTGGAGGTGTCTTGCAATGACATTTCTGTGCCTTATCGTCGGGTACTCAGGCACTAATATAGACGTAGTTCCCTTCTGTGCCTAGGGGGCGATCGTCGAGACCCTCTGCACCGACCCGACCGCCGCGGCATTTTCGGTCCGCCGCGCCGCCAAACGGAATTGACAGCACCCCGGCGGGCCTGTCTTTGGGCGGCACATCTGGCGCATCGAGGACCCTGCCCATGACCGATACCCTTGCCGACCGCATCGACCAGCTTGCCGATCAGATGACGCTGGAGGAGCAGGTGAGCCTGCTGTCGGGCCAGGATTTCTGGTCGGTTGCCGCGATTGACCGGCTCGGCATCGGCACGCTGCGCGTCACCGACGGACCCAATGGCGCGCGCGGCGGCGGCTCGCTGATCGGCGGCGTCAAATCGGCCTGCTTTCCCGCCGGCATCGCTTTGGGCGCCACCTGGAATGTCAGCCTGCTCGGTGACATCGGCGTGGCACTGGCCGAGGAGGTCAAGTCCAAGAGCGCCCATATGCTGCTGGCGCCGACGGTCAATATCCACCGCTCGGTGACCAATGGCCGCAATTTCGAATGCTATGCCGAGGACCCGATCCTCTCTGCCGAACTGGCCAGCGCCTATATTACCGGCCTGCAGAGCCAGGGCATTGGCGCCACCATCAAGCATTTCGTCGGCAATGAATCCGAGATCGAACGCACCACCATGTCGAGCGAGATCGACGAGCGGGCGCTGCGCGAAATCTACCTCATCCCCTTTGAATGGGCAGTGAAGAAGGCCGGCACCTGGGGCGTGATGAGCTCCTATAATCGCCTCAACGGCACTTATACCAGCGAGCATGACTGGCTGCTGGGCACCGTGCTGCGCCAGGAATGGGGCTATGACGGCATTGTCATGTCGGACTGGTTCGGCTCGCACTCTACCGCCGAGACCGTCAATGCCGGGCTCGACCTCGAAATGCCCGGACCGACGCGCGATCGCGGGCAGAAGCTGGTCGACGCAGTCAAGGCCGGCACCGTCAGCCGCGACACCCTGCGCCAGCGCGTCATTGCCATGCTGCGGCTGATGCAGCGGGTCGGCTCGCTCGACGATCACCGCCCCTTTACAGAGCAGGCCAATGACCGGCCCGAGCACCGCGCCCTGATCCGCAAGGCCGGCGCCGAGGCCGCCGTGCTGCTGAAAAACAACGGCGTGCTGCCGCTCAAGGGCGATGGCAGCATTGCCGTGATCGGCCCCAATGCAAAGACCGCCCAGATCATGGGCGGCGGCAGCGCCCAGCTCAACGCGCATTACCGCATCTCGCCCTGGCAGGGCCTGGTGACGGCGCTGGGCGAGGACCGGTTGCGCTACGCGCCCGGCTGCACCAATCACCGCTTCGAGCCGGTGCTCAAGGGCGGCTTCCGCGTCGACTATTTCGCCAATGAGACGCTGGAAGGCGAGCCGGTCCATAGCGCCAGCCAGGACGAGGCGCAGGCCTTCTGGATCGGCAATGTCGCCGACGGCAAGGTCGATCCGCTGCATTTTTCCGCCCGCATCAGCGGCAGCTTCAGCCCGGAGGCCAGCGGCAGCCACCGCGTCGGCATCTACTCTGCCGGCTTTGCCCGGGTCTATGTCGATGGCCAGCTGATCGCTGACGCCTGGAGCCACTGGACCAAGGGCCGCACCTTTTTTGAAGAAGGCTGCGACGAGGTAGTCGGCATGGTGGCGCTCGAGGCGGGCCGCGCCCATGACGTGGTCGTGGAATTTGCCACCAAGGACTTTGCCACTTTGGGCCTGGCCGCTTTTGCCGCCGGCATCGGCCTGCCGCTGGGCGACGAGGCTATCGCCGAGGCCGTGAGCCTGGCGCGCAATGCCGATACCGCCATTGTCTGCATCGGTCGCAATGGCGAATGGGACACCGAGGGCAGCGACCTGGCCAGTATCGCTCTGCCCGGTCGCCAGGCCGAACTGGTCGCCGCGGTGGCCTATGCCAATCCCAACACCATTGTCGTGCTACAGACCGGCGGGCCGGTGGAAATGGACTGGATCGGCTCGGTCGCCGCGCTGGTCCAGGCCTGGTATCCGGGCCAGGAGGCCGGCAATGCCATTGCCGACGTGCTGACCGGCGCCGTCGAGCCCTCGGGCCGCCTGCCCCAGACCTTTCCCGCCCGCTGGGCCGACAACCCGGCGCATAGCCAGGACGCCGAGGTCTATCCCGGCTTTGAGGGCAAGGTGCGCTATGAGGAGGGCATCTTTGTCGGCTATCGCCACTATGACCGGCTCGGCCTGACCCCGCTTTTCCCCTTCGGCTTTGGCCTGAGCTATACCAGCTTTGCCCTGGCCGATCTGACGATCGACGAAACCAGTTTCGAGGCCGATGGCGCGGTCAGTGTCAGCGTGACGCTGACCAATACCGGCGCCCGCGACGGCGCCGCTGTGGTCCAGCTCTATGTCAGCGACGACCTGTCATCCGATCCGCGCCCGGCCAAGGAGCTCAAGGCCTTCGACAAGGTCTGGCTCAAGGCCGGCGCCAGCGCCCCGGTCACCATGACGCTGGACGCCCGCGCCTTCGCCTTCTTCCGCCCCAAGGCTCACCACTGGCTGGTCGAGCACGGCAGCTTCACCCTGCGCGTCGGCCTCTCCTCGGCCGACCTGCCGCTGACCGCCACGGTGACGCGCAGCACGACGCTGATGCTGCCGGTCTAGGCCGGGCAGCAGACTAGGCCGGCAGGGGCTCGCCCTGCCGGTCCACTGCCGCCGGTGGCGGAAAGGCCAGCGCCAGCGCTGCGGCGGCCAGGCCAATGGCGGCAGAGCTGATATAGAGCCACTGGTAATCCCCGAAGCTGTCAAAGATCCAGCCACCGCCCACCGGGCCGAAGGCCATGCCGATGGCCGAGGTCATGGTAATGCCGCCCAGCACCGCCCCCATCACCTGGGGCGGGAAATAGTCGCGCGCCAGCACGGCATAGAGCGGCATCACCCCGCCATAGGCCATGCCCAGCACAGCGGCCAGCATGTAGAAATCGCGCAGCTGGGTGACATAGATATAGGCAAAGATCCCCGCTGCCTGCAGGAGCAGGCCGGCAATGATCACCCGCTTGACGCCGAGCCGGTCTGCCGAGAGGCCAAACAGCAGCCGCCCGAACAGGCCCGCCACGCCCTCGACGCTATAGATGCTGGCCGCCGCCAGCGCCGAGGCGCCGCAGATCATGGCATAGCTGACGGTGTGAAAGATCGGCCCGGAATGGGCGGCGCAGCACAAAAAGAACGTGCCGGCCAAAACGATGAACTGCGGCGTGCGGACAATGGCGCCGATGCGGCTGGGCTGGGACTCTGCTGTCGCTGCGCCGCCCGCCCTGCTCGTGCTGGCGGCCGCAACCGGCGCCTGCCGCAGCAGCAGCGCCACCGGCACGATGATGGCCACCGCGCCCACCGCGATCATCCCCATGGCGCTGCGCCAGCCATGCATCTCGATCAGCACGCTGGCCAAAGGCGTCACCACCATGGGCGCCACGCCGCCGCCGATCGAGACCAGCGAGACGGCCAGACTCCGATTGGCATCGAACCAGCCGATCACATTGGCCATCAGCGGCGCAAAGAACGCGCCCGCCGCCGCCCCGATCAGCACGCCATAGCTGAGCTGGAACATGACAAGGCTGCTGGCCTGGCTGGCCAGCAGCAGGCCCAGCCCGAGCATCGCCGTGGCGATCAGCACCACCGGTCGTGCCCCGATGCGATCGCTGAGACTCCCCCAGAAGAACCCGGCCACGCCCATGACCAGAAAGCCCAGCGTCATCGCCCCGGAAATCCCGGCCCGGCCCCAGCCGGTTTCCTCGGCAATGGGTTGCAGATAGACCGGCAGCGCGAACATCGACCCTGCCGCCACGCAGGAGATTACCGCCCCCGCCGCCACGATGACCCAACCATAATGCCTGCTCATGTTTCGCCCTCCCGGCGCCCAAATCATAGCCACGACGGGCCGGCAGGAGAAGGATCGACAAGGCGGCAACAATATCGGTTGAATTCGTCGGCTCAGGCGGCCCGGTGCTCGGCGGCATACAGGCCGAGATAAAACGCCAGGTTGTCGTCGTGCCGCCCCAGACTCGCCATCACTGCGGCCATGAAGCTGACCGGCGCCGTGCCGGGGGCGGTGACCACGCCGCCATCGCTGACAGCGGCCGGCACCTGCTGATAGAGCGCCGCCCCGGCATAACCGGTGGCTGTCAGCGCATCGGGACCATTGCCGGTATGGCGGACCTGGTCGAGCAGTCCGGCCCGCGCCAGCGCCAGCGTGCCGTCGCAGATGGCCGCCACCAGCCCGCCCGCCGCCCGGACGGCCCGCGGCAGGTCGCCCAGTTCGGGGGCATCTGGCGCAGTCCAGGCCGTGCCGCCATTGAGCACCAGGGCATCCACGGCACCCGGGTCAATGTCAGCAATGGCGAGGTCGGGCGTGACCCGCAGGCCGCCGGCCGAGATGACCGGTCGGCCGCCCGGCGTGGCAAACAGCGTATCGACCTCGTAATATTGCCGCGCCACGGCATTGAGCAGCGCGGTTTCCCAATCGGCATAGCCGGGGGTCAGAAGGGTGACGATGGTGGTCATGACAATGTCTCCGGTGCGCTGATGCCCCAGACTGGCCAAGAGCCGCGTCAGTTCCTGTCAGCACGCCTTTGGCCGGAGCCGGCAGTGGCGGCGCCAGGGCTGTCAGGCGCGCCGCCGGCCCGGCCGGCCGGCGGATACGAACGATAAGGGTTGAGCTGGGCCCGCTGACCACCTAGCCTGCCCTCTTTGGAGGGTTAGGCGACATGGACCAGTTACGACTTCTATTCAGCCTGATCGAGGACTTCACCTGGGGTTGGTCGCTCATACCCATCCTGGTGATTTTCGGCTGCTTCATCACCGTCATGAGCGGCTTCGTCCAGTTCGAATATTTCGGCCGCATGTTCCGGGTCCTCTCCTCCAAGAACCTGAGCAGCGACCCCAATGCCATCAGCGCCCGCGAGGCGCTGCTGGTCTCTGTGGGGGGCCGGGTGGGCGGCGGCAATATTGCCGGCGTCGCCGTGGCGATTACCCTGGGCGGTCCCGGCGCGGTATTCTGGATGTGGGCGGTGGCGCTGATCGGCATGGCCACCAGCCTGGTCGAGGCCTCGCTGGCCCAGCTCTACAAGCGCTCCAATGGCGACGGCACCTATCGCGGCGGGCCCGCTGCCTACATCATCCATGGGCTGGGCGCGCAATATCGCTGGCTGGCGGTGGTCTATGCCATCTGCCTGCTGGCCGCCTTCGGCTTTGGCTTCAACGCCTTCCAGGGCAATACCTTTGCCGGCGCCGCCCAGGACAGCCTGGGCATCGACCGCGTCTGGAGCGGCATCTTCCTGGCCATCATCACCGGCTTCATCGTCTATGGCGGTATCCGCCGCATCGCCAAGGCGGCCGATATCATCATCCCGGTCATGGCCTTTGTCTATATCGGCATGGCCCTGCTGGTGATCCTGCTGAACCTGACCGCCCTGCCCGGCATGCTCTGGTCGATCATTGCCAATGCCTTTGGTCTGGAGGAGGTCGTTGGCGGCGGCATCGGCGCCGCCCTGGCCCAGGGCCTGCGGCGCGGCCTGTTTTCGAACGAGGCCGGGCTCGGTTCGGCCCCCAATATCGCGGCCACCGCCGAAGTGCGCCATCCGATCAGCCAGGGCATCACCCAGTCGTTTTCCGTGTTCATCGACACCATCGTGGTCTGCTCCTGCACGGCTTTCATCATTCTGCTCAGCCCGGTCTATGTCCCCGGCGCCGAGGGCATTGATGGCGTCGTGCTGACGCAACAATCCCTGGTCAGCCATCTGGGCAGCTGGTCGCAATATTTCCTGACCTTTGCCATCCTGCTGTTTGCCTTCAGCTCCATCATCTACAATTATTACCTCGGCGAGACGGCGCTCAAGGTCATGACCAAGAGCAATGCGGCGCTGCATGGCCTGCGCATCGCCATTGTCGCCGTGGTCTTTCTGGGCGCCTCGGCGCCCGGCGCCACGGCGGTGTTCTTCTTCTCCGACCCGGTCATGGGCGTGCTCGCTCTGGTCAACCTGATGGCCATCATGATGCTGTTTCCGGTGGCGCTGCGGGTGCTCAGCGACTTCCGCGCCCAGCTCAGGCGGGGCGTCGCGCGGCCGGTTTTCGAGCCCGCCCGGTTCAGCGATCTCGACATCGATCCAACCGCCTGGCCCTATGCCACCAGCCCCGAGCACCGGGCCAGCAGCGCCCAGGCGCCGCCGACCTGACGCGGCGCCGGCATGCAGAACTCAGCAGGGACCCTTGCAGCGCGGTGCGGCGCAATGAGGGTTCCACTGGCTCGGCGCATTTGCTATTCGATCAGGCGTGGTCTCGTAGCTCAGTTGGATAGAGCACAGGATTCCTAATCCTGGGGTCGTGGGTTCGAATCCCGCCGAGATCACCACCTGCCCCTCGATTGTGTCGCTCCAAATCATAACTGAATCGATTCCAAAAAATTCTGAGTCGACTCCAAGGATGGTTGAGTCGATCAACCCGCTGGAAAATCTTGCCTTCCCTTGAAAATGGCAAGATTTTTCCACAGCCTGTAGCTCCACGTCTCGACCCGAAAACACCGGAATCCGACGTCAAAAACAACCCTTGCACACGCAGCTACAGCAAATTCCCGTTCGTTAGCTTCTGGGTAACCCGACTCGTTCAAATCGCGCGCGTTTCAAGTCGTAACGCGAGATGCCGATGCCCAAGCCTGCCCTGACACCCCGCATGATCTCGGATTATTGCAGCCTGCGCCTAGCGAAAGTACTCGAAGCCAACGAGCGTCAGGCGATAGCCCGGTATCTGGTGGATCTTCTCGAGTTGATGGCCTTCCCGCCATATCGCGGGAAATGGGTGGAATGGGCAGATGTCGCGGTGGCCTCGGGCGTGGAGAAGGACCGGCTGATCGGTGCGAAGCACCAGCTTCAGCCCGTATTCGACGCGGTTTCCCGTGCCGTCGCCATGCAGGAGGCTTCGCCACCTCCGCCAGTCAAGGCAGCCCTCGGGCGCAAGCCGGCGGATAGGCCCGTGGTGGCGACCGGCAAGAAGCGCGGACCGAAGCCAAAAGCCATCGTGGAGTTTCCGGCGCCCCTGTGGACGGAATGGGAAGAGCCCGCAACCCTCTCCGAGGCCCTGGTGCTGCACATGCGTCGCCATGGGGATAGCGTGCGGCACCTGTTTCTGGCGCTCGAGGCTTCCGGCAGTGCCCAGGACCACCGGACGCTGATGAAATGGTGCACCGGCCAGCTCTTGCCGCGAACGGTCCAGAGCTTTGGAGTATTGGCGGCGATCGAGCGGAGGTATGGATTGCCAGCCGGATACTTCAAATCCATGGTCCCGAGCGGCGCCAAGGCCACGTACGGGTTCCAGCTCGATGGCATTCCCACCGCGGAACGCCGCCGGCTGGCTTGGCATCTGCCAGATGATTTCATGAGCCGCTCGAAAGCCGAGCAGGACGAGATCCTGGCATGGGTACGCCGCGTGATCATCTCCGGGTCGACCGATTACCGCCGCTACCAGGCCGAGGCCATGAAGCAGCGCTATGCTGTCCGCTTCACTGCATTCCAGGGCCGCCCACGCAAGGCTTCCGCTGCAGCCAACGACCACGATCATGATGGCGAGCTCGACGCCGAACTCGAGACGGGAGTTGTCGACGCGCCGGCGGCGCTGGACCGCGAGATGAACGAGCTGCTCCGCTTCAAGACCGCGACGTTGACCGCTTTCGGCTTCCAGCGGAATGGGGTCTGGAACGGCGAGACCGCTTCCCAGAAGGTCGAACATCTCGGGCTGATGTTCGGTGCCCTGGCATCCGATCCGCGCAGCACCGTGAAAGGCTGCGGTGTCCCTCTCGATAGCCTGTGCTTCGCCATGCTGGTCTTCCCTGCCGTCTGGGACTGGTATCTGCAATGGCGGGAGCGGCGCCGCGGCTTCTATACCAAGTGGGAAGTCGACATGCTCAGCGTTGTCCTGAGCATGACGCGAGCCGATACCGGATGGATACGGCAGACGCGGGCACTGGCCGATCGCCTTCGACCCATCCCTGGCTTGGTTTCGGAACAGGACATCGCCGGTGCCCGCGATGACTGGAATGCAGCATGCGATTCCTTCCACAAGCATGCGCGCCACCGGATCAAGGAGATCCAGCGTGTCGCGCGCATCCACCGCGACCCGTTCGAACCGATCCTGCCGGTACTGGAATCCGCGAGCCCGGTCGGCGAGTACCGCAAGATCACCGAGGAGATCGTGCGCCTGATGCCGGACGAGCGCCGGTATCCCCGGGCTGCCGCCGAGGCCGTCAGGTCGTTCCTGCTGCTACGTTTGGGCATGCACCTGGGCCTACGCCAGCGGAACCTGCGGGAACTCCTGGTGTGCCCCCGTGGTCGCTTGCCGACCTCCGAGAGGCACCTCGAGGACAGGAAGCGCGGCGAACTGCGCTGGAGCGACCGCGATCAGGGCTGGGAAGTCCTGATCCCATCGGTCGCCTTCAAGAACTCGACGTCGTCGTTCTTCGGGTCGAAGCCGTTCCGGCTGGTCCTGCCCGACCTGGCCGGTCTCTATGACATGATCGAGGCCTACCTCGACCGCCACCGGGCGCGCCTCATCGGCAATGCCGCCGACCCCGGTACGTTTTTCGTGAAATCCGTCAAGAAGACCAGCGCGGACGCCTCCTACAACCAGAACACGTTCTATGAAGCCTGGCGCCTGACCATCCAGCGCTACGGCATCTACAACCCCTACACCGGGCGCGGGGTCATCCGGGGCTTGCTGCCCCACGGCCCGCATAACGTCCGTGACGTGCTGGCCACCCACATCCTCAAGCAGACCGGCTCATACGAGCAGGCCAGCTACGCCATCCAGGACACGCCCGACATGGTCGCCAAGCATTACGGGCGCTTCCTGCCGCAAGACAAGGCAGCGATCGCGGCGAAGATACTCAATCAGGTGTGGGAGGCGGCGTAAGGACGAAAGCGAATGTTGGAGCTATGTGCAGGGCGTTGCCGAAAATACCGAGCCACTCAGCACTTGCTCAACATCTGACTTGTTTACCGCTGATCCCGGCGTAACCCCGACGAGGTCAATTCGTCCGTAGGGGCCGGCAGCGTTCAGCGGAAAATCGTAGAACGAGTGATTTCCCTGTTTAATCCAGGGCCCTCCAAAATTCTCAAACCGCTTGATGAGGAGCCGCACCTCACCCTCGGTGCGGTATTCCTCAGGTAAGTAGAAGGCGATCATCCTCGATAAGCCACTCAGGGTCTGCGCATAGATGCGGTTGGAGTCGGCCTGCTTCGGATCGAAGGAATTCCGGGTCTGGTCCCAGTCGTCCTCCGCCGGCGTCGGGATCTGGTAGCCGTCCTTCTTGTTCCGGACGAAGAGCTCCTTCTCCAGTTGCGCGAGCGCCTCGCGGACCTCGCTCAAACGGGAGTCGGCGTCGACGCTCTCATGCAAGGCCGCGGCGATGTTCTCGGCGGACCGGTGGACGCTCTTTACGAACTGCAGCAGGCATACGACCTTGGCCACAGCCGGTGCCAACGGATGGTTTACCTTGGAGGGGATCGAGGCGATCTTGGCTCGAATGTCCGAGGCGATATTGCCCTCGACCAAGTCATATATCTGATCCAAGCGGACCAAAGCGCCGACTTCGGCATCAGCAATCCGGGTCTGAGGGTGGATCAGCAACTGCTGGGCCAGCTTGATGATCGTCCGGTTGGCGCCGCCAACGTGCTTGCTGGCGCCACCTTGGGTTCGCAACCCCGACACGATCTGGATGATCAGATCGATCTGGTAAGGCAACAACGGATATAGGTCGATAAACGACTGGCGGTCGATTTCCGGCAACGTGATGTCCGCACTCAGCCTGGTATGCTGCACCATCCGACCGCGATTGGCTTCGAAGAGATCTCCGAGCAACTTCTCTGCGACACCATTTTTCAACAGCACGCGCCTGCTAGTCACCTCCGAGATGTCTGATGGCTCCAGATGCACCTGAAGGGGAAACCGATCCATAAGGCGCGCAAGTTCGATTTTCGAGCTGTCCAGACCGCTGACCAGCTCGTCCAGGCGCTCTTGAGACGTAACCGTGATCCAATGCTTGCCTCGTCCTTTGACACCAAGCTGCTGCACGACTGCTTGGAGATCCAGCATCTTCTGCACATCTCGGGCGACGAACTGGCCGACTTCGTCTACCACGAACATCAGCGACTGGCCGGGTTTGTGGCGGGCCATGAGCTCGACGATGCGATCCGCCAGCTTCCCCGGGGAGATGTCGTTGCGGTTGTTCGCGACCTTGGCGAAACTGTCCGCCGCGGGGAAAGTCGCGGGGGTCATGCTGTGCAGCGTCCGGCTCGCTTCGTTCAAGGCGAACATCACGCTGCGCTTGCGATCGTCCCACTCCCGTCCGGTCTCGGCCTTGAAGGCGGCCTTGAAGCCTTCGAACGAGCCTTCCTGCTCGAGCGTGATTTCGAGCTCCGAGAGGTCGAGATCCTCTGAATAGCCCAGGCTCTTGAGGAAGAGCTTGTACATGATCTCGCTGAGCATCTGGTTGCCGCTGCGGATGCCACGGTCGGTGGAGACGTCGAAGATCACGGTGTGCGTCGGGATGTGCTCGTTGATGGCCTTCAACACCACCGACAGCTTGTCGTCGCGAGCGCGTTCGAGGAAGCGGTCGGCTATCGATGATGATCCAACTCGCCGAAGGTTTGGCACATTGCCACACCAGGGGCTTGGTTCATCAAGACCTGAAGCCAGAAAACATATTCGTCCGTGATCTGCGTTCGAGCTTTTCCCTGCCACCGACCGATTTATGGTTGCGCCCCTTGGTTGCAGATTTCGGCAGCGTGAATCTTGCCTCCGAAGCTGGCGAGTATACAGGTTCCCGCCCGTACATGGCACCTGAGCAATGGCATCAGGATGAGCTTGGCGAATGGACTAGTGTTTTCGTCCTCGGAATTATGCTCCACGAAATAATGTCACGTGGAGTTCACCCCATGGGGGAGCGTAGCAACGACTGGCATCGCAAGATTAATCCTGGCTTCAACCGCTGGCAGCAGAACAAGCGATGGCGCAGCTGGGTGAACGCCGGTTGCCCGATCTTGCATCCGCTACCTGATACCGATCTCGCTCGACTGGTCGAGACTTGCTTGGCGATAGCCCCAGGACAACGCCCATCGTTGCGCGATTTTCAGACAAAGCTATTCGACCTGTTGAACCACCGTTCGGCTGAAGCGGCGCGGCAGGTCGGCCTGTTTCTACAAACGGCCCAGAGCCAAAGCGCAGCAGAGGAATGGCTATACCTTCAAAGAAACATCGAGGGTCTAGAGCGAGCCATTGGCGAGCACTATCCATCGACCGTTACATGATTTTTCAGGCACAGCTGACAAAGACATATGCTCGATCTATTCGATCGAACTCACCGACTCAGAAATCCTTGTTTCCGCGCGAAATCGACTCAGAACTCCTTGGCGAACCGACTCAGTGTTTTTTGGCTGATTACGTGATATCAAAGGGTTAGCCGACTCAGGTTTTCTTGGTCCCGACAGATTGCGTGTGGATAATTTCCGCTCCCGATGTCCCGCCCGGTGCAGCGGTGACGGGAAAGCTGCGCGTGCAGGATTTAAATCCGCCGCGCAAGGATCGATGTTGGGATCGGTACGTTTGTGTATTTGCGTCGCATGACAACAAGGAGCGATGCCATGACAGACACCATCTCCGTCCTGATCGTTGAAGATGACCGTCTCATTCTCTGGGATATCGCCGACCGGATCGAGGCTGAAGGCTACAAGGTGTACCAGGCGCCCGATGCGGACGCCGCCATCGCCTTGCTCAGCCACCACCACGACATCCGCCTGGTCTTCACCGATATCGACATGCCGGGGCCGATGAACGGTCTCGAGCTGGCAGCCTCGGTGCATGACCGCTGGCCACCGGTCAAGATCATCGTCACCTCCGGACAGCACCGTGCCGACATTGCCGACCTGCCCGATGGCAGCATGTTCTTCAGCAAGCCCTATGCCCATGTCGCCGTGCTCGGCTCCATGCGGCAAATGCTGGCCGCCTAGAGCATTTCACCGTTTCGTTGAAACGGCGCAATGGCTCTAGCTCTTTGATTCGTCGCGTTTTCGAATCGCAAAAGTGGAGCCACTTTTGCTGAAAACGCTCTGGCCGTACCCCTGCCTGTCGCCGCCTGCCGATGACCCAGTTCGCCTAGACCTGCGGCTCCAGCGACTTGAGATAGGCCACGATGGCGGCGGCCTGTTGCGGGTCGAACTCGAATTGCGGCATATCGGGATGGGCGGTGACAATGCCCTCGACCAGCGCCTCGCTGAGGAACTCGACGTCATAACGCCAATAGAGCTCGCGAAAGCGCGGCGCCGGCGGCAACGGGCTGTCGCCCGTCGCCCCCACCGCGTGACAGTCGGCGCAATACATCGTCACCAAGGCCTGCCCGTCCGCCACCGGATCGTAATCCTGCGCCAGCACCAGCCCGCCGGCAGCCAGCGGACCGAGCCAGCCCGCCAGCGCCAGAGCCATGCTCAGGAGGGTCTTCATGCGCCCCGGATCGCGGTTTCGACATCGCCGACGGCGTGGCCGGTCAGATCCTTGGCGATTTCACCCAGCAGCTTGGCCGAGAGGGCCTTGTGATAATGCTTGCGCATCTCGCCCAGCGCCCGCGGCGCGGCAATGACGACCAGGCCATGGATCTTGCCATCCAGCACGCCCTTGTTGAGCAGGTCCACGATGCCGGCCGAAAAGCCGTCTTCGCTGACCTGGCCGGGATCGGGATTGCCGGAGGTGGTCTGGCGCGAGCCATGGGCCTCATGGACCTGGCCGTGGTCGGCCGGGGTCAGCTTCAGCTCGGCCTCGTCGCCCGCATTGCGGAACAGGTTGAGCTTTTCGCCATCGGCGACCGCGACTGTCGTGCCCTTGGGTAGCATCATTGGAAGTCTCTCCGAATTCATGTGCAAAAAAGCGACGGCACCATCGCGCAGCAGGACATGCCCGCGCTGCGGCCAAAAGTACTCGTCGGCCACAATTGTGCGCGCCAAGCACGGCGCCATTAAGGTGATGCCGGTTACGCGCCCTCATTCTGGCAAGCACCAGTCTAGGGCCAGCGGCCTCCAGCGCCTTGACCCAAATCAACGCCGATCACCTTTAGGCTATCGCGCCGAGGCGCCATCCCGGCATTAAGGGCACGGCAGGAGACAATGGTGTAAGAGCGGGCAGCACCATGATTTGGCCTTGCTGGCACCCTAAGCGGCCCGCCAGAAGCTTTTTTGACCAGGATTGCCCCATGACCGTCTTGCGCCGTATCCAGCCCGCTCTGCTGCCCCTCGCCGCCCTGGCTGCCGCCGTCAGCCTGGCCGCCTGCTCCATGGGCGGCTTCGGTGGTGGCAGCAGCGCCAGCATCCCGCTGGCCGCCGGGCTTTCCGCCCGCATGGACCAGCCGGGGGCGAGCCTCGACCGCGCCCAGGCCGTTGCCATGATCAATGCCTATCGCGCCACCAATGGCCTGCCCGCCCTCACGCCCGACTCAGGCCTCGACGGCACGGCGCAGGCCCTGGCCGACCAGTATGCCCGCACCGGCACGCCGCCCGCCACGCCCCAGGGCCTGGCCGGCATGAAGCTGAGCGCCGGCTACGCCACCTTCGCCGAGACCTTTTCCGGCTGGCGCAACAACCCGGCCGATGCCGCCGGCATGACCACCAATGCCAGCCGGGCCGGCATTGCCGTCAGCTTCAATGCCAGCTCGACCTATGGCACCCATTGGGTGCTCGTCCTTGGTCAGTGACGGCATCGACGCCAGGGGGCTCAAATGCCCCCTGCCGGTGCTGAAAATGGAAAAGCGGCTTGAATCGATGGCGGCGGGCAGCACCCTGACGGTGCTGGCCACCGACCCCATGGCCCGCATCGACATTCCGCTCTATTGCCGCCAGCGCGGCCATGCCTGCACGCTCACCGCCGAGGGCGAGACCCTGAGCTTCACCATCGTCAAGGGCTGAGCCCTGATCCCAGCCTAGAGGCTGCCCGGCCGGGCAAGCGGCATCGGCACGCCATTGCCCGAAACGTCCAGCCCCGGGCGCAGCTCCACCGCCAGCGCGGCTTCGCTGCTGGGCGGGGTGAACCGGGGCAGGTGGGCCGGCCGCGGCCGCGGCAGGTTGACCCCCACCGCGATGCGGCCGAGATCGGTGGCCACATAGGCGCGCGGCGCCACCACGTCATTGAGATAGCTCGGCTGGCCCTTGAGCCCCATGGGAAAGGCGGCCTGCGCCGCCGCGGCATAGGCCTTGGCATCCTTGCCGCAGATCTGCGCCCGCATGTCGACCGGCGGCGCGCCAGGATTATTGCCCAGGGTCAGCACCGTGGCGCCGGTGGGCTGGGCCGAGCCGGACAGGCCCTTGAGGATCAGCTCAGCCGCCCGTTCATTGCGCTCGCGCGCCGACTGGCCGCCCAGCACCACGGCCAGCATCCGGCGGCCATTGCGCTCCACCGTCGCCACCATGTTGAGCCCGGAGGCACAGACATAGCCGGTCTTCATGCCGGTGGTGCCGGCAAAGCTGGTCAGCAATTCATTCTGCGATTCGAGCGTCACCTTGCCCAGCTTGACCGCCTCGGTGCCGAACATCGGCATATATTGCGGGAAGCTCTGCTCGATATAGAGCGCCAGCAGCGCCAGATCGCGCGCCGAGGTATATTGCGCCGGGTCGTGCAGCCCGTTGGGATTGGTGAAATGGCTGGCCGTCATGCCCATGCGGGCGGCCACGTCGTTCATCTTGGCGACAAAGCCCGCCTCGCTGCCACCCACCGTTTCGGCGATCGCCATGGCCACGTCATTGGCCGACTTGACCACCATCACATAGAGCGCATCCTGCAGGGTCAGCGCACTGCCCACCGGCAGGCCGGAACGCGATGGCGCCTGCGCCAAGGCATGCTTGGACAGCACGACGGGCGTGTCGAGACTGATCGTGCCCTTGGCAATTTCCTCGAAGGCCACATAGGCCGTCATCATCTTGGTCAGCGACGCCGGGTGCCAGGGCTGCCCGGCCTCCTCGGCGTAGAGCACGTCGAGCGTTTCCATATCGACCAGCAGCATCGGATTGGCCTCGGCACGACCCAGGCTGAGCAGGGCAAACAGGGCGGCGAGGGCGAATTGACGGACAAGCGACAAGGGAAAAAAGCTCCGGAGGGGGCAGGCAAGGACGGCCCCTCTTACCAGTGCCACCCCGCCTTCTCAAGGAAGCGGCGGCCCTGCTGACAGTCTTTTGACCGGATCAACCATCGGTAATGATTTTTTGCCGCATTTGCGTGCATGGTGAAGCCATTGTTTCCGGGGCCTGATTTGCGCACCTCCAGTCTTGTTCAACTTGCCGCCCTGGCCGCGCTCTCGTCCGTCTCGACTGCGGCCCTGGCCTGCCCCGACCTGGCCATGGTGCCCGGTGGCCTGGTCGTGCAGGTCACCGACGGCGATACCGTGGTGCTCGATGACGGCCGCGTGGTGCGGCTGATCGGCACCCAGGCGCCCAAGCTGCCGCTGGGCCGCGAGGGCTATGAGAGCTGGCCGCTGGCGCCCGAGGCCAAGCTGGCGCTGCAAGCCCTGCTGCTCGACAAGCCGGTGCAGCTTGGCTATGGCGGCGAGCGGGTCGACCGCTATGACCGCCAGCTCGCCCATGTCTTTCTCGATTCCGCCGATGGCCCCGTCTGGGCGCAGCAGGTCATGGTCGCGCAGGGCCTGGCGCGGGTCTATTCCTTCCCCGACAATCGGCAATGTCTCGATTTATTGTTCGCCGCCGAAGGACGGGCCCGGCTCTCCGGCCTTGGCATCTGGCGTGATCCCTATTACAGCGTGCGTGCGGCGGACGCGCCAGGGGAATTGCTCGCCCGGGCCGGCCATTATGAACTTGTTGAAGGCAGGATCCTGCTGGCCGAGGAACGCGGCGGGCGGATCTATCTCAATTTCGGCCGGTTCTGGAAACAGGACTTCACCGCCGTGATCGAGGCGCCGGCCCGCAGGCTGTTTGTGGCAGCGGGCATCGACCCCCTGGTGCTCGACGGCGCCCTGGTACGTGTACGCGGATGGGTGGACGACCGGGATGGTCCACGCATCGAAATTACCCATCCCGAGCAGCTTGAGGTCTTGGCGATACGATGACGGGCAAGGGGCATATCGCGCAGGGTTTGCGCATTGGCGTGCTGGCGACCATCTTGCTGGCCCTGTCGGCCTGCACGACGCTGACCAGTTCCAATATCGCGGTCAGCCAGACCGGCGACCGGCCGGCGCCTGCCGTGGTGCCCGAAGGCACCGATCCCGATGATGCGGTGATCGGCAGCCGCGAGCATCCGCGCATCGTCGCCGCCTATGGCGGCATCTATTCCGATCGCCCGGCCGAGATCATGGTCGCCCGCATTGTCGGCCGCCTGCTCGCCGCCGCCGACCAGCCCAATGCCCAGTTCCAGGTGACGATCCTCGACACCTCCGAGGTCAATGCCTTTGCCCTGCCGGGGGGCTATATCTATGTGACGCGCGGCATCCTGGCCCTGGCCAGCGACACCAGCGAGCTGGCCGCGGTGCTGGCACACGAGATCGCCCACGTCACCCTGCGCCATGCCCGGGCCCGCACCGACCGCACCCGCACCACCGCCATCGTCGATCGCGTCATCACCTCGGTGTTTGGCGGCGATACCTCGAGCGACGCCACCGCCAGCCGGACCCGCGAATCCCTGGCCGCCTTCGGGCAGAACCAGGAACTCGAGGCCGATCGCGAAGGCATCAAATATTCCGGCAAGGCCGGTTATGATCCGCAGGCAGCTGCGCGCTTCCTGGGCGTGATGAGCCGCTTTGCCCGTTTCTCGGCCGGCACGGGCCAGGGCACGGAGGGGTTCCTCTCCTCCCATCCCTCCACCCCCGCCCGCATCCAGAAAGCCATCGACACCGCCAGCACCATGTTCGGCAAGGCCGGCCTGGGCGAAGTCGACCGCGACGGCTATCTGAGCTCGATTGCCGGCCTGACCTTTGGCGACAGCCCCGCCCAGGGCTCCATTGTCGGCCGCCGCTTCCTCAATCCGGCCTCCAAGTTCACCTTCACCGTGCCCACCGGCTATACGCTGCAGAATTCCCCCAGCGCCGTGGTCGGGGTAGCCGGCGATGGCGAAGCCGTGCGCTTTGACAGCGCCGACGTGCAGCCCAGCATGGCGCTGGCCGATTATCTGAAGTCGGGCTGGATCGCCGGGCTCAAGACCGACAGCGTCACCAGCGACACCCGCAATGGCATCGAAATGGCCACCGGCCTTGCCCAGACCGACCAGTGGTTCTTCCGCGTCTCGGTGATGCGGCTGGACGGCCAGGTCTATCGCTTCATCTTTGCCGCCAAGGCCGACAGCCCCCGCTTTGCCCAGGGCGCCGACGCCACACTGGCCAGCTTCCGCCGCACCACCGAAAGCGACCTGTCCGCCATCCGCAAGGTGGCCGTCCGCGTGGTCACGGCCAAGGCCGGCGACACGGCCGACAGGCTGGCCGCCCAGATGAACGCGCTGACGCGCGGCACTGAACTGTTCTACATCATCAATGACCTCTATCCCGGCGACCCGGTGCAGGTCGGCGAGCAGTACAAGATCGTCACGCTGCAATAGCTAGTCTATCTTGGCGGTCTGGTCGGTCAGGGTGCCGGCGGTGCCATTGTTGAACAGGCCATTGACGCTGTTGCCCAGCACGCTGAAGGTGCCGATGATGGCCACGGCGATCAGCGCCGCCAGCAGGCCATATTCAATGGCGGTGGCGCCGCTTTCATCGACAACAAACATACGGATCTTCGTGGCCGTCATGCATATTCCCCAAGGTCGAACGCGCTTGCCTAGAGCAGATCGCACAAGGCGGCGATCAGCGGCAGGTCTGCCGGCGGCATGGCATAGTCGCGCAGCGCCTGCGGTCGCACCCATTTAAGGGCCATGTGTTCCCGCGGCGCCGGCATGCCCTGCCACTTTCGGCACACATAAAGTGGCATCAACAGGTGAAATTTCTCGTAAGAGTGACTGGCAAAACTGACCGGTGCCAGGCAGGCCGTCTGCGTGGTGACGCCCAGCTCTTCCTCGAGCTCGCGGATCAGCGCCGCCTCGGGCGTTTCCCCCGGCTCGATCTTGCCGCCGGGAAATTCCCACAGTCCCGCCATGGCCTTGCCTTCCGGCCGCTGGGCGATCAGCACGCGGCGGTCGGCATCGACCAGGGCGCCGGCGACGACAAGAAGGATCGACTGGCTCATGGCGTCTCCGGAACCCGGTAGTGATAGTCATATTGCCGTGCATAGCCGAGCCCGCGATAGAGCGCCTGGGCGCCGGCATTGTCGGCCTGCACATTGAGCGCGGCGATCCGCGCCCCGGCGGCATGGGCCCAGGCATGGCCGGTGCGCATCATGGCAGCGGCGTGGCCCTGACGGCGCCGGCTGGCATCGGTCACCACATTGCCGGTGACGACAATGCCATCGGCAATGGCCATCAGCGCGGTGGCGACCGGCGCGCCATCATCATCATGCAGCACCACGCCGCAGGCCTGCACCTGCATGGCGGCCAGCAGCGCATCGAGCTTGCCGAGCCGTTCATCGCTATAGCCGGCCAGGCGCTGCTGCACCGCCAGAAAGGCCGGATCGCGCACCGCATGGATCCGCCCGCGCGCATCGGCCTCGACCGGGTCCAGCGCCATGGCAAACTGATAGCTGGCGTCAATGCTGCGCCAGCCCAGCCGGTCCAGCGCCGCGGCGAGGTGCGGGCCGGCCAGCGGCGTCATGCGGAAGACCGGGGGCAGGTCGCGGGCCGTGAACCAGGCCACGGCCTGGGCAATGCGGGCCTCGACATCCCCGTCATCGGTCGGGTCGAGGCACTGCACCGAATTGGCCCGCTTGGTATAGCCGCCGGCCGCCCGGCGCACCCAGCCGCCATCCCAGTCAACCTCGATGCCGGGCCAGGCGGCAAGGCCGCCCCGCTCGAAAACCGCCGCGTCAGGCAGGGTCATGGCTAACTCCGGTAATCGCCATTGATGGTGATATAGCCATGCGTCAGGTCGCAGGTATAAACCGTCGCCCGGCCCTCGCCGAGCCCCAGGCTCACGGTGAGTTCGAGATCCTCGCCCTTCATATAGGCGCTGGTGGCGGCCTCGTCATAGATCGGGGCGCGTTCGCCATCCTTGGCCACCAGCAGGTCGCCGAAGCGGATCGACAGCTTGTCGCGATCGGCCGGCTCGCCCGCCTTGCCCACGGCCATCACCACGCGGCCCCAATTGGCGTCCTCGCCGGCAATGGCGGTCTTGACCAAAGGCGAGTCGGCGATCGACTTGGCAATGCGGAAGGCCGAGGCGTCGGACGTGGCGCCCTCGACATGCACCGAGACCTGCTTGGTGGCGCCTTCGCCATCGCGCACCACCTGGATGGCCAGGTCGAACAGCACGTCGCGCAGCGCCTCGCCAAAGATCTCGGCGCGCGGATCATCGAGGCTCTCGATCGGCTCGACCGCCGCCTTGCCGGTGGCAAAGGCCAGCAGCGTATCGGAGGTGGAGGTGTCGCTGTCCACGGTAATGGCGTTAAAGCTCGTGGCCACATGCCGGCTCAGCAGCGCCTGCAGCACCGGGGCGGCAATCGGCATGTCGGTGACGACAAAGCTGAGCATGGTGGCCATGTCCGGCGCGATCATGCCCGATCCCTTGGCAATGCCGTTGATGCGCACCTCGACGCCGTCGATATCGAGCGTCGCGCCAAACAGCTTGGGAAAGGTATCGGTGGTCATGATGGCCTTGGCCGGGTCCATCCAGGGCGTGTCACCCAGCCGGGTCGCCATCGCGTCGAGCACGCCGGCAAACTTGTTGGCGTCGAGCGGCTCGCCGATCACCCCGGTCGAGGCGAGGAAGATTTCGGCAGTGGCGCAGCCCAGCGCCTTGGCGGCCAGTTCGGCCGTCAGCTGCACGCTGGCCTGGCCCTTGGCGCCGGTAAAGGCATTGGCATTGCCCGAATTGACCACCAGGCCCCGCGCCAGCCCGCCGGGCAGGTTGGCCTTGCACCAGTCGACCGCCGCCGAGGAGCATTTTGACTTGGTGACCACGCCCGCCGCGGTCGTGCCCGCGTCAAAGGCCATCAGCAGCACGTCGGTGCGGTTCTTGTACTTGATGCCCGCTTCGGCCGTGGCAAAGCGCACCCCGGCGATGGCCGGCAGTTCCGGATAGGATTTGGGGGCGAGCGGGGAAACCGGGTGGGCCATCGGACGAACTTTCCTGGGGAGCGGACAGGCCTTGGGTTTGCCCGAAACAGGCGCCATTCGCAAGCGGTCAGCCGCATCCGCAGGCGGGTCGCCGGGCCACCAGTACCGTCATCCGGCTGGGCGATGAGGCCGGGGGCTGCTGGCCCCCGGCGCCTGATCGGTCTACTGCGCGGCGGGCGGGGCCGTCTCGCTCTGGCCGGCAACGGCAGCGGCCAGCGCGGCATCGGGGATGTCGACAGCAACCCCTTCCATCAGCTTGGCGACAGTCTCGTCAAAGGTGGTCATCAGCAGCTGCTGTTGCAGCTGCGGCGCCACCTGCTCGAATTCTGGCGGCGCGGATTCGCGCTTTTCTTCCAGGCGGATCACATGCCAGCCGAACTGGGATTCCACCGGCTCGGAAACCTGGCCGATATCGGTCAGGGCAAAGGCTGCCGCTTCAAACGGGGCCACCATGCTGCCGGCGCCGAAAAAGCCCAGATCGCCGCCATTGGCCGCGCCTGGATCGATCGACTTTTCCTTGGCCAGGGTGGCAAAATCGGCGCCGCCATCGAGCTGGGCCTTGACCGCCTTGGCCTCTTCCTCGGTTGGCACCAGAATATGGCTGGCGCGGATTTCCGGCGCGGGCGTGAAGCCGGCAACGAATGTGTCATATTCTGCGCGCACCGCTTCTTCGGTGACGCCGGCGGCAATCTGCTCGGCAAAATAGGCGCGGCGCAGGCTGCGATCCTTGAGATATTCGAGACGCTGCTGGAACAGCGGCGTATCGGCCATGCCGGCAGCGGCGCCGGCCTGGGCCATCACCTTCATGTCGATCAGCACGCGCAGCAGGAAGGGCTTGCGCTGGTCGGGCGGCATCTGCTGCAGTTCCTGCGACAGGTCCTCGGCGGCAAAGCTGAGATCGGCTTCGGTAATGGGCGAACCGGCCACGGTGGCGATCACGGTTTCGGGCAGGACCGCAGCCACGGGCGCGGCGGCGGCCGGCGCGGCATCCTGGGCCAGAGCGGGCGTCAGCGCCGTCGCGGCCAGCATGGCGGCCAGCAGGCCGGCAGTGCGCACGAAGCGCCGGGGGAAAAACGTCATCGTATCGATCTCCTTGGCCGATGCTGCCTGACGGCAGCCGGCGAATTGGTGGCGGGCAATTGCGGGCCACAGATTTCTGACTGGCTGGCTGACACGATAACGGGGCAAAAATGCGCCGGGCCGTCCTGCGTCACCAACCAAAGGGCATTGGCCCCATTTCTGCCCGGATTCCGGCAGCTCACGGCAGGTGTCGCCGATTTCGCTGGCGTTGACAAGACAAGGCCTCGCTCTTACATCTCACGCGCTTTTCCGTCGCTCGGCGGAGATACATACATTCAAAGCCCGAAAGGCTTTCTCATCGCGCTGACGATGGCCTGCGGGGCTCGACCCGCCCCCCAAACTGCGCCCGATGAGTCATCGAAGGACCTGACATATGGCACTTGCTGCACTCGCCCGGCGGATTTTCGGGTCGACATCCGACCGGCACGTCAAGCGGTATCAGGGCAAGGTCGCCGCCATCAATGCGCTCGAGAGCGAGCTCGAGCAGCTCAGCGACGCCGCACTGCAGGCCCGCACCGCCGAATTCAAGGCGCAGCTGCAAAACGGCGCCGATCTCGATGATTTGATCGTCCCCGCCTTTGCGACCGTGCGCGAGGCATCCAAGCGCGTGCTGGGCATGCGCCACTTCGACGTGCAGCTGATCGGCGGCATGGTGATGAATGAGCGCGGCATTGCCGAAATGCGCACCGGCGAGGGCAAGACCCTGGTGGCGACGCTGCCCATGTATCTCAATGCCCTGACCGGCAGGGGCACCCATCTGGTAACCGTCAACGACTACCTGGTGCGCCGCGACGCCGCCTGGATGGGCCAGGTCTACAATTTCCTCGGCCTGACCACCGGCATCATCGTGCACGGCATGAGCGATATCGAGCGCAAGGCCGCCTATGCCGCCGACATCACCTACGGCACCAATAACGAGCTCGGCTTCGACTATCTGCGCGACAACATGAAATATACCCGCGAGCAGATGGTGCAGCGGGGCCATGCCTTTGCCATTGTCGACGAAGTCGACTCCATCCTGATCGACGAGGCACGCACGCCGCTGATCATTTCGGGTCCTTCCGAAGACCGCACCACGCTCTACACCACCATCGACGCGCTGATGCCCATCATCGAGGAGGGCGACTTCGAGCTCGACGAGAAGCAGCGCTCGGCCACCTTTACCGATGCCGGCATCGAAAAGCTCGAGGCCCGGCTGGCCGCCGACGGCCTGCTCAAGTCCGAGTCCATGTATGACGTGGAAAACGTCGCCCTGGTGCACCACGCCAATTCGGCTCTGCGTGCCCATAAGCTCTTCCGCAAGGACAAGGACTACATCGTCCGCCAGACCCCCGAGGGCGGCGAAGTAGTGATCATCGACGAGTTCAGTGGTCGCATGATGCCGGGCCGCCGCTATTCGGAAGGCCTGCACCAGGCGCTCGAAGCCAAGGAACACGTCAAGATCCAGCCGGAAAACCAGACCCTGGCCTCGATCACCTTCCAGAACTATTTCCGCCTCTATGAGAAGCTGGCCGGCATGACCGGTACGGCCGCCACCGAGGCCGAGGAATTCGCCGACATCTACAAGCTCGACGTGGTGACCATTCCCACCAACCTGCCGGTGATGCGCGTCGATGACGAGGACGCCATTTTCCGCACGGCCGAGGAAAAGTTCAACGCCATCGCCGATCTGATCAAGCAGTGCCAGGACCGCGGCCAGCCCGTGCTGGTGGGTACCACCTCGATCGAAAAATCCGAAATGCTGGCCGAGCTGCTGCGGGCCAAGAATGTCGGCTCCATGAACGTGCTCAATGCCCGCCATCACGAGCAGGAAGCCTTCATCGTCGCCGATGCCGGCCTGCCCGGCGCCATCACGATTGCCACCAACATGGCCGGCCGCGGCACCGACATCCAGCTCGGCGGTAATCTCGAAATGCGCATCGAAAAGGAGGCCGCCGGCCTCGAAGGCGAAGCGCGCGACGCCAAGATCGCCGAGATCAAACGCACCATTGCCGAGGACAAGGCCAAGGCGCTGGCCGCCGGCGGCCTGATGGTGATCGGCACCGAGCGCCATGAAAGCCGCCGCATCGACAACCAGCTGCGCGGCCGTTCCGGCCGTCAGGGCGATCCGGGCCATTCGGCCTTCTTCCTGAGCCTGCAGGACGACCTGATGCGCATCTTCCCCGTCGACAGCATGGATTCCATGCTCGGCAAGCTGGGCCTCGAACAGGGCGAATCCATCACCCATCCCTGGGTGTCCAAGGCCATCGAACGGGCCCAGGGCAAGGTCGAGGCGCGCAATTTCGACATCCGCAAGAACATCCTGAAATACGACGACGTGATGAACGATCAGCGCAAGGTGATCTTCGAACAGCGCCTCGAAATGATGGATGCCGAAGACATTTCCGAGATCGTCGGCGACATGCGGCGCGATGTGGTGGAAACCATCGTCACCAAGGCCATTCCGCCACGCGCCTATCCCGAGCAGTGGAAGACCGAGCAGCTGCAGGCTGCTGCCAAGACCTATCTCAATATCGACGTGCCGGTGCAGGAATGGGCCGACGAGGAGGGCATCGACGCCGAGATCGTCACCCAGCGCCTGATCGACGCCGCCGACGCCCATGCCGCCGCCAAGGAAGCCCGCACCATTGCCGCCATGGCAGCAGCCGGGTCGGCCAACCCAACGGTGATGCGCCAGGTGGAAAAATCCATCGTGCTGCAATCGATCGACGGGCTGTGGCGCGAGCACCTGGTGACGCTCGATCACCTGTCCAAGGTGGTTGGCTGGCGCGGCATTGCCCAGCGCGATCCGCTCAACGAATACAAGCAGGAAGCCTATGAGCTGTTCCATAGCCTGCTGGAAAACCTGCGCGAACTGGTGACCACCCAGCTCAGCCATGTCGAGCTGCAGCCGCGCCCGGTGGCGCCGCCGCAGCCCGATCTCAGCGCCCTGCGCGAAACCCATATCGACCCGCTGACCGGCGAGAACGATGCCGATGGCGGCGACACCATTGCCGACTCGCTGGGCGCCACCGGCAGCGATCCCTCGCTGCGCCCCATCGATCCCAAGCTGCTGGTCGGCGTGGCCCGCAACGCCCCCTGCCCCTGTGGCTCGGGCAAGAAGTTCAAGCACTGCCACGGCCAGTTCTAGACAGCTCAGCAGGCCTTGACCCCAAACAAAAGCCCCGGACCGCGGTCCGGGGCTTTTGCGTTTCGGGGGGAGGCTGACGCCGGCTCAGACCAGCGCCACAATAGTCTTCTTGCGCCATACCAGCAGGTACCAGGCGCCCTGCAGCACCAGCATCATGGTAAATCCGGCCGCCATGGCCACCCAGATGCCGCTCAGGCCCAGGCTGGTCTGGCTGAGCACAATCGCGCCGGGCAGCTCAATGCCCAGGATGCAGAACAGCGACAGCACCATCGGCGCGATCACCGTGCCGCTCGAGCGCATGACGCCGGAAAACACCACGCTGCCGCCAAAGGCGACGATGCTCCACAGCACCACATGCAGCAGCGTCTCGGCCATGTCGACCACCGCCGGATCGGTGATGAACAGCGCCACCAGATGCTGGCTGAACAGATAGGCCAGCAGCACCAGCGAGCCGGTGATGATCACGTTGAGCACCAGCCCGGTGCGGGTAATGGCGCCGAGCTGGTCGATCTTGCCGGCGCCGATCGCCTGGGCCCCGAAGATCGAGGCGGCAATGCCGATCGACATGGCCGGGAACTGCACATAGCTCATCACCTGGCCCAGCGCCCCATAGGCCGCCGTGGCATCCGAGCCGAAGCGGTTGACCAGCCCCACCACCACAATGCCTGAGACGGACGACACCACCATCTGCAGCCCGGCCGGCAGGCCCAGGCGCAGGATCAGGCCGAGCAGCCTGAAATCGGGATGCAGCATGGCGGCCAGCAGCTTGGCATCGGGCGCCAGCGGCAGGCTTCGGGCCCGCAGATAGACAAACAGGAACACCAGCACGGTCAAAAAGCCGGAGATGGAGGCCGCCGCGGCCGCATTGACGCCCAACTGCGGCAGGCCGAACCAGCCCTGGATCAGCGCTGGCGTCACCAGCGCAGTGACGGCCAGCGACAGGATCAGCGAGAACAGCGGCGTCATGGTATCGCCCACCCCGCGCAGCACCGACGTGGCCACGATGAACAGGAAAAAGCCGGGCATGCTGGCCAGCATGATGCGCGCATAGCTGGCGGTGATCGGCGCAATATCGGCCGGCACGCCCAGCACGCTCAGGATCTGCTCGGTCCAGGTCACCCCGACCACCGCCACCACCACGCCCATGACAAAGGCCGTCATCAGCGTGGTGCCGGCCACCTGCTTGACCTTGTCGATATTGCGCGCGCCCCAGGCCTGGCCGATCAGCACGGTTGAGCCCGACGACAGCCCGATGAGGAAGCTGAGCAGGAAGAACAGGATGGGAAAGAAGGTCGCCGTGGCCGCCAGCGCATCCACGCCGATCATCTGTCCGACATAGATCGCGCTGACCGTGCCCGACAGCGCCTGCAGGATATTGGCCGCCATCAGCGGCAGCAGGAAAATCACGAACCGCTGCCAGAGCGGGCGGGACTGCAAAATCATTTAAAAAACTCCAAGCATTCAACCGACGCGTCACGTCACGGCCCCAAAATGCATGAGGTCAGCAAGATTGTCGGACCGCTGCGGGGACCTGTTCACACCCCCATCAAGGGGGATGCCGGCTGGACGGGCGCTGGTGGCGTGGCAATGACGCGCCCGTCTCTACGCCCGGCGCACCGGGGCGTCAACGCCGAGCGACGCGGCGATCATCGCCGGTCATGACCCCGATCACTACTTGTCATGACCCAGAGCAACTTTGCCGATGCGCCAGGCCTGCCGGCCCGCTATCTCTTGGTCATGACCACCGATTCCACCCGGCCCCGTGATCTTGCCGCCCCGTTTCTCGCCGGCGCCCGCGCCTGCCTGCCCGTGGTCATCTCGGTGGGCGCCTATGGCCTGGTCTGGGGCGTGCTGGCGCGCGGCGCCGGCCTGACCACGCTCGACGTGCTGCTGATGAGCGGCCTGGTCTTTGCCGGCTCGGCCCAGTTCGTCGCGCTCGACCTGTGGCACGCCACGCCCGCCAGCCTGCCCATCGGCCCGCTGATCATCGCCGCGCTCATCATCAACCTGCGCTACCTGCTGCTGACCGCGACGCTGCGCCCGCTGTTTCCCCCCGGAAGCGTCGGTCGCAGCGCCGGATTGATGTTCTTCGTCTCCGACGAGAACTGGGCCATCACCATGCTGGCCATGCAGCGCGGCACCGGCAGCGTCGCCTTCCTGCTCGGCGGCGGCGTGCTGACCTATACCGTCTGGATGGCGACCACCCTGCTCGGCCACCAGCTCGGCTCGGCCATCGATGATCCGGCTCGCTACGGCCTCGACTTCGCCTTTACCGCCGCCTTCCTGGCGCTGCTGCTGGGCATGTGGAAGGGCCGGGCCGACCTGCTCCCCTGGACCGTCGCCGCGCTCAGCGCCATCCTGGCCGCCAGACTGATCGAGGGCAGCTGGTATATCCTGATCGGCGGCATCACCGGCAGCCTTGCCGGTGCCTTTGCCGACAGGGCACGCCATGTGGACTAGCCCCGAAGCGCTGCTGGCCATTGCCGGCATGGCCCTGGTGACGCTGGCCACCAAGGCCTGCGGCTTGCTGCTGGCCAATCGGCTGCCGCGGCACGGCTTTGCCGCCGCCTGGCTCCGCCACGTACCCGGCGCGGTGCTGGCGGCCCTGGTGGCGCCGGCCCTGGTCGGTGGCAGCCTCGCCGACATCATCGCCGCCGCAACCACGACGCTGGCCTATTGGCTGACCAAAAACCTCCTTGCCGCCATGGCCATGGGCGTACTCACCGTCTATCTGGCCCGCCTGGCACTGGCTGGCTGAGCCACCGCAAAACCCCGTTGCAGACCAACCCATCCTGGTTTAGAGACCATGCCGTGCCCCTCTGGCGGAATGGTAGACGCAGAGGACTCAAAATCTTGGAGAGATACTGCCACTTAGTTGCAGACTCCGGGTTTTGTCTATGTGCCACAGATGCTTACACCATACATCATCATCGCCATTCCGTTAGCTGTGTGGGGCATCCTCGCCGTTGTGGTGCGACTGCTTCCACCACCAGCAACACACCTTCCTGAGACCACCGACAGCCCCGACCGGCAGCTCGACAAGATGGGCGCCACGAGGACCCGCCTTGACCGTGGGCGTGATGGGTCTTGGACCAAGGTTGAGACCTTCAAGTGCCCGAAGACGGCAGCCACCTACAAGCGCACAACACGAGGCTGAGACCCATGAACTACCTACTCGACGCACCCAACCAGTGAGCAGACACTTGCCGAGGCCGAGGGCATGACCTTCGCTGAAGCCGACAAGAAGTCCGCCGAGGGCTAGGCCCCAAGGGTTGACGTTGGGAAACAATTCCTACAAAAGAGAACGGAGGGGGAACATCTCCCTCCATTCACCAAAGCCGGGGGCGGCACTGAAAGAGGAGTATCAGCGTCATGTTCGACAGCATTTATCTCGAAAGATGGAACCACTCGGCACACTGTCTTGACATAACACAGTGGCAGATGGGATATGAGCGCAGCCCACAGGGGGACCATAAGGTCTGGTTCGGCCCGTTCTTCCTGTCTATCCATCCAAGAGATAAGCAGAGCAGAGAGCATGAGCCAGACCAGCGAGCGCCGCCAACTTCGGAAAGTGTTCGAGGTAAACCGCATATTCATCACGATACAGCAGGAAATTAACGCCCCCATTATGAATACATTCCTCGGAGTGTGTTTGTGGGGCGAGGACCAGAAGGGTGAGACGGAAATCTCCATCACCGAGCTGGCACATCACGTAGGGCTTGCCGAGACTACCGTGTCCCGTCATCTCCGCTACTTGGGGACACAACGTCGAATTGGCGTAGAGGGCATGGGTCTTGTAGGCACCCGCGTCCATCCCATCGACCGCCGCCGCAAGATCGTCTTCCTGACACGCCAAGGCCGCAACCTCCGCGACCAACTGAACTTCACCGTAGGGGATACCAATGTCGATCCGAGCACGAGGACCAAGCTGGCAGATTGAGGTCTACTACTCCAAGGCCCTGCCAGGCTTCCAGCGTGTGCGTCAGACATTCAAGGGCACCAAAGCTGCCGCCGAGTCCCGCGAAGCGGAGATACTCCAGGCCCTTGAGGTCTACGGCAAGTACCCCGTGCAGACAGGTGACACCAAGGTCAGCGACACCAAGCGGGGCACCCTCCGCATCGCCGCCAAGCTGGCCATGGACACCCACTACAAGGAGCTGGCTCACGGGGACAAGGCCTATGCCAGCGTCTTGGTGGACATCGAGTTCCTTGAGAAGCGCGGCAAGTTCAGCTTCGAGGACATCACCTCCGAGGACATCGACGCCCTCGTGAAGTTCCACCAGGTGGAGCGCGGTAACTCGAACAACACCATCAACCACCACATCTCATACCTCTCCACCGTGAACACCGTTGCCCTTGAGCGCGACCCTCCGCTGACCAAGAAGCAGATCGTCCTGAAGCGCCTCCCCGTGAAGGTGCAGGAGAAGTGGTGGCTCACACCGGAGGACCTGGAGCGATGCACCCAGTGGCTCGAAGGCCGGCAAGACCCATTGTTCGCTGACGTGATCCGCATGGTGGCCTTCCAAGGGTTCCGCGTTGAAGAAGCGCTCCGTCTGGATCCGAAGTGGAAGCTATACGTCTACGCCCTGTCCTTCTCCGCATCGTGGCGGACGATAGTGGGTGGTGCCCTCCGCCGGACTCGAACCGGCACACCTCTCGATAACTGATTTTGAGTCAGTCGCGTCTACCATTCCGCCAGGAGGGCACGGCGGCAGGGACTACCAGAAGCCCCAGCCCAAGGCAATCAAGAACTAGAACGTGGTGGTATAGTGCCATGTGGTGCTAAATTACCCAAGCAATTACAAAGCCTTACCACAAATACGAGGAGACTCAAAATCCTCCGCCGCGAGGCGTGCCGGTTCGAGTCCGGCGGGGGGCACCAGTTCCATGACATTGCTGCTCGGCCGATCCGCTTCTGCGGGGCCGCGCGCCTGCACAGCCAAAGCCTTGCACCCAACGCATAAAAGTGAACGCCAGCCATGCGCTACGGCATGGCGTTAACCTTGTTCCTTACCGAGGTATTAACGGATCGCGTCGCATTTTAGGGGAAAGTTCACGACGCCCATTCAGACGAGGTTTTCCATGAAGCGCCAGGCCCTTTCCCTTGCTGCCCTGCTGCTGTTGTCCACCGCCGCCCATGCTGCCGATCTCGGCTGGAACAGCGGCACGAGCCCTATGTATTCGGCCGCGCCGGCATCGAGCTGGGAAGGCTTTTATGCCGGCATCAATGCCGGCTATGGCTGGGGCACGCTGACCCGCCAGCCTTCCGTTGGCGGCGCCAAGGCCGACTACAATTCCTCCGGCTGGCAGTTCGGCGGCCAGGCCGGCTACAATATGGATATGGGCGGCGTCGTGCTGGGCGGCGAGGCCGACATCCAGATGTCCTCGATCGGCTACGAGCAGGACATGGGCGCCACCGGCAAGTTCAAGTCCGGCACGGACGTCTATGGTACCATTCGCGGCCGCGCCGGCATGACCTTTGGCGCGGTGATGCCCTATGTGACGGCCGGCTTTGCCGCCGGTCGCGGCTCGGCCAGCCTGACCGATACCGCCAATGTGGTGACCTCGCAGTCGGCCAACCATGTCGGCTGGACCATCGGCGCGGGCCTTGAAGCCCAGGCCAGCGAGCAGATCTCGCTCAAGGCCGAATTCCTTTATGTCGACCTGGGCACCCAGACCTATAACGGCCTGCCCATCGGCAGCCAGGACATCACCCAGCGCTTCGGCGTCGTCCGCGCCGGCCTCAACTACCGCTTCTAGCCGACAGAAGAGATCCGACAACCTTGGTGGACGCGCAAGACCGTGGCCACCCGGCCGCCTATCGGGGACCCGGACTGCCACAGACTCCAGCACACAGGCCGGAGGCTTGGGGCGATCCGGGCCCCGATTGTCTTGAACACGGCGGCGCGCTCAGGCGCGGTCGCTTTCGCCGGCCACCAGTTCCATCGGCCAGATGCGCCGTACGATGCCCTGGGGGTAGATGTCGGCATAGGCCGGCATCGAGGCCAGCAGCGCCTCGCCCAGCGCAATGCCCAGCTCACGTAGCGACAGCCTGAAACAGGTCAGCGTCGGCGCCAGAAAGCGTGAGGCCGGCCCCTCGCGAAAGCCGATGACCGCCAGATCCCGGCCGGGCGTGAGCCCCGATTCCCCCAGCCGGCGATAGAGCCCCAGCGCCAGCAGTTCATAATTGAGCACCACCGCGCTGGGCCGATCGCCCATGGCGCAGATGTCATGCCCCAGCTGGTAACCGCCCTGCTCGGAGGACGGCACCCGGAACACCAGCGCGGGATCGAAGGTCAGGCCATTGGCCGTCAGCGCGCTCTTGTAGCTGTCGAGAAAGACAAAACCCAGATTGATGTCATTGCTGGGCACGGCCACCGCGATGCGGCGATGTCCGGCGGCGGCGAGCCGGTCCACCGCCCGCCGGGCGACTCCGGCAAAATCGAGATCGATCCAGGGATGTTCGCCCTCGGTGGCCGAGCGGCCCAGCGTGATGAAGGGTAGGCGCGCCGCCTGCAGCACGTCGATGCGCGTATCCCGGCGATGGGTGGCCGAGATGATCATGGCATCGACCAGATGCCGCGCGATCATGCGCTGCACATATTGCGTCGGGTCCTCGTCGGTGGCGCAGGGCAGCACGACAAGGTCGAGATGGTGTCGCGCCAGAGCCGACTGCACGCCGTCGAACACGCCCAGAAAGAAATTGTCGTTATTGCTGCCCGCGTCCGAGCCCAGCTCGATCATGAAGCCGACCGCATTGGTATTGCCCTGGCGCAGGCTGCGCCCCGCCTGGTTGGGCGCATAGCCCATCGCCGCCGCGGCCTCGATGACCCGGCGCCGCGTCTCCTCGCTGACATCGGTGCGGCCATTGAGCGCCCGCGACACCGTGCCGATCGAAATGTCGAGCTGCTGCGCCAGCCTGCGAATGCCCTTCATTGGTGCTGCCACCCTGTTCCAACGCGATCTAGCCAAAAACGTTTACGGTGCACTCTTGACATGCTTTGGCCGCCGATTGTAGCGTCGTAAACGTTTACGGGAACATGCAGGCAGGCCGCTCAAGACGGCTGCTGCGCTGTTCGGGAGGATTGCTGGTGCCGTTGAAAGCCGTGCTCGTGGGTTGCGGAGCCATGTCCAGGGGCTGGCTGTCCGCCCTGGCCGACAGTCCCCTGCTCAAGGGGCAGGTCGAGGTCGTCGGCCTGGTCGATATCGACGCGGCGACGGCTGCGGCCCGGGCCGCCGAATTCGGCCTGTCGGGCGCCATTATCGGCACTGACCTCGACGCCGTGCTGTCCCAGACCCGCGCCGACCTGCTGTTCGATGTCGCCGTGCCGTCGGCGCGCCCGCATGTCGTGGCCACCGGCCTCCGCCATGGTTGCCACGTGCTGACCGAAAAGCCGATGGCGCCGGCGCTGGAGGATGCACAGGCGATGCTGGCCCAGGCCCGGGCGGCGGGACGCATCCATGCTGTGGTGCAGAACCGGCGCTTCGTCGCCGGCATTCGCCGCATCCGCCAGGTCATCGAAAGCGGCGCGCTCGGCCAGCTCACCGCCCTGCATTGCGATTTCTTCGTCGGCGCCCATTTCGGCGGCTTCCGCGAGCAGATGGACAATGTGCTGCTGCTCGACATGGCCATCCATACCCTCGACGCAGCGCGTTTCATGGCGGGGACGGCGCCCCTGGCGGTCTATTGCCTTGAGACCAATCCGCCCGGCTCCTGGTATGCCCATGGCGCTGCTGCCAATGCCATTTTCGAATTTGCCGGCGATATCGTCTTCAACTATCGCGGCTCTTGGTGCGCCGAAGGCGCCAATACCAGCTGGGAAGGCGCCTGGCGCATCATTGGCACCAGGGGGACGCTGCTCTGGGATGGGCTTGAGCACTTCGAGGCCCATCAGGTGGCCGGCGAGACCGGCTTCTTCCGCGACCTGGTCCCGCTGGCTGTCCCAGAGGCCGCCGACGCCGCCCTGACCGAGGGCCATGCCAGCGTCATCGCCGAATTTCTCGCTTCCATTGCCGCGGGGCGCCAGCCGGAAACTGCCGGCAGCGACAATATCAAGAGCCTGGCCATGGTCTTTGGCGCCATCCAAAGCGCCCGCAGCCGCCAGCGCGTCCTCATCCAAGCCCAGGAAACCGCACCGTGACCAATCCCGCCAAGTCGATCCGCATCGGCACCATGATCCAGGCCAGCGCCGGCCAGGCCGCCGAGAATATCGCCGCCATTGCCGATCTGGGCTTTGAGAGCTTCGAGCCCTTCTTCTGGCAGACCACCAATGGCCAGGACCTGGCCGAACTGGGCAAGCGCAGCCTGGACGCCATCGGCGCCCGCGATATCACCATCTCGACGCTGGGCATGTTCGGCAATCCGCTCGAAGACCAGGAGATGGACCGCCAGACCCTGCAGGGCTGGAAGGACTGCATCGACAATGCCCACCATTTCGGCGCCACCTGCGTCGCCGGCTTTACCGGCCGCCTCCGCAACCAGGTGCTGACCGACAGCCTGCCGCGCTACAGGCAAGTGTGGAGCGAGCTGGCCAGGCGGGCGGCCGACAAGGGCGTCAAGATCGCCTTTGAAAACTGCGCCATGGATGGCAATTGGGCCACAGGCGACTGGAACATCGCCCACAATCCCGATGCCTGGGAGCTGATGTTCAACGAGACGCCGGACGACAATATCGGCCTTGAATGGGAGCCCTGCCACCAGCTGGTCTACTTGATTGATCCGCTGCCCCAGATCCGCAAATGGGCGCACAAGTTCTTCCATGTGCACGGCAAGGACGCCACCGTGCGCTGGGAGGTGATCCGCGAACACGGCATTTTCGGCAAGGAGAAGTTCGTCTTCATGCGCACCCCCGGCTTTGGCGACAGCAACTGGACCGACGTGATCTCCGAGCTGCGCCTGGCCGGCTATACCGGCTCAATCGACATCGAGGGCTGGCACGACCCCGTCTATCGCGACGCCTTGGAAATGACCGGCCAGGTGCATGCCCTCAACCATCTCAAGACCGCCCGAGGCGGCGAATATGTATCCGCCGGCTCATAAGTATGACTATTGACGTATTGTGAGAAACCGTTTTACCTAAGGTGAGAAAAGGGTTTTCCTTTGAGGTATAAGGACGTGGTCAAGGCAGAACGGATACGCATCTATGACGTCGCCCGCGTTGCCGGCGTCAGCGTTGCCACGGCCTCCAAGGCGCTCAACGATACCGGCCGCATGACCGAGGCGACCCGCACCCGGGTCAAGCAGACGGCGGCTGCGCTGGGCTTCCGTCCCAATGCCATGGCCCGCGCCTTGACCCAGCAGCGCAGTTTCACCATTGGCCTGCTCACCAACGATACCTATGGCCGCTTCACCCTGCCGGTCATGGCCGGCATCAATGCGGCGCTGGTCGACCGGGGCGTGTCGGTCTTTCTCTGCGGCATCGAGGATGATGCCGCCCTGGGCAAGATCCATGTCGATGCCATGCTCGACAAGCAGGTCGATGGCATCATCGCCACCGGCAAGCGCATCGATCGCCGCCTGCCGGTCGACCTGTCCGACCTGCCGGTGCCGGTGGTCTATGCCTTTACCCAGGGCCCGGAGGACGCGGTAACGCTGGTCTCCGACGATGCGCAGGGCGCGCGCCTGGCGACGCAATGGCTGCTCGGGCTCGGGCGCCAGCGGCTGGTGCATGTGACCGGGCCGGAAAGCTTTGCCTCGGTGGCCGCCCGGGCCGGCGCCTTCCGGGCGGCTGCGGGCGCAGAGGCCCCGGTGCTGCACGGCAGCTGGTCGGAAGCCTGGGGCCACGCGGCGGTGGCCCGGCTGTGGCAGGAAGAACTGCCCCCCGACGCCATCTTCTGTGGCAATGACCAGATCGCGCGCGGGGTCGTGGACGCGCTGCGCGAACGCGGTGTCGCCGTGCCGGCCGACGTCTCAGTCATCGGCTTTGACAATTGGGAAATCGTCGCTGCCGCGACGCGACCGCCGCTGACCACGGTGGACATGAATCTCATCGAACTCGGCCGCGTGGCCGGCCGCCTGATCCTCGACCTTGCCGAAGGCAAGCCGGTCGAGCCGGGCATCCGCACGCTGCCATGCCATCTCGTGGTGCGCCAATCCTGCGGCGGCGATGCACTCGCCCATGCCAACAGGCAAGAGGTGCTTCAGGAGGTTTGAGGAGTGCTGCCACAGGCGTTGCAACCGCCCGTGGCAGCGAGGAAAGCCGCAAGGGAAGAGGAACCCGAGCGGTATGCAGCGCGGCCGAGGCCGCAAGGGAGGATATAATGCACTTGTCTAAACTGGGTCTACTGGCCGGCTTGGCCGTCGGCGCTTTGGTCGCAGCCACACCGGCTTTCGCGCAGGTAAAGCTGACGGTCTGGTCCATTGACGGCGTCGACCGGCCGGGCATCGCGGACACCTATTCCAAGGAGTTCGACGACGCCAATGAGGATATCGTGGTCGAGTATCGCGGCATCCCGTTTGACGAGATCGTCAACGAAACGCTGCGCGCCTTCGCCACCGGCAATGCGCCCGACATCGTCTCGTTCGACAATCCCGATTTCGCGCTGTTCTCGTCGCGCGGCGCCATGCTCGACATCACCGACCGCGTCGCCGGCTCCGAGATCGTCAGCAAGGCGGAATATTTCGAAGGGCCGCTCAATTCGGTGACCTGGGACGGCAAGCTGTTCGGCCTGCCCAAATATACCGACACCATCGGCATCTTCTACAACAAGGACCTGTTCGCCGCGGCCGGCCTGACCGAGCCACCCCAGACCTGGGCCCAGGTTGCTGAATATGCCGAAAAGCTCACCGATCCGGCCAACAATGTCTATGGCATCACCTTCTCGGCCCGTGCCGGTGAAGAGGGCACGTTCCAGTTCCTGCCGGTGATCCAGATGTCGGGCGGTGGCGCCGACAAGGTCAATACCGAGGGCGCAGCCAAGGTGCTCGATATCTGGAAGGGCCTGATCGACAGCGGCTATGCCTCGCGCGACGTGCTGAGCCTCGGCCAGTGGGACTCCACCGGCGTCTTCAATTCCGGCAATGCCGCCATGGCCATTTCCGGCCCCTGGGAAATCGACCGCATGGTCGAGGACGCCAAGTTCGACTGGGGCGTGGCGCTGCTGCCCACCATCGAGGATGGCGATGAGCGCTCCTCGGCCCTGGGTGGCTTCAACTGGGGCATCATGGCCAATACGGCCCATCCCGACGAGGCCTTCCGCCTGCTCGAATATTTCGTGAGCCAGGAAGATCGCATCTTCCCCGAATTCGGCAACCTGCCCGCGCGCGGCGATATCCCGCTGCCCGTGACCGGCATCGAAAAGAAGGATGCCGCCCTCAAGGTCTTCCAGGAGCAGCTGCAATATGCCCAGCCACGCGGGCCGCATCCGGAATGGCAGAAGATTTCCAAGGCCATCTACGATGCCGAACAGCAGGCCCTGACCGGTCAGATGTCGTCAATGGACGCCCTGAACCAGGCCCAGACCACCATCGACGGCATTTTCAACTAGTCCTCCCGACTGGGCCGGCCGGAGCATGCTCTGGCCGGCATTTTCTGTTCAGCTCCCTTGGAGGATATGGTGTCGCGATTTTTCAGCTGGCTGCGGGACGGGGTGGGGTTTGATATCCTGCTGGTCGGCGCCGCCCTGCTTTTCCTGCTCGCTCTGGCCGGCGCCCCCCTGGTCTACAATGTGCTGATGAGCTTCCAGCAGGTGGACATGTTCACCCTGGGTGAGCTGTTCCGCCCCTTTGTCGGCTTCGACAATTACGTCGCCGTGGTGCAGCAGCCCGAATTCTGGCTGGTGACGCGCAATACAATGGTCTTTGTCTTCGGCTCGATGACCGGCCAGTTCGTGCTCGGCTTCGCACTGGCCCTGTTCTTCGCGCAGGACTTTCCGGGAGCATCGACCATTCGCGGCCTGTTCCTGGTCTCCTGGGTCATGCCGGGCCTCGTGGTCGGCGGCATCTGGAGCTTCATCCTGGCCGGCGACTATGGCGTGCTCAACGTCATCCTCAAGGCGCTCGGCATCATCGATGCCAACGTGTTCTGGAAATCGGACCCGAACTTTTCCATCTGGGCCGTGATCATCGCCAATATCTGGCTCGGCCTCGCCTTCAACATGCTGCTGCTCTCGGTCGGGCTGGCCGCCATTTCGCGCGACCTCTACGAAGCAGCAGAGCTTGACGGCGCCAATGCCCTGCAACGCTTCTGGACCATCACCCTGCCCCTGATGCGCCCGACCATCGGCGCCGTGCTGTCGCTGGGCCTGATCGGCACGCTGCAGCAGTTCGACCTGTTCCCCGCGCTCACCGAGGGCGGGCCGGCCAATACCTCAAACGTCGCCGGCTACTGGTCCTGGCAGCTCAGTTTCCAGCTCTATGATTTCGCCAAGGGCGCCACGGTATCGGTGATGATGTTCCTGCTCGTGCTGTTTGCCTCGGTCGTCTATGTGCGCTCCACCCGCCACGAGGTGCGCGGATGACCCGGACCTATACGCCCTGGATCCTGCTCACCGTCGCCCTGGCGCTGGCCGCGGTCTACCTGTTTCCGCTCTACTGGATGTATGTCACCAGCCTCAAGACCGGCTCGGAGATGTTCGCCAATCCGCCTACCTTCTGGCCCAACAATCCCAATCCCGGCATCTATCCCGAGGTGTGGGCCCGGCGCGCCATGCCCACCTATCTGTGGAACTCGGTGCTGATCGCCAGCGGCGTCACCGCCATCACCGTGGTGCTGGGCACCGGCTGCGCCTATGTGCTGGCCCGCTATCGCAACAACTGGATCGATGTCGGCCTGTTCTTCGTGCTGATGCTGCAGGTGCTGCCGGCATCGGTGATGATCACGCCGCTCTTTGTCGGCTTCAACCAGGTCGGCCTGCTCAGCTATCCGCGTACCGCGGTCGTGCTGGCGGCGGCAGCCAAGGCCATGCCGTTCTTCGTGGTGCTGGTCCGCGCCACCTTCATGAGCGTGCCGCGCGAACTCGAGGAAGCCGCTTTGGTCGACGGCAATTCGCGCGTCGGCGCCTTCTTCTTCATCGTGCTGCCGCTGGCCCGCAACGGCATCCTGGTCTGCGCCATCCTCACCTTCATGAGCGCCTTTGGCGAATATATCTATTCCAAGTCCATCATCCAGAGCCCTGCTCTGCAGCCGGCCAGCGTTGGTCTCTCCGGCTTTCTTGGCCCCAACTCGACCGACTGGAGCGCCATCATGGCCTATTCGGCGATCTATGTGACGCCGATCCTTGTCGCCTTTGTCATCCTGCAGCGCCGTATCGTATCCGGCCTCACCTCGGGAGCCCTCAAATGACCGCTCAGATCGAAATGCGCGATATCCAGAAGCATTATGGGATTTTCCACGCGCTCAAGGGCATTTCCCTGACCATCGACAAGGGCAGTTTCGTCGCCCTGGTAGGCCCCTCCGGTTGCGGCAAGTCCACCCTGCTGCGCGCCATTGCCGGGCTCGAATCCATCAGCTCGGGGGAGCTGCGCATTGCCGGCAAGGCGATGAACGGCGTGCCGCCGCGGCACCGCGACATCGCCATGGTGTTCCAGTCCTATGCGCTCTACCCGCACATGACGGTGGAGGAGAACCTCACCTATTCCCTGCGCCTACATGGCGTGGGCAAGGCTGACGCCAGGCAGAAGGCGGCCGAGGTTGCGGCCACGACCGGACTGACCAGCCTCCTGGGTCGCTACCCGCGCCAGCTCTCGGGCGGTCAGCGCCAGCGCGTCGCCATGGGCCGCGCCATCATCCGCAATCCCAAGGCTTTTCTGTTCGACGAACCGCTGAGCAATCTGGACGCCTCGCTGCGCGTGCAGATGCGCAAGGAAATCCGCGCTTTGCACGACCGGCTCGGCGCCACCTCGGTCTATGTCACCCATGACCAGATCGAGGCCATGACCATGGCCGACTGGGTCGTGGTCATGCGCGATGGCATCATCGAGCAGCAGGGCCGCCCGCTCGATCTCTATGACAGACCGGTCAACCGCTTCGTGGCCGGCTTCATCGGCTCGCCGGCCATGAACTTCCTTTCTGGTCACATTGCCGAATCCGGCACTGGCGTCGTGCTGGCCGATGGCGCCGGCACCCTGCCGCTCCATCGCCAGCTGCAGCCGGGCACGGCGGTGATCGCCGGCATTCGCCCCGAACATCTCGACGTGGCGGAGGACGACGCAACCTTCCACCTCGATATCGGCGTGGTCGAATCGACCGGATCGGCCACCTATCTCACCTCGCCCGACGGCAATTTCCAGCTCGTCCAGTCCGAGCGGACCAGCCTGGCCGCAGGCGACCGCCTTGGTCTGCGCATCCACCCCGCCAAGATCCACCTCTTTGATCCCCAGACCGGCATCGCGCTTTAAGGAACTGTCATGTCCCGCTACACTTCCGTGCCATTCCCCCAGGTCAAGCTCGAGGGCCAGTTCTGGCACGAGCGCCTCGACACCGTGCTCGACCGCACCGTGCCCAGCCAGCACAGGAAGCTGGGCGAATATGGCATCCTCGACTCCCTCAAACTCCCCGATCCGCCGCCGCCGCTGCGCTTTCCGCGCCATGCCAATGGCTTCACCGTCCAGGTGTTCTGGGACAGCGATGTCGGCAAATGGATCGAAGCGGCCAGCTACGCCCTGGCGCATCGTCGCAATACCGATATCGAAGCCAAGATCGAGGCTGCGATCGACGACCTGGAGAAGGCCCAGGCCGAGGATGGCTATCTCAACTGCTGGTATCTCGGCCACGAGCCGGACAAGCGCTGGACCAATCTGCGCGACAACCACGAAATGTATAATGCCGGCCACCTGCTTGAGGGCGCCGTCGCCTATTTCCAGGTGACCGGCCGAAGGCGCTTCCTCGACATCATGGAGCGCTATCTCGAGCACATCTATGCCAGTTTCGGCACCGGGCCGAACCAGCGCCGCGGCTATGACGGGCACGAGGAAATCGAGCTGGCGCTGATGAAGCTCTATTATCTCACCGGCGCCAAGAAGCACCTCGACTTTGCCGCCTATCTCATCAACGAGCGCGGAAGGCAGCCGCCGCATTATTTCGATGTCGAACGCGAAAAGCGCGAGGGCGGCGACAGCCGGCAGCCCTATGTCTTCGCCAATTACGAATATTCGCAGAGCCACAGACCGGTGCGCGAGCAGGACAAGGTCGTCGGCCACGCCGTAAGGGCCATGTATCTCTATACCGCCATGGCGGATCTGGCGGCCGAGCTCGATGATGCCGGCCTCAAGCATGCATGCGAGGTGCTGTGGGACGACGTCATGGAGACCAAGATGTATGTGACGGCGGGCCTGGGGCCCTCGGCGCAGAACGAGGGCTTCACCCATGATTTCGACCTGCCCAACCAGACCGCCTATGCGGAAACCTGCGCCTCGGTGGCGCTGATCTTCTGGGCGCAGCGCATGCTGCATCTCGATCTCGACGGCAAATATGCCGACATTCTCGAGCTGGCCATGTTCAACGGCGCCCTCAGCGGTCTCAGCCGCGACGGCGAACACTATTTCTACGCCAATCCGCTCGAAAGCGACGGCACCCCGACCCGCTGGGACTGGCATACCTGCCCCTGCTGCACCATGAATGTCAGCCGGCTGGTAGCCTCGGTGGGCGGCTATTTCCTGTCGACGGCAGCGGACGGGGTGGCCTTCCACCTCTATGGCGGCATTGACACCGAGGTCGAGATTGCCGGCACCATGGTGGGCCTGCGCGAGATCTCGACCTATCCCTGGAACGGGGACATCCGCATCGAAGTCGAACCGGCGGTGCCGACCACGTTTGACCTCAAGCTGCGCATTCCCGGATGGAGCCAGGGCGCCCGGGTGGCGGTCAATGGCGTGGCGGTCGACATCGCCGAGGCGGTCAACGGCTACCTCACCATTCATCGCGACTGGTTCGCTGGCGATGTGGTGACCCTCGACCTGCCCATGCCGCCGGTGCGGCTCTATGCCCATCCCGGCGTGATCATGGATGCCGGCCGCGTGGCCCTCAAGCGCGGTCCGCTGGTCTATTGTCTCGAGGAGGTCGACAATCCCGGCGGAAGGGTGCAGCGGCTCAAGCTGCCCCGCAAGGCCGAGCTGATGGCCGAAACCCGCGCCGACCTGTTTGACGGCATCGTCGTCCTCACCGCCCAGGCTTCCGCCATCGACGAGCATGACTGGAAGACACTCTACCGCACCACCCCGGCGCAGGAGACGCCGGCAAAGCTGACCGCCATCCCCTATTACCTGTGGTCCAATCGAGGACAGGGCTCCATGATGGTCTGGGTGCCAGAGCAACAGGGCTGAGGCACCGCTCGCCTGGCCACACCGCCAGGCGCCTCAGGGACGAACCGATGGAAACATAAGGCGAAACAGGGCAGTTTGGGCAGGCGGTGATAGCGGCTGGTCGGCGATTCAGACCATGGCCAGCATCCTGGTCCCGGGACGGTGGGGCGACGGAGGTGAATGATGGGTAAGCAGGGTATCGCGCGGACCGGCACGGCCGGCTGGGTCTTTGCCCCCTGGCGCAGCACCTTTTATCCCGAGGGCCTCGTGCAGAAGAACGAGCTGGCCTTTGCCAGCTCGCGCCTGACCAGTATTGAGATCAACGCCACCTTCCGCGCCAACCAGAGACCGGCCAGCTTTGCCAAATGGGCCGGCGAGGCCGGTGCCGGCTTCGTGTTTGCCGTCAAGGGCCCGCAGTTGGTCACCCATATCAAGCGGCTCAAGAACTGCGCGGTCGAACTCGCCAATTTCTTTGCCTCTGGCCCGCTGGCTTTGGGCGACAAGCTCGGCCCTTTCATCTGGCAGCTGCCGCCCAACCTGGTGTTTGATGCTGCGGTCTTGGAGGCCTTCCTCGACCTGCTGCCCAAGACCGCGGCCGATTACGTAGCGCTGGCCCAAGAGACCGATGCGCGGCTCAAGAGCCAGCCCTTTCTCGACGCCGTCGGCATTGGCCCGCTGCGCCACGCCATCGAGCTGCGCCATCCCAGTTTTGATGATCCCGCCGTCAACGCTCTTTTGGCCCGCTACAATGTGGCGCGCGTCATCGCCGACACGGCGCAGAGCCCGCAACGCGACCTCACCGCCGATTTTGCCTATTGCCGGCTGCAGGGCCCGGCGCGGGCCGACGCGACCGGCTACGAACCGGCCGATATCGCCGACTGGGCCAAGACCATTGCCGGCTGGACCAGCGCCGGCACCGATGTCTTTGCCTATTTCGTGCATGAGGACAAACTGCACGCCCCCGCCAATGCCATCGCCCTGCGCCAGGCGCTGGGCCTGCGCCTACCGGGCGATTGATCAAAAACCTGTTGCTCTCTGGCCATGCTGAAAACGGCAGGCTAAGCACTGTCCAAGCGTCACCCTGAAAGCTTCACCATGCCCGCATCGATCTTTCGCCCGCTCGACAAGAAAGCGGCCGGCCTCGCCTTCGTGCTGGGCCTGGCCACCATTGCTGCTGCCTGGGGCAGCCAGCTCATTGGCGGGCTTTACCCCTGCGAGCTCTGCCTCGAGCAACGCATGGCCTATTATTATGGCCTGCCGCTGCTGGCCGCCGTGCTGATCACCTGGAACCGCCTGCCGCTTATGGTCTGGTACATCGCCATGGCCATCGTAACGGCGATTTTCGCCTGGGGCGTCTATATGGGCAGCTACCATGCCGGCGTCGAATGGGGCTTCTGGCCCGGCCCGACCGCCTGTACCGGCATTGGCGAGGCTATGAGTTTCGACGCGCTGAGCAATATGGCCCCGGTCATCGGCTGCGACGTGGTGCAGTTCCGCTTTCTCGGGATTTCCCTGGCCGGCTATAATGCACTGATCTCGCTGGCCATCGTGGCACTGCTTGGAATAGCGATCTGGGCTCAGGCGCGGCGGCACAAACGGGGTTAGTCGCCGAGCGCCGGGTTCAGATCCATGGCAGCATGAAGGACTCGGACGACAGTGATCCGTTCGTCTTCGACCAGGTAGATGATTGAATAGGGGCCGTAGGGGCGGCGGCGATATCCCTGCGCCTCATAGCCCACCATGAGTGCGAAACGGAGCGGCTGTTCCGCAAGAGCTGCACTGGCTGACTGCAGTTCGGCAAGGAACGTCCGCGCGCGGGCCGGGCTGTCGGCTCCAATAAATGTGGTGATCGAGCGCAGATCGCTGCGAGACAGCGCGGAAAAGACGACCCGCATCACGACGCCTTCTTGGCAATCTGCTCAATCAGCTCGCTTAACTCGGCAAACACTTCGTGGGCGGGATAGACCCGCCCGGCGTCGATATCATCCTGACCTGCCTGCAGCTTGGCCGCCAGTTCCTGAAACCGCGCCTCGCGCTCCTGCACCAGGCGTACGCCTTCACGCAGCACTTCGCTTTTGGAATTGTAGCGGCCCGTGGCGACGAGGTCGTTGACCGCCTGTTCGAGGGCCTCGCCCAGTTCTGCACTGATCGCCATGGTGTGATGCTCCGCTTGTCGACAGTCAATAATAGTTATTGGCCGCGCTGCGGACAAGAGGCGCGCCTAGGGCTCGAGCTCGATATCCCAGTAGAGATAATCCAGCCAGCTCTGGTGCAGGTGGTTGGGCGGAAAGGCCCGGCCATTATTGTGCAGGTCATGCACCGTGGGGTGGTAGGGCGCCTGGTGCGGGAACATCTTGATCTCGCTGGGCATCCGGTTGGCTTTTTTGAGATTGCACGGCGCGCAGGCAGCAACGACGTTTTCCCAGGTGGTCTGGCCACCCTTGGAACGGGGAATGACGTGATCGAAGGTCAGGTCGTCGCGCGTGCCGCAATATTGGCAGGTGAAGCGATCGCGCAGGAAGACATTGAAGCGGGTAAAGGCGGGATTGCGCGCCGGCTTGATATAATCACGCAGCGACACCACGCTGGGCAGCCGCATCTCGAAGCTGGGGGAATGAATGACCGTGTCATACTGGCTGACGATATTGACCCGGTCCAGGCACACAGCCTTGATCGCGTCCTGCCAGGACCAGAGCGACAACGGGTAGTAGCTGAGCGGCCGGAAGTCGGCGTTCAACACCAGAGCGGGACAGGCCTCAGGCGACACGTGGATGGTCACTAGAGTCTCCCGGAAAGGGAATCGAGTAAGTCCATAGCCCCCTTATACTAGGCCCTTTGTGTCAGCCCTGTGAAGCGGGGAGCACGAGCTTATTTTACGGCGACGCGGGCGATGAAGGCGCTGGCAAATTCCAGTCCGTCGGGGGCAATCCCATGCCCGACACCGGGGCTCACATGATAGGCCACGTCATAGCCGGCCAGACGCAGGGCGACTTCGGCATCGGCGCTGCGCTCGGGATCGACCATGGTGTCGGCATCGCCATGCACCAGGCATACCGGCGGGCGGCCAAAGTCGTCCGCACCAAATCCCTCGGGCGGCAGCAGCGCCCCGGCAAAGGCGACAATGCCCATCAGCGACTGCGGCAGCGACAGGCCGACATGCAGCGCCATCATGGCACCCTGGCTGAACCCCACCAGCAGGGTCTGCTCGGGCGCGATGCCGGTCTGCGCCCAGAGATCGGTGAGGAATTCGAGCAGCACCGGTCTTGCCGCCACGCAGCCCAGCTGCCGGCTGGCCAGCCGATCGCCGTCAAAACTGACATCGAACCATTTGAAGCCTTCGGCCAGTCCTTCGCAATGTTGCGGCGCATTGGGCGAGATGAACACGGCATCGGGCAGGATATCCTGCCAGTAGGGCGCCAGTCCGATCAGGTCGGCGCCATTGGAACCATAGCCATGCAGCAGCACCACCGCCTGCTGGGGCACGCCGCCCGATTTGGGAGGCAGCATGGGGCCGGAGAGCTTGGTCACAACAAAATACCTTCCCGGTCACGCATGACCGCAAAATAGCGCCAGAACAACAGGGCCGCCGCCGAGCGATAGGGGGCCCAGGCGGCAGCGATGCCGATCATGTCCTTGATGGCGGGCCGAGCGTCAAGTCCGAGCCCGTGCTGCACCGCCTTGAGCAAAGCCAGATCGCCGGCCGGAAACACGTCGGGATGGCCGGCGCAGAACATCAGATAGACCTCGGCCGTCCACGGCCCGATGCCCTTGTGAGCCACAAGATAGCGCACGGCGTCCGCGGCCGGCAGCGTCTCGAGATGATCGAAATCGAGCGCGCCCGCCACCATGGCTTCGGCAATGGCGCGCACGGTGCGGAACTTGCCGCCGGAAAAGCCGGTGGCGCGCACCGCCTCCTCGCTGAGGCTGAGATAGCTTACCGGATCGAGTGCGCCGGGCAGCTGTGCGAATCGGCCCCAGATCGCCGCCGCGCTGGTGACCGACAATTGCTGGCCGGTAATCACCTTGGCCATCCCGGCAAAGCCCGGCGGATTGATGCGCGGCGCCACCGGCCCGGCAAAATCGCGCACCGCCGCAAGGCGTCGATCCATGCCCACCAGCACCTCGATATGGCCGGCAATCGTCTCGATACTGTCGATACGCGGTGACGGCGGCAATGGGCTCATGTAGAAAACCCCGGTGTCGCAAAAACGCTCAAAACCACTCCTTCGCTTTGCCCCCAGCCCCAATGGAAGGCTGCATCTCGGTCACGCCTTTTCGGCGCTTTACACGTGGCAGGCCGCAGCCGCGCTCGATGGCACCGCCCTGCTTCGCATCGAAGACATCGACAGCGAGCGCTGTAAACCCGAATTCACCGCAGCCATCTATGAAGATCTGGCCTGGCTGGGCCTGGACTGGCCAAAGCCGGTCATGCAGCAGTCCGAGCGCCTCGATGCCTATGCCGAGGCCGGCAATACGCTGCGCGACCAGCACCTGCTCTATCCGTGCTTTTGCAGCCGCACCGAGATTGCCGCCCTAGCCACCGACACCGATCCCGACGGCGCCCCGCTCTATCCGGGCACCTGTCGCCACCTGCACCGCGGCGAACAGATCGAGCGGCTGCAGCGCGGCGATCCGGTGCAGTTCCGGCTGGACAATGCAGCAGCCCAGGCGCGCGCCGGCCTGCTGACCTTTTCGGTGGTGGGCCCGCTGGTCACCGATCGGCCGCAGATCCGTTATGCCAGGCCCGGCCGCTGGGGCGATGTGGTGCTGCAGCGCAAGGGCAGCCCGGCCAGCTACCATCTCAGCGTCGTGGTCGATGACGCGGCCCAGGCCATTACCCATGTGACGCGCGGCCGCGACATGGAGGCGGCGACTGACCTGCACATATTGCTGCAAATGCTGCTCGGCCTGCCCACCCCGATCTATCACTTCCACCGCCTGATCCTGGGCGATGACGGCAGGAAACTGGCCAAATCCAAGGGCTCGCCATCCCTGGCGAGCCTGCGCGCGGACGGCTGGACCCCCCAGGACATCCGCCGCGCGGTCGGCCTGGGCGGCTGATGGGCCGCTCGCCTGGGACGGATGCAATCAGGCCGCGACGCTCTCGACCAGAAAGGGTCTGACCGTCTCGGCCACGGCAAGCTCGAACGGCGTCGCAAAACCGGCGCCGAGCAGGGCATCGAGCCGGGGATCCACCAGTTCCATCGGGTTATTCCACAGATAGCGCATCTTGATCACTTCCCGCATGACGCCATTGGCCAGCGCCATGGCCTGCAGCACGATCCAGGGCAGAGGCACCACCTTGAGCGGGCCCGGCGCGGCCTTGCCGATGGCCGCCATCAGCGCCCCATGCGTCACGTAATGGCCGGCAAAGTGGAAGGTCTCGAAGGCGCCAAACTGCGCGCGCTGCTCGCCCAGGGTCGCGAAGGCGCGGCCCAGATCGGGCAGATAGGCCCAGGCATGCGCCAGATCGAGGTCGGCCATATGGTGGATCTTGCCCTTCTTGGCGTCCATCATGATGGCCTGGTCGTACCAGTCGCCCACTGTACCCGGGCCATAAAAATCCCCGGCTCGCAGGATGATGGTCTGGAACTTGCCGGCCCTTGAGGCGGCGGCGAGCTTGTCCTCTTGCCGCACCCTGATGGCGCCGCGCGGCGTTTGCGGGTGCTGCGGCGTCGCCGGCGTGATGCGCCTGTCCAATGCGGAATAATTGTAGATATTGCCCGGAAACATCAGCGTCTTGCCGCTATCGCCCATGGCCGCGATGACCAAAGCCAGCTGCGCCTCGGCGCGGCCCTTGTCCCATTTGTCATAGGGCAGGTTCAACGCATTGACCACGATATCGGCCCCGTCAATGACCGCCGTCAGATCGTTGAGGCTGGCGGCATCGCCCTGCACGAACCGCACGCCCGCCAGGGGCTGGCGGTTCGACCGGCCGAAGCCGGTGACCGAAAATCCGGCCTGCTGAAATGCCGCCGCGGCGTGGTGGCCGATATGGCCGTTGATACCCAGAACCGTCACGCTACCCTTGCTCATTGCCGTCTCCTTGGCTGCTGGACACGACTATGGTTCATTCAATATCGTGGTGAAATTGACAGATCTTGCAGCTAGGGCATTCAGAAATGAATAGAGAGCCGGATTGGGCCCTGTGGCGCAGCTTCGCCGCCGTCGTTGCCAATGGCTCGCTTTCGGCTGCCGCCCGCGAACTGGGGATCAGCCAGCCGACGGTGGGCCGGCATATCGAGACGCTGGAAGCCGATCTGGGGCTGCCGCTGTTCGAGCGCACGCTGAGTGGGCTCAAGCCCAACAGCACCGCCTTGCGGCTCTATGAGCCGGTCGGCAAGGCGCAGGCGGCCCTGGCCGAGGCCGCCATCATAGCCGACGGCGCCCAGGATGATCTGGGCGGCACGGTGCGCATCACCGCCAGCGCCGTGATTTCCAGCTATGTCCTGCCGGACCTGCTGGTGCCGATCCGCGAGCGTTTTCCCCGCATCGCACTCGAACTGGTGCCCTCCGATTCGGCCGAGAACCTGCTGCTGCGCGAGGCCGACATTGCCATCCGCATGTTCCGCCCCACCCAGCTCGAACTGGTGACCAGGCGCCTGGGCGACCTGCCCATCGTGCCGGCAGCCCATCAAAGCTATCTGGATCGACGGGGCCTGCCCGCTTCGGTCGAGGCGCTGTTCGGGCACGACATGATCGGCCTGGACCGTTCGGACGCGATCATCGCCCATGCCCAAAAACTCGGCCTGCCCCTGCGCCGCGAGCATTTCGCGCTGCGCTCGGACGACCAGACCCAGATGTGGGAACTGATGAAAGCCGGTCTGGGCATCGGCTTTGCCCAGGCCAATCTGGTGCGGCGCACGCCCGGCATGGTGGCGCTGGCCGTCGATCTGGCGATACCCACGCTTGAGGTCTGGCTGACCACGCACAGGGAATTGTTCACCTCGCACCGAATTCGTGCCATCTATGATGCTCTGGCCGACGGTCTCGTTGCGTATATCAATAGCTAGACAGTTTCAGTAGGACACCATGCAGACCGCCCTCAATCTTGCCATCGCCCTCGCCCTGATCTTTGTCGTCGCCGTGCTCGGCATGGGCCTGTGGAACATGCTCAAAGCCGGTCCCGGCAATACCAGCCAGCGCCTGATGCGCCTGCGCGTCATGGGCCAGGCCGTCGCGCTCATCCTGCTGATGGGCGCGCTGTTCTTCTTTGGCGGCGGTCGGGGCTAGGTCTGATGGTCAAACTCAACCGCATCTATACCAAGACCGGCGATGACGGCAGCACCGGCCTGGTCCGCGGCCCGCGCCGGCCCAAATATGACCTGCGGGTCGAGGCCTATGGCACCATCGACGAGGCCAATGCCTGTATCGGCATGGCGCGCCTGCATTCTGCCGCCCAGCCCAAGATCGACAATCTGCTCGGCCGCATCCAGAACGATCTTTTCGATGTCGGCTCCGACCTGGCAACGCCCGGGGCTGACGCTGCCGACGCCGAATATCCCAGCCTGCGCATCCGCCCGGTGCAGACCGAGGCGCTGGAAAAGCAGATCGACCAGTATAACGAGGCGCTCGAACCGCTGAGCAGCTTTGTGCTGCCGGGCGGCTCGCCCCTGGCGGCGGCCCTCCATGTCGCCCGCACCGTGACCCGGCGCGCCGAGCGCATCACGGTAGAGCTTGCCGCCCATGAGCCCGATACCAGTCCGGAAGCCATCCGCTACCTCAACCGGCTGTCGGACCTGCTCTTCGTGCTGTCGCGCGTGGCCAATGGCAATGGCGCCAAGGACGTGCTCTGGGTGCCGGGCAATCACGGCGATCTGAAAAAGCCCTGATCGCCGCCGCGCCCGGCGTAACCGGTCAGGCCGCGTGCGGCTTGTCCCGGCTCTGGCGCCGCTCGACAAAGGGTCGGGGTGGTTCGATCACCACCAGATTGTCCGTACTCAGCGGCGCTTCGCCCGCGAAGACGACCCGATTGCGGCCGGCATGCTTGGCGGTATAGAGCGCCGCATCGGCCTGCGCGAACAGCTCGGCCATCGGCAGCGTGCCGGGGGCCGTGGCCACGCCGAAACTGGCGGTGACATGGATGATCTGGCCCTCCCAGAGGATCTCCATCTCGTCGATGGCGCGCCGCAGGCGCTCGCCGATCAGCCGCGCCAGCGCCGCGTCGGTTTCAGGCAGCAGCACGGCCAGTTCTTCCCCGCCCAGGCGCGACAGCAGGTCGCGGTTGCGCAGGGCGCCGCGCAGGACCAGCGAGACCTTCTGCAGCACATGGTCGCCAGCGGCATGACCATGGGTATCGTTGACGGTTTTGAAGTGATCGAGATCGATGGCCATCAGCGCCGATGATGTCTCCGGCGTCCGCAACCCCTCCATGCCGCGCTCGAAACCGCGCCGATTGGGCAGGCCGGTCAGCGGATCGGTCAAGGCGTGCATCTGCCACTGCTGCTCGCGGTCGATCTGGCGCAGTTCGCGTTCGACAAACAGGCCCAGCAGCACCGCGCCGACCACCGAGGTGGACACCATATAGGGGCCGATCAGGCTGAGCAGCGCCCATAGACTGGCATAGCCCATGCCCAGGCCGGTGAGCAGGTAGCACGAGACGACGAGGCCCAGCACGACAAGATGACGGGCCCGGACGCGGGTTTTGGGCCGCAGAAAGTAGCGCCAGCTCAGCCCCAGTACACCGGCCAGCACGATGCCCGCCGCGCCGGGCATGGCCCCCATGCCGCCCAGCCAGAGGCGGTAGCCACCCGCGATGACGATGGCAACCACGGCGGCCGGCCAGCCGCCAAAGGCGGCGGCAAAGCCGATGATGATGCCGCGCGCATCCACCATCACGCCGACGCCCAGATGGGCCGGCGCCATGATCGCGGCGATCGCGCCGACGCCAAAGATAACCCCCTGCAGGCATGAGCGCAGGTAGCGCGGCCAGTTCTGCCGCTCCACCACGCCAAAGGCGATCGCCATCATCGCCAGCAGGCTGATACCCTGCATCAGCGCAATGAACATGTCTTGTGCGAACATCGCGTCCCCCGATGGCCCCTATTGCCACCATCTGAGCGCCCATGTGTAAGCTTTGCGTGAAAGCAGCAGCGCCCGAACGCCATAGGGTTAGCGGCGGGTTAAGCAGACCGACCCAAAGATCGGGACACCTGTCTGGCCGCCAGCAGGCTTTGTTTACCCCTGCGCCCTATGATCGGAGCTTGAACCACTATTGGAAAGGAGGTCCGCCATGAATACCGACCTCTCGACGCAGATGCTGGCCATGAATACCGTCAAGACGCAGAACAGCATCCAGATCGCGGTGTTCAAGAAGCAGAATGACATGCAGAACGAACTGCTCACCACCCTGACCCAGGCCGCGCTGTCACCAGCCCCTGCCGGCCAGGGCACCAAGTTCGACCGACAGGCCTGATTCGGGAACCCTCCTGATGAGCAATGACCTGACCGTCAGCCCCACAGTCATGATCAACCGCATCGTCGCGCGCGAAGCCACGCCCCAGGGCGCCGGACTGGCCCGGGTTGCCGACCTGCGCTTGCGCCTCGAGCATGCCCAGACCGAGCAGCAGGTTCGCGCCGCTCAGTTCGACCCCGACGCCGTCGTTGCGCCGGTGACCACCGGCGCGGAAGTCGATCGCCTGGTCTAGAACAATTCACCGCGTCGTTGACGCGGTGAATTGTTCTAAGTTCTTGTTGGTCGCGTTTTCGAACCGGAAAACCGGTATCCACTTTTCCTGAAAACGCTCTAGCCGCCCAGCGCGATCAGCGCCGCGACCACCGCCTCGCCATCGGGCGTGTGCCACTCCGCCGGCCCCTGCAGCACCGCCAGTTCACAGCCATTCTCGTCCAACACCAACGTCGCCGGCAGCCCCACCGCAACGGCCTGCTGCTTGAGGCGATCAAAGGCGGCAAAGGTATTGTCGGCATAGAGCGGCAGATTGGCAAAACCGTTCGCATCGAGAAAGGCCTGGGCCTTTTCCAGCCCGCCCGCGCCGATATCGAGATTGATCGGCAGCACCATGAAACGGTCCGAATTATATTTGGTGGCCAGGGCGTCCAGCGCCGGCATTTCCTCGCGGCAGGGCACGCACCAGCTGGCCCAGAAATTGACCAGCAGCGCCTTGCCCTTGAAGTCGGCAATGGTCATCTCGGCGCCCGCCGCATCCTTGAAGGCCAGGCTGGCATAGCCACGCCCCTCGCCGGTGCCGTTGAGGGCCGCCAGCTCGCCGACGGCGGCCGCATCAATGGCTGCAGCGGCCTCTTCCTGTACCGGGCATTCCCGGGCCTGCCCGGCATTGCCGAGCCACACCCACGCCGCTATAGCTACCGCCAATCCCGTCACCCCCAGCGCGAGCAGCAGTCGAACCCGGCTGGAAGCGCCGGGGCGAGGCGCGGGCAAATCGGTCATAACAGGTCTCCGAGGTATTCGATGAGCAACAAGATGTGGGGCGGCAGGTTCGCCACCGGCCCCGACGCCATCATGGAGGAAATCAACGCCTCGATCGGCTTTGATCAACGCCTGTTCCGCCAGGATATTGCCGGATCGATCGCCCATGCCACAATGCTCGCCGAGACGGGCATTCTGACGCAGGAGGATCGCGACAGCATTGTTGCCGGTCTAACCGAGGTACTGGCCGAAATCGAGGGTGGAAGTTTCACGTTCTCGCGTGCGCTTGAAGACATCCATATGAATGTGGAAAGCCGGTTGCGCGAGAAGATCGGCGATGCCGCCGGGCGCCTGCACACGGCGCGCTCGCGCAATGACCAGGTGGCCACCGACTTCAAGCTCTATGTGCGCGATACCATCGACACCCTGGTGGTGCAGGTGACGACGCTGCAACTGGCCCTGGTCGACAAAGCCGAACAGGAGGCCGAGACCATCATGCCCGGCTTCACCCATCTGCAGAACGCCCAGCCGGTGACCTTTGGTCACCATATGCTGGCCTATGTCGAAATGCTCGGCCGTGACGTCGGCCGGCTGCTCGACGCCCGCAAGCGGCTCAACGAAAGCCCGCTCGGCTCGGCCGCCCTGGCCGGCACGCCCTACCCGATCGATCGCGACATGACGGCGCAAAAGCTTGGCTTTGACCGGCCCACCGCCAATTCGCTCGATGCCGTTTCGGACCGCGATTTCATTCTCGAAACCCTGGCCGCCGCTTCCATCTGCGCCATGCATCTGAGCCGCTTTGCCGAGGAAATGGTGATCTGGAGCTCGGCCCAGTTCGGCTTCATCCGCCTTTCCGACAAGTTCACCACCGGCAGTTCCATCATGCCGCAAAAGCGCAATCCGGACGCCGCCGAACTGGTGCGCGCCAAGATCGGCCGCATCCTGGGCGCCCTGACCAGCCTGATCGTGGTGATGAAGGGCCTGCCTTTGGCCTATTCCAAGGACATGCAGGAAGACAAGGAAGTCGCCTTTGACGCCCTTGATTCCCTCAGCCTGTCGCTGGCCGCGATGACCGGCATGGTGGCAGACCTCGTCCCCAACCGCGAGCGCATGCGCGCCTCGGCCATGGCCGGCTTTTCCACCGCCACCGACATTGCCGACTGGCTGGTGCGCGAGCTCAACGTGCCCTTCCGCGACGCCCACCACATTACCGGCCAGATCGTCGCCCTGGCCGAGCAGAAACATTGCGGCCTCGAGGGCCTGACCATCGAGGACTTCAAGTTCGTCGACCCGCGCATTGACAGCCGCATCCACAAGGTGCTGACCGTGGAGGCCTCGGTGGCGGCGCGGCAGAGCTATGGCGGCACGGCCCCGGCCAATGTGCTGATCCAGGCGGCGCGCTGGAAGACGGCGCTGACCGGCACCGCGCATGAGCCAAAGCCGCTGGCGCGCAAAAAGCATGGCGGCCATGGCGATGGCGGGGTTGCGTAACGCCGGGGACGCCCTAATTTGGTCACCAGTATGAACGGGTAATGAACCGGATGGCTGCCAAATCGCGACAGATGCGCCTGACCCAGCGTCATGTCGGCTATCTGCAGCCGGTCGAGACCTCCGAACTCATGCCCCCGCCGCCCGAGGGCATGCGCGCCGCGACCCAGGCCGACCATGACGCCACCATTGCCCAGCTGCTCGGCCCCGACCGGGACGGCCGCGAGGTCTGGATCTTTGCCTATGGCTCGCTGATCTGGAAACCGGCCTGCGATTTCGTCGAGATGCGCAATGGCCTGGTGCATGGCTGGCACCGCGCCTTCTGCCTGGGCTGGAATACCCGCTTTCGCGGCTCCGATGAAAATCCCGGCCTGATGCTGGCGCTCGATCGCGGCGGCGCCTGCAATGGCGTGCTCTACCGCCTGCCGCCCGACGCCATCGATGCGGCCATGACCAGCCTGCTGGAACGCGAAATGGGCTGGCTGCCCTCGGCCTTCCCGCCGCGCTGGGTCAATGCCCGCTCCGGCGAGCGCACCATTCGCGCCCTCACCTTCTGCATCGACCGCCAGTCGGGCCGCTATGTCTCGGGCCTCAGCAACGAGGAAATTGCCCTGGTGCTGGCCAGGGCCGTGGGCAATCGCGGCTCGATGGCCGAATATCTGCACGCCACCGTGGCCCATCTTGAGCAGGTCGGCATCCACGACCCCCATCTCTGGCAGCTGCAGGCTTTGGTCGCCGAGCAGATCGAAGCCGCTTATGAGGCGGATCGATAAGTCTTGCTTTCGTTTTTGGGCGCGCTGGCATAGGGAATATTGCGAATTCATCGGCCGTCCAGATGTCATTCCGGCGCCGGCCGAAATCCATCCTGATAGGCTGCCAATTGCCCGATCTCAGGATGGACCCCGGCCTTCGCCGGGGTGACTTCGTGGGTGGTGAACACAGTTGAGGACGACCCCTTGGTCCACCATTTCGAACACCGCGACGGCAGCCTCTATGCCGAAAACGTCAATCTCAACGACCTGGCCGACAAGGTCGGCACGCCCTTCTATGTCTATTCCAGCGCTACGCTGCGCCGGCATGTGCGCGTGGTCAAGGCCGCCTTCGAGGGCATTCCGACGCTGCTCGCCTATGCCATGAAGGCCAATTCCAACCAGGCCGTGCTCCGGCTGATGGCCAGTGAGGGCGCCGGCGCCGATGTGGTGTCGCTGGGTGAGCTGGAGCGCGCTTTGGCCGCCGGTATCAGGCCGGACATGATCGTCTTCTCAGGCGTCGCCAAGACCATTACCGAAATGCGCCGTGGCCTGGCCGTCGGCATCAAGTGCTTCAACCTCGAAAGCGAGCCCGAGCTCGAGCGCCTCTCCATGGTGGCGTCCGAGATGGGCATGACCGCCCGCGTCTCGGTGCGCATCAATCCTGACGTCGATGCCCGTACCCATGCCAAGATTTCGACCGGCAAGGCGGAGAACAAGTTCGGCATTGCCTATGCCCGGGCCCGCGCCGTCTATGCCCGCATTGCCGAACTGCCCAATGTGGTGGCGGTTGGCGTTGACATGCATATCGGCAGCCAGATCACCGACCTAGAACCCTTTGGCAATGCCTTTGGCCTGATGGCCGAGCTGGTGCGCGAACTGCGCGGCGACGGCCACGCCATCGAGCATGTCGATGTCGGCGGGGGCCTGGGCATTCCCTATCACCACGATCAGGAGGCCCCGCCCCATCCCGAGGCCTATGCCGCCATGGTGCGCGACAAGATCGGCCAGCTCGGCTGCAGCCTCGTGATCGAACCGGGGCGCCTGCTGGTCGGCAATGCCGGCATCATGGTCACCAAGGTCGAATATGTGAAGCAGGGCAGCACCAGCTTTGTCATCGTCGACGCGGCGATGAACGACCTGATCCGCCCCACGCTCTACGAGGCCCATCACGACGTGGTGCCGGTCAACTATTCCAACCTGCCCCCGATCACTGCCGATATTGTCGGCCCGGTCTGCGAAACCGGCGACTACCTGGCCAAGGCCCGCACCATGCCCGGCGTCGAGGAGGGTGACCTCCTGGCCATCATGAGCGCCGGCGCCTATGGCGCGGTCATGGCCTCGACCTATAATTCGCGGCCGCTGATCCCCGAAGTGCTGGTCGATGGCGACCGCTTCCACGTCATCCGCCCGCGCAAGTCGCTCGAGGAGCTGATCGCGCTCGATTCGGTGCCCGACTGGGTCTGAGGCAGCCTATTCCTCGCGCGCCTGCCGGCCCAGCGAAACCACCTCGACCGGCTTGCCGGCCAGCGCATCGTCGATCTTGCTCAACAGGTCGGCCAGGGTGAACGGCTTGACGATGACGTCATAGATCAGCGCATCGAGCCCGTGCGCCCGTTCGCGCTGATCGGCAAAGCCGGTCATCAGCACGATGATGATATGGGGATATTTCGCCGCCACATCGAGCGCCAGCGCAATGCCGTCCATGATGGGCATCTTGATATCGCTCAGCAGCAGGTCGAACCTGCCGCCTTCGGCATCGGCGGTTTCGGCGGCCAGGCCACCATCCTCCTCCGCCATCACCTCATGACCCTTCATGGTCAGCGCGCTCACCACGAAGGCGCGCACCGACGGATCATCTTCAGCAACAAGAATGCGGGCCATCAGTTGTGCTCCGGCGTGGCGTGTTCGGGGGTGGCGGTATCGCCATGACTGGGTTCGGCCGTCGCGCCATGCTCCGCCGCGACCGGCGCAGTGGCTTCGGCATGCGCGGGCGCCGCAGGATCGGCATGGGCCGGCGCGGCCCCATCGGTGACGGGCGCCTGCATGGCATGGCCGCCGGCATCGGCGCCCGGACCGGCGGCCGGCGCGGCGGGCTGTGTCGTGCCGGCGCGGAAACCCGAACCGCCGGCAAAGCTCAGCCGGACCCTGGACGCCTCGCCGGGCGGCAGGGTCAGCTGGGTGTCAAAGGTCGAACGCTCGCCCGCCATCAGGTCGGTGACCGTGGGTTGCACGCTCCATTGGTAGACCCCGTTTCCGTCGGCGCCGATCAGCGTCACCACCACGGCCGGCACGGTCACGGGGCTGGGGGACAGGCCCACGATCTGCGCCGAGACGATCAGCACTTCCTTGCCATTGCGCAGGGTTTGCATGGCGCTGACCGCGGCAAAATCGAGGCCCACCACATTGATGCCCATGCCCAGCGCGCCATAGACCCCGGCCATGGCCGGAAAGCGCTGCACTACCTGCACCCGCCCGAGATAGGCAAAGGCCAGCACGCCCACCAGAGCCGTGGCACCGATGAGCCGCAGCGCTAGGCGCAGGCGGGCCAGCGGCACTTCGTCGAGCATGGGCTGATCGGGACGCGAGAAGGCCTTGCGCCGCCTGCGGATCACCGAAGGATCGATCTTGCCGGCCGAAGCCTGGTCGACCGGCTTGCCCGGTTTTTTGGCCTTGGCCTCCTTGGCCTCCTTGGCAGCGCGCTGCTTGTCGAGCTTTGCCGCCTTGGCGGCCTTGTCGGCGGCCGACTTGTCGGAGCGCACGGCGTCAGCCTTGTCCTGGGCGCTCATGGCGTCGTCCAGCCCGTCTTCCTCGATGGCCTGCTCGGCCTTGCGGATTTCGGGCGGCGGCTCGTCCTTGGCGATCGGGGGCTGGTCCCAGGCCTGCTGGCAATGGGCGCACTGCACCTTGCGACCGGCCGAGCCAATGGCCTCGTAGGTCACCTGGTACTTGGTCTGGCAATGCGGACAGGAAATGATCATGGGGCCAGACTGCTGGGACGGACGCAAAACATACTTCAAATTAGCGACAGGGTGTTAAGACTCCTCAAATCCGGCCTGGCGCTCGCCAATTCCACCACATTTGTACCGCTTTATCGCGGCCGGGCACGGGTCGGTGCCGCATCGGCCGGGCGCCGCTGTTATGCTGCCGCCATGGCGTGATTCGCCTGAACCCAAGCCGAGCAACGGGGAGCCTGCACTCTTGATCGAATTCGCCGATGTGGGATTGCGCTATGGCAATGGCCCCGAAGTGCTGCGCGACCTGACCTTCTCGGTCGAGCCCGGCTCCTTCCATTTCCTGACCGGGCCCTCCGGCGCCGGCAAGACCAGCCTGCTGCGCCTGCTGCTGCTGTCGCTCAAGCCGACGCGCGGCCAGGTCACCATGTTCGGCGAAGACGTCAGCACGCTCAGCCAGGATCGGCTGCTGCAGCTGCGCCGCCATATCGGCATCGTCTTCCAGGAATTCCGCCTGCTCGACCATCTGACCACCTTCGAGAATGTGGCCCTGCCCTTGCGCGTCCTGGGCCAGCCCGAAAGCGAATATCGTCCCAATGTCACCGAACTGCTCGAATGGGTGGGGCTGGGCGAGCGCATGAACGCGCCGCCATCCTTGCTGTCGGGTGGCGAAAAGCAGCGCGCCGCCATCGCCCGCGCCGTCATCGCCCGGCCCAAGATCCTGCTAGCCGACGAGCCGACCGGCAATGTCGATCCCGACCTGTCCAGCCGGCTGGTGCACCTGTTTGCCGAACTCAACCGCACGCTGGGCATGACCATCATCCTGGCGACCCACGAATTGCCGCTGCTCGACAAATTCAGCTATCCACGCATGCTGCTGAGCAAAGGGGAGCTGGCCATCCATGATTGAGCGCATTCTGGCTTTGCTGCCGCGCCGCGGCGGCGCCGCCCCCATCGTCCCGGAGAAAAGCGTCGCCGGACGCACGCTGCTGCTGATGATCACCATCATGGGCTTCCTCTCGGCGGTCACCCTGGGCGGGGTGGTGCTGGTGCAGAAATCGGCCATTGCCTGGTCGGCCGATGTCGGCCGCGAGGTGACCATCCAGATCCGCCCGGTGGCGGGCGAGGTCATGGAGTCCAACCTGCGCACCGCCGTCTCGCTGGCCGAAACCACCCCCGGCGTCGCCTCGGCGCGGGCGCTGACCCTTGAGGAGAGCGAGGCCCTGCTCGAACCCTGGCTGGGCGCCGGCCTTGACCTGACGACCATTGAAATTCCGCGTCTTGTCGTGGTGCGCCTCGCCGACCCCGCCGAGGCCGACATCGCCGGTCTGCAGCGCAATCTGGCCGCCGTCAACGGGGCGAGTCTGGACACCCATGCCGCCTGGCGGCAACAGCTCAACACCATGGCTGGCACCATCGTGCTATCGGGTCTGCTGGTGCTGCTGCTGATCGGCGCCGCCACCGTGCTGGCCATCATCTTTGCCACCCGCGGCGCCATGGCGACCAATCGCGAGATCGTCGATGTGCTGCATTATATCGGCGCCTCCAACAAGTTCATTGCCGGAGAGTTCCAGGGCCGCTTCCTGTCCATCGGCCTGCAGGGCGGGCTGCTCGGCGTAACCGCGGCGCTGCTGTTCTTCGTGCTGGTCGGGACGCTGGCGGGCAATATGCTTTCCAGCGAGGCCGGCGCCCAGGTAGGCGTGCTGTTCGGGCGTTTTGCCCTGGGCCTTGACGGACTGGTCGGCCTCGCCACGGTGATCCCGGTGATCGCCGCGCTCACCGCCATCACCTCGCGCCACACCGTGCGCCGCTACCTCGCCCAGACGTCTTGAACCGCGGATGCGTCCGCGGCGCGGCGGGGCAACACCCTCGCCAAAGCCGCAGCACCCCGCTATGACGCTGTCCGGGCAGCCGATCCAGGAGCAAACGACAATGATGGTCTTTCAGGCAATTCGCACGGCGCTGTTCTATGCGCTGTTTATCGGCCAGACCGCCGTCATCGCCATCGTGCTGGGCACCATCGCCCTGATCAGCGGCCGCACCCGGGCCAGCTGGGCCATTGCGGTCTATTGGGGCACCTCCTCGCTGCGCTTTCTGCGCTGGCTGACCGGCGTCAAGACCAAGGTCAGCGGCCTGGAAAACATTCCCGAAGGCGGCTGCATCATTGCTGCCAAGCACCAGAGCGACTGGGATGTGTTTGCCATTTTCCCCTATGCCGGCCGGCCCGCCTACATCATCAAGAAGGAATTGATGAACATTCCCTTCTTCGGCTGGGCCGCCCGCTCGCTCGACTGCATCGAGGTGGACCGCAAGAAGGGCGCCAAGGCCGTGCCGGCCATGATGGCACAGGCCCATGCCGCCATCGCGCGCGGCTGCCGCATCGTCATCTTTCCCGAAGGCACCCGCCGTGCGCCGCTGGCCCCGCCCGATTATCGCCAGGGCATCGTCCGGCTCTATCTCGAACTCAACGTGCCCGTGGTGCCCGTGGCGCTCAATTCCGGCCTGTTCTGGGGACGCAACAGCCCCGTCATCTGGCCCGGCACCGCCGAAGCAAAATTCCTGCCCGCCATCGAAGCGGGCCTGACGGCCGATGTTTTTCTGGAGCGACTCAAAAAAGCCATCGAAACCGAATCCGATACCCTGGCGCTCAAGGCAGAGGCAGAGGGGCTTGCCCGCCCGATCGGCCCCGAGCTGCGCAGCCGCTTTGATGCCCTCAAGCGGCAGCGTTCGAGCGAAGCGTGACCACTATATATTGACGAAAAGGTCAGGCTAACCCATAGATATAGAAATCGGGCACGGCACTGCTTGACATAGAGGACATTTTGTTCTATCTTTGTTCTAATGCAATGCTCGCTTTGGGGATAGCGTGATGGTCGGCAATTACAGCAAAGTCGTGATGCACAGCTTCGGACGGCAGAGCCATTGGCAGGGTCGCTCCGGCCGGGCTTATGACCTGATCGGCGAACCGCTCGAGCATTTTGCCCTGGCCGATACCGAGCTGCATCTGCTGGCCAAGGGCAGCCATGTGCTCTGGGTGGGCGCCACCACCGACCTGGTCAGCGATCCGCTCAGCCGCGCGCGCTTTCGCCTGGCGCTGAGCTGCGCCGACCGCGTCTTCCGCGTGCTGACGCCGGAAAGCCAGGCCGAGCGCCTCGCCACCATTTTCGATCTCGAAGGCGCCGCGCCGCTGGCCGAAGCCCAGGCCGCCTGAAGCGCTTTCAGCAAGAGGGACTTCACTTTTGCGGTTGGAAGACACGACCAACCAAACAGCGAGTGCCGTTTCAGCCAAACGGTGACATGCTCTAGGCAGCGCTGGCTGCCTCGGCCCGCAGAATGTCGGCCAGGGCCTGCAATTGTCGGTCGGCAATGCCCAGCGCCTTGAGGTGGCTGGCCGTATTGAGCACATAGTCCACATTGCGCCCCGACAGCCCGACCCCGGCCCGCACCATGGCCAGCTGCTGCTCCAGGGCCAGCTTGCCGGCAAACTGTTCATGCCGCTCGTCGACCATGAAGGTCAGCGCCCGCACCGTGCGGCCATCCACCAGATGCACCGGCCGGATGACGTCGCGATAGACCGCCGTGACCTGTTCGCGCGCCTCAAGATAGGCCCGCACCACCGACCAGTCGGAATCGGCGACTTCAAAGACCATGCCGCGGCATGAGCCGCCCCGCGCCAGCCCGAAGACCAGACCCGGCCGCTCCACGGTGCCACGATGGTGATGCGATACGATGGACAGGCTCCGATGCGCGCCGCGCAGCAGGCCCTGCTGGGCGCTGACATGGGCAAAGCCGGGATTCCAGATCAGTGAGCCATAGCCGAAGACCCAGTGCGTGTTGTCGCTGATAATTTCTGCCATTGTCATTTCCCGACCCACACATAGGCAAACTTGCCGGCAAGCACCATTGCCGTGCTGCCATAACCGCCTTGCGCAACCCGCACGACCCGGTTTGCACCGGCCAGCACGGCGTCGGCCGATGGCGCTTTTCCGCCCTCGGCGCTAAGAATGCCAGCCATGAAGAAACGAATCATTATCCTGGGCATGGTTGTGCTCGCCGTTGTCGTGCTGTGGAGCGCTGCCTGGCTGGTGCTGTCCGGCATGGTCAGGCAGCAGATTGCGCTGCAGGCCGAGGCCGATGGAATCACATCGCCACAGCTGACCTGCGGCACGCTGACGGTCGGCGGCTTCCCCTTCCGCTTTGACGCCGATTGCAGCCAGGCCCGCATCGTCAGCGGCGATGCGGTGATCGAGCTGCCCGGCCTGCGCGCCAGCGTGCTGGTCTATGCGCCCACCCATCTGCTCGCCTCGGCTTTGGGCCCCATGCAGGTGACCGACACCTTTACCGGTTCGCGCAACCAGCTCGCCTGGTCGGCGCTGGCAGCCAGCATCCGGCTCGCCGACTGGCGCATCGCCCGCGCCTCGATATCTGGCAATGATCTGGTCTGGTCCGATACATTGCTGGGCAGCAGCACGATCGCCCAGGCCCCTTTGGCCGAACTGCACCTGTTCGACATTCCCGAACAGCATGACCCGGCTCGCCAGACCGCCGCCCTGGCGGGCTATCTCCGCGCAGCCGAGCTGGCCTATCCCGGCCTGACGCTGACCGACACCAATGCCGAGATCCAGCTCGAGCTGACCGGCCTGCCCGACGATGTGCGCAACTGGGGCACGCCGGACATGTTGCTGGCGCTGCAGGCGGCCAATGGCCAGCTCAATGTGGTCTCCATCCGCGGCACCGATGCCGATTCGACGCTCGACGCCAGCGGTACGCTGGCGCTCGATCCGGCGGGCCAGCTCGAGGGCCAGATCACCATCACCTCGACCGGCGTCGCCGAACGCATCGGCCCGCTGCTCGAAGAGCCCTGGCGCACCCTGGTGCTGGGCACACCAGGTCCCGATGGCAGCTTTGCCAATCAGCTCAATTTCCGCGCCGGCGGGATTTTCTCCGGCCTCGTGCCCATCGCGACGATCGGCCCGCTTTACTAGGCCTGTTCGTCGGATGGGGGCGCCGGTGGTGCCTCGTGTGGCCGGCCGAAATCGGCCGCTGCAGTTTCCTGGCCGGCCGAGATGATCGAGCGGCGGATGGCGCGGGTGCGGGTGAACATGGCTTCGAGCGCCGGTCCGTCGCCCGTACGCACGGCGCGCTGCAGTACCGACAGATCCTCGGTAAAACGCCCCAGCATTTCGAGCACCGCATCGCGATTGGTCAGGAACACGTCACGCCACATGACCGGGTCGGAGGCAGCAATGCGGGTGAAATCGCGGAAGCCCGAGGCCGAGAACTTGATCACTTCCGACTGCGTCGCAGCTTCAAGATCGGCCACCGTGCCCACGATATTGTAAGCCACCAGATGGGGAATATGGCTGGTAATGGCCAGCACCATGTCGTGGTGGCCCGGCTCCATGCATTCGACCTGGCTGCCCATGGCGCGCCAGAACGCGGCAAGCTTTTCCGTCTCGACCGCATCCACGTCGGGCCCCGGCGTCAGCACGCACCAGCGGCCGGCAAACAGTTCCGGAAAACCCGCCGACGGCCCCGAATGCTCGGTGCCGGCAATGGGATGGGCCGGGATGAGATGGACGCCGGCCGGAATATGCGGCGCCAGCACCTTGACCACATGACCCTTGACCGAGCCGACATCGGAGACGATGGCGCCGGATTCCAGAAAGGGCGCAATGGCCTTGATGACGCTCTCATAAGCGCCCACGGGGGTGCAGAGGATGACCAGGTCGGCGCCGCGCACCGCCTCGGCGGCGTCCAGTGTATAGATATCGCCCAGCCCCAGGTCGCGCGCCTCGTCCAGCGTTTCCTGCTTGCGCGTGGCGATAGCGATGACATCGACCAGGCCCTGCCGGCGGGCGGCCAGGGCAATCGAGGAGCCGATCAGGCCGATGCCGATCAGAGCGAGCTTGCGAAACTGGACACTCATGCGGTTTTGACCAATGCCTTGAGAATGCCGACCACGCCCACCATGGCCTGTTCGGAGCCGATAGAAATGCGCAAGCCATGGTCTATGCCATAGGAGGGCCCGATCTCGCGCACGATCAGCCCGCGTTCCATCAGCGCCGTAAAGGCCATGCGTGCATGCTCGGCATCGGGAAACAGCAGCATGACGAAATTGCCCTGGCTGGGCACGACATGGATGTGGTTGGAATCGAGTTCCTCGGTAATCCAGTCGCGCCACTGCGCATTATGCGCCTTGAGCCGGGCGGTGAATTCGGTGTCGCGCGTTGCCGCCGCCGCGGCCAGCTGGCCGGGCAGGTTGACATTGAACGGCCCGCGCACGCGGTTGATGACGTCGACCAGTTCGGGCGAGCCCACCAGCCAGCCGATGCGCGCCGCCGCCAGCCCCATCTTGGAGAAGGTGCGCACCATCACGACGTTTTTGGCCTCGGCCACCAGCGCCTGGCCGACGGCGAAATCCGCGGCCGTGACATATTCGGCATAGGCATTGTCGATGACCAGCAGGATGTCCGGGCGCAGGCCGGCATGCAGCCGGCGCACTTCCGCATCGCTGAGATAGGTGCCGGTGGGATTGTTCGGATTGGCCAGCCAGACGATCTTGGTGCGGGGCGTCACCGCCGCCAGCAGCAGGTCGACATCGGCCGTGTAATCGACCTCATCGACCATGACGATGCTGGCACCGGCTGCCTTGGTGATGATCGGATAGACCGAAAAACCGTAGCGGTTCATCACCGCCTCGTCGCCTGCGCCCAGATAGCACTGGGCGATCAGGTGCAGCAGGTCATCCGAGCCATTGCCGCAGACGATAAGGTCGGCATCCAGGCCATGCACTTCGGCCAGAGCCGTGCGCAGCAGGCGCGACGTGCCCTCGGGATAGATTTCGAGCTGGCTGGCCGCGGCGGCAAAGGCCTCGATGGCCTTGGGGCTGGCGCCCAAGGGCGATTCATTGGCCGAGAGCTTGACGGCCTTACTGCCGGCCGCGCCGGACTTGCCGGGCAGGTAGGGCGCAATATCGAGAATGCCGGGCTGCGGGATGGGTGCGCTATCGTCTGACATGATGCCATTTCTGGGCTGAAAAACCGCGCGGACCATAGTCAAACTACCCGGGCTTGGCAAAGCGCTTCTCGCTGATTGTACCCCTGCCCGGTGGCGCGGCGCGCCCCCTGCCGATTCCGCGACCGCTGTCCCGCAACAGGACGGTCAACCGGCTTTATCATGAACGTGCCGCGCCTGCCGCCAGCCGGACCGGGCAGGCAAACCACAAGGGCAAAGAAAAATGCGGGCCCGGCGCGTTAACTTTTCCGTCACATTCGCCGCTGGCGCCCGAAAATTCACGCTTTGTTAGGGAAGCTGAACGGATCTGCCGCTTTTTGGGCGGCGATGACAACCGGATGAACCCGCTTGTGCCTGGCGCGGGCAGCAACCCACCACAGCTAGCCGTGAACGAACCGGGATTCTGCGCCGCACGCCGATTCGGTGCTGTTTCGTTCGCGCCCTGTTCTGTTCCCGAACGCCATGGCAAAAAGGTCGCAATGACTGTCCTTTCTTGGGACAATGAAGGCACCCACTCGCAACTGTCGCGATGACGCCCTACATTGACGCCAAATGACCTTTGCGCCCGCCCAATCCGTCAAGGCGATCCTTGGCCCCACCAATACCGGCAAGACCTACTTTGCCATCGAGCGCATGCTGGCCCATCCCACCGGGATGATCGGCCTGCCGCTGCGTTTGCTGGCCCGCGAGGTCTATCAGCGCTGCGTCGAACGGGTCGGTGAACAGGCCGTCGCGCTGATCACCGGCGAAGAGCGCATCGTGCCGGCCAAGCCGCGCTACTGGGTCTGCACGGTCGAGGCCATGCCCACCGATATCCGCGTCGATTGCCTGGCCATCGACGAGATCCAGACCGCCACCGATTTCGACCGCGGCCATGTCTTTACCGACCGCATCCTGCATGCCCGCGGCCTGCACGAGACGCTGCTGCTGGGCGCCGCCACCATGGCGCCGGTGATCCGCAAGCTGCTGCCTGATGCCCAGATCATCGATCGCCCGCGTTTCAGCCAGCTGGTCTATGCCGGCTCCAGAAAAATTTCGCGCCAGCCGCCCCGCTCGGCCATCGTCGCCTTTTCCGGCCGCCAGGTTTACGCCATTGCCGAGCTGATCCGGCGCGAGCGCGGCGGCGCGGCGGTAGTGATGGGGGCGCTCAGCCCGCGCACCCGCAATGCCCAGGTCGAACTCTACCAGAATGGCGACGTCGATTTCCTCGTCGCCACCGACGCCATCGGCATGGGCCTCAACCTCGATATCCACCACGTCGCCTTCGCCGATGACAGCAAGTTCGACGGCCGCACCAGCCGCCCGCTGACCCCCGCCGAGCTCGGCCAGATCGCCGGCCGCGCCGGTCGCCATGCCCGCAACGGCACCTTTGGGGTCACCGCCGGGACCGAGGGATTCGACGAGGAAATGGTGATTGCGCTCGAAACCCACGATTTCGAGCCCATCAAAGTGCTGCAATGGCGCAACAACCGGCTGGATTATTCATCCATCCCGGCTTTGCTCAACAGCCTCGAAATAAGTTCGGACAGCCGCACGCTGACCCGCGTGCCCATCGCCACCGATCAGCGCGCGCTCGAATTTGTCGCCCGCAATGAGGCCGGCAAACTGGCCCGCGGCCTCGATGGCGCCCGACTTTTGTGGGAATGCTGCCAAATCCCTGATTATCAGGGCATTTCGCCGGCCAATCACGGCGAAATCGTTACCCATATTTACGCTGATCTGGTCAAGCGTGGTAAGGTGGACGCAGACTGGATTGCCGAGCAGGTCCGCTTTTGCGACAATGCCAGCGGCGACATCGATACTTTGAGCAACCGGATCAAGCAGATTCGGACATGGACCTTCGTCGCCAACCGCAAAAACTGGCTTGCAGACCCTTCACATTGGCGCGAAAAGACCCGAGACATTGAAGACCGGCTGAGTGATGCGCTGCACGAGCGCCTGACCCAGCGCTTCGTCGACCGGCGCACCAGCGTGTTGCTTCGTCACCTGAAAGACAAACGTATGGCATCTCCCGAGATCAATGAGCGTGGCGAAGTACGGCTGGAAGGCCATCTCATCGGCACGCTTGAAGGCTTCCGCTTTACCCTGGCCCGCAACGACGGCGATGCCGACATCAAGAATCTGCGCTCCGCCGCCGATCAGGTGGTCGCGCCGGAAATCCATCACCGGGCCGAACGCCTGGCGGGGGCGCCCAATGAGGAATTCGTGCTGGCCACCGATGGCCGCATGCGCTGGAAGGGCGACATCGTCGCCGAGCTGATCGAGGGCGATACGCTTTACCGGCCCCGCATCCTGATTCTAGCGGACGAGACGCTGACCGGCACCGACCTCGAACGCGTGCAGGATCGGTTGAGCCTGTGGCTGCGCCATCACGTCAACACCATTCTCGAACCAGTCATGGCGCTCGAAGCCCCACCCGATCTCGATGGCGCCGCGCGCGGCATCGGGTTCCAGCTCTTCGAGCATCTCGGGCTCATCCCGCGCAGCCAGGTGGCTGACGAGGTGAAGAACCTCGACCAGGACGTGCGCGGCAGGATGCGCAAGCTTGGCATCAAGTTCGGCGCCTACCACATCTACCTGCCGCTCTCGCTCAAGCCCGCCCCGCGCGAACTGGCGCTCATCCTGTTTGCGCTCAAGCATGGCGGCGTGCGCCAGCCCGGCGTCACCGACATTCCCCATATCGTGCTGAGCGGCCGCACCAGCTTTGTCGTCGATCCCGAAGTCGACACCAGGCTCTATGAGATTGCCGGCTTCAAAGTGGCCGGCAAGCGCGCCGTCCGCGTCGATATTCTCGAGCGCCTGGCCGACATCATCCGCCCGTTGATCGCGCTCGATCCCACGCGGCACCAGGGCGAACTGCCCGCCGGCGCCGCCGAAGGCAATGGCTTCCGCGTTACCGTGGAAATGACCTCGCTGCTGGGCTGTTCGGGCGAAGACTTCGCCTCGATCCTCAATTCGCTGGGCTATCGCGTCAAGCGCACGCTCAAGACCGTGGTGCCAGCACCCGTTGAACCCGCTGCGCCGACCCCGGCCGAGGCCAGCGCCGAAGCGCCCGCGCTTGAAGAATCGCTGAGCGAAGCACCGGCCACGATCGATGCCGCCGACGAGGCGCCGATCGACGCCATTGTCGCGCCAGCGACACCGGCTGAAGCCATGGCCATGCCCGATACCACCATTGTCGAAGCCTCGCCTGCAACCGAGGCGACGTCGGGCCAGACCGCAGCAGCCGAACCGGCCGCCCCTGCCGTGCCCGAATATGACGAGATCTGGTCGCCCAGCGGCAAGCGCCCCGAGGCCAGGCGGCATGACGGCCGTCGTCGCCCCGAAGGCGAGGCAGCGGCCAAGCGTCCCGAGCGCAATCATCGCCCCACCGCCCCGCGCCGTCCCGAGGGCGAGGTGCAGGACCTGACCAAGGCCCAGCATCTCAACCCCAAGCCGGCCAATACCCGCCCCGCCAATACCCGACCCGCCAATGCGCGGCCGGCCAAGCCCGATGCCCGTCCGCACGGCGAAAACCGCCGCCCGGACAGCCAGAAGGGTGAGCAGGCCAGGTTCCAGCAGCCGCGTGAGGAAAAGCGCGAAAAGGCTTTCGATCCCGATAGCCCCTTCGCCAAGCTGGCCGCCCTGCGCGACGGCAAGGCAAACTAGCAATTGGCAGGGCTTGTCGAGCCCGCCGCCCGCAAGGAGCGGCTCGACAAGTTCCTGTTCTTTGCGCGCGCCATCAAATCGCGCACGCTGGCGCAGAAATACATTGAATCGGGCGCCGTTCGGGTCAATTCCGAACGCACCATCCGCAGCGACCTCAAGGTCGGCGCCGGCGATGTGCTGACCATGGCGCTGCATGAACGCATCCTGGTCTGGCGCATCCTCGATCCGGGCACCCGCCGCGGCCCTGCCAGCGAGGCCCAGACCCTTTACGAGGACCTCTCGCCCCCATCCCTGCCCCGGGCCGAGCGATCCCCCTATGAGGCCGCCATCGCCCCGCGTGACGACGGCGCGGGCCGGCCGACCAAGAAGGAACGCCGGGACACCGACCGTTTTCGCGGTGGGGATGACGAGCACTGACAAATTATGTCTACTGCGCCCTCCCTTGCGCCAAACCCTGCCCCCGGCCAGCCTTGCAGCGCCCGGAGAAAAAGTTTAGCAACGAAGCCGTTGAGACCTGCCGCGCCGCGCCAACCGCGCTGGCCCGCCTTCTGTTCGGGATGCCCGCCTAGATGACCTATATCGTCACCGACAACTGCATTGCCTGCAAGTACACCGATTGCGTGGAAGTCTGTCCGGTGGACTGCTTCTATGAGGGTGAGAACATGCTGGTGATCCACCCCGACGAGTGCATCGACTGTGGCGTCTGCGAACCAGAATGCCCGGCCGAGGCCATCAAGCCCGATACCGAGAGCGGGCTCGACCACTGGCTCGAGATCAATACGAAATTTGCCTCGCTCTGGCCCAACCTGACCGAGCGGCGCGATCCGCTGCCCGAGGCCAAGGAAAAGGACGGCGAGGACGGCAAGTTCGAGAAATACTTCTCCGAGGCGCCCGGCGAAGGCGACTGAGACCTTTCGGCTGCCGCGCCCCACTGCATTGCCCAAAGCCTGAAGACAAAAACCCGACATCTGCCTGAGGCCGATGTCGGGTTTTCAGTCTGTACTTCTGCGCCTAGGCGCGGGCGCCCAGCGGCGGCAGCGGCCGGATACTGCCCATCAGCAGACGATAGGGCGCCAGCAAGAGCAGCGCGGCCAGGAACTTGACCAGGAAATCGCCGCTGGCCAGCGAGGTCCAGAGCGGCACCTCGGGGCCCAGGCCCAGCCAGGGCGCCGGAAAGCCCAGCGACCCATCGGCCAGGCCGAACAGCGCGTCGATCCCCGCCAGCGCCGGCGCGAAGGCCACGGAAAAGAAAATGGCGGTATCGATGAGCGAGCCGAACAGTGAGCCGATCAGGGGGGGCAGGTACCAGGCCCGGGCCGCGCGCAACCGCGAGAAGACGGCAATGTCGAGCAACTGGCCGATCAGGAACGCCGTGGCAGAGGCCATGGCAATGCGCTGCGTGGTCGCCGGACCGCCTTCGGGGTTCCAGGGCAACGGCTGCACGCTCAGATAGAGCGAGACGGCCAGACCCACGGCAAAGCCGACCAGCACGACCAGGCGGGCCATGCGGGGACCGTCAAACCGGTTGGTGAGATCGGTGATCAGAAAGGCAAAGGGGAAGGTGAAGGCGCCCCAGGTCAACAGGTCGGCCAGATTGACCGGGCCGAGCTGGGCCTGCAGCGGATAGAGCACCAGGATATTGGAGGCCGCGACAACCACGACCATGGCGGCAATAGCCGCCAGCAAGCGAGCTAGCATAACAATGCACCTCTAAAAACCCGCCAACCGGCAAAAGACCGGGGCGGAATGCGCCGAGATTGGCACAAAAGAAAAACCGCGTGGAGCTGAACCCCACGCGGTCAATTCGTCACAAGGACAACAAGCTTACGCAGCCAGAGCGGCGCGCACTTCCTTCTTGATGCCCTGGGCCAGCGTCGACAGCGTGTCGTCGCTCTGCTTGAGCAGGAAAGCATCGAGCCCGCCGCGGTGTTCAACCGAACGCAGGGCATAGGCGGTGATGCGCAGCTTGACGGGGCGGTTGAGCGCCTCCGAGATCAGCGTCACGTTCACCAGGTTCGGAAGGAACCGACGACGGGTACGATTGAGAGCGTGCGAAACGTTGTTGCCAACCAAAACGCCCTTGCCGGTAAGTTCACAGCGCCGTGCCATGGTCATCTATCCTGTTGCAAAAGGCCGCTGGTGCAGGGATCATGCCCCGCATTGGGCCTGTAGTGTCTGAAATCTGAGGGCTCTTTAGAGAATATGGGAGGGCCCGTCAAGACAAAGGCCGCCTCAATCCGGCGCGAGCGGCTTGCAGAGGGCCACGGCAGACGGCACTTTCAAAGCTTATCCCGATTCGCCACCCCTTTGCAGAGACGCCCGATCTTGACCCAGCCCCGTTTCGCCGTTCTCGCCGCACTGGCGCTATTCGCCTGCCCGCCTGCGGCCGCGGCCGAGACCGATGCCAGCGCCGGCTATGTGCTGACCCTGGGCGGCATCAACATCGCCACCATGAATGTCGACCTGCGCGATGACGGCGCCCGCTTCGGCCTTGATCTCTCGGCCAATGTGGCCGGGCTCGGCGCGGTGGTTGCCAGTGGCACCGCCAAGGCCAACGCCTCAGGCAGCTCGACCGGTAGCCGGCTGGCCGCCCAGGCCTTTACCCTGCAGACCCGCGCCAATGGCGAGACCTTTGACATCGACGTCACCTTTGCCGGTGGCGATGTCGGCTCCTTCAAGGTCGAGCCGCCCATCATCGACAATTATGACCGGGTGCCGCTCGAGCGCAAGCATCTGACAGGCGTCAGCGATTTCCTCTCCGCCTTCGTGCTCAAGGGCACCGCGCTGGACAAGAGCCTGTGCGACCGCGAGGTCGGCGTCTTTACCGGCGTCGAGCGCTTCAACATTGTCATGCGCTATGCCGGGGATGACAATGCCACCTCGGCCCGCACCGGCTATCAGGGGCCGGTCGTGCTGTGTTCGGTGGACTACAACCCGGTCTCGGGCCATTTCACCAGTTCCGAGATCACCAATTACCTGGCCGACAGCGACCGCATCATCGTCTGGTACGCCCCGCTGGGGACAACGGGCTACTTCATCCCCTATCGCGTGCTGCTCGGCACCAATATGGGCGATCTGTCCATGGTCTTGACCGGCATGCGCTTTTAGCGCGCCCGTCCCGCTCCGGGACGGTCAATCACTGTTTCGCTAATTTTGTCGATTTTTGCGCCCGGCCTGCCTGACTGCGCCGGTTAACGCCCGCGCTGCGACACCATTTGTGTCAGCAAGCTTGTCGCAACACCTGCCCGTTTTGGCCCAATCTTCATCCTTTGGTCACCAGTATGAACGGGTAATGAGCCGGGTTTGCTCAAGCAGGGCCGTCCCCCAGCCGACTAGTGCCTGCTGCGCCTCTGGCCCACCACATGCAGCCGTGAACAAAGCGGCATTCCGCGCAAAGCGCGATTCGCCCTCTGTTCGTTCTCGCTTTGGTTCAAGCCTGAAGCAAGCCGGCCCGGGCGGCGGCAAACTGTGCCGGAGCGGGACGCTCCCAGGGCGGTATCAGCCCTGCCGCGCCGTGGCGGCGCTCATGCCCGGCACCCGGACGAATCGCTCCTCGCGCTTGCGCCGGGGCACGGCCGGAAAGGCCTGCTTGCGGGCGCGCACGCAGATCACCCCGCTCATGGCCGGCCCGAACAGCCGCCCGACCCGCTCGAAGACCCGGGTGGATTTGAGCACCAGTGGATGCTGGAAGGGCGGCAGGAACAGCCCGTCGCGCCAGGCCAGCGGCACGAAGCTGTGGTCGCGCAGCAGCTTGTCGAGCTGGCTGCCGGAATAGGGATTGCCCTGCCCGAACGGGGTATTGTCGCGCTGCGCCCAGATCCCGCGCCGCCGCGGCACGACCAGGATCACCTCGCCATTGGGCGCGGTGATGCGCCAGAGCTCGCGCATCAGCTCCTCGGCATCGGCAACATGCTCCATGGCATGGATGGCAATGGTCAGGTCGATGGCGGCATCGGTCAGCGGCATGTCGAGCGGATCGCATAGCACCGTATGCGACGGCCCCTCGCGCGGCCAGGCCGAGGCCCCCTGCCGCGCCGGCATCAAGGCCAGCACCCGCTCGGCCTTGCCCAGGGCAAATCGCAGATAGGGCGTGGCAAAGCCCAGCCCCAGGACGCGCTTGCCGCTGACATCCTCGGCCAAAGCCACCACCTGCTCGCGCACCAGCGCCCGGCAGATCCGGCCCAGCGGCGAACGATAAAAGGCAATCAGGCGGTGCACGTCAGCGGTCATGGCGCCAACTCTGCCGGTTTCACCACGACTTGTCTAATCGCTGGTTGTCATCGCCACCGCTCATGCCTAGTTTTGCGCCAACAGGTTTGGCAGTTGGAGTAGGGCAATGGCGGCAATTATCGAGGTCTTTGGCGCGCGGGAGGATAATTTTGGCTATCTGGTGCATGACGAGGCCACCGGCCGCACCGCCTCCATCGATGCCCCCGAGGCCGAGGCCATCAAGGCGGCGCTGGCTCGCCGCGGCTGGGACCTGACCGACATCTTCATCACCCACCACCATATCGACCATGTCGAAGCCATTGCCGAACTCAAGGGCGAGTTCGACGCCCGCGTCGTCGGCCCGCGCGCCGAGGCCGACAAGATCGATGGTCTCGACGTACTGGTGAGCGGCGGCGATACCGTGACGCTGGGCGAAACCAGCTTCGATATCTATGACACGCCGGGCCATACGCTGGGCCACATCGTCTTTCACGATCCGGTCGGGCAAAGCCTGTTCAGCGCCGATGCGCTGTTCTCGCTCGGCGTCGGCCGCATGTTCGAGGGCACGCCCGGCCCGATGTGGGAAGGCGTCAAGGCGCTGCGCGCGCTGCCCGACGACACGCTGGTCTATTGCGGCCACGAATATACCGCCAGCAATGCCCGGTTCGCCCTCTCCATCGACCCCGGCAACCTGGCGCTGCAGCGTCGGGCGGCCGAGGTGACCGCCCTGCGCGCCGCCGACCAGCCGACCATTCCCTTCCGCCTGGGCGAGGACAAGGCGGCCAACCCTTTCCTGCGCGCCGACGCGCCCGAACTGGCGGCCCATTATGGCCTTACCGGCGCCGACCCCGCTGCGGTGTTCGCCGCCATCCGCAAGGGCAAGGACAGCTTCTAACGGCGGTAAGCCAACAGCATTTGAGACCATGTGATCGGCGCCCTGCAGGGCGCCGATTGTCGTTTGCGCCTACGGCACGACCACCGGTCACGTCACTTTGATGTTAACTATGTCCGGTTTTCCCATCCAAACTCCTTAACAAATCGTTACCATCTGGCACAGCGTTTGCTCCGAAAGGAGCATAAGGCCAGTTTTCGTGTTTCATTATGAGACAGTCTGGCCCGTTTCGAGACAAACGAGGCGAAGATGGCCGATACTGAAACACCTTTGGAAATGCCGGCACCCGGACTCCCCGTGCTGACCGAACCGGCCCGCCCCCGCCCCTCGCTGGCCCGCAGCCAGGCCGGCGCTGCCTTTGTCAGCCAGTTGCTGGCCGCCCGCGCCAATCTGCAACCCCAGCGCCTGCGCCGCCGGGGCAGCAATGAGGGTGCCATCGGCGCCTATGCCGACAGCGCCCGCGTCGCTGTCAAGCGCATGCCGGCGGGCTTTCGCAAGACGGTGGTGGCGTGAACTGAACGTGGCGGCGGGCAGGTATGGACCGCCTGTGCCACGCCACGATCCAGCGGCCTTGGGCCGTCATGGCTGACGGTGCCAATTGCCATCGTTGCAGCCATAGCGGGGCCCTAATGGGGCTTGATCTGCGTCAAGGACCGGCATCCTCGCCCTGCTAGGGTCGCGCAGTTCACATCAAGCACGAGACCTTAAATGGCCGACATCTCGTCTCCCGCCCCCACCGCGGTTCGCCTGGAAATCGACTATCCCGGGTCGATGGATCGGCTGTCCAGCTTCTTCCGGCCGATCTGGGCCATTCCGATCCTGGTCATCCTCGGCCTGCTGTCGGGCGCCAGTACCAGCCGTTATGTCAATGAAGCGGGTCGGGTCATCGAAACCAGCGCCGGCGGCATCACCGCCGGCCTGTTCGCCGCCACACTGCTGATGCTGCTGTTCCGGCAACGCTATCCGCGCTGGTGGTTTGACTTTGCCCTCGAACTGGGGCGCTTCGGCGCGCGCGTCACCAGCTATCTGCTGCTGCTGACCGACCGCTACCCCTCCACCACCGAGACGCAGTCAGTCCACCTCGATGTCGCCTATCCGGATGCCGAACGCGATCTCAACCGCTGGCTGCCACTGGTCAAATGGCTGCTGGCTTTGCCCCACTATCTCGTGCTGATTGTGCTGGCCGCAGCGGTCGTGCTGGTCACCATCATTGCCTGGTTCGCCATTCTGCTGACCGGGACCTATCCGCGCGGCCTGTTCGACTTCGTCGTCGGTGTCGGGCGCTGGGCAGTGCGGGTCTGGGCCTATGCCTTCCTGCTCGCCACCGATGACTATCCGCCCTTCAGCCTGCAGTAGCGCCAGCGCGGGACGCCGCTAGTTCATCGTCACATCGCGCCCGGCGCTGGTGATCGAGACGGTGAACCCGGCGACCACGTCGATCAATGCCATCACCATGAGCAGGAAGAAGACCGAGCTGGCGGCGGCGCCGGCCAGCAGGAATTCGATGAGGAAGGCGACGAACAGCACCATCGAGAGCATGTGCTCGAGGATGGAATTGCGCCCGCTATTGGTCGATTTCACCACTTCGAAGAACAGCATGATAATGCCGATGACGAGCAGGAAATCGCCTGCGGTAATCGCCCAGGGCGTGCCCGAAACCATGGGAATGAGGAACAGGCCCTGGCTCCAGCCGAGCGGCGAGCCACCATAGAACAGAAACGCGATGATGTTGTAGAGCACGAAGGGCACGACCAGCAGCGGCGGGATGAAGCGCCCGGTCTGGCGCGGCGCGCGGTGGGTCGGCATCATCACGGTTTCGGTCATGGTATTGGCTCCGGTTGCGCGCCTCACCATGCCAGAGGCGCGTGACGGCGTGAAGGGAGCAACGCGGGCCTGCCCCGCCCGTTCCGGCAAAGCAGGCCCGCGTCAGGCTTACGGCTTGAGCTTGAGCGGGCCGACCATCTGCTCGGGCTTGACCTCGGCGTCGAACTCTTCGCCGGTCAGCAGGCCCAGGGCGATAGCCTCCTCGCGCAGCGTCGTGCCGTTCTTGTGCGCCGTCTTGGCGATCTTGGCGGCATTGTCGTAGCCGATTCTGCGGTTGAGCGCGGTCACCAGCATCAGCGACTTGTCGACCAGCTCCTGGATGCGGGCGCGATCGGGCGCGATGCCGACGGCGCAATGGTCGTTGAACGACTTGGCCGCATCGGCCAGCAGGCGCACCGACTGCAGATAGTTGTAGGCGATGACCGGCTTGAACACGTTGAGTTCGAAATTGCCCTGGCTGGCGGCAAAACCGATGGCCGCGTCATTGCCCATCACCTGGGCGACGACCATGGTCATGGCTTCCGACTGAGTCGGATTGACCTTGCCCGGCATGATCGAGCTGCCCGGCTCGTTTTCCGGAATGGTGATCTCGCCCAGGCCAGAGCGCGGGCCCGAAGCCAGCCAGCGCACGTCATTGGCGATCTTCATGAAGGCCACGGCCAGCTGCTTGAGCGCCCCCGAGGAGCCGACAAAGGCGTCGTGCCCGGCCAGCAGGGCAAACTTGTTGGGGCCGGTGACGAAGTCGCGGCCGGTCAGCGTGGCGATTTCCTTGGCCACGGCCACGGCATAATCGGGATGGGCATTGAGCCCGGTGCCGACGGCCGTGCCGCCCAGCGCCAGCTCCTTGAGCTGGGGCAGCGTCGCCTTGATATTGGCCAGCGCATAATCGATCTGCGCCACCCAGCCGGAAATCTCCTGGCCCAAGGTCAGGGGCGTCGCGTCCTGCAAATGGGTGCGGCCGATCTTGACCACATCCATATAGGTCTCGGCCTTTTCCGCCAGCGTGTCGCGCAGCAGCGCGACACGCTCGAACAGATAGCCCTCGATCGCTTCGACCGCGGCGATATGCATGGCCGTGGGATAGGTGTCGTTGGATGACTGGCTCATATTGACGTGGTCATTGGGGTGCACGGGCTTTTTGGAGCCCATGGTGCCGCCGGCCATTTCGATGCCGCGGTTGGAGATCACCTCGTTGACATTCATGTTGGACTGCGTGCCCGAGCCGGTCTGCCACACCACCAGCGGGAAATGGGACGCCAGCTTGCCGGCAATCACCTCGTCGGCCGCTGCGACGATCAGGTCGCGCGTCGTGGCGTCGAGCAGGCCGAGCTTGAAATTGGCCAGCGCCGCCGCTTTCTTCAGAATGCCGAAGGCGGTGATGATCTCGACCGGCATCTTTTCGCCGCCAATGTCGAAATTGGCCAGGCTGCGCGCGGTCTGGGCGCCGTAATACTTGTCGGCCGGCACATTGATGGTGCCCATGGTGTCCGATTCAACGCGCGTCGTCATGGCAATCTCCGGGATTGTGCTGCTCCAGATTGCGGCAGGCAGAAGGAGCGGCAAGGCAAAGAAAAACGGCCGACCCCGTTACAGGATCGGCCGCTTGCATATCAGAAGGGAGCGCATGGCGCTGCCAGACTCAAGAACTACTTCTTGACTTCAAAAACCTGGCGACCGCGATACATGCCGGTCTTGAGGTCGACGTGATGCGGACGACGCAGCTCGCCCGAATCCTTGTCTTCGACATAGGTGGGGGCGGACAGAGCGTCGTGCGAACGGCGGAAGCCGCGCTTCATCGGCGAGGTCTTGCGTTTTGGCACTGCCATGATCGGTACTCCGAATTCAATATCGTTGCGCCGCCAGAGCGGCCCAGAGACGTAGCTCTGAAGGGGTTGACCGGCTCTATAGAGCAACTCCGGCGCCTTGGCTAGGGGGTTGTTGGCGAGTCTGGCAGACAAAACCGACAGGTGTCCAAAGCCCCGTGCCGCCTCTCTATAGCGCCAGCCTGCCGCCCTCGCCAACGCAATCGGCCCTGGCGCCGAATTCGCGCGCCCGGGCCTCGATAATGCCGGCAATGCGCACCATGCCGGCCGACGGACGGCCGGGCTGGCGCAGCATTGGGTTGGGCAAGGCGGTGACCAGGAGGCTGGCTATGCGCCAGTCCAGATTCTGCGGTTCGATGCCGAAGGCGCGCTCTGCCCCGGCCGCCACGCCGAACTGCCCCTCCGGGCCCCATTCGGCGATGTTGAGGTAGATTTCCATTATCCGCCGCTTGGGCAGCACCAGGTCGATATAGAAGGCCAGCGGCACTTCGAGCGCCTTGCGGACGACGCTCTGCCCGTTCCACAGAAAGAGGTTACGCGCCACCTGCATGGTAATGGTGGAGGCGCCGCGCGCGTCCTCGCCGGCCATGAAGCGGGTGACCTCGCCGCGCAGCGCGCCGACATCGACCCCCCAGTGGCGGCAGAACTGCCCGTCTTCCGACAGGATCACCGCCGCCTTGAGGCGGTCGGAAATATCGCCGATATCGCGCCACTGCCGCTCCATCGGTTGATTGGTCACCAGCCGCGCCAGCATGGGCACCGATACCGGCTGCACCACCAGATAGAGCGGCGTCAGCAGCGCCGGAATGGCCACAACCAGAAGAAGGACCATGCCCAGATTGCGCGCCAGCGCCAGCGGGCCTTTGAATTTGCGTCGTGCCATGGTTTTCCTTAGCCATCCGGGCGCCGCGACGAAAGCCGCAACTGGCCGCCGCCGCCACTTGCCCACATGCCGCGGGGGTGTCGGCGCTGCACAGGTGGCTTGCCGCCCCGCCACCAAACCGGCTAGCAACAGGCATGTATGATTTTTCTGCCGACATGACCGATTGTGCCCAGGCTGTCGAGCTGGCTCTGGCCGAGCGCCTCAGCACCGCCGCGCTCTCCGGCCCCGGCCCGGTGGCCGAGCGGCTGGTGGCAGCCATGCGCCATGGCAGCCTCGAAGGCGGCAAGCGCCTGCGGCCGCTGCTGCTGCGCCAGGCCGCCGCCATTTTCAACCTGCCACCCGAGCGGGCCCTGATGGCCGGTCTCGCCGTGGAAATAGTGCACTGCTACTCGCTGATCCACGATGACCTGCCGGCGATGGATGATGACGACCTGCGCCGGGGCCGCCCCACGGTGCACAAGGCATATGACGAGGCCACCGCCATCCTGGCCGGCGACGCGCTGCTGACCGAGGCCTTTGCCCTGCTGGCCGATCCGCAATGCCATCCCGATCCGGCGGTGCGCATCGCCCTGGTCACCGAACTGGCCCGGGGCTCGGGCGGCGGCGGCATGGTGGGCGGCCAGATGCGCGACATCGAGGGCGAGCAGGGTGGCTTTTCCGGCGACGCCATCGCCACCATGCAGGCCATGAAGACCGGCGCGCTGATCCGCGCCAGCGTCCGCATGGGCGCCATTCTGGGCGGCGCCGATGCGCGTGTGCTGGCGGTGCTTACCGCCTATGCCGAGGCGGCGGGACGTGCCTTCCAGCTGGCCGACGATATCCTCGATGTAACCGCCTCGGCCGCGACCATGGGAAAGGCCACCGGCAAGGATGCAGCACTGGGCAAGCAGACCCTGGTCACCGCGCTGGGTGTCGACGGCGCGCGACGGCACCTGAACGATACGGTGGCCACCGCGTTGTCCGCCTTGCGCACCTTCGGCGCCAAGGCGGACGGCCTGCGCGCCACCGCCCGTTACTTTGCCAGCCGGGAGAACTGACAATTGGCCATTCTGCTCAGCATCAATATCGGCCAGCCTCAGCCCATTCCCGGCAAGGCGGCCCAGACCGGCATCTACAAGCGTCCCACGGACGGCGAGGTCACCGTCACGCGCGAGGGGCTGGAGGGCGACGCCATCCTCGACCGCCGTCACCATGGCGGCAAGGACCAGGCGGTCTATCTCTACTTCAAGGACGATTATGACTGGTGGAGCAAGGAACTGGGCAGCGAACTGGAGCCCGGCACCTTTGGCGACAACCTCACCATTGGCGGCGTCGAGGGCCGCAACGTGGCGATTGGCGACCACTTCATCATCGATGAGGTGGTGCTCGAAGTGACCTCCCACCGAACCCCCTGCATGGTGTTTGCCGCCCGCATGGGCGACCCCAAATTCGTCAGACGCTTCCACCAGGCCGGCCGGCCCGGCGCCTATTGCCGGGTGCTCAAGCCGGGCGCCTTTCACGCCGGCGAGCCGGTGCGGCTCGAGCCCTTTGCCGGCGAGCGCATCACCGTGGCCGAGCTGATGGCGCTCGATGGCGTGCGCGAGATCGAGCCCGATTTCATGCGCCGGGCCCTCACCACGCCGCTGCACTACAAGACCCGCGAAGACTACCAGGATCGCCTCGCCCGCCTGTTCTGAAAGCGTCACCGAAAGCACCCCCATGAGCCTGCAATCCGTTCAAGCCGATCTGGCTGCCCGCGCCCCTGACCTGGTGGTGGAAGTCACCCCCGATTCCACCGCCACCGTGCAGACGGCAGCCATCGTGCATGGCGTTGAACCCGGCCAGATCGCCAAGACCCTGTGCATCCGCGTCGGTGGCGAGGTGCTGCTGCTGGTGACCCGCGGCGATGCCCGGCTCGACAACCAGAAATCCAAGGCGGCCTTTGGCGGTCGCCCCCGCATGCTGGGCGCCGAGGAGGTCGAGCAGTTGACCAGCCATCAGGTCGGCGGGGTATGCCCCTTCGGCCTGCCTTCTGCCTTGCCCATTCATCTTGATGTCTCACTCAAGGTCTATGACGTGGTGATTCCGGCCGGGGGCGATACCCATGCTTCGGTACGCCTCAGCGTCGAGCGGCTGGCCGCCCTGTGCGGCAATCGATGGGTCGATGCCTGCCAACCGCCACAAGCCACTGACTAATTTACCACTCGGCAACCACCAGCCCTTAAGCTCCGCCGTTAGATAAACGTGTTCGGCCCGGCGCCAGGAAGACTACAGCTTGAACGCGACGACCGAACACGACTATGTCCGCCTGCAGGAAATGCCGGACGAGCCCTATGAGCGCCAGCTGGCGCAGGGTTTTGCCCGGCTGCGCTTCGAGCCGGCGCTGGAAGCCGAATACCGCGCCGCCTTTGCGCAGGAACAGCGCCGCCCCGCCTTGATCTTTGGCGGCGTCGCGCTGACCATCTGGGCCGGCTTTGCCGGTTTCGACCTGGTGCGCCTCGATGTGCTGAACCAGGGCGTCCCCAGCGCCGACCTCTGGGTATTGCTGTGCTCCCGCTGGGCCGCCCTGTTCGCCATCGCCGCCTTCTATGCCAGCCCCTTGCGCACCCGCGCCCGGCTGGAGCCCGCCGCCTTCGCAATCTATTCCCTCATGGCCCTGGTGGCCGCGATGAATGCGATGATCTACAAGACGCATGGCATGCCGGCCGCCGAATCGGCCCTGGTCATTGTCGTCATGGCCCCGTTCCTGCCCATCGGCATGACTTTTTATCGCGCCCTCATCGCCTCCTTCGTGCCGGTCGTGGTGGTCGCCATTGCCGGCGCTATCCTCATGCAGGGCAACACTATCCTTGGCCTGCCCGGCATGATCTTCGTGCTGACCCTGGCCATACCCGTGGGCGCCATTGGCGGCTATGTGCGCGAACTGGCGCATCGCCGCCAGTTTCTGCTCACGGCCATGCTGTCGCGCCAGGCCCAGTTCGATCCGCTGACCAACCTGGCCAATCGCCGCCTGTTCCAGCGCCATGCCGAGGCTGCCATCGCCCATGCCGCCCGCCACGGCGAGACCGTGGTGCTGGCCATGCTCGATATCGACCATTTCAAGCACTTCAATGACCGCTGCGGCCACGCCGCCGGCGATCAGGCACTGCGCCGGGTCGCCGATGCCATTGCCAGCGTCGCCCGCCGGCCCATGGACATGGCCACGCGCCTGGGCGGCGAGGAATTTGCCCTGCTGCTGCACGGCAGCGACATGCGCAGCGCTACCCCGGTCCTGGAAGCCCTGCGGGCACAGATTTCGGCCCTGGTGGTTCCCCTGGGCACGCCGCCGCTGACCATCAGCATCGGCGCCACCAGCCCGGTGGGCAAGGAAGGCCTCAGCGAGGTCTATGAGCGCGCCGACCGCCTGCTTTACGCCGCCAAATCCAATGGCCGCGATCGCCTTGCCACCGACGTGTTGCTGCAGGCCACGGGCTGATCTAGCCCAGTTGCCCCATGAACTTGAGCGCGCTCAGCACGATGATCAGCATGGCAAACCAGAACAGCCGGCGTTGATTGCGCTCGTTCATTCGGCCGCGTTCTGCCGGCCGGTGCCGAACTTGGCTTCGATATAGTCCGCCACCATCACCTTGAACTGCTCGGCCACGTCCGCGCCACGCAGGGTGGCGACCTTCTGGCCATCGACAAAGACCGGCGCCGCCGGGCTTTCGCCCGTGCCGGGCAGGGAAATGCCGATATTGGCATGCTTGCTCTCGCCCGGCCCGTTGACGATGCAGCCCATCACCGCCACCGACAGGGTTTCCGCCCCCGGATAGCGTTCCTTCCATTCCGGCATCGAGCTCGAGAGATGGTCTTCGATATCGCGCGCCAGGGTCTGGAAGGTGCTCGAGGTGGTGCGGCCGCAACCGGGGCACGCGGCGACCACCGGCACGAACTGCCGAAAGCCCATGGTCTGCAGCAGTTCCTGCGCCACCTTGACCTCGGTGGTGCGGTCGCCGCCCGGCTCGGGCGTCAGGGAAATGCGGATCGTGTCGCCAATGCCCTGCTGCAGCAGAATGCCCAAAGCGGCCGACGAGGCCACGACGCCCTTGGTGCCCATGCCCGCCTCGGTGAGGCCCAGATGGAGCGCATAGTCGCAGCGCGCCGCCAGGTCCTGATAGACCGCGATCAGGTGCTGCACATCGCTTACCTTGGTGGACAGGATGATCTTGTCGCGCGCCATGCCGAGCTCTTCCGCACGGGTCGCCGACAAGAGTGCCGACTGGATGATCGCCTCGCGCTGCACGGCCGCCGCACCCAGGGGGCTCCCGGCCGCGGCATTCTCGTCCATCAGCCTTGTCAGCAATTCCTCGTCGAGCGAGCCCCAATTGACCCCGATGCGGACCGGCTTGTTGTAGCGATTGGCAATCTCGATCAGCGTCGAGAACTGCGTATCGCGCTTGGCCTTGAAGCCGACATTGCCCGGATTGATGCGGTATTTGGCCAGGGCCTCGGCACAGGCGGGGTGATCGGTCAGCAGCTTGTGGCCGATATAGTGGAAATCGCCCACCAGCGGCACATCGTAACCCAGCACGGCGAGGCGATCGCGGATGATCGGCACGGCCGCGGCCGATTCGTCACGATCGACGGTAATGCGGACGATTTCCGAACCCGCCCGCGCCAAGGCCATCACCTGGCGCACCGTCGCATCAATATCGGCGGTATCGGTATTGGTCATCGACTGCACCACGATGGGTGCACCGCCGCCCACCAGCACGCCGCCGACATTCACACCCACCGCCTGCCTGCGCATTGCCGGACCAGCCATCAAACACCTCTGCTTTCGGCTCAGAAATAGGCTGCCGAGCCTAGAAGAGCAATGTTACGCTTGCGTGATGGGTCAATCTGTCGGCATCCAGCGTCGTGCACGCGAGGGCAGCCGCGCCGGCCCCTTCACGCATAATGTGATCGCCGGGCCTTGAACCACATCCGACACTGACCATTTATAGATCATGTTCAAAACGCTCCTCCCCCGCATCGTTCTGTTCCGCAAGGAAGCCGTCCTGCTCTGGCAGGCGTTTTTTGCCCCGCAAACCCCGTTCTACCTCAAGGCAGCAACGCTGTTCGCGGCGTTCTACCTGGTGAACCCGATCGATATCATCCCCGATTTCATCCCGCTGGCGGGCTGGGTCGATGATCTGATCCTGGTGCCGCTGATGGTCAGCTGGATCGTCGCGCGCCTGCCGGTGCCGGTAAAGGCCGACCACCTCGAGCGCAATGACCGTCCGGGCAACGGCTATGGCCCCACCATCGATGGCCGCGCCCGCCGGCTCTAGTCGAACCAACCAGTGACAAAATAGGCCCGGATCGCTCCGGGCCTTTGTTTGCGCCTATTCAAACCTGATCAGCAGGTCCTTGGCATCAATCTGATCGCCTGGCTTGACCAGCACTTCGGCGATCACCCCGTCGATTTCGGCATGGATGGCAGTTTCCATCTTCATCGCCTCGATCGAGCACAGCACGTCGCCGGCCGTGACCTTCTGGCCCTGCTTGGCATTGAGCCCGGAAATGACGCCCGGCATCGGTGCGCCAACCTGCTTGGCATCGCCCAGGGCCGCCTTGGCCCGTACCGTGACTTCGCCGACCTTGAGCCGATCCGGTACCAGGATGGTGCGCGGCTGGCCGTTGAGATCGAAGAACACCCGCACCTCGCCCTTTTCATTGGTCGGGGCGCGGCCGAGATATTGCAGGACCAGCGTCTTGCCCTTTTCGATGTCGACGTACAGTTCGTCTCCTTCGGAGAGACCATAGAAATAGACCGGCGTCGGCAGCACTTCAGTCGGCCCGTAGCGATCCTGGGTCTTTTCGAAGTCGGCATAGACCTTGGGATACATCAGATAGGAGGCCAGACGATAATCGTCGATCTCGTGCCCGACCTCCTCGACCAGCTTGGCCCGCTCGGCCTCGAGGTCGACATCCTTGAGATAGGAGCCGGGCCGTTCGGTCAGCGGCGTCTTGCCCTTGAGCACCTTTTTCTGCAGCGCCGGGGGGAAGCCGCCCGGCGGCTGGCCCAGATCGCCGGCAAAGAAGCCCACCACCGAATCGGGGAAGGCAATATCCTTGTCCGGGCTCTCGACATCGGCCCGGGTCAGCCCGGCCGAGACCATGGCCAGGGCCATGTCGCCCACCACCTTGGAACTGGGCGTCACCTTGACGATATCGCCGAACATCTGGTTGACGTCGGCATAGGTCTGGGCGACCTCGTGCCAGCGCGTTTCAAGGCCAAGCGAACGCGCCTGTTCCTTGAGATTGGTGAACTGGCCACCCGGCATTTCGTGCAGATAGACTTCCGAGGCGCCGCCCTTGAGGTCGCTTTCAAAGGCCCGATACTGCGTGCGCACCGCTTCCCAGTAGAAAGAGATCTGCCTTATCGCCTTGGCATCGAGCCCCGGATCGCGGTCGCCATCGCGCAAGGCGGCGACGATCGAGCCCAGCGTGGGCTGGCTGGTGGTGCCGCTGAGGGCGTCCATGGCCGCGTCGACCGCATCGACACCCGCATCGACCGCCGCCAGCACCGTGGCTGCGGCCGCGCCGGACGTGTCATGGGTATGCAGGTGGATCGGCAGGCTGATTTCCTGCTTGAGCGTGGCGATCAGTTTCCTGGCCGCCGCCGGCCGCAGCAGGCCCGCCATGTCTTTCAGACCCAGCACATGGGCACCCGCTGCCTCGAGCTCCTTGGCCAGCCCGACATAGTATTTGAGGTCATACTTGGCCCGGTCGGGATCGAGCATGTCGCCGGTATAGCAGATGACGCCTTCGGCCACTTTGCCCGCCTCGGCCACCGCGTCCAGCGAGACGCGCATGTTCTCGACCCAGTTGAGGCAATCGAAGACGCGGAAGATATCGACGCCGCCCCTGGCGGCCTGGGCGACAAAGAACTTGACCACATTGTCGGGATAATTGGTGTAGCCCACGCCATTGCTGCCGCGCAGCAGCATCTGGGTCAGGATATTGGGCGCGCCGTCGCGCACCTTGGCCAGCCGTTCCCACGGATCCTCGTTGAGGAAGCGCATTGAGACGTCAAAGGTCGCCCCGCCCCAGCATTCCAGGCTGAAGAGGTTGGGCAGGCCGCGGCTATAGGTCTGGGCAATGCGGGTAATGTCGAAGCTGCGCATGCGGGTGGCGAGCAGGCTCTGATGCGCGTCGCGCATGGTGGTGTCGGTAAACAGCACCCGCTTCTGCTGCTTCATCCACTGCGCCAGCCCGACGGGGCCGTCGCGATCAAGAATCTGCCGGCTGCCGTCGATGACGGCCAGGGGCGGAAATTCGGGGACCACGGGGGCAGCCGCCTCGGCGGGCGGCCGCGGCCGATCGCGCACTTCGGGATGCCCGTTGACGGTCACATCGGCAATGTAGCTGAGCAGCTTGGTGGCGCGATCCCTGCGCGGCTTAAAGTTGAACAGTTCCGGCGTCGTGTCGATGAAGCGCGTCGTGTAGCGGTTTTCGACAAAGTCGGGATGGGTGATGATGTTTTCAAGAAACGCCAGATTGGTCGAGACGCCGCGGATGCGGAACTCGCGCAGGGCGCGGTGCATGCGGGCAATGGCTTCTTCGGCCGAGGGCGCCCAGCAGGTGACCTTTTCGAGCAGCGGATCATAGAACCGGGTGATTACCGCGCCGGCATAGGCGGTGCCGCCATCAAGCCGCACGCCGAAGCCGGTGGCGCCGCGATAGGCGGTGATGCGGCCATAGTCGGGGATGAAATTCTGTTCGGGGTCTTCGGTGGTGACCCGGCACTGGATGGCATTGCCGTTGAGATGGATATCCTCCTGCAGTGGCACGCCCGATTCCGGCGTGCCGATGACGGCGCCATCGAGCAGATGGATCTGCGCCTTGACGATGTCGATGCCGGTCACCTCTTCGGTGACGGTATGCTCGACCTGGATGCGAGGATTGACCTCGATGAAGTAGAACTTGTCGGTATCGGCATCCATCAGGAATTCGACCGTGCCGGCACCGCGATAATTGGCGGCATTGCCCAGCCGCACCGCGGCGTCGGTCAGTTCCTTGCGCACCTCGGCGCTGAGATAGGGCGCCGGCGCCCGCTCGACCACCTTCTGGTTGCGCCGCTGCACCGAGCAATCGCGCTCGTAAAGGTGCACCAGATTGCCGTGATCGTCGCCGATCAGCTGCACCTCGACATGGCGGGCCCGCTCGACCAGCTTTTCGAGATACATCTCGTCCTTGCCGAAGGCCGCCTTGGCCTCCCGCTTGCCTTCGGAAACTTCCGCCAGCAGCGAGGATTCATCCATGATGCGGCGCATGCCGCGCCCGCCGCCGCCCCAGCTGGCCTTGAGCATCAGCGGATAGCCGATGGCGGCAGCCATGGCCTTGATCTGCTCGGGATCGTCGGGCAGCGCCTCGGTGGCCGGCACGACGGGCACATTGGAGGCGATCGCCATATTGCGCGCGGCGACCTTGTTGCCCAGGTCGCGCATGGTCTGCGCCCGCGGGCCGATGAAGATGATGCCGGCATCCTCGCAGGCATCGACGAATTCGGGGCTTTCCGACAGCAGGCCATAGCCGGGATGGATCGCATCGGCGCCCGAAATGCGGGCCAGCCGGATATATTCGTCGATCTGCAGATAGGCCTCGACCGGCCCCTTGCCCTTGCCGATCAGATAGGCCTCGTCGGCCTTGAAGCGGTGCAGCGCCAGCTTGTCCTCTTCGGCATAGGCGGCGACCGTCTTGAGGCCCAGTTCATTGGCCGCGCGGAACACGCGGATGGCGATTTCGCTGCGATTGGCGACGAGGATTTTCTTGATGGGCATGAATCTGTCCGAGCAGGAGGGGTGAAGGACCTGTGACGGTCCGGCTCAGCAATCGGCATATGGCCGGGGGCGGTCGCCCGCCCCAGCGTCTGAAGGCGTCTAGTGGCGGTCGAGATGACCCGCCAGATGGCTCATGTCGTAGCCGGCCTCGGCCGCCTGTGCGATGATCTGGCTGGCGTCGACCGTGCCGGCCTGGCTCAGCGCCCACAATGTGGTCGAGCGCGTTCCGGACCGGCAGTAGCAGAAGACCGGCCCCGTGCTCCCCTCGAGCACGGCTTTGGTCTGTGCCACCATTTCGGGAGAGACCCCCTCGCGGCCCAGCGGAATGGCATGATAGGCCAGACCCGCTGCCGCGGCGGCGGCCGCGATCTCGGCCCCGCTTGGCTGGTCAGGGGATTCCCCGTCGGGGCGATTGTTGACAATGGCGACGAACCCGGCGGCCTTGAGCGTTGCGACGTCCTCGGGACGGATCTGCCCCGAAACGCTGACATGATCGTTGATCCGCTTCAAATCCAAGGCACTACTCCCACTGCCATAAAAGGCTTCCCACAAGCCTTATATCCGTGCCGTGGCGTGCGACGCAACTGCGACAACGCAATAGCTGTCATCAAGCTGTCATTGGCGGGGCTCAGGCGGCGCTGGCGACGCGCCGCGCTTCGAGCGGCTGCGGCCGGCCGAGCAGAAATCCCTGGAAGCGCGTGCAGCCGGCCTGGCGCAGCAGGCGGAACTGCTCCTCGGTCTCGACCCCCTCGGCCACCACCTCGACCGGCAGCGAGCGGGCGATGTCGCAGATCGCCGCCACGATGATGGCGTCGATCCGGCTGCTGCCCAGGCTCGACACATAGGTGCGGTCGATCTTGATGATGTCGAAGGCAAAGCCGCGCAGATATTGCAGGCTGGCATGGCCGGCGCCGAAATCGTCGATGGCGATGCGCACGCCCAGCGCCCGCAGCGCATCGACATTGGCCAGCTCGATGCCCTGGGCCTGCAGCGGCACCGTCTCGGTGATCTCGACGATGATGCGGCGTGGATCGGTGCCGGTTTCACCCAGCAGCGCGGCAAAGCGCGGGGCAAAATCGGCATGGCGCAATTGCGCCGGCGACACATTGACCGCCACCGGCGTGCCCAGTTGCGGCAGATCCTGGCAGGCACGCCGCAGCACCCACTCGCCCAGCTTGTCGATCAGGTCGCTCTCCTCGGCAATGGCAATGAACTGGGCTGGCGAAATGACGCCGCGCACCTTGTGGCGCCAGCGGATCAGCGCTTCGTGGGAAGTGACATGGCGGTCGCCGTCAAATACCGGCTGGTAGTGCAGCTCGAGTTCGTCCAGCAGCAGGGCGGCGCGCAGTTCGCGCTCGACGAAGCGGCGATGCCGCTCATCGCCCAGCATGTCGGCGTCAAAGGCCACCACCATGTGGCGCCCGCTTTTCTTGCCCTTGTAGAGCGCCAGATCGGCCTTGGACATCAGCTCGTCCACATCGGTAGCGTCGAGCGGCGCCAGGGCGATGCCGATGGTGGCCGCCAGCCGTACCGGCCTGCCGGCAATCCCCACTGGCCGCTCCAGCCGCCGCAGCAATTCTTCGCCCAGGCGCTTGAGGCCAGCCCGGTTGTCATGCCCGAACACGGCAATGCCGAACTCGTCCCCGCCCAGCCGGCCGACCAGCGCATTGGGCAGCATGTCGCGGATTGTTCCCGCCAGATGCAGCAGCGCCGCATCGCCCGCGCCATGACCGGCGGTGTCGTTGAGCACCTTGAGATTGTCCATGTCGAGCTGCAGATAGCCGACCGCTCGCTCCGAGCCGTGATAGACTTCGCCGCGCAGCATCTCGAGGAAATAGGAGCGCGTCGCCACCCCGGTCAGCGCATCGCGATGGATCGAGGCCATGATGTCATGGGTGGCCTTGGCGGCCAGTATGATGCGCATCCGCATCACCTTGTGCCCCACCGCCAGCACGGCCAGCAGCAGGCTGCCAGCCAGCAGCGTGGTGACGGGGAGTGTCACGTTGGCGCTCGCCAGCAAGCCGGTCAGCGCCAGGCCACTGGCGACAAACAGCGCCGCGATGACGGTTGCGGCCGCCAGGGTAATGCCGCGATAGCCGTCAAGAATCTGGGAAAGTGCTAAATTACGCCGCATGGCGATCTGGTCCGCTCACGCCCGATAATGCCGGGCGCCTGCACTATCGGCGATCAGACATGAACAATTCGTAAACGGTACAGTGAAACGCCTTATCTGTCAGTGGTTTAGGCGCGCTTCGCCATGGTGATCCGACATCCTAATGGCCCTGTGTGACAGCCGCACGACATACCCGACGCCACCGAGGCGGACGGTTAAGCCGGCCCTAAGGAACGGGCGGGCCGACCCATTGCCGCCAGATGTCGCCGCGCTCGGCGACGAACCGGTCGGCCACCCCGGCCACGCTGGCCCCCGGTTCGTTCAATTGCGCCAGCAGCGTATTCATCGCCACCACGGGCAGGCTGGTGCGCTGGAAATAGCCGGCAATGGCGGGGATATCGGTAAAGACCCATTCGCTGAGCGCCACCAGCACCGCTTCGGGCGCAAAGGCACTGGGCTGCGGCGCGGCGCAGACCGCCTGGGCCAGGCATTTGGCGGCCTCGGCATCGTAGTCGCCCATGTCGAGCGCCACCGGGTTGAGCTGGGCCAGCAGCGCATTGGGCCGCCAGTAATAGAACAGCACGGGGTCATTGCGATTGACCGCCGCTGCGATCAGGCTGTCCATCTCGAAGCGGTTGGCCGGCTCGACAATCTCGACCAGCGGCTCCAGCCCATGGGCAGCGATCAGGTGCCGGTTGATCACCGCACAGGCCCAGTCGACCGGGCAGGAGATGAACGACACCTTGCTGCCGCCATTGAGCGTCGGCAGCACGCCGGCCAGCTGGCTGGCGCTGACCAGGTCCGGCCGCGCGGCGGCCAGCGCCGCCGGGATGAACCAGCCCTCGAGCGCGGTCTCGACATAGGTGGACGCCGCTGGCCGCAGCATCTGCGCCGCCATGCCGGCGTTCCACACTTCCGCTACCCGTGTAGGCCACATTTCTGGCGCCACGGCCGGCTGGCCGGTCGAGCCCATCGACGAACCGGTGGCCGCCAGGTCGCCCGGCGCCACCTGAACGGCGCAGCCAAAGGCGCGCGTCAGCACGCGGGCATGGATCTCGGCCAGCAATTGCGCCGAGGGCCAGCTCATGCTGGCAATGCTGATGGTTCGGCTGCCGCAGGGCGGCGCGGGCACGGCCGGGCTGCCTGTCGCGGGCGCCGCTTGCCCCACCCGGTCCTGGGCCTGGTCGAGCACGCTCAACTGCGCTTGCGCCGGTCCGCCTATCAGCGCCAGCAACAGCCCTGTCACCATCCCTGCCCGGCTTGCTGTGTTCACGCCAATCTCCCGCCACGCCGGCATTCTATGGCCAAGACCCGCCCGTTAAGCAACTGTGTGTTCAGCCCCGCCAGCCCCCGCAATAGCCGGTGACTCGCCCGCCCGATCTGTGCAACAGTCTGCCCAGCGGGGCGCGGGTTGCGCCCCCGTTATCGCGTTGTTTCGTCTGGCAAGACGACCCGTGCAAGGGTCGCTCCCCGGAACAACCCAGCAGAGGGACGTACATGCTCAATCTCAAGAAAACCCTGACCCTGGCCGTTGCCGCCTCGACCCTGGTCGTTGCCGTGCCCGCCTTTGCCCAGGACACCGGCGCTACCATCGGCTTTATCGGCGGCTTCACCGGCCCGATTGAATCGCTGACCCCACCCATTTTTGCCGGCGCCGAACTCGTGGTGAAGCAGGTCAACGAGCAGGGCGGTATCCTGGGCGGTGAACTGACCCTGATCTCGGCCGACGGTGCCTGCGACGCGACGGCCGCTGCCGCGGCCGCCGACAAGCTGATCAATTCCGACAACGTGGTCGGCATTGTCGGCGCCCTGTGCACCGGCGAAACCATTGGCGCGTTCAATGGCTCGGGCCTGTCGGGCAATGTCGTGTTCATCTCGCCGGCCTCGTCGGCCCCGGCCCTGACCACGCTCGAAGACAATGACCTGGTCTATCGCACCACCCCATCCGATGCCCTGCAGGGCGTCAAGATGGCCGATCTGCTGATCGCCAAGGGCGTCATGGACATCGCCATCACCTATGTGAACAATGACTATGGCAAGGGCTTTGCCGATGCGCTGACCGCTGCCTATACCGCTGCCGGCGGCACGGTTGCTGCCAATGTGGCCCATGAAGAAGGCAAGGCTGACTATCGCGCCGAGCTGGGCAACCTGGTCGCCAGCCAGAACCTGGTGATCCTGGCCTATGCCAATGCCTCGGGTAACACCATCCTGCGCCAGGCCGTCGAGTCCGGCAACTTCACCACCTATGTCGGCGGTGACGGCATGGTCGGCGACGACCTGCTCAGCGGCATCGACGCTGCTGCCGTGGAAGGCCTGATCGCCACCCGCGCCGGCGCACCCGAAGGCGCTGCCACCACCACCTATACCGACCTGGCCACCGCGGCCGGCATCGCCGCCAATGCGACCTATGCGCCGCAGGCCTATGACGCCGCCTTCCTGCTGGCTTTGGCCATCGAGAAGAATGGTTCGGCCTCGCGTGACGGCCTTGCTGCCGCGCTGCGCGACGTTTCCTCGGCACCCGGCGAGAAGATCCTGCCCGGCGAGTGGACCAAGGCTGTCGAGCTGATCAAGGCCGGCACCGACATCGACTATGAAGGCGCCGGCGGCGCGCTCGACTTCGACGCCGCAGGCGACGTGGACGGCATCATCGTCGAACTGGCCGTCGAAGGCGGCGCCTTCGTCGAAAAGGGCCTGATCCAGTAACTCGGCACAGTCCGGCGCAACGCGCCGGCAAAACCCTCCGGTGGAGGGTTTTGAGGTACCGAGGCCCGAAGCGCTATGCGCGCAGGGCCCGGACGCAGATCCGCATAATGCGAAGGCCCGGGAGCGATCCCGGGCCTTTTTTTGGAGACCACATGCCCGATTCCGAAACCCTCAAATTCTATGCCGACAATGCCCTGGTCTATGGCCAGCATGCCACCGCGCCCACGCCACGGCTGGAGGCCTTCCTGGCGCAATTGCCCGCTGGGGGCGCCGTGCTTGAACTGGGCACCGGCAATGGCCGCGATGCCGCCGCCATGCTGGAAGCCGGCTTTGCCGTCACCCCGTCGGACGCCTCGCCCGAACTGGCCGCTCAGGCTGAGGCGCGCCTCGGTCGCCCGGTCCGCATCATGGCATTCAACCAGCTCGACAAGCTTAGTGCCTATGACGGCGTCTGGGCCTGCGCCGCGCTGCTGCATGCCCCGCGCAGCGAGTTGACCGGTGATTTGACCCGCATCTTTGATGCCCTCAAGCCGGGCGGTCTGCTGGTCGCCAGCTTCAAGGCCGGCGGGGGCGAGGGCCGCGACAGTCTTGGGCGCTACTACAACTATCCGGACCGCCCCACCCTGGAGGCCCATGCCCGCGCCGCCGCAGACTGGCACAGTCTGGACATCGTCGAAGCTGCCGGCAATGGCTATGATAACCTGCCCACCACCTGGCTCTGGCTGACGGCCCGCAAGGCGCCCTAGAGCGTCTTCAGCAAAAACGGTGAAATGCTCTAGCCCGCCAGCCGCGTCACCGTGATGGATGCACTTTCCACCGACACGGCGATGTCGACATGGTCGGCCTGCACCACATCGACAATCTTGCCGGGCCGATAGGCGCAGATGGCCATGCCGCCCTGGTGGCGCAGGCTGTCATAGATCACGCCATCCTCGCCCGCCGCCCGCAGGGCCTCGCCGAACGCCTGGCTGGCGGCATAGCTGGTGCGGCTGTAGAGCCCCCCGTCATCAAGCCCCCTGATGTCGCGATAGCGGCCCAGCAACTGGCAGCCATAGGCGCGGTAGCGGCGGCTGGCTGTGGGCAGTCGCCGGGCAAAGGCCTCGCGCCGGAGATGATGCGCCACCTCGGCAATGGCCGTCTCGATGCGGGCCGCCGCATACCAGGCGCCCAGGTCGGGGCCGGAAAAGCGTGCGCCATTGACCGGCGCATGCAGGAAAGCCGCCATGACCACCGAGGCATTGGGCCGGCCGAACACCCAGTCGCTGGGCGGCAGGCGGCCCAGCCGCTCGGCCACCAGCCGGTCATTGGTCCAGCCCGCCAGTTCCATCACCGCATCCAGATCGGCCGCGCGCGTCACCGTGTCGAACAGCCCGATCGGCGGAAACTGCGAGGGGATCAGCCGGTGCGCCGGCCGGGGCGCTTCGGCATGGACAATGCTCACTGCCAGACCAGGTCCTGGTCAGTGCTGGCGGCAAAGCCGGCATCCAGGCCATTGGGCGCCATATAGAGCCCGCCGCGCGCGGCATCGAGAAAGCGGCGCACCTGCAGCAAGCCGTCCAGGGTCCCCGCCGTGACCAGCGCCAATGGGGCCTGGCCGCCAAACAGCGGCGCGTCATGCGGCCCTTTGAGCCAGGCCAAGGCCTCACCCGAACCCGCGAACAGCACCCCCAGCGCCTGGTGAATGCCCAGCAAGGCCGACAGCCGCGTCAGGCTGTCGACATCAAGGGTGAGCTCGGCCTGCTCCCGCGCCAGCCGCATCCAGTTATGATAGGTCGAGCGTGAGGGATAGCCCAGCACCAGCCGGCGTTGCTGTTCGGAAAGACCCCAGAGATCGGCAATGGCGGCAAAGCTGCGCAGGGCCGGCCCACTCAGCCGCCGCCGATTGGCGGGCTCGAAGCGGTCGGGGGCGAGCGGCGTATGGGCGACCAGTGCTGCCTGGTTCATGTCGGCGAAACCTGCATTGGCCATGTCTGCCTCCTGTCACGCAGAGACATATAGTCCAGATTTGGACAAAATGCAAATTTGGACTAGTTCTGGTGCCGCACCGTCTCCGGGATCAGCCCCTTGGGCGCGTAGCGCAGCGCAATGGTGATGACCAGGCCCAGCACGAAGACGCGCATCTGCGCGGAGCGCGACTCGATGTCGGGAATCTGCGGCCAGCCCACGCTGGTCGACCAATAGCTGGCCGTTTCGAAGATGGTCTTGGCCAGCGGCTCGGAAATCACCCAGACGAGCCAGATCAGCACCGCCCCGAACACCGCGCCCCAATTATTGCCGGCGCCGCCGACAATGATCATCACCCAGATCAGGAAGGTGTGGTTGATCGGCTGGTAGCTCGAGGGGTCAAAAATCTGCGTAAAGCTGACCAACATGGCCCCGCCAATGCCCATCAGCACCGATCCGAGCACGAAGATTTCGAGCTGGCGCGATTTGACATCCTTGCCCATCGAGGCCGCCGCGACATGGTTGTCGCGAATGGCGCGCATCATCCTTCCCCAGGGCCCGGCATAGGCGCGGCTGACCAGCCACATGGCCGCCGCCAGCACCAGCAGCGCCAGCGCCAGATAGCCGCCGCGCGCCAGGATCAGCGAACTGAGCTGATCGGCGCCACCGGCCTGATAGGCCTGCGGCAGCGGCGTCGGCCAGGGAATGGGCGACACCGTCAGCGTGCCGCGCGTCAGCCAGTCCATATTCTTGACCAGCGCGCGAATGATTTCCGAAATGCCGATCGTGGCAATGGCCAGGTAATCGGTGCGCAGGCCCAGGGCGATCTTGCCCACGATCAGGGCGACGCCGGCGGCCAATACGCCGCCGAACAGCCAGCCGAATACCGGATTGATGCCCAGCCCGCCGACAAAGCCGGCCGTGCTTTCGATATAGGCGGCGGCCGGATCGATCTGGCTGCGATAGAGGCAATAGGCGACGAACCAGGCCAGCACGATGGTGAACGTCTTCCAGCCGCCGCGCACGCCCAGGCGGTGGCTCTGCCGCGCGGCATAGACCAGCAGCGCCCCGGCGCCGAAGGCGATTGCCGCCCGGCCCAGCATCCAGGGACCATCCGAGCCCCAGAAGCTCGGATTGATAGGATAGGAGATGAAGGTGACGGCAAAGCCGCCCAGCATCAGGAAGCCCATGACGCCGAAATTGAACAGCCCGCCATAGCCCCACTGGATATTGAGGCCCAGGGCGATCAACGCATAGGCTGTGGCCTCGACAAGGCGCGATGAGGTGAAGGGCACGCCCATCAGCCAGCCGATCACCAGGATTAGCGCGAAGAGGCCGGCAAAGAGGCTGATCGAGCGCGCGATCATGACGAGGCTCCCTTGAAGATGCCGGTGGGCCGCACCAGCAGCACCACCACGAGGATGACGAAGGCCACGGTCAGCTTGTATTCGGTGGGCACCAGCGCCAGCGTCGCCGGCAATTGGAGCGCCTCAGGCAGCACGCCGTTGAGCGGGCGCAGCACCATGGTCCAGTTGAACACGGCCAGCGATTCGGCAAAGCCGATCAGCAGGCCTCCGGCAATGGCGCCATAGGCCTGGCCCAGGCCGCCGACAATGGCGGCGGCAAAGATCGGGATGATGATGTTGAAGGCCAGATCGGGTTTCAGCGTCACGTCCAGCGCCAGCATGGTGCCGGCCATGCAGGCCAGTGCCCCGGCGACGATCCAGGTCACCCGCACCACCAGCGCGGTATTGATGCCCGAGACCTGCGCCAGATCGGCATTGTCGGCCATGGCGCGCATCGCCTTGCCCAGCCGCGAGCGGGTCAGGAAGAAGTGCAGCGCCAGCACCGAGATGATCGTGACCACGATCATCAGCAGCTGCGGCTCGGTGATCACCAGCGGCCGGGTCGAACCAAGAAAGCTGGTATCGATGCGGAACACGTCCTTGGTCTCGTTCTCGAAGAAGGAATAGCTGCCGGCGCCGAAGAACAGCCGGATCAGTCCCTGGATCATCAGCGTCACGCCGATCGAGGCGATCAGCAGGATCACCGGCTTGGCGCCGCGCTGGCGCAGCGGCGCATAAAAGCCCTTGTCGATGCCCAGTGCGAAGATGGCCGACAGCACCATGGCAAGGGGCAAGACCACAAAGCCGGTTGGAATGGGCGTCTGGATGCCCCAGCTGGCGAACAAAGCTGCCAAGAGGAAGGCAAAGAACGCGCCCGAGGTCATCAGCTCGGAATGGGCGAAATGGGCAAAGCGCAGAATGCCGAAGATCAGCGTGATGCCGACCGCGCCCAGCGCATAGATGCAGCCCAGCACCGCGCCGGAAATCACCACCTGGTTGATGAAGAAGATCAATTCGGTCACGGCTCAGCCCCCGAGGAAACTTTTGGCGACATCGGGATCGGCAATGAGCTCGGCGCCCGTGCCGGTGAAACGGTTCTGCCCCTGCGCCAGCACGAAGCCCTTGGAGGCAAAGGCCAGCGCCTGGCGCGCATTCTGCTCGACCATCAGGATTGCCACGCCTTCCTTGTTGACGCGCACGATGGTCTCGAAGATCTCGATGACATAGCGCGGCGACAGCCCAGCCGAGGGTTCGTCAAGCATCAGCAGGCGCGGCTTGCTCATCAGCGCGCGGCCCATGGCCACCATCTGCCGCTGCCCGCCCGACAGTTCGCCGGCCGGCTGGCGCCGCTTTTCCGCCAGCACCGGGAACATCTGGTAGACCCAGTCCATGGTGCCCCGGAAATCGTCGCGCCTGGTGAAGGCGCCCATTTCGAGGTTCTCCTCGACGCTCATCGAGGTAAAGACGTTCTTTTCCTGCGGCACGAAGCTGAGGCCCCTGGGCACCAGCTTGTCGGGCAGCGAGTTGGCGACGTCTTCGCCGTCAAAGTCGATCGTGCCGCCGGTCACCTTGAGCAGGCCGAAAATCGCCTTGAGCGTGGTCGACTTGCCCGCACCATTGGGCCCCACGATCACGCCGATATCGGACTGCTCGATGGCCATGTCCACGCCATTGAGGATCGGCGCGCCGCCATAGCCCGCAACGACGTGCTTGAGTTCGATCAGCGGCATTACGCTACCTCGACTGGAGTGCCGAAATAGGCTTCGACGATGGCCGGATTGGCGCGGATTTCCGCCATTGGTCCCTCGGCGATCTTTTCGCCCTGCGCCATGACGATGATCGGGTCGCACAGCCGCCCGATCAGGTCCATGTCGTGCTCGATGACAAAGAAAGTATAGCCCAGCTCGCGGTTCATCCGCTCGATATTGGCGGCCAGGTCATTGAGCAGCGTACGGTTGACGCCGGCCGCCACTTCGTCGAGCAGCACCACCTTGGCATCCACCATCATGGTGCGACCCAGCTCGAGCAGCTTCTTCTGACCGCCCGACAGGTTGCCCGCCAGCTCGTTGCGCACATGGCCCAGCTTGAGGAAATCGATGACGTCCAGCGCCTTCTTGCGCACCGCGGTTTCGCGCGAACGCGACAGTCCCGGCCGGAACCAGACATTGCCCAGATTTTCGCCCGGCTGGTCGCCCGGCACCATCATCAGGTTTTCCAGCGCCGTCATGTTGGAGAATTCATGCGCGATCTGGAAGGTGCGCAGCATGCCGGTGCGGAACAGCTCGTGCGGCTCCAGCCCGGTCACATCCTTGCCGTCAAAGATCACCGCGCCGCTATCGGGCACGATATTGCCGGCCACCATGTTGAACAGCGTCGACTTGCCCGCGCCATTGGGGCCGATCAGCCCCGTGACGGAGCCGCGCCGCACCGAGAGCGAGCAATTGTTCACGGCGGTCAGGCCGCCAAAGCGTTTGCTGACGTTGCGAACGTCGATAACCAAGTCAGAGGACACCAAATCCGTCCCGATTCCTGAGGCCAAGGGCGCCCGGTTCAATCCAGGCGATTTTGCGGCATCTGCTCATAAGGCGGGCACAGGGTCAACCGGGCGTCGCCGCAAAGCCGGGACTTGTGCTCACAGATAGGCGAGCACGGCATTGGCCGTGGCCCCGTTATTGGCGCACATCACGTCATAAAGCGTGGCCAGCCTTGTCAGTGCCTTGACGTCGACATCATGCGGCTGCGCCGAGAGCGGATCGATGAAAAAGATCAGCACGTCCAGCCGCTGCTCGGCGATCATCGCCCCCAGCTGCTGGTCCCCGCCCAGCGGCCCGCTCTTGAGCAGCGTCACGGGCATGCCGGTGGCAGCAATGATGCGGCTGCCGGTGGTGCCGGTGCCCCAGAGTTCATGCTCGCTCAGCTTGTGCCGGTGCCGCAGCGCCCAGGCGCACAGCTCGTCTTTCTTGTCGTCATGCGCCACCAGGCCAATGCGTGCCATGTCCGTCTCCCTGCAGGTATCGCAGTTCAACCAGCTTCACGGTGGCAGGGCAATGGCCGGGTCGCGGCCACTGCCTGCTGCATTGCGTCGACGGCGCTAGAACTCGTTCCAGTCGGGGGATGGCGCCAGATTGCTGGTCTGCTTGAGCGCGACCGCCGGCTTGCCACCGGATCGGCTGGCCGGCTTGCTGGCAGCCCGCACGGGTGCGCGGCTGGCGGCATGCATGCCCCCATCCGCCAGCTTGAAGATATCAACGATATCGTCGAGCTGGCCGGCCTGGCCCTCGGTCTGCTCGATGGCTGCATTGGTCTCTTCCACCAAAGCGGCATTGTGCTGGGTCATCTCGTCCATCTGTCGCACCGCGACGGCAATTTCCCCCAGCGCATCCGATTGCTGCCGGTTGGCCCGGGCAATGGCATCGATCAGCGAAGCGCTTTCCTGTGCCCCGCCCAGGATTTCGAGCAGCGTTTCGGCCGCCTTGCCCACCAGTTGCGTGCCATTGCGCACTTCCACCGCACTGGCCTCGATCAGCTGCTTGACGTCCGAGGAGGCATTGGCCGCCGATTGCGCCAGCCGGCGCACTTCCACGGCCACCACGGCAAAGCCCTTGCCGGCATCGCCAGCGCGGGCCGCTTCGACCGACGCATTGAGCGCCAGCAGATTGGTCTGGAAGGCGATATCGTCGATCAGGCCGATAATATTGGAAATTTTCGAGGACGACGCCTCGATGGCGCCCATCGCTTCGTTGGCCTCGTTCATCACCGTCCCGCCCGTGGTGGCATTGCGCGATACCGACTGCGCCTTGTCGCTGGCTACCCCCGCCATCTTGGCATTCTCGATCACCGTGGCGCTCAGCTGCTCGACGGCAGCCGTCGTTTCCTCAATGGTTGCCGCCTGTCGCGTCGTCCGGTCGGCCAGATCATTGGCGCCAGCCAGGATTTCCCCCGTTGCCGTCCGCAGCGAGCGCGAGGTCTGCCGCAGCTGACCCACAATGGTGGTCAGCCGATCGGCCACAGCATTGGTATCGTTCTTGATCTGGTCGAAATCGGCGTCGAAGGTCTCGGTAATGCGGCTGGTCAGGTCGCCCTGTGCCAGATCCTGCAGCACCAGGCCCGTCAGCTCGACCGCGCGGCTGACCTTGGCCTTGGACGCATCATCGGCCGCCTTGGCTTCCACTGTCAGCTTTTCGAAATAGGCCGATACCCCGATATCGATATCGAGCAGCATGGATTTGAGCACGTCGGTCAGCACTGTGCCCATCTTGTCGGCCGCGGCCAGCACCGATTCCGGTGAGGCCGGGACCTTCTTGCCGAAATGGCCCCGTCCCGGCTGCAGCGCCGCTTCCATCATGTCATGCACCAGACCCTGCACCAGGGTCTCCACGATCACGCCATAGCCCCCGATATGCCAGCGCGGCTCGAGACCGATCTGGGCATGGCGCAGGCCCACCTTGCTGCTGGCTTCAAAATAGGCGTCGTCGAACTGCCCGGCGGCAATGGCCTTCCAGTGACCGATCTGCTTGGACTGCGCCCGATCCATCTGCGGCCTGCCGTCAAAGAATTTCGTTACCGCGGGGACAGTGCGGATCTTGGCGTAGAACTTGTCCAGCGCATTGGACAGATGCTTGTCGACCGCGCCTTGCACACCCGACAGCCGATTGCGGGCCGCGTCGTCCAGGCCGATGAAGTCAAGTCTATCCTGCAGTTCAATTTTATTTGGCATGCTGACCCCGTGAATTATCGGCACTGACTAGGCCGGGGGTAATCACCCTGAATTGATCTTGATCAATGCTGTTCAAGGGTACCTTTTCGTACTTAACACATCATTAAATATTTCCCCGCGGAATTTATTATTGCCTATGTGCCGGGGTGGGCCGCTCGACCAGCAGCAGGCAAGGAAAAGGCACCCGAAGGTGCCTCTTTTGGGCCTGGAAGCGATAGCGGCCGCGCCGCGCGCCTCATCCGGCCCGCTTGAGCCGCTGCGGCCCGCGCCGGCCATCACTCAGGGTAAAGACGCTGATCACGCGGTCGAGTTCGCTGGCCTGGGCCTCGGTCTGTTCGATCGCCGCATTGGTCTGTTCCACCAGCGCCGCATTGTGCTGGGTCATCTCGTCCATCTGCCGCACCGCCACTGTCACGGCGTCGATGGCCTGCGCCTGCGCGCGGCTTGCCCGGGCAATCCCTTCGAGCATGCCGGCATTGGCCTTGATGGCCCGCTGCACGCTCACCAGGCCTTCGGCCGCATCGCCAACCAGCCGCGAGCCGCCAGCAACCTCAACGGCGCTCTGCTCGATCAGTGCCTTGACGTCCGCCGAAGCCGAGGCCGCCGACTGCGCCAGCCGCCGCACTTCCACCGCCACCACGGCAAAGCCCTTGCCGGCATCGCCGGCCCGCGCCGCTTCAACCGAGGCATTGAGGGCCAGCAGGTTGGTCTGGAAGGCGATGTCGTCGATCATGCCGATAATGTTGGAGATCTTGGCAGAGGAACTGGTAATCCGGTTCATCGCCTCGGTGGCCTGACCCATCACCGCGCCGCTGGTTTCCGCCTCGCCCGAGACGGCATGGGCCTGCTGGCTGGCAGCATCCGCCTCGTCGGCATTCTCCATCACCCGCCGGCTCAACTGCTCGATGGTTGCTGAGGTCTTCTCGATGGTCGCCGCCTGCCGCGTGGTGCGTTCGCTCAGGTCATTGGCGCCGGAGAGGATTTCGCCCGTGGCGGTCTTGAGCGCGCCCGAGGTGTCGCGCAACTGCCCGATAATGTCGTTCAGCCGCTCGGCCACCGCATTGGTATCGGTCTTGAGCTGGTCGAAGGCGCCCCGGAAACTGCCCGTCATGCGCTCGCCCAGATCCGCCCGGGCCAGCGCGGCCAGCACCGTGCCGGTGGCCTTGAGGCCATCGTCGACCGATGCCACCAGCGCATTGACGTTCTCGGCCAGCTGCCGCAGATCGGCATCGGGCTGGTTGGCCGCCAGCCGGTGGGAAAAATCCCCCTCCAGTGCGGCGGCCACGACCACGCCGATATCGCGCTGCAACGCCTGGATCACCTGGACCTGTCCGGCCCGCTCCTGGCTCATGTCCAGCTCCGCGCTCCGCAGGTCGCGCATCTTGATGCCATTGTTGCGGAACACTTCCACTGCCTCGGCCATGTAGCCCAGTTCGTCGGCGCGCTCGAGCCCGGGCACTGCCAGGTCGAAATTGTCCTGGGCGATGTCGGTCATGGCATCGGTCAGGCGGGAAACCGGGCGCGTCACCGTGCGGGCAAAGACGATGCTGACCGCCGCCGCGATCGCCAGCATCAGCGCGCCGATGGCCAGGATCGTGTTGCGCAGCCCGGCCGCCGGCGCCTCGATGGCCGCCTGGCTTTCCATGGCCACCACGGCCCAGTCCACCCCGGCAAAGTCGATCGGCTCGGCGGTGGCGCGATAGAGCGCACCCTCATGATGCTCGATGCTGCCCTGCCCCTTGGCGCCCCCCAGGGCATTGGTGATCACCTCCCCCTGCAGCACCAGATTGCCGGCATCCTCATCCTGGGTCAGCGGGGAATCATTGTGCACCATGCCACCGGCGCCGATCAGGAAGACCTCGCCGCTGGCGCCCAATCCCTTGACCCGCGCCAGCACCTCGTCGATCCGCTGGGTTGGCAGCTGGACGGCCATGACCCCGTCAATGGCGCCGTCACGATAGATCGGCGTGGCCATGAAACTGGCCGGCGCACCGGCACTGGGCGCATAGGGCATGAAATCGGACAGGACGATCATGCCGTCCGGGCTGGCCAGCGCGGCACGCGCGACCGCGCCCAGATCGCTGTCGGACCAGGGACCGCCGCCCACCTTGAAACTGGTGGCGAAATCGGCCTCCTTGTAGACGGTATAGACATTGGTCAGCTCGGCATCGAACAGGAAAATGTCGTAATAGCCGCGATTGAGCAGCAGTTTGCGCAGGTCGGGATGCACTGCCGCATGCACACGATCGTAGTCGGGCAGCAGGCTGGACGCATCGAGCAGCAGTTTCTCACCGGCCGGATGCGGATTGTTCGTGATATAGGCATTCTGCATCAGCTCGACAGGTTCGCCGCCTGCCTGCAGCCCGCGCACCGCGCCCGTCAGCTGGTCGAGCGCGCTGATCGTGTCGGCGCGCCCGGCAAACAGCGTCAGGTCGGCGGCGACCTCGGCCAGATAGGCCGACAGCACCGTGCTGGCATTGTCCGCCGCCGCATCGAGGCGCTGCTCGGCCTGCTGCGTTACCGTGGCACTGCTGATCAGATAGGCCGCCAGACCCACGCTTGCCCCGGCAAGCAGCGCAATGGCAACCACCGTGGCGGGCAGTTTGAAGGCAATCTTGAGTTGAGTCATCGACGGTCTCTCTCTGCCACAATGAGGGCCGGGCAGCTCGGTCGTGTGCGTTTGCGCCAATCCATGCCATCGCCAGACTTGCAGATCGTCACCATTGCCAGCGTCTTGTCGGGCACGGATGCATCCGGTTTTCATCACTGTGCACCCGGGCGCCTTGCTTTTTCATTAACCATAACGCCCCGGGACGGGCGCACACCCGGCCATGAAAATGGCGGCCGGGGATATCCCTGGCCGCCCCCATCCGATTGAGGTCTGCCCGATGGGCTAGAATTCGTTCCAGTCGGTCGACACCGCAGCATTGCCCTGGCTGAGATACTGCGCCGCGGCCTTGCGCACCACCGGGGCAGCCGGCTTGGCCGCGGGCTTTGCCGCCGGCCGGCCGGCCACGGCCGCGCGCGCCATCACCGCACTGCTCGATCCGCCGGCCGTAGCGAACACCGCGACGATCTCGTCGAGTTCGCCGGCCTGGCTTTCCGTCTGCTCGATGGCGGCATTGATCTCCTCGACCAGCGCCGCATTGTGCTGGGTCATCTCGTCCATCTGCCGCACGCCGACATTGACCTCCTCGATGGCCGAGGCCTGCTCGCGGCTGTCGCGGGCAATGCCCTCCATCACCGCGCTGGTCTCGCGCACGCCGGTCAGGATCGCCTCCAGCTTGCCGGCCGCTTCCGCCACCAGCTTGGTGCCGCCCGCCACTTCGCTCGCGCTCTGCTCAATCAGCACCTTGACGTCGGCCGAGGCCGATGCAGCTGACTGGGCGAGGCGGCGAACCTCGACTGCCACCACGGCAAAGCCCTTGCCGGCATCGCCGGCCCGGGCCGCTTCCACCGAGGCGTTGAGAGCGAGCAGGTTTGTCTGGAAGGCGATGTCGTCGATCAGCCCGATAATGTTGGAGATCTTGGCGCTCGAACTGGTGATCTTTTCCATGGCCCCGGTGGCCTGGCCCATCACCACGCCGCCCTCTTCGGCCGTCAGGGACACCGACTGCGATTTGGCGCTGGCCTCACCCGACTTGTTGGCATTGGCCAGCACGGTGGCCGCCAGCTGTTCCATGGTCGCCGAGGTCTCCTCGATCGTGGCTGCCTGCTTGGTGGTCCGTTCGCTGAGGTCATTGGCCCCGGCCAGGATCTCGCTGGTGGCCGTGCGCAGCGACTGGGAGGTATTCTTGAGCCGGTTGACCACGTCGGTCAGCCGGTCGGCCACCGCATTGGTATCGGCCTGCAGCTGGGCAAAGGCGCCCTGGTAATTGCCTTCCATCCGCTCGGTCAGGTCGGTATTGGCCAGCGCCTTGAGCACGCGCCCGGTTTCACTGAGGCCATCTTCGACGGTCTTGACCAGGCTGTTGACGCTGCCGGCCAGGCTGTTGAGCTCGTGATCGGGAAATTCCGCGCTGACGCGCTTGGAGAAGTCGCCGGCAATCGCCGAATCCACCACTTCGCCGAAGGCACCCTGCAGCTGGGTCATCATCAGGCGACGCTGCTGCTCGTCGGCAATGATGCGCGCCGCCTCGGCCTCGGTCATCTGGCTGACCTTGAGGCCCTGCTCGCGGAACACCTCCACCGAGCGCGCCATGTCGCCGATCTCGTCGCGGCGATCCATGCCGTGCGGCACCACGCCGAAATCACTGGCAGCGATGCGCACGATGTCGCTGTTGAGCTTGGCAATGGGCTTGGAGATCGAGCGCGCGATCACCACGCCGATGATGAGCAGCAGCAGCGTGACGCCAAAGGCTATGGCGCCGCTGATCTGGGCCGCCTGCAGGAAGATCGCATCCACCTGGGTGGTCAATACGCCAGAGGCAATCGTCCAGCCCCAGGGCTCGAAGGCCTGGGCATAGCTGATCTTGTCGAACTCGCCGCCCTCGGGCGACTTGAACAGATAGGTGACGAAGGTGGAGCCATTCGCCTTGGCATTGGTGACCATTTCCTTGATGTAGAGCTTGCCGCGGCCATCCGCTTCGATCGACCGGTCGCTGCCCTGCTTTTCCGGCTTGGTCGGATGCATCAGCATGACCATGTCATAGGTATCGATGAAGACGTATTCCTTGCCCTGGTAGCGGAAGCCGCGCAGCGACTCGAGCGCCAGCGTCTTGGCCTGTTCTTCTGTGAACTCGCCGGCCTGGAAGCGGTCATAGTAGTTCTGGGCGATGCTGGTCGCGCCCTGCACCACGCTTTGCAGCTCGGTGCGCTTGAAGTTGTCGAGGTTCTCGCGCAGCGTATAGAGCTGATAGGCCAGTACGCTGGCAAAACCGATGGCGAAAATAAAGATCAGCGCGTACAGACGCCGCGCAATACTGCCGGTGAAAAGGTTGATCACGAAAAGGCTCCGGGAGGGATGTTGACGGAGTGTCGACAAGGGGGGGCGGACAAATCTTGGTGGCGATCGTCAGGCCTCGCATCCAGTCCCTCATACCGTCATCAGAACAATTGTGGCGTCTGCCTTAATGTTCGGTAAATCCACTACTGGCCCGACAAAAAATAAGGGCGCCCGCAGGCGCCCTTTGCTTGTCGATCGTTGTTGGCGACTAGAATTCCGACCAGTCCGGCGCTAGCGCGGCATTGCCACGGCTGAGATAGGCTCGGGCCGCCGACGACCCCTTGTCTGCCGACCCTTGCGAAACGGCCGGCGCAACCCGCACGCGGCGTGGCGACGCCACTACTGCCCCCTCGGCGAGGGTGAAGACTTCAACCACCCGATCGAGCTCGCTGGCCTGGGCCTCGGTCTGCTCGATCGCCGCATTGGTCTGTTCCACCAGCGCCGCATTGTGCTGGGTCATCTCGTCCATGGTGCGCACGGCCACCGAAACCTCGTCGATCGCCGAGGCCTGGTCGCGGCTGGCCTTGGCGATTGCCTGCATCAGCACCGCATTTTCATTGACCGCCGCCAGCATGGCTGCCAGCTGGTCGGCCGCATTGGACACCAGCTTGGAGCCGCCCGAAACCTCGCTGGCACTCTGCTCGATCAGCGCCTTGACGTCAGCCGAGGCACTGGCCGCCGACTGGGCAAGGCGTCGCACTTCCACCGCGACCACGGCAAAGCCCTTGCCGGCATCGCCGGCCCGCGCCGCTTCCACCGAGGCATTGAGCGCCAGCAGGTTGGTCTGGAAGGCGATGTCATCGATCATGCCGATGATATTGGAAATCTTGGCCGAACTTGAGGTAATGCGCGCCATGGCTTCATTGGCCTCGCTCATGGTGACGCCGCTCTGGGCTGCACTGCCCGAGACCGACTGCGCCTTGCCATTGGCATCCTCGGCCATGCGCGCATTTTCGGCCACGGTGCTGGCCAGCTGTTCCATCGCCGCCGAAGTCTCCTCGATGGTGGCGGCCTGCTTGGTGGTCCGCTCGGACAGATCGTTCATGCCCGACAGGATCTCGCCGGTCGCCTGCTTGAGCGACCCGGAAATCTTCTTGGCATTGCCCACCACTTCGGTCAGCTTTTCGCTCACCGCATTGGTGTCGCTCTGCAACTGGGCAAAGGCGCCCTGATAGTCGCCGCGCATGCGCTGTGTCAGATCGGTATTGGCCAGGGCGCCCAGCACGGCGCCGGTTTCGCCAATGCCGCGATCCACCGTCTCCACCAGATTGTTGACGCTGCTCGCCAGCGCGTTGAGCTCGGGATCGGGAAACTGGGCATGCACGCGCTTGGAGAAGTCCCCGGCAATGGCGGCGTCCACCACCTCGCCGAACGCCGCCTGCAGCGTCACCATCATGTCGGTACGCTCGGCACTGCGGCGCAGCGCTGCCGCGCGCTCCTCTTCGGTCATGTCGGCCATCTTGAGGCCGTTCTGGCGGAACACCTCGACGGCACGCGCCATTTCGCCGGCTTCATTGCCGCGGCCAATATAGGGTACCTCGGCGCTGTAGTCGCCATCGGCCACCCGGCGCATGGTTTCAGCCAGGCGCGGCACTGGCGCCATCATCAGGCGCGACAGCCAGTAGCCCAGCCCGCCCAGCACCACCAGCGCGGCCGCGCCCACCATCAGCAGCAGCGTCAGCGTTTGGTAGATCACCCCCTGGATGTCTGCCTTGTCGATACCGACAAACACGATGCCCACCGGCGTGCCCGTCTGGTCGACAATGGGCTGGTAGGCGGTGTAATAGGACCGGCCGACAATCGTCGCCTCGCCGAAATAGGTCTTGCCCTCCATGATCGCCGCATAGACGGCGCCGGTCTTGCCCAGCGGCGTGCCCAGGATACGGGCGCCGTCGGCCCCCTCGATGGTGGTCGTGATCCGCATGAAATCCTGTTCGACCGGATCCCAGCCAAAGATGGTGGCGGCCTCGCCGGTAACCCGGGCGATGGAATCGACCAGCCCATTGTCGAGGAACTGGCGCGGCATCGCCCAGGTACGGATCGCGGTGATGTCGCCGGTCTCGTTCCATTCCACCTCGGCGCCGGGCAGGCTGCCTTCAACGATGGTGGCGGCAGTCTTCAGGTTGGCAACCTGCTGCCGCATGGCATTCCCGGTGGTGGCAGCACTCAGGTTGATGAAGATCGCGGCTGAAATCACGCTGACAGAAACGATGATCGCCGAGATCACCAGTGCCGCTATCATCGTGGTTAACTTGATGTTGCCAATGAATTGACCGAGCCGTTTGATCATGTTTCTGCCCCAAAATCAGAATGCATTGCTGTCAGTTGCAGCACTTAAATTACGATTAAGGGTAGCAGCGGCTGCTTAACTGAGTGTTTAACAGCAGTATTTCGCGGCCGCGCCTGGTCCGGCAGAATCTAAATTCCTCGTGGCAAAGGAAATTTTTCGACACCGCACACCAAGGCAATCCCGCATCGCTTTTCAGCGATCCGGGATTGCGGGCAGGTCGGCGCTTCGTTCAAGCTGTCGCGACGGCTAGAATTCGTTCCAGTCGCGGTCGATGGCGGCATTGCCCTGGCTGAGATAGGCGCGGGCTGACGGGACACGACGCGCCGGTATCGGTGCCTCGCGGGCCGGCACGGCCTTGCTGCCGGAGCGGGCATGACCCACGGCAAAGATGTCAACGATGCCGTCCAGCGCCGTCGCCTGGGCTTCGGTCTGCTCGATCGCGGCATTGATCTCTTCAACCAGCGCCGCATTGTGCTGGGTCATTTCGTCCATGGTGCGCACCGCGGTCGAGACTTCGTCGATCGACCCGGCCTGCTGCCGGCTTTCCCGGGCGATGTCGATCATCAGCGCGCTCGATGACCGGGAGGCCCCCAGCACCGCTTCCAGCTTGCCGGCAGCATCCACCACCAGTTTCGAGCCGCCCGCCACTTCCGTCGCACTCTGATCGATCAGCACCTTGACCTCGGCCGAGGCACTGGCCGCCGACTGCGCCAGGCGCCGCACTTCCACCGCCACCACGGCAAAACCCTTGCCGGCGTCACCGGCGCGCGCCGCTTCCACCGAGGCGTTCAGCGCCAAAAGGTTGGTCTGGAAGGCAATGTCGTCGATCAGCCCGATAATGTTGGAGATCTTGGCCGAACTCTGGGTGATGCGCTCCATCGCCTCGGTGGCCCGATGCATCACCTGGCCGCCGTCCTCAGCGGCCTGGGTGACCGTGCCGGCAACGGTGCTGGCCTCGCCGGCCAGTTCGGCATTCTTCATCACCGTCCGCGCCAGCTGCTCCATGGCCGCCGAGGTTTCCTCGATTGTGGCCGCCTGTCGCGTCGTCCGTTCGGATAGGTCATTGGCGCCGCTGAGGATCTCGCCGGTCGCCGTCTTCAGCGTCCCCGACGTCTCGCGCAACTGCCCGACCACTTCGGACAGCTTGTCGGCCACTGCATTGACGTCGCTCTTGAGCTTGGCAAAGGCGCCGTCATAGTCACCTTCCATCCGCTGCGTCAGGTCGGTATTGGCCAGGGCGCCGAGCACCTCGCCGATGCCCGTAACACCGCGATTGAACGTGGCCACCAGCGAATTGATGCTGGCCGCCAGCCCGTTCAGTTCCGGATCGGGGAACTCCACCGCCACCTGCTGGCTGAAATCGCCGGCCACCGCGGCATCGACCACCGCGCCGAAGGCCGACTGCAATTGCGTCATCATCTCCTGGCGCGCCTGCTGGTCGGCAATGATCCGCGCGGCCTCGGCCTCGGTCATCTCGCTGATGCGAAGACCGCTGGCGCGGAACACTTCCACGGCGCGCGCCATGGCGCCCAGCTCATTGCCACGGTCAAGATAGGGCACTTCGGTGGCGAAATCGCCGGCGGCAATGGCTTCCATGGCCGTGGCAATGCGCGGTATCGGTCGCATCAGCAGGCGCGTGATCACCAGGCTGATGGCGCCGAGCACACTGATCAGCGCCAGCCCCATCACCACCATGCCCGGCACCGCGTCATTGGCGCTGGCTTCCGCCGCCGCCACATCGCCACCCACGAAATAGGCGCCGATAAGGTCGTTCTTGAGGGTACTGATCGGCTGAAACGCGCCAAATAGCTGCGTCCCGTTCATTGTCACCGTGCCGAAATAGGGCTGGTTGGCCGCCAGCGCGGCATGCTCGGGCGAGGCCGGGTCGAGCACGAAATCGATGATGCGCGCGCCATCGGCGCCGACAAAGCTGGTCGACTTGGCCACAAACTGCTGGCTGTCCTTGTCGAGGCCGAACACCACGGCCGAGCCCTTGGTGATATGCGTCACCGCGTCCACCGCGCCGGTGTCGTGAAAGAACGGGATACTATAGGTCTGGAACGCCGCGACCGAGCCGTCCTCGGCCCAGGTGACCGCCGAGCCGGACAGCCGTTTTTCCAGGATCGTGCCCGCCACCTGCAGGTTTGACACCTGCTGGGTGATGCTCTGCTCCACCGATTGGGTGCGCAGGTTGACGTAACCGCTGACCGAAAAGGCCACGATGGTGACCACGATGCTCATCAATACCAGCCCGGCGATCGCCGTTGTCAGCTTGATATTGCCCCAGAATCCCGCAATGGCTCTCATGAATCACTTGCTCCCCTCGACACGAAATATGCGCCGCCTTGTATGGTAGATATCATGACGGTTCTTAACGTCTGGTTGCCTTGCAACGTTTGAATAGCCCCAAGGGCCCCGCTGCGTAGTCGCCCAGCGCCGGGCAAGGCTAGAACTCGTTCCAGTCCCGCTCGACCGCTGCATTGCCATGGGCCAGATAGGATTTGGCCACCGATTTGAGCTTGTTCTGCAGGCCCCGCGCCCCCTCGCCAAAACCCCTGGCCGCTGCCGGCGCCGACTGGCTGGGAGCGGCCTGACGCGTCCGGGTCGCGGTTTCATCGATGGCAAAGATATCCACGATGCGGTCGAGCTCGCTGGCCTGCGCCTCGGTCTGCTCGATGGCCGCATTGATCTCCTCGACCAGCGCCGCATTGTGCTGGGTCATCTCGTCCATGGTCCGCACGGCGGTATTGACCTCGTCGATCGAGGACGCCTGCTCGCGGCTTTCCTTGGCGATGCCGCTCATCAGCGCATTGGACGTACGCGCCTCCCCCAGCATCGAGGCGAGCTTGGCGGCCGCATCGGCCACCAGGCGCGAACCGCCCTTGACCTCGGTGGCGCTCTGTTCGATCAGCACCTTGACCTCGGCCGAGGCGCTGGCCGCCGATTGCGCCAGCCGCCGCACCTCCACCGCCACCACGGCAAAGCCCTTGCCGGCGTCACCGGCGCGCGCGGCTTCCACCGAGGCATTGAGGGCCAGCAGGTTCGTCTGGAAGGCGATGTCGTCGATCAGCCCGATAATGTTGGAAATCTTGGCCGAACTCTGGGTAATGCGCTCCATGGCATCGGTGGCCTGACCCATCACCTGCCCGCCCTCTTCGGCCGTCAGCGTCACATTGGCGGCCACGGCCGCTGCATCATTGGCGCGCTGCGCATTCTGCAGCACTGTCGCTGCCAGCTGCTCCATGGTGGCCGAGGTCTCCTCGATCGTCGCCGCCTGCTTGGTGGTGCGTTCGGACAGGTCATTGGCGCCGCTGAGGATTTCCCCGGTCGCGGTCTTGAGCGTGCGCGAGGTGTCCTTGAGCTGGCCGACCACGTCGCCCAGCTTGTCGGCCACCGCATTGGTATCGGTCTTGAGCCTGGCAAAGGCCCCTTCGTATTCGCCTTCCATGCGCTGCGTCAGGTCGGTATCGGCCAGCGCCGCCAGCACCACGCCGATATCGGTGACGCCGCGGTTGAACGTGCTCACCAGGTTGTTGACCGAGCGCGCCAGCGTATTGAGTTCGTCATCGGGGAATTCGGCCTCCACCTGCCGGCTGAAATCGCCGGCAATCGCCGCATCCACCACCGCGCCAAAGGCGCGCTGCAGATCCGCCATCATGGCGGCGCGTTCGGCCTGGCTGCGGATGATCTGGGCGGCTTCCGCCTCGGTCATCTGCGCCATCTTGAGCCCGTTTTCGCGGAACACTTCCACGGCGCCGGCCATGGCACCGATTTCGTCCTGGCGCGCCGTGCCGGCAACAGTCACGTCGAGATCACCCTCGGCCAGGGCTTCCATGGTCTGCGTCAACCGGCTCAGCGGCCGGCTGACCGAGCGCGCGAAGAAATAGCCCGCCAGCGCCGCCACGGCCAGCAGCCCGCCGCCGACCAGCACGATCATCGTGCCCATATGGGTGACGGCGGCATAGACTTCTTCTTCCGGCTGCACCGCCACCACGGCCCAGGAGACGTCACCCACGCTCACCGCCTGCGCCCGCACCACCATGGGTGCGGCGCGATAGTCGGTGCTGGTGCCCTCGGCAGATTCGCCGGCCAGGGCCCGCGCGACCACATCGGAGGTGAGGCTCGCCTGCAGCACGTCCGGTGTATCGGTCCGCGGCGACTCGGTGCGCAGCAGGCCATCGCCACCCACCAGCACCACTTCGCCGCTCAACCCGAGACCCGACAGCGCCGCGACACGGGCGCTGATCACGTCGGTGGGGATCGCCAGCACCATGACGCCGGTGACTTCTGCCTTTTCGAACACCGGCATGGCCATGAAGCTCGCGGCGGCGCCCGTCGGGGCATAATTGGAATAGTCGATAAAGGCGGCCTGGCCCTCCGGGAGGTCCTTGGCGGCGGTAAAGATCTGGCCGAGCCCCGAACTGGCCATAGCGGTATCGGCGACCACATTGGTGGCAAAATCGGTATTCTTGGCGACCGAATAGACCACGTCGCCTGCCATGCTGATCAACAGTACGTCGGCATAGGCGCGTTCCTGCATCAGCGTGCGGAAGCCGGGATGGAAGCGCTTGTGCGGCGCATCATAGGTGGCGCCCTTGATATTGCTGTCGACCGCGGCCCGGTCTTCCGGATTGGGACTTTCGGTGACATAGGCAGTCTGCAGCTGCAGGGCCGCCCGTTCCTTGAGGCCCATGCGCAACTCGTCGAGCGAGCGCGTCAGGTTCTTCATTGCCGTAACGGTATCGGAGCGCTGCACGAACAGGCGCAGATCAACCTCGGCACTCGCGTAATAGTCGCTGACCAGCGCCACGGCCGTCTGCAGCGATGCCTGCATGGATTGCTCGCGCTGCTGCTGCACCGTCCCCAGCCCGATCCAGTAACTGGCCAGGCCAACGCCCGCGCCCACCAGCAGGGCGGAGCCGACCAGCGCCAGCGGCAATTTCTGGGCAATCTTCAGGCGCGGAAAAAATCTCATGTTTCAAACTCCTCGACGATGATCGCGCCTGTTGCGGGGGAGTCCTGTGCGGCTCCGGCGTCGATCGTCACGCGCAACGTGACCAAATCATGCAAACGATACATCTGCGGGGATTAACCGCTTGTTACGCCCGGCGGGGTCCGCGCCGATTCGTCGACACGGTGCCTGGTGCGCAGGCGCACCCCAAAGCAAGACGCCCCCCGACCGGGGTCGGGAGGCGTAAAATGGCAGGCCGTCGATTCAAGGCCGGCAGGCGATCAGCTCAGCGCGCCGATCACCGCCTCGATGCGCTTTTTCATGGTGGAGGCGTCGAACGGCTTGATGATGTAATTGTTCACGCCAAAGGAAATGGCTTCCTTGACCTGCTCCTTGTCGGAACGGCCGGTCGCCATGATGAATGGCATGGCCTGGGTACGCGGATGCTTGCGGATCACCTTGAGCAAGGTCAGCCCGTCAATGTCTTCCATGTTCCAGTCGGAAATGATCAGGTCGACATTGGATTTCTCCAGCTTGCCCAGGGCATCGCGACCGCTCTTGGCCTCGATGATGTCCTTGAAGCCCAGCTGGGTGAGGATGTACTTGCAGATACCGCGCATGGACTGCTGATCATCGACGATGAGAACACTGACTGCGCTGGCTTTAGGCATGTTGGAATTCACCTTCCTGGTGCCCGGGGCATGACAGCCCCGGTATTTGTGCAAACACTAGGCAAGAAGCGTTACAAATCTCTCAATCCGCATCGCGACATTGCGCCAAGCAGCCGATCAGGCTGCAGACTTGAGGCGCACCAGTGCGTTAGCGAGACGGCTGGCGATCTCTTCGACCGGCGCCTGCTCGACAACGGCGCCTTCTTCGAAGGCAACACGCGGCATGCCATAGACCAGGGCCGAGGATTTGCTCTGTCCCACCGTATAGGCGCCGGCATCGCGCATCATCTTGAGTCCGCGCGCGCCGTCGCGCCCCATGCCGGTCAGGATCGCGCCCACCGCCAGGTGGCCGACCGTCTTGGCCACCGATTCAAACAGGATGTCCACGCTGGGGCGATGGCCCGAGGTCAATTCGTCCTGGGTCAGCCGGCACTTGAGTTGTCCCGAGGATTTTTCGACCCGCAGGTGATAATCGCCCTTGGCCACATAGGCATGGCCGGGCAGCAGCAGCATGCGGTCTTCGGCTTCCACCACCTTGAGCGCACACACTTCGTCCAGGCGCGCCGCAAAGCGGTTGGTGAAGCCGGGCGGCATGTGCTGGGCAATCACGATGGGCGGGCAGTCGCCCGGCATCTGCGCCAGTACCGCGCGAATGGCTTCCACGCCACCGGTCGAGGCACCAATGGCAATCAGCGCGCCTTGGGGGGCGGCGGCCGTCTTGAGCGCGACCCGCGGGGCGTCGGCCCGTGTAGCCGAACGGCCGCGCACATCGGACTTGGCCGCAGCGCGGATCTTGTCGCGCAAGCCCGCGCCAAAAGCCTCGATGCCGCCGGCAAATTCGGCGCTCGGCTTGGCCACGAAATCGACGGCGCCCAATTCGAGCGCCAGCAAGGTTTCGCTGGCGCCCTTCTTGGTCAGCGTCGACACCATGATGACCGGCGTCGGCCGCAGCCGCATCAGCTTTTCGAGAAACTGCAGCCCGTTCATATTGGGCATTTCGATATCGAGCGTCACCACATCGGGGTTGAGCTGCTTGATCTTCTCGCGCGCGTCGATCGGATCGGTGGCAGTGCCCACCACCTCGATATCGCCGTCGCGCGTCAGCGTGCGGGTCAGGACTTCACGGATCAGCGCCGAATCGTCGACCACCAGGACCTTGATACTCATGCCGCCTCCTGCTTGTTCTGCTTGGCCTTGGCCTGGTAGATCGTCTTGCCGACCAGGCGCAGCCCCTCGCCGCCCGAGCCGACATTCTCCGAGTGGCCGATATAGAGAAAGCCTTCCGGCGCGATCAGCTTGGTGAAGCGGCCAAACACTTCGCCCTGCGTCTGCTTGTCGAAATAGATCGCCACATTGCGGCAGAACACGGCATCGAACGGTCCCTTCATCGGCCAGGCGCCGATCAGGTTGAGCGGCTTGAACGACACCAGGCTGCGCACCACCTCGGGCACCCTGATGGTGCCGTCGCCGGGCTGGGTGAACGGCGCGGCGCGTTCGCGCGACAGCCCGCTCAGCTCATTTTCCGGATAGACGCCGCGGGCCGCCTTTTCGATGACCGCCGTATCGATATCGGTAGCCAGGATCTTGAAGTCCCAGCGCTTGAGCTCGGGAAACGCGCCCAGCAGGTCCATGCCGATCGTGTAGGGTTCCTGGCCCGTCGAGCAGCCCGCCGACCAGATGCGCAGCCGGCTGCCGCGCGGCTTGCTCGCCAGCAGGCTCTCGACATATTTGCGCAGGTGATCGAAGTGATGGTCCTCGCGATAGAACCGGGTCAGGTTGGTGGTCAGCGCGTTGACGAATTCCTGGCCGTCCTGGCCGGTACCGCCGCGCTCGAGAAAGTCGACATAGGCATCAAAGCTGGGCAGGCCGAGCGAGCGCACGATCTTGGACAGGCGCGACACCACCAGCGTCCGTTTGGCATCACTCAGCGAGATTCCTGCGACCTGATAAACGCGACCTTTGATCCGCGCAAATTCACGTTCGCTAAGGGAGATTTCCCCCTGTTCCATGCCAGCTACCCCAATTGCCCCGACCACCAGCAAGGCAGTCGTTTAAGCGTTAGCCCGTCGCGGCGGCCGATGGGCGACCGTGGCGGGCTCATCCGATATGCCCAGCCGCCCGGTCAGCCGGCTCAGCGCCGCCTCACCCTGGCTCAGGGTCGCGCTGATATTGTCAGTCTCATTACTTAGATTGCGTAAATGTGCCGCCAGATCGGCGATGATTTTTGCCAAACCCTTGACTGCATTGATTTCATTCTCGGTTTGCGCCCGGCCGCGACTGACGACTGCGCGGATTTCCTTGGCAGATCTGTTGATCAGTTGCGCCAGCTGCCGCACCTCGTCGGCAACCACCGCAAAGCCGGCGCCTTTTTCGCCGGCCCGCGCCGCCTCGACGGCCGCATTGAGCGCCAGCAGATTGGTCCGGAACGACACCGCCTCGATGGCCTGCACCAGCTTGTCGATCTCGCCGGTCATGCTGTCGAACTCGCCCACCATGACCTGCGTGCGCTGCACTGCCTGTTCGGCCGCCCCCGCCAGGTTCTGCGCATTATGGCCGATCGTCCGCGTTGCGCCCAGCTGGCCGCCCCCCTCGCCCAGCGCCCGCCTGGCCGCCTCGGCATCGCCCAGATTGCTGGCCGCCAGCGCGCTCAGCCGCGCCAGCCGCGCCTCGAAATGGGCCACCAGCGGGCCGATCTGGCCCAGCCGCGCCTGCAGCCGATCGCGGCTGTCGCGCGTCTCGTCCAGCTCTTCGCCCAGCGCCCGCACAACATCATCGAACCGGCGCGCCACCGCGCCCAGCGGGCCCTCGAGCGCATCGGGCAGGTCGCCCTCGCCGACCGCCACCTCGGCAAGCTGCAGCAGGCTGCCATCCAGCCGCGCCAGGCCCCGGTTGAGCGCGGCCAGGGCCGGATTGGCCAGGGCCGCTCTCGTGTCAAACCGAAAGCCGGTCTGCCCGCCCGCCAGGGCACCGGCAAAGGCATCGAGTTCGTCATCCTGCAGATAGCTCCCCGCCGGCACCAGTTCGAGCAGCAGGCATGTGCCCGCCACGGCCTGGCGCCGCAGGGTGAACCGTGCCCCGCCCACCAGTACCAGGCGCCCCCCGGACATGTCCGCCGACGCGCCCCCAGCGCCAAGCCCGAGCACGGCATCGACCGCAGCGCCCGCAACGGCTCCCGTGGCCAGGCGCGTCATGCCGGCGCTGGCGGCCAGTATCCGTTCTTTTTCGTCGACCAGTACCATCGGGTGATCGAGGGCCGACAGCATGCCCTCGAGCTGCTGCGTCCAGGCACGCCGCTGCTCCAGCTGCGCCAGGATAGTCGTCACTGTTGGTTTGGGATCGGACAGCCCCGCGGCGGTAGCCAGCGCCAGCCTGTCGCGACCCGCCTGCCGGTCCAGCTGCGACGCGGCCAGCAGCGTGCCGGCAAGCGCCATGAGGCCAAGGCCGACCAGCACGGCGAGCTGGGGCAGGCCCGGCGCCACCAGTCCGCTCAATCCTGACCCCAGGGCGCCGGCCACCAGCCAGCATAGGGCCGCTGCGACCGCTAGGCGCAGGCCAGGCATGGGAGACTGTCCGTCGTCAGATCATTTGGCGCATTTTGGGTTGCGGATTAGCGGAGTATCGG
>NZ_JBZVWR010000014.1:0-7458 GCF_058629155.1 Devosia sp. MDV22-iso42
GATCATAAATGGAAAATTCCAGTTCAAAACGGTCCGATTTGCTGGGGGCAGGTCACGGGCTATGCGCCGGCGGTGAGGGTACTCGTGCGTCATACAAAAGGATATGAGCACGCCCATATCGAAAGAATAGCTCAAATCCTCCAAGGGGAAGAGAATTTAGAAAAAATCGAGCACTTGCTTCGCGCAGGTCAAGTGTTTTTGCGAAACGGGGATTTTTCTCAATTTGCGACAACTATGACTGCCGTCGTGCGCAACGGTATACTCGCGGAAAGAGCCCATAGAGCTGAGACTGATGGAAAGTACGCGGTGAGCGCCATTTCGCTGGTATTTATCGCGCTGGTAACCAGCGGGGACCATCTCGGAACGCCACGCGGCGGTACGGAGTCCACGGCGGCGACTTGGTACAACGACATCGTTGACGATTCTTCGTCGCTCAACAGCGAGACAATCTCTAGAATGGCAGATGCCGTTGCGGTGTCGACACGTGCATCAGATTGGATGGCAATTGCAGTCCAGGCGCCTAAGGCTGGATTTGTCCAGCAGGTGCTTCGCGAAATGGCAGCCGGCAAGGAGTTTTGGATCCGTGACCTCCGCGCATTTGCCTCCACTTTCGATAGAATGGAAGACATCCTAAGCGTTGAAGGAGCTCAACACTTTCTTGCACAGTGCCGGTTTGATGAAGAGCTGGAAGGTGCCTTTGCACATGATCGAGTGCGCAATGTCAGTGATCGTATGTTTGCGGCGGTGACACGCCTTGATGCCGACGCGCCGGCCAGAGCGATCCTGAAATTCGCCGAGAAGTACCTTGGCCAACTCGATCAAACACAGTGGGAAACCGCTTTGGTTTCATCGACAGAAGATCGGCGCCTACTAATCTCCATGCAGAAAAATGCTGGCTTTGTGGTGAAGGAGGTGGAGTTTGTAAGCGCTCTCACGTCGGCTGCTATTGCCGTGCTGGAAGGTTCGTTTGATCCTGGAACCTCCCCAGATTGGAGCGAGGTTTTGAAGGCATTGCCGTCCTCGAAGATGGCTGTACTTCGCGCACAAATCGTTGGTCGGATGCATAGCGCTGCTGTCACACAGGAGGGGTCAGAGCGCTTTGTCATTCATTTTCCAACTATCGCTAGCAAGCTAAAATTCTCGGCCACGGTGGAGAATGCCGAAATGGCTCTTGCCGGATTCCTGTGGTACATCGCTGGCACGGAAACCCCAGCAGCTGAGGCCTACATAAAGCTGATGCGCTCCGAAATAGATGCTTGCTTGAAGAAGTTGCCGGATGGGGAGATCAAAAGTGGGTTTCTCGATGCAGCATCACGGGCTTGATCAAGCACGGTGCTAATCGGACCACCTAGCCGAATTCGGGGCGAAAGCGTCAAGCTACTGTGACCGCTCAACTTCCTCGAATTCGGTCCAGAACTCTTTAAAAATTTCAGCCCGCACCATGGCCTCAATGCCGGATGATCCCACCGCATTCGGGTGGTATCGCCTGGCGAAGCGTTTCTTGATCTCTTTGAACTGGTTCGATCCAGGCGGCTCAGTGGTGGTGGTCCGCCCCTGAAGCTCGACAATGGTCTGGTTCGCCTTCGCAAGTTCATCTCGTAACTTGCGAACCAAAGCCTGGAGGTCTTGCGGCTTGCTCCCCGTGTCGCTGGTTCCGTGCGAGCCCGATTGGCTCCTGGCCCCCGCAGGAATGATCCTCGTGTGCAAGTCACGAAGATAGCGAAGGTCATCAGCATATGACCGGCTGGATCGAGCTTCTGCCAAAATTCGATACATATCATCTCGGGTGTCGGCGTTCAGCTGGCCGGTAGCGAGCAGCTCGGCAACAAGACATTCGACTTCGGCTAAGCTCACCTTTGCCCCCAAGTTGGCTTTCGGTTGAACGATCAGTCGATTGCCGGCCAATATCAAGGAAAAAGCTCGGCGCCGATCATGCTGTTTCATCACCAGCCAAGACGGTGTGCGACAACGTTCGTTGCAGCCGCTGGCGCAAAGCCAAATTTTAGACCTGAGTCATTTTATGATTCCCTGCGGTGCGCCATGTGCAGGTTATGCTTCCCATCCTTGCAGGATATGATTCCGGATTTGGGGAAGAAGTGGCGGAAACCCTGAAGTTGCTGACTCACATTATGATTCCGTGCACAGTTGATCATACATGCACCTCGTCGCCGCCCCGGTCCTTGCCCTTGAGGCAGGCGACGGCCAGACCCAGGTAAAAGCCCGCAACCAGGGTTAGCACCATCCAGCCGGGCGCCGGGCCGACCGCCGCATGGCCGACAAGGGTGGCAATGGGGCGCGCGGCGTCCAGAGAGGCGCCGGCCTGCAGGTCGGGTGAGGCGATCTTGACGATCCAGGCACAGAGCAGGATGAGGAACATCCACACATAATTGCGCCGCAGGCGGCGCCTGAGGGCCAGAGCCAAAGTGATCCTGAACTTGGGATGGCGCAGGTCCTGCGCCAGCATTTTGAGCCAGGGTTCGGGTCCGCCCTGCGGGTCCGCCTCGAAGAACTGGCCGAAATAGTGCCGCTCGAACTGCCGGATCCGCATCCGGTAAACGTCGTAGTACCGATAGCGCCGCGCTTCGACAAACAGCATCAGCAGGATAATGACCATGGCGAAGAGGGTGAGGCCATGATGCGCATTGGCATTGGAGAGCGACACGGACAGCAGCGCCGCCACCACGGTGATGGCCCAGTTGCTGGTCAGATCGAGCCGGGCGCGCCACGCATTCATCCGGGTCATTTCGGCCCGGTAATAGTGGATCATCAGGTTCGTCGCCTCGACCGAACTGGTCGGCAGCGTGGGGGTCACGACGGGAAGTGTCTCAGGCATTGCCGGTCCAATCGGTGACGAACAGCCTCTATCAACGTCGGGAACGGCGTTCGGTTCACCAGGTCATTCTTGAGCCGTGAATGGCTGCAAAACCGTGCTGGCGACCCGGCCACTGAAAGTCGACGCACAGCCCCTACCCGACCCAAAAAGCCAAGGCCGCTGGTCTTCCAACGACGCCCGTTGAGACGTCCGCGGTCCAATTACGAAATCCCGGAACCAGCCATTCGCCTTCGAAACTGCGACAGCAGCTCATCGCCCCATTTCATGTCCTGGCCCGGACATCGGCATGGCGGAGAGCAGCGGCTTCAACTCGGACGATCGCGACAATGTTCGGGGGTGGCGATCGCCCCATCGTTTGCATCAATAACGGCATGGCGGGCAGAGTGCAGCCGCGTTGCTGAGCGGGAGGTTGACGGCGATGCTTGGCTGTGTGCGAGATATATTTCGCGCCTGACGGAATACAGTCCAAGATGTCAGCCAATTGTCAGGTTGCAGGGTGTATGGCTAACAGCATGTTACGCAACATTTTCAAACTGCTGGCGATTGCTGTGTTCCTCCACCTCGCACCTTCCGCGATGGCACAGGGCAATGGGAATGGGAACGGCAATAGCGCTGCCGGCGAGAACCAGGACAATGGCGGCAACGCCAATGGCGCCGGAAACGCCGCCAATGCCGGCAGCAGCAGTGCAAATCCCAATGCCAACGGAAATGCCAGTTCGAATGCCGGTGGCGGCGGCAATGCTGGCGGCAACGTCAATGGCAATGGTGGTGAAGCTGCGACCGGGAACAGCGCTGCCGATTCCAGTGTACCCGCCAACGCGAACGCTGTCGTCAGTTCGGGCGAGACGATTAGCTCAACCGGCAACAGCAATGGCAATCCGGCGTCCAATTCTGCCGTGAAAGTGCAGTCGCAGACTGTTGCCCTGGAGGCAATGCAATCAGGCGCTGCGGTGCCGCTGGAAACCATCGTGCGCAGCCTGATTGACGGCGCTGCAGGCCAGCTGATCGATGCCAGCCTGGTTCAGGTAAATGGCTTTCTTCTCTACCAGGTAAAGGTGTTGTCACCTGCCGGTCGAGTCAGCACCCAGTATTTCTATGCAAGGACCGGGCAACCGGTTACCCTGCGCTAATGCGGGTACTTATTGCCGAAGACGACAAGCTAATCGCGGAATCGCTGACGTCAGCGCTGTCGCGGGGTGGTTTTGCCGTGGAGCACGAGGCCGATGGCGAGGCGGCGTGGGTGCGCGGCGATACCGAGTCCTTTGATGCGGTGGTGCTCGATCTGGGGCTAGCCAACATGGATGGACTGACGGTCCTGAAGCGGTGGCGCAATGCTGGCCGGTCCATGCCGGTGCTCATTCTGACCGCCCGCGGCCAATGGGAAGAGCGCGTCGAGGGTATCGAGGCGGGCGCCGATGACTATGTAGTCAAACCGTTTCACGTCATGGAGATTTTGGCGCGAGTACGCGCGCTGGTGCGGCGCTCGGGCGGGCATGCCAGTTCGCGCCTGCCTTTCGGCCCTTTCCAGCTCGACATGCGCACCCTACAGGTCAATCACGACGGCGTTCTGCTGGACCTGACGCCCCAGGAATTCAAACTCATCGCCTATATCGTCCATCACCGCGGTCGGGTGGTGTCGCAGCTTGAAATCACCGAGCATATCTACAATCAGGACTATGACCGGGAATCCAATGCGGTGGAGGTCCTGGTGGGGCGCGTGCGCAAGCGCCTGGGCCGTGACGTGATCCGCACGCGCCGGGGCTTTGGTTACACCCTCGGGGAAGGCTTTTGAAACTTCGATCGCTGCGGCTGCGGTTGATGGGCCTCGCCTTCATCTGGATCGTTCTGTTCCTGGCGGGGTCGGCGGGCGTACTGCAATACCTGTTCACCGCCAATGTCGAGCGGACGGCGCGCATTGACATGGAAGCGGCAGTTTCCTGGCTGGCTGCCAATCTGATGCCCGACGAGAGCATGCCCAGTCTGGCTGCCCAGTTGCCCGATCCTCGGTTTGATACGCCCCTGGGCGGGCGCTACTGGCAGATAGAAGCTCTGGATAACGGACTGATCAATCGATCGCGATCACTCTGGGATTACGTGATCGAGGCACCCGACCTGAACGAGGGACTCTATTACCGGACCACCTCGGAGGGGCGCCCGCTGATCCTGTTCAGCAAACTGCTCGAAATTGACGCCGTCGACACAGTGCGTCGCTTTCGGGTCACGGTGGGCCAGGATTTTGCGCCGCTCGAGACCACCATACGCAATTTCATGCTCGACCTGGCCAAGCTGTTCGTGCTGCTGGGCATGCTGATCATGCTGGCTGCCTGGGCGTTGATCCGGTTCGGGCTCAGTCCCATCAAAACCGTCCAGCGCGCCATCGAAGGGATCCGTCGCGGCGAACAGGCGCGCATGACCGGGACATTCCCCACCGAACTGGCGCCCCTCGTTGAAGAGGTCAACCAGCTGCTGTCCATGCGCGACGAATCCACTGACCTGGCGCGCAGGCGCGCCGGCGATCTGGCCCATGGTCTCAAGACACCTCTAGCCGCGCTGTATAGTGTCGCGGAGCGTCTGCGCGGCCGGGGCGACGACGCCGAAGCCGACCTGGTGCAGGAATTAGGCTTCGAGATGTCGGAACGGGTCGACTATCAGCTCCGCCTGGCCTCCCTGCGCACACCGGCCGAATCCCACGCGACGCGCTCCCAACTGGACACGGCCATACTACGCACCGTGGCGGTGCTCAAGAAGACTCGCCAGGGCGAGGGGCTGGTATGGGAGACCGACCTGGCAGGCGATTGCTGGGTCGATATCGACCGTCAGGACCTCATGGAACTGATCGGCACGACGCTGGAGAACGCGGCCAAGTGGGCCGGCACGCGGGTGGTCGTCAGGACCCTGCGGCACGCCGGCATGGCGCAAATCGAGATCAAGGATGACGGGCCAGGCGTGCCCAGTAACCGAATATCGGAACTGGGCATTCGCGGTCATCGGATCGATGAAGCGCGTCCCGGCAACGGGTTCGGCCTGTCTATCGCCAGCGAAATAGTCAAGTTAAACCGCGGAACGATTGGCTTTTCGGCCTCAGAAATTGGTGGACTGTCTGTATCCATAGGGCTGAGGCTTGTGGATGACTCCGATGTCTAGTCGACGAGCCACCCGCTGACGCAGCAGCCGAGGGTCAGCTGATGGCCTGCCAGCTCTTGCCATTGCTCGTCGTCATCGCGACCCAGCGCAGACCGCTCTGGTTCCAGGGGCGGATCGCCCCGGTCATGTTGTCCAGCACGAGATCGCCCTCACTGGTCCGCACGATCAGGACGGCGTGGCCTTCGCCGCTGCGGGTCTTGGCCAGACCGATGCGGAGGGCGCTCGCCGAGATGCCCGCATTGATCAGGGCCGCGCGCTTGGCCAGCACATAATCTTCGCAATCGCCGCTTCTGACGCCAATCGACCAGGTGTCATTGCGATCCGAGCGGGGCGAAATCGCGCCGTTTACCTGCCGATTGACCGACTTGAGGATATCCAGGGCGCCCTGGGTCAGCTTGACCTCGGCGGCGCCGCCGCCGCGGCAGTGGTTGGCGTTTTGCAGGCAGAATATCTGGAACCCTACCGGGGCGACGAATGTCCGGCCCACCGACAGGCGAGTGGCAGCCTGCGACGCCGTGTTGGCCTGGACCGCTGCGGGCACCTGCGAAAACGATAAGACCAGAGTGGCGATTGCTATCAGACGGCGCATCTTGTGTCCCCTCACCAAGGATTTGATGCGTCACAGTCTGCCCGGCCCACCTTGAAGTGGGCTGAGCAATTTGTCTGCAATTTTATCTAAATGCAAAATACCCAAAAAACCGCGAACCGGCATCCAGTTAAATGGGGAGCGCGAGCGGGAAATTCTTGATCAGTCAAGCACTTGGAAAAGTATAGAACAAATCAAGCTGACAAACAGATAACAACAGACTTACAGAACAATAACACTTGCGTTTACTATACAATACAAGACTATTGATTTTAGAAATTATCAACGTTACTTATCCCTTAATGAAGTAGGGAGTGTACGATGAGAAAGAGTTTTTCTGTTGTGTTGGCGGTGGGCCTGCTGGCGGTTTCAGGCGGCTCTCCTGCCTTTTCCCAGGGATTGACCGTGGCCGCGCTGACCAGCCAGTGCGTAATTGGTGCGACCGGTGCCAGCTGCGTACCCATGGTGCAGGCATTTTTGAGCGGTCAGTTGCCGGGTGCGGCACGGGACCGGAACATCATCGATCTGTCGGCGTCTCTCGCGGCCAGCGCCCAGGGCGCTTCGCCCAAGATCTGCCAGGACCTGGCTGCCGGCGTGCGCACGGCCGCTGGCGGCGCATCGACGCAGAGCCTGCAGACCGATCTGAATGTCCTCGCAGATAGCCTGTGCGTCGGGGGCTTCCGGACGGCTGCCATTCCAAATGCCGCGCCAAACGGAGCGGCTGGCGGTGCTTTGGACACCACCACCGGTGGATCGGACGGCAATCAGCAGACCGTGCTGAGTTCCGAGGTAGTGGCAGTGATTCCCTCTGTTGTGGTTGTTGCTGATGCGGGCGGCGGCGGCGGTGGTGGTGATACGGGCGGTGACACCGGTGGTGACACTGGCGGCGACACCG
>NZ_JBZVWR010000014.1:7558-149415 GCF_058629155.1 Devosia sp. MDV22-iso42
GTGGTGATACTGGCGGCGACACCGGTGGTGATACTGGCGGCGACACCGGTGGTGATACTGGCGGCGACACCGGTGGTGACACTGGCGATGATGCCGTTGGCTTTACCCCGCCAGGACAGGGCGGCTCTACCGACGGCGAGACCAACCCCAACCCGGGGCATGGCGGGACACCTCCTGGCCAGTCTGAAACTGACGCACCCGGCGGCGGCAATGGTGGCGGCAACGGCGGCGGCAACGGCGGCGGCAAGAAATAGCACCCACCGACTACGCCTGCGATTTGTGCCGGACCGGAAGGTCCGGCACATCCATGATTTATCACAATAATAAACCGGCGCCGACGCCCGACATCCATCGGGTCAGTCACGCTAAACAGTGAAGGGCATGGTTCATTGAGTCCAAAGCCCTGAACAAACAGGGAATATCAGAAAATGATCAAGTCTTTCGTCAAAACTGGTCTTTATGCCATCATGGCTTCGGCCCTGATCGCCAGTAGCGTCGTCCCAACCTATGCTGCCCCCGCCGCCAAGCCGCTCAACGCCGGCAAGAACGGTATCAAGTCAAATGCCGGTGCTGGCGACGGCGTCGAGCAAGGTGCGTTGCTCACAACGGCACCCACAACTACCACAACCTACAGCGACCCCTATACCGTCTATGGTCCAACCTCGACGGAGTACCTGCCCCTACCGCCAACGACGACCACCGTCACCAAGGTGGCGACCGGGACGCCCTACAGCGCGGGCGGCAACGGCAACAGTGCGCTCAAGCAGAACTATCTGGTGACCACAACGACGACAACGTGGAACGGTGAAAAGTACGTCGAGACCACCCAGACCGAAATCTGGCAGGAAAAGGTGACGTCGACCGTCATCACCTCCACCTACGCCGAAATCGATCCGGGTCAGTCGGGCGCGCACAATCAGTCACCTGAGGGTTCCACTGTCGTCGAAAGCAGCGCACCGGTCATCGAGACCGTCGACGAATTCGTCAGCGTGGGCGCTCCCGAAGTAAACACGGTTGACACCTCGGTTTCGACTGACGTTGACGTCACAAAAACGGTTACCGAGAACTACTCGCCCAACAGCCAGGGCGGCAGCACCCCCTAAGGCGACCGCTCCTGCGTCCGCCAGCCTCACAGCAGGCTGGCGTGTTCGCGCGGGGCCGTCAGACGCATGCGTCCATCCATACGCGTTCGCCTGGCGGAACCGGTCGTCACGAGGGTGCTCGACTAAACCGGCCGCGCTTGAGGTGCCGGGATGACGGGCGGCAACGGCGCGCCTCTTGATGTGCAGTTGATTGTGTTCCGGAGTGTAGAATGTACATGAAGATTGGGGGGCTTATCCCCCGAAAGATGCGCAGCGGTTCCGGGCCTGCGGCTTCGAGAGGCCTCACGATACTGTCGCTTGCGGCCGCCTCCTGGATCGTCTTCATCCTCGCTAGCTACGCCCTCTGGACGCTCTGGAAATTGCTGGCCGGCTGAAAACCGCAGACTCGAACACGCTCATTGTTCGCGTGGAAGGGAGGCTTCGGGACCGGCTGGAATGCCTGGTTTGCGGATTTGACTGTCGGCTCTCGGCGGTCCGAGCCTGAACAGCGCTCGCTCAATGCGACACCAGGACCGGTAGCCGCAGGTCGTCGAGGACGCCTTTTGTCACCCCGCCGAGAACGCAGCCGCTAATGGCCGTAGCCACCCAGGACCAGAAGTACGGCATTGGCGGACAGCGCCTCATCCTGAAGGGTCTGGCCGATCATTCGCCCATTGCTCGCAACTGCCCGAGCCTCAGAGCGGTTTTGACGGATGCGCCGATGGGCCGGATCGAAGCGTCACAGGTGCTGCCATTGCATTTGAAGTCGGCGCCTTGCTCGGGCTCAACGCGGCGCGGGCCACCCTTGTCATGCAGGCCGTTTTCACCGTCATCGCCAAGACGGTATCTGCTGGTCAGATCAGTGAAGTCCGCGGACAATTGCCAGACGACATGAAGCAGCTTTTCCCTGAGGACCTCAGGAGATAGCTCGCCAGATCAGGCGCCCGCGTCGTCGGGGTTGGGAATGCTGGTGCGGCGAGACGCCAGCCCACCGCATAGCAGGTAAACTGCCTGGTCGGCGGCGTCCTGGAACGGCTCGAGCACCATGTCGGCACCCGCGGCCAGCAGCGACGCGGTTTCGTGTGAGGCGTGGGAGGTGACGGCGATCTTTCCGCCAAAGCCCGCGGTGCGCAGCAGCTGCAGCAGGGTGCCGCGCGCGTCTTCATGGCTCAGGCCCATGGCCTGCTGGGGCACGGTCAACACGATCCAGGCGGCATGGTGCAGCGGCAGGTCGCGCACGAATTCAGGATCGGTGGCATCGCCGAATTGTGCCTCGAGGCCCAGTTCCTGCCAGCGCCGGACGGCAAGCGGGTTGAAATCGAGACCCAGAACCTTGACCCCGCGATCCTTGAGGCGCAGGCCGATGGCAGTGCCAAAGCGCCCCAGGCCGAACAGGATGATCTGCTCGGACAGGTCCGGATGGGCCCCGGCCTCGTTGGCCTCGCGCGGCGTGCCCTTGCGCTCGAACATGCCCAGCCAGGGTTCGCAGAACGCATAGAGCTGGTGTGACCAGGTGATCATGTAGGTGGAGGCGGCAATCGTCACCAGGCCCACCATGGTGACCAGACCCAGGGCATTCTCCTGCAGGTGGCCAAGGCTGATGCCCATAGCCACAAAGATCAGGGAAAACTCGCTGATCTGGGCGACGGTCAGGCCGGCCAGGAAGCCGGTCCGCTTGCGGTAGCCCATGGCCCCCATAATGGCCATGACGATCAGCGGATTGCCGATCAGCACGAAGAGCGACAGCACGATGGCGGCGGTCACATTCGCCCCCAGCAGGGACAGGTCCAGCGTCGCCCCCAGCGCGATGAAGAAGAACAGCAGCAGGAAATCCCGCAAGGGCGCCAGGCGCGCCGAGATGGTTTCGCGATAGGGGGTGGATGCCAGCGAGATACCGGCCAGCAGTCCGCCCACCTCCTTGCCGAGCCCGACATATTCGCCCAAAGCGGCAAACATGGTGGCCTGGGCAATGGCAAAGATCACCAGCAGTTCGGGCGCGAAAGCCAGCCGCGCGGTGAGTGGGGTGGCGATGAAGCGCACGAAGACCACTACCAGCGCCACCATGGCCAGCCCGGAGGCAAGCACCGTCACCGCAGAGGCGCCGGCCTGGCCATCGGCCGCGGCGCCAATGCCGATGGCCGACAATACGATCATGGCCAGCACCACGACGAGATCCTGCACGATCAGGAAGCCGAGCGCGATCTGGCCATGCAGCGCGTCGATCTCGCGCTTGTCGGACAGCAGCTTGACGATGATGATGGTGGAGGAAAAGGTCAGCGCCACGGCGACATAGAGGCTGGTGACGTGATCGAGCCCCAGCGCCAGGCCGATCAGGTATCCAAAGGCGGAGGTAAAGGCGACCTGCCCCAGGCCGGTCAGCAGAGACACGGCACCCAGGGAGCGGATCAGTTTGACGTCCAACTTGATGCCGACGAGGAACAGCAGAACCGCGATCCCCAGCTCGGCCAGCAGGTCGATCTGCGCATCGGAATGCACCACATCAAGCGCCGAGGGGCCGGCCAGCAGGCCGACGGCGATGAAGCTGACAATCAGCGGCTGGCGCAGCAGGATGCCGATCAGGCCGATCATCGCGGCCATAGCCAGCAGCAGGGCTATTTCGGCAAAGGGGGTGAGTACGGGCAGGGCCATCGCGTTTCCTAAGGAATGTCCAGATCGGTCTTGAATATCGACGCGACCGTCGGTGCGCTGAGTTGAGCTATTGCTGGATGCGCGTCTTTCTCCGGCATTTGGCGACATAGCGCTGATGTTGGGATCGCACGGACTGTTCCCCAGCAAGAGGGTAGCGAACGCTTCTTTGTCATTGGTTGATTAAGGTCAATTCGGCAGGGCATTGAGATGCCTATTTTGCTCCAAGCACAGAGGAGGCACGAATGATCAGGCACATCATGTTGGCGACCGACTTCTCGGAGCGGTCGGACCGCGCATTGCGCAGGGCGACACTGTTGGCGCGCGAGACGGGCGCCGCCCTGACCTTGGTTCATGCCGTCGATGATGACAAGCCAAGGCGCAGTGTCGACCGTGAGCAGCAAGATGCCGAGGGGCTGCTGAGCCAGTTGGTGGCCACCTTGCAGGGTGTCGACGGGGTGAAGAGCGAGATGCAGATGATGCTGGGAGAGCCATCTGAGGCTATCCTGCTGGCCGCCCGGCAGGCAACGCCCGACCTGCTGGTCATCGGCCCCCATCGCCGGCAGATATTCCGCGATGTCTTCATGGGAACAACAGCCGAGCGAACATTACGGGCCGCCGGATGTCCGGTCCTGATGGCCAACGCGGCCCCGGTGGGGGCCTATCGGCACGTGCTCCTGACCACCGACCTCAGTGATCAATCCAAGGAATCAATAGCCGCCTACCTTGAGCTTGAGCTGGCCAAATCGGCGCGGCACTCGATCCTGCATGTTTTCGACGCCCCCATGCTGCGGCTCATGATGTCCCACGAAATCCCAGAGGACGAAAAAAGGGCGCATCTGTCTGACCAACGGGCGGAAGCCATGCGCCTGCTCAAGGCTTTCCTGGACTCCATACAGGCAACGGCGTTCGCCCCAATCCTGCGCCAAGAAGCCACCAATGCCAGTCGCGAGATCCTGACGGCGGCCGAAGAGGCGGGCGCAGACCTTGTCGTTCTCGGCACCCAGAGCAAACACGGCATTGAGCGCTATCTGCTCGGCAGCGTGGCAGAACATGTGCTGCGGGATTCTCCGGTCGATGTGCTGGCCATCCCTCCCGCCCGGTGATGGGGCGCGACCACAAGCCGGTGGTCGGACTTGCTTTAGCGCGCAAATCGGCAATCGTCCTGGTGTCCCGGAAGCGAAGCTGGTGCCATCGGCTTGTACCGCTTAGCCCCGGCCGCCAGGTGGCTGCGGGCCCGAGGGGTATTCGCCCGCATCGTGGGTCCGCGGAAGGTATCGGCTACGGTTGCCACCAAGGGCCCGCCCACCAGAAATCCCGGCGCATGCGGCAAGGCCTGACCTCGTTACTTATCATCATGGGCAAGGTCTCGCCGTGTGTATCGCTGTCCATCAACTGCGAGGCGACACGCTCGGGCGGCACCTGCGCTTGTCGAGAATCCCCCCGCCCCCGCACTGACTCCGCCATCATGGCGGGTGGACAGCATGCCGCACCCCGGCGACACCGCGATTTATGACGTTATAACAATGGGTTATAGCCGGTAAGGTTGTCTTGACACTCTCGGACCCCACTACTATGTTGCGCGCGACTAAAAAGGGCGTCCCGAAAAGCACGGGGCAAAGCCGACCGAGGAGCGAGCGGATGGCAAAACCGCAAGATACCAAAGGTCGGCCTGACAACGTCCAAGGGGTGACGCACGATCTCGCATCGCGCATCGCCTCAGCCAAGCGGGACCGCGATATCGAGGACAACAGAGCCTCGAGAGAAGCTTCCCCGGAGATGAGCGGTATGGCGCGCGGCATGCGCATCGGTACCGAGTTCATCGCCGCGATCCTGGTGGGTGCCGTTATCGGCTACCTCATCGATCTTGGCCTGGGAACCAGCCCCTGGGGCTTGCTCATCATGCTACTGGTGGGCTTTGCTGCTGGAATACTCAATGTCACCCGCGTGGTGGCGCAAATGAATGCCGCTTCGCCTCCCCCGCCGGGGTCCGATCTCGGGCCAGACGTGGAAGACGAGACAGACAAATGATGACGCTTAGAGGGCTCTATCTTGGCCGGTACTGATCCGATCCACCAATTCGTCATCCAGGACATGTTCCCGCTGTTCACCCTGGGCGGTGACGGCACCGAAGGCAGCGGGATGAGCTTTGCCTTCACCAATTCGGCCCTGTTCATGGTCGCCACGGTGGCCATTATCGGGCTCTATCTGATCCTGTCGACAGGATCCAAGAGCGTGATCCCGGGCCGGGCGCAATTGCTGAGCGAACTGGTCTACGGCTTTGTCGCCAATATGGTGCGAAGTGCCGCCGGCACGGCCGGCATGACCTTCTTCCCGCTGGTGTTCAGCCTGTTCACCTTCATCTTCGTGGCCAATATGCTGGGCATGGTGCCGTATTTCTTCACCGTCACCAGCCACATCATCGTCACCTTCGCGCTGTCGATGCTGGTCTTCCTGACCGTGGTGATCTACGGCTTTGCCAAGAACGGCCCGAAATTCCTCAAGCTGTTCGTCCCCGCCGGCGTGCCCGGCTACATCCTTCCCATCGTGGCGCCCATCGAGTTCATCTCGTTCATGAGCCGCCCGATCTCGCTTTCCGTGCGTCTGTTCGGCAATATCCTGGCCGGTCACATCACGCTCAAAGTCTTCACCGGCTTCATCGTCACCATGGGCAGCCTGGGTTTCCTGGGCATCCTTGGTTCGGCGCTGCCGCTGATCATGGCCGTCGCGCTGACCGGTCTCGAATTTCTCGTCGGTGCGGTTCAGGCCTATGTCTTCGCGGTCCTGACCTGCATGTATCTCAACGACGCGATCCACCCGTCTCACTAACTACCAGTCACGGCGGGCTGTTCCGCCAGAACCCCCGCTTAAAAGTCGCTTGAAAGGACTAATATTATGGAAGCTGAAGCCGCAAAGTACATCGGTGCCGGTATTGCTTGTTTCGGTATGGCTGGTGCCGCCATTGGCGTGGCCAACATTTTCGGCAACTTCCTGTCGGGCGCCCTGCGCAACCCGTCGGCAGCACCGAGCCAGTTCTCGAACCTGATCTTCGGCTTCGCCGTGACCGAAGCCCTGGGCATCTTCTCGTTCCTGGTCGCCCTGATCCTGCTGTTCGTGGTCTAAGACCCAAAGCAGCGACCCAATCTTCCGCAGCCGGGCTCGGTCCGGCTGCGTGCTCTTTTCCGGCCTCGTGCCGGCTGACCGGATTTAACGGGACCTGACCTGATGGCAACGCAAGCCTACGCCCAAGAAGCGGTTGTACCGGCCGAAGAACCCGTCGCGGCACCTGCCGTTGACGCAATTCACGCCGATCCCACTGCCGATACCCATGCCACGACCGAAGCCCATGGCGGCGAGCATGATACTGGCGTGTTCCCGCCGTTCGACCCCGCAACATTTCCATCGCAGCTGCTGTGGCTCGCCATTACCTTTGGTGCCCTCTACCTGGTGATGAGCCGGATTGCCCTGCCCCGCATTGGCGGCATCCTGGAAAACCGCAAATCCATCATCGATGCCGATCTGGCCGCTGCCGACGCCTCGCGTCAGCAGACCGATGCCGCCATCGCTGCCTATGAAGCCGCGCTGGCAGCCGCCAAGGCCAAGGCCCAGGGCATTGCCAATGAGAGCCGCGAAGCCATCCAGGCCGACCTGGCTGCCAAGCGCAGCGCCGTCGAGGCCGACCTGACCGCCAAGGTCAGCGCCGCCGAGGCCCGCATCATGGCGACCAAGACCGAAGCGTTGACCCATGTCGACGAGATCGCCACCGAAACCGCCCAGACCGTTGTCACGCAGCTGGTTGGCGACGTGTCGGCTGACAGCGTGCGCGCTGCGGTCGCCAAGACCAAGGAGTAAGCGAGATGGAATTCGACAACAGCTTTTTTGCCTTTGTAGCGCTGGTCATCTTCCTCGGCCTGGCGATGTATTTCGGCATTCACACGATCATCGCCAAGATGCTCGACGCGCAGATCAAGAAGATCGCCGACGACCTGGCCGAAGCCAAGAAGCTGCGCGAAGAAGCCGCCGCCCTGCTCGTCGAGTATGAGCAGAAGCGCGTTGCTGCCGAGAGCGAAGCCGAGGGCATCATCGCTGCCGCCAAGGAAGAGGCCACCCGCCTCACCGCCGAGGCACAGACCTCGCTGGCCGAGCTGATCACCCGCCGCACCAAGTCGGTGGAAGACAAGATCGCCCAGGCCGAATCGCAGGCCGTCGCCGAAGTGCGCGCCCGCTCAGCCGATATCGCCATCGAAGCGGCCCGTCTGGTGCTGACCGACGAAATGAACCGCAAGGGCGGCCAGGTCGTCGACAAGGCCATAGCCGATGTCGGCAATCGCCTGAACTAGGCGTCGCGTCGATTTAGGATTTAAGGGCGGGCATTTATGCCCGCCCTTTTCGTTTGGGTTAAGCGCGTCTGGCACAAATCACTGTGGCCATGCGCGCGGCGCAATTGACGCCTCCCGCTTTCTCCACCATGGTGCCGCCACTGCGGGAGAGACTGGTTCTTTCCAGCGCCGAAGGAGCAACCGCCCCGGAAACTCTCAGGCAAAAGGACCGCAGCAGGCTACAACTCTGGAAAGCGGACCGCCCTCATGGGCTGGGTCCCACCGAAGGAGCAACCGGCGCTCAGCCGGGAAATCTCTCAGGTGATCAGGACAGAGGGGGCACGGAATTCGCCGCAGGGCGAGTATAGTCGTGTCACCGTGTTCATTTCCGGGAAGTGTTGATGGCCCAGAGCCCAGCCGAAACTCTCAAGACAACGCCGCTGATCGCGCGCCATATCGCTGCCGGCGGCCGCATGGTCCCCTTTGGCGGCTATAACCTGCCGGTGCAATATCCATCCGGCATCATGGCCGAGCACAAGTGGACGCGCGAACATGCGGGCCTGTTCGATGTCAGCCATATGGGCCCGAGCTTTCTCACCCTCAACAATCCCAGCGGCGATGCCGAGGCCGATCATGCCGCCGTCGCCGCGCTCATAGAGCCGCTGATCTGCGGCGACATTGCCGGCCTCAAGCCGGGCCAGATCCGCTACACCATGCTGCTCAACGACCAGGGCGGCGTCATCGATGACCTGATGGTGGCGCGCTCGCCGAAAATGGCCGGCTCGCTCTATGTAGTGGTCAATGCCGGCACCAAGGACAATGACTTTGCGCTGATCGCTGCGGCCGCCGGCGACAAGGCCATGCTGACCCGCGCCGATAATGGTGCGCTGCTGGCATTGCAGGGCCCCGAAGCCGTGCTGGCCATCGCCGCTCTGGCGCCGGGCGCTGCCGAACTCGGCTTCATGAATTACGGCGCCTTCGACTGGCAGGGCACAACCCTGGTCATTGGCCGCTGCGGCTATACCGGCGAGGATGGCTTCGAGATACTCTGCGACGCGGACAGGGCCGAAGCGGTCTGGGATGCGCTGGTCGCCGACGAGCGCGTCAAGCCGATCGGCCTGGGCGCGCGTGACAGCCTGCGCCTCGAGGCCGGCCTGCCGCTTTATGGCCATGACCTGGATGAAACGGTTTCCCCGATCGAGGCCGGCCTGGGCTCTGCTCTCTCCAAGCGCCGCCGCGAGGCCGGTGATTTCCCGGGCGCCGCCCGTATCCTGGCCGAACGCGATGGCGCGCCGAGCCGGGTGCGCGTCGGGCTGATCGTCGAGGGGGCTCCGGCCCGCGAAGGCGCCGAGATCCTCGATGCGTCCGGCAAGGCCATTGGCGTGGTCACCAGCGGCGGCTTCGCGCCAACGCTGGGCAAAGCCATTGCCCTGGGCTTCGTGCCGCCAGCACATGCCGCCGTGGGCAGCAGCCTACAGGTGAGCGTGCGCGGCCGGGCCCAGGCCGCCGCGGTCGTCGAGACCCCCTTCGTACCCCACAATTATTTCCGCAAGCCCAAAGCCAGTTGAGAGATCAGCCATGACCACCAAGTTCACCCCTGACCACGAATATATCCGCGTCGAGGGTTCGACCGGCATTGTCGGCATCACCCCCTATGCCCAGGAAGCCCTGGGCGACATCGTCTTTGTCGAGCTGCCGGCCGTCGGCAAGGTGCTCAAGAAGGGCGACGAAGCCGCCGTCGTTGAATCGGTCAAGGCCGCCTCGGAAATCTATGCGCCGGTGTCGGGCACCGTCACCGAGGTCAATGACGCCCTCTCCGGCGAGCCCGGCCTGATCAATGCCGATCCCGAGGCCAAGGGCTGGATCTACAAGATCGCCATCGCCGATGCCGGCGAGCTCGACGGTCTGCTCGATTCCGACGCCTATGCCGAACTGACCCTTTAAGAGTACCCCATGCGCTATCTCCCCCATTCCGAACACGAACGCGCCGAAATGCTGGGCGTCATCGGTGCGACCCATATCGACGAGCTGTTCAGCGCCGTCCCGGCGAGCGCGCTCAACAGCTTCGATCTGGGCCTGCCCGCCCATAGCCCAGAATTCCTGGTGGAAGCGCATATGAAGGCGCTGGCCGGGCAGAACCATGCGGGGGCCGACGGCCCGTTCTTTGTCGGCGCCGGCGCCTATCGCCACCATGTGCCGGCGACGGTGGATCACCTGATCCAGCGCTCGGAATTTTTGACCGCCTATACGCCCTACCAGCCGGAAATCTCGCAGGGCACGCTGCAGATGCTGTTCGAGTTCCAGACCCAGGTGGCCAAGCTCACCGGCATGGATGTGGCCAATGCGAGCCTCTATGACGGCTCGACCGGCACGGCCGAAGCGGTGCTGATGGCGCGGCGGCTGACCAAGCGCAACAAGATCGTGCTGTCAGGCGGGCTACATCCCCACTACCGCGACGTGGTGAAGGCCTATCTCAAGGACGATGCCGATCTCGAATGCCTCTCGGCGTCGCCCGAAGGCCAGGGCGACATTCTCGATCATATCGACGAGCAGACCGCCGCCATCGTGGTGCAGACGCCGGATTTCTACGGCCATCTGCGCAATATCAAGAAGGCCGCCGACGCGGCCCATGCCAAGGGCGCGCTGCTAATCGTGGTGATCACCGAGGTGGTGTCGCTCGGCCTGCTCGAAGCCCCCGGCGCCCTGGGTGCCGATATCGTGGTGGCCGAGGGCCAGTCGATCGGCAATGCACTCAATTTTGGCGGGCCTTATCTGGGGCTCCTCGCCACGCGCAAGGAATTCATCCGGCAGATGCCCGGCCGCATCTGCGGCGAGACTGTGGATGCCGAGGGCCAGCGCGGGTTCGTTTTGACGCTCTCCACCCGCGAGCAGCATATCCGCCGCGAGAAGGCGACCAGCAATATCTGCACCAATTCAGGGCTCTGTGCGCTGGCCTTCTCGATCCATATGGCGCTGCTGGGCGAGGCCGGGTTCACCCGGCTGGCCCGGCTCAACCACGCCAATGCCTGCACGCTGGCCGACGCGCTGGCAGCGGTGCCCGGGGTCGAGGTGCTCAACAAGACCTTCTTCAACGAGATGACCATCCGTACCGGCAAGCCGGCTGCGGCGCTGATCGAGGCCCTGGCCAGGCGCGGCATCCTGGGCGGCGTTCCGGTCAGTCGGCTGGAGCCGACCGATGCCAGCGTCAACAACCTGATCGTTCTGGCGGCCACTGAACTAACGACCGAGACTGACATCGCCGCGCTCTGCGCCGCCCTGACAGAGGAACTGGCATGAGCATGAACAATCAAGGCCGCCCCACCGGCACCGGCACATCGGGCTTTGCCTCCACCTCCGGCTCGGCGCTGCTGCCCAATGAACCGCTGCTGTTCGAGATCGGCGATACCGAGCATTCGGGCGTCGATCTGCCGGATGCAGAGATTTCCAATGCCCGCCTCGGCGGCTTCGAGCGCAAGTTGCCGCTCGATCTGGCCGGGCTGACTGAGCCGGAGGCGATGCGCCACTATGTGCGCCTCAGCCGTCTCAACCACTCGATTGACAGCGGCATGTATCCGCTGGGTTCGTGCACGATGAAGCACAATCCGCGGCTCAACGAAAAGATGGCCCGCCTGCCCGGCTTTGCCGATATCCATCCGCTGCAGCCGGTCTCGACCGTGCAGGGCGCGCTCAAGCTGATGAACGAGCTCAGTCACTGGCTGATGACGCTGACCAATACCTCGGCCGTGGCGCTGACGCCCAAGGCCGGCGCGCATGGCGAACTGCTCGGCATGATGGCGATCAAGGCGGCGCAGGAAGCTGCCGGCCAGGGTCATCGCACGATCGTGCTGGTGCCCGAAAGCGCGCATGGCACCAATCCGGCAACGGCGGCATTCCTGGGCTATTCGGTCAAGTCGATCCCGGCCCGGGCCGATGGCACGGTGGACGTGCAGGCAGTCAAGGATGCGCTGTCGCCTGAAGTCGCGGCGATCATGCTGACCAATCCCAATACCTGCGGCCTGTTTGAACCCCAAGTGATCGAGATCGCCAAGGCGATCCACGACGCCGGGGCGTTCTTTTACTGCGATGGCGCCAATTTCAACGCCATCATGGGCGTGGTGCGGCCAGGGGATTTGGGCATCGACGCCATGCATATCAACCTGCACAAGACCTTCTCGACGCCGCATGGCGGCGGGGGGCCGGGTGCCGGTCCGGTTGTGCTGTCGGCAGCGCTGGCGCCGTTCGCACCGGTGCCCTTCGTCCGCAAGGGCGCGGACGGGCTGGAACTGGTCGAGCATACCGAAGCGGGTGCGCTGGGGCGCATCACCGCCTTCCAGGGCCAGATGGGCATGTATGTCCGCGCGCTGACCTATATGCTCAGCCATGGCGGTGACGGCCTGGCCCAGGCGGCGCAGGATGCGGTGCTCAATGCCAACTATATCAAGGCGCGGCTGGGCCATGTGTTCTCGGTGCCGTTCCCCGATTACCCGACCATGCACGAGGCGCTGTTCGATGACAGCTTCCTTGCCGGCACCGGCGTCACCACGCTCGATTTCGCCAAGGCGCTGATCGACGAGGGCTTCCACCCGATGACCATGTATTTCCCGCTGGTGGTGCATGGGGCCATGCTGATCGAGCCGACCGAGAGCGAGAGCAAGCAGACGCTGGACCGCTTCTGCGACGTGATGGAAGAGCTGGCACTTGACGCCAAGGCGGGCAATGCGGCGCGCTTCACCGCCGCCCCGTTCAACGCGCCGCGCCGACGTCTCGACGAAACGCGGGCAGCCCGCTCGCCGATCCTGAAATGGGAACGGCCGGCCGAAGCTCTGAAGGCCGCGGAATAAAGCAGAGGGCCCGTGGAGTGATCCACGGGCCCTTGATCAAACTGAAATCGCGCAGAGTTAGTTGCGGGTGTCGAAGCCGACCCAGATGACGATGTCTTCGCCGCCCAGATAGGGGATGGCGACATTGTCGACCACCTGGACGAATTCGGCCGAGCGGGCCGGTGCCACGACCGGGACGGCTACGGTATATTTTTCGGAATAGACGGCCTGGCCGTCACGCTCCACCGCAAAGCGGATCGGGGCATTGACGGAGCTCTGGTTGCCCTGGGGGCCGAGTAGCACCCGGCCGGTGACGCCCATATTGACGGTGATCAGCCCGTTGGAGACCACGCAATTGCGCGTCGTCTCGTCGATCACGCCCTGATATTGCAGCGCGCGGGCATCGCCCGTTTTGCCGCTACCATAGTAGAACATGGCCTCGCTGCCCGGACGCACGCGGATCGGCGGGCACTGGGTGGCGATGGCCGGCAGGGCATTGCTCTGGGCCGCGGCGACCGCAGCGGGCGTCGGGGTAGCATTCTGCAGGGTCTGTGTCTGGGTGGCATTGCCGCCGCCAAACATGCCGCCCATCGAGCAGCCGGCCAGAACGGTCACAGCAGCGGCGGCGGCGGACAAGCGCAGGGCCAGGGGCGTGAAAAAGGTCATCGACAAGTCTCCTGACGCAATACTAGCTGTTGGCGGCTTCAAGGGCCATCAGAATAGCGGGTGCCCCGCTGGCGCCGACGCCCGGACCATCCTCGACAAACACGTCCTGCACTACGCCATCGCGGATCAGTATAGCCGAGCGCGCAAAGCGCGGCCCCATGCCGGCGACCGTCAGGTCCAGCTGCAGGCCGAACGCCTTGGCCATGGCGCCATTGCCATCGGCAAGAAAATCGATGTGGCCCAGGGCGCCAGTATTCTCCGCCCACGCCTTCATGACGTGATGATCGTTGACCGAAGCGCAGACGATGCGCGTCACGCCGGCAGTCCTGAGCTTGGCCTCATTCGCCAGAAAGCCGGGCAAATGGTTGACGTGGCAGGTGGGGGTAAAGGCGCCCGGCACGGTGAACAGCACGACCAGCCCCTGCCCCAGCACGTCGGTCGTAGTGGTGTCGGCAATGCCGTCGGTGGTGACGAGCTTGGTGGGCACGGACGGAAGTGCACTGCCGCGTTCAATCATAGTTCGATAGCCCCGTGGATTGGGCCGCCCGCAGGCAGCGCTTCGCCTTGCTCAACATATGTCCGGAATATGCGGCTTTGCCTCCGCAGACAAGGCCCTGCGGGCCTTTCCAGTGCACTCTCTAGTCGGTCGGGGTCACCGTGACGGGACGGTCGATTTCAAAGGCGCCCTGGTCCGTCATGAAGGTGAGTTCAACCGGCTGGTCCGCCAGATCGGTCTCGTCAACCTTCCCCAGAACCGGAATGAGTACTAGGTTTGGTTCCGGGCTTTTTTGCGGCGCGCCAAACAGGGGCAGTCCGCTGGCCGTGGCGGCAATCAGCGAGGTTGGATCGAGGGAAGGATCGCTCAGCGGAACCTCGAGCATGCCGGAGGCGGCATCATAGACGACAGTGCCGATGGGTGTCGTGGCATGGTCCCAGTCGATGGGGGTCAGTGCCATGGCCTGACGCAGGCGCAGGCCATTGGCACGGTCCGGCGTGGCTTCTGCCAAAGCCAGCGAGAATTGCACCTGGGCGGGCACGCAGATGTCCGAGCAGATGCCTAGCACCGCCGTCATGTCGGCATGCGGGGCATGGGGCGACACCGTCACCGCGATGGGCAGGACGGTGGGACCATAATAGACGTAGTCGGCATAGCCATTGCTGGTGTCCAGCGTGGGAAAGGGCCAGAGAATCTCGTGTGCGGTGACCGCCGACGAGCCGCCGAAATCGAGTTCGGTGGGCAGCCCAGTTTCGCCGGGCACGCGCCAATAGGTCTTGGTGCCAGCCGGCATGTCGATCTCGAGGCCCAGCAGCGTCGTGCCATCGGGCTTGACCTCGCCGGTACTGATCAACCGCAGCTTCACACCGGGGGCAACTTCCTGCCACGGCGTTTCGCCCGCAAAAGCAGGCTGGGCGAATAGCACTAGGGCAAGGGCAGGCAAAATGGGACGCATGGCACTGCCAATAGCGCAGGACAAGGTGAAGAAACAGCTGCGCCGCCATCATGCCTTCGTGAAGCCAGCATGGCGCGATCGGCCAATGAGGAACTTGGCAGCGCCGGCACAAGTGCTAAACTACCCCTATGAACACGCTCGAAGGACAATTCCTGGTCGCCATGCCCGACATGGATGATGAACGCTTCGCGCAAAGCGTCATCCTGGTGGTTGGCCATGGCGGTGAAGGCGCGGTGGGCCTAGTGGTCAACCATGAGCTCGAAGAATTGCGCTTTGCCGACATCATCGACGAGCTTGACCTGGGCGACCCGGACAGCGTCATTCGCCTGCCCGACGCCATCCGTCAACGCGCCGTGATGCGGGGCGGCCCGGTCGAGCGGGGCCGCGGCTTCGTGCTGCATTCGCAGGATTATCACAGTTGCAACAGCTATCGCGTGGCCGAAGGCACCAGCCTGACGGCAACGCTGGATGTGCTCAAGGCCATGGCCTTCGGTCCGGCCCCCAAGGCGGCGCTGTTCGCGCTGGGCTGCTGCGGCTGGGGCGCCGGCCAGCTGGAAGACGAGATCGCCCGCAATGGCTGGCTCACGGCCCCGTTCTCGCGCGCCCTGCTGTTCGATACGCCGGTCAAGGATCGCTACGCCGCCGCCCTGGCCAGCCTGCATATCACGCGGGCAACGCTCAGCCCGGATGCCGGGCACGCCTAGCGCGCTTTGCGTAGGATGGCTTAGCGCTTGAGCTGGAAGGCCAGCTGCTTGCCGAATTCGGTGCCCGTCATGGCCGCGCCGAAGACAAAGCCCTGGGCATAGCGACAATTCAGCGTGCGCAACCGCTCCAGCTCGTCCTGGTTTTCCACACCCTCGGCAATCACCATCAGATCGAGATCGCTGGCCAGCGTGACGATCGACTTGATGATCGGCACCTGGGTATGGGCGATGCCATGGCCTTCGCTCAGCCGCACGAAAGGCTGGGGAATCTTGATGGTGTCGAAGGGGAAGCGGTGCAGGTAGCTCAGTGAAGAATGGCCGGTGCCGAAGTCGTCGAGCGCCAGCCCGAGGCCGAGATTGCGCAGTGCCTGCAGCATATAGGCGGAATGCTCGGGATTGGTCATCACCTGGCTCTCGGTGATTTCGAGTTTGAGATGGCGCGCCAGTTCCTTGTCCTGGCTGACCAGGCTGCGCATGTCGTTGAGCAGGGTCTCGGTGGCCAGCTGGGTGGGCGACAGATTGACCGAGATGAAGAAGTCCTCGGGCAAGCCAAAGGCGGTCATCCAGTCCTTGGCCTGGGCGGCCGACTGCTCGAAAGCCAAGCGGCCGAGCTTTTCGATCTGGCCGGAGCGCTCGGCCAAAGGCACGAACTCATCAGGGCTGACGGTGCCGCGGGTGGGATGGGTCCAGCGCATCAGCGCCTCGGCCCCGACCATCTGGTTGGTCTGGATATCCATCACAGGCTGGAACTGCACATGCAGCTCGCCATGCTTCATGCCGCGTTCGAGATCTTCCTCGCTGGCGCGGTTATAGGCGGCAATCGAGCGCGCCGAGGCGCGATAGGCCTCGATGCGGTCGCCGCCCAGGCGCTTGGCGTAATACATGGCCAGCTCGGCATCGCGCAGCACGTCGACGGCCTCGGCGGGGTTGCTGTCATAGATGGTGACGCCGATCGAGGCGGTCAGCGTCAGGTCGCGATCGCCGAAGTTGAACGGGGCCTTGAGCGCCTTGCGGATCTGCTCGGCGGTCTCGGCAATCTTGCCCGCGGCCTGCTCGGAGGCGAGGATGACGGCGAACTGGTCGCCGGTGATGCGCGCCACGGTGTCGAGCGGGCGCATGATGCGGGCAATGCGCCGGGAGATGGCCAGCAGCACGGAATCGGCTGCGGCGTGGCCGATGCGCTCCTCGAGCTCCATGAAGCGGTCGATATCGATGAGGAAGACAGCCGGCTTGGTGCCGCCCGGCAGCCGGGCGCGCAGCAAAGCCCGCTCCAGCCGGTCGAGGAACAGCTGGCGATTGGGCAGGCCAGTCAGGCTGTCATGGACTGCATCGTGCAGCAGGCGCTCGCGCGCAGCGCGGTCCTCGGTGACATCCTGCAGGGTGCCGACGATGCGGTTGACCTGGCCGTCGCCGCCCAACACCGGCTTCACCCGCATGCGGAAGGCGCGGTAATTGCCGTCATGGCTGGCAATGCGCATGTCGGCGGAAACCTTGCCGCGGCGCAGCTCGACCAGGGTATCGAAGGCGGTGCGGAAGCGATCACGATCATCGGGATGCACCCGATCGAGCCAGAGCTTGATGGCGCCGCGCAGGGCGCCGCGCCGTTCACCCAGGCGCACGGCCAATTCGTCGCTGACGGCGACGCGGTCGCGCTCGATATTCCAGTCAAAGACGAAATCGCCCGAACCGGTCAGCGCCAGCGCGCGGCGCTCGACTTCGCTCAGCGTGCCGATGCTGACCTGGCCCTCGGAGAAGGCGTGCTGGACGGCGGTGAAGCCGAGCAGCATGACGATCAGCACCAGGCCGCCGCCAACCGCCGGCTGGGCTACATCGTTGGAGACCTGACCGGATACGACGAGCCAGGAATAGAACAGCCAGGCGATGACGATGATCCAGGTGGGCACCAGCAGCACGGCGCGGTCATAGCCGCGCAAGGCCAGCAGCAGGATCAGGAAGAAGCCCGACAGACCGAGCAGCGCCAGCACCAGCCGCGCAATGGTGGCGGCGATGGCGGGTTCGAAAAAGGCAAAGCCGAACAGCGCCAGGAACAAAGCCGCCAGCCCGAGCGCCAGGTGGACAAAGCGCAGATGCCAGCGGTGCAGGTTGAGATAGATGAAGAGAAAGCCAGCCAGAGTTGTGGCTATGCCCGCCTCGGCCGCAGCGCGCAGCGGCGGCACCCCAGAGGCCGAAAGCCCCAGCAGGCGGCCCAGCACGCCGAAATCGATCAGCAGGTAGATCAGCACGGCCCAGGCTACGGCAGCGGTGGCGGGGAAAACGCCGCGGCCCTTGACCACGAACATGATGGACAGGAAGACCGCCGCCAGCGAGGCGACGCCCAGCACTACGCCACGGAACAGGGTGAAGGAGTTGACATAGTCGCGATAGGCATTGGGCTGCCACAGATAGAGCTCGGGCAGGCCGGCGCCGGTCAGTTCGGCGACAAAGGTGACGGTGGCGCCCGGATCGAGGGTGACCTCGAAGACGTCTGCCTCGGAATCGGTCAGCCTTACCGGGCGAATACCGGCGCTGGGGGTGAGCGCGGTTATGCGATCGCTGCCCAGATCGGGCTGCACGATGCCCGAGCCCGGCAGGCGATAGAAGGGCGCCACCAGAAGACGCTCGATCTGCTGATCGCTGTCATTGCGCAGGGCAAACAGGGCAAAGCCGGGATCGGTACCCTTTTCGGAGGCCAGCACCTCGATGCGGCGGATAATGCCGTCTGCGCCGGGGGCGGTGGACAGTTCGACGCGACCGCCGTCGCCGGGCCGGATCTCCAGCACCTGGGACAGGTTGACCGCGTTGACATCGTCGGGGACCGAGATGACTTCCAGGGCTTGGGCGGGAGCGAGGGATGCCAGCGCTAAGGCAAGACACATCGCGAGTGCATAAAAGTGACGCATCAGGGGCGAGTATATCCTGCGGTAGGCTTCATTGTGGCAGCGATCCGGCGACACGCCGAATAATGGCGGGGCACGGAACGGCGTCCTCTTGAGGGGAGCGCCCTTTGGTAGCGGGGATTGGCGCGAGCGACAAGCTTGGCGGACTGTGGCTAAAACGCCACACCGCTAGACCAGCCGTCTGGCGAAGCAGGCCAGTTCGTAGCGTTCGCGATTGAGGCCGAACAGCACATGGTCTTCCCAGCGACCATTGATCTGCAGATATTTCTCCGCGAAGCCCTCTTCAACGAAGCCATTCTTTTCCAGCACCCGGCGCGAGGCCATGTTTCCGGGCAGGAAGGCGGCGTGGATCCGGTGCAGGTCCAGCGTATCGAAGACGAAGGGCAGAGAAGCCGCCACGGCCTCGGTCATCAGGCCCTTGCCGGCATATTGCTGGCCCATCCAGTAGCCCAGATTGACGAACTGGGCGGCGCGCCGACGGACATTGGAGAGCGTTATGCCCCCCACAAGCGTTTCTTCCTGCCCATTGGGCAGGAAAATGAACAGGGCGTAGTCACTCCCCTCCTCCGCCTCTTCGCGGGCGCGCTTGACCCGGCTGACGAAGACGCGGCGCGCCAGGTCCGCCTCGGTCCAGCGCGGCTCGAAGGGCATGAGGAATTCGCGGCTCGACCGGCGCAGGGTCTGCCATTGCTCATAGTCCGACAGTTGCGGCAGGCGCAGGTGCACGCTGGGGCCGCGCAGGCTGATCAGCGATGGCGGCGACGACCAGGGCCAGAGGACGGCTTTGGCCATTCAGCGCTTGAGATGGTCGCCAATGGCCTGGACGTCCGCCAGATTGCCGATGGGGCCGATGCCAGCCAGGGTGGGTGTGCCCTGGGTGAAAATCTGCTCGGCAATGTCCTGCACGCGGCGGGCGGTGATAGCATTGATGCGATCCACCGTCTCCTGCATGGGAATGGGTCGTCCCCACAGAATCTGTTGGCGCGCCAGCTGGCCGGCGCGGGCCGAGGGGCTTTCGAGCGACATCAGCAGGCCGGCGCGGATCTGGTTACGCACGCGGATCACCTCTTCGTCGGTGATGTTCTCGGTGGCGCGCTTGAGCTCGTCGAGCACGACGGGGACGAGGTCGGCGACTTCGTCGGCGCCGGTGGCCGCCGCGACGCCGAAGACGCCGCTATCGGCGAAGGCCCAGTGGAAGGAATAGACCGAGTAGCAGAGGCCGCGCTTTTCGCGAATTTCCTGGAACAGGCGCGAGCTCATGCCACCACCCAAAATGGAGGCCAGTACCTGGGCGGCATAGAACCCGTCGGCATTGTAGGCCCGGCCCTCGAAGCCGACCACGATATGGGCCTGCTCATGGTCGGAAACCAGGCGCTCCTGACCGCCCTGGTATTCGGCGCGCTGCGGCGCCGGGGCGCCATTGGGCTTTAGGGTGGCAAAGCGCTCGCGCGCCACGTCGACCAGGTTGTCGTGGCTGACATTGCCCGCCGCAGCCAGCACCATGTGGTCGCCGACATAGTTGCGGTTCATATATTTGCGAATGGTGTCGGAGTTGACCGCGCGCACCGAATCCACCGTGCCCAGAATGGTGCGGCCGATCGGCTGGCTGGGAAAGGCCGCTTCCTGGAACAGGTCGAATACCTGATCATCGGGATTGTCGCGGGCCGCGCCGATTTCCTGGACGATGACCTGCTTTTCGCGGGTCAGCTCGTCCTCGTCGAACAGCGAATTCTGCAGGATGTCGGAGAGGATATCGGCGGCCAGCACGACATCTTCCTTGAGCACGCGGGCGAAATAACCGGTGTGCTCTATGGAGGTCGCGGCATTGAGATCGCCGCCGACATTCTCGATGGCTTCGGCGATCTGCAGGGCATTGCGTGAGCTGGTGCCCTTGAACGCCATGTGCTCGAGCAGGTGGGAAATGCCGTGTTCGGTCTTGCGCTCGGAGCGGGCGCCTGCCTTGACCCAGACCCCCAGAGAGGCACTTTCGAGATGGGACATGTGATCGGTCAGGATCACCATGCCATTGTCCAGGGTCGTCGTTTCTACGCTCACTCGGGATTCTCCTCAGGCCCAGCGATCCGGTGACCGCTGGCCCCTCTTGTCGCTAGGCAGCGCGCGTGCGCGCTGAAATGAAATCTTCGACCGCCTGCGGGTCATTGGCAAGCACGCTGAGGCGTTCGGGCCGATCATAAAGGTCCGCCAGCCAGCTCGGCAGCGCCGGATCGACGCCCGAGGCGGCCTTGACGGCAGCGGGAAATTTGGCGGGATGGGCTGTCGCCAGGGTGACCATGGGGATGGTCCCCGGCGGCTGCAGTTTTGCGACATGCAGGCCCACGGCGGTATGGGGATCGAGCAGGTAGCCGGTGGCCTGCAACGTCTCGGCAATGGTGGCGCGGGTGGCCGCCTCGTCGGTCGTGGCGGCGGCAAAGCCGGCGCGGATGGCCTTGAGCGCCGTTTCGGGCACGGCAAAGCCCCCCGACTGCTTGAGACTATCCATCATGGCCAGCACAGCCGGTGCGTTGCGCCCGGCCGCCTCGAACAGCAGACGTTCGAAATTGGATGAAATCTCGATATCCATCGACGGGCTGATAGTGGCAGACACCCCGGCCATGTCGTAGCGACCAGTCTCGATGGTGCGGCGCAGGATGTCGTTGGCATTGGTGGCAATGACCAGGGTTTCGATTGGCAGGCCCATGGCGCGCGCGCAATAGCCGGCAAAGATATCGCCGAAATTGCCTGTCGGCACGGTAAAGCTGACCTTGCGGTGCGGCGCGCCGAGGGACACCGCCGCGGTGAAGTAGTAGACGATCTGGGCGACGATGCGGCCCCAGTTGATCGAGTTCACGCCCGACAGGCGCACCCGCTCGCGGAAGGCGTGGTTGTTGAACATGGCCTTGACGATATTCTGGCAGTCGTCAAACGTGCCCTCGACCGCGATATTGTGCACATTGGCGTCGAGCACGGTGGTCATCTGCAGGCGCTGCACCGGCGAGGTGCGGCCCTGGGGATGCAGGATGAAGATGTCGGTGGTGTCGCGGCCGCGAAAAGCCTCGATGGCGGCCGAGCCGGTATCGCCCGAGGTGGCGCCGACAATGGTGGCCCGCAGGCCGCGCTCGAGCAGGATGTGATCCATTACCCGGCTGAGGAACTGCATGGCCACGTCCTTGAAGGCCAGCGTCGGCCCATGGAACAGTTCGAGCAGGAAATGACCCGGCGCCAGTTCGACCAGCGGCGCAACCGAGGGGTGGCGGAACACGGCGTAGGAATCGTCGAGGATCTGCTTGAGCTTGGCCGGCGCGATCTCGTCGCCGGTGAAGCGGCTGATGATGGCATAGGCGACATCGGCATAGGGCTTGCCGGCAAAGCCTGCGATCTCGGCAGCGCTCAGCTGCGGCCAGGACTGCGGTACATAGAGGCCGCCATCGGCCGCCAAGCCAGCCAGTACGGTGTCAGAGAAGCCGAGCACGGGTGCCTGACCGCGCGTTGAGACAAACTGCATTGGGGGGAAGCGCCCTTTTAGAATTGTTGCAACGTAGTGAAACCGTCACCGAACCGCAAGTTCGCTGGCTCAGTTGGCGTCGGGCTTCTTGGCTGCGGCCCGCTGCCGCGCCAGCCAGAAGCCCAGCATGACGACGGCGACAATGGCAAAGCCGAACCAAGTATAGGCATAGCCGAGATGGTTGTTGGGAAACTCGATCACCGTCTCGCCGCCCTGGGGCAGCTCGCCGGGCGCGCCGGCCGGCAGGTCGACATAGAAGGGCGCGATGGGCGCCAGCATGGGGTCGACCATGGCCCCCAATCGCACCGGATCACGCACCCATTCGATGCGGTTGGAGGTGTCGGGCGCCGGGGTCATGAAGCCGGCTGCTTCGCCAGGACGCAGCAGGCCGGTAATGGTCACTGGGGTGACGTCGGCTTCGGCATCGGTCACGGCGGCTTCCTGCAGCGCTGCGGGAACAAAGCCGCGATTGACGAAGACGGTGCCGCCCTGGGCCAGCACAAAGGGGGTGACCACCCAGTAACCGGGGCCGGAGGCCTGGCCGCGGGCGTCACCGAGGCTGGTGAAGACGGTGACGGTCTGGTTGTAGCGGAAGGCGCCCGTCAGCGTGACGGGGCGGAAGTTGAGATCGGCGAGATCCAGGCTCAACCACTGGTCGGCACTTGGTACCGGCACGGAGGCGGCGTCGAGACGCTGGTCGACGGCAAGGATCAGCGCCTCCTTCTCGGCCAGGCGCTCGAGCTGCCAGAAACCGAGCCAGGTGCAGGTGACGGCCAGCGCCAGCATCAGCACCACAAAGGTGGCGGTCCTGATACGACCCATGACCGGCGCCTGGCTCATTGATGCCCCTCATGGGCGTCGTGGCGATATTGCACCGCCACCAGCACGCCCTTGAAGGGCGGCAGCAAAGCCAGCGACAGTACGAGGGTAGCCGGGATCCAGAGCATCAGATGTACATAGGGGGGTGGGTTGAATGCCGCGCTGACCATGAGAGCCAGGATAATGATGATGGGCGCGACCAGAAAGATCACGAAGATGGCCGGGCCGTCGCCGCTATCGGCAAAGCCCAGATCGAGACCGCAGACGGTGCATGTCGGCGCGACCTTGAGATAGCCCTTGAACAGTTTGCCCTGACCACAGCGCGGGCAGCGGCAGAGCAGGCCAGCTACGAAGGGCGAGGGTGAGGGCTGGGCCAAAACAGGTCTCCAATAGGTTCGGGGCGCAGCATGATGCCGCGCCCCGTGCAATCATTCGGGCGAACCCTAGTGTGACAGTGGCACACCCCAGGCGCCCCAGACATAGATCGAGGCAAACAGGAACAGCCAGACCACGTCGACGAAATGCCAGTACCAGGCGGCAAACTCGAAGCCGAGATGGCGTTCCGGCGTGAAGTCGCCGCGTTCGGCCCGGATCAGGCAGACGGCGAGGAATACCGTACCGATGAAGACGTGGAAACCATGCAGGCCGGTGGCCATGAAGAAGGTGGCGCCATACATCGAACCGGCAAAGGCAAAGCCGGCCTCGGAATATTCCAGCAGTTGGGTAGCGGTGAACAGCGCGCCCAGGGCGACGGTCAGCACCAGACCCCAGCGCAGGCCCTGGCGATCATTCTCGAGCAGGGCGTGATGCGCCCAGGTCACGGTGGTGCCGGAGGTCAGCAGGATCAGCGTGTTGAACAGCGGCAGGTGGAAGGGGTCGAACAGCTCGATGCCGGTGGGCGGCCAGACGCCGCCGGTGGCGGCGACGCGGGCATATTGCTCGACGTCATCGAGGCGGAAGAAGCCGTCGAAATAGGCCCAGAAAAAGCCGAAGAACACCATCACTTCGGAGGCGATGAACAGCATCATGCCATAGCGGTGGTGCATCTGCACGACCGGCGTATGGTCAACGCCATTGGCTTCGCGGATGACGTCGCTCCACCAGGCATACATGGTGTAGAGCACGCCAATCAGGCCCACGAAGAACACCCAAGGGGTCCAGTCATGCATCCAGAAGACGCCGCCAATGGCCAGGATCAGCACGGAAACCGAGCCGACGAAGGGCCACGGGCTCGGTTCGACCATGTGATAGTCGTGGTTCTTTTCAATGGCGGACATGGTCAGCTTCCCTCGTTGTCTGAAGCGTAGAAGGTGTAAGAGAGAGTGATCTCTTTGATGGTGTCGAGTTCCTGATTGGCATCAAGCTCGGGATCGACGAAGAAGACGATCGGCATGTCCACGGTCTCGCCGGGCTGCAGCGTCTGCTCGGTGAAGCAGAAGCACTCGATTTTGTTGAAGTAGATGCCAGCCTTTTCGGGCGTCACATTGAAGATCGCCTGGCCGGTGACCGGCTTGTCCGAATAGTTGGTGGCCACGAAGTTGACCGTGTCGACGGCACCGATCCGGTCGGTGATCGGGCTGGCTGCCGTCACTTTCCAGGACAGGTCGTTGGATACGTTGGAATCAAAGCGCACCTTCATTTCCCGGGCGATGAGGCCCTTGGGATTGTCGGTGGCGGTCTGTGTCGTCCCGCCAAAGCCGGTGGCCTGGCAGAACATCTGGTAAAGCGGCACCGAGGCATAGGCTAGGCCCACCATGCCGATGGCGAGGCCGAGGCCGGCCAGGGCGGTGCGGTTGTTGCGCCGGGCGGCCGAGGCGGGGCTGTGGGAAATATCGGCCATCAGAGCGCCCGATCAAATAGAGCCGGGCCCATCTTGACGATGGTCAGCGTGTAGAAGGTGACGGCAAACAGTGCCAGCGCAATCGCCAGGGCGATGGAGCGGCGGCGGCGCACCCTGGCGCGCGCGGCAGCAATTTCGGGGGTCTCAAGTTCGACGGCCCGGACTTCGTCTGGTGCGCTCATGACAGGACTCCCGGCAGGACGCCAAATCGGGCGAGCATGTTATCGACCAGCAGGGCGAAGAACAGCACGAAGAGGTAGCCAAGCGAATAATTGAACAGCGTCCGTGCCGATTTGCGCATGGCAACATCGGCACCGGTGGCTAGCAGGCGCCAGGCCAGCAGCAGGAAGCCGGCACCGGAGAGAACGGCTACGACCGAATAGACCAGGCCGGCGAAGCCGAGCATGGTGGGCAGCATGGCGGCGGCCGCCAGCAGCACCGAATAGACAAAGATCTGCACCTTGGTATGGGGCACGCCCTTGACGTTGGGCAGCATGGGGATGCCGGCCGCGCCATAATCGCTCTGCTTGTAGAGGGCGAGCGCCCAGAAATGCGGTGGCGTCCACAGGAAGATGATGAGGAACAGCGCCAGGCTTTCCACGGTGATGGTGCCGGTCACCGCAGCCCAGCCCACCATGGGGGGAAAGGCGCCGGCGGCGCCACCAATGACGATGTTCTGCGGCGTCGAGCGCTTGAGCCAGACGGTGTAGACGACAGCATAAAAGAAGATGGTGAAGGCCAGCAGGCCGCCGGCCACCCAATTGGTGGCCAGGCCCAGCAGGGCAACGGAAAACACCGACAGCACGACACCAAAGATCAGCGCCTCGCCGCCCGAGATGCGACCGGCCGGAATCGGCCGGTTCTGGGTACGGCTCATGATGGCGTCGATATCGGCATCGTACCACATGTTGAGCGCACCCGAGGCCCCTGCCCCGATGGCGATGCAGAGCACGGCGATGAAGCCGACCAGGGGATTGATGCCGCCGGGGGCGACGAGCAGGCCGACAATGGCCGTGAACACCACCAGCTGCATGACATTGGGCTTGAGCAGCGCGAGGTAATCCTCGACGCGTGCTTCGCCCGTCATGGCGGAGAGGTGTCTGCTATCGTCAACTAAAGCCACTGGCTTTGCTTTCCTTGCGTCGTTGGACGGGCCGCGCGGACGCGGCCCGGATGCACTCAATGCGCGTTGGTCGATTCGATCTTGGGCAGCGTGGTGAACTGGTGGAACGGCGGCGGGCTGGAGAGCGTCCATTCCAGCGTCGTTGCCCCGTCGCCCCAGGGGCTGTCACCGGCGGGCCGCTTCTTCTTGAAGGCTTCCCAGGTGGCATAGAAGAAGATCGCCATGGCCACGAAGGTTATGTAGTAGCCGATCGAGGAGATGCGGTTGAAGAAGCCGAAGGCGTCCGGATAGTCGATGTAGCGGCGCGGCATGCCGGCAAGGCCGAGGAAGTGCTGGGGGAAGAAGATCAGGTTCACGCCAACGAACATCACCCAGAAGTGCCATGCTGCCAGGGCTTCGTTGTACATGTAGCCGAACATCTTGGGGTACCAGTAGTACCAGGCCGCAAAGATCGAGAACACGGCACCCAGCGACAGCACATAGTGGAAGTGGGCCACCACATAATAGGTGTCGTGCAGGGCACGGTCGGCGCCGGCATTGGCCAGCACCACGCCGGTCACACCGCCAACGGTGAACAGGAAGATGAAGCCGATGGCCCAGAGCATGGGCGACTTGAAGGTGATCGAGCCGCCCCACATGGTGGCGATCCAGCTGAAGATCTTGACGCCGGTGGGCACCGCGATGACCATGGTGGCGGCCACGAAGTAGCGCTGCACGTCAAGGCTGAGGCCGGTTGTGTACATGTGATGCGCCCACACCACGAAGCCGACAAAGCCGATGGCAACCATGGCATAGGCCATGGCCATATAGCCAAAGATCGGCTTGCGGCTGAAGGTGGAGACGATGTGGCTGATGATGCCGAAGCCCGGCAGGATCATGATGTACACTTCGGGATGGCCGAAGAACCAGAACAGGTGCTGGAACAGGATCGGATCGCCGCCCTCGGCAGGCTTGAAGAAGGCGGTACCGAAATTGCGGTCGGTCAGCAACATGGTGATGGCGCCGGCCAGCACAGGCAGAGCCAGCAGCAGCAGGAAGGCGGTCACCAGCACGGACCAGGCAAACAGCGGCATCTTGTGCAGCGTCATGCCGGGAGCGCGCATGTTGAAGATGGTGGTGATCAGGTTGATCGCGCCCAGGATCGAACTGATGCCGGCCACGTGCAGCGAAAGGATGGCAAAATCCATGGCCGGGCCGGGATGGCCGGTGGTCGAAAGCGGCGGATAGACCGTCCAGCCGCCACCAAAGCCGAGGGCGCCGGGGCCGGTGCCCTCAAAGAACAGGCTCATCAGCAGCAGGATGAAGGCCGGCGGCAGCAGCCAGAAGGCGATGTTGTTGATGCGCGGGAAGGCGGTATCGGGCGCGCCGATCATCAGCGGCGCGAAATAGTTGGCAAAGCCACCCATGGTGGCCGGCATGACCACGAAGAACACCATGATCAGGGCATGGGCGGTGGTGAACACATTGTACATGTGCTTGCCCGCGTCGATGGCGGCATCGCCGTCAACACCGTAGACCATGGCGGCAAGGCCGTGGAAAATCTGGATGCCGGGTTCCTGCAGCTCCATGCGCATGACGCCGGAAAGCAGGCCGCCGATCACGCCGGTGATGATGGCAAACACCAGGTACATCACGCCGATGTCCTTGTGATTGGTCGAGTAGACCCAGCGGCGCCAGCCGGTCGGCGTATGGTTGTCGTGGGCAGTGTCGTGTCCGGTGGCGTGGGCCTGGAGGTGAGCGGTGTCAGTCATGTGGTTATCCCCTGAGCCCTGGTCTACTGCACTGCGGCCAGCGTGGCATTGGCGGCGGCATAGTCGCCACCCTCAAACGCCGCGATGTAGGTGGCAAATTCTGCTTTGGTGACGACGCGGACGGCAATCGGCATGAAGGCATGGTCCTTGCCGCAGAGCTCGGAGCACTGGCCATAGAAAATGCCGGTTTCGCGCGAATTGAACCACGTCTCGTTGAGCCGGCCGGGAACGGCATCGATCTTGATACCGAAGGATGGAACGGCAAAGGCATGGATCACGCCCAGCGGATCGGCGGTAACCTGCAGGCGGACCGTGGTGTCGACGGGAACGACGAGCTCATTGTCGACCGCCAGCAGGCGCGGCTGGTTCGGCTTTTCGGTCTGTTCGTAGTTGTCGCCGGGCGCGCCCAGGATCAGCGAGGAGAACTCGACGCCCTGATCGACATACTGATAGTCCCAGTACCACTGCTGGCCGGTGGCCTTGATGGTGAGCTCGGGAGCCGGAACTTCGACTTCGCCGAAGGAGAAGATGTTGGAGCCAAGGTATTTGCGCTCGCCATCGGGCACGGTCAGCTGGTCGGACAGCACGCCGAAGGAGGGAATGGCGATGACGATCAGCACGACGATGGGCAGCACCGTCCAGGCAATCTCGACCATGGTATTATGGGTGAAGCCGGCCGGAACCGGGTTGCGCCTGGCATTGAAGCGGATGACGATCCACACCAGCAGTGCCAGCACAAGGACGACGATCAGGCTGATGGTCCACATCAGGATGCCATCGTGAAAGCTGACGATGGAGTCCATGATCGGGGTAACCGAGCGCTGCAGGTGATACTGCCCGGGCAGCGGATGGCCGGCGGCCTCCAGCGGCGCATCCTGGGCCACAGCAAGAGCCGGGGCCAGCGCCATTGCGGCCGCTGCTGCAGCGCCCATCTTTCTCAAGAACTGACCGGTCACCATAAACCCCTGTGTCGACTTCAATTGGTGCATCCGCACCGGGATTGAGTGGCATTACAGCGGCATAGATAACGCCGCCCCGACTCAACCTCGGAGCGAAAACTCTTCCGGTGACCTAAATCATATCGAAGCAGGCAAGTCCATTGCGGCCTGACTGTGTCATGCTGCGTCATATTGCGCCGCGCCGGGCCACAAACCGCCTCATCCCCGCCGCACTCTGCGGCGCATATCCCCGGCAGAGGGGCGGTTTGCGGGCGGTTTGGTTGACTTGAGCCACGGCGTAGCGGAAACACAGAGTGCCTGGAACAGACCCACGATTCGGCGGGAGTATTGATCGAGTGAAGCGGATTTTGAATCGTCATCTGGCCGGCCTCGGCCTGGCTGTCCTGGCCCTTGCCGCCGGCGGCAGTGCCGTGCTGGGTCAGGGCGTGGTACGCGCCCAGTATGGTGACTGGCAGATGAGCTGCGACACGCCGCCAGGCGCCAGCTTTGAACAATGCGCCATCATCCAGAACGTGCTGGCCGAAGATCAGCCCAATGTGGGCCTGTCGGTGATCATCCTGCGCACGGCCGACCGCGAGGCACGCCTGCTGCGTGTGCTGGCGCCGCTCGGCGTGCTGTTGCCCAATGGGCTCGGGCTCAATGTGGATGGCGAAGACATGGGCCGGGTGGCCTTCGTGCGCTGCCTACCCAATGGCTGCGTCGCAGAAGTCGTGCTCGACGACGCGCTGGTCGAGACGCTGACCAATGGCACCAGCGCGATCTTTGTGGTGTTCAAGACGCCTGAAGAAGGCATCGGCATTCCGGTGTCGCTGAACGGCCTCAAGGACGGCTTCGCGCAGCTTCCTTAGCGCGCTGTTCCACACGAAAAAAAGCCGGACAGGTGCAAGCACCGTCCGGCAAGTCATCAGGAAACGGGATCGGCGGCAAAACCGACCCGGGAGATGGCACGCGCTCGCAAAAGCAAAACGTACCAACCTTGGAGGTGCCGACCGCAGCTATGCGGCCGACGCAATTCATATGAACGGCCTAGAGCCTGGCGTTGCGGGCGCGGGCGGCGTTGAGCAGGTGCTCGGTGCCGCCATAGGAGCGGGTCGCCAGGGCGGCATTGATATCGGCCCGTGTGATGCCCAGATCATCGAGACGACTGGAGTCGAGCGCCAGCAAGGCGGTCAGCGCGGTCCGGCGGGTACGGGCGGCGTTGGCCTCGGCGATCCAGCGCGCAAGCGCAGCAAGGGGACTGGACGAGGCGGCCGCTGGTGACCGCTCGCCGGAAAGCGAGATAGCCATGGGAATTCTCCACTCATGGGTTGCGCCAACGGAGGTCGGCGACGCGGCGCCAGAGGTGCTGGAACCGATGAGACCAAATTACCGCTCTGGACATTCATTCGTCCAACAAATAGATTTCATCTACTTCATCAATTTGAGTGATGTGAGGAGCCATGGCCGCACCGCTTGATCTGGACCAGTTGCAGAGTTTCTGCGCCATTGCCGATTGCGGCAGCTTCACCGAGGCGGCGCGGCGGGTGAACAAGACGCAATCGGCCGTGTCGATGCAGATCAAGCGGCTCGAGGAGCGCCTGGGGCAGTCGCTATTGGCGCGCGACGGGCGCAGCGTGACGCTGACCGCCCATGGCGAGGCGCTCTATGCCCGGGCGCGCAAGATGCTGCGCACTAATGCCGAGATCATGGACCATTTTTCCGACGGCGTGCTGGCCGGCTCGATCCGCTTCGGCGTGCCGGACGATTATGCGGTGCGGCTGCTGCCCGTCATCCTGTCGAGCTTTCAGCGCACGCATCCGCGGATTGCGGTCGACGTGGCCTGCATGGCCTCGGAGGAACTGCTCAACGGCATGCGGGCGGGGCGTTATGACCTGATCGTCTTCACGCAAGGGACCGAGCAGAACTACGGCGAATTGTTCCGCACCGAGAAGATGCATTGGGTGACGTCGCATGGCGGGCGGGCGCTGGCCAGCGAGCCGGTGGCCATCGCCTGCGGCCCGTCATGCTGCATCTGGCGCAAGGATGCGCTGGCAGCCCTCGATCGCACCGGCAAGGACTATCGTGTCGCCTATACCTCGTCGAACGCCACGGCGATTTCGAGCGCGGTGCTGTCGGACCTGGCGATCGGCTTTCTGCCCGAGAGTGCGCTGCAGCCGGGCATGCGGGTGATCAGCGATGATTACGGGCTGCCGCGGCTGGGCGATGCGCAGATCGCGCTGATGCGGGCCAGCCACGCCTATGGTGGCATCTATGACGCGCTGGCCAGCCATATCGTGCAGTCGATGGGGAACCTGCAAACCGCCCTGCCCGACGCGGAAGCTGCGGAGTAAGCTGGCGCGGCTCTTGACCTGTACCGGCCGATGTCGCACCAACGGGACATGGCCGACATCCTTACCAATGCCACCGAATTCAGCGTCAGCGAAATTGCCCAGGCGGTCAAACGCACCGTCGAGGACGAGTTTGGCCATGTGCGCGTGCGCGGCGAGATTTCCGGCTTTCGCGGCCAGCATTCGTCGGGCCACGCCTATTTCACCCTCAAGGACGAGGGCGCGGCCATCGACGCCGTGGTTTGGAAAGGCAACTACGCCAAGCTCAGCTTCAAGCCGCAGGAAGGGCTCGAGGTCATCGCCACCGGGCGGCTGACCACCTTCCCGCGCTCGAGCAAATACCAGATCGTCATCGATAATATCGAGCCAGCCGGCGCCGGGGCGCTGATGGCGCTGCTCGAGGAGCGCAAGCGCAAGCTGGCGGCCGAGGGGCTGTTCGACCGCGAGCGCAAGCGGGCCCTGCCCTATCTGCCACGGGTGATCGGCGTCATCACCTCGCCCACCGGGGCGGTGATCCGCGATATCCTGCATCGCCTGGCCGACCGCTTTCCCAGCCATGTCATGGTATGGCCGGTGCGGGTGCAGGGCGATACCTGTGCGGCCGAAGTGGTCAATGCCATCGAGGGCTTCAATGCCATGGTGCCGGGCGGGGCCATGCCGCGGCCCGACCTGCTGATCGTGGCCCGCGGCGGCGGCTCGATCGAAGACCTGTGGGGGTTTAACGAGGAAGCGGTGGTGCGCGCCGTTGCCGCCAGCGGCATCCCTATTATTTCCGCGGTGGGCCACGAGACCGATACGACGCTGATCGACTATGTCGCCGACATGCGGGCGCCGACACCGACGGCAGCAGCCGAGGCGGCCGTGCCGGTGCGCATCGAACTGGTGGGCTATGTCGACGACCTTGGCGGCCGACAGCGCCAGGCGACAAGACGAGTGGCGGGCAGTGCGCGCGACCGGTTGCGGGCGGCGGTGGCCGGCATGCCCCGCCCGGGAGACCTGGTGGCGCTGCAGCGCCAGCAGCTCGACCATGCCGCCGCCAATCTCCTGGGCAATCTGCGCCATTCGGTGCAATCGCTGCGGCTGCGCTATGCGCGCACCGATTCCAAGCTGACGCCGCGCCTGCTGCAGGGGCAGCGCCAGGAAGCCGCCGAGCGGCTGCGCAACCTGTCGTTGCGCGCCGAGACCGGGCTGCGCAAGACCGTCGACCGGACCCGCCTGACCTATGATCCGCGCGCCGCGCTGCTGGGCACTTCCATGGTCCGGCTGGTGGAGCGCAAACGGGCGCAGCTGGCCCGCATCGCGCCGCAGCTGTCGCCGACCGCGCTCAAGGCCGAGTTGCGCCATGCGCACAGCCAGCTCAGCCCGATGGCGGCCCGGATGCGCGCCGGCATGGCGCTGGGTCTGGGTGAAAGCCGTACCGCGCTGGGCCAATGGGGCAAGCTGCTGGCCTCGCTTAGTTACAAAAGCGTACTTGCGCGCGGATATGCGGTGATCAAGGATGTGGACGGCAACCTGGTCCAGCAGCGGGCCAATCTGTCTGCGGGTGATATGGTAGCCATCGAATTTGCCGATGGCGCGGTAGGCGCAACAATTGCAGGCAGTCCGGTGATCAAGAAGAAACCACGCGACCAACAGGATGGCGGCGCGCAGGAAAGCCTCTTCTGAACGACATGAATGCCCGCTATATCACTCAGGCCAAAGGATTTTCAGCATGAACATTTTTGACAAGAATATTGCCCCTGCCGAAGCCGTGATCCGCTACCTGGATGGCGACTATGTCGTGCTCAAGCCGGGCAGCTTTGCCCGCTGCGCCATTACCGGCAAGCCGATCCCGCTCGACGAGCTGTTTTACTGGAATGTCGACCGGCAGGAGGCCTATGCCGATGCCACGGTGGCGAACACCGCGTTCGAACGGTTCGGCCTGGGCGCCTGATGGTCGAGGAAGCGTCTGCCTCACGTCGTCGTTTCCTTTTCATATCCAACGGCCACGGCGAAGACTGGATTGCCGCGGCCATCGTCGCCCGCCTGCCGCGATCGATCGAGGTGGAAGCCTATCCGATGATCGGCGCAGGCAATGCCTATACCGGGGTCTGCCCGATGGTAGGCCCGCGCGCCACGCTGGCCTCGGAGGGCTGGCGCAACGTCAAGGGATCGCTGCGGCGCGACCTGGCCAATGGCGGGCTGATGACCGTGCCACCCGCCCTGCGCTTCCTGCGCAGCATCCGCGGCAAGTATGAGCGCATTGTCGTGGTAGGCGATGTGACCGGCGTGCTGGCGGCCTATGCTACCGGCCACCGGGACCTGATCTATCTTGATGTCTACAAGACCGGGGCAGCCCGGCTCTACTCGGCTGCCGAGCGCTTCATCATCAAGCGCGCCTGCGCCACGGTGTTCTGCCGCGCCGACAGCCTGGCGCAGACCCTGCAAGACGCGGGCGTCGACGCCCGCTCGCCGGGCAATGTGATGATGGATACCATTCCCCATGGTGGTTATGACGCGGCGACGCGGCGCAGCCGCAAGCTGGCCGTGACGCTGCTGCCGGGCAGCCGGGCGCTGACCGCGGAAAGCTTCGAGCTGCAGATCGATGCGCTGCGCACGCTCCCGGAAGCGGAACGGCCCGACATCTTCCTCGCTGTGGCGGGCGGCATCAATATCGATGACCTGGCCAAAAAGACCGGCCTGCGGCGCACGCATATGCTGAGCGTGGAACCGGACGATCTTGGCGAGCTCACCGATGGCACGCTGACGGTCCACATGGCGCGGGGCGGGGCAATGGGCAATCTGCTGGAAGCCTCGGACGTGGTGCTGTCACAGGCCGGCACGGCGACAGTGCAGGCCTTGGGCCTTGGCCGGCCGGTCATAACGTTCGTCAATCCGCGCGACCGGCGCTCGCGCTTCAGCGACGAGCAGAAGCTGTTCGGCGACGCCCGCACGGTGGTGCCGGCCGATGCTGCCGCGATCGGCGCGGCCCTGCGGCAGCTGCTGGGCAATGACGAGGAGCGGCGCCGGCTGGCCAATCTGGGCCGCCAGCGCATCGGCGGTCCGGGCGCCATGCAGGCGATACTGGAGGCGCTGGAGGCCCCTTAGGCCCCCGGCGCGACCGGCCTATTTCTTGTCGGACTGCGGATCGAGCAGGCGGTGCAGGTGTACGATGAAATAGCGCGTCTGCGCGCTGTCCACCGTCATCTGTGCCTTCTGCTTCCAGGCGACCAGCGCGCTGGCATAATTGGGATATAGGCCGACGATATCGACCTTGTCGAGATCGGCGAAGGTTACGCCCTCGATGCTGGAGAGTTCGCCCCCGATCACCAGGTGCAGCAATTGTTCCTTGGGGACGTTGTTTTCAGCCATCGGTCATATCCGTTCATCGGTCGGTTGAGAATGTGCGGTCGGCGCCGCTTCATCCGCGGGGCAGCCATAGACCTCGATCAGCGCCGCATGCAGCAGCGGTTTTAGGCTCATGTCGCCCAAAGCCGCAAGCGCCCCGTGGCGCACATCACGTCTGTTGAATTGCGGGAAACCGCGGCAGACATCGGCAATGTCGATGCCGCACTCATTCAGGATGACCGTGGCGGCGGCGATATCCCAATCCTGGCTGCCGCGGCGGCTGACCACGGCGTCGAGCTTGCCGGTGGCCACCTGGACCAGGCGATAGGCCAACGAAGGATAATGCGGGCCGCGGGTATAGTTGAGGCCGGCCTGCTGCAATTGCTGGTGCACGGCGCCGGCGGCGGGAATGACAGGCGGCGCGCCGGGGCGCCGGCGGCGCTGGATCGGCTTGCCATTGAGCCGGCTGCCCTCGCCCTTGACCGCCTCATAGAGTTCGTCGCGCATCGGCGCGTAGACGACGCCGGCGACGGGAACACCATTCTCGACCACGGCCAGGCAGACGGTCCAGCTGTCCTCGCCGCGCAGGAAGCCGCGTGTGCCGTCGATGGGGTCGACGATGAACACGCGTTCGCAATCCAGCCGTGAAGGATTGTCGACGGTTTCCTCGCTCAGCCAGCCATAGGTGGGGCGCGCCTGCAGCAAGGCGGAGGCCAGATACCGATCCACCAGGATGTCGGCTTCGCTGACCGGGGAGGCATTTTCCTTGTTCCAGCTCTTGACCTCGCGGCGGAAGAAGCTGCTGGCAATGATGCCCGCTGCCACCGCCGAGGAGCGGAGCAGTTCGAGATCGTCGGCATAGGTGGTGGGCGGAATGGGCATATTCGGGGCCTTTTAGGCTCGCCCCGGCTTTTGGACAAGAGGCCCCGGCCACAGCAACCCCATCGGGCCGCAAAGGGCAGCGTTAACAGGCTGCCAAGGGGCGCGGTTAACCGGGTGCTACCTAGTGCAAGACACTGCTAACCCTCTCGAAAAACAAGATAAACTTAACCCAACCGATTAAGGTGGCGGGTAAGTCCTGGCGCTATGTTGAGCCTACAAAGAGGGCACCAAAAACCAGCTCTCGAAGTTGACAGGAAGGCATATTCAGATGGTTCATGGCGTTGCAATGGAAGGGTCCTCGGTCGTTTTGGCGTTCGGCAGGCCCGCAGTGGCGGAGCGCCGGTTCGTTGCGGCAAACGACAACGGCCCCAAGGACCCGATCAAGACCGTTACCATTCGTCGCATGCTCGAGCAGAGCGGCGTGGCGATCAAGATCAAAGTGCCGGTCACCGAATTCATCGGCGTCGCCGTGGCGACCGCCATCTCGGAAGAGGGCGTGCTGACCAGCTCGATCGAGCTGGTGCATTCCGATCATGAGCTCAACTACCGGGTGTTCGAGGAAGACGGCAATCACAACGTCGTCGCCGAATGGCAGAACTGGGGCAAGAAGCTCCGCCTGCCGCTGTTCATCAAGGCCGGCGACGGCGCCTATATGCCCTATAGCCAGCAGGTCGACGGCGTCATGGTCGGCTCGAGCCAGGCCCGCCGCAAGCTGGTGGCCGAGGCCGGCCGCCGCCCCCGCTTCCTCAACCGCCGCAAGCCCGGCCAGCTCGACGCGTAAAGTTTACCTGCCTCCAAAGCACGTCTGAAGGGTTGACCGGTGGTGCGGTCAGCCCTTTTGGCGTTTGGGGGGAATGCGCTAGCAGGCTGTTGGCATCGGGTTCGCCTTTGGGCCGCCAATCGAGGGCCAACGCCAACGCGAACTACCAGACCCAGTCGGCCAGAAGCGCCAGCGACAGGGCCACCCCGACATAATGGTTGCTGTAAAAGCGCGAACGCGGATTGTCCGGCTGGGCGGGATCGACGGTCCAGACCTGCCAGGCCAGCAGCGCCACCGCTGCCAGCGACAGCACCGCAAAGATCAGACCGCCGCTGACCAGCACCACCGCCGCTGCCCAGAGCATATAGGCGGCGAGATAGAGCACGGCGACGATAGGGCGGACGTGCTCGCCGAACAGCCGGGCGGTCGACTTGACGCCGATCAGCGCGTCGTCCTCGATATCCTGCAGCGCATAGAGCGTATCATAGCCGATGACCCAGAGGATGGTGCCGGCATAAAGCAGCACCGGCGCCCAGTTCAGACTGCCGGTCTGGGAACTCCAGCCAACCAGGGCACCATAGGAAAAGGCCAGGCCCAAAAAGGCCTGCGGCCACCAGGTGATGCGCTTCATGAAAGGATAGATAGCCACCAGCACCAGCGAGGCCACTGCGGCCCAGACGGTGAAGCGGTTGAACTGGAACAGGACGGCCGAGGCCAGCAGGGCCTGGGCGACCATGAAATAGAGGGCGTCGCGGGCGGTGACCTGGCCGGAGGGAATCGGGCGCGAACGGGTGCGGGCCACCTTGTCATCGATATCGCGGTCGACAATGTCGTTGAAGGTGCAGCCGGCGCCGCGCATCAGCACCGCGCCCACCAGCATGAGCAGGGCGGCGGGAAAGTCGAAGCCGCGCTCGGGCACCGCAATGGCGGCCAGCGCCAGGCCCCAGATACAGGGCCAGAACAGCAGCCAGAAGCCGATGGGCCGGTCCCAGCGGGCCAGGCGTGCATAGGGCTTGAGCCAGTCGGGGGCATGGCGATCGACCCAGTTGTCGGCCTGGGCATCGGCGACAGTGCTGGGCTGGTTGGCATCGGACATGGGGACTGCTCCTTGGCGCAAACTCCCCGCCAAATGCGGAGAATCTTGAGGTCATTGATTAGCAGAAATTCTCGACGAGGCAGAAATGGCACGGTGGAAAGATGACAATGGGGTGGGCGCGATGGTATCAGCGGGCATGCCCCGCACCCATGCCACCCTGCCCCGCCTTTATGTCGATGCCGATCTGCGTGCCGGTGGGCAGCTGACCCTGGGCAAGGAGCAGTCGCTCTATCTGGCGGCGGTGCTGCGCAAGAGCGTCGGCGACGCGGTCGTGCTGTTCAATGGAAGGGACGGCGCCTGGCGATGCGTGCTGACGGCCGACTCGAAAAAATCCGTCCAGCTCGACCTGCTTGAGCAGATCGCGCCACAGACCCCCGCATCGGACCTCTGGTATGGCTTTGCCCCGCTCAAGAGCGAGCGGCTGGACTATGTGATCCAGAAGGCCGTCGAGATGGGCGTGGGCACCATCCAGCCGGTGATCACCCAGCGCACGCAGGTGAGCCGCCTCAAGCATGAGCGGCTGGTGGCCAATGCGATCGAGGCCGCCGAGCAGTGCGAGGTGCTGAGCGTGCCGGTTGTGGCGCCGGAGGTGACGCTGGAAAAGCTGCTCGACGGCTGGCCGGAAGGTCGAGTGCTCGTCGTGGCCGACGAAGCGGCAGAATCGGCGTCGCCGTTGGCAGCGCTTGCCGCGCTCAAGGGACGATCGATCGGCCTGTTGATCGGACCGGAAGGTGGTTTTTCGGACGCGGAACGCAGCAAATTGCTGGCGCTGCCCTTTGTCGTGCCGATCAGCCTGGGGCCGCGCATCCTGCGCGCCGATACGGCGGCGGTGGCAGGGCTGGCGGTGATTCAGGCAATCATCGGTGATTGGCGATAAAAGGCGATTGCTTTCGGCTTGCGCAACGTTATGTTCCGGCCAACATTGACCCCCCTCTCCATCCGAGGACTCCGCATGGCCGGCGCCGATACCGATAGCCCTCTGATTGAATCGCGTGCCGACCTGATCGAGGCGATGGCGCGCGGGTGCAAACCCGAGAGCGAGTGGCGCATCGGCACCGAGCACGAGAAGCACGTGTTCCACACCAATCCGCTGCGCCCGGTGTCCTATGACGGCCCCAATGGCATTCGCGCCTTGCTCGACGGCGTGCAGGCCGAGACCGGCTGGCATCCGTTCTATGACGGCGACAATGTCATCGGCCTGCGCAATGACGCCGAAGCCGGCGGCATTTCGCTCGAACCCGGCGGGCAGTTCGAACTGTCCGGCGCGCCGCAGATTGACATGCATGCCAGCGGGGCCGAACTGGCCGAGCATATGCGGATTGCCAAGCAGGTCGCCGGCCCGCTCGACATCAATTTCCTCGGGCTTGGCGTGACGCCGCTATGGAGCGTCGACGAGATCCCTGCGATGCCGAAATCGCGCTATGGCATCATGAAGCCCTATATGGAAAAGGTCGGCACACTCGGGACCTCGATGATGTTCCGCTCCTGCACCGTGCAGGCCAATCTCGATTTCTCCAGCGAAGCCGACATGGTCAAGAAGCTGCGCGTGGCCGTGGCGCTGCAGCCGATCGCCACCGCCCTGTTTGCCAATTCGCCCTTTGTGGACGGCAAGGAAAGCGGCTTTCTGAGCTTCCGCAGCCATATCTGGCTCAATACCGACGACGCCCGCACCGGCATGCTGCCCTTTGCCTTCGACGAGGGGTTCGGGTTCGAGCAATATGCCGATTACGCGCTCGATGTGCCGATGTATTTCGTCATCCGTGACGGCGCCTATGTGAACGTTGCCGGCGAGAGCTTCCGGGACTTCCTGCGCGGCGAGCTGCCGCAACTGCCGGGCGACAAGCCCACCATCAAGGACTGGGAAGATCACCTCTCGACGATTTTCCCCGAAGTGCGGCTCAAGCAGTTCCTTGAAATGCGCGGCGCCGATATGGGCGACGAGAAATCGGTGACGGCGCTGTCGGCCTTCTGGACCGGGCTGCTCTATGACAGCGTGTCGCTCGAGGCGGCCTATGAGATGATAACGCCCTGGACCCAGGACGAGCGCGAGGACATGCGCCGTGAGGTGCCGCGGCTGGGCATGGAAACGCCGGTCGGCCGCACCAATGTCTATGATTTCGCGGCGCAGGCGGTGGGCATTGCCGAGGCGGGCCTGGTCCGCCGCAACCGGCTGAACGCGGCTGGGCAGGACGAGACCATCCATATGGCGCCGCTGGAAGAGACCATCCGCCTCGCCAAGACCCCCGCCGAACGCTGGCTGGAAAAACTCCACGGCGACTGGGCGGGCGATCTCAGCCGGATTTTTGTCGACGCCCGGATGTAGGCGAGGCGCCAACAAATCCTTGCCTCTCCACCCGCTCTGGTGCATCACCCCGGCAACGGGTGCGGAGGCAGGCTGATGCGGGTATTGGTGATTGGTTCGGGTGGCCGCGAGCATGCGCTGGCGTGGAAGATCGCCCAGTCGCCCAAGCTGAGCAAGCTGTTCGTTGCCCCCGGCAATGGTGGCACCGGCGCGGTGGCGGAAAACCTCGCGGTTGATATCACCGACCATGAAGCCGTGGTTGCGCTATGCCGGCAGCACCAGATCGACTTCGTGGTTGTCGGCCCCGATGCGCAGGTTGTGGCGGGGCTGGGTGACGATGTGCGCGCCGCCGGGTTTACCTGCTTCTGCCCGTCGAAGGCCGCCGGCCAGCTCGAAGGCTCCAAGGGCTTCACCAAGGCGCTGTGCGACGAGATGGGCATTCCCACCGCCGCTTATGGCCGCTTTGACAATGAGGCAGCGGCTTTGGCCTATCTCTATACCCAGGGCGCACCCATCGTGATCAAGGCCGATGGCCTGGCGGCCGGCAAGGGCGTCACCGTGGCCATGAGCGTGGATGAGGCCGAGGAGGCGATCATCGACTGCTTTGCCGGCGCCTTTGGGGAATCGGGCGCCGAAGTGGTTATCGAGGAATTCATGATGGGCGAGGAGGTCAGCCTCTTCGTGCTGTGCGACGGTACCGATATCCTGCCGCTGACCACGGCGCAGGACCACAAGCGCGCCTTTGACGGCGATACAGGCCCCAATACCGGTGGCATGGGGGCCTATTCGCCGGCGCCGGTGATGACGCCCGAGATCTACCAGGAAACCCTCGAACGGGTGATCTGGCCGACAGTGCGAGGCCTCGCCGCGCGCGGCACGCCCTATCAGGGCGTGCTCTATGCCGGGCTGATGCTGACCGAGACCGGGCCGAGGCTGGTGGAATACAATGCCCGCTTCGGCGACCCGGAAACCCAAGTCATGGTGATGCGGCTCGACAGCGACCTGCTCGAACTGCTGCATGCCACCGCCACCGGCACGCTGGCCGGGCATGAAGTGGCCTGGAAAGACCAGTTTGCCCTGACGGTGATCATGGCGACGAAGGGTTATCCCGGCAGCTATGGCAAGGGTTCGGAAATCGCCGGTGCCGATGCCGTCAACTCCGAGACACTGCAAGTTTTCCATGCGGGAACGCGGCGCGAGGGCGGGCGTTTACTGGCCGACGGTGGTCGCGTGCTCAACGTGACCGCGCTAGGGGCCAGTGCGCGGGAGGCGCAGCAGCGTGCCTATGCCGGGGTGGACAGCATTGTCTGGCCGGAGGGCTTCTGCCGTCGCGATATCGGCTGGCGCGAACTGGCTCGCAGCGTCTGAACCTTTCCTCAACCTCAGGGGTTTAGGGTGACGCCAGGCAGTCGCTTGCCAGACGCCGTCGCACCGTCCGCCGACCCCGCAGCAACAGCGCGGCAAGGCCCTCGCCGACCGCCTGCGCAATGGGGCAAGGAGCGGCAGGATGAGCACGATTTCTGGTCCGAGAATTGGCGTGGCGCTGGGCGGCGGCTCGGCGCGTGGGCTGACGCATATTCCCTATATCGAAGCCATGGACGAGCTGGGGCTGCGGCCCGCGGTGATTTCCGGCACCTCGATCGGCGCGCTGATCGGGGCCGGCTGGGCCGCCGGCATGACCGGAGCGGAGCTGCGCGAGCATTCCTATGCGGTGCTGGGTACGATGCGGACGATCGCCACCAAACTCTGGGCCATCCAGCTGCGCGGCCTGGGCGGCATTCTCAAGAACGGCATTTCGATGCAGCTCGATGCCTCCAGCATCGTCGACAGCTTCATTCCCGACGGCTTTCCGCTCGAGTTCAAGGATCTCAAGATCCCGCTCTACGTGGTGGCCACCGATTTCCAGAGTTGGCACCAGGTGGTGTTCAATAGTGGGGCGCTGCGGCCGGCCATTGCCGGCTCGATCGCCATACCGAGCCTGTTCAAGCCGGTCACCTATGCCAATCACATCCTGGTTGATGGCGGTGTGGTCAATCCGCTGCCGCTCGACCAGGCCGATATCGGCACCGACTTTCTGATCGGCATCGACGTCAATGGCGACCCCTCCGAGGGGATAGCCAAGACCGACCACAAGGCGCTCGACCTGTGGTTCGGCTCGGCGCAGATCATGATGCATTCGCTGACCGCCCATATGATGGCGGCCTATCCGCCCGACATCTATATCCGGCCGCATGTCGCCAATTTCGGGGCGCTGGAATTCTGGCGGGTGCGCGAGATCGTCTCGCATGCCGAGGCCGAGAAGGAGCGCTTCAAGCGCATCCTGGCGCAGAAGATCGAGGACTATATCCAGGGCCGCCTGCCCGCCGTGGGCAGCCCGGACGGACGTCGCAGCGGCGCCGCGAAATAATCGTCAGCGCCGTCGAAACCGGCTCCCCCTCATCCGTCATGGTGCTGAGGCAGCAATCGGGCTGCAGAACGGGGACGATAATGGTACTAGCCGGCTGGATTTTGAGTGGATTGCTGATCGTGTTTATCCTGGGGGCCTCGGTGGCGCCCAAACTGCTGGGCCTGCAGGCGGCCGTCGAGCCGCTGACCGTGGTCGGCTGGCCGCTCAGATACATGATGCTGATCGGCGGCATCGAGCTGGCCTGCATGGTGCTCTATGCCTTTCCCCGTACCTCCCTGCTGGGCGCGGTGCTGATGACCGGGCTGCTGGCGGCGGCGCTGGCTGCCAATCTGCGGGTCGATAATCCGCTCTGGAGCCATACGCTGTTCAGCGTGTATTTCGGCGTGGCCATGTGGGCCGCGCTGTGGCTGCGCGAGCCGAAGATCCGGGATGTGTTTCCCCTGACCTAGGGCCGGTCCGCAAAATTACGAGGAGCGCTCCGACTGCATGGCGGCCAGATCGGCCGTGAGCTGGCAGCGCAGGCCCTGGGGGTGGAATTCGAGGTCGACGCTGGCCGGGGCGCCCGGCAGGCCGGCGCGGATCAGCCTGGTGCCGAAACCCTTGCTGACCGGCTCAATCACGGGCGGGCCACCCTCCTCGCGCCAGCGCAGCATGAAGCTGGGCTGGCCGTCGATGTCCTCGATGCTCCAGTCGACGCGGACCACGCCATCGGGCGCGGACAGCGCGCCATATTTGGTAGCATTGGTGCCCAGCTCGTGCAGGATCATCGACAGCGACAGTGCCGGGCGGGAGGCCAGCTTGACCGGCGGGCCATCAACGAGGAAGCGGGACTGCAGCTGATTGCCGTGCAGGTCGACCACCTTGCGCACGATGTCGCCGACGCCGGCCTGGCCCACCGTGCCGACGATCACCATGTCCTGCGCCTCCGCCAGCACGGTGATGCGGTCGGTGATCGCCTTGGCGATGGTGGGCAGGTCGGACTGGCTGCGCATGGACTGGCTGACAATGGCCTGGACGATGGACAGCTGATTCTTGAGGCGATGGCCGATCTCGTGCGACAGCACCTGCTGTTCGCGCTCGCTCTGGGCCAGCGTCAGATTGGACTGCTGCAGCGACTCGGCCAGCTCGGACATGGATTCGCGTTCAGCCTGCAGATGCTGGGCCGTCACGGTAATGCCGTGGATGATGAAGATGTCGACGGTAACGATGAAGGCGTAAAAGCCCAGCGCCGTCAGCGCACCCGGATTGAGCTCAAAGGAATAGGCCGGCGCAATGAAGAAGAACCAGGCCGCCAGGCCGCACAGGGTTGCCGAGACGATGCCCGGCCAAAGACCGGCCAGCAGGGTCGTGACAATGACAGCGGGAAAGAAGGTCAGGTAGGGGAAGCCCGGCGGCAGCGCGTCATTGATGGCGTAACGCACGGCGAGGGCCACCACCACCAGACCCAAGGCGAGCAACCAACGGAATTGCGGCGAGCGTTCGCGGGTGACGATACGCTGCAGTGCTGCCGTAAAACTGCCTTGGTCGCTCAAGCATCACCTCGCAGGGCTCAATTTCGTTCAACCCATGGCAGGCTAATTCACGCCGAGCAACACCATTAACGCGCTTGGCACGGCTTTGATCCATGGCCCGGGGTGTTTCCGCGTCAGCGCAGGCGCAGACCGCTGAAGAAATCCTTGAGCAGGGTTTCCGCCCGCTCGGCGCCAACACCGGAGATCACTTCTGGCTGGTGATGGCAGCTGGGCTGCCGGAAGAGGCGTACACCATTTTCGACCGCCCCGGCCTTGGGGTCCTCGGCGGCAAAATAGACGCGGCGCAGCCTTGTATGGGCGATGGCGCCGGCACACATGGCGCAGGGCTCGAGCGTCACATAGAGATCGCAGCCGTCGAGCCGGCCGGTGCCGCGTTTGGCCAGAGCCGCCCGCATGGCCAGCAGTTCGGCATGGGCCGTGGGATCGTTGAGCGCCTGCATGCGGTTGCGCTCGGCGGCCAGCACCACATCGCCCTCCATGATCACCGCCCCGACCGGGGCCTCGCCCAGGGCAGCGGCCTCCTCGGCCAGCGCCAGCGCGTGGTTCATCGGTGTGGTGAAAGGGCTCGCCATGGCGTGGTGATAGCGGCCGGGGGCAAATTGCACAAGCGGGTCGGAAAGGCCGGCCAGACCGCCTATATTGGGCCTCCAGGAGAATCGCCCTTGCCCATCCGCCAGCTACCCGAAGACCTGATCAACCGCATCGCCGCCGGCGAGGTGGTGGAGCGGCCCGCCAGCGTGGTCAAGGAGCTGGTGGAAAACGCCATCGACGCGGGCGCCAGCCGGATCGTCGTGACCACGGCGGGCGGCGGCAAGAGCCTGCTGCGCATCGAGGATGACGGGCACGGCATGGATGCGGCGGACCTCGTGCTGTCGGTGGAACGGCATGCCACCTCAAAGCTCTCGACCGACGATCTCGACGATATCCGCAGCCTCGGCTTTCGCGGCGAGGCGCTGGCCTCGATCGGCTCGGTGGCCGAGCTCAGCATTGCCTCGCGCCCGGCCGATGCCGAGAGCGGCTTGCGGATCGACGTGCGCAACGGGGTGCGCTTGGGGCCGGTGCCGCAGGCGCTCAACCGCGGCACCGTGGTGGAGGTGAAGAACCTCTTTGCCAATGTCCCTGCCCGGCTCAAATTCCTCAAGACCGACCGCGGCGAGGCCGGTGCCATAACCGATGTGCTCAAGCGGCTGGCCATGGCCAATCCGGGCGTGCATTTCGTGCTCAATGGCAGCGACCGCTCTCCGGCCAACTGGCCGGCGGTGAGCGGCATGGGCGCGCTGCCGGCGCGGCTGGCGCAGGTGATCGGCGATGATTTCGCCCAGAATGCCGTGGCGCTCGGGCATAGCCGGCACGGCGTGGTGGTGGCTGGGCTGGCGGGCCTGCCGACCTATACGAGGGCCAACAGCCTCAGCCAGTTCTTCTTCGTCAATGGCCGCTCGGTGCGCGACAAGGTGCTGGTGGGCGCAGTGCGCGCGGCCTATGCAGACTATATCTTCCGCGACCGCTTCCCGGTGGTGGCGCTCTATGTCGCCATCGATCCGGCCGAGGTTGACGTCAATGTGCACCCGGCCAAGGCGGAGCTGCGCTTCCGCGATGGCGGCGCGGTGCGCAGCGCGGTGATCCGCGCCATCGGCGAGGCGCTGGCGGCGGCCGGTTTCAAGGCCTCGAGCAGCGTGGCCGACGATGTGCTGGGGGCGTTTACGGCGCCTGGCCAGCAATCTGCCACGACGCCGCAGGCGCCGACCGGTTCCGCGTCCCCCTTCCCCTATCGCTCGGCCCAGCCCCTGCCCTTTGCCGGCTATGAGCGGGTTACCGGCACGGGCCGCAGCAACCCATTCTCGCCGGCCTATGGCGAGGGTGGTCTGGACGGCCTCAACGAGCCGAGCGCCCGCGTCGAGGCCGAGCCTGATCCCGGCTTGATCGACTTTCCTCTCGGCACGGCGCGGGCGCAGATGTTCGACAATTTCATCATCGCCCAGAATGGCGAGGGCCTGCTGCTGGTGGATCAACATGCCGCCCATGAGCGGCTGGTCTATGAGCGGTTCAAGACACAGCTGGCATCGGGGCCGGTGCCGAGCCAGGCGCAACTGATCCCCATCGTGATCGAACTGCCCGAAGAAGACTGCGCCCGGCTCGAAGACGCCGCGCCCGAGCTCGAGCGATTCGGGCTTTACCTCGAACGCTTCGGCCTCCGCGCCATTGCCGTGCGCGAGACCCCGGCTCTGCTGGGGAGTTCGGATATTGATGGCCTGGTGCGCGACGTGGCCGACGGGCTGGCTGAATGGAATTCCATCGCCGCGGTCAATGACCGCATGGAGGCCATCATCGCCCGCATGGCCTGCCACGGCTCGGTGCGCTCGGGCCGGCGGCTGCGCGTGGACGAAATGAACGCCCTGCTGCGCGATATGGAGCAGACGCCCCATTCCGGCCAGTGCATCCATGGCCGGCCGACCTATGTCGAGCTCAAGCAGAAGGATATCGAGCGGCTGTTCGGCAGAAGTCGTTAACGAATCACTCTCGACTCCCGGTATTTGTTCATGCAATGTTCTCTTGAACAAAAGGGGAACAATCATGCGTGAAGGCGTTGTTGGACTTGTTTGCCTGTTATTGTCGATCCTGCCTGGCTGGATAGGGTGACGGGCGGCATGACCGAGCGGCCCGGCGCCTAGCCTGGCCACGGCGGGGAGTGCCGCGATCGCGGACGTAGCCCGCGTTCTCCCCGCATCACTGACTGAACGTCGTCAACCTGCTCGCCAGTGCATCCGGCGGCACGGGAAAACACGCCCATTCGATCCTTGCACCCAGTCTGCCAACAACCGGTAAAAGCCATGCGCATCAGCCTGCTTATCCTGGTCTGCATTCTGTCAGCGACCAGGCCCAGCCTTGCCCAATTTTACACCGTGCCCGCGCCCCATGATCCGGGCCGTCCGGCAACAGGCGTGGTTCACGTTCCGGTGGGGAGCGCAGAGGGGCTGCACCAGCTCGAAAGCGCCGCCTGGCGGGGAGACCGTCGCGCCTCGGCGCTGCTGGCGGTGTTGCTGCAGGATATGCCGGAAATCGAAGGCGGTCTCGTCAAATCCGCCTTGCACTTTGAGGTTGCGATCGCCGCCGGATGTACTGATCTGGAGGCGCTGAGCGCCCAAGCGGTGGCGCGCCTGTCAGCCGAGCAAAGCGTGGCCTACCGGAAGGCGCTGCCGCTCTGGGTTCCAGAAGACGGCAGCACCGTGATTGCGGGCCTCAAAGGGCGTTGCCTGACCTGGTAGGCACCCTGCCTGCAGCCTGAGCCATTCGGCCATAGGCCTCATGGCCTTCTCGCCTCAAATCGCTCCCCAGGAGCGATTTGACCCTACGGGTCGGTTCGACGCTACTGAAACACGCTCGCGCCCTTGTCGGCGACGCCGACCATGGCGCGGAAGCCGGCGAAGAGTTCGCGGCCCATGCCGAAGTGCTGGCTGGTGAGGTCTTCGGTGGCCAAGGGCCGGGCGAAGAATTCGGCTTCGTCGCCGAGGAAGGTCAGCGTGCCGGCATTGGCGTCGAGCCGGATCATGTCGCCGTCGCGAATGCGGGCGATGGGGCCGCCATTGACCGCCTCGGGCGTCATATGGATAGCGGCAGGCACCTTGCCCGAGGCGCCCGACATGCGGCCATCGGTGAGCAGGGCCACCTGGAAGCCGCGATCCTGCAGGATGCCCAGGGGGGGCGTCAGCTTGTGCAGCTCGGGCATGCCGAGCGCCTTGGGACCGGAAAAGCGCACCACCGCGATCATGTCGCCATTGAGCTCGCCGGCCTTGAAGGCGACCTGCAGCGCTTCCTGGCCGTGGAACACCTTGGCGGGGGCCTCGATGATGCGGTGCTCGGGCTTGACGGCAGACACCTTGATCACCGAGCGGCCCAGGTTGCCGCTGAGCAGCTTGAGACCACCGGTTTCCTGGAAGGGCGTCGCCACCTTGGTCAGCACCTTGGGCAGCGCCGATTCCTTGGGCGAAGCCTCATAGGCAAGCTTGTCCTCGATCAGCTTGGCTTCCACCGTGTAGTTGGAGAGGCCATTGCCCCAAACGGTCTTGACGTCCTCGTGCAGGTGGCCGCTTTCGAGCAGTTCCTGGATCAGAAAACCCATGCCGCCGGCGGCGTGGAAATGGTTCACGTCGGCCACACCATTGGGATAGACGCGGGCCAGCAGCGGCGTGGCGTCGGATAGATCGCTCATGTCGTCCCAGGTCACCTGCAGGCCGGCTGCGGCCGCGATGGCGATCAGGTGCATGGTGTGGTTGGTCGAGCCACCGGTGGCGTGCAGGCCAACCAGGCCATTGACGATGGCCTTTTCGTCCACGATGTGGCCGACCGGGGTATAGTTGTTGCCCATGGCGCTGAGCGAGAGCGCGCGCACGCTGGCCTCGCGGGTCAGGGCATCGCGCAGGGGCGTACCGGGATTGACGAAGCTCGCGCCGGGCAGGTGCAGGCCCATGATTTCCATGAGCATCTGGTTGGAATTGGCGGTGCCGTAAAAGGTGCAGGTGCCGGCCGAATGGTAGGACTTGGACTCGGCCTCGAGCAGTTCCGCGCGGCCGACCTTGCCCTCCATATAGAGCTGGCGGACCTTGGATTTTTCGTCATTGGGCAGGCCCGAGGGCATGGGGCCGGCAGGCACGAAGACGGCCGGCAGGTGGCCAAAGGTCAGCGCACCGATCAGCAGGCCCGGGACGATCTTGTCGCAGATGCCCAGATAGACGGCGGCATCGAACATGTTGTGGCTGAGCGAGATGGCCGTGGCCATGGCGATGACGTCTCGGCTGAACAGGCTCAGGTCCATGCCCGGCTGGCCCTGGGTGACGCCGTCGCACATGGCGGGCACCCCGCCGGCAACCTGGGCGGTGGCGCCAATGCTGCGCGCGGCTTCCTTGATGATATCGGGATAGAATTGATAGGGCTGATGGGCGCTCAGCATGTCGTTATAGCTGGTGACAATACCCAGGTTGAGCGCCTTGCTGCCGGCCAGCTGCGCCTTTTCGGTAGGCGTGCAGGCGGCAAAGGCGTGGGCGAGATTGCCGCAGGACAGCACGGTGCGGTTCACCCCTGCTTCGCGGGCGCCTTCGAGACGGCGGAGATAATCGGCACGGCTGTCGCGGCTGCGCGCGGCGATGCGATCGGTAACATCCTGGATGGCCTGACGGACAGACATAGGCGAGCTCCTGGTTTAGCTGGAGCCCTTCGTGGCCAGAGCGGTCGATTGGGGAGCGCTGAGGGGACTTAGGGGCACCAGTAGACATTGACGGCGTGACCGGAGCGCAGGACGGCGCGAATGGGCATGTCCGCGACCGGACCATCCCCCAAAGCAGCGTCCAGCACGGCGGCCTTTTCCTCCCCCTCGATATGAAGGTACAGCCCATCCGCGCGGAGGAGTCGCGGCAGGGTAAAGGTGATGCGCGGTTCGCCCGCGCCCGGCGCGCGGATGGCGAGGGTCGGACCCTCAGCGGTCAGCGCCTGGTCCAGCGTGTCGCCGCCGGGGAAGAAAGAGGCCGTATGGCCATCGTTGCCCATGCCCAGCACCACGGCGGCAAACTGCTCGGGCAGGCCGGCCAAAAGAGCATTGGTGCGGCCGACAGCGGCCGCGTCGGGTTCGTCGCCGCCCGAATAGAGCGGGAAGAAGCGGGCCACGGCGGCGGGACCCTGCAGCATGCGTTCATTGACCAGCAACGCATTGGAGCGCTCGCTGGTCTCGTCGACCCAGCGCTCGTCGACCAGGGTGACGATAACCTTGGACCAGTCGATATCCTTGGTCTTGCCCAGATTGAGGAAGAAGCGGCCCGGGGTGGAGCCACCGCTGACGGCGATGGCGGCCTCGCCGCGTTCGGCGATCGCGGTGCGAATGCGGTCGGCTACGGCCTCGGCCAGTTCCATGGCCAAAGTCGGCTTGTCGGCAAAGCTGCGGCGCTCGAGCACGGGCTGGGTCATTTAGTCTTCGCCCTCATACCAGGTGCGGCCGTCGCGTTCGATCAGGGCATAGGAACCGCTGGGACCCCACGTGCCGGCGACATAGGACTGTGGCGGCTCGGAAGCGCGCTCCCAGGCCTCGCGGATCGGATCGACCCACTTCCAGGCGGCCTCGAGTTCGTCGCGGCGCATGAACAGGGTCTGGCTGCCGCGGATGACATCAAGCAGCAGGCGCTCATAGGCTTCCGGCGTGCGCTCGGTGAAGGTATCGGCAAAGCTCAGATTGAGCGGCACTTCGCGCAGGCGCATGCCGCCCGGGCCCGGATCCTTGATCATCATCATCATCTTGACGCCCTCGCCGGGCTGCAGGCGGATGATCAGCTTGTTGGCCTTGGGCGCGCCCTCGGCATGATCGAAAATCGAGTGCGGGATCGGCTTGAACTGGATGCAGATTTCCGAGACGCGGCTGGCCATGCGCTTGCCTGTGCGGAAATAGAAGGGCACGCCGGCCCAGCGCCAGTTTTCGATCTCGACCTTGAGGGCGACAAAGGTCTCGGTGCGACTGCCCTTCTTGTCGGCGGGCAGCTCGTCCTGGTAGCTGGCCACCGAGGTGGTCTCCGAGCTGACGCCCTTATACTGGCCGCGGACGGTGTTTCTGGACACGTCGCCATTGGTGATGGGCTTGAGCGAGCGCAACACCTTGAGCTTTTCGTCGCGCAGCGCATCGGCATCGTCGCTCGCCGGCGGCTCCATGGCCACCAGGCACAGCAGCTGCAGCATGTGATTCTGGATCATGTCGCGCAGGGCGCCGGATTCGTCGTAATAGCCGCGCGTGCCGGCGCCGACGCTCTCGGCCACCGTGAGCTGGACGTGGTCGATATGGGCGGAGTTCCAGATCGGCTCGAACATGGTGTTGGCAAAGCGCAGGGCCAAGAGGTTCTGCACCGTCTCTTTGCCGAGATAGTGGTCGATACGGTAGACCTGATCTTCCTTGAAGATCTTGGCCACGCCATCGTTGATTTCCATCGACGAGGCCAGGTCATGGCCGAGCGGCTTTTCGATCACCACGCGGGAATCGCGACGATAGACCTTGGTCTTGGACAGCTGCTCGGCGATGGGCTCGAACAGGTCAGGCGCCACGGCCAGGTAGAAGGCGCGGATGATCTTGGGATCGTCGCGCAGGGCCTTCTTGATATCGCCCCAGCCGGCCGGATTGCTGACGTCGTTGATGATGTAGGAGAATATCTTGACGAAGCGGTCCACGGTCGCCTTGTGGTGATATTCCTCTTCGACGAACTCGGTGACGGCATCGCGCGCCAGTTCCTGGAATTCGGCGTCGCTCAGCTTGGTGCGCGAGACGCCGATGATGCGGCTGGTCTCGTCGAACTGACCATCCATGAAGCGGTGATACAGCGCCGGGATCAGCTTGCGCTTGGTCAGGTCGCCGGTGGCGCCAAAGACCACATAGTCGAAGGGCTGAACGGGAATGATGCGGCTGGACACTGGAATAAGTCCCTGGTTTGTCGGTCGGGTCACGAGAAATTCTGCCTGGCGAGGATCACCGCGCCATGCAGCGGCTCGAAGCGCGGCAGCATGACGAAGGTGCCATAGCGCTGCTGCAGGAGGGGAAAGAGCCGCTGGCCGAAGCCGCCGACAATGGCCATGACCCTGGCATTGCGCGCCTTGAACCATTGCACATAGGTTTCGATATAGCCCAGCTGCAGTTCGAGCAGTTTCTGGGCCACCGGATCGCCCTGTTCGAGATGCTCGATGAACAGCGGCATCAGCTTGCCATATTCGGCGGGCGCGCGGCCGATCAACACGTCGTCGCATCCCTCGGAGCCGTCGCGGCTGATGATCTTGAGGTCCATGTCGGTGGCGAAGGACCAGGTCATCACACCCTGGTTGTTGCCGCCCAGGGCGGCGATGACCGCGCGGGTCAGCGGCGAGGCCGCGACCAGGCCGTCTTCGGCCTCCACCGCATAACGCACAAGTTCGCGCCCCAGGATGGCGCCGCTCATCTGGTCGCCGATCTGGAAGCCCCAACCGCCGGCCTGGTGGCGCTGGCCATCGACCACTGCCAGGGCGGCCGAGCCGGTGCCGACGATGATGACCGCACCCTCTTCGCCGCCCAGGGCGCCGGCATGGGCGATATCGATATCGTCATAGACCTTGACCCCGGCAAAGGGCCAGGCGCGGGCAGCGAACTCGTCGCGGGCGCTGTCCATGCGGCCACCGGCCATGCCGAAGCAGGCATAGGTATTGGCGGTTTCAGCATAATCGAGGCTGGCAGCGGCGAAGGCATCGCGCGTGCCATCGAGAATGGCCTTGTAGGCCGGTTCACCGTCGTCGATCTGCAGGTTGGAGCGGCCATTGCGGACCTCGGCAAGGGTCACCAGATTTTCATCGGCCAGACGCACGCGGCAATTGGTACCGCCGCCATCAACGCCAAGATAGTATCTGGTCACGCTCACAGTCTCCGACTTCAGCAAGAGGATTCTAGGGGGTCGTTTCGGCGCGGACCATAGTGCGAAAGCTGCTAAGACGAAAGTAGGATAAGCCAGAAAATGTCCCTGCCAAGGGCTCGGGCCGCATGGCTTGCCTGCGCGTGGCAAACCGATGGTTCTATGCGGGCGATTTTGCTGCAATATCGCGGCGACGAACAGATGGAGGCCGAAGATGACACGACATGTGCTGGTGCTGGGTGGCGCCCGATCGGGCAAGACCGCCTTTGGTGAAAGCCTGGCGCTGCGCAGCGGCAGCACGCCGGCCTATCTGGCGACGGCCGAAGTGCTCGATGGCGAGATGCGCGACCGGGTGGCCAGCCACCAGGCCGGGCGCGCCGGGCAGTTCGCCACCATCGAGGAGCCGCTGGCGCTGTCGCGGACCCTGATCAAGGCGGCCAAGAGCCATGACGTGATCCTGATCGACTGCCTGACGCTATGGATCACCAACCTGCTGATCGCTGGTGAGAATGTCTCCCACCAGGTCGAGAAGCTGGGTGAGACGCTGGGCCAGCTGCAGCAGACCCGGATCATCATGGTCAGCAATGAGGTGGGGCTGGGCATCGTGCCGGACAATGCCATGGCCCGAACCTTCCGCGACCTGGCGGGCAGCGCGCATCAGCGGCTGGCCGAGATCTGCGACGATGTCTATTTCGTGATTGCCGGCCTGCCGATGACGCTCAAGGGCGAGCCGCCGATCCCGACAATGGGGCTGACGCAGTAAAGCCTCAGCGGCCCGACAGCAGCGCCATGGCCAGCAGCACGCTGACCACCGCCAGCACGGTCAGGGTCATGCGGTAGAGGTCGAGGGCGCGGGAAATGTGGTAGGGGCCGAGGGTGGACGTGCCCCGCCCCATGGTCGGCAGGTCGACGACTTCGCCATCATAGCTTCTGGGTCCACCTAGCGAGAAGCCCAAGGCGCCGGCAAAGGCGGCCTCGGGCCAGCCGGAATTGGGCGAGCGGTGCTTGCCCGCATCGCGCATGGCGGCCTGCCAGGCCTTGCTGGGACTGGCCCCGGGCACGAAGAAGCAGGCCATGGTGATGAGCACTGCAGTGAGCCGGGCCGGCAGCAGGTTGACCAGATCGTCGAGCCGGGCGGCAGCCCAGCCGAAGTCGATATAGCGCTCATTCTTGTGGCCGATCATCGAGTCGGCGGTATTGATGGCCTTGTAGAGGGCGATGCCCGGCAGGCCGAGCAGGACCAGCCAGAACCAGGGGGCGACCACGCCGTCCGACGTGCTTTCGGCCAGGGTTTCGATGGCGGCGCGGGAGACGCCGGCCGTATCGAGGTGCTGGGGATCGCGGCCGACAATGTGGCTGACCATGTCGCGGCCGGCTTCAAGCGAGGTCAGCAGCGCATCGGCCACCGCCTGCACGGCACGGCCGAGTTCCTTTTGCGCCAGAAAGGAAGTGGCCAGCACGGCTTCGACCACAAAGCCCAAGGGAATGAGGCGCAGGAGCTGCTGTATCATCACCGCGATAACCAGGGTAACGCCGCAGAGCAGGAGCATCGCCACAATGCCGCGCCGACGCCGCTGCTGCGCTGTCTGCCCGGCGCGGTAGAGGCGCGCCTCGAGCCAGCTCAGCAGATTGCCCATCCACATGACCGGATGGCCGATGCGGGCGAGGATAAAGGGAGGATAACCCAGCCAGCGTTCGAGCAGCAGCGCGAGGGGTGCGATGAAGACGTGCATCAAGGTGACCTGATCGTTTGGGCGAGCCCGAGCAGGGTGTCGAGATCGAGATGGTGTTCGAGATGGGCGGCGAGGGCGTCCAGTGTCTGCTCGATGCTGGCCTCATAGGCGAAATCAGGCGCGGCGACATTGCCCAGGATCGCCTGGCGGAAAGCGTCGGCGGCAAACAGTCCATGCAGGTAGGTCCCGGACACGCGTCCATTGCTACTGACCGCACCCTCATTATGTTCACCAATTCGGGCAAACGGTCGTGAGAGATCGAATCCCATGCTAGTGCCCATATGCATGTGATAGCCGGCAATGGCGGTGCCCGAGGCCAGGTGAATGGCCTGCTCCACGCGCAGCTGCTTGACCGGGGTGAGCACGGTTTCAATGTCCAGGAGACCCAGGCCCGCGCTGGTACCCGGCGCGCCTTCTATCCCCTCGGGGTCGGCAATGGAGCGGCCCAGCATCTGGTAGCCGCCGCAAATGCCCAGGATCTTGCCCCCGGCCCGATAATGGGCGGCGATGTCGATGTCCCAGCCATTGGCGCGCAGGGCGGCCAGGTCACTGCGCGTGGCCTTGGAACCGGGCAGGATGACGAGATCGGCATGGCGCGGGATGGCCTCACCCGGCTGCACCAGTACCAGGCTCACCCCCGGCTCGGCCCGCAGCGGATCGAGATCGTCGAAATTGGCGATACGCGGCAGTTGCGGCACGGCGATGGTGAAGGCGCCGGCCTTGCCGGTGGCATAATCCGCAAGGGCCAGCACGTCCTCGGCGGGCAGTTTGCTGGCCTGGTCGAACCAGGGAACCGGGCCGAAACAGGGCATACCGGTACGCGCGGCGATGAACTCTATCCCCGCTACAAACAGGCTCGGATCACCCTGGAACTTGTTGATCAGGCTGGCGCGGATCAGGCCCGCATCGGCCGGGTCGATGACCGCGAATGTGCCGACCACCGACGCGATGACGCCGCCGCGTTGAATATCGCCCACCAGCACGACCGGCACGCCGGCGGCCTGGGCAAAGCCGAAATTGGCAATGTCATTGGACCGCAGATTGACCTCGGAGGCGCTGCCGGCGCCCTCGACGATGACGATATCCACGTCTGCCGCCAGCTCATGAAAGGCCGCCAAAACCTCGGGCATGAGCTTGCCGCGCTCGGCCCAGTAGGAGCGCGCGGTCATCGAGGCGCGACGCTGGCCGCGCACCACGACCTGGGCGCCGGTTTCCTGCTCAGGCTTGAGCAGGACCGGGTTCATGGCGGTGAACGGTTCGCGACGGGCGGCACGGGCCTGCAAGGCCTGGGCGCGGCCGATCTCGCCGCCGTCAACGGTGACGGCGGCATTGTTGCTCATGTTCTGCGGCTTGAACGGGGCGACCTTGAGCCCGCGATTGGCCAGGGCGCGGCACAGGCCGGCAACGATCATCGACTTGCCGACATCCGACCCGGTGCCCATGAACATCAGTGCCCTAGCCATATTATCCCCGATCCACCACGTGGGCGTATGATCCCATGACGCGACCGATGACAGCGCCCATGGGCGGCATGGCATCGCCGCGTGCATCGGTGGCAGCAAACAAAGGGGGCAGGCGCGACTGCTTGGCGGAGGAATAGTGGAATTCGTGGCCGTTCAGATGTGATGGCCAGGGCAGATCGCCCGACTGCACGAGGCGGCGGTAGCCGAGGATGCGTTTGGGGCGATCGATGCGGGTGGTGACCGGCAGGAGGCCAGCCATGGCGTGGCTGGTGCCCGCCTTGTCGACCAGCGCCTCGCCCAGCACCATGAAGCCACCGCATTCGCCATAGATCAGCGCGTTGCGGTCGCGGGCGGCGAGGAGGCCGGTCTTGAAGGCGCTAGCGGCGGCCAGGGTGGCGGCATGCAGTTCGGGATAGCCGCCGGGCAGGAAGACAGCGTCGGCATCGGCGGCGGGTCCCTCGTCGGCGAGCGGCGAGAAGAAATTCAGCTCGGCGCCCATGGCGCGCCAGCCGTCGAGCAAATGCGGATAGGCAAAGGCGAAGGCATCGTCGCGGGCAATGGCGATGCGCTGGCCGAGCGGAGCAAGGCCCGGCGTGTCGGTGTCGCTGTCGGCCAACGGGGCGGCGATGGCCTGGAAGCGGGCGAGATCGACATAGTCGCCCAGCGCGGTGGCGGCCTCGTCGAGAAAGCCGGCAAAGGCACTGACTTCGCCCGGCAGGACCAAGCCGAGATGCCGCTCGGGCAGGACCAGGGCCGGGTTGCGCGGAATGGCGCCAAGGCAGGGGATGCCGGTGGCGGCCAGGGCATCAGTCAGCATGCGTTCGTGCTTGGTGGAAGCGACGCGATTGAGGATCACGCCGGCAACGCGGACGCCGACACGCCAATTGGCGAAGCCGGCCACCAGCGGCGCCACCGACTGGCTCTGGCGATCGGCATCGACCACCATGACCACGGGTAGCTCGAGCAGTTCGGCGAGGTCGGCGGTGGAGCCATAGCCGTCGGCCGCGCCGTCAAAGAGGCCCATGACGCCTTCGACCAGCAGCAGATCGGCGCCGGTGGCCTGCATGGCGGCCAGCTGCTTGATGCGGCGCGGGCTCATCGACCAGGGGTCGAGATTGACGGCGTCGCGCAAGGCAGCGCGGCTGAGGAAGGTGGGGTCGATATAGTCCGGCCCGGTCTTGGCGGGCGCGACGACAACGCCCTGGCGACGCAGGGCGGCGAGCAGGCCAAGCGTGATGACGGTCTTGCCCGAGCCCGAGCGGGGCGCGGCGATGACGATGCCTTTAGCCAAAAATGTGTCCCCGCATTTCCCCGACATACCAGTCGAGCGAGTCGCGATACTGGCTGACCGGGCCGATCACGACAATGGCCGGGGTCGGCACGTCGGTCAGGCTGCCGGCCTCTGCCAAGGTGGTTTCAATGACGGACTGGTGCGGCGTGGCGGCGTGCGAGACGATGGCGAGGCGCTCATCGCCAGAGCGACCGGCGGCCAGCAGCTTTTGCGCAATCGAGCCCAGATGCTTGACCGCCATGAACATGACGATGACCGGGGCGGCCTCGGCCACGGCGGGCCAGTTGACGCCATGCGGCACGGCGCCGGTCTCGTCATGGCCGGTGAGGAAGAGCACCGCCTGATTGGTATCGCGATGGGTGACCGGGATGCCGGCATAGGCGAGGCCGCCCAGCCCGGCGGAAATGCCCGGCACGATGCGGAAGGGCACGCCCGCCGCAGCCAAAGCGCCGGCCTCTTCGCCGCCGCGGCCGAACATATAGGGATCGCCGCCCTTAAGGCGCAGCACGCGTTTGCCGGCCTTGGCCAGGGCGATGAGCTGCAGGGAGATATCGGCCTGTTTGGGCGAGGGCTTGCCGCCGCGCTTGCCGGCAAAGACGCGCTCGATATGGGCCGGGGCCATGGCCAGGAGTTCAGGCGAGACCAGCGCGTCATGGACGATGACATCGGCCTGGCCGAGCGCGTGATAGGCGAGCAGCGAGACGAGACCCGGCCCGCCGGGACCGGCGCCGACCAGCCAGACCGTGCCGGGCTGCAACGGCGGAAAGTCAGCGTGATCGAGAGCGGCGAAGTGAGCTTGCCGACGGGGTTTACGGGTCCAGCCGAACATCAGGGCGTGACCTCTTGAGACGGCCATGGCATGGGGGCACAATGACGATGAAGCGAGATCGCAAGAGCATGAACATCCTGATCCTGGGCGGCACGTCGGAGGCGCGCGACCTGGCCAATCGCCTGGTGGCGCTGGGCCAGGCCGTGACCACTTCGCTGGCCGGGCGCACGCAGGCGCCGATCCTGCCTGCGGGCGCGGTGCGGGTCGGCGGCTTTGGTGGCGCCAGTGGGTTGGGTACCTATCTGCGCAGCGCCGGCATCGCGCGGCTGGTGGACGCCACCCATCCCTATGCCGGGACGATTTCCCGCAACGCCGTGGTGGCGGCGCAGGACAGCGGCGTGAGGCTGGTGCGGCTGATGCGGCCGGCGTGGACGCAGAACGAGGGGGCGGACTGGAGCATTGTCGAGAGCGCAGCCGAAGCCGCCGCCATGCTGCCCGGGGGCGCCGACGTGCTGCTGACCACGGGCCATACGGGCCTTGAGGCATTTTTCGAGCGCAGCGATTGTCGCTTCGTCGTGCGGCTGATCGAGGCCCCGGCCCTGCCCGTGCCGGCGCATGCCAGGTTGCTGCAGCGCCGCCCGCCCTATGGGCTGGAAGACGAGATGGGCCTGCTCGAGCGCGAGAGGATCACTCATCTCATCACCAAGAATTCGGGTGGCGGGCAGACCATGGCCAAGCTGGAAGCGGCCCGGCGGCTCGGGGTCAAGGTGATCATGATCGCCCGCCCCGCCTATGGTGCGGCAATCGAGGTGAGCAGCGTCGAGGATGCCATCAAGGCGCTGGAACTGAACGGCTGACCAAAGGCGTCGAGACTGAAGCCGGGGGCGCAGCGCGCCAGGGCGCAGGTGGCGAAGGCCGACTGGCGCCGGGAGAGATGCAGGGGGCCGGCCAGCGATGCCACCGCTTCGGCCAGACCGGGACCGGCGCTGCACAGGTCATCCTCGTCGAACAGGCGCAGCGGCACGGCAAAATGTAGAGCGAGTGGTAGCAGCAGCGGGCTGGTCTGCCGGCGCCTGTGGGTGCCGATGGCGACCAGCTGATCGGTATGGAGACCCGACTCAGCCATGCTGGCCCGCAGCAGCGCAATGAGCTCGTCCGCGCTGGCCGCCGAGGCAAAGCCCATGCCGGCGACAAAACTCTGTTGTGGGGCTCTTGCCCCTGGACTGGTCGTCATCATCGCCTCTCACAGCAAGAGGCAGGTTCGCTCAAGACCGTTGCAGCTCCGGACTAGGTCCCCGATTTGGGTCGACCGCACCGGACTCTGTTTCAGTTCCGTCGGGGGAACTCTGCGCATTTTTCCGTTCTAGGCGGGGAGAAGCCCGTGGTCAATCAATGGCTTGGCGAGATATGGAGCCAGATCGGAATGCTTCTGAAAATGATTTGCAAATTCAACGGCTTGCACGAGGTTTGGCTTGGGGTTATGGGCCTGATCCATATGTCAGGGGCCCCGCCAATGAACTTCACCGCAAACCGAACCATGGTCGTGGCGGCCACCAGCCTGCTGGTCGGGCTCGTCGTGCTCGGGCTCAAGCTGCTGGCCTGGTATGTCACCGGCTCGGTGGCCCTCTATTCCGATGCCCTGGAATCGATCATCAACGTCGTCACCGCCATTGTCGCGCTGATCGCGGTGCGGCTGGCGCAGCGGCCAGCCGATGCCGGCATGCCCTATGGCTATCACAAGGCGGAGTATTTCTCCGCCGTGGTGGTGGGCGTGATGATCATCGTGGCGGCCATCCTGATCATCCGCGAGGCGGTGCTGGGCTTTGTCGACCCGGTCCTGCCCGAGGCGCCGATGCAGGGGCTGGCGATCAGCATGGCGGCCACGGCCGTCAATATCGTCTGGGCCCGCATGCTGACCGCCTATGGTCGCAAGGTGCGCTCGCCGGCGCTGGAGGCGGATGGCAAGCATCTGATGACCGACGTGGTCTCCACCATCGGCGTACTGGCCGGACTGACGCTGGTGGTGCTCACCGGCTGGGCCGTGCTCGACCCGATCCTGGCCATCCTCGTAGCGCTCAACATCCTCTGGTCCGGCTGGGGCGTCATCCGCGACAGCGTGGGCGGCCTGATGGATGTGGCGGTGCCCAAGGACAAGCAGAACGTGATCCGCGAGGTCATTGCCATCAATGCGGACGGCGCCATCGAAGCGCATGACATCCGCACCAGGCAGGCCGGCAAGATGACGTTCATCGATTTCCACCTGGTGGTGCCCGGGGCCATGACGGTGGATGCCGCCCACGCCATCTGCGACCAGATCGAGACCAAGTTGCGCGACGCGGTGGAGGATGTGCAGATCACCATCCATGTCGAGCCGGAAGAAAAAGCCAAGCATACCGGCATCGTGGTGCTCTAAGGCTTGCCGCCAGTGCGTGGAGACGGCAGAGTCTGCTGATGCGCATCCTCGTTCTCATCATCCTTGCCTTGCTGACCGGCCCCGCTTTGGCGCAGGACGGCGAGCGCTATGACAATGCCCGCTTCGGCTACAGCCTCAGCGTGCCGGCCGGCTTTGCTGGCCAGCGCGAGAGCGAGAATGGTGACGGGCAGCATTTCGCCTGGCCGGGACGGGCCATCGGGCTGAGCGTCTGGGGCGGTCCTGTCGATGATTTTGCTGGCGAAGTCACGATGCGTATGGCCCAGGACGCCGCAGAGGGCTGGAATCAGACCTATCAGGCGGTGACGCCGCGCTGGGCCAGCTGGTCATCCGTGGCGGGCGGCCAGATCCTCTATCAGCGCATGATCCTGCTGTGCGACGGGCAGAGCTATGCCGCCTTCCGGGTGGAGTATGGCCTGCGCGACCGGGTCGAGATGGACCCGGTCGTCGAGCAGCTGGTGGCGTCTTTACACGGCGCGACCTGCTAGAATTCGATGCCGAGCTGGGCTTTGACGCCCGAGCGGAAGTGGTGCTTGATCTCAGTCATTTCGGTGACCAGATCGGCGATCTCGATCATCTCGTCCTTGGCATTGCGGCCGGTGACGATCACATGGGTATCGGCGGGCTTATTTTTAAGGAAATCAACTACTTCCTCGATCGGCAGATAGTCGTAGCGCAGCACAATATTGAGCTCATCGAGCAGCACCATCTTGTAGCTGGGGTCCGAGATGAGGCTCTTGGCCTGGTCCCAGGCCTTGCGGGCGGCGGCGAGGTCGCGCTGGCGGTCGGCGACGTCCCAGGTGAAGCCCTCGCCCATGGCGTTGATGGTCACGAGGTCCGGGAATTTCATGAGCACATCGCGCTCGCCGGTTTCCCAGACGCCCTTGACGAACTGGACCACGCCGACCTTGAAGCCATGACCTAAGGCCCTGAAAACCATACCGAAAGCGGCGGTGGACTTGCCCTTGCCCTTGCCGGTATGGACGATGAGCAGGCCCTTTTCCTGGGTTTTTGTCGCGAGGATTTTGTTTCTGGCCTCGCGTTTTTTCTTCATTTTTTCAGCGTGATAAGCATCGCGCTCGGCCTCGGTCATGAGGTCGGTCTTCTTGGCGGGCTTGATGGGGGGTAAGTCGGTCATGGGGTGTCCTCGAGCAGGGCATAGGCTGCGTTGGAGCGGGGGGACCAGAGGCCGCGCTGGCGGGCCTCGTTGAACTTGGCGAGGAGCTCGTCATAGCCATAGCGGTTGGCGCCCTGGATAAAGTCCCGGGTGGCGTCGTCCTCGATGAAGGCCTCGAAGGCAAGGTCGAAATGGTGGGTCTTGACGGCGCCGGTGGTGGCGGCGAAGGCGAACATGAAATCGACGGTGGCGATGATCTCGAAGGCGCCGCGATAGCCGTGGCGCCTGACGCCATTGAGCCATTTCGGGTTGACCACGCGGGAGCGCATGACGTGGGATATTTCTTCTTCCAGCGTGCGGATAAGCGGCCGCTCGGGGCGGGAATGATCATTGTGATAGGCGGCCGGCTTGAGCCCGGTCAGGCTCTCGGCGGCGGCGGAAAGGCCACCCTCGAACTGGTAGTAATTGTCTGAATCGAGCAGGTCATGCTCACGATTGTCCTGGTTGTGGACGACGGCATCAATGTCGGAGAGGCGGGCGGCGAAGCGGGCGCGCTCGGGGGTGCCGGCGGCCTGGGCGCCATAGGCATATTGGCCCCAATCGAGCGCCTGACTGGCCAGATCGGCCTTGCTCGTCCAATTGCCATTATCGATCAGCGCGTTGAGGCCGGCGCCATAAGTGCCTGGTTTTGATCCGAAAATCCGGTGACCGGCGGCAAGGCCGGCCTCGTCCTGCGACTGTCCCTGGGCCATCAGGCCGAGCGCGTCGGTGCGCATGCGGGCGGCTATGGGATTGTCGTCTGTGGGTTCATCGAGCGCGCCGATGGCGCGGATGGCGCGGTCGAACAGGGCTATCTGGGCCGGGAAGGCGTCGCGGAAAAAGCCGGAAATGCGCAGGGTGACGTCGACGCGCGGGCGGCCGAGCTTGGGTAGCGGGATGATCTCATAGCCCGAGACGCGCAGCGAGCCGGGATCCCAGGTCGGGCGGGCGCCGATCAGCGCCAGGGCCTGGGCGATATCGTCGCCGCCAGTGCGCATATTGGCGGTGCCCCAGACCGAGAGGGCGACCGAACGCAGGCTGTGCCCATGATCCTGATAATGCCGCAGGACCAGGCTTTCGGCGGACTTCTGGCCGAGTTGCCAGGCGGTGGGCGTGGGCACGGCGCGGTTGTCGAGCGAGAAGAAATTCCGGCCGGTGGGCAGCACGTCAAGGCGGCCACGCGAGGGGGCGCCGGAGGGACCGGGGGCGATGAATTTGCCGTCCAGACCATCGAGGAGGGCCCGGATTTCGGCGGGGCCCGAGGCGGCGAGGCGGGGGCGGATAAGGGTTTCGACCGTGGCGAGGACAGCGCGCGTGGCGGTCCAGCCGGCAGCGGGGACAGATTTATGCCCGACCAGGTCGGCAGCGATGGCTTCGAGCTGTTCGACCACGTCGCCAAGGCTGCGCGCCGCCGCCATTTGGTCACCAGTATGAACGCATGATGACTGGGGAATGGCGGGTCCGGACCATGGATCACCCAGTTTGGCCGTCAGCGGGTCGATGCCCAGCTTGAGATCATCGGCCAGGGCACGGATCAGCGAGTTATCCCCGGGCGCGTCGCCGCGCGGTACCCGGGCGAGGGCGACGATGAGATCGCGCTCGAGGTCGTCCTGGGGCGACTGGCCGAATATGTGCAGGCCATCGCGGATCTGGGCTTCCTTGAGGTCGCAGAGAAAGTTGTCGATCTTGAGCAAAGCCGCGGTCTCGTCCTCGGGCAGGCCGATATCGCGATCGAGGCGGCTGTCGCGAGTGAAATCGAGAATGCGGCGTTTAAGGTCGGCGAGACGGCGGCGGTCCATGCCGGAAGCGGCATAATATTCGTCGAGCAGGGCTTCGAGGTCCTTGAGCGGGCCATAGGTCTCGGCCCTGGTCAGCGGCGGCACCAGATGATCGATGATGACGGCGCCGGTGCGGCGCTTGGCCTGGGTGCCCTCGCCGGGGTCGTTGACGATGAAGGGATAGAGATGGGGCAGCTGGCCCCAGAGTGCGTCGGGATAGCTCAGCGCGTCGAGCGCCATGGCCTTGCCGGGCAGCCATTCGAGCGTGCCATGCTTGCCATTGTGGATCAGGGCATGAGCGCCAAAATCGTGGCGCAGCCAGAGATAGGCGGCGATGTAGGCGTGGGGCGGCACCAGAGCCGGATCGTGATAGCTCAGCGTCTCGTCGAGCTGATAGCCGCGGGCGGGCTGGATCAGGATGGCCACATTGCCAAAGATCAGCGCCGGCAGATGGAAGGTATCGCCGCGGACGAAGGGATCGGTAGCGGGATCGCCCCAGCGGGCGGTGACCTCGGCCTGGATTTTTTCGGGGAGCGTGGCGAAGAGGGTGGCGTAGCGGGATAGGGTCAGCGTGGCGGGGGACGTGCCGCGCTGCGGATGGGCATTGGTGGGGCCAGATTGGAGGCGGTCGATGAGGGTATTGCCAGATGCAATCGAGGGATCACGTGCCTGACTCCCCCCTCCACCACGCTTCGCGTGGTCCCCCTCCCCCGCAAGCGGGAGAGGGTCGCCGACGGCGTAGCCGGCGTCCTGGAGCGCATGGAGGATTTTAACCGTGGATTCCGGCGCGTCGTAGCCGACGCCGTTGGCCAGGCGCCCGTCGCGGATGGGGTAGTTGGCGAGGACCAAAGCGATCTTTCGGTCGGCGCGCGAGGAGGTGCGGAGACGGGCCCAGTTGGCAGCGAGGCTGGCGGCGCGGGCGATGCCGCTATAATCGGGGGCATAGGCGGTGAGCGGGATCTGACAGCGCTCGTGCCAGACGGCATCGGCGCGATGGCCGACGATGAGGCCGCCAAGACGTCCGTCGATTTCGGGCATGACCAGGAACATCGCCATGTCCTTGGAGGACAGGCCTTGGCTGTCGGCCTGCCACTGCCCTTCGGAGCGGCCGGCCTGGATCAGCTGGATGACCGGGGCGTCGCTGGTGGCAAAGGGATTGGCGGCTGGGTCGAGGCCATCGATGCCGAGGGCAAAGCCGGTGAGGTTGAGCACGGCGGCGGGGGCGACGGCGCCCAGCACCTGCTGCACGAAGGCGATACAGGCGGCTTCCTTGAGCGAGGAGACGAGAATGGGCACCGGGGCGAGGCCCTGCGCTTCGAGCGCGGCGATCAGCGCCTCGATGGTGGCGGTGCCGGCGCCTTCGAGGGCGGCGCGGTAAAAGAGGATCGGGATATGGGCCGGCTTGGATGGGCGCGAGGCGCCGCACAGGCCGGCGCGCATGGCCTCGATCGTCGTCACACCCTTGCCGGGATACCAGAGGCCGAAGCGGGCGAAGGGCCGGGGCTCGCGGTCTGGCAAAGCCAAGCGGGCATAGCCCGCCTGACCTGCCTGCTGCAAATCGTGGAACGCCCTCAAAATCGTGTCGGCATTATCCGGGCCGCCGGCGATGAAGAGTCTGTGCAGGCGGGTCCAGTCGTCGGGGTGAATGGTGGAGCGGGACTGCAGGATGGGATCGGGATTGGTGTCGCCGGGCAGCAGAACAAGCGGGATCTTGCGGTTGGCGCAAAGCGCGGTCAGTTCATCGACGCCATATTGAAAATAGGCGGCGCCGCCAATGAGGCGGAGGACGACGAGGCGCGCCTGGGCCACCGTCTGCTCGAGCCAGAGATCGACCGAGAGATTGTTGGAGAGGCGCAGCGTATTGGCGAGGCGCAGTTCGTCATCCCCTGCCCGGTCGGCGGCCGCGGCCAGCATGGACAGCTCGCTATCGGCCGAGGAGGCAAAGACCAGCGCGCCGGGACGCTGGTTGAGATCGATGGCCTCGCCCTCCTGCTGGATGGCGCCGGCCTGGGCGGAGAGAAGGTGCATCAGCGGCGCTTTCGCAGACGGGGTTCGACGAGGCGATCAAACAGCCACGTGCAGGCCGGCAGCGCCAGGGCGCCGGCCAGAGCCGAGATGAGATAGAATGGCAGGCCGAAATAGTCGGTGGCCTGCAGCTGCAGCACCACCACGAACATGCCCGCGACGCCAGCCAGCGCGCCCAGCGGGATGGCCGCGATATACTGGGCGCGGCGGCCGGCAAAGCGCGTGGCAAACAGCGCCGCACAGGCCCCGGCAATGCCGGACGGGGTCAAGCCGAAGAGGTAGCCGATGGCCAGCATCTGCAGCAGCTCAAAGGGCAGCGCGCCGGCCTCGAACTGCCAGCCCGGGACAAGAATGGCGGTGATAAAGACCAGCGTGCCCAGCAGCGGGCCGGCCAGCAGGACCGTCAGGAAACGGGCGAGCGGAAAGGCGCTGGCACTGGCGGGGGTGGCAGTCATCAGGCCTTCTTGACGAACTCGGTGCGCAGGACCAGGCCCTTGACCTTTTCGGCATTGCACTCGATTTCGGCGGTGTCGCCGGTCAGGCGGATATTCTTGACCAGGGTGTCGCGCTTGAGCGTCACCGAGGTGCCCTTGACCTTGAGGTCCTTGATCAGCGTCACGGCGTCGCCGTCATTGAGCTGGGTGCCGTTGGCGTCCTTGGTGATTTCGGTCATGGTTTTTCCTTGGTTGGGCGCCGACCTGACCACCCGCGAGGGAGGCCAGATCGACGCAAGAGCGCATTATGCGGCGACGGCGAGCGCTCGCTGCAGACTGGCGGTAATCGCGGCGCGGTCGAGCGGGCTTTCGCCGATGACAACCAAAGCCGTGTCGCGGCTTTCGCCGGTCTTCCAGGGGCGGTCGAAATAGGCGCTGACGCGGGGGCCGACGGCCTGGATGGCGAGGCGGGCATTGGCGCCGGGAACGGCGGCAAAGCCCTTGAGACGCAGCACGTCATGCTCGCGGATGGTGGCCTCGATGATGGCGAGCAGCTCATCCTTGCCGGCAATGGACGGCAGGCGGATGGAGAAGCTGTCGAAATCGTCGTGCTCGTGCGTCTGGCCGCCGTGCTCAAGCTCGTGATGGCTTGGGCGGTTGGCAATATCGTCCTCGCTGCCCATACCCAGGCCGAGCAGAGCCGTGATATCGACATGGCCATTGCTGGCGCGGATGACGCCGACGCCGGGGCGCAGTTCGGCGCGGATATTGGCCTCGACCTTGTCGAGCATGGCGGCGTCGAGCAGATCGGCCTTGTTGATGACGACCAGATCGGCCACCGAAAGCTGATCCTCGAACAGTTCGCCCAAGGGCGTCTCGTGATCGAGCATTTCGTCCTGGCGGCGCTGGGCGTCGACGGCCGCTTCGTCGCTGGCAAAACGGCCTTCGGCCAGAGCCGAGGCGTCGGCGACGGTGACGATGCCGTCAATGGTGACCTGGGCCTTGATTTCGGGCCAGTTGAAGGCGCGGATCAGCGGCTGGGGCAAAGCCAGGCCGGAGGTCTCGATAATGATGTGGTCGAACTTGTCGGGGCGGGCCAGCAAAGCCTGCATGGTGGGGATGAACTCGTCGGCCACGGTGCAGCAGATGCAGCCATTGGAGAGCTCGATCATGTCCTCCTCGCGGCAGGTTTCATCGCCACAGCCGGCCAGGATATCCTTGTCGACGCCGAGATCGCCGAACTCATTGATGATCAGGGCAATGCGCTTGCCCTTGGGGGCATGGGCCAGCAGGTGGCGCACGAGGGTGGTCTTGCCGGCGCCGAGAAAGCCGGTGATGACGGTGGTGGGAATCTTGCTCATGCCGGCACCCCGCAAAGGCGGCAGCTGGGCAGGACGGAATTGGGGCAGCATAGGGTCTGCGTCATGACATCTCCTGGCCGTCCACCCGACGGCGCAAAGGGTTAAGGGCTCTGCGCCCGGATGGTGTGATGGCAGGTCTCCTGGCTCGCGGTGATCACCACGCCCCTCGCCTTCCCGGCAGCTTGGCTGCCAGTGGCAATTGAGGGGAATGCACCGCTTACAGTTGCGGGGGCAGCCACGGTCTTGCGCCCTGATGGGTACGTCGCACCGTGTTCCCTTAGTCCAGCACAAGCGCGTCAAACGCCTGAACCGGGTATCCTTCCGGCACGGAGCCTTCGGGAACCAACACGGGAAGTGGTGTGCCACCAAATGGCGCGGACTGCAATGTCTGGCCGGCCGTTGCACGGAAAAGGCGGCCGACGTCAAGCCGAGAGGGGCGCAAAGGCGGCGATTTCCGCCCGGCAGCGGCAGGCGACTCGGGCTAGATCAGGACAGAGCCAGGAGACGCGCGATGAAACCGATCAAGTTCAGCAAGGACGAAACCAAGGCCATTGTCGGGGAGATCAAGGATTATTTCCGCGAGGAACTCGACCAGGAGATCGGCAGCATACCGGCTGAACTGCTGATGGCGTTCTTTGCGGAAAAGATGGGCGCCTATTACTACAATCGCGGGGTCTATGACGCCCAGAGCGCGCTCAAGGAGCGGATGGACAGCCTGCATGACGACCTCTACGGGCTCGAGCAGAAGACCAAGCATACCCGCTGAGCGGGCGAGACCTGCAAGAAACCGACTTTCCGAGGGCAGACAGTCCGGCTAGATAGCGCCGCCGGCTGCTGACCGGTTTGTTGAGGAGGAAGCCTTGGGCTTCAATTTTGCCACGCTGGCCCCGATCGGGCTGCTGCTTGCATCCAATGTGTTCATGACCTTTGCCTGGTACGGGCACCTGAAATGGCCCGGCTCGGCGTTGTGGGCGGCGGTGCTGATCAGCTGGGGCATTGCGTTTTTCGAGTATTGGCTGGCCGTGCCGGCCAACCGGATCGGCTATGGCGTCTATTCGGGGGCCGAGCTCAAGACCATCCAGGAGGTGATCTCGCTGTCGGTCTTCGTGCTGTTTGCGGTGTTCTACCTGGGCGAGAAGCTGACCTGGAACCACGGCATCGGCTTCGGCATGATCGCGCTGGGGGCGTTCTTCATCTTCAAGGGGCCGCTGAAATAGCCAGCCCGGCGGACCGGGCTGGCAGAGCGCATTAGCCGAGGCAATCGACCAGGCTGGTGGCAAGGCCGCGCAGCAGGGTGGGATAGAGGTCGGGGCCTTCGGTGAGGGCGCCGCCTTCGGGGTCGAGAACACCAGCCTTGGCCGGCGTGCCCTCGATGATGGCCGAGATGATGGTGGGTTCGAAATTGGGTTCGGCAAAGACGCAGGTGGCGCCGAGCGTGCCGACCTTGGCCTTGAGTTCGTCAATGCGGGCGGCGCCGGGCGCCACCTCGGGGCTGACGGTGACCGAGCCGGCGACATTGAGACCGAAGCGGCTTTCAAAATACTGGTAGGCGTCGTGGAAGACGATGAAGGGCTTGTCGGCGACTGGCGCCAGGGTGGTGCTGAGTTCTGCCTGCAGCGCGTCGAGCTTGACCAGCTCGGCCGCGGCATTGGCCTGGTAGGCTGTCGCATTGTCGGGATCGGCGGCGGCCAAGGTGGTGGCGATCTGGGCGACCATCAACTTGGCATTTTGCGGATCGAGCCAGAAATGCATGTCGCCTTCGCCATGCTCGTCATGGTCATGGCCTTCGTGGTCGTCATGGCCCTCTTCGGCGGCGTGGTCGGTGTGCTCAGCCGCGTCGGCATGGGCAGCGTGCTCTTCAGCGGTTTCGCCGCTGTGGTCGTGCTCCTCGCCTTCATGCATATGCGCCTCGAAGGCGCCGCCTTCGCGGACAGGCAGCAGCGTAATGCCGGGGGCGTCGGCGAGTTCGACCACTTGCGCTTGGGTGGCCAGGGTGTCGAGGGCGTCGGCGAGGAAGAGCTCCATGCCATGGCCGGTCCAGAAGACGATGTCGGCCGATTCCAGTGCGCCGGCATCGGAGGGGCGCAGGGCATAGGTATGGGGCGAAGCGGAGCCCTTGACGATGAGGGTGGGCTCGCCGACGCCGGCCATGACGGCAGCCACCAGGGAGTGGACGGGCTTGATGGAGGCCACGACATTGGGCGTGGCGATGGCTGTGGAGGTGAGGAGCGCCGTGGCCAGCAGGGTGAGCGGGGCGAACAGTTTCATCGGCGGAACCTCTTGTCGATGGGGTGGGGAGCGACATATGTAATGTTATTACGCTTGCGACGGTGTTATGCTATAACGTATTAACGGTCGTCAAGGGGCTGTGGATAGCGCATGGCGGTGTTGCGGCCAGGAGCCCCAACAATAGATGGACTGGTTTATGGACGCGCGGGCTAACAAGGAAATCCTGATTACGCTGAGCAATGCCGGCGTGTCGCGCGGCGGGCGCCAGCTGGTGAGCGGCGTCGACATGACCATTGCGCGCGGCGAGATCGTGACGCTGATCGGGCCGAACGGCTCGGGCAAATCCACCACGGCAAAGCTGGCGACCGGCGTGCTCAAGCCCGATACAGGCAGCGTGACGCGGCAGCCGGGGCTGCGCATCGGCTATGTGCCGCAGAAACTGACGGTGGACTGGACCCTGCCGCTGACGGTGGACCGGCTGATGACGCTGACCGGGCGGTTTTCGGCCGTCGAGATCGATGCGGCACTCGAAGCCGTGGGCGCGGCGCGGCTGCGCCGGGCAGCGGTGCAGGAGCTGTCGGGCGGGGAATTCCAGCGCGTGCTGTTTGCCCGGGCAATGATCCGCAAGCCGGACCTGCTGGTGCTGGACGAGCCGGTGCAGGGGGTCGATTTTTCCGGCGAGATCGCGCTTTACGACCTGATCCGGCAGATCCGGGACACGACGCATAGCGGCATATTGATGATCAGCCATGACCTGCATGTGGTGATGGCGGAGACCGATACGGTGATCTGCCTGAACGGCCATGTGTGCTGCACCGGCACGCCCTCGGCGGTCAAACGAAGCCCGGAATATCTCAAGCTGTTCGGCGCTGAAGCGGCGCGCACGCTGGCCATCTACGAGCACCATCACGACCATGCGCATCATGAGGATGGCTGCGTGATCGGTGCTGACGATGGGCATCATCATCATGACCATGCGGGGCACGACCATGTTCGGTGACTATTTTTCCCGCGCGCTGATTGCCGGCGTGGGGCTGGCGCTGGTGGCCGGACCGCTGGGTTGTTTCGTGGTGTGGCGACGCATGGCCTATTTCGGCGACACCATGGCGCATTCGGCGCTGCTGGGCGTGGCGCTCAGCATCATCCTCTCCATCAACATGACGCTGGGCGTGTTCGCCGTGGCGGCGCTGGTGGCCGGCGCACTGATTGTGCTGCAGCGGCAGGCGACGCTGTCGACCGATGCGCTGCTGGGCATATTGAGCCATTCGACGCTGGCGGTGGGGCTGGTGCTGGTGGGATTCCTCACCACGGTGCGCATCGATCTGATGGGTTTCCTGTTCGGCGATATCCTGGCCGTATCGGTGGAAGACATCGTCATCATCTATGGCGGCGGCGTAGCCATCCTGACCATTCTCATCCTGGCCTGGCGGCCGCTGCTGGCCTCAACGGTCAGCGCCGAACTGGCCGAGGCCGAGGGGCTGCGGCCGGAGGCGAGCCGGCTGGTGCTGATGATCCTGATGGCCAGTGTCATTGCCATCGCCATGAAGCTGGTGGGCGTGCTGCTGATCACCTCGCTGCTGATCATTCCGGCAGCGACGGCGCGGCGGCTGAGCGCGACGCCGGAAATGATGGCCGGCGTGGCGGCGGTGCTCGGCGCCATTGCGGTAGTGGGCGGGTTGTTCGGGTCACGAACCTGGGATACCGCGTCGGGCCCCTCTATCGTGGTGATGGCGCTTGTTATATTTTTGCTGTCGCTGACCGTGCCGGTCACGCGATTGTTCGGGCGGAGAGACCACCATGGCGCATAGTCACGACGTACCAACCGACCTGACGCGCAATCAGGGACTGGTGCTGGGCGCGCTCAACCATTCGGTGGGGCCGCTGAGCGCCTATGACATTCTCGACAAGCTGCGCGGCGACGGGCTGCGGGCGCCGCTGCAGGTCTATCGCGCGCTCGACAAACTGGTGGAACGCGGCCTGGCGCACCGGCTGGAATCGCTGAATGCCTTCGTCGCCTGTGCGGACGAACATTGCCACCGCAAGGGGCTGATCGCCTTTGCCATCTGCGCCAATTGCGGCAAGGTGGATGAGTTTGCCGATGCGGTGATCGAGGAGCGCCTGGGCGAATGGGCCGGCGCCAAGGGCTTCAAGGTGGAGCGCACGACGATGGAGATCCGCGGCAAGTGCGCAGCATGCGTCGCGGCGGCGGCTTAGGGAGCTACGGGCTCTCGCCAAAGCTCAAGAATTGCACGGCGGCGGAGCCGTAGACGCGGCGGTCGTCGAGGATGAAGGGTGCCGGGATGGTGATCTCGGCCGTGGCGCTTTCCTCAAAGACGAGGGTGGCGCCGGGGGTGAGCCAGCCGCCTTTGGCGAGGCCTGCCAAAGCCAGTTCGCCCAGACCCTGGCCATAGGGCGGGTCGAGAAACACCAGATCGAACTTGCCGAAGGTGCCGGTGGGACCCAGATCCACGGCATCGCGACGCAACAGTTTGGTGATGCCGCCGACGCCGAAGGCCTCGATGTGATCGCGCACCAGGCCCCGGGCCTCGGCGCCCATGTCGACAAAGGTGGCGTGGGCGGCGCCGCGCGACAGGGCTTCAAAGCCGAGGGCGCCGGTACCGGCAAACAGATCGAGCACGCGGATGCCCTCGAAGACCGGCCCCAGCCGCGAGGCCAGGATATTGAACATGGACTCGCGGACCCGATCGGCCGTCGGACGAATGGAATCGTCCGACGGGGAGATCAACTGCTTGCCCTTGAACTTACCGGCAACGATCCGCATGGCTTAGGCCTTGGGACGACGCGGCGCCGCGGGGCGACCACCGCCTCCAGACGGACGACCGCCCGAGGACGGACGGCCAGCGCCACCAGAGGGACGACCACCACCGGCCGGGCGCCCTGCCCCACCGGCGGGGCGCCCGCCTGGCTTGCCAAAGCCACCGGGCTTGCCATAGCCGCCTGGCTTGGGACCGCGCTGCGGCGCGGCGCCATCGCGCTTGGGATAGGGCTTGCCGTCGGGACGCATCTTGGGCTTGCCATAGGTCTTGGCTTCGGAGCCGAGATTGTCGCGACCCGGGCGCGAAGCGCGGTCAGGACGCGGCGATGATGCGGGGCGTGGCCGATCCGAATAGGAAGGACGCTCGGCGCGATCGGCATAGACCGGACGATCGCCTTCCGGACGATAGGCGCGGACCGGCTTGTCGGAGAAGTTGCGGCCGGGACGCTTGGCCTCGCCGGTAAAGGCGGCGCCAGCGCCGCGCTCATTGTCGGGACGCAGACGCGGCTCGAAGGCCGGGCGTTCGCCACCGCCGGCATCGCTACGACGCGGGCCGCGTGGCGTGCCGGTGAACTCGCGGTCACGCGGCGGCCGCGAACCGCCCTCGGGACGGGTGCGTGGCGCAAAATTGGCGGGGCGACCCCCAGCAGCGTCGTCGCGGCGCGGGCCGCGCGGGGTGCCGGTGAACTCACGGTCGCGCGGGGGACGCGCACCGCCTTCGGGCCTCGTGCGCGGCTCGAAGCTGCGGGCGGGACGCTCGCCGAAATCGCGGGCTGGACGCTCGGCAGATGGACGACCAGCACCGGGACGGCTGGCGCCCGGACGGGTGCCGACAGGACGATCGCCATAGGGGCGGGCCGGACGATCGCCGTCTTCGCGACGGGGACCGCGGGGCTTGTCGCCAAAGGCCTTCTTGTCACCATAGGGCTTCTTGTCGGCATAGGCCGGCTTGTCACCATAGGGTTTGCGATCGCCGGCATAAGCAGGCTTGTCACCGTAAGGCTTCTTGCCGGCAAAGGCGGGCTTGTCGCCATAGGGTTTCTTATCGCCGTATGGCTTCTTGTCGCCATAGGGCTTCTTGTCGGCGAAGGGCTTCTTGTCGCCCGGCTTGCCGCCGCCGGCGGCGCGCGGGGGCGCCTTCTTGCCATAGGTGGCAGCGGACTGATCATCAGGATCGCGCCAGGTCGTGGCCTTGCCGAGGTTCTTTTTCACAAATTCTTCCGGCGCACGGCCGTCCTCATCAAAATGGATATGGCGCGGGGGTGGCGCCTCTTCTTCGTCGCGCGGATCGAGCCGCTTGCCGGTGGGTTTGCGGGAGTCGAAGCGACCGGGGCGATCCTGGCGCGGCCGTTCGGCGCGCCGCTCTTCCTCGGTCTGTTCGGCGCCATCGGTAAAGCGGAAGCGCTGGCGGGCGATTTCCACGGTATTGGTGCCGCGGCCGGTGAGGCGATCACGGGTGGGCTTGCCTTCGAGCGCGCTCGGCTCAGGCATTTCGCTGTCGAAGTCGACATCGGCCGCATCGGCGAGCTTCTTGCCGAGCTGGTCGCGCAGCATCTTGGCCTTGATGGTCTCGATGCCGCCGACGGGAATGTCGCCGAGCTGGAAGGGGCCATAGCTGACGCGTATCAGGCGGTTGACCTCTAGGCCGAGGGCGCCCAGCACGTTTTTGACTTCGCGGTTCTTGCCTTCGCGCAAGGCCAGGACCAGCCAGACATTGGCGCCCTGCTCGCGCTCCAGCGTGGCTTCGATGGCGCCATAGCGGACGCCGTCGATTTCCATGCCGTCCTTGAGCTTGTCGAGCGCCGCCTGGGTGACCGAGCCATGGGCGCGCACGCGATAGCGGCGCAGCCAGCCGGTGGCGGGTAGTTCAAGCACGCGCTTGAGGCCACCATCATTGGTGAGCAGCAGCAGGCCTTCGGTATTGATGTCGAGACGGCCGACGGTAACGACGCGCGGCAGGCCATGGGTTTCGAGATGCTCGAAAATGGTCTCGCGGCCTTCAGGGTCCTTCTCGGTGACCACGAGGCCAGCGGGCTTGTGATAAAGCCAGACGCGGGTGCCCTGGCGGGCGGCCAGCGGGGCGCCATCGACCATAACCTTGTCGCGGTCGGTCACGTTGAAGGCGGGGGTCATCACCTTCTTGCCGTTGACCACGACGCGGCCCTCGGTGATCCACACCTCGGCATCGCGGCGGGAGCAGAGCCCGGAGCGGGCTATGACCTTGGCGAGACGGTCGCCGGTATCGGGCTTGGCGGGGGTGGCGTCGTTCAATTCGCGCATTGCGTGCGGCTTTCATGTCATGCGGGACCCATAGGGGCGGCGCAGAAAGGAGAAAGCGGCCGGATCATCCGGCCGCCTTGCAGAAAGGAGTAGTAGCGAAACCTACTGGAGAGTGGTTTCTTTCTCGCTGAGACCCACGCCGATATTGGTCATGGGGCTCGAGATCACCTCACCGGAGCCGCGACGCAGTGCATTGCGCACTTCGGCAGGACATTTCGGATCGTTGATCGAGACCAGGACACCACCGGGCGCCGAGCAGATCAGCTCCGCATCGCCGACGCGGGTAAAATACTCATCGGGTGGCATATAGAGGGGCCGCGAGGAATTGTCGACACGCACATCGCGATTGGCGGCACGCATGCGGGCGGTGAGGGCACGCGCCTCTTCCTCGGTCAGGGGGCGACCGGCAACGGAGCGCAGATCGACGACACGAGCATTGCGCAGACGCTGGATATCGGCATCGGTCAGGTTGCTGGCGTCGATCTGGACGCTATCGCTATCCTTGGGCAGCTGGGCGGCGACAACGGTGGTAGTCGGCGCCGGCAGTGCCTGGCCGGATGCCGGCAGCACCAAGGGCGCGCGAGCATGGGTCAGGTCTTCCTTGGGCGCCTCGCCGGGGATCAGGCCGATGCCGTGGGCGGTGGAACTCATGACCTCGCGCTCGAAGGTACCCACATCGGTCAGCGCATTGGTGCCTTCCACGGTGGTGCAGGCAGCCAGCGCCAGACCCAGCACGATAGTGAGGGCGACCGAAGCGGCCCGGCTGGCAGCACCAAGAGCAGTCTGCTGCCCCGTCATTGCAATACGCATGAAACGTCCTTCAAGATGTCCGCGGCGCTTATAGCGCATCTTGTGCCCTAAGACCAGATTCTGGCAGCAAGGTGTTCGCCGGCGTCAAACCGGCGTTTTCCGAGGCCGGCCGAGCCCGAGCAGATCGGCGATCAGCAGAATGACACCGATGGTGATGGCGACATCGGCGATGTTGAAAATGTAGAACGACCAGCTGCCCCAGTGCAGGTGGAAGAAATCGGCCACCGCGCCGTAGAGCAGGCGATCGAGCGCATTGGACAGGGCGCCGCCGATGCAGAGGGCGAGGCCGACGCGGATCAGCGCGGTTTCGGCACGGACCCACCAGACCGAGAGCGCAGCTATGGCGACCAGCATGATGACCCCGAGGCTCCAGACCGGCAGGCCATCGAGCAGGCCATAGGAGACGCCGGTATTCCAGACCAGGACATAATCGAAGAAATCGGTGACGCGGATGATTTCGCCGCCGCGCCAACCGGTCATGGCGAAGGGGACGAAGCTGGTGAAGACCTCGACACAGGTCGCGGCACCGACGGCGATGCAGTCGTTCGAGACGTGGAAGGCCTTGTGGGCCCGATCAAGCCCGAAGGCGAGAATGGCCATGGTCAGGGAGACATAGACGGCGGGGTCGGTCAGCGATTTCAGGTTCACGTCGGGTATCCCCTCCTGGCCTCCCCCTGGACAGGGGGAGGGATCACATCGAGTTTGCGGGGCTAGAGCCCGGCCGCGGCGCGTTCGCGCAAGGCCTGGGCGTCGCGCGGGGACACGTCGGGATAATCCGGGTCGCTGCCCACTTCGGGCAGGACCTTCCAGGAGCGGGCGCAGCGCTGGCCTTGGGCCAGGCCCGGCACCACGGCAATGCCAGCGGCATCGTCGAGGCGGAAGGCATTGGCGGGGCCCTCGCCGGCCGCGACCGTGATGGCCGAGGTAATGGCGATCTCGGCCAGGTCCTGGCCGGTCAGAGCGGTCAGATAACGCTCATCGGCGATGAAGACGGTGGGCGCGGCTTCAAGCGAGGAACCGATATGCTTGTCGCGGCGCTCGATTTCAAGCGAGCCGGTGACGACGCGGCGGACCGCGCGGATCAGTTGCCACTTGGCGGCCAGATCATTGTTCAGCCACTCGCCCGGGACCTCGGGGAAGAGGCGCAGATGCACCGATGAGCCGGGACCGGGGTGCCGCTCGAGCCAGACCTCTTCCATGGTGAAGACCAGGATGGGGGCCAACCAGGCGGTGAGGCAATCAAAGAGGTGATTGAGCACTGTCAGCGCCGACTTGCGCTTGAGCGAGGAGATCGGCTCGCAATAGAGCGCATCCTTGCGGATGTCGAAGTAGAAGGCGCTGAGCTCGATATTCATGAAGTTGGTCAGTAGGGTGACGATCTTGCGATAGTCATATTCGAGGTAGGCGGCGCGCACCTGGGCATCGAGCTGGGCCAAGCGATGCAGCATGAGCTGCTCGAGCTCGGGCATGTCGCGGGCGTCGACGGCATCGGTGGGCTGGTAATGGGCCAGGTTGCCGAGCAGCCAGCGCAGCGTGTTGCGCAGCTTGCGATAGCTATCGACGGTGGTCTGGATGATCTCCTTGCCCAGGCGCAGATCCTCGGAATAGTCCGAGGAGGCGACCCAGAGGCGCAGGATATCGGCGCCATACTGCTTGATGATGTCCTGCGGGGCAACGGTATTGCCCAGCGACTTGCTCATCTTCTTGCCGTCGCCATCCATGGTGAAGCCATGGGTGAGCACGCTTTCATAGGGGGCGTGGCCATTGGTGGCGCAGCTTTCGAGCAGGCTGGAATGAAACCAGCCGCGATGCTGATCACTGCCCTCGAGATACATCGAGGCGGGGAATTTCAGATGCGGCCATTTCTGCTTGTTGCGCAGCACGAAGGCATGGGTGGAGCCGGAATCGAACCAGACGTCGAGCACGTCGCGGACCATTTCATAGTCATCGGCCGCATAGTCGGTGCCGAGGAAGCGCTGGGCGGCGCCATCCTGGTACCAGGCGTCGGCGCCCTCGGCCTCGAAAGCGTCGGCAATGCGGTGATTGACCACCTCGTCCTTGAGGATCTCGTTGGTCGCCTTGTTGACGAAGACGGTGATCGGCACGCCCCAGGCGCGCTGGCGGCTGAGCACCCAATCGGGGCGGTCGGCGATCATGGCGCGCAGACGGTTCTGCCCGGCGGCGGGATAGAACTTGGTGGCATCGATGGCGTTGAGGGCGCGATGGCGCAGGGTGTCGCCGGGCGCGCCCATGATGTCGCGGTCCATGTAGACGAACCACTGGGGCGTATTGCGGAAGATCACCGGCTTCTTGGAGCGCCAGGAATGGGGATAGGAATGCTTGACGCGGCCTCGGGCGACCATGGCATGGCGTTCGGCGAGGGCGGCGATGACGCGGTTATTGGCGTCGCCCTTCTTGCCATTATCATCGATGACGCGGGCGGGACCGCCTTCAGCATCGGGGCCGAGACCGGGGGCATCTTTGGTATAGAAGCCATCGTCGCCGACGACATAGGGGACGTCCGAGGAGATGCCCTTGTCGGCCAGCAGGCGCGTCGAATTCATCCAGATCTCGAAATCGTCGAGGCCATGGCCGGGCGCGGTATGGACGAAGCCGGTGCCGGCATCATCGGTGACGTGGTCGCCATCGAGAAGGGGCACGTCGAACTGATAGCCGCCGCCCAGGCCGCGCAGCGGGTGGTGGCACAGCAGGCTGGCGAGGGGGCCGACTTCGGTATCAAGGCGGCGATAGGCAGCAACCTTGGCCTTGGCGAAAACTTCAGCGGCCAGATTGTCGGCCAGCACATAGCGCTCGCCAACCTTGGCCCAGTTATCTGCCGGCGCATCGGTGATCTCGAACAGGCTATAGGCGATCTTTGACGAAAAGCTGATGGCCCGGTTCGCTGGGATCGTCCAGGGCGTGGTCGTCCAGATCACGACGGAGGCGCCATCCAGCTCGCCAAGGGCGCCGGCGCCCAGGGACTCAAACTGGCCATTGCCGCCCACGCGCTTGGCCTGCTTGGCTGCCACCGGGAACTTCACCCAGATGGTGTCGCTCTCGTAGTCGGCATATTCGATTTCGGCTTCGGCCAGCGCCGTGCGCTCGACAACGGACCACATGACGGGCTTGGAACCGCGATAGAGCTGGCCGGTGGTAGCCACCTGCATCAGTTCGCGGGCGATCTGTGCCTCGGCGTCAAAGCTCATGGTCAGGTAGGGATTGTCCCACTCGCCCAGAATGCCCAGGCGCTTGAATTCCTCGCGCTGCACGTCAACCCACTGCTCGGCAAAGGTGCGGCATTCCTGGCGGAATTCGACGATGGGGACGTCGTTCTTGTCCTTGCCCTTGGCGCGGTACTGTTCTTCGATCTTCCACTCGATGGGCAGGCCATGGCAGTCCCAGCCGGGCACATAGGCCGAGTTGAAGCCGAGCATCTGCATGGAGCGGCTCACCAGATCCTTGAGCGTCTTGTTGAGCGCGTGGCCGATATGGATATTGCCATTGGCGTAGGGAGGGCCGTCATGGATGGTGAAGAGCGGCCGATCCTTGGCCTGTTCGCGCTGCAGCGCAAAGATATCCATGTCTTCCCAGCGCTTGAGCCAGTCGGGCTCGCGCTGCGGCAGGCCGGCACGCATGGGGAACTCGGTCTGCGGCAGGAAGAGGGTAGCCGAATAGTCGGTTTCGGCGGCGCCTGTGACGGTATCGGTCATGGGGAACGGCAATCATGCTGGAGATTTTGGCTGCCTTTTAGCAAGGCAGGGCCCACGGGGCAAAGGCTGATTTGGGACAGCGGGCGGCAGCGGCAATCAGCCAAAGAAGCCCAGTTTGCTGTCAAGCGCGCCCAGGGGACGCGCGGTGCTAATCAGTGCTCGCGCCTTGTGGCTGTCGCGGTCCATGGCAGCGATCAGCTCATCGAGCCCGGAGAAGACCTCCTGGCCGCGGATATGGCCGATCAGGGCGACGGCAATGGTCTGGCCATAGATGTCGGCATCGAAATCGAACAGATGGGTCTCGAAGGGCGGGCGCTGGTTGTTGAACATGGGCTTGCCGAAGGCGGCGACGCCATCGAGCAGGCGCCCGCCCACCTTGGCGCGCACGGCGTAGACGCCCTGGGCCAGCTGGAAGCCCGCATGGGTGATAGTATTGGCAGTGGGATAGCCGAGCTCCCTGCCCCGCTGGTCGCCCTTGACCACGCAGCCATCGAAGAACCAGTGATAGCCGAGCAGACGATTAGCGGCGGTAACGGCGCCTTCGGACAAAGCGGCGCGGATGCGCGAGGAAGAAATCACCTCGTCGCCCTCATCCATCAGGTCGAGCGTTTCAACAGCAAAGCCCTGTTCATCGCCGGCGGCTTTGAGGAAGCTCGGGGTGCCGCGGCGCTGGCGGCCAAAGTGGAAATCGGCGCCGACGATGACGCCGGTGACGCCGAGCGCCTCGACAAGGAAGCGGGAGACGAAGTCCTCGGCCTCGATCTGGGAAAAGGCGCGGTCGAAATCGAGCACGGTGATGGCATCAAGGCCCAGGGCCTCGGCGAGGCGCGCCTTGGCATCGCCATCGGTGAGGCGGAACATGAAGGGAGCGGGCGCAAAGACGTCGCGCGGATGCGGCTCGAAGGTCAGCACCATGGCAGGGACGCCGGCGGCATCGGCGCGCGCCTTGAGCGTCGACAGCACCGTCTGGTGGCCGCGATGCATGCCATCGAAATTGCCGATAGCGACATAGGCGCCGCGCAGGGAAGCTGGCACGGCATCAAGGCTGGACAGGCGGACGAAAGCGCTCATCCAAGGCTACCAGGCCAGACGCGGCAGGAAGCCCGCCATGCGGGCACCGCTGGGCGCCACCAAATCGAGGATGGCCTGCGGATCGGGCTTGCCGAAGGCATCGAGTTCGGCGGCGTGGATGGAGCCGGTGACAAAGAGCAGATCGAGGCCGAACTGAGCCGCGCCGGTGGCATCGGTGCGCACGCTGTCGCCAATGGCCAGTACACGGGCCTTGTCGAGCGGCTTGCCGGCGGCCGCCTCGGCCATGCGAAAGGCCTCTTCATAGATCGGCCGATAGGGCTTGCCGGCCATCAGCACCATGCCGCCCATGGCGGCGTAGAGATCGCCCAGGGCACCGCCGCAATAGATGATCTTGTCGCCATGTTCGACGACGCGATCGGGATTGGCGCAGATCATGGGCAGCTTGCGCTCCAGCCAGTGCCGGGCGCGCTCGCGGTACATTTCGGGGGTATCGTCATCGCTGTCGAGATCGGTGACCACCACGGCCTGGGCCTCGTCAGCCGTGCCGCGCCGCACATTGAGCCCTTCGTAAAGCGCATCATCCTCGGTGGGTGGGCCGACGTGATGGATGGTCTTGCCGGCATATTTGGCGATCATGACGCGCGTGGCATCGCCCGAAGAGACGATGGCGTCATAGGCGTCGCGGGTGACGCCGAGACGATCGAGCATGTCGATCAGCGGGGCCGAGGGACGCGGTGCATTGGTGATGAAGACCACCTTGCCGCCCGCCTGGCGGAACCGGACCAGTGCATCGACGGCCGGCGGAAAGGCCGCCACGCCATTATGCACCACGCCCCAGACGTCGCTCAGCACGGCATCATAGCGGCCGGTAAGATCGGCAAGGCCGGAGATCGAGGGGAGCGGGCTGGTCATCGCGACTTTCCGATGCGGACAGGATGAGCGTTCTATGTGGCAGCTTGGGGGTGCGGATCAAGGGGAAAGACGTCGGTGGATGGCTGCCGTGCACCTGCCGGGAGCTGGAGCGACCGGGCGATCGCCGCCGCCGTGGCCCGCGGACCGGCCATGTCGGTGACGATCAGGTCGCTGAAGGGCCGGCTGGCATAGCCCTCTTCATGCATCTGGTGGGCGCGCTCGACCTCGCCGGGCGACAGGGGCCGGTTGCCGCGATCGATGAAGGCGATGGCGGGTGGCGGCGCCAGCGTCACGACGCGCAAAGCTGCATCCCTGAAAGCGGCCGCGACCAGCAAGCGCTGATAATCGGCCTCGCGCAATGGCACGGCGACGACGATGGTGCTGGCCAGAGTGGTGGCAATAAATTGCCCAATGCGCACGAAGGACGCCTCGATTCGCTGTTCGAGCGGCGCGTCGTTGGGAGCATCATGATCATCGCCATCGATGAATACGGCGCCGTCCAGCAGGTCCGCGAGTGCCCGGCCCGTTGTCGTCTTGCCGGCATTGATCGGCCCGTTGAGTACCAGGACGAGCACGACGGGCTAAAGCTCGGCGCGTCGCAGCACGGGGCGCGTGGGGCGGCTGGGTTCCACGACAAGATCGGGACGCACCGAACCGGGCGGCGCGATGTAGGGCCCCTGCACCAGGGTAATGCCATCCTCTAGCAGTTCGATGATCTGGCGCTCGCTGGCAATGCCGGTGGCCAGCAGCAGGACATCAAAGCGCGCGACATAATTGGCAATGTCGGCGGCGTGAAAATCAGTGAAGTTCTCGGGCGCCTCGATGAAGCGGGCCGCATCGATGCGCAGCGAGCGCACATTGCGCCCGGCCAGATCGCCGACATCGACCCGCAGCGAGCGCACGTTGAGGATGGAGAAGCCCGCCCCCTTGCGGGAGATGGCGTCGGTTACGGCGCGCTCGGGGGTGGTCAGGCCCTGCCAATCGGTTTCGCTGATGGCAAAGATCATGCCCTCGGCAATGAGCCGGTTGGCCTCGAGCGAGGCGAGCAGCTGCTCGGCGGCGGCGGCATCGCTCAGGGTGGCGCGCGACAGCGGAATATAGAGCTTGATGGGCTGCCCGCCTGCGCGTGCACGACGCCCAATGGTAATGGCCTCGACCAGACCCACGCCTTCGATATGGCGCATGACGTCGGGGCCGCCGCGGCGCGGCATGAAATCGACGCTGTCGGCGAGCTCGCCATCTTCGAGTCGCAGCCGGGGGACCAGGTCATAGCCCTGCGGCCGGCGCTGCGGCAGCGTGACGACGGGCTGAATGTGATAGACGAGGCGGTTTTCATTGAGCGCCTGGCGCACCATTTCGACCGGAATGGTGGGCTCGGGCTCGCGCGCCGGCGGCAGGGGCGCCTGAGGCGTCTGGGTGGCGGCAATCATGCGGTCGCGGGCGGCGGGCTGGGGCTTGGCCACCCGCTCCTCGATTTCGGCGACGGCCTCGGCGACCTGACGGATCACCGTGCCGAGCACGGAGATATCGGCTTCAACGCCCTCAAGGCGCTGCTCGGCATTGACGTCGGCCATGGCATTGATGCGCTGGCCCAGTACGGCGCCGGCCTGGGCATCGGTGGCGAGCAGGCGGGACAGGTCCTCGATGGCGCGTTCAAGGCGGTTTTCCGCGCGCTGGCGCAGGGAGCGCTCGAGCAGCACGACGCAGACACAGCCGAAGACTATGGCAGCAAGGATGGCCTCTGCGGGCGTGAACGTCAGCCCAAAATACGCCGTGGCACCGACGCCGGCCGCAGCAAGGGCAATGAACGTGTAGACCAGTGCCTGCACGGGCAAACCTATAAACCCACTTCAAGTGCCGGGATTCGGCATCCCCTCTTAACACCGTGTACCGGGCTGCAAAAGCCGCAGGCCGGCTCTTCCAAGGCTAATTGCGTGCCCTCAGGTGGAAAACAGTTTCCAGGCCCGCGAGAAGAAGCGCTGGAACAGCACCAGCTGGGCGGCGCCATTGGCGGCGGCCGAGGCGCCCAGATGACCCATTTCCACCGGCGGATGATCAGCGGTGAGGGTCGGCAGGGTGGCCAGGTGATGCTGCACGCGCTCCAGCAGGCGCTCGACGATGGGACGCGGCATGACGCCGTCGATGATCGACTTGTCCAGCTCGAGCACGGCATGGGTATTGACGATGGCATTGGCCAGCGCCAGGCCGGCGCTGTCGAGCCACTGGGTCACCACCGGCTCCATCGCGTTCCAATCCCAGTTGAATGGGCTGCCGCCGGGCACGGCCATGCCAGCCGAAGTCAGCTGGGCCTGCAGGGCACTAATCGAGGCCACCAGATGGACGAAGGTGGGCTTGCCCTGGGCGTCGGCAATCAGCATCGAGCCCAGATTGGCGGCATGGCCATTGCCTTCCCAAAGCTCGCCATTGGCGACCAGGCCGGCGCCGACAAAGGTGCCGATCTGGAAATAGGCAAAGCCCTGCGGCCGCGGCGAGGTCTGGGCAATGACTTCGGCCCAGCAGGCGGCATTGCCATCGTTGAACCACTGCACGGGCAGGCCGGTATCGGCGGCGATGCGCGCCACCAGATCAATCTCCCCCCACAGGGCCGCCTGGTCGTCAGGCGCCTGCACCTGGCCAATATTGCGCCCGATCTTGGAGGGCGTCGCCAGGCCGATGCCGGCCAGCCGCGCCCGCTGCAGATCGGTAAGGCCCGATTTGATGGTGGCCACTTCGGCGGCGATATCGGCAAAGATGGTGCGGGCATCCGGCCAAAGGTAACTGCGACGGACGCTGGCGAGGGTCTTGCCGGACATTTCGAGGACCAGCACCTCATAGTGGCGCCAGCCAATTTCAATGCCGATGGAGACGGCGCCCTGCGGATTGAGGAAGAGCGGGGTGGCTGGCTGGCCGCGCCGGCCGCGCAGCACGTCGCCGCGCATGACCAGGCCGCGCGACTCGAGTTCGGCAATGATGCGGGAGGTGGTCTGGGGGCCCAGCCCCGACAACCGGGCGACATCGGCGTTGGAGGCGCCCGGATTCACCGTAATCAGGGTCAGCACGGCCCGCTCATTGGTGATGCGCACACCAGACTGAGCAACGCCGCGAGACAATGGATTGAATTCGGCCGTCTCGGAATTCTTTTGCATGGCGTGACTTAACCGACTGGCGTGACTGCAATCAAGTCCAATGCAGTATTGATTGTCGCGAATGCGGAACGGAAAATTTACCCTGTTGGGAAACAATCGGTTCACACCCGGCGGAACCGCGATGGCGGTCACACATCCGGCAAGCACCCAATGAAGACGTAAGGACCGGGCCGCATGGCGATGCAGAATCGAAGCGATGGCGACCCGAGCGGCCGACTATTGCTGATCGACCGGGACCAGGCTCAGGCCCAACTGGTGGCGCAGGCCCTGGCGCAATGCCTCGACCAGGCAGCCGCCATCACGGTCGTCTCGGGCGGCAAACGCGCTGCCGAACTGCTGCGCGACACCGAATTCGACATCATCCTGGCCGATCTTTCCAGCCTGGGCGACCTGGCCAGCCATAGCGACGAGGCCGTGCTGCGGCTGGTGCGGCTAGCGGATGGGGCGCTGCTGGTGGCACTGTCGGACGGGGTCTCGGTGTCGGCCGCCGTGGGCGCGATGCGAGCCGGGGCACATGATTATGTCGCCAAGCCGATCAACGGGCCGACAATGGCGGCGCGAATCGGGGAGCTGGCGCAGCGGCATGGCAAGTGCCGGTCGCTGGGAATCGAGGGACGCAGCCCGGCGGGGCCCAGCGATTTTGCCGGGTTCATCGGCGCGTCCAGCGCCATGCAGTTTGTCTATGAGCAGATCGGCCGCATCGCGGCCTCGTCGGCGCCGGTCTTCATCACCGGGGAAAGCGGCACCGGCAAGGAGGTCTGCGCCGAGGCGCTGCATGCCAAGGGACACCGGGCCGGAAAGAGGCTGGTGGCGATCAACTGCGCCGCCATTCCGCGCGACCTGATGGAGAGCGAACTGTTCGGCGTGGCGCGCGGCGCCTTTACCGGCGCGCATGAAGACCGCAAGGGCGCGGCCGAGCTGGCCGATGGCGGTACGCTGTTTCTCGACGAGATCGGGGAAATGGACCTGTCGCTGCAGAGCAAACTGCTGCGCTTCCTGCAGACCGGGACGCTCAGCCGCGTTGGCGACGGGGCGGTGCGGCGGGTCGACGTGCGGGTGATCTGTGCCACCAATCGCAACCCGATGCAGCTGATCGCGGAGAGGAAATTCCGCGAGGACCTGTTCTACCGGCTGCATGTGCTGCCCATCCACCTGCCCCCGCTGCGGCAGCGCCCCAGCGACATCATGGTGCTGGCCCGGCATTTCCTGACGCGCTATGCCGCCGAGGAACGCAAGAGCTTTGGCGACTTTTCTAGCGAGGTCGCCAGCCAGCTGTCGGCGGCCGAATGGAAGGGCAATGTGCGCCAGCTGCAGAACCTGGTGCGGCGCCTGGTGGTGATGTTTGACGGCGGCGACATTACCGCTGCCATGCTGAGTGCTGCCGATATCGAGACGCGGGGCCTGCCGACACCCCAGGAGACGCCGTCGCGCGGCGAACGGCGGGCCGCCATCCTGCCGATGTGGCAGCAGGAACAGCGCATCATCGAGGACGCCATTGCCAGCTTCGGCGGCAATGTGTCGCTGGCCGCGGCGGCGCTCGAAATCAGCCCGTCGACGATCTATCGCAAGCGACAGGGCTGGGCAGAACTGGGCAAGACCGGCTGATCCTGCAGCTGCATCTTTCCCGACCTCGTGGTTCGACAAGCTCACCATGCGGTCTCATTGGCATCACGGCGTGCTGGCTTCGCGGGCCTTGATGCGATCAAGGCCGAGATAGTGTTCGCGCAGGATGACGGCGATGCCGGAGGCGACGATGATCAGCGCGCCGCTCAGCATGGCCAGGGTGGGCACTTCGGCGAAGACCACCAGGCCGATGATGATGGTCAGGATCAGCGAGACATATTCAAACGGGGCAATGACCGACATGTCGGCATAGCGGTAACATGAGGTCAGCAGCAGCTGGCCGATGCCTCCGGCAAATCCGGCACAGACCAGCAGTACGGCCTGCTGCGGCGTCGGCCACTGCCAGCCGAGCGGCAGGGTGAGCAGCGAGAGCAGGCTGGCGCAGACGAAGAAATAGATGACGATGGTCTCGGTGCGCTCGGTCTGCACCAGCTTGCGCACCTGCATCATGGCAAAGGCCGACATGACCGCCGCGCCCAAAGCGGCGACAGCGCCGATGGTTTCGGCATTGCCCAGCGGCGTGCCGCCGGAAAACAGGGTGAGCCGCGGCCAGAGGATGATGACCACCCCGACCATGCCGATCAGCACGGCGGACCAGCGGAACAGATGCACCCGCTCCTTGAGCAGCAGCGCACTGAACACCACAATGAGCAGCGGCGATGCATAGCCAATGGCGGTGGTTTCGGGCAGCGGCAGGCGCGTCAGGGCAAAAAAGCCCAGCCCCATGGAGGTCACGCCGATGAAGGAGCGGACCACGTGGCCCATGGGATTGGCGGTGATGAGCGCGGTGCGCAACTGGCGCTTGAAGGTCAGATAGACGACCACGGGCAGAATGGCGAAAAAGCAGCGGAAGAACACCAGCTCACCAGCCGGGATGGTCTCGGTGGCCTTGAGCAGCGTGGCCATGACGACAAAGCAGCAGACCGAGAGCACCTTTAGCGTGATGCCGCGCAGGGGACCTGCCGCGACGGGCACGGGGCTGGTCGGCGTGGCGGAAGCAGAAGGGGACACGACGGGCTCGTGGCTCGGAAAGCGGCAGGAAGACAGTGCCCGGCGCAGCAGAGGCTGGCGCGCCGGGTAGGGAAATCAGCTTTTGCCGGATTCCAGCTTTTCCTTGGCAATGCGGGCGGTCGTGAAAGCCTTGCTTTCGGGACCTACGGCACTGCCGGTCTTGACCACCTTGCCGGTGGCGTCGTGAAGTTCCCAATGCCAGTTGGCATTGGGGCCGCTGCCGCCCTTGAGGCGCAGCTTGATCTGAAGTGTGTTGTCCTGGGTCATGGGTGCCTTATGCCGCAGCTTGGCGCGAGGTGGAAGGGGCTGGATGAAAAAGATGCGCTCGCCCGGGACTCCTGCCCGGCCGGCACCGGCTAGACTTTTGAATAGCGGATCTCGATGCGGTCGCCCCAGAAGGCCAGCATGTCGGCAATGGGGGCAACAAGCGGGCACGGATCGGGGTAGTACCAAACCTGGTCGAGGCCGGTGGCGGTAAGGGTCTTGATGGTGCAATACCAAGCCTCGCCCTTATAAGGGCAATGGGTGCGGGTGTCGGTTTCTTCGAGAATGCCGGGCTGGATATCGGCGCGGGGAAAATAAACCCGCAACGGCGAGCCGGGTTCGTCGAGCTCGAGCGCGTTGACGGAGCTGGCGATCTCGGCCCCGTCAAAGATGACGTGGACACGGCCGGTGGCCGGGGAGATCTTGATATCCTTGTCGAGACATTGCCGTGTCATGATGTCCTGCCATGTTGGGGATGAAAGCGTGCATCCTATCAACGCGCGAGCACAAAGTCAGTTCACCCGCGCTTGACTCCGACAGGGCCCAATCCTATATCCCCAGCACCTGTTAGCACTCTATTCGTGTGAGTGCTAACAGCTCAAAATTGCATTCGAAATGCTGCTATAGGAGCAAGTCATGAGCTTCCGTCCCCTCCACGACCGCGTGGTCGTCCGCCGCCTCGATGGCGAAGAAAAGACCAAAGGCGGGATCATCATCCCCGACACCGCCAAGGAAAAGCCCAGCGAAGGCGTGATTGTCGCCGTGGGTCCTGGCGCCCGTGACGAAAGCGGCTCGCGCGTCGTTCCCGACGTCAAGGCCGGCGACCGCGTGCTGTTCGGCAAGTGGAGCGGCACCGAGGTCAAGGTCGACGGCGAAGAGCTGCTGATCATGAAGGAAAGCGACATCATGGGCATCGTCGAGGGCTAAGCGCCTTCACGTCCCTTTCGTCCTAAACCATTTCAAGGAGCGCCTCACATGGCTGCCAAAGAAGTAAAGTTCTCGACTGAAGCACGCGACAAGATGCTGCGCGGCGTCAATATCCTGGCCAATGCGGTCAAGGTAACGCTGGGCCCCAAGGGCCGCAACGTGGTGATCGAGAAGTCGTTCGGTGCCCCGCGCATCACCAAGGACGGCGTGACCGTCGCCAAGGAAATCGAGCTGGAAGACCGCTTCGAGAACCTGGGCGCACAGCTGCTGCGTTCGGTCGCCTCCAAGACCAATGACATTGCGGGCGACGGCACCACCACCGCAACCGTGCTCGGTCAGGCCATCGTTGTCGAAGGCGTCAAGGCTGTTGCCGCCGGCTTCAACCCGATGGACCTCAAGCGCGGCATCGACATGGCTGTCGAAGAAGTCGTGGCCTCGTTGAAGGCCGCTTCGTCCAAGATCAAGTCGTCGAGCGAAGTTGCCCAGGTCGGCACCATTTCGGCCAATGGCGAAACCGCCATCGGCGAGATGATCGCCGAAGCCATGCAGAAGGTCGGCAACGAGGGTGTCATCACCGTCGAAGAAGCCAAGACCGCCGAGACCGAGCTTGAAGTCGTCGAAGGCATGCAGTTCGACCGCGGGTACCTGTCGCCCTACTTCGTGACCAATGCCGAGAAGATGACTGCGGTTCTCGAAGATCCCGTCATCCTGCTGCACGAAAAGAAGCTCAGCAACCTGCAGGCCATGCTGCCGATCCTGGAATCGGTTGTGCAGAGCCAGCGCCCACTGCTGATCATTGCCGAAGACATCGACGGCGAAGCCCTGGCGACCCTGGTCGTCAACCGTCTGCGTGGCGGCCTCAAGGTTGCTGCCGTCAAGGCACCCGGCTTCGGCGATCGCCGCAAGGCAATGCTCGAAGACATCGCCATCCTGACCGGTGGCCAGGTGATCTCGGAAGATCTCGGCATCAAGCTCGAGAACGTGACCATCGACATGCTGGGCACTGCCAAGCGCGTGGAAATCACCAAGGAAACCACCACCATCGTTGATGGCGCTGGCACCAAGGACGACATCCAGGGCCGCGTTGGTCAGATCAAGGCGCAGATCGAAGAGACCACTTCGGACTACGACAAGGAAAAGCTGCAGGAACGTCTGGCCAAGCTGGCCGGTGGCGTTGCCGTGATCAAGGTCGGCGGCTCGACGGAAGTCGAAGTCAAGGAGCGCAAGGACCGCGTCGATGACGCGCTGAACGCAACCCGCGCCGCCGTCGAAGAAGGCATTGTTGCCGGTGGTGGCGTTGCGCTGCTGCGGGCTTCGAGCGCCATGAAGGTCAAGGGCGCCAATGCCGATCAGGACGCTGGCATTGCCATCGTCAAGCGCGCGCTGCAGGAGCCTGTCCGCACGATCGCCAACAATGCCGGTGCCGAAGGCTCCGTGGTTGTCGGCAAGATCCTCGAGAACAGCTCGATCACGTTCGGCTACAATGCCGCAACGGGCGAGTATGGCGATCTGGTCGCGCTCGGCGTCATCGATCCGGTGAAGGTGGTTCGCACCGCCCTGCAGGACGCCGCGTCGGTTGCCTCGCTGCTGATCACCACGGAAGCCCTCATCGTCGAGGCGCCCAAGGATGCGGCTCCCCAGATGGGCGGCGGCGGTGGCGGCATGGGCGGCATGGGTGGCATGGACTTCTAAATCGCCTAGCGATTTAGATTCTCCTTTCGCTCACGGGCCGCACCGGCTTTGGCCCGACGCGGCGCGGCAATACCGCGCTGGGCCAAAATCTGGCCCTGCGCGGGCGCGGCAGACAACTGCCGGTCCGCCTTGCGGACTCAAGATAAAGAGTTTGGAGTTCGTTACTTCCCAGTCACGAACTCCATGGAAAAGGCGCGGTGGCAACATCGCGCCTTTTTCTTGTCCAGGGGGCGGCCAACCTTGCCAAATCATTAAACTTGCTGCAGCGCAGGGCTGGCAGGCCGAATGTTAAGACCGGGTTAACCATGTTGCGCACTCTGTTGTGATGGCCGAGGTCACTCGGCTGCAACCGCCAAGGAGTGCAATGTCAACAACCAGCGGCATCGGCGCCCAGTCAGCCTCCCAACTGATGCGCCCTGCCTTCAAGCCACCAAGCTTTGCCAGCCTGGACAACAATGGCGACAACAGCCTGACGCTGGACGAGATCAAGCTCAACGCGCCCAAGGATGCGTCGAGCGCCCAAGCCAACAAGAGGGCAGAAGCCCTGTTTTCCGCCATGGATGGCGATGGTGACGGCAGCGTCACCAGCAGCGAAAAAGATACTTTCGACACGAAGATGGCCGAGCAGCGCCAGTCGATGGCGTTCATGACCCAGCAGCTGGCCGGGCCCAGCAATGCGGACATCTTCGCGGCGACCGACAGCGATGGCGACGGCGCCGTGACCCTGGCCGAACTGGGGAACGACGAGGGCGCCAACGCGATCAGTGACGAGAACCTGCAGAAGCTGTTCGACATGATCGACGGCAATGGCGACGGCTCGATCACCGAAACGGAAAGCTCGAGCTTCCTCGATGCGGTCAAGACCGCCTTGCAGGAGGGCGCAAGCAGCACCGGCAGCCAGGCGGTTTCCGGCCCACCGCCAGGTGGTCCGCCGCCCGGAGGTCCGCCACCGGCCTCGGACGACGCGGAGGAAGACGATACGGCGACCAGCAGCGCCAGCCTGCTGGCGACGGCGCAGAATGCCTACAAGGCCAGCCAGCAGCAGACGCTGCTCGAGCAGCTGGCCGCCGTGTTCAGCGCGGCAGCATAAGCCTGGCGGGGGCGCATGCGCCCCTGCCCCATTGCGGACGATGTCTGGTGCAATCGGTGTCGCGGACCGCGCCTGCGGGCAGAATGGCTAATTCAAAGGACTAGAGGAATGCGACCACCAAGACGAACCGGCAGCGCGATGGACCAGGCGGAAGCCGCCTTCAAGGCTGCCACCAGCAAGCCGGTGGCTGCCGCGCCCAAGCCCAAGGCCATTCCGGAAGGCAAGGACATGGTGACGCTGCGGCTGGACCGGGCGGTACTGGAACACTTCCAGGAGGACGGCCCGGGCTGGCAGGAGCGCATCAATGCCGCTTTGCGCGCGTCGGCCGGGCTCGATGCCGAATAGGCCAACCCGGCTTTAGCGGAAGACCAGCAGCCGCAGGGCCAGCGCGATCGAGACCACGACGACCAGGGGCCGGATCAGCTTGGCGCCGAAGCGAATGCCGGTGCGGGCGCCGATATAGCCGCCCAGCAGCTGGCCCACGCACATGGCAAGGGCGGCCGGCCAGACCACATCACCCGCGGCAATGAAGATCGTCAACGCCGCCAGATTGGAAACGACGTTGAGGACCTTGGTATTGCCCGAGGCGCGGGTGAGACCGAGCCCGAACAGCATGACAAAGCCAATGGTGAAAAACGAGCCAGTGCCCGGGCCAAAGATGCCATCGTAAAAGCCCACGGCGAAGCCCAGCAGCGGCACGAAGCGCGCGAAGGGCAGCCGGGCGACCTTGTCGACATCGGAGAGGTTGGGCGCGAACAGGAAATAGAGCGCGATGCCGATCAGCGCGATCGGCACGGCGATATTGAGCAGGCTGGTATCGATCTGCTTGACCACCAGCGCACCGGCAAAGCTGCCGGCATAGGTGAGGGCGATGGCCGGAATCAGCGCCGGCAGATCGATATAGCCACGACGCCAGAAGGTGATCGCGGCCATGCCGGTGCCGACGACCGATTGCAGCTTGTTGGTGGCCAGCGCCGCCACGGGCGGCAGGCCGGCCGCCAGCAAGGCGGGCAAAGCGATCATGCCGCCGCCGCCGGCGATGGCATCAACAAAGCCCGCCACGAGGCCGACGGCGGCCAGGGCCAGCAGGATCAGGGGTTCAAGCATCAAAAGGTCAGGTCCGATCCTGTTGCCGACGGCGCTGCATGGAGTCATCGGGGATCGGCATGTCGGTGAGGCGCCGCTCGTAGATGGGGATATTGATCATGGAGGACATGAAGCCGCTCATCATCAGCTGGAAGCCCGAGACCAAAGCCGTCAGGGCGAGGATGACGGGACGCATTGTGCGGCTGGGGTTGAGGTTGCCGAAATCGCGCACGGCCCATTCGCCAACGCCCCAGAACAGCGCCAGCAGGCCGCTCAGCATGAGCAGGACGGCCACCAGCAGGATGCGCTCGAGGGTCAGGGCCTCCAGCAGGCGATCGTAACTGCCCGAGCGGGGGATGAAGCCGTAGCGGGAGGCAAAGCGGCGGCCGATGATGGCAAAGGAAACCGACTGCAGGCCGACGATGATGCAGAGCGCAGCAATCAGGAAGGTGTGCACATCAAAGCTGACGCCGCCAATGCGGGCGGGGCCGGGCAGCAGAATACCGCCGACGATCAGCCCCAGCCAGAGCAGGACAAAGCCGGGATAGAGAAACAGCCAGCGCGGCGAGAACAGCAGCAGAAAACGCAGATGCCGCCAACCATCGCGAAACGAGCGCAGATGGGGCGGGCGCGACCGGCCGTCCTTGGCCAGGGTGGTAGGCACTTCGCGCACGTCGAGCTGGGCCAGGGTGGCCTTGACCACCATTTCGGAGGCAAATTCCATGCCGATGGTGCGCAGGTTGAGGCTGACAATGGCGTCACGCGAAAAGCCGCGCAGGCCGCAGTGGAAATCGCCGATCGGGGTATGAAAGAAGCGGCGACCCAGGGTGCTGAGTACCGGATTGCCGATATAGCGGTGATGCCAGGGCATGGCGCCCGGCGCGATGCCGCCGGCAAAGCGATTGCCCATGACCAGATCGGCGCCGGCGCGCAACTGGGTCATGAAGGCGTCGAGGCGGGAGAAATCGTAGCTGTCATCGGCATCGCCCATGATGATGTAGCGGCCGCGGGCCGCGGCTATGCCCCCGGCCAGGGCGGCGCCATAGCCGCGCTGCGCAATGGGGACAACACGGGCGCCGGCCGCCTCGGCAATGGCGGGGGAGCCGTCGGTCGAGCCGTTGTCGGCGATGAGAATTTCGCCCTCAATGCCGCTGATGGCGAGGAAGCTATGGGCCTTGGCAATGCAGATGGCCAGGGTCTCGGCTTCATTGAGGCACGGCATCAGGATCGTCAGTTCAACTTGCTCAGCCACGGCGCCCCCCAGGCCATTTTGGTCCCTTGTGCCGCGAATCGCGCAGCTGTTGCAATGGCATCCCCGCTGCTTTCAGAGGCCGGACGCTAAGCCGATGCGGGCGAGCAGCTGGTCGAGCGTCGCACGACGCCCGGGCGACCAGTCGGCGATGCGCGAGACGATGAGACAGGCCTGACTGCGCAGCATGACGCCATCTTCGAGCACCCGCAGGCCATTGGCGGCCAGCGTGGAGCCGGTGGTCGTGATGTCGACGACGATATCGGCGACGCCGGAGGCCGGGGCCGCCTCGGTGGCGCCGAGGCTTTCCACGGTGCGGTATTCGGCGATGCCGGCCTTGGCGAAATGCTGGCGGGTGATGGTGATGTATTTGGTGGCGATGCGCAGCCAGCGACCGTGGCGGGCGCGGAAGTCGGAGGCGACGTCGGCCAGATCATGCATGTGGGTGACGTCGATCCAGGCCTCTGGCACGGCGACGACGCAATCGGCCCTGCCGAAATCGAGCTTGCTGGCGATGGAGACGCTGGCGGGACCGGCCTCGCTGGTCTCGTGGATGAGATCGAGCCCGGTGACGCCGATATCGACATTGCCGCGGATCAGTTCGCGGGCAATTTCGGAGGCAGGAAAGAAGCGCACGGTGATGTCGGGCTGGCCTTCGATGGCACCGAGATAGGAACGCGCGCCGCCGGGCCGGGTAATGGTCAGGCCCTTTTGCGCGAACCAGTCCCGGGTGAGTTCTTCAAGGCGCCCCTTGGACGGAACGGCCAGGGTAATGCCGGTCATGGTCAGGTCCGTCATGAGGTCACTTCCGCTTCGAGGCGATCGACCCAGACCGAACAGCCGGAGGCGGCGATGGGGGCCTGGGCGCCGAGGCGCTCGAGCAGGCGATCATATTGACCGCCCGAGGCGAGGACCTCACCGCCAGGACCGGTCAGTTCAAAGACGATGCCGGTATAGTAATCGAGCCGGGGGGAAAAGCTGGCGTCAAAGCTGACCTTGGCTTCGCCCAGGCCATTGAGGTGGCGGCGGATGGCGCGGATCGGCGCGCCCAACATCAGCCTGTGGCGCTGCGCCAAGGCTTCGACCTGCGTCAGGGCCTGCAATACGGGGCCGGAGATGGCGAGATAGTCGCGCAGCAACTTGAGCGTGGCCGGCGGCACATGCGCGGCGTCCAGCGCCTGCTGCTCGAGATAGCGGTCGGCGATTTCGTCGGGGGTACGGCCTTCGGAAAGGCTGAGGCCCGCCGCGACCATCTGGGCGGTGACATCCTCGATCAGCGCGTCGCGGCTCGGCTGGGCTTCGCGCACCAGGTCGGGCGCGGCCTCAAGGCGGGTCAGCAGACGGTCGAGCGCCTCGGTGTGGCCGAAGCGGTTGCGGATGCGGGGGCGCCAGGCATCGGGCATGTCGGCCTGGGCCAGCAGGCCCTCGAAAAGCCCGACGCCGCCAAGGCGGATCTGAGGCGCCACGCCGAAGATGGAGGCGGCGGCGCGGGCAAAGGTCAGCACCTGGTCGAGCGCAACATCGCCATCGGGCTGAGCCAGCAGCTCGATGCCGGCCTGGTCGAACTCGGCGGCGCCGGTGTCGCGCTGGCGGAAAATGGGGCCAAGATAGGAAAAGGCGGCCGGCTTGCCGACGCCATCGGCGATATAGGCCTGGACGATGGGCAGGGTGAAATCGGGACGCAGGCAGTGCTCGGCGCCGGTGGCGTCGGTGGTCAGCAGCAGGCGGCGGCCGAATTCCTCGCCGGCCAGGTCGAAATAGGGATCGGCCGAGAGCAGCAGCGGCGGGGTAGCGCGCGTGGCGCCCTGGGCTTCGACCAGGGCTTCGAGATTGGCGCGGCGCAGCGCGGCTCCGGTCATGGCTGGCTCAGCAGGGTCTGGATGGCGGTGACCAGGTCCTCGCGCTTGATTTCGAACTGGCCGGGACGGGCGGCCTTCCATTCGGCATTGTCGGTGATGGCGGCGGCGGCCAGCTTGCCGGCCACCAGATCCTTGACCTGCAGGATACCCTGCTCGCGCTCCTGGCTGCCCTCGATGATGACGGCGGGGGCATTGCGCTTGTCGGCATAGGCGACCTGCTTGCCGAAATTCTTGGTATTGCCCAGGAACATTTCGGCGCGGATGCCGGCACGGCGCAGCTCGGCAACCATGGCCTGGTAGCGAACGGTCTGGTCCTTGTCCATGACGAGGACGACGACCGGGCCGAGCGGTTCGGCGGCGTTGAGATTGCCGGTGAGCTTGAGGGCGCTGGCCAGGCGCGAGACCCCGATGGAAAAGCCGGTGGCGGGGACCGGTTCGCGGCGGAAGCGGGAGACGAGGCCATCATAGCGACCACCGCCGCCGACCGAACCGAAGACCACGTCCTGGCCCTTTTCGTTCTGCACCTTGAAGGTCAGTTCGATCTCGAACACCGCGCCGGTATAATATTCGAGGCCGCGCACGACGGAGGGATCAAGCACGACGCGGTCGGCAAAGCCGCCGGCCTGAACGAGGCCGAAAATGCTGGCCAGTTCCTGGACACCTTCAAGGCCCGTGGCCGAGCCGCCGATGAGGCCGGCCAGGGCATTAATGGTGGCAACGACATGGGCATTGCTGCCGCGGGCGACGCCGGGAGCCGGTTCGCCGCTGGCGACATAGGCCAATAGCGGGGCGATCTGGTCCTCGGAGAGACCGGCACCCTTGGTGAAGTCGCCACTTTCGTCCTTGCGGCCGGCGCCGAGCAGCAGGCGAACACCTTCGGGGCCGAACTTGTCGAGCTTGTCGATGGCGCGGAGCACGGTGAGCTTTTGCGCTTCGCTGGTGACACCGGCGGTGGCCAGCACGCCGTCGAGCACCTTGCGATTGTTGACGCGCACGATGTACTGGCCCGACAGGCCCAGCGCATCCATGACATCGGCCATCATCATGCACATTTCGGCATCAGCTTCGGGGCTGGCGGCGCCGACGGTATCGGCATCGAACTGCATGAACTGGCGGAAACGGCCGGGGCCGGGCTTTTCGTTGCGGAAGACATAGCCCTGGCGATAGGAGCGATAGGGCTTGGGCAGGGTCTCGAAATTCTCGGCGAAATAGCGGGCGAGCGGCGCGGTCAGATCGTAGCGCAGGCTCATCCACTGTTCGTCATCATCCTGCAGGGAAAAGACGCCGGCATTGGGCCGATCGGTATCGGGCAGGAACTTGCCGAGGGTTTCGGTGAACTCGAGGAGCGGGGTCTCGACCGGATCAAAGCCATAACGTTCATAGACCTGCCGGATCGTGTCGATCATGGCGCCCACGGCAGCGATGTCGCCGGGGGTGCGGTCTTCAAAACCGCGTGGCAGGCGCGGGGCGATCAGCTTGGTCTTTTCGGTCATTTTGGCAGTCCTGCTCGGTCGCCGTGTTGTTAGACGATCAAAGGGGTGGAGACAACAGGCGCGCGGAAGCGCCGCCTGAATGCGGGTGTCAAAGACGGACGGACCCCGAGGCGGCAATCGCCTCTGGTAAGTTAAATAGTGAGACGTCTGTCGTCTCGGGGCGCCGGTTTTTGGAGCTGTCTGGTCCTAAGGAACGCTCGCCCTGTCGCAACCAAGACTTCGAACCTGTGGAAGAGGCGTCCTCCACCCGGCTCACCCCACCACTGTTCGCCTGCAGGCCGCCCGATGGGGTGATGGCCTGATTATGCGCGCAGCCGTGGAGCCGGGGATAAGCGGCAGAAGCAGCGGCCGGGGGGACCCCGACCGCCATGACATTTCATTGCCGTCTCCGCCTGTCGAGACTGGGGACCGCCGACACCGACGGGACCGAGTACCAGAGCAGCGGGCCGTAATCCAAGGGCAGGCCGATATCGGCCCGCAGGTGGTTGGGCAGATTCTGCGGCAGGCGGGGCCGGTTCCACCAGGCAGCGATGGCCGTGCCCAGAACGGAGAGCAGGCCGCGCTGCTGGACAGCGTCGGCGATGGAGAATTCAAGGCGCAGCACGACGCTGCCCTCGGGAAGGGGTGCATTGGACATGGTGATTTCCGGGTGCGCGCAAACGCAGTCCGGCCTTCTGGGTTGGGTGGGTGATCGATGGCTGGTCGGGGGACGCAAAACGACCCGGTTTCAGCGCATCAATCGGTTGGGGCTAGAAATTGTCCACGGTCAGGACGCGAGACGAGAGCTGACCGAGTGGGGCTTGGGGACCGACGCCTAGCGTCGGCTGCAATGCCGCATGGCTTTACCCGGATGGAGGTGTACGAACATGACTGTCATGTAGCTGCCTCCCTCGGGTTGGCGGTTGTGGACGATGTGCTTCTAGCTCACGGGTTCGTGACTCGCAAGCAAGCATGTGGCGGGATGTCGCACTTGGCGAACAATGTTGCGCAATGGCAACAGGTTGGCCGCAGGGTCAGACCGGCACGGGACGCGTGAGGGCGGTGCGCTCGACCTCGACCTCCGCCCGGCAGAAGCAGTCATCGGTATGGTCATTCACCAGGCCCATGGCCTGCATGAAGGCATAGCAGGTGGTGGGGCCGACAAACTTGAAGCCGCGCTTGCGCAGATCCTTGCTGAGGGCACGGGAGGCATCGGTTTGGGCGAGAAGGCGCAGGGCGGCCCAGCTGAGGTCATCGGGACGATGCTCGGGCCGGGTCTCGAAGCCCCAGAAATAGGCGGCGAGCGAGCCAAATTCAGCCTGCAGCTCAAGCGCGCGGGCGGCATTATTGATGGTAGCGGCGATCTTGCCGCGATGGCGGATGATGCCGGCGTCCTGCAAGAGTCGCTCGATATCGGCATCATTCATGGCAGCGACGCGGGCAATGTCGAAACCAAAGAAGGCGGCGCGGAAATTCTCGCGCTTGCGCAGGATGGTGATCCAGGAGAGGCCCGACTGGAAGCCTTCGAGGCAGATCTTCTCGAACAGGCGCGTGTCATCGACCACGGGGCGCCCCCATTCGGCGTCGTGATAGTGCCGATAGAGCGCATCGTCGCCTGCCCAGGGGCAACGAGGCAGCGCCGATGATGGCAGATCGGACGTGATGTCGGTCATGGGAGGCGCCCCCTGGCTGGAAAGGATGGACATTGCATAGCGCGGGGCGCCGGACTTGGGAATGCCGGCATGGGGCGCGGCCTGACAGGGCGTTTACCGGGCGCTAACCAGCTGAGAGAGCCGGGATTTAACCATGCCGGTTCACCGCAGATTGGGCAATTTGCGGCAGGGTAAGGGCAAGGCGCCGGAATGTTGCCGGCCATGATGCGCGGATGGGACAATGGGAATCAGAATCGCAGCGAGGGGCGCGCTGGCGCTGCTGCTCAGTGTGGCGGCAATGCTGCCGGCCATGGGCCAGGGCTTGCAGCCGGGATGGCGCTTCCTGCCCCCGCCGGGCATTACCATCACGCAGTCGGCGCCACGGCACGCCCTGGCCATGCAGGCCAATATGGCGGTGCATCCGATGTTCCTGCGCCAGGTGGTCCCCTACCCCACCAATGAACGCAGCGGCACGCTGGTGGTCGATACCGGGGCGCATTTCCTCTATTTCGTGCTCGGCGACGGGCGGGCGCTGCGCTATGGCATCGGCGTGGCCAAGACGGGCTTTGAATGGCGCGGCACGCACCGGGTATCGCGCAAGGCCGAGTGGCCGAGCTGGACGCCTCCGGCCGAAATGCTCAGGCGCCGGCCGGAGTTGCCGCGCCACATGGCAGGCGGACCGGACAATCCGCTGGGCGCCCGCGCGCTCTATATCGGCGCAACGCTCTATCGCATCCACGGCACCACCGAACCGTGGAGCATCGGGCAGAACGTTTCCTCGGGCTGCATCCGCATGACCAATGCCGACGTCATCGACCTTTACGAACGCGTCAAACTTAATACCAAGGTGGTCGTGCTTTAATAAGGAATTTTGGCGACACTCGGCGCGCCCTGATGTGGGGCAATCAGCCCATGGGTGCCTGCGTCATGCGTCAACTTGCCAGCCTGTTTACCCGCTTCGGCCGCGACGAGCGTGGCGCCTTTGCCGTGATCTTTGCCATGATGGCCATCGTGCTGGTCGCCCTGAGCGGGGCGGTGGTGGACTATGTGACACTCGAGCAGACGCGCAACCGCGCCCAGATCGCGCTGGACGCGGCGACGCTGGCGCTGCAGCCGGAAATCTTCAAGACGCCGCTCAATGTCGCCAGCATCAAGAGCCGGGCAGAAGATCTCGTCCTGGACCGGCTGGGCACAGATTCCGCGCTTTCGGCCAGCCTTTTCCCCCCTGTGGTTGACGTGACCAATGGCACGCTGACGCTGGAGGCGCGGCTGACCATCAAGACGATGTTCGTGTCGCTGGTGGGGGTGAGCGAGCTGAATGCGCGCGTCAAGTCGCAGGCGACGCGCAAGAAGCTGGCGCTGGAAGTGGCCTTCGTGCTCGATAATTCGGGATCGATGTCCTATACCGGCGCCGGCGCCAACGGCACCAGGCAGCGCATGCAGTTCCTCAAGGATGCGGCCAACTGCGCCACCTATACGCTGTTCTACGATGCGGTCGAGACCAAGAGCACGGCGCCCGACAGCTGCGTGGCGACGGCGACCGCCAAGAAGGTGGAAAATGTCCGCCTGGCGGTGGTGCCGTTCACCATGTTCGTCAATGTGGGCGCCAGCAATGCCGGTGCCGCCTGGATCGATGCGACGGGCGCCTCGATGATTTCCAACGACAATTTCGACACCGACGACAACCAGAGCACCCTGCCCGGCAGCGTGGCGGGCTCGGCCGTGCCGAACCGCTTCGCCCTGTTTGCCGCGACCAAGGAGGCCTGGCGCGGCTGCGTCGAGGCGCGACCGCACATCAAGACCGGCTCCACGAGCAACGAATATCTCGATACCGACGACACACCGCCGGTGGGCACCAACACGCTCTATGTGCCGCTGTTTTCGCCGGACATGGTGGATGGCGTGGGCACCAACAGCTATCTCGACGACACGCCGGCAATCTGCGACCGGCCGGCCAAGGACGACACCAACTGTACCTACACCCAGCGCCGGAGCTGCAATTCCAAGGGCGGTAATTGTGGCAACGTGTCATCGGATCCGGCCGGCCCCATCGGGCCGACCAATTTTACCAGCAGCGCGCTTTACAGCAATGGATGGTATGGTGCGCATGCGTCCAGTTGCAGTTGCCGAAACTCCATCACCTCTGACTGGACTGGCACCAGCAACCAGACCCGTACAGTCAGTTGCGTCGGTGGCGGCTATATCCCCGGCGGCCTTTCGAACCGGGACCTGCAGGAGCGTGTGTGCAAATATCACGGCAGCTGGAGCGGATCGAGCTTCTCGAAGGGCCCCAATGCCGACTGCACGCGCACGGCCATCCTGCCGCTGACCAATGTTCCAGCGACGGTTGTCTCGACCATCAACAGCATGCAGGCAGAAGGCGGCACCAATATCCATGAGGGCACCGCGTGGGGCTATCGAGTGCTGACGCCCAGCCTGCCGTTCAACGAAGGCGGCGCCTTCGACACGGCCACCTCCAAGGTGCTGATCGTGATGACCGATGGCGAGAACACGGCCTACAACCAGAGCGGGTGCGGTACGCAGATTACCTTGAACGGCAATTGCTACAATTCAGCCTATGGCTTTCCGTACAACTCGCGCAACAGCAGCACGACATCCTCAAGCGGTGGCGCTATCGAGCGCATGGGGAGGCTGGGCACGTCCAATGCCGACCTCGTCAAAGAGATGAATGCCCGCACCAACCAGACCTGCGAGAATGCCAAGAAGGCCGGCATCACGGTCTATACGATTGGCCTGGCGACCAGCCAGGCGGTGCAGAGCAGCCAGGCGACGGTGGAAAAGATGCTGCGCGAATGCGCCAGCGCCAGCGAGAAGGCGTTTTTTCCCCAGACCCCGGGCGAATTGACGTCGGTGTTCGCCAGCATTGCCAACGAGCTCTCGGCGCTACGGCTGTCACAATGACGGGGCGGGGGGAATGGTACCACCTCTCGGGATCGAACCGAGGACCTCTAGATCCACAATCTAGCGCTCTAACCAACTGAGCTAAGGCGGCACAAAAGCCATGCGAGGGGTGAGGCGGAGCCGCATCCCGACAGCGGGCGGAACATAGGGCGAGAAAACCGGGATGACAAGCACCCATTTCACCCTCTTCTCAAGCGATTTCGCAGGCGGGCAAAACCGGCCCGGAACGGCGCGCTCCCGCCGGCACGGAACCGCGGCAACCGGGCACGGCTTAACCATGCGGGGCAAAGCCGGGCCGCAACGGCCCGGCTGCTCTGGACCCTGCGGACCCCGCCCTATATTGAAGAAAGCTTAAGGTTTCGGGAACAAGTGTGCCGGATTGGTACAATTGGCCACCGTCCCGGAATGGAGAAGACGGCAGCTTATGAATGCTGAGTGGACCACATTGCCCCATGCACCGCGTGTGCTGCAGCATGCCGACGACCAGCGGCCGGCTTGGCTATGGTCCCATGACGGACTGACGCTGATCTGGCAGAACCGGGCCGCCGGCCTGTTCTTGGCCAAGCTGAAAAAGCATGGTTTGAAACTGGCGCCCCCGGCCGTGCCGATCAAGGGGCAGGTGGCGCGCAATATAAGGCTGGGCTCGCCTGGCCGCACCAGCCTGGCGCGCATCCAGTTCCTGGCCGGCGACAAGCCGACATCGAGCACCTGCGCCACCACGCCGCTGACCTGGCAGGACGGCCAGAGCGTGCTGCTGATCGTCGGCGTGGACGCCATTGCCGACGAGATTCTGGCCGCCGCGGCGCAGGCTCAGGCCCTGCAGCCGGGCGAGGGAAGCGAGAGGCTGCCCCTGGATGCCGGGATGGCGAGTGCCGCGTCGGATAGTGAAGCGGTCGTGGACGCGCCCGGGCCGGGCGAGTCACAGGATGAGCCTGTGCAGGGTGAACTTTTGACCGATGGCGGCGAAACGCAGGCGCCCTACGAGAACGACGCGGGACTGTCCGATGCCGCGGCCTGGACGGCGGAAGCTGACCACGGCGTGGCCGAGCCGGACGCGCCAGGCCCGGAAGAATCAGGGGAAACAGCAGCCGACGCGGGTGACGATTCGGCCTATGCGCAAGAACTCGACAGCTGGCGCGCCGCCGACCAGGATGGCCCGCCGGAGCTGAGCCTGGTGGAGACGGCGCCGGACGTCGAGAGTGAAGCTGTACCCGAAGTGGCTGCAGAGGCAAATCCGACCAGCAACCGGCTCAGCCGCCTGGTGGACCGGATGGCCGCGGACGAGGCGCTGTACGCGCCGCTGACCGAGGCGGATGATGGCCCGGTGACAAAGGCCCCCGAGCAAGCCGATGAGTCCGCGGCGCCGATCACCGACGACACAGAGTTGGAGGCGCCTGGCGGCCTGTTCAAGGTGACCGGACGCGGCTTGATGGCCGATGACCTGGCGGCGACAGCGCAGACGGACGCTGAGGCGGACCTGGCCGACCTGGGCCGGCTCGACGCTGCCGATGATACCGCCCTGCCGGAAGAACCGGATGCGGCCGAGCGCCTCAATGCGGCGCTGGCCGAGATTGCGCCCCCGCCGACGACTGACCCCGAGATCGTCGAGCGGGTGTCGCGCTACAATTTCGACGAGCTGTCGCGCATTCTCAATGACCGGGTCGGCGATGGCGGCCCCGCGCCGCAGCCGAGCATGCCGGCGACGCAGCGCAGCGCGGCGCTGATCAGCCTGGGCGGGGAGACGCTGGTACTCAACCGGCTGCCGCTGGGCATTCTGGTGTTCCGCGACCAGCAGGTGCTGTTTGCCAATCGCGCCATTACCGAGATGGTGGGCTATGAATCGGTCGAGGCGCTGCGCCAGGCCGGGCTGGCTGCCGTCTTTCCTGCCGCCGGCCCCGAGGGGCAGGAAGCCGGACCGGTCAACCATCTGGTGCAGCGCGACGGCACCATGGTGCCGGTAACCGCGCGGCTGCAATCGATCTCCTGGCACGGGCGCCCCGCCCTGATGCTGTCGGCCAGCACGACCGAAGTGCGCACCGGCCATGAGGGCGCCGTCAATGCCTTTGCCCAGGCCCTGGCCGAAGTGCGCGGCGACGGCTTCTTCGAAGCGACGCGGACCGGCGTGGTCAGCCGGTTGACGCCCAAGGCCGCCGCCCTGCTGGGCCAGACCGGCCTGGTGGACGGCAAGCCACTGACCAGCCTGATCGCCGGCGGCGACGTGGCGGCATTGCGCGCGTTTCTCGACCGGCCGGCGCGCTTTGCCGAAACCGAACGGCCGTGGCTGAAGCTGCAGTCCGGTTCGGGGCGCGCCGAAATCACCCTGTTTGCGCAGGGCCAGGCCGGGTTGGTGACGGGCTATTTCGGCCTGGTGCGCGGCCACGAGGCGGCCCCGGCGCGGCTGACGGGACCCAGCGATGTCGATCCGGCGCTGCTGGGACGGATCAGCCGCGGCATCCGGCGGCCGCTCAACTCGATCATCGGCTTTGCCGACCTGATCGGCGCCAGCGCGGGCGCAGCGGACACCGCGCAATTGCTGGCCTATGCGCGCGATATCAGCGCCGCCGGGCAGGACATTGCCGCGCTGGTCGATGAGCTGGAAGACTATGCACGGCTGCGCGACGGTCGCTATCTGCCGCAGCGCGCCAGCATCGACCTGACCGAGCTGCTGGAAAGCTGCGTGCTGCGCATCCGCCAGCAGGCCAGCAATGCCAGGGTATTCGTGCGCAATGCCATCTCCGAATCGCTGCCCCGGCTGATCGCCGATCGTGCCTCGCTGGAGCAGGCGGTGCTGAACCTGCTGGCCAGCGCCATCGACCAGAGCCCCAATGGCGGGGCGGTGGTGATTTCGGCGCAGCCCGCAGACAATGGCGGGATTGCCGTGCATGTGCGCGACAATTCGGTCAATGCCGTGGACATGGCAGAACGCTTCGTGGTGTTCCGCGACGGGCTCGACCGCGACGGCAAGATGCGCGCGCCGGTGCGCTCCAGCGTCGGGCTGGCGCTGACCCGCTCGCTGCTGGCGGTCAATGCGTTTTCGCTGACGGTCGATCCGGCGGGCGAGCAGGGCATGCTGTTCACGCTGAAGATCCCCGCCGACCTGGTGGAGCGGATCGACGCCACAGACATCGCCGAATAGGTCGGCTGGCGATTTTGCCGCAGCACTAAAAGTGGACTGCGCAGATCAGCTAATAGTCTGATTTCACTGTCATAATTTCGCGTAGTTTTGAACGTTTCTAGTATTCAAGTCATTGATTTCATTTACTAATATTGACTTGGCCGGCACATTGAGCCAGAAGGCGGCACTGAGGCATGACCTCGCCCATTGCGCCCTGGAGAAAGCCATGACCCATTCCACACGCCTTGCCGCCGCCCTGCTGACCTCGGTCGCCATGGCCGGCGCTACCGCCCCCGCCTTTGCCCAGAGCGGTGAAGTCAACATCTACAGCTATCGCGAGCAGAGCCTGCTGCAGCCGCTGCTGGACCGGTTCAGCGCCGAGACCGGGATCAAGGCCAATGTGCTCTATGCCGGCGATGGCCTGCTGGAGCGCCTGGCCGCCGAGGGCGAGCTGTCGCCTGCCGACGTGGTGCTGACGGTCGATATCGGCAATCTGGTCGGTGCCGAGGAGCAGGATCTGACGCAGCCCATCACCAATCCGGCGCTGGCCGAGCGCGTGCCGGCCGCCTTCCGTGACGATGACGGCAACTGGACGGCACTTTCGCTGCGCAGCCGGGTTTTCTATGTCTCCAAGGACCGGGTCGACGCCACGGCGCTGACCTATGAGGACATTGCCGGGTCCGAATGGAAGGGGCGCCTCTGCACCCGTCCGGGCGACCATGCCTACAATATCGGCCTGATCGCGCACTACATCGCCGTCAATGGCGAGGACAAGGCCCGTGAATGGCTGACCAAGGTGCGCGACAACCTGGCCTTTGCCCCCGACGGCAATGACCGCGGCCAGGTCAAGAACATCCTTGACGGCACCTGCGACCTGGCGATCGTCAACACCTACTACATGGGCGCCATGCTCAACAACGAGGCCGAGCCGGAGCAGAAGGACTGGGCCAATGCCGCCCGGATCATCTATCCCAATGCCGAGGAGAACGGCACGCAGGTGAACGTGGCCGGCGGCTTCATCGCCAAGCATGCCCCGAACCCGGACAATGCCAATGAGCTGATCGGCTTCCTGCTGTCGGACGAGGCGCAGGGCATCTATGCCGACACCAATTATGAATTCCCGGTGGTGGCAAGCGCGCCGATCAACGATCTGGTACTCAGCTGGGGTACGCTGAAGCCGTCGCCCGTGCCGCTGACCGAAGTGGCCGCCAATCGCGGCGCTGCGGCAGCGCTGGTCGACGAGCTGCGCTTCAACGAAGGTCCGCAGAACTAAAGGGACAGACCCATCTCGCACGCAGTCGCTGATCGCCGTGATGGTCAGACCGGCAGGGCCTTGGCCCTGCCGGTCGTTCCGCTTTTGCTGGCCGGCCTGATGGGCCTGCCCATTGTCTGGCTGGGCTGGTCGGCGCTCGGTTCGATCGCCTCGGGCAGCAATGGACTGGCGGCTACCATGCTGCCGACCGCCCTGCGCGAGACAGCGCTTCTGATGGCCTCGGTGGGGGTGCTGACGGGCTGTGTCGGCCTGATCGCCGCCTGGCTGGTGACGCATTACGAGTTTCCGCTACGACGGCTGTTTGACTGGGCGCTGGTGCTGCCGCTGGCCGTGCCTACCTATCTGGCGGCCTATTGCTATGTCGAGGTGCTGGGCTTTACCGGCCCGCTGCAGACGGCGCTGCGGGCGGTCAACGGGGCGACGACGCTGCGCGAATACTGGTTTCCCGACATCAGGAGCCAGTGGGGCGCGGCGCTGGTGCTGTCGAGCGTGCTTTACCCCTATGTCTATGTCGCCTGCCGGGCTTTTTTCCTGATGCAGTCGGCCTCGCTCAATATCGCGGCGCGCACGCTGGGCGCGGGCGGCATGCGCACGTTCTTCACGGTGACGCTGCCGCTGTCGCGGCCGGCGCTGGTGGTCGGGGTGACGCTGGCGATGATGGAGGTCGTCAATGATCTGGGCGCGGTGCAGTATTTCGGCATCAATGCCATCACCGCGATCATCTATTCGACCTGGATCAACCGCTCCGATTTCGGCGGCGCGGCGCAGCTGGCAGTGACGGTGGTACTGGTGATTGGCCTGTTGATCGCTGCCGAACAGCGGGCCCGGCGTGACCGGGTCTATCTGGCGCGGCGCGACAGTCGGGTGCCACCGGCGCGCGAGCCGCTGTCGGGGATGCGGCGCTGGAGCGCCTTTGCCTTCTGCCTCATGCTGCTGGCGCTGGGCTTCGGCATTCCGGTGGGCCAGCTGACCTATCTGGCGTTTCGCATGGTGCTGCCCGAAACGGTGAGCCTGACGGTCAATGCGCTGATCCCGACGCTGATTCTGGCGAGCCTGGGCGCCATCATCACGGTGGTGATGGGGCTGGTGGCGGCCAAGCTTAGCCAGCGCAGCGGCAGCATGGGACGCGGGGCGATCCGGCTGGCGACGCTGGGCTATGCCATTCCCGGCACGGTGCTGGCACTGGGCCTGCTGCAGCCGCTGGGCCAGGCCGACCTGTGGTTCAACCGGATGACGATGGCGCTGGCCGACTGGCGGCCCGGGCTGATCCTCTCCGGCTCGATGGCGGCACTGCTCTATGTCTATACCATCCGCTTCCTGGCGGTGAGCCATTCGACGCTGGACGCGGCCATCAAGAAGCGCGGCGACGCCATGCTCGATGCGGGCCGGGTGCTGGGCGAAGGCCGGCTGGGCCTGTTGCTGCGCATCGACCTGCCGACGCTGATGCCGGCCATTCTGAGCGCCGGCACGCTGGTCTTTGTGGAAATCGTCAAGGAATTGCCGGCGACGCTGCTGCTGCGGCCGCTGGGCGTGGAGACGCTGGCGACACTGGTCTATGCGCGGGCAAATGTCGGACTTTTCGCCCAGGCGGCGCTGCCCGCACTGTTCATCGTGCTGGCCGGGCTTATCCCGGTCATTCTTGCTACGAGACTGGGCGATCGTAGGAAAGTATAACCTGGCAGCCGCTGCCTATTGAACGGACTTCGGCTATATGCTTACCGCTTATGGGAGCCGGTGCCTCATGCACCGGCGCGGCTGATGGGAAGGGCAAGGGCTGGCAATGCGCCAATCCGCACCCGAGCCGCCTGGCGGGTAACCGCAGAACTTGGAGTTCGCTTGATGAACAAGACGTTGCAGGCTGTCGGCCTGGCCATGATGCTGGGCACGACCCTGGTGGGCGGAGCCCTGGCGCAGCCGACCGAAATCCGCATCGGCGTGACGCTGGAGCCGCCGGCGCTGGACCCGACGGCGGGCGCGGCGGCAGCCATCGACGAGGTGGTGTATCAGAACGTCTTCGAGGGGCTGACCCGTATCGACCAGACCGGAGCGGTACAGCCCGGACTGGCGGCGAGCTGGACCATTTCCGAGGATGGCCTGACCTATACCTTTGCCCTGCATGACGGGGTGACCTTCCATGACGGCAGCAGCTTTGATGCCGAGGACGTCAAGTTCAGCCTGGAGCGGATCAATGCGGCGGACAGCGCCAATGCGCAGAAGGCGCTCTATGCCAGCATTGCCGAGGTCACAGTGATCGATCCGCTGACGGTGAAGATCACGCTCAGCCAGCCCGACGGCCTGTTCCTGTTCAATCTCGGCCGCGGCGATGCGGTGATCGTGGCGCCCGAAAGCGCCGCCAACAATGCCGTCGAGCCGATCGGGACCGGCCCCTTCGCCTTCACGCAGTGGGACCGGGGCAGCCGGTTGATGCTGCAGCAATACGGGCCCTATTGGGGCGACAAACCGGCACTGACCAAGGCCACCTACGTGTTCATCGCCGACTCGGCAACCAAGACCAATGCCCTGCTGGCCGGCGACATTGACGGCGCCAACAATGTGGCCGCCGATACCATTGCCCTGTTCGAGGGCAATCCGCAGTTCCAGGTGACGGTCGGCTCGACCGAGGGCGAGACCATCCTGGCGACCAACAACAAGAAGCCACCCTTCGACAACCTCAAGGTGCGCCAGGCGATTGCCCATGCCATTGACCGGCAGGCGGTGATCGATGGCACGACCGACGGCTATGGCGTGCCGATCGGCAGCCATTTCGCGCCGCACCATCCCTATTACCAGGACCTGACCGGCACCTATGCCTACGATCCGGAAGCCGCCAAGGCCCTGCTGGCCGAGGCCGGCTTTGCGGACGGCTTCAGCGCCACGCTGAAGCTGCCGCCACCGCCCTATGCCCGCATTTCGGGGCAGATCATTGCCAGCCAGCTGGCGGCAGTGGGCATCCGGGTGGAGCTGATCAATGTGGAATGGGCGCAGTGGATCGAGGACGTCTTCACCAACAAGGACTACGACCTGTCGATCATCAGCCATGTGGAGCCGTTCGACATTGGCATCTATGCCAATCCCGACTACTATTTCGGCTATGACAATGCCGAATTCCGCACGCTGATCGACACCCTCAATGCCACCACAGACGATTCCGAGCGGAAGGCCCTCGCCATCGAGGCGCAAGAGATCATCGCCCGCGATGCGGTCAATGGCTATCTGTTCGAATTGCCGCAGATCGGGGTGTGGAACAGCAAGATCGAGGGCTTCTGGCAGAATGCCCCCATCGAGGGCGTGGTGCTGCGCAACATCAAGTGGACTGAATAGCGCGCGTGGTTTTGTGGGTGTGAAGACCCCCACCCTCATTCCCTCCCCACAAGGGGGAGGGAAGCCCGCCTGGCGCGCGGCCATGATTGTGCGCTTGAGCGAGACCCCATCGTCTCCCTCCCCGCTGTGGGGAGGGATGACAGGTGGGTATTCGCGGTCCCTGAAGCTTTCATGATCCTTTTCATCCTTCGTCGGCTGGTCGGCTTTGCCGTGACGCTGCTGGTGGCGGCCCTGGCCATCTTCTGGCTGCTCGACCTGCTGCCGGGGGATCCGGCCCAGTTCACCCTGGGCATCAATGCCACGCCCGAAGCCGTGCAACTGCTGCGCCAGCAGATGGGGCTCGACGCCCCGGCTCCTGCCCGCTTCCTGAGCTGGGTCTGGGGCATGCTGGGTGGCGATTTCGGCATGAGCCATACGCAGCGGGCCCCGGTGGCGGCGCTGATCTGGGGGCGGCTGGGGGTGACGGTGCCGCTGGCGCTGTTTGCCATGGGCCTGTCCATGGCGGTGGGGCTGCCACTGGGCATCCTGGCGGCGCGCCGGCGCGGCAAGGCGCTCGACACCACCATCATGGTGCTGGCCCAGACCGGGATTGCCGTGCCCGGCTTCTGGCTAGGCATGCTGCTGGCGCTGTTGTTTGCGGTCAACCTGCGCTGGCTGCCGCCGGGCGGCTTCACGCCCTGGCACGAGAATGCCGGCGCCGCCCTGCGCAGCCTCGTCCTGCCCAGCCTGGCGCTGGCGCTGCCGCAGGCATCAATCCTGGCGCGGGTGATGCGCACGGCACTGGTGGATGTGACGGGGCAGGACTTCATCCGCACGGCCCGGGCCAAGGGACTGACCATGGGTGAGGCGGTGTGGCGGCACGGCGTGCGCAATGCGCTGCTGCCGGTGCTGACCATCCTGGGACTGCAATTTGCCTTCCTGATCGCGGGGACGATCATCGTCGAGAACGTGTTCTACCTGCCCGGGCTGGGGCGGCTGATCTTTACCGCGATCTCGGAACGCGACCTGATCCTGGTGCGCGGCGCCACGATGATCCTGGTCATCGCGGTGACACTGACCATGCTGCTGACGGACCTGGCCTATGGCCTGGTCGATCCGCGCCTGCGCGAAGGCGCGGGTGCATGAGGCGGCTGCTGGCCCATCCCAGCCTGGTCGTGGGCATGGGCGCGACGCTGCTGTTTGCCCTGCTGGGGCTGGCGTCGCTGGTGTGGACGCCGTTTCCGATCGCCGAGATCGATATCGGAAGGCGGTTCCTGGGGGTGACGGGCCAGCACTGGCTGGGCACCGACAATCTGGGCCGCGACATGGTCTCGTTGCTGATGGCCGGCACGCTGACCAGCTTCATGGTCGCTGCGGTTGCGGTGGCGATCGGGGTCGGCCTGGGCGTGCCGCTGGGGCTGGCAGCGGCGGCCTGGGGCGGGCCGGTGGAATGGCTGGTGCTGCGCCTGTCGGACTTCATCTTTGCCTTTCCCGCGGTGGTGGTGGCCATCCTGATCACGGCACTGACCGGGCCGGGGGCGCTCAACGCCATCATCGCCATCGGCATCTTCAACATTCCGGTCTTCGCCCGGGTGGCGCGCGGCGGCGCGCTGAGCATTGCGACGCTGGATTTCGTCGCCGCCGGGCGGCTGGCCGGGCTGGGCAATACGATGATCGCCTATCGTCACCTGCTGCCCAATATCATCAGCCTGATCATCGTGCAGGGCACGATCCAGATGTCGCTGGGCATTCTGGCGGAAGCGGGCTTGTCCTATATCGGCCTGGGGACCCAGCCGCCCGCGACCAGCCTTGGCCTGATGCTGCGCGATGCGCAGGGGGTGTTCCTGATCCATCCGTGGCTGACATTGGCGCCGGGCCTGGCCATCGTGCTGATCGTGATCGGCCTCAACCTGGCGGGAGACGGGCTGCGCGACGCCATCGATCCGCGCCTGCGACAGGTGCAGACCAATGTTGCTTGAGGTAGAGGGCCTGTCGGTCCGGTTTGGCGCCAGCGAGGCGGTGGCCGATGTCAGCCTGGCGCTGGCGCAGGGCGAGCGCTTCGGCATTATCGGGGAAAGCGGTTCGGGCAAGACGCTGACGGCGCTGGCGATCACCGGCCTGTTGCCCGAAGGCGCCGAGATGGGCGGCAGCATCAGGCTGGACGGGGCGCCCCTGCCCCGGTCGGAACGCGAGATGGCCCGGCTGCGCGGAAGGCGGATCGGCATGGTGTTCCAGGAGCCGATGACGGCGCTCAACCCGCTGATGCGGATAGCGGCGCAGATTGCCGAGGCGATTGCGCTCAACCCCGGTGGCATGACCGACAGCGCCGTGCCGCAGCTGCTGGCTGAAGTGGGACTGACCGAGCGGCAGGGCGAGCGCTTTGCGCACCAGCTGTCGGGCGGGCAAAGGCAGCGGGCGATGATTGCCATGGCGCTGGCCGGACAACCCGACATCCTGATTGCCGACGAGCCGACCTCGGCGCTGGACCTCGTCACCCAGCGCCGCGTGCTCGACCTGATCGCCGATATCTGCGCGCGCCGGCACATGGCGCTCCTGTTCATCAGCCATGACCTCAAGGCCGTCGCGGCGCTGTGCTCGCGCGTGCTGGTGATGCATGAGGGGCGCGTGGTGGAGAGCGGCCCGGCGGAGGCGGTGTTCGGGGCGCCGCGCGAAGCCTATACGCAGCGGCTCGTGGCGGCGTCGCGGCTGGACCTGCCCGCGCTGGCACGTGCGCCGATTGGCGAAACGCTGCTGCGGGTCGAGGGGGTCACGCGCACCTATCGGCAGGGCGGCGGACTGTGGTGGCGCCGCATGCCGGTGCGCGCGGTCAATGGCGTCAGCCTCAGCGTCGGCGCGGGCGAGTGCCTGGCTTTGGTGGGACCATCGGGCTGCGGCAAGACCACCCTGGCCAAGATCATCGTGGGGCTGGACAGCGCCAGCGGCGGCAGGATCGTGCTGGGCGGGCAGAGCTATCGCGGCAAGGACCTGCCCAGGTCCCTGCGGCGCGACGTGTCGCTGGTGTTCCAGGACCCGTTCGGCAGCTTCAACCCGCGGCTGACGCTGGCCGCGTCGCTGGCGGAGCCGCTGCGGCTGGAGCCGGGGCTGTCGCCGGCAGCAGTGGTGGCGCGGGTGGTGGAGGCGATCGAAGCGGTGGGGCTCGATGCGGCCATGCTGGCGCGCTATCCGCACGAATTTTCCGGCGGGCAAAGGCAGCGACTGGCCATTGCCAGGGCGCTGGTGACCCGGCCCAAGCTGGTGGTGCTGGACGAGCCGGTATCGGCGCTGGACATGTCGGTGCGCGGCGAGGTGCTGGCGCTGCTGGCGCAATTGCAGGCCCGGTTCGGCCTGACCTATCTGCTGATCAGCCATGACCTCGACATGGTGGCAGCCATGGCCGACCGGGTGCTGGTAATGGAGGCCGGCAAGATCGTTGAAGAGGGTCCGCCGGCGCAGATTTTCGCGCAGCCGCAGCATCCGTTGACGCGCGCCCTGGTGGCGGCGCGCCTGCCCGAGATCGGCCGGCCGGGACAGGCTGCGGCGCGCCCGCTGCCTACCTCCCCCTAACGGGGGAGGTGCCGTTCGCCGGGCAGGTCATGATCTGACTAGCTCAGCACGCCAATATAGGCGCCGAAGGGTTCAAGATCGATTTCGCCATCGATGACCGCGGCGATGACGCCGGGGCAGTCGGCACTGGTGGGCTGCATGCCATCGGGCAGGCGATAGGCAGCGGCGGCTTCGGCCATGTTGAAGACGCAGACCAGGCGTTCGTCGCCGTCCTGGCGGATGAAGGCGAGCACATCGCCCTGCAGCGGCAGCAGTTCGATGCTGCCCTTGGCCAGAGCGGGATGGGCTGTGCGGAAGGCGAGCATGGCGCGATAGAATTCGAGCACCGACCCCTCGACGTCGCGCTGGGTATCGACCGCATGGGTCAGGTGCTCGGCGGGCACGGGCAGCCAGGTGCGCTCGGCGGTCGAGAAGGCGCCATTGCGGACATGGGCCTGCCAGACCATGGGGGTGCGGCAGCCGTCGCGGCCCTTGAATTCGGGCCAGAACTCGATGCCATAGGGATCGACCAGGTCGGAGAAGGACAGTTCGGCCTCCTTGAGGCCAAGTTCCTCGCCCTGATAGAGGCAGACCGAGCCGCGCATGGACAGGATCAGCGTGGCGGCCAGGCGGGTGAAAGCAGCTTCCTGGCCGTGCACCGCCCAGCGGCTGACATGGCGCACCACGTCATGATTGGAGAAGGCCAGGCAGATCCAGCCGTCGGGCGCCTGGGCCTCGGTCAGTTCGATGGCGTTATGGAAGTGGCCGGCCGAGAACGCGCCACCCAGATAATCGAAGGTATAGGCCATGTGCAGCATGTCATCGCCCGAGGTGTACTGGGCCATGATTTCGAGCTGGTGCTGGCTGTCGCCGATTTCGCCCACCGTGGTGCGGCCGGGATATTCATCGAGCAAAGCGCGCAGGCGGCGCAGGAAAGCCAGATTTTCCGGGCGCGACTTGTCGTAGACGTGCTCCTGGAAATTATAGGGGTTCACGGCCGGGGCGGTGGACGCATTGAAATCCTCGGCCTTGACCACGGGATTGGATTCCAGGCCGGTCGAATGGAAATAGAAGTTGACGGTGTCGAGGCGGAAGCCATCGACACCGCGCTCGAGCCAGAAGCGCATCTCGCCCAGCAGGGCATCCTGCACGGCGGGGTTGTGGAAGTTCAGGTCGGGCTGGGAGACCAGGAAATTGTGCAGATAATACTGCATGCGGCGGCTGTCCCAATGCCAGGCGGAGCCGCCGAAAATGGAGAGCCAGTTATTGGGCGGGGTGCCATCGGGCTTGGGATCGGCCCAGACATACCAGTCGGCCTTGTCATTGGTGCGCGACAGCCGGCTCTCGGAGAACCAGGCATGCTTGTCGGAGGAGTGTGAGATGACCTGGTCGATGATGACTTTCAGACCCAGCGAATGGGCCTTGTTCACCAGATGGTCGAAATCCTCGAGCGTGCCGAATGTAGGGTCGATGTCGCGATAGTTGGACACGTCATAGCCGAAATCCTTCATCGGCGAGGTGAAGACCGGCGACAGCCAGATGGCATCGACACCCAGATCGGCGACGTAATCGAGGCGGCTGGTAATGCCGACCAGGTCGCCGATGCCGTCACCGTCCTGATCCTGGAAGGAGCGCGGGTAGATCTGGTAGATGACGGCGCCACGCCACCAATCGGGATCGATGATGGTATCGACCGTCTTGGGTGACGACATAAAGGGACTGGCAGTCATGGCGGGCTCCGGGTCGGCGGTTAACGCCAACCCTTAGCACCACGACCGGCCCGGCCGAAAGCCCGGTTCACCTTGTATTGTGCAACAGGCCCTGAAAGGCGCGGTAGCTGGCTTTGGGGGTGCGCTGCTGGGTTTCGTAGTCGACATGGACGATGCCGAAGCGTTTGTTGTAGCCCTCGGCCCATTCGTAATTGTCGAGCAGCGACCAGGCGAAATAGCCTCTGACATCGGCGCCCTGGGCGCGGGCGTTGAGGACGGCCTTGAGGTGTTCCTCGTAATAATTGACGCGGCGCGGATCGTCGCTGCCCTCGACCTCGGCCATGCCGTTCTCGGTGACGTAGATGGGCAGCCTGGTATAGTCATTGGAGACGCGCACCAAGAGGTCACTCAAGCCCTTGGGGTAGATTTCCCAACCGATATCGGTCTTTTCGAGCGGACCCTTGACCTGCTCGGCCGGGATGCCGGGCTTGTCCGAGGCCTGGTAGATGCCGCGGGTGTAGTAGTTGATGCCGAGCCAGTCGAGCGGCCGCGAGACGACGGCCATGTCGTCCTGGTAATTGGCGGGAAGGTAATCGGCCAGCCACTCGGTCATGCGCTGAGGGTACTGACCCTTGAGCACGCCCTCGAGATACCAGCGGTTGAACACGGCATCGCCGAAATCGGCGGCGGCCAGGTCTTCGGGCTTGTCGGAAGCGGGTTCGGATTTTTCGAGGTTGAGCACGATGCCCAGGTTCCTGGCGCCATTGGCGCGCAGGGCGTCGATGGCGGTGCCATGGGCGAACAGCACGTGGTGCATGGCGCGGGCGGCGGCGCGCTTGTCGCGATAGCCGGGGGCATGGGCGCCCAGATAATGGCTGAGGAAGGCGACGCACCAGGGCTCGTTGATGGTGGCGGTGGCCTCGAGCCGATCGCCGAACTTCTGGGCGACCAGAGCGGCGTAGTCGGCGAACCAGGACGCGATGTCGCGGTTCATCCAGCCGCCCTTGTCCTGCAGCGCCGAAGGCAGATCCCAGTGGTAGAGCGTGGCATAGGGCTTGATGCCGCGTTCGAGCATGCCATCGACCAGGCGATCGTAATAATCCACGCCGGCCTGGTTGACGGCGCCGGTGCCCTCGGGGATCAGGCGCGGCCAGGCGAAGGAGAAGCGATAGGCGTCAAAGCCGCCATCGCGGATGAGATCGAGATCCTGCGGCCAGAGTTCGTAGTGGTTGCAGGCCACCGCACCAGTATCGCCACCATGCACATTGCCGGGGGTGGCAGAGAAACTGTCCCAGATGGAAGGACCACGACCATCGCGCTGGCCGCCCTCGATCTGATAGGCGGCGGTGGCGACGCCAAAGGTGAACTGGGGTCCGAAATCCTTGCGGTCGATCGAAAACATCTACGCTCCTTAGCGGCGCTGCGCCCTGAATTGGGCACAGGCGATAGCGCAGAAAAGCTGGTTATGCAATCGATTGCGGACGGCAGATCGGCCGGCTCAGATGTACCATTTGGTGGATTCGGTCTTGGCCTTGGCCTCGGCTGCCATACGGGTCTGAATGACCCGGGCCAGAAGATTGGACTGGTCGGGCCCGCTATTGGCAGTGACAGTACCGATGGTGTTGCGCAGGGTGTCGGACTTGGCCAGGGTGTTCTGCGCAGCGGCGCGACGCGCCTCGGAGCGCGCCTCGGCAAGGTCGGCCGCATCGGCACGCTTGGCGCGCTGCATCAGGATAGCGTCGTAGCCGCTGACTTTCTGGATAATGGCCATGGGACAATAATGCCGCCAGCCGGCTTAACAAATCCCTAACGGGGCGCGGCCAGCCGGGCCAGGATGTAACGGGCGATGGAACGATAGGCGGCGGCTTCCGGGCCGTCCGGCGCGGCGACCACGGGCGGGATGCCGGCATCGGAGCCCTCCCGGATCGACATGACCAGCGGCACGGCGCCGAGAAAGGGCAGGCCCAGATCGACCGCGGCCCGCTCGGCGCCGCCGCTGCCGAAGATGTCGTAGCGATTGCCAGTATCGGGAGCGATGAAATAGCTCATGTTTTCGACCAGGCCCAGCAGCGGGACCTCGAAACGGCGGATCATATCGATCGCCTTTTTGGCATCGATCAGGGCCAGGTCCTGGGGGGTCGAGACGATGACCACGCCATCGACAATGGCCTGCTGGAACAGGGAAATCTGGATATCGCCGGTGCCGGGCGGCAGGTCGATGACCAGGACGTCGAGACGGCCCCAATCGGTCTCGCGCAGCAGCTGGCGCAGGGCCGAGGTGGCCATGGGGCCGCGCCAGACCACGGCCTGGTCCTTGACCAGCATGGAGCCGATCGACATGGCCTTGAGGCCGAAGGCGGCATGGGGCGAGAAGATGCCATCATCGCGGATGGCCGGCTGGCCTTCAAGGCCGAGAAGCTTGGGAATGGAGGGGCCATAGAGATCGGCGTCGAGAATGCCGACACTGAGACCCTCGGCCTGCAGCGCCAAAGCCAGGCTGACCGCGGTGGTGGACTTGCCGACGCCGCCCTTGCCCGAGCCGACGGCGATGATGCGGCGGATGCCAGGCACCGCGGTCTTGCCGGCGGGGACCGGCTTGCCGTGCGAGAAGGTGGGACCAGCCTTGGTCGGGGGCTTGCCGCCGGTCAGCGAGACCATGATCTTGCGCGTGCCGGCGACGGCCTGGGCGGCCTGCTGGGCAGCCTCGCGGGCGGGGCCGAAGGCGGCCTCCATGCCCGGCGCCACGGCGATGGCAAAGGCCACGGCCGAGGGCGTGACGATGATGTCGGAGAGGCCGGCATAGCCAGCCAGATCACCGCCGCCCGGGATTTCGACAGCGGCGAGCGCGGACTTGATGGCGGCGGCAAGATCGGTATCGGCCATGGGGGCGGCTTTCGGTTGGTGCGGTGGCGCAACGACCACCGTGTCATCCCGGCGCAGGCCGGGATCCATCCTGACATCTAACCGCGCAGATTTTGCTCAGGATGGACCCCGGCCTGCGCCGGGGTGACAACGCGTTCCTGGTTGGTCGCGTCGATCCTAGAGGATCGACTGGCCAGTGGCCTTCCAGTCCTTGAGGAAGCCTTCGATGCCCGCATTGGTCAGCGGGTGGTTGGCCAGCTTGCGGATCACGTCGGGTGGGATGGTGGCGACGTCGGAACCGGCCAGGGCAACCTGGGTGACGTGGTTGGGCGAGCGGATCGAGGCGGCCAGGATCTGGGTCTCGAAACCGTAGTTGTCGTAGATCTGGCGGATGTTCTCGATCAGCTCGACGCCATCGAGATTGATGTCATCGAGGCGCCCGAGGAAGGGCGAGATATAGGTGGCGCCGACCTTGGCAGCCAGCAGGGCCTGGTTGGCCGAGAAGCACAGCGTGACATTGGTCTTGATGCCCTTGTCGAAGAAGTACTTGGTGGCCTTGAGGCCAGGCAAGGTCAAAGGCAGCTTGATGACGACGTTGTCGGCGATCTTGGCGAGGTGCTCGCCCTCGGCGATCATCCCGTCATATTCAAGGCTGGCGACCTCGGCCGAGACCGGGCCGGGGACCAGCGCGCAGATTTCGGCAATGACTTCCTTGAAGTCACGGCCGGACTTGGCGATCAGCGACGGGTTGGTGGTCACGCCGTCGAGGAGACCGGTCTCATAGAGCTCCTTGATGTCCTTGATTTCCGCAGTATCGACAAAGAACTTCATGGTTCCCTCCTAATTGTCGTCAAACTTGCCCGTCGGGCAAAAGGTGTAGCACGGCAATGACTTGCCGCAAGGCCCGGACCGGACCTATTTGATGGCGGCCAGCAAGGCATCGGCCAGGTCGCCAACGCGATCCTCGGGGATGCCGGCGACATTGATGCGACTGTCCCCAATCATATAGATGCCGTTGGCGGCTTTTAAATGTTCAACCACCCCATTTTCGAGCCCGAGCAGCGAAAACATGCCGCGATGGGCGGCGATGAAGTCGAAATCGGCCGAATTGGACTTGTTGCGGATCGCCTCGCTGAGCTTTTCGCGCAGACCGATCATGCGGTTGCGCATCAGGTCGAGCTCGGTCTCCCATTCGGCGCGCAGCTCGGCGTCCTCGAGAATGGTGCGGATGATCTCGGCACCATGATCGGGCGGCTGACTATAGGCGCCGCGGATGATGTTGAGCAATTGCGACTGGGCGATATCGGCCTCGGCCCCGTCGCGCGCCACCAGGATGGCCGCGCCGATGCGTTCGCGGTACAGCCCGAAATTCTTGCTCCCCGAGAATGCTACCAAAGCTTCGGGCACCGTGGACAAGATTTTGCGCGTGCCATAGGCGTCGGCGTCGATGCCATCGCCGAAGCCGAGATAGGCCAGGTCGATGAAGGGCAAAGCGCCGGTGCGGACCAGGCTTGAGGCGACCATATCCCATTGATCGGGCGTGAGATTTGCGCCCGTGGGGTTGTGGCAGCAGCCATGCAGCAGCACCACATCGTCCTTGCCCAGGCCGTCGAGCGCGGCCAGCATCTGGGCGAATTTGACGCCGCGGGTCTGGGTGTCGAAATAGGGATAAGTCTTGACCACGAGGCCGGAATTTTCGGCGATGGGGTTGTGGTTGGGCCAGGTCGGGTCGGAAACCCAGACGGTGGCGCCGGGGCGGGCGCGGTTGATCAGCTGCATCAGCACCCAGAGCGAGCCGGTGCCGCCGGGGGCCTGGGCGATGCGGACGCGGGCGCGGTCGATGCTGTCGCCCAGCACCAGATCGAGCACGGCAGCGCCGAAGCCCTTGTTGCCGGCAATGCCGAGATAGGTCTTGGTCTTGCCCTGGGCCAGGATGCGCGCCTCGGCCTTTTTCACCGAGCTCATGATCGGGGTGGTTCCCTGCTCGTCCTTGTAGACGCCGACGCCGAGATCGATCTTGGTGGGGCGCGGATCGGCCGCGTATTCGCCCATGAGCGCCAGAATCTTGTCGCCGGGGGCCTTGGTGAGAGTCTCGAACATGATGGGAGTCGTTCCGGTGGGAGGCGGGCTTGTTATAGGCGGCGGGGCAGAATTTGCAATCGCTACGCGGCTCAGCGGGAAATGCCGAGATGATCCAGTTCGGCAATCAATTGTGGAACGATTTCAAAGAGATCGCCAACCAGAGCCAGGTCGGCCAGCTTGACCAGCGGCGCCTCCGCATCGCTATTGATGGCGACAATCTTCCTGGCGCCCTGGATGCCGGCCAGGTGCTGCAGCGCGCCGGAAATGCCGATGGCGACGTAAAGGTCGGGGGCGATGATCTTGCCGGTCTGGCCGATCTGCCAGTCATTGGGGGCGTAGCCGGCATCGACCGCGGCGCGGGTGGCGCCGACCGCGGCGCCGAGCTTTTTGGCCAGCTGTTCAATGAGCCCGAAGTTCTCGGCCGAGCCCAGCGCGACGCCGCCGCCGATGACGATCTGGGCGGTGGCGAGGTCAGGCGTGTCGCTCTGCGTGCGGTGGCTGGCCAGCAGTGTGACTGCAGAATTGAGTGCCATATCAAGCACTTCGATGGGCGCAGCGGTGTCGGTGGTGGCGGCGGCGCGGAAGGCCGAAGCGCGCAAAGTGAGGATGTGCGTTGGCTGGTTGTCGGTGACGGTCTGGACGGCATTGCCGGCATAGATGGGCCGCTCGAAGCGATTGGGCCCGAGAATGGCGACCACGTCGGTGACGGGCATCAGATCGAGCCTGGCGGCCAGACGGGGCATGCGATCCCTACCCACACTTCCTGCACTCTGGATAACGTACTGATAACTTTGAGCCAGCATTTCGATAACCGATGTGTCGGCATCGGACGCCGAAATGCCGGAAACAACTTGTACTTTCCGAACATGGGCGAGCGTGGCGGCCGCCGCGGCGACCTGTTGGGCGTGATCGCCGATGACCAGAAGGTCGATCGGCCCCAGCACGGAAGCGCCCTCGATGACCCGGGCGGTGGAGGGCGAGAGAATGCCGGCATCATGATCGGCAATGACCAATACGCTCATTACAGGGCCTCCATCTGGGAAACGTCCTCGGCGATGAAGGCAGCCAGCTCGGCAACCGAGCCGACGGTCCTTCCTGCCACGCGCTCGGCGGGCGGGGAGATCTTTTCGATGGTGAGGCGGGGCGCGAGATCGACGCCGAACTCGGCGACCGGGCGGACGGCGAGCGGCTTGGAGCGCGCCTTCATCACCATGGGCAAGGCCGCATTGCGCGGCGTGTTGAGGCGCAGGTCGGCGGTCACGATAGCCGGCAGCGGCAGCGACAGGGTTTCGCGGCCGGAATCGATCTCGCGGGTGACCTCTATCCCCTCCCCCACCAGCTTGATCGCGGAGGCGAAGGTGGCCTGGGGAAGGTCGGTGAGGGCGGCGAGCATCTGGCCGACGTGATTGCTGTCATCGTCGACGGCCTGCTTGCCGAGCAGGACGAGGTCCGGCTGTTCCTCGGCGACCAGTTTGGCCAGCAGCTTGGCAATGGTGAGGGTTTCGAGCTCGGCATCGGTTTCGACCAGAATACCGCGATGGGCGCCCATGGCCAGGGCGGTGAGGATGACGTCGGTAGCGCCTTTGGGCCCAATGGAGACGACAACCACCTCTGTGACGTTTTCTTGCCCCTGCCCGGCTTCGGCTAGCTGCACGGCGGCTTCCACCGCATGCTTGCAGAAGGGGTTCATCGACAGGCGCACGCCAGCGGTTTCGACGCCGGTGCCATCGGGGCGGACGCGGATGCGGACATTGTGATCGACGACGCGCTTGATGGCGACCAGGATTTTCATGGCAGACTCCGGGCTGTTGGGCGGTGTCATGACAAATCGCGGCCGGGCGGACAAGGCGCGAAGGGGGAAATTTGGGCCAAGGATGGCAGGAATGTTGGAAAAGGGTGCCTGGGGGCGAAGAGCTGTCGCCCAATACAGCCATCCTCACCGTCGGCCAGGGGTGGGGAGGGGAAAGGCGGCTTTATAGCCGGCAGTTCAATCTAGCAGACGTTGATAAGCTCGCCGACCGGCTGTCCATAGGGAGGCTTATCGAGCACCACCGGTGAGAGCTTAGCGGGCAATGGAGCGGAGCGTGCCCAGCGCGTCCAGGCAAGCGGCGGCAGCTTCCCGACCCTTGTTGTGTTCATCCTTGCGGCTGCGCAGGATGGCTTGTTCGTCAGTGTAGGTCGTCAGAATGCCGAAAGTGATAGGCTTGCCGGTTTCCAACCCCACCTGCATCAACCCATGGGCGGCGGCCTCGCTGATATATTCGAAATGCGCCGTATCGCCCTTGATCACGCAGCCCAGGCAGATCACGCCATCGAAGCCCGCCTGCGCAAGGCGCTTGGCGATGAGCGGAATTTCAAAGGCGCCGGGGGCAGAGTAGATGTTGTCCGGCGCAATCGTCATCCCGTTCTCGGCCAGATAGGCCAATGCGCCGTCGCGCAGGCCATGGGTGACATCGGGGTTGAACTGGCTGACGATCAGGGCCAGGCGGGGTGTGGTTTCAGACATTGAAGTTCTCCTGTTGTTGATGAGCGAAGGTGTGACCGAGTTTGTCGCGCTTGGTTGCGAGATAGCGCCAGTTATGGGGATTGGCCGGGATTTCCAGCGGCACGCGGACGGCGACCTCAATGCCGAACTGTTCCAGGGAAAGAGCCTTGTCCGGATTATTCGACAACAGTCGCAGGCGCTCGATGCCCAGGGCCCGCAGAATTTGTGCAGCGATGCCATAGTCGCGGGCGTCGGGCGCAAAACCCAGGGCAGTATTGGCCTCCACCGTATCGTGTCCCTGGTCCTGCAGCGCATAGGCGCGGATCTTGTTGGCAAGGCCAATGCCGCGCCCTTCCTGCCCGCGCAGATAGATCAGCGCCCCGCCATTGCCAGTCGCAATCTGGCGCAGCGCTTCCTGCAATTGCGGTCCGCAGTCGCAGCGCAACGATCCCAGCGCATCGCCGGTGAGGCATTCAGAATGCAGGCGCACCAGCGGCGTGCTGCCCAGCGGATTGCGGAGCAACGCCAGATGCTCGGTGCCGTCCAGGCGGCTGCGAAAGGCCCGAACCTCCAGGGGGACTGGAGAATGCTGGGTAGGCAACTCGGAGCGTGCCACCTCGTCCACCAGCGTTTCGGTGGCAATGCGATGGGCAATGATGTCCTGAATGGTGAGGATCGGCAGCTTGTGATCCCGAGCGAAGATATCGAGATCGGGCCGCCGCGCCATTTCTCCGTCATCACGCATGACCTCACAGATGACGCCTGCGGGCTTGAGCCCGGCCAACCGCATCAGATCGACCGCCCCTTCTGTATGCCCGTTGCGCGCCAGCACGCCGCCCTCGGCGGCCCGTAGCGGAAACACGTGTCCCGGCGAGGCAATGTCGGTGGACCTGACCTGTGGGTCCGCCGCAACCTGGACAGTCCTGGAGCGGTCATGGGCCGAAATGCCCGTGGTGATCCCCTCGACGGCCTCGATGGACACGGTGAAGGCCGTTGAGCGCCGGGCCCGGTTATTGGCCACCATTTGCGGCAGCCCCAGCCGATCCACCTGCCCACCGGTGAGGGCAAGGCAAATGAGGCCACGACCGTAGCGGGCCATGAAATTGATGGTTTCGGGCGTGGCGAATTCGGCGGCGACGACCAGGTCGCCTTCGTTCTCGCGATCTTCGTCATCAACCAGGATCACCATGCCGCCTTGGCGCAGCTGGTTCAGGGCTTGAGATAGGGCAGACATAGTCGCTCCACATATTTGGCCATCACATCGACCTCGACATTGAGTTCATCGCCGATGGCGAGGCGGTGCAGATTGGTGTGCTCCCAAGTGTGGGGAATGATTGTGACGTGCACCGCGACACCATCCGGCCTGGCCTCCAACCCATTGATGGTCAGGCTGATGCCATTGAGGGCAATTGATCCCTTTTCGACGCAATATCGTCCCAGCGCCGCAGGCAGCAGGAAGACATGCTTCCAGGCGCCCTCGGCTGCCTCCCGCTCAGTCAGGCGTGCCAAGCCATCGACATGGCCCTGAACCAGATGACCGGAAAGCCGGGTGTCGAGCGTCACCGCGCGCTCCAGGTTTGCCTCAACGCCGATGGTCAACCCGCCCAGATTGGTCCGCGCCAGCGATTCCGGGCTGATGAAGAAGCGGGCGCGGCCCGCGACATCAAACTGGGAGACGGTCAAACAGACGCCGTTGACGGCAATGCTCTCGCCCAGCGCCAGGTCGGCCCAGCCGCTGTCCAGCTCGATTTCCAGCGAACCGCCGCTGGGCGCCGCCAGGGTCACGCGTGCGCGCTTTTCAATAATGCCTGAAAACATCGGCTTCCTTTTGGTTTAGGTCGGTTTCACGGGAGGTGTTTCGTCGAATGGTCACCCGGTCGGTGCCGTCCGGATGAGCGGCCCGCTCGATCAGCACATGTCCGTCCCAGAGACCTGCATCGAGCAGGCTTCCGGTCAGTGCCGGCCCGGCTTCGACCAGAGCCGCCATGCCGCCCGCCGCGCCGATCATGGCCAGCGCTTCATGCACGTCGCGCACCAGGTACACGGCAAAGCCGCGCTGCCGGGCGGCCGAGACATAGTCGTCGGCAACGCGCCCCCGGCGGTCGAGAATGACCAGCATGCGCTGCTTACCCGGATGATCGGGAACCCGGCGGACCGTGAACAGCGGACCGTCGGCGAGCACGGTCCCTGAACCGGTCAGGATGGCATCGGACTGCCGCCGGAGTCGGTGCGCCAGGTCCAGGGATACGGCGCTCGTGAACGTCTTGCGCCCCGCCGGAGGGATCATGCTACCGGCTGACGAAACCGCCTGCTTGATGGTGATGAAGGGCAGTCCGGTTCGGCTTCGCTTGGCAAAGGGCGCCAATAGACGCTCGGCATCGGCGTGCAACGCCGTCGCTGCAGGATGGTCGAGATCGGCCAAAAAACGTACGCCAAGGCCCGCTGCCTGCAGGCGTTCGGCTCCGCCGCCTGCAACCTGGGGATTGGGGTCGCGGCGGGCAATCCAGACCTGCCGGGCGCCAGTCGCCAGAATGGCCTCGGCGCAGGGCGGCGTGCGCCCATGGTGGTTGCAGGGTTCAAGGGTTACGACGACCGTGTCGATGGCCCCAGCCACCCCGGCAGCGCTTGCCCCCGCGATGGCTTGCGCCTCTGCATGAGGCATGCCCGCCCGCTGGTGTGCGCCTTCGGCGAGCGTCTGTCCCCCAGCATCGAGCAGCACACAACCGACCGGCGGATTGGGCGCCGTTGCGCCTTCATGGGCCCGGGCAAGGGACAGTGCACGCGCAAAGGCATCAGCGATGCGCTGCGGTGAAACACCTTGGGTGGTAAATGTTGCGGTCATGCCCATCTCGTCGCCTGTTCAGACGAGTTTCAGGGCAAATGACGACACGCACGCGCTCTCCGCTGAGCGGAAAGCGCGCGGGCACGATCATCGGTTCTCTTCCATCCGGACTATACCGTCGGCCCCGGAATTACACCGGGTCTGCTGACCCCATCCCAAAGGATGGGCGCTCGCGGGCTGATGTGCCTAAGCACAATTACCGCCGGTGGGGAATTTCACCCCGCCCTGAGAACTCTGTTCGACAAGTAGGAGATGCAGCTATTCGGATCAAGAGGGAACAAGGGGGTAACCTGCTATCGCCACCGGCTGTGACCGGTTTTGGGAAAACCGGGATTGGGCGAGAATGACCGAGTTGGGCTCGGTTGCGGGCAATCGCTGGTGACTGGTTGGCGATGCCCCGTGGACAGGCGCTGGCCCTGCCGCTCCCAAACGCTCCGCTTGGTCGCATGGCGCGGGGCTGGGGAAAGGACTAGTGTTGACGGCTTGGATTGGGACAGCGACACTGACCCAGAACCGACCTATTGGACTTCCTTATGCCCGTGCTCAACCGTATTGCCGAGTTTGCCGACGAAATCGCCGCGTGGCGGCAGGATTTTCATGCGCATCCGGAGATCCTTTATGCGGTGGAGCGGACGGCAGGAATCGTGGCGGACAAGCTGCGGGCATTCGGCTGCGACGCGGTCGTGACCGGCATCGGCGGCACGGGCGTGGTCGGCATCATCAATGGCCGGAGCAATGGCAGCGGCCGCACCATCGGGCTGCGGGCCGATATGGATGCGCTGCCGATCACCGAAAAGACCGGCGCGGCTTATGCCTCCACGGTGGACGGCAAGATGCATGCCTGCGGCCATGACGGGCATACCGCCATGCTGCTGGGCGCGGCGAAATACCTGGCGGAAACGCGCAATTTCGACGGCCGCGTCGCGCTGATCTTCCAGCCGGCCGAAGAGGGCGGCGCCGGCGCCAAGGCCATGCTGGACGACCGGCTGGTGGAAAATTTCGGCATCGACGAGTTCTACGGCATGCATAACTGGCCGGGCATGCCGGCGGGGCAGTTCGGCATTCGCGCCGGGGGCATCATGGCGGCGACCGACCGCTTCTATATCGACATTACCGGCCAGGGCGGGCATGCGGCGCGGCCGCAGACCACGGTGGACCCGATCATCGTGGCGGCCAACATGATCGTGGGCATGCAGGCGATCGTGTCGCGCAATGTCGATCCGCTGGCCAGCGCCGTGCTGTCGGTTACCATGCTGGAGGCCGGCGAGGCGGACAATGTGATTTCGCGCACGGCCAAGATCACCGGCACGGTGCGCACGCTGGACCTGGGCGTACAGGACCTGATCGAGCAGCGGCTGGCCGATTTCGTGCCGCAATTTGCCAAGAGCTTCGGCGCCACGGCCAGCGTGCGCTATGCGCGCGGCTATCCGGTTACGGTCAATGCGCCCGAGCAGACGGCCTTTGCCGCCGAGGTGGCGCGCGAGATCGCCGGGCCCGAGCGCGTCGACGCCGAGGCGCCGCCCTCGATGGGCGGGGAGGACTTTTCCTTCATGCTGGAGCGGCGGCCGGGGGCCTACATCTTTGTCGGCAATGGCGACAGCAGCGAGTTGCATACCGACAGCTATGATTTCAACGATGCGATCATTCCAGCGGGGACGAGCTACTGGGTGCGGCTGGCGGAACGGGCACTACCTGTGGCGTAGCACGGCGCCACGATTGATGACCATTTCCATGCCGGTCCTTGCCAAGATTATGCCCGTGCTGCTCACCCTGCTGGTTTCGGCGGCGGGGGGCGGGATCGCGACACTGCTGGGGCTGCCGGCGGGGTGGCTGATGGGCGGGGCGCTGGCGGTGGCCGTGGCGGCGATTGCCGGGCTGCCCATGGTGATGCCCGACCGGCTGCGCGACCTGGCGTTCCTCCTGGTGGGCATGTCGATGGGGGCCAGCGTGGCACCGGACAGCCTGGCGCTGGTGGCAAGCTGGCCGGTGACGATCCTGGCGCTGGCGCTCGAACTGGTGATCATCGTGGCGGCGACCGGCTGGATGCTGGCAAAGGTGTTCAAGCTCGATACCGGCACGGCCTATCTGAGCTCGTTTCCCGGCCACCTGTCCTTCGTGCTGGGGATCGCCTCGTCGGGGGTGGGCGATGCGCGGCAGATCGTCATCATCCAGGTGATCCGCATCATGATGCTGACCATCTGCGTGCCGATCGGGGCGCTGTTCCTGCCGATCGACCATTTTGCCCCGGCGGTGCCGCTGGGCTATCTCGATATCGGGGAATTACTGGCGCTGGCGGCGCTATGCGTAGCCGTGGGGCTGGTGTTCGTGCGGCTCAAGGTGCCGGCCGGCTTCGTGCTGGGCGCCATGGCGGCGGCGACGGCAGCCAAGCTGGGCGGGCTCTATACCGAAGCGCTGCCGGGGCCGCTGGTGACGGTGACCTTCATCCTGACCGGGGCGCTGATCGGCTCGCGCTTTGCCGGCATCACCCGGGGCGAGCTCATCACCGCCGCCAAGGGCGGTGTGGTGGCGACAGCCATGACGGTGGGCATTGTCAGCCTGATCGCCTTTCTGGCGAGTCTGGTGGTCGACATGCCCTATGGCCAGATCTGGCTGGGACTGGCGCCGGGGGCGCTGGAGGGCATGGGTGCGCTGGGCATTGCGCTGGGCTATGATACGGCGTTCATTGCCGCCCACCATGTGCTGCGCCTGCTGATGCTGACGCTGGCAATTCCGGCCGTGGTGGTGCTGATCCGGCGGCGCGAAACTGCCACAATTGATGGCTAGATTCAGGCCAAATGGAGACCCTGATATGTTGCGTACTACTCTGGCGGCGCTTGCCGTAACCCTGCTGGCCACCGTGCCGTCCTATGCCGTGATGTGCCAGGACACGGGCAATGTGATGTCGTTCGAGTATATGGTCGGCGACGAGATCAAGGTCAACGAGGCCGATCGCAACGATTACGACCTGACCGAACTGCGCCAGCGTGGCGTGGATGCGGTGCGCGTCGAGCGCTGGGGCAATTGCGTGCGGGCCTATGTGCGCCTGCCCGACGGCACCCAGGAAATGCAGTTCTTCAATCCAGGCAGCTATACCCGCGCCTACGAATAGGCGGATCGCAGACCCCCTACCCCCCGATTGACCCGGTCGGCGCTGCACGCGCCGGCCGGGTTTTGTCTTGCGGTCAGGTCAGATCGCTGATGGCGGCGGTGCTGGAGACATCGATGGCGATGAAGGCATAGCCATTGGGACCGAGGCGCAGGCTGGCATCGGCCAGCACGGCGCGTTCGGAGACCGGCTCGAGCATGGTGCCCTCATGCAGGCCGCTGACGGCAACGGCCTGCTCGTTGGGCGAAAGGTTGAAGACGCAGAGCATGGCGCCGGTGTCGGTGGCGCGGCGGAAGGCCAGGATCGGCTCGGCCAGGTCGAAGAAGCCGATATCGCCCAGCGCCAGCACGGGATGGGCTTTGCGCCAGGCCAGAAGGGTGCGGTAAAAGGCCAGGGTCGAGGCCGGATCGGCCTGCTGGCTGGCGACATTGAGCACGGATTGCGGCGGCTTGACCGGCAGCCAAGGCGTACCGGTGGTAAAGCCATTGGGCGGATTGCCCTGGTCCCAGGGGATGGGCGTGCGGCAGCCGTCGCGGCCCTTGTCCTGCGGCCAGAAGCGGATACCGCGCGGATCGGTGAGTTCCTCGAACAGCAGCTCGGTTTCGGGCAGGCCCAGTTCCTCGCCCTGATAGAGGCAGACCGAGCCGCGCAGCGACAGCACCAAAGCAGCAGTCTGGTCGGCCAGCTCGCGCGGGTTGAGCGCATGCTCGGCCCAGCGGCTGACATGGCGCGGCACGTCATGGTTGGAAAAGCTCCAGCACGGCCAGCCATCGGGGCCGATGGCGAAGAACTTCTCGATGCGCGAGCGGAAGTGCTCGGCGGTGAATTCGTGGCCGAGGAAATCAAAGCCGTAGCACATGTGCAGCGTGTCGCCGCCCGAGGTATATTGCGCCATCAGCTCGACCGACTGGTGGCTGTCGCCGACCTCGCCCACCGAGGTGGTGCCGGGGAACTGATCGAGCAGCGCGCGGACGCGGCGCAGGAAATCGAGGTTCTCCGGCTGGCTCTTGGAATACTGGTGGATCTGCATTTCGTAGGGGCTGGTGGCCAAAGGCAGATGTTCCTCGACCGGATTGGCCGGGTTGGAGCGCAGCTGCTGGTCGTGGAAATAGTAGTTCACCGTATCGAGGCGGAAGCCGTCGACACCGCGCTCGAGCCAGAAGCGCATGACATCGAGCACGGCATCCTGCACGGCGGGATTGTGGAAGTTGAGGTCGGGCTGGCTGATCAGGAAATTGTGCAGATAATATTGCCGGCGGGTGCCGTTCCATTCCCAGACGCTGCCGCCGAACACGGCCGGCCAGTTGTTGGGCGGGGAGCCATCGGGCAGCGGATCGGCCCAGACATACCAGTCGGCGCGGGCGTTGGTGCGCGACAGGCGGCTTTCCTTGAACCAGGCATGCTGATCGGAGGTGTGGCTGACGACCTGATCCATGATGACCTTGAGGCCGCGGGCATGGGCCTGGGCCACCAGGGTGTCGAAATCCTCGAGCGAGCCGAAGAGCGGATCGATCTCGCAATAGTCCGAGACGTCATAGCCCATGTCGGCCTGGGGCGACTTGGTGATGGGCGACAGCCAGATGCAGTCGACGCCGAGGCTGGCAATGTGGTCGAGCCGGGCGATGATGCCGGGCAGATCGCCGATGCCATCGCCATTGCTGTCCTGGAACGAGCGCGGATAGACCTGATAAATTACGCCGCCACGCCACCATTGCGTCATCTGTCCGCTCCGTCATTAGCTTGTCTGAATCGGCCATCTGGCCGAATTTGGCGGCGAACCTATCTGGTCCGTCGCGCCAAGGGAATCCATGCCTAACGCGGGGCAGCCGCCCGGGCATGACAGGGCAGCACCTGGAAAAGCAGTCGGCTCAGGCCTGCGGATGGGTGGTGGCAAAGGCGGGCACGACACGGCTGCGCTCGGACAATGCCAGCAGGCGCGGCATGGTCGCGGGATCGCAGAGGCCTGTGACGGTGCCAAGGAAATCGACCGTGGCGATGACGGCGGCGTCGGCGCCATTGGGATGGGTGCCGCCGAACCAGGCCGTGGCGGGGGTCCGCGCCTCGAGCGCGGCGAGGCCCTGGTCGAGCTGGCTGCGCAGGCGGGCGACCCAGTCGGGCCAGACCAGGTCGGGCGGGCGGCGCTCGGTTTCGTAGACAAAAGCCACGCCCTTTTCCGCCACGGCATGGGCAAGGGCGATGACCTGCTGGCAGGCAATGCGCTGCGGACCGGGCGCGGGCAGCAGGCGATGGGCGGGCTCGGCGCTGGTTTCGAGATAATCGATGATGGCGAAAGTCTCGATCAGGTCGCCATCCGGTGTCGACAGGACCGGCACACGGCTGAGGGGATTGTGGGCACGGAAGCGCTCGAAATCGGCGCCGAACAGCTCGACGGGACGCCGCTCGAAGGCGCGGTCCTGCAGGGTCAGCCAGATGGCGACGCGGCGGACAAAGGGCGAGCGCTTGCCGACATGCAGGATCAGCATAGTCACACCACCGCTGAGATGAGCGGCTCGCCGGCAAAGTGGGCGTCGAGATTGGCGACGACCAGGGCGCCCATGGCATTGCGGGTCTGGGTGGTGGCGCTGCCCATGTGGGGCGAGAGCACGACATTGTCGAGGGCGAAGAAGCCCTCGGGCATGGCGGGCTCATTTTCAAAGACGTCGAGCGCGGCGCCGCCGAGGCCGCCCGATTGCAGCAGTTCGAGCATGGCGGGCTCGTCGACCAGGGTGCCGCGGGCGACGTTGACGAGGTGGCCCTGCGGGCCGAGGGCTTCGAGCACCTCGCGCGACACGATGCGCTCGGTGCCCTTGCCGCCGGGGGCGATGATGACCAGCCAGTCGCTGTCGCGGGCCATGTCGACCAGGCTGTCGTAGAAGACATGCGGCTCGGATGGCTGGCGCTTGCGGCCGTAATAGACCACCCGCATCTTCATGGCCTGGGCGCGGGCGGCGATTTCCTTGCCGATGCGGCCAAGGCCGAGAATGCCGACGGTCTTGCCGGTGAGTTCGGAGAACAGACCCATATTGCCCTGGGGCCACTTGCCCTGGCGGACGAACTGATCGGCCTGGGGAATGCGGCGGGCCAGGGCGATCATCAGGCCGATGGTGAGCTCGGCCACCGCGTCGTTGAGGACATTGGGGGTATTGGTGACGCGCACATTGGCGGCGCGGGCGGCATTGGTGTCGATCGAATCGTAGCCGACGCCGAAATTGGCGATGATTTCGAGCGCGGGGAGCTGGGCGATGAGCTCGGCGCTGACGGCGCCGCCGGCAATGGCGCGGATGGAAGGGGCGTGTTCGGCGATGAAGGCGGCCTTGTCGGCCGCCTCGTGCAGCTTGTGCACGGTGAAGCGCTCGGCCAAAGCCGCCTCGCAGGAGGCGAGCAGCTTGTGGGTCTGGAGGATGGCGATGGCTTTATCGGTCATTCGGCGGACTCGCGCTCGGAAAGGTTGCTATGGCGGTACCATACAAGTGGCCGGCCGTGGCGCAAATAGTTGGCCAAACCGCGTGACCGGCTGGACGGGGCCGCGCAAACGTGTAGCAATGTGAAGGCGATGGGACGAGCCGCATAACCAATCGGAGCACAATGGGCGATCCACTTCCGTTTGACGAAATGTACCAGGCGGACGGCACAGTCCGTGAACCCTATCGAGTGCTGGCGCAGTGGCTGGAGGAACAGCCCGACAAGGCGCTCAACCTGATGCAGTCCGACGCCGAGGCGATCTTCCGCAAGCTGGGCATCACCTTTGCGGTCTATGGCTCGGCCGAGGGCACCGAAAAGGTCATCCCGTTCGACGTGATTCCGCGCATCATCGCGGCGCAGGAATGGCGCAAGATGTCCAAGGGCATCGAGCAGCGCGTCAAGGCGCTCAACGCCTTCCTCTATGACATCTATCACCGCCAGGACATCATCAAGGCCGGCAGGGTGCCGGAAAAGCTGATCCTGCAGAACGCCGCGTTCTGCCCCGAAATGATGGGGCTCGAACCGGCCCGCGGCGTCTATGCCCACATTATCGGCGTCGATATCGTGCGCACCGGACCGGACGATTTCTTCGTGCTGGAAGACAATCTGCGCACCCCATCGGGTGTCAGCTACATGCTGGAGGACCGCGAGGCGATGATGATCCTGGCGCCGGACCTGTTCCAGCGGCAGAAGGTGGCGCCGGTGGAGAACTATCCGGAAAACCTGCGCCGGACGCTCGAAAGCGTGGCGCCGGAGAATGCCGGTTCGTCGCCCAATATCGTGGTGCTGACGCCGGGCATCTACAATTCGGCCTATTTCGAGCACTCGTTCCTGGCCGACCAGATGGGCGCGACGCTGTGCGAGGGGCCGGACCTGTTTGTCGATGGCGGCAAGGTCTATATGCGGACCACGACCGGGCCGGAACGCGTGCATGTGATCTATCGCCGGATCGACGACGATTATCTCGATCCGCTGACCTTCCTGCCCGGCTCGATGCTGGGCGTGCCGGGGCTGTTCGACGCCTATCGCGCCGGCAATGTGACGCTGGTCAATGCGCCGGGCACCGGGATTGCCGATGACAAGGCGGTCTATACCTATGTGCCCGAGATCATCGAGTTCTATCTCGGCGAGAAGGCGATCCTGCAGAACGTGCCGACCTATAACTGCACCGACGAGGAGCAGCGCAACTGGGTGCTGGCCAATATCGGCGACCTGGTGGTCAAGGAAGTGCACGGCTCGGGCGGCTATGGCATGATGGTGGGGCCGACCTCGACCAAGGCCATGCATAATGAATTCCGCAAGAAGATCGAGGCGCGGCCGGACAATTACATCGTGCAGCCGACGCTGGCGCTGAGCACCTGCCCCACCTATGTCAAATCGGGCATTGCGCCGCGCCATGTCGACCTGCGGCCCTATGTGCTGGTGGGCGACGAGGTGCGCATCACGCCGGGCGGGCTGACACGCGTGGCGCTGGAAAAGGGATCGCTGGTGGTCAATTCGAGCCAGGGTGGCGGCACCAAAGACACGTGGGTGCTGGAAGATTGACCATGCTGGGACGGACTGCACAGAACCTGTACTGGCTCAGCCGCTATGTCGAGCGGGCCGAAAACATGGCCCGCCTGCTCGAGGTCGGCTATCGCATGAGCCTGACGTCGCGCCGTGAAGGCGGGGTATCGGAACACCTGGTGTCGATGATGCAGGCGGCCGAGGTCGACGAGGAATTCGGCAAGAAGGACCGGGTCGCCGATGTCGATACGGTGGCCCACTTCATGATGTTCGACCAGGACAATCCCAGCTCGGTCTATAATTGCCTGTCCTATGCGCGCACCAATGCGCGCTCGGTGCGCACGGCCATCACCAGCGATATGTGGGAGGCGATCAACGGGGCCTGGCTGGAATTTTCGCAGATCAAGCCACGCGACGTGCGCGGGGCAAAGCTGCTGGGCCTGCTGGAATGGGTCAAGGATATCGGTCACCAGTTCCGCGGCGCGCTGCTGGGCACGATCCTGCGCGATGACGGCTTTGCCTTCCTGCAGGCCGGCAATTTCATCGAGCGGGCCGACAATACGGCGCGCATCCTCGACATGAAATATTACGTGCTGCTGCCGCGGGCCAAGATGGTGGGCGGGGATCTCGACATCCAGCAATGGACGCTGATCCTGCGGGCGGCCTCGGCGCATCGCAGCTATCGGCATGTCTATCACGACCGCTACAAGGCGACCAATATTGCCGACTTCCTGATCCTGCGGCCGGAAATGCCGCGCTCGCTGGTGTTCTGCGCGCAATATCTGGAAGACAATGTGGTGACGCTGAGCAAGCTCTATGGGCAGCAGCAAAGCTGCAACGCGGCGGCCAGCCAGCTGCGCGCCATGGTGGAAAACACCAATATGGAAGCCATCTTCGCCTTCGGCCTGCATGAATTCCTGACCGAATTCATGGCTCGGGCCGACCATGTGTCCAATACCCTGTCGGAGAGTTACAACTTTTATTGATGCGTATCACCATAGACCACCAGATGAGCATTACCCCGCCAGCCGGCACGGCCCATGCCGTGCTGCACCTGCTGCTGACGCCCGCCAGTGGCCCGACGCAGCAGATCGAGGACTGGACGGTGGCGATGCCGGGCATCGACAGTGCGGCGGTATTTGCCGATGCCTATGGCAACACGGTGCATCTGGTGAACCAGAGCCGCCCGGAGGGCACCCTGGTGGTGCGCGTCAGCGGCACCGTGGTGACGGCGGACCGGGCCGGCGTATTGGGGCGGCCGGGCGGCGAGCCGGTGCCGGCGCTCTACAAGCGGACGACGCCGCTGACCAAGGCCTCGGTGACGCTCTATGGCAAGTTTCGCGGCAGCAAGGACAGCCGCATCGACGTGCTGCATGCGCTGATGGCGCGGGTGGGCGAGACGCTGGGCGTGGACAGCGACAACACGCAGACGCAGATGTCGGCCGATGGCGGGCAGAGCCAGAGCCAGTCGAGCGGCGCGGCTGCCAGTGCAGAGAGCACGCCGCCGACGGCCAGCGCGCTGGTGCATCTGTTCATCGGCGGGGCGCGGGCGCTGGACATTCCGGCGCGCTATGTGACGGGCTATGTCGCGGCCGAGCCGGATGGCGACGATGACCTGGTGGGTTTTCACGCCTGGGCCGAAGCCTATGACGAGGCTCTGGGCTGGATCGGCTTTGACCCGCTGCTGCAAATCTGCCCGAGCGACCGGCATGTGCGGCTGGCCGTCGGGCTGGACGAAAGTTCGACCGTGCCGATCCGTGTCGTTCCCACCGGCGACGGCGTGACGACGATTGCGGTGTCGGTGACGAGCGCAGCCTAGCAGAGCCCCTGCCCGGCGCGTGCAGGCTTATAGGGAAGACCGGGGGCCTCGTGCTTATTCACGACCCCCACCCTCGATCCCCCTCCCCACAAGGGGGAGGGAGGCGCAGGAACCTTGCGTCAGGTCGGTGTGAAGGGGATCAGAAGCGGTGGCGGATGCCGATGACCTGGGCATTGGCGCCGTCGCCCATGCCGCCCAGAGTGCCCCAGGCGCCCGAGCGGTGATGCAGCCGCACAAAGACCTCGGTATCGGGATTGTCGAGGCTGGCAAAGCTGATTTCGGGCGCGAGGAAGAACAGTACCGAGGGATCTCCCTGGCGCTGCTCGGCGCGTAGGGCCTCCTTGCCGATGGGGTTGGTGATGGCACTCAGCCCGAAGGTGAAGGAGGGGGAGATGCGCAGGTTTTCTCCGAGATGGAAGCCATCATAGCGCGCCACGGCGCCGGCCCAGATCTCGCCGCTGACATCCATCCCACCGCGAAAGGCGACGCCGACCTCGGCGCCGACATGCCAATCGGGCAGCGGCTCGGCGATGAATTTCTGGTAGCCGGCCCCGAGCACGAAATTGTCCTCATAGCTGGCCGAGAGCGGCATGAAGGAGCGGTCGAAATAGGCATCGGTATAGCGGCCGGCAAAGAGGAAGATCGCGTCATCGGAGACCGGCTCCTGGGCGGAGGCGGGCACCGATGGCAGGCCGAGAGCCGCCAGCAACGTACAAAAAGCAATGAGACCAGAGCGCAAAGCACATCACCACACTAACAATATTAGTGGCGGCTCAATGATTTGGCTGGCTCAGGGTTCCGCCGCGGGCGAAAACGTGATCGGCGGGGCTAGAGGGTCAGGATGTAGAGCCAGGCCGAAATGGTGAAGGCCGAGGCGACGGTGGCGATAAGAATGGTGTTGGCGGCGACGCTGGTGCCGCGGTTGTAGTAGGTGGCAAAGACATAGACATTGACGCCGGCGGGCATGGCGGCGAGCAGGATGCCATAGCGCGCGATCTCCATGGGGACATGGAGCACCCAGATCATCAGCACATAGGCGATGGCGGGATGGACGATGAGCTTGATCAGCGAGGCGACCAGCGCCTGCTGCCAGTTGTCGGAGAGCTTGAACTCATTGAGGGCGCCGCCGATGCCGAACAGGGCGGCGGGAACGACGGCCTGGCTCATCATGCGCAGGAAGGCATCGGCCGGCTCGATCAGCTGCAGGCCGGCGAAATAGCCGATCATGCCGGCGGCAATGCCCCAGATCAGCGGATTGGAGGCGACGCGCTTGCCGGCGGTCAGCAGGGTGCGGCCCAGCGAGGCGCCGTCCCGGCGCATCAGCTCCATGGTGACCATGCCGGTGGTGAGCAGGATGGCGCCGTGCAGGCCGATGATGGAAAGCACCACGGGCAAGGCATCGACGCCATAGGCGCGCTGCATGATGGGCAGGCCTACCAGCACGGTATTGGTGAAAGTGCCGGAAAAGCCGACCGAGACGGCGATGCCGGGGCTATTGCCGAAGGCGCGCAGGGCGATGACGATGCCCAGCACGAAGCAGAGCAGCGCCCCGATATAGAAGGGGCCGATGATGGCCGGGTTGAAGGCCGAGGCGAAGTCGCTGGTGACCAGGGAGTGGAACAGCAGGCAGGGCGTCGCAAAATTGTTCACGAAAGCGATCAGGCTCTTGATGCCCTCGGCAGGGAAGAGCTTGAGCCGCACGGCACCAAAGCCAAAGGCCATCAGCGCGAAAATGGGCAGGATGACACTGATGATGGAGAGCATGGCCGAAGGGTTCCGGGGCCGGAAGACACAATGCCCTACGCCGCCCCCGGCGCAGGGTCAATGCCGATCTGGTATGGTAGATTGACCTCGTCGGCACCACCGATAATCGAAACAGAATTGTTTCATTCCGAAATCAAAACGCGTACAAACGAAAGCAACACGGGGTGAAGTCCATGAGCGTGAGCGACAGCGTCGACATTTTCGTCATTGGTGGCGGTATCAACGGCGCCAGCGTGGCGCGCGACGCGGTGGGCCGCGGCTATAGCGTGGCGCTGGCGGAAATGAACGACCTGGCCTCGGGCACCTCGTCGGCCGCGACCAAGCTGGTGCATGGCGGGCTGCGCTATCTCGAGCATTACGAGTTCCGCCTGGTGCATGAGGCGCTGGCCGAGCGCGAAGTGCTGTGGGCGGCGGCGCCGCATATTATCTGGCCGCTGCGTTTCGTGCTGCCGCATCACAAGGGGCTGCGCCCGGCGGTGATCCTGCGGGCCGGATTGGCGATGTATGACTATATGGGCGGGCGGCGCCTGCTGCCGCCGACCAAGACGCTGGACCTGCGCAAGGACGTGACCGGCATGCCGCTCAAGCCCGGCTACAAGCTCGGCTTTGAATATTCCGACTGCTGGGTGGATGACGCGCGCTTCGTGGTGCTCAACGCCCGCGACGCGGCGGACAAGGGCGCAATGGTGCATGTGCGCACCAAGGTGACGAGCCTGCGCCGCGACGCGGGCGCATGGATCGTCGAACTGGATGGCGAGGCCGGGCGGCAGACGGTGCGCGCCAAGCTTGTGGTCAATGCGGCCGGGCCCTGGGTGGACCAGGTGATCACCGGGGCGATGGGCAAGAACGGCGCGCATAATGTGCGGCTGGTCAAGGGCAGCCACCTGGTGGTGCACAAGCTCTACGAGCATGACCGCTGCTATATCTTCCAGAATGGCGACGGTCGCATCATCTTCGCCATTCCCTATGAGAATGACTATACGCTGATCGGCACGACCGACGAGGACTATGAGGGCGACCCCAAGGACGTCAAAATCTCCGATGCCGAAACCGACTATCTGCTGAGCGCGGCGAGCGAATATTTCGCTAAGCCGCTGACGCGGACCGATGTGCACTGGAGCTATTCCGGCGTGCGGCCGCTGTTCGACGATGGCGCCAGCGCCGCCCAGGAAGCGACGCGCGACTATGTGCTCAAGGTGGATGGCGACGCGGCCACGGGCGCGGCGATCAATGTGTTTGGCGGCAAGCTGACCACGTCGCGGCGGCTGGCGGAATCGGTGCTCGAAAAGATCGAGGATGTGCTGGGCAAGAAGGGCGCGCCCTGGACCAAGAAAAGCACCCTGCCCGGCGGCGATTTCGAGCCGCTGGCGTTCGACGCCGAAGTGCGGCGGCTGGGCAAGGATTATGGCTGGCTGCCCAAGACGCTGGCGCATCGGCTGACCCGGCTCTATGGCACCAAGGCGCGGGTGCTGCTGGGAGACCGGCAGACGCTGGAGAGCCTGGGCACGCCTTTCGGCGCCGATCTCTATGCGGCCGAGGTGGATTATCTGGTGGCGCATGAATGGGCGCGCACGACAGAAGACGTGCTGTGGCGGCGCACCAAGCTGGGGCTCAAGGTGGGTGCCGAGGATGCGGCACGGCTGGAAGACTATCTGGCGCGCAAGGCGCACTAGCCACGTGCTATTTCCATGCCGTGATGGGCAGGGTTAGGGTGGGCTGAGGTCGGAACGCGGCGGCACGGCCTACCCCCACCCTTGATCCCTCCCCACAAGGGGGAGGGAAACGACTGCGAGACCGGTGAACGGTTCAGGGAGAAAAGCATGAGCGGTTACATTCTGGCGATCGACCAGGGCACGACATCGAGCCGGGCGATCGTGTTCGCGCAGGACCGCAGCATTGCCGGGGTGGGGCAGAAGGAATTTACCCAGATCTTCCCGCAGGATGGCTGGGTCGAGCATGATCCCGAGGAAATCTGGGAGAGCGTGCTCTGGGCCATCAAGACGGCTTTGACCGAGGCCGGGATCACGGCCAGTGACGTGGCCGCCATCGGCATTACCAACCAGCGCGAAACCACGCTGATCTGGGACCGCAAGACCGGCAAGCCGATCCACAATGCCATTGTCTGGCAGGACCGGCGCACGGCGGCACACTGCGCCTGGCTCAAGAGCGAGGGGCATGAGGCGCTGGTCACCGAAAAGACCGGGCTGCTGCTTGACCCCTATTTTTCCGGCACCAAGATCGAATGGCTGCTGAAAAATGTCGCGGGCGCGCGGGCCAGGGCGGAAGCGGGCGAACTGGCTTTCGGCACTGTGGACAGCTTTCTGATCTGGCGGCTGACCGGGGGCAAGAGCCATGTCACCGACGCCACCAATGCAGGCCGCACGCTGCTGTTCGATATTGCGGCCAATGACTGGGACGAAGAACTGCTAGCGCTGTTCACGGTGCCGCGGGCGCTGCTGCCCGATGTGCTCGACTGCGCCGATGATTTCGGCGTGACCGATGCGGGCCTGCTGGGCGCCGCCATCCCGATCCTGGGCGTGGCGGGGGACCAGCATGCGGCGACGATCGGCCAGGCCTGTTTCTCCCCGGGCATGCTCAAATCAACCTATGGCACGGGCTGCTTTGCCCTGCTCAATACCGGCAAGGACATGGTGCGCAGCCAGAATCGGCTGCTCACCACCATTGCCTATCGGCTGGACGGCGAAACGACCTATGCGCTGGAGGGCTCGATCTTCATTGCCGGCGCGGCGGTGCAGTGGATCCGCGACGGGCTGAAACTGGTCAAGCATGCCAGCGAGACGGGGCCGCTGGCGCGTACCGCCGACCCCAGCCAGAATGTCTATATGGTGCCGGCCTTTGTCGGGCTGGGCGCGCCGTGGTGGGATGCCGATGCGCGCGGGGCGATCTATGGCCTGACGCGCAATTCGGGCCCGGCGGAAATCGCCAAGGCGGCGCTGGAAGCCGTGTGCTACCAGACGCGCGACCTGCTCGAGGCCATGCGCAAGGACTGGGGCGAGAGCGGGCAGACGGTGCTGCGGGTGGATGGCGGCATGGTCGCCTCGGACTGGACCATGCAGTTCCTGGCCGACGTGCTGGACGCGCCGGTGGACCGGCCCAAGACGCTGGAGACGACCGCGCTAGGCGCTGCCTGGCTGGCTGGATCACGGGCCGGGGTGTGGCCGGGCATGGCGGAGTTTGCCCAGAGCTGGGCGCTGGACAAGCAGTTTACGCCGAGCATGGATGCAGCAACGCGCGATGCCAAGGTTGCGGGGTGGAATGACGCGGTGAGAAGGACGCTGACGACGGGTTAGGGTTGGGGCGGTGGCTGAGATGGGGTGGAGGCTGTGTGAAAACTCGGCGAGAAAATCAGCGAGTAGAAAACGATTCCGCCCTGAGCGGAGTATCTATCCCCTACAGCCCTCTTAAGCCATTCGCGAGTAGGAATTTAAGGTGAAGTCTTCGGGAATTTGGCCTGAGAGACACCCGCGCGGAATAACTTTCTAACAACATTCTGTAACATCGAGTTTTCACACAGCCTCGGGTGGGAAGCGGAAGGGCAGCTTGTGGGTGGCACTGTTAGGAAAGCGGCCATTTTGGTGACCGACTATCCCGGCTCGTTGCGCATCCCGGTGGCCTTTCGGCTCCGCGTCGCTCATTCAAAGAAAAGCGGTTGATATTCGGTGGCGTACTGTACTTGGGTGAACGGCGAGCGCTAAGTAACGACATGTCCACTACACCGCAAACAAGTCCGACGCTGCTCGATTGGAGTCAGGTTCGCACGGGTATTCAGTCCTTCCAGCGATCGCTCGGTCTCGATAATGAGGCAAAGGCATTTCAATATTTCGCGTTATCAAAAATATTGAAGATCGATGACGATGAAATTCGAACTGCAATTACTGACGGCGGCGATGACCGCGGTATTGATGCAGTCTACATCGACAGCCGGCCCGAGCGACGCGTCATTCACTTCTTCCAGTTTAAGCACATAGCTAGCTTCGAAAAAGTGGGGAGCACTTTTCCATCTAACGAGATCGACAAGATCCAGAGTTTTCTTGAATGCTTCCTTCGTAAAGACGCGTCCCTAGCTAAAACCTGCAACCCACTGCTTTGGAATAAAGTACAAGATTTGTGGGAGGCGCTCGAGGAAGCCGTCTACTCTATCCATATTCACCTGTGCAACAACGCTGCTGCGCTCATTCCTGCTCATGCCACGAGGTTCGAAGAGGCGCTGCGTCCCTATCAACACGCAGTACTTACTCAGCATGACCTGATCTGGTTTTCGCGCCATCTGTCAAAAGGAGCGGCCGTTGATCGAGAATATCATCTCGGGCTGGTCGAGGACCAATATTATGGTCGTACAGATGGCTTCGCAAAGGGCCTCATCGGGACTGTGCGCGGTGATGAGATCGTTCGACTGATCACCGATCCAAATTTCCCGCAGGAGGTAGACGATACTTTGTTCGAGGACAACATTCGCCTCTACCTTGGCGAGGCAAATGAGATCAACAGGAACATCCTGTCGACTGCCCTCAGCGAGAACAACTCGCAATTCTGGTACCTGAACAATGGGATCACGATCGTTTGCGATCGCATGGACTATCAGCCAAGATCGGCCAATCCAAAAGTGAGGATGATCAATCCGCAAATAGTGAACGGAGGTCAGACCTCGCACGCGCTTTTCGAGGCAGCACGATCTGACCTCAGGCGCATCTACGACGTGAAGCTGCTTTTGCGCGTAATTGAGACCGCCGACCGGGCATTCACCAACAGCGTTGCTGAAGCCACGAACAGCCAGACGCCGATCCGCAGTCGCGACATACGATCGAACGATTCAATCCAGATCCGGATAGAGAATGCACTCGTCGGACACGGCTATTTCTATGAGCGCAAAAACGATCAGCATATCAATCAGCCGGCGGAGAGTCGGATCGATGCGGTCAAGCTTGGCCAGATTATATTGGCCTATGTACTGCGAGAGCCAGATCGGGCCAAGACGTCGTCGAATCGGATTTTCGGGGAGTACTACGGCTGGGTCTTCGACGAGGCAATTTTGTCGGCAGAGAATATCATCGCTATGTGGCGCATCTATAAATTGGTAGATAATGATAGACGTCGCGCGATTACGGGGCTGAATTCACGCCTGAAGCAGAGCTATGATGAAGCTTGGATCATCGAGGGCGTATTCCACATATTGTATATGTTAAGTCTAACCTGTGAAAGGGAAGGAACCAGTCTATTCGACTATGCCGGCGTCGAAGCTAATTACTCATCCGTGAAAGCGCAGATAGACGAGTTCATGACACAGAATAAAGGTCAGGCCGCATATAGGATTTTCCGTAGCGCAATGACGAAACAGCTCTTGGCTCGTTTCGCCACCGGCCAACAGCTTAGTCTCAAGCTTGAGCCGCCTCAGCGAACAGACTGATGCGAAGAAATGGCTCGTATTTGAGGTGACGTGGCGCAAACGGAGACCCGCCCCCTCAGCCGGCGCGGAGCCACGGTTGGAAGCTGCCGCCGGCGATCATGGCCCAGTAGAGCCTGCCGCTGGAACTGCGGGCGGCGGCGAGGCCGAATTCGACGAACTTGTCATTGAGCAGCGTCGAGCGATGGCCGGACGAATTCATCCAGCCCTCGATGGCGCCGGGGAGATCCTTGTAGCCTTTGGCGACGTTTTCGCCGACGGCGCCGATATAGCCCGCCGCGGTGACGCGTTCACGCAGGGTGACGCCCAGATCGTGGCTGAGCGTGTCCTTGCTGGCCATGAGGCGCGCCTGGGAACGGGCGGCGTTTTCGAGCACAGGATTATAGGTCCAGGGGCCGGCGCCATTGGCGGCGCGCACGGCATTGATGGCGAGCAGGATTTCGGTATCGGTGAGGGTCTCGGGCGTGCTGGCCGATTTGGGCAGGACGGGAATGGTGGCCGAACAGGCGGCCAGGGCCGCGGCGGCGCCAAGGACGAGGACGGAGCGGCGGGTCAAGACGAGCATCAGGCAGTTCCTGGAACACGAGGGGCCGGCCGAGCAGCGCCGGCGGCTTGGGATGGGGTGCGACGGGCGCGTGTGCCGATATTGCGCAGGCAGCCTTGCCAGTCCATGAAGATCACCGATCAGGCCTGATCATAGGCGCTGAGCAGCAGCGGCAGCATGGTCAGCTGCCAGGTGATCGCTTCGCCATCGGCCAGCGACCAGCAGGCCGACAGGGCGGCATGGGCGCAGGCCCAACCCAGGATGCGCTTGCGATCATGGCCGAGCCGTTCGGCGATGATGTCGGCCAGGGCCGCAATGCGTCGCGGGTCCTTGACCTGACCGGGCGCGCCGACCGGGTTGATAAAGGCATTGGCCAGTTCATAAGCCGGATCGCCGAGCAGGCCCTTGGGATCGATGGCCAGCCAGCCGCGATCGGAGGAGAGGATATTGTCGTGGTGCAGATCGCCATGCAGCGGAATCTGCGCGGTGGGACGATCGAACAGTTTATGGGCAATGCCGGCGGCGCGGGCATACATGTCGCGGGCGGTATGGGGCCAGATGCGCGCCTCGGTATCGAACAGCGCCTGAAAGCGTTGGCGCAGGGGCAGAAGGAAATCGGGCGCTTCGCCGCGCGGCCGCTGCAGACCGGCGACCACGGTGCAGAGCGCGATGCTGGCCTGGTCATCATGGCCGGCCCGCACGGCATCGCCCAGCGTGCCGCCATCGAGCCATTCCATGAAAATGGTGTCACCATGGATCTCGAAGATCGTGGCGGCGCCCTCCCCGCCATACCATTCCAGCAACTGGGCGCCGCGACGCTCCTCGACGGCGCCGAGAGGCTTGAGAATCTTGAGCACGGCAAAGTTGCGGCCGTTCTGTTCGACCCGGAAGATCGCGCTGCGGCTGCTGTCGGCGATCGGCGTCGACTTGGTCAGCGACCAGCGGATCATGGCGCGGCTGAGCGCGGTTTCGACAGGCGACTGATTCATCATGGCGGCCATTAGAGCAGAAGCAGGCGCCCGATTCGACTGGCAGCAGGGCGACCGGCGGAAAGTTGATGCCTTATGGGCCCCAATTGGTGGTTTTTGACACAAAAGCAAGCATAGCGCGCGAAAGCCGGCGGCCCGTGACGTTGCCCCCAACTTCTATCCAGCGTGAAGTAGACTCGGGCGGTTGTTTTGACCTGCCCCCGAAGTTTGGACCGCCCGAACGGGCAATTTTCCGCTTTTTCT
>NZ_JBZVWR010000015.1:0-137291 GCF_058629155.1 Devosia sp. MDV22-iso42
CGGCGGCAGATGACGCGGCGCGCCCCTTGACACAAACCGCGATAGAGAAGCTGCCCGTCCGCAAGCGGCCCCGTTTCGGCCGTTCATCGGATCCTGCTGGATGGCGGAAATGGGGCCGGTGGCAGGCTGGCAGCTTCACGAGAAAAGGTTGAACAGCGCCCCGAAGTGTCAGTGCCGACGCCGATCCAAAGGGCTGGCGCCCGCCCAAGCTTTACGGCCTGCACCGTACCCAATGTCGCCAGCCCTCAGTTTTGTGGCTGTGAGAAACTTGTGAGCTTCCGATACCCTCCGTTCTGAGGGAAACGGCCAAACCGTTGAGATTATTGGTGCACCCGGAGAGATTCGAACCCCCGGCCTCTGCCTTCGGAGGGCAGCGCTCTATCCAGCTGAGCTACGGGTGCATCCGTGAAGCGGGGGCGAGGCCCCCGGCTGAACGGGCGCAAACTAGCCAAAGCCGGTGATCCGCGCAACGGGGTTGGCACGTTTTGTTTGCCGGGCGGGAAAACCCGGTTCTCTTGCTCACCGCGGGCCACCCCTTGGCAGCCGTTCCCGCCGCAAGCCGGCCCGCCTCCGGGCCAAAGCGCCGCCCTCGCCGGCTCTGCCATCAAGCTGCCCCGATTGGGCCCTATCGCGCCAGCAGTGAAAATAGCGTAAGGCTGGGCCATGACAACGCACACCACACGATATCGGGCTCCGCTGGGGCTCGGCGCGAGCCTGGTGCTGGCCCTGCTGGTTTCGGGCTGCTCGATGAGCGGCATCAAGCCGGCGCCCGGCGGCGCCAGCGCGGCTTTGGCCGCCTTTGCTGCGCCCAGCACACCGGCCGGCCATGTGCCCAAGGCCAGCGCAGTGCCGATGGCTGCCTCGGCTTTGGGCTATACCGAAGGCTCGATGGACAGCCTGATCCGGCATTACGCGCATGAATATGCCGTGCCGGAGGACCTGGTGCGGCGCATCATCGTGCGCGAGAGCAATTACAATGCGGGCGCCCGCAACGGGCCCTATTACGGGCTGATGCAGATCAGCCACGCCACCGCCAGCGGCATGGGCTATCGCGGCGCGCCGGGCGGCCTGCTCGATGCTGAAACCAATCTGCGCTATGCCGTGCGCTATCTCGCCGGCGCCTATGTCACGGCCGGCGGCAATTACGATCGCTCGGTGCGCTTTTATGCCAGCGGCTACTATTACGACGCCAAGCGCGCCGGCCTGTTGCAGAAAGCCGGCCTGCGCTAGCTGGTGGCCGGCGCCTGCTCGTTGAGCAGCAGCAGCAGCTGGTTGGCCAGGTCCGCCTGCTGATAGGGTTTGCTGAGGCGCGGCAGGTCGATCTGGGCGCCGCTGGGCAGTTCGGAATAGCCGGTGGCCAGCACCACGGCGAGGCCTGGCCGCAGCTGGCGCGCCTGCTCGGCCAGTTCCACCCCGTTCATGCCGGGCATGGCATAGTCGGTGATCAGCAGGTCGATGGCCCGGTCGCTGGCAAGGATCTTGAGCGCCTCGGCGCCGGAATAGGCCTCGATGGCGGTGTGGCCCAGCTGCTCGAGCATGTCGACAGCGTTCATGTTGATCAGCGCATCGTCATCGACCACCAGAATCGTGGCGGCCTTGCTGGTGGGACTGTTCATCGGCAAACCCTCTGGCGGCACTCTCATTCTCCGGACGCGCGTAACGCAAAATAACGGCCCAATTACGATGGGTCGCAGGCACAGAGCGGCCCAACGTCAACGATTGCCCCCACAACGCGGCAGCTTGTGCCCCGGTTCCGGGCAGCGAGGTCTTTTGGCGGCGGGCAAACTGGCCTAAAGTCGGCGCCACTCACCCGCTTGGAATCGCCCCACATGCATCTGCTGCTCGTCGACGGCTCGGCCTATATCTTCCGCGCCTTCCATGCCCTGCCCCAGCTCAACCGCAAGTCGGACGGGCTGCCCGTGGGCTGCGTGCAGGGCTTCTGCAACATGCTGTTCAAGCTGACCGAAGACCTCAAGGGCGAGGACGCGCCCACCCATATGGCGGTGATCTTCGATCATTCCGGCAAGACCTTTCGCGACGATTTCTATCCCGACTACAAGGCGCAGCGCCCGCCGGCGCCGGTGGAGCTGGTGCCGCAATTTCCGCTGACCCGCGCCGCCACCCGCGCCTTTTCCATTCCCTCGATCGAAATGGAGGGCTGGGAGGCCGATGATATCATCGCCACCTACGCCTCCATGGCCAAAAAAGCCGGCGGCAAGGCCACCATCGTCTCCTCCGACAAGGACATGATGCAGCTGATCGAGCCGGATGGCTCCATCCGCATGCTCGACACCATTCCGCGCCCCGGCCAGCCGCCTTTGCGCTGGATCGGCATGGAGGAGGTCTTCACCAAGTTCGGCGTCACGCCCGACAAGGTCATCGAGGTGCAGGCGCTGTGCGGCGACAGCGTCGACAATGTCCCCGGCGTGCCCGGCATCGGCGTCAAGACGGCGGCCGAGCTGATCAATCAATATGGCACGGTGGAAAACCTCCTCGCCCATGCCGACGAGATCAAGCAGAATGCCCGGCGCGAAAAGCTCAAGGCCAATGCGGAACTGGCGCTGGTCTCGAAACGCCTCGTCACCCTCAGCCAGGATGTGCCGGTCGAGCTCGATCTCGACGCCCTGCTGCGCCAGCCGATGGAGCCGGGCAACCTCTTCCCCTTCCTCAAGGCGATGGAGTTCGCCACCATCACCAAGCGGCTGGCCGGGCTGCTCGACGCCAATCCCGACGATTTCCCGGCCGATCCGGCCCATGCCGCCAAGGTGGCGCCGGGCGCGGTGGGCTTTGACAATGCCGCCCGCGCCGAAAGCCGCGCTGCCCGCCACGAGGCTTCCGGCCGGTCCAATGCCGCCCCGGTCGCCCATGCGGCCGCCGAGCATGCCCGGGTGCGCGCCATTGCCTTCAAGCCGGAAGATTACGAGATCATCCGCGACGCACCGGCGCTGCAGCGCTGGATCGACGCCATCGAGATGACCGGCTTTGTCGCCACCGATACCGAGACCACCGGGCTCGACAACCAGACCGCGGACCTCGTCGGTCTCTCCTTCTCCATCGCCCCGGGCACCGGCGCCTATCTGCCGCTCGGCCACAATGAGGGCGCGGCCGATATCTTTGGCGGCGGCGGTCCCAGCGAGGGCCAGATGGATATCCGGCTCGCGCTCAACATGCTGAAGCCCCTCTTTGCCGATCCGTCGATCCTCAAGATCTTCCACAATGGCAAATATGACCTCGGGATGCTGGCGCGCTATGACGTGCCGGTCAAATCCATCGATGACACGCTTCTCCTGAGCTATGCGCTGGACGGGCCGCAGTTCAACACCATGGGCGAGCTGGGCGAGCACTGGCTGGGCTTTGCCGGCCAGTCGATCCGCGAGCTGCTCGGCTCGGGCAAGAGCCAGCGCACCTTCGCCCAGGTGCCGATTGCCGAGGCGGCGCGCTATGCCGCCGAGGACGCCGACATGACCATGCGCCTCTGGCAGGTGCTCAAGCCGCGCCTCGTCGCCGAAAACATGACGGCGCTCTACGAAACCATCGAGCGGCCTTTGGCGCCCGTGCTGGCCCGCATGGAAGCGCGCGGCGTCAATGTCGATCGCTCCATCCTCAGCCGCCTGTCCGGTGAGTTCGCCCAGCGCGCCGCGGGCTTTGAGGCCGAGGCCTATGAGCTGGCCGGGCAGAGCTTCAACCTCGGCTCCCCCAAGCAGCTGGGCGAAATCCTCTTTGACAAGATGGGGCTCGAGGGCGGCACCAAGACCAAGACCGGCGCCTGGGCCACCGGCGCCGATGTGCTCGAAGACCTCGCGCTCAAGGGCGTGCCGCTGGCGCGCACCATTGTCGACTGGCGCCAGCTCAACAAGCTGCGCAGCACCTATACCGATGCCCTGCCCGCCTATATCAATGCGCGCACCGGCCGGGTCCACACCACCTATTCCCAGCATTCGGTGCTCACCGGTCGCCTCAGCTCCAACGATCCCAACCTGCAGAACATTCCCGTCCGCACCGAAGACGGGCGCAAAATCCGCTCCGCCTTTGTCGCCGCGCCCGGCAAGATCCTGGTCTCAGCCGATTACAGCCAGATCGAGCTGCGCGTCCTCGCCCATATTGCCGATATCCAGGCGCTGAAAGACGCTTTCGAGGAGGGCCTCGACATTCATGCCATGACGGCATCGGAAATGTTCGGCGTGCCCGTGGAGGGCATGCCCAGCGATGTGCGCCGCCGCGCCAAGGCGATCAATTTCGGCATCATCTATGGCATTTCCGCCTTTGGCCTTGCCAATCAGCTGGGCATCGGCCGCGGCGAGGCGGGCGACTATATCAAGACCTATTTCGAGCGCTTCCCCGGCATTGCCGACTACATGGCCGAGCAGCGCCGCAAGGTGAAGGAAGACGGCCATGTGACGACGCTCTTTGGTCGCCGCATCAACTTCCCCAATGCCAAGTCGCACAATCCGAGCGAACGCGCCTTTGTCGAACGCGCCTCCATCAACGCCCCCATCCAGGGCTCAGCCGCCGACATCATCCGCCGCGCCATGATCCGCATGGAGCCGGAACTGAAGAAAGCAGGCATCGAGGCCGACATGCTGCTCCAGGTGCATGACGAACTGATCTTCGAAGTGCCGCTGGGGACGGAGAATGACGCGATTCCCGTGATCAAGCGGGTGATGGAAGGCGCGGCGGAGCCGGCCGTGCGCCTGACCGTGCCGATCCAGGTGGATGCCCATGCGGCGGGGAACTGGGACGAAGCGCACTAGCTGTGTGCGGGGTGGCACCTCGGTGTCACCCACCCACCGCTCGTCACCCTCGGGCTTGACCCGAGGGCTCTACACTAACGATGTCGCCTCCCCTCACAACCGGCTGACCTCATCCCAGAGATCATCCCAGTCCGGATTACGCTCCTCGATCAGCGCGTCCTTCCATTGGCGAAACCAGCGCTTGAGCGACTTCTCGCGCTGGATGGCATTTCTGATGTCGTCGTGGAATTCGTAATAGACGAGCCGCTTGAGCTTGTTCTTCTTGGTATAGCCCTCGACCAGGCCCTCGCGATGCTCATAGGCCCGGCGCGCCACATCATTGGTGACGCCAATATAGGTCCGTCCCCTGCGCATGTCGGCCATGATGTAGGTATATCCACCCATGCCCAAATCCTGAAAGTGCAGAGCCCTCGGGTCAAGCCCGAGGGTGACGATCTGGGGGTTTTGGGAAAGAAGAGCAAAGCACTGAATGTCGTGCAGCACCAACGGCGACCGCGTTGCTAACTGAGCTCAGCGAGAAAGGTAGCGCAGAAGCTCGCACATCGTGAGGGAGGGCAGCGTCACCCGTCTAACCCACCCACCGCGCGTCACTGTTAGGCCTGATACAAGAGGCAAAATAGCTCCACCCCCACCGAGCGTCACCCTCGGGCTTGACCCGAGGGCTCTATACTGGCGATGTTGCAGCTTATTTGCGGCGTCTTGCCAGTCGTGCGCCTAACCGGGGACTGGGAGAAGGCGCACTAACTCTACTGCACTACTGCGAACAATGGGGCATGAAATTGGAAGCGATCGGCAAATATCTTACCGCCAGTGAAATTAAGCTGACAGACCTTCTACTCGACCCAAATAACCCCAGGTTTATCACGAAAAAATCACTAACCATTCCTGATTCCGGAGCAAGTGACGAGGTTTTTCAGAAGAAAATTGCTGATAATTTGCTTAAAGCTCACGGCGCCGACAAACTTCGACTAAATATGGAAATTAATGGATATCTGCCCATCGACCGCATTGTTGTGAGACGAATTGACGATACACAATTTATTGTGCTTGAGGGCAACCGAAGAATAGCGGCCGCCAAATCTTTGAGTGAGCAGATACTGTCGGGGTTTAACGTCTCTGTAGACGTGAAGGACAGCTTGGTAGATATACCCTGCCTAGTCTATACTGGGACAGACACCGATGCTTCTTGGCTATTTCAGGGACTTAGGCATATTTCTGGAATTAACGACTGGTCATCCTACCACAAGGCTCGCTTGCTGGTCGAACAAATGGAAGAAGGCGGCCTCTCGCTTACGGAAGTTGGAAAACGGTTCGGCCTAACTCCTCACGGCGCAGGGCAATGGGCTAGAGGTTATCGTGCCTTCATGCAAGCGACCGAAGAAACAGACTACACACAAGAAATAAACGAACAAATATATCCGTATTTACAGGAATTATTTGGTAGAAGCAGTATCGCGATGAAGGACTGGCTGGGATGGTCGGAAAATAAGCAAAAATTTGAGAATTCCAGCAATCTTAACGAATTTATTGGCTGGTTTTACCCAAGAGGTAAAGAGACAGAAGGCCTTCCCGATGAAACTCCTGAATTCGGAGACTGGGAGAAGAGAAGAATCTCAACACGCGACGACTTGAGGCAACTGAGTTATTTGATTGGGAACAGCAATGCTAACTTCATGCGCTTTCGATCTGGTAGCGCGGATGTGGAAGGCGCTTATAACGCTGCAATCTACGAGGAGTATGAAAAGGAGAAGAAATCAGCGACCTCTGACGAGATATTCTCCCAGATCGAAAAGTGCTCTGATGTTCTTCTCAATTTGCCCATCAAAATTGTACGGGATGCAGAACTTAAAGCTAGATTTGACACCCTAATTAAGTCCCTGAAAGAAGCGATCGAATTTGCGAGCTAGCGGACAAGCGCGTGTCAGATATTGAAGATATCGTTAGATTTATTACTTCATTGGATTTCCAAGAGGAGCCGAAGCCTTTCATTGAGTTTCTAACGGAGTATTTCGTTACCGTTTGCGGCGACGACGCATCCGTTGCAGAGAAAAAGGCCGCATCGAGGTCAAATGGATATGGCGCCAAGTTGAAGGTTCGGTCGGAAAAATGGGGATATTCTGGCGTCACCCCATATTTTCGTTTCGATGATATCAATCAGGAAATTACTTGGTCCGAGCTAAAAATTAAAGCGACAGACGGACATGCGGAACGGTGGAGAAAAATCAGGTTGCGTCGTCGACCAGAGATTTTTCGGCAAATGCAAGCATTGAAGGATGACCAGTTTGAGAGGCTCATCGTAGCCCTTAGTCGCTACGGGAGGGTACCGAAGTTTCATGTAACGGAGAGATCCAACGATTTTGGGATTGATGGTCTGGCTATTTTTGACAGTTATTCGAGCTTTGGTCTGTTCAGAAGAAATGACTTAAATCACAAAGTTATAATTCAGGCGAAGAAGTACGAGACAAAGGTATCTAGAGATAAGATACAGGTCATGTGTGACACTTTGAATTTGGTGCGCACTAGGTCGAGCAGGATATCCAGCCTCATACCTGACTGGTTTTGGTCAGCTGACGGAACAATATCTGGTTGGGTGCTTGGCCTGCATGGCTTTCAGTCTGGGTCTGTAGATTACGCCCGCGACAATGGGATATTATTGAGCGACGGGTCTGAACTGGCACACGTTATTTGTACATCTCGGAATTTTGATCCGACGATCACAAACTCTCTTGTTGATTGGCTTCCCGAGCTCCGAATCTAGTAGCTCTTAAAATATGAGACCTGCGCTTTGATTTGTACGCTGATCCAGGCACACGGTGTCCTGAGCGGTCAAGGCAGATTAGCGAAGGAATAACGCGCAAGCGCCATCCTTGCGCTCGATCAACACCCTCCCCCTCCCGCCGCGCTAATCTCCCCTCACCACCACCGGGAGACCCACTATGCGCAGCTACACCATTTCCGCCCGCCGCGATGACGCCAATGGCAGCATTGCCGGGGTTCGCGAGGCGCTGGTGGTGCTGGATACCTCGCTGGCGGGGCGCACGGATGCGCTCAATCCGGTGGAACTGCTGCTGGCCAGCCTTGCCGCCTGCATCATCAAGGGGGTGGAGCGGTCGGCGCCGATGCTGAAGTTCGATTTTTCCGGGGTGACGGTGACGCTGGTCGCCGAGCGGCAGGATGCGCCGCCAAAACTCACCGCCATAAGCTATGAACTGGTCGTGGTCACGCCAGAGAGCGACCATCGGCTGGAGCTGCTGCATACCAATGTGCGCAAATATGGCACCATTTCCAACACCCTGGCCGGCGCCGTCAGCCTTACCGGCACGGTGGCGCGGGGCTGAGGACAGGGGGACGCCGCCGGCGACCGAAACGGGTCACCAGATGCTAACCAATTGGCCCAATCGGCGGCGAGAGATCGAATCCTATGTGACGGCAAGAACCGTTCATCACGGCTCGCCGCGTTCAGGAATCCAACATCATGGGTTCATAGTGGTGACCGTTGACTGACAATTGTGGCATCTGGCTGAACGCGCCGCGCCAAAGATTAATCCCCGCCCCCGGGCCGGGGCGCATAATGGCGCCATTGCCCCGGCGGGACGCGATCATGACGAGTGAAGCCGGGACAGGCCGGGTGGCAGGACGGGTCGCCGTCCGCCGGGCCCGGCCGGATGGGGTCTGCTGTTTCCAAGGTGGGCAGCAGGCTGAATTGACCGCCGCCGGGTGCTGTTGCGCCTGGTGACTGACGGGGCCCGACTTTCCCTCTCGCCATGTGCGGCGGGAAGCGTCAGCAAACAGGGGCCTCAGCGGTGACGGGCGACCCTTGCGTCGATAAGCCCGCCCCTTCCGGCCGCGGCGCGCCACACCCGGCGCGTGGGCGAGGCTATCCTCACCCTTTGACCTGCGGACCAACCGCGCGGGGAAACCCTCGCCCACGCAGCGTCTGCCCTTAGGTCCGAAACCGGTGGCGCCCAGCGCCGGCCGGGGCCTTGGCCTGCGGGCAGGGTTTAGCGCATGGCCTCGACCGCCAGGTGCAGCCGTTCGGCGCTGGCATGGGTCCAGCGGGCCACGGCCTGCTGCTCGGTGGCCTGGCTGCGGACAAAAGCCTCGATGCGGGCCTGGCCGATCTCGTCGAGCAGGTGCCGGCAGGGTTTCCACATCACCCAGTTGGGATTGACCGCCCGCATATGCAGCCGGTCGTTGACGATGTCGAAATGGATATTGGCCGAGCGCGCCAGATCGAGGAATTCGGCGACAAGATCGTCGGGCATGGTCTGGTTGGAGACGGCGTTGGGGATGGACATGGCATTGCCTCGCATTTGAGACAAATCCAATGCACCGGCCTGATGGTTCGATCCGTGGCGCTGCCGGCATGGTTAAGGCGGGGTTAACCGGCGTGCCAGAGCGGGACAGCGTGCGCCGCGCGCGCGGGGCGGGCCGGTGGCGGGAACGCGACAGCGCTTCCGACCGTTGCCTTGCCAACAAGGAGCGCCCCCATGCCTGCCAACAAGTTCGAAACCCTGGCCCGCGGCGGCTATATGGCGCGCGGCGTCGTCTATCTGCTGCTGGGCGGGCTGGCTTTGGCCTCTTCGCTCTGGGGCGGCAGCGATGCCGAGGGCTCATCGGACGCCCTGTCGAGCCTGCTGGGTCTGCCCTTCGGGCGGATATTGCTGGGGCTGGTGGCGGTGGGGCTGTTTGGCTATGTCGGCTGGAAGCTGGCGCAGGGCCTGCTCAATGCCGACAATCGACCCGACAATATCAAGGGTTTTGGCCCGCGGGTCGGCCAGCTGATCAGCGCCGGCGGCAATCTTTTCCTCGCCCTCAGCGCCGCGCGGCTGGCCTTGCCTATGGGCGGCGGCGGGGAGGGTGGCAGCGGCGAGGAAGAAGCTTCGGCCTGGCTGCTGCAGCAGCCGTTCGGCGTCTGGCTGCTGGGCCTTGTCGGTCTGGGGGTGATCGCCGCGGGGGTCACGCAGATCTGGTATGGCGCCAGCCATGGCTATCGCAAGCGCCTGGCGCTGCCACCGGCCCAGGCCGGCTGGATGGACAAGGTCTGCATGTTTGGCCTGGCGGCGCGCGGCGTGGTGTTCGCCATTGTGGGAGGCTTTCTGCTCTATGCGGCGTTTACCGTCTCGCCCGAACAGGCCGGCGGCACGGCCGAGGCACTGGCCTATATGCGCGGCCTGCCCTTCGGCGCCTGGCTCTATGGGCTGCTGGCCCTGGGTCTGGTGGCCTTTGGCGCCTATTCGATCATCCAGGGGCTGTATCGCCATGTCGATGCGCCGGGCATGGCCGATGTGCGGGCGGCCGCCGCCCGGCTGTAGCGCACTCTGACAAGCCGGGGCCGCCTTGCAGGATTGCATGCAGATCGCCATGTAAAGGGGATGCGGCGCGTCGTGCCGCTTGGACCGGAGCGTCAGCATGGCCAGCCAAACCGCGGGATATTCCCGTACCCATATCATCCTGCACTGGGTCATCGCCGCCCTGGTGCTGTTCCAGCTCTTTGTGCATACCGGCATGGAAAATGCCTGGATCGTCAGTCAGGGCGGGGTGGCCGAGGGCGCCAATCCCCTGCCCCATATCCTAGCCGGCATCGCCATCCTGGTGCTGGCGATCTGGCGCGTGGTGCTCCGGCTGCGCCATGGCGCGCCCGCCCATCCGGCCGGACAGCCGCCGCTGCTGACAGCCCTCGCCAATGGCGTCCATCTGGTGTTTTACGCGCTGCTGTTCATCCTGCCGCTGAGCGGCCTGGCCGCCTGGTTCGGTCAGGTCGGTCCCGCCGCCGTGGCTCATGTCTATATCCAGCTGGCCTTCCTGCCGCTGATCGGCCTGCATGTCGCCGGGGCGCTGGTGCAGCAGTTCTGGTTCCGCACCGGCGTGCTGCGCCGCATGGCCGTGCCGGACCGGGCGCTGTAGCCGGCGCCTGGGTCTAGGGCTGGCGCACCGTCGCCAGCCGCCCTTGCCCGCCGGGCGGTATGGCCAGGCTCACCACCAGCGTGGCGTCTGCCGCCAGTTCGGGGGCGCGGGTGGCCCATTCGACCAGCACGATGGCGGCCGGATTGTCGCGCAGCCCGAGCTCGTCGATCTCGCGGGCATCGCCCAGCCGGTAGAGATCGGCATGCAGCACCGGGCCTTTTGCGGTTTCATAGGGTTGCACCAAGGCAAAGGTCGGCGAGGGGACCTCAAGGTCGGGATCGCCGGCCAGGCTGCGGATGATGGCGCGCGCCAGGGCTGACTTGCCAGCCCCCAGATCACCCTCGAGCAGCACCAGGTCGCCGGGCTGCAGTTCGGCCGCCAGCGTGGCGCCGAGCGCTGCGGTGGCGTCGTCATCGGGCAGGAAGATGCCCGGCATTATTCGGCAACGGCGGACATCGAGCTGTCACGCGGCAGGTTGACGGTGATACGCGACCCGCGTGGTTCGCGGCGTTCGGCGCTGATGGTGCCGCCATGCAGGTTGACGAAGGTCTTGACGATGGCCAGGCCCAGGCCGGCGCCGCGCTGGCGGCCGCCGCTGGCGCCGGTATTGTCGAGCCGGGTCAGGATGGCCGATTTCATCTCGTCGGTGAGGCCCGGGCCCTCATCCTCGATGACGAACAGCATGCGATCGCCGCGCGGGGCAATGGTCAGCTTGATCTCGCCGCCGGGCGGGGAGAAGCGGGCGGCATTGGAAAGCAGGTTGTAGAGCACCTGCACGATACGGGTGCCGTCGGCGATGAAGGGCGGCAGATCGGGATCGATCTCGACCACCAGGTTGATCGGCTTTTCGCCCGAGATTTCAGGGAAACTGGCCGAGAGCCCCGCCCGGGCATTGTCGACCAGCTTGTGCACGTCGAGCCGTTCGGGGCGCAGTTCGGCAATGCCGGCATCGACCGAGGCGAGGTCCAGGATATTGTCGATCAGCACGCCCAGCGTCACCGAGGAGGCGCGGATATAGTCGACATAGGCGCTCTGGCGCTGGTTGAGCGGGCCGGCATCGGTGGCCAGCATTTCGGCAAAGCCGATGATATTGGTCAGGGGCGAGCGCAGCTCATAGGAGACGTTTTCCACGAAGGCGTCCTTGAGCACGTCGGCGGCGACCAGGGCGTCATTGCGCTCCTTGAGCACGCGCGAATAGGAGGCGCTTTCGGTGACGTCGAGAAAGGTCATCATGGTCTGCCCGTCGGGCAGGCGGGTAATGGCATAGTCGAGCAGGCGGCCGTCAGAGCGGTTGATGCGCCCGGTCTGGTCGGAGCGGGTGGGATTGAGGTCGATGATGCCGCGCTTGAGGTCACGCCAGATGCTGGCGCCGTCCTCGGGAATGGCCTTGCCGCTGGCCTCGGCGATCTGGTCGATATGGGGGTTCTTGCCCAGCTCGTTCATGGGCAGTTTCCACAGCGCCGACAGCCGCGGATTGGACAGGGTCAGCCTGCCATTGGTGCCAAACACGGCCACGGCCTCGGAGAGCGAATTGATGGTTTCGCGCTGCACATTGGAGAAGGCCTTGTTGGTCGATTCCAGCTTGAGGCGCTCGGTAATGTCGTCAAAGACGTAGATGACGCCGCCGGTCGAGCCGGCGGGGGCCGAGATCACCTTGATGGTGCGACCATCGGGCAGATGCCAGGGCTCGTCCTCGAAGGGCTCGGTACGGCTATAGGCTTCCAGATGGGTGTCGCGCCAGGTGTGGTAATTGACCTGGGCCGGCAGCATGCCCTCGGTGCGCAGCTTGTCGAGAATGGCCCGCTCGTCCAGCCCCAGCGTCAGGAAGCCGCTGCTGAGGTTCCACAGGTTCACATAGGCCTGGTTGAACTGGATCAGCTCGCGCCGGGCGTTGAAAATGGCAATTGGGGTGGCCAGCGTATCGATGATGCCGCTGATATGGGCCAGCGCATCGGCGCCGGCGCTGCCCGCCTGATCCTGGGTCGGGCGCAGCAGGCCGGCACGACCGCCGGTGACGGGAAATTCGACCAGTTCATAGGCGCCGTGGCGCTCCCAGGCCAGCGGCATCGGCACGGGCTGGTCGGTGGCATCGCAGGCGCGCAGGTGTTCGCGCAGTCTGGCCGGCTCGAGCAGTTCGGGCGGCGCCGTCTCGGTGCCGGACTTGCCCAAGGCATGAGCCAGCTCAAGATAGGCCTGGTTGGCATAGACCAGCCGGTCCTGGGCATCGCGGGCAAAGGCCGGCTTGGTCAGCGTGGCCAGAATGGCGCGGACACTGGAGAGATCGCCGGTGGCGGCCGCCGCGACCAGATTGGGCTCGGCCCCCGGCTGCAGATAGGCGGGGCGCAGGCGCATGGCCGTGCCGCCGCCCAGCACCCAGCCATTGGCGCGGATCAGCCTTCCGTCCAGCGCGGTGAGGCTGACGGTAAAGGCATGGCCATAGACGCGCAGGTCTTCGAGCAGGCGGGCCAGCCGGTCGGCATCGGCATCGATGAGCCAGCTCTGGAAATTGAGCACGCTTTCGGGCTGCCGGCCAACGGGCAGCACGGATGCCGCCTGGCCCAGCAGCTTGGGTTCACTCTCGTCGGCCCAAAGCACGGTGACTTCCCGCGTGCCCGACAGCAGGGCTTCATATTCATCGACCAAAGCGCGCAGGCCGGCAATCTGTTCGGCGGCCTTGCGGCGGGCGGCCTTGCCGTCGGCCAGGGTGGTGCGAATGACAGCCATGGCGAGCAGGGCGAAGGCTCCGGCACCGGCGGCGATGGCGAGAGGGGCTGCACCGGCGAAGCTTGCCGCCTGTGTACCCTGGGCCAAAGCGGGAACCGCCGTGAGCAAGGTAAGAGGGGCTGTCGCGAGTAGTGCGAATCCCCAATGCTTCCGGAAGTGATCCGGCGCCATGCGCTGCCCTCTAGGTCAAGTTGATTTGTTGCCAGTCCGGCGCCGCAAAGAGCCGGTACGCATCACTACAACGGAAGGACGTAAACGGCCAAAATCAGGCCTGGTCATTTCCGGATCGACTGTGTGTCCCCCACCAGCCGAATCACCTTGACCATAGCGGCACGGGGAATCGCCTAAAAGAGTCTTAATGCCCAAGCTTGATAGGCAAACTATCGATATCGGGGCTTGACCGGAGAACGAAACAGCAACTTCGAGCCGTCACTGGAAAATCGCTCCGGTGGAGCGATTTGAGGCGAGAAGGCCATGAGGGCTATGCCCGAATGGCAGGAAGAATATGCCACAACAGATGTGCCCGCGACCGAAGTCGCGGGCACCAATAGACAGGCAGGCCAGGCGGCGCCTAGTAGCGGTATTCGCCCGACTTGAACGGGCCGGTCTGGCTGACGCCGATATAGTCCGCCTGTTCCTTGGTCAGCACGGTGAGCTTGGCGCCCAGCTTGGCCAGGTGCAGTTCGGCGACCTTTTCGTCGAGGTGCTTGGGCAGCACATGCACCTTCTTTTCGAGGTTCTGGCCATTGGTCCAGAGTTCGATCTGCGCCAGGGTCTGGTTGGCGAAGGAAGCGCTCATGACAAAGCTGGGGTGGCCGGTGGCATTGCCCAGATTGACCAGGCGGCCTTCCGACAGCAGGATCAGGCGGCTGCCATCGGGCTTTTCGATCAGGTCGACCTGGGGCTTGACGTTGGTCCACTTGAAGTTGCGCAGGCCGAGCACGTCGATCTCATTGTCGAAATGGCCGATATTGCAGACAATGGCCATGTCCTTGAGCTTGCGCATGTCATCGACCATCAGCACGTCGCGGTTGCCGGTGGCGGTGACGACGATGTCGGCGCGGTGGGCAGCTTCGGCCAGGGTGACGACCTCAAAGCCTTCCATGGCGGCCTGCAGGGCGCAGATCGGGTCGACTTCGGTGACCAGCACGCGGGCGCCGGCGCCGCGCAGCGATTCCGCGCTGCCCTTGCCGACATCGCCAAAGCCGCAGACGATGGCCACCTTGCCGGCCAGCATGACGTCGGTGCCGCGGCGGATGGCGTCGACCAGCGATTCACGCGTGCCATACTTGTTGTCGAACTTGGACTTGGTGACCGAGTCATTGACGTTGATGGCGGGGAAGGGCAGCTCGCCCTTGGCGTGCAGCTGATAGAGGCGCATCACGCCCGTGGTGGTCTCTTCCGACACGCCGCGGATGGCGTCGCGGATCTTGGTGAAGAAGCCGGGCGACTTGGCCAGGCGCCGCTTGATGGTGGCAAAGAAGATTTCCTCTTCCTCATTGGTGGGCTTTTCGAGGAAGGACGGATCCACCTCGGCCTTGGCGCCATTGAGGATATACATGGTGGCGTCGCCGCCATCGTCGAGGATCATGTTGGGCGTGGTGCCCGGCCAATCCATCATGCGGTCGGTGAAGTCCCAGTATTCTTCCAGTGTCTCGCCCTTATGGGCAAAGACCGGAATGCCGGCGGCGGCGATGGCCGCGGCAGCGTGATCCTGGGTCGAGAAAATGTTGCAGCTGACCCAGCGCACCTGGGCGCCGAGCGCGACCAGCGTCTCGATCAGCACGGCGGTCTGGACGGTCATGTGCAGGCTGCCGGCAATGCGGGCGCCCTTGAGCGGCTGGCTTGCTGCATATTCAGCACGAATGGCCATCAGGCCGGGCATTTCGATCTCGGCGATATCGAGTTCCTTGCGGCCAAAGGCGGCAAGGGACATATCCTTGACCGAATAGTCGGTCGATGGGCTGGTCATGGGTGGACTCCGGGGGTTTAGCGTTGCCTCTGCTATACGCAAGGCGGGCCGCCGGATCAACCAGAGACATAAAGATACGTTTATATCCCCTTTCAGTCCAGGGTTCGATAGACCGGGCGGCGGCGGCGAAACGGCAGGGTGCAGAAGCGCCAAAGCGCCGACAGCACCAGATAGCCCAGGAGAAAACCGCCCCCGGCATAGAGAATGCCCTCGGCGGTCACCGGCACGGCGGGCTGGTAGTTTTCCAGCGTGCGGCGGCCGATATCGCTGTCGAGATAGGCGGGCAGCGACTGCAGGCGGGTCACCGGATCGGCATTCTGGATGCGCAGTAGGGTGGCGCTGAGCTGCTCATAGCGCACAAAAGTGGCCGCCATGGCGGTGCCGCGCTCGGCCAGGAACGTGTCATTGGACACGCCATAGCGCTGCAGCGCCTGCATCCGATCGAGACCGCCGACACGGGCGCTGCGGTCGAAATCCTAGGTGATGACGCGCAATTCATCGACCGCGCCGCCCAGGCGCTGGGTATATTGCTGGGCATATTCGGGAAACTGGCTGAGCATGACGGCCAGCGCCGCGCCGCCGATTCCGGCAATCATCCGCCGCATGCATCGCTCTCCGTCCTGCCGAGGCACGGGTCGTGCCCGGTTCGGGGGTCAACGCCGGGCCGCAGGTGCCGTTCCACCAGCCCTAACCCGCCATGCCCTCGACGTCCTCGTCAAAGCCGTTATTGACCAGTTCGACGATGGCTTCGAGCGCCTCGCGCGCCTGCTTGCCGCTGGCCTGGACGAGAATGGTGCTGCCGGGGCCGGCGCCGAGCATCATCAGGCCCATGATGGAATTGCCGTTGACCGCGGTGCCGTCCTTGATGACGCTGACGGCGGCATCGAAGCATTCGGCGGTGCGCACGAAACGGGCCGAGGCCCGCGCATGCAGGCCCTTGCGATTGACGATGGTCAGTTGCTGCGCGACGGCGCGGCTGGCATCCATCCGTTCATGCTCCCCACAGCGCCCGGTTCAGCGGCATGGCGATCATGCTCAATCCGCGCCCAGAATGGAATTGGCTACGGTAATGTATTTTCGCCCCGCTTCCTGGGCCAGCTTGACGGCGTCCTTGATGGTCATGTCGTTGCGCACCCGGCCCAGCTTGACCAGCATGGGCAGGTTGACCCCGGCAATCACTTCGACGTCGCGGTTCTGCATCACCGAAATGGCCAGATTGGAGGGCGTGCCGCCAAACATGTCGGTGAGGATGATCACCCCCTGCCCCTCGTCGACCTCATCGACGGCCGCCAGGATGTCGTTGCGGCGATTTTCCATGTTGTCGTCGGGCCCGATGGCGATGGTCGCGCAGTGCTCCTGCGGACCCACGACATGCTCGAGCGCCGACTTGAATTCATGGGCGAGCGCACCGTGCGTCACCAGAACCAGACCAATCATGCAAAATCCCCAGCGTGTCGAACTGCGCCCGCGACGTGGCGCCGACAGCTATCCAGTATAATTTGCCCCATGCCCAAACCTGACGCTGCACGGTCCGGGCAGACTGCCGACCCTGCAACTGGCCGAGTGCGGGCCAGTCTTGTCCGGTCAGGGGCGCGATTCAAGTGGTATTTTGTCACGGCGTGTCGAGCGCGGACAGCGCCTCGATCACCAGCAGCATCTGGTGGCCAAGGCTGATAACGGCGCTGGACGGCACCGGTGCGCGCGGCACGGCCACCCCGAAGATATCGGTGGTGAGTGCCTCTTCTTCAAGCATGCGTACCAGATCGGGCACGATGTCGATGACCAGACGCAGTGGCGCCAGGCGCTGATGCGGCCGGCGGATGATGCCGCGGCCGCGCAGTTCGATCAGTCCGGCCAGATTGTCCGGCGCCTGCATGACGATCTGCTCGCGGGTCCTGACCAGGTCCACCCGGTCGTCCGAAACGAGGAAAGCCGGCAGGCCGCGCAGGGACCAGCGGTCGAGCAGGCTCAGCGCCAGCACCGATTTTCCCGCCCCCGAAGGCCCCCGCAGCAAGACGCCGGACGACCCCAGCAACAGTCCCGTGCCATGCACGTTTTTTGGTTCATTCATGCGGGCAATCTATTTGCGTGCGCGCGGTAACACAACCGCGAACACCGCGCCGGAACGATCGGTACGGTTCGCGGCCTTGATAGTGCCCTTGTGGGCATCGACGATCTGCTTGCTGATCGACAGGCCGAGGCCGGAATGATCGCCGAAGCTCTCGGTGTCGGGGCGATCGGTATAGAAGCGCTGGAAGATCTTGTTGAAGTCGCCGGTAATGCCGCGGCCCTCGTCGGTCACGGTGATGCGGATATCGTCGGCCTCGACGGTGAGCGCCACATGCACCACGCCGCCCTCGGGCGAGAACGAGACGGCATTGTCGATCAGGTTGGCAAAGACCTGGGCCAGCCGGCTTTCATGGCCATTGGTGATGGCCGCACCCTTGCCGCTGCGCCTGTCCATGGTCACGGTGACGCCGCGGCCAAGCGCCATGTCCTTCTGGATCGAGACGATGGCTTCGGCAAGCTTTTCGACGTCGACGCGTTCGGCGCTTTCACGCGCCAGTTCGGCGTCCAGCCGGCTGGCGCTGGAGATGTCGGTGATCAGCCGGTCGAGCCGCTTGACGTCGTGCTGGATGATGGCGTTGAGCCGCTCGCGGTCTTCCGGGCGCTTGGCCAGCGGCAGGGTCTCGACGGCGCTGCGCAGAGATGTCAGCGGGTTCTTGAGCTCATGGGCGACGTCGGCGGCGAAGCGCTCGATGGCCTCGATGCGGTTGTAGAGCCCGTCGGTCATGCGGCGGAAGGCATCGCTGAGATGGCCGATTTCGTCGGGGCGATCGGTGAAATCGGGAATTTCGGCACGGGCATTGCCGGCGGTCTGCACCCGCTCGGCGGCTTCCGACAGCCGGCGCATCGGCCCGGCAATGGTGCCGGCCAAAGCAAAGGACAGCACGATCTGCACGGCAGCGGCAATCAGGGCGATGCGCAGAATGCTCCAGCGCTCCTGGGCGACGATGGAATCGATGTCGCCCGGTGCGGTCGAGAGCAGGATGGCACCGACCACGGCGCGCACGCGCTGCACCGGCACGGCGACCGAGACGACCAACTGGTTCTGCCCGTCGACGCGGACGAAATCGGCGGCGGCGCCCTGCAATGCCGAGGCGACCTCGGGGTAGCGGGCGCCTTCGTCGACGCCATATTCCTGGTATTTCGGGAAATTGTCGCCCGGCACCCAGTTGAGCACGGCATTCCACCAGTCCCACAGGAAGAAGTCATCGCCCTGTTTGGTCTCGATGATTTGCCGCATGACCTCGCCGCGCGCATAGATATTGTCGCTGTCCAGGATCATCAGCCCGCCCTGATCATAGATGCGGGCGCGGGTCCGGGTGGGCGTGATCAGGTTGCGCAGCAGCGGCGCCACCCGTTCGGGATTGATGGGAAATTCCAGCGTCGGATCGTAATAGGACAGCGAAGAGACCGAGCCGTCGCCCTGCAATTGCAGCAGGCGGTCGGGATTGATCGAGATGACGTCGCTATCCACCGTTGCCGAGGCGGCCACGGCGGCGGCGATGATCTCGCCCTGGACGCGCAGCGACTGCACGCGGGCGTCGATCAGCCCGGCCCGCCACTGGTTGAGGTAGAGAATCCCGACCACCAGGACGAGCAGGCCGGCCATGTTGAGCACGATGATGCGGCGGGTCAGGCTGGCAAAGATGGTCAGGTCGAGAAAGCGGTTGATGGCCCCGCCCAGCTTGTAGAAGGGGGTCACCAGCAGGCGCCAGCCATGACCGGCACGCGGCGTCTCGGGCGGCGGCGCATCCTCGCCCGCGCCCGGCGCGCGCCATTCTGCGGCGGCGTCGGGCTGGTGCGGGCGTTCGGAGTCGAGAATGGCCACAGCGGTGCCTATTGCTCCTTGAAGCGGTAACCGACGCCATAAAGCGTCTCGATCATTTCGAAGTCGTCATCGGTCGCCTTGAACTTCTTGCGCAGGCGCTTGATGTGGCTGTCGATGGTGCGGTCATCGACATAAACCTGATCGTCATAGGCCGCATCCATCAGGGCATTGCGCGACTTGACGACGCCGGGTCGCAGGGCCAGCGACTGCAGGATGAGGAATTCGGTGACCGTCAGGGTCACCCGCTGCCCATTCCAGGTACAGGTATGGCGCTCTTCATCCATGACCAGGGCGCCGCGCTCGATCAGCGCCTTGCCGCCCCCGGCCTCAAGCGAGGTCCCGGCCGCCGCGGTGGGATCGCGCGGTGAGGAGCGGCGCAGGATGGCCTTGACGCGCTCGACCAGCAGGCGCTGGCTGAACGGCTTGGTAATGAAGTCGTCGGCGCCCATCTTGAGGCCGAACAGTTCGTCGATTTCCTCGTCCTTGGAGGTCAGGAAGATGACCGGGATGTCGGACTTCTGGCGCAGGCGGCGCAGCAGTTCCATGCCATCCATGCGTGGCATCTTGATATCGAGAATGGCCAGATCGGGCCGGTCGGTGGTCAGACCCTCCAGACCCGATGCACCGTCGGTATAGGTGGCGACCTGATAGCCTTCGGCCTCCAGTGCCAGCGACACCGAGGTGAGAATATTGCGGTCGTCATCGACGAGGGCGATCTTGGGCATGAACTGCCTTTCTGTTTGGACGCTAGCAAACGTGACGATCAGTGCGACCGTTATAGCTGCTTGCAGGCGACAATTACGCGTTAAATAAGGCGTGGCCAAGGAGCGCACAACCTTAGACTTGCTGCACAGGCCCGGCCAGGACGCGATGCAACTTCCGTCTTACGACCGATTTCCCGATGGTGGACGACGAGGTTGCCCCGCTATTTTACCGGCCAAAGCGGACGGCAATAGGCTCGCGAGCGACGGAGTTGGTCATGTTCGATCATGAAAGCCTGAGAAGCAGGGTAGCCGCACGCGCCGGCTCGATGTCCCACAATGCCATCGCACCGGTTCTGGTTGCACGGGCCATGCAGGGCGAGGAAGGCGTGCTGACCGCCGATGGCGCGGTTTCGGTGCGCACTGGCGCCTTTACCGGTCGCTCGCCCAAGGACAAGTTCATCGTGCGCGACGCCCTGACCAGTGCCAGCGTGTGGTGGGACAATGCCGGCGCCATGAGCCCGGAGCATTTCGACGTGCTGCTGGCGGACGTGGTGGATGCCATGGGCGGACTTGGCCTGTTCCGGCAGGATCTGCTGGCCGGCGCCGATCCGCGCCACCAATATGGCGTCACCGTGCTGACGCCCAGCGCCTGGCATGCCCTGTTCATCCGCAACCTGCTGATCCGGCCCGGCGAAATGGTGCCGACCGGCAGCAATCCCACGCCTGTCACCATCGTGCATGCCCCGGAATTCCAGGCCGACCCGGCCCGCCATGGCAGCCGCAGCGCCACGGTGATCGCGCTCGACATGAGCCGGAACCTGGTGATCATCGCCGGCACCTCCTATGCGGGCGAGATCAAGAAGAGCGTCTTCTCCCTGTTCAACTTCCACGCGCCGCGCCAGGGCGTGCTGCCCATGCACTGCTCGGCCAATCTGGGCCAGGACGGCGAGGCGGCCCTGTTCTTCGGCCTGTCGGGCACCGGCAAGACCACGCTTTCCAACGATCCGGCGCGCCCGCTGATCGGCGATGACGAGCATGGCTGGAGCGAAGATGGCGTCTTCAACCTTGAAGGCGGCTGCTACGCCAAGACCATCAAGCTGAGCGCCACGGCGGAGCCGGAAATCTTTGCCGCGACCAAGCGCTTCGGCACGGTGCTGGAAAATGTCGTGCTCGACACGGCCCATGTGCCCGATTTCGACGATGTCTCGCTGACCGAGAACACCCGCGCCGCCTATCCCATCCATGTGTTGCCGGCCATTGCCAAGGGCAGCATGGGGGCCACGCCACGCACCGTGGTGTTCCTGACCGCCGACGCCTTCGGCGTGCTGCCGCCGATTGCCCGGCTGACGCCGGAACAGGCGGTCTACCATTTCCTCTCGGGCTATACCGCCAAGGTGGCCGGCACCGAGCGCGGCGTCACCGAGCCGCAGGCGACCTTTTCGGCCTGCTTCGGCGCGCCCTTCATGCCGCTTCACCCCACGGTCTATGGCGACATGCTGGCCGAAAAACTCTCCAGCAGCGGTGCCTCGGCCTGGCTGATCAATACCGGCTGGACCGGTGGCGGCTATGGCGTGGGCAAGCGCATCGACATCGCCTCGACCCGGCGCCTGCTCAGCGCAGCGCTGAATGGCGAACTGGACAAGGTCGAGATGCGGACCGACGAGCTGTTTGGCTTTGAGGTTCCGGTCACCGTGCCGGGCATCGAGGCCAAGCTCTTGACGCCGCGCCTCACGTGGGCCGATGCCGCAGCCTATGACCGGCAGGCCCTGCACCTGGCCGGCCTGTTCCGCGCCAATTTCGAAAAGTTCGGCGAGGCCGCCAATGCGGCGCCGGGACCGCGGCTGGCACAGGCGGCGGAGTAGGTTTGCCGGCACAAGGCAATGGCCCTGGCGCGGCCTTCCCGTGCCAGGGCGGAGAAGACTTATCCCCGGTGGCGCGGGCTCGGCTAAACTCATGCCCATCACCCCGCATGGGCGGCCTGCAGGCGAACAGTGGCGGGGTGAGCCGGGTGGAGGTTTTGCCTCTTCCACAGGTTCCACGCTTCGGTTGCGACAGGGCGAGCGACCCCTAGGACCGGCCAGTTCCAAAAACCGGCGCCCCGAGGCGGCTTCCGTCTCATTTTATAAATTTACCAGAGGCGAAAGCCGCCTCGGGGTCCGCTCATTCTTACGCAACCGCGCGGCATAAGCCGGCGCGGCGCCTCAGCACATCAAAAGCAGGAAACAGCGCCTAGTTGGGCGAATAGAAGATGTGCGAGCCGATCTGGGCGACGGCATTATAGGTATTGGCCCAGTTCGGCCGGACATTGGTGGTGTGGTAGAACAGGGCCGAGCGCGGCACCGCGCCAACCGCTTCGCCGGTGGCGAATTCGGCATAGACGGTCTGGGCCAGTGCGGCCGAGCGGGCCCAGGCGCTGCGTTCACCCGGCGCATCGGTGCGGCCGTCGCAGGCAAAGGTGAACTGGCAGCGGTGGAAGCCCTTTTCGGCATTCTGGTAGATCACGCCACACAGGGTCGAGGGGAACTTGCTGGAGCGGGCGCGATTGACGATGACATTGGCCACCGCCAGCTGGCCGGCAGCGCTTTCACCGCGTGCCTCGTGGTAGATGGCCTGGGCCAGGCAGTTGCGCTCGGCTTCCGCCAGTTCGAGACGCTTGCTCATCGGCTGATAGCCGGTTTCGATATAGGCGGCCAACGAAGCGGTGTTGAGGGCGGGCTGGGCGGCAACCGGCGCACTGGCGAAGCTGGCAAGCGCCGAGACGGCGCTGTTGTCGTTGAGGGCGCCCCGGGCAATATAGCCCATCAGCACATCCTCATTGAGCGGGCGGGGCGAAGCAATGCCGAGCACGTCTACGGCCCGCAGCATCTGCTGACGCGCGACATAGTTGGTGAGCAAAGCGGGGGTCAGGGCCTGTTCGCCCGGGGCCAGCGGCACCAAAGTCGGTCCGATGGCGGGCTGGGCCCGTACGGCGACGAGGTCGGCGGGGACAGGCAGAGGGGAAACGGCAGCCAGTTTCAGCGATTCTGCCTGGGCAGGGACGAGGGTCACGAACAGCACGAGCGCCACGGCGCAGAGGGCAAGTACATGCGAGAGAGCACGTACAGCTTTGAGCTGCCAGGATTTCGTCATGCCCCGTCCTTACCCCTGGGCGCATCCGGTCATATCCGGTGCACCTTCGTCCGGACCCGCTTGGCGGGCCCTTGGTTACTTCCCGCGCACACTAGCCAAGCCAGGGCGCGGTGGGAAGTCAGAATTTACGACTGGTTAACTATAGCCGTTAGCTTCTTAAGTTAGGGTTAATCCACCCGCCGGCAGATGAAAACCCTTGAAAGACAAGGCCTTGCTGCGTGGTGAAGGGGGTGTGGGCAGGAAAGCTAAAAGTTTACAGAGCCCCGGCACGATTTGTGGGGAGCACAGGAGGTTAACAATTGCCGACAGGCAAAAGCCCCGGCGGGGGGCCAGGGCTTGGGAGGCGACAGTCGATCATGGGGGAGTTCAGCGGTGGCGGAAAGCGGCCTGGCGGACGTGGTTGAGGCTCTCCATGACGGCAATGCCCAGGGCACGAATCTCCTCGCTGGGATGGACCAGGTCGGGCACCATGACGGTCTGCATGCCCGCGGCATGGGCGGCGCGCACGCCGGCATGGCTGTCCTCGAGCGCCAGGCAATGCACCGGCTCGATGCCCAGGCGTTTCGCCGCCGTGAGATAGGGTTCGGGATGCGGCTTGGGGTTGGTGACGTCATCGCGGGTGACGATGGTGTCGAACAGTTCCAGCAGCCCGGCGGCGCCCAGATGGGTATGGGCATGGGGCTGGCGCGAGGAGGTCGCCACCGCCGTGGGAATGCCGCGCGCGCGCAGTTCGACTACCAGTTCACGGGCGCCGGGCTTGACCGGCACGCCGGCATGGCTGCGCTCGCCCATGATCACGCGGCAGCGCTGGTCGAACAGGGTATAGGGAAAGGCGACGCCATAGGCCTCGACCAGCAGCTGGTTGGTGCGCTCATGGCTGCCGCCGACCATGGAGAGGTGGACATCGTCGGTCATGGGGAAGCCGAGTTCGTCGCAGACCTCAAAGACAATGGTGCGGAACACGGCTTCGGTATCGAGCAGCGTGCCGTCCATATCAAAGATCACCGCCTGGAACGGAGTGAGGTGCAGCAGTTCGGTCTGGAGTGTCATCATGGGTGGATATAGGGCGATTTGCGGCGCGATGCTAGGCGCCTGCGGGAAAGGCAGGGTTGCGCGCTGGCGAATAGGAGCGGCTGTGATAGCCTTGGCCCATGACTGATTTCAAGCCCGCCCGCCATCACGAAACGCTGGGCGATGCGTTCTATGATCGCGTCGCCCCAGCCGATTTCCCGCAAACCCTGCTGCGCCACCGTGACCAGCGCTGGGCCCGCCGCATCGGGCTCGATGGCCTGAGCGATGACCAGTGGCTGGGCCATTTCGGGCGCTTTGCGCCCCTGCCCGGCTCGCTGCCGGTGCCGCTGGCGCTGCGCTATCACGGCCACCAGTTCCGCAGCTACAATCCCGACCTGGGCGATGGCCGCGGCTTCCTCTTCGCTCAGGGCTTCGACCACCAGGATGGTCGCCTGCTCGATCTGGGCACCAAGGGCAGCGGGCGCACGCCCTGGTCGCGCGGCGGCGATGGCAGGCTGACGCTCAAGGGCGGGGTGCGCGAGATCCTCGCCAGCGAAATGCTCGAGGCTATGGGCGTCTATACGTCCAAGAGCCTGTCGCTGGTGGAAACCGGAGAAGAACTCCAGCGCGGCGATGAACCCTCCCCGACCCGCTCGGCCGTGCTGGTGCGGCTCAGTCACAGTCACATCCGCATCGGCAGTTTCCAGCGGCTGGCTTTTCTCGAGGACACGGCCGGGCTGCAGCAATTGCTCGATTATGCCATTGCTACCTATTATCCCGACCTCGCCGACGCCGCCGACCGGCCTGCGGCGTTCCTGGGTGCCGTGGTGGCCAATGTCGCCCGGCTGGGCGCGCAATATGTCGCCGCCGGCTTCGTGCATGGCGTGCTCAATACCGACAATATCAACATTACCGGGGAGAGCTTCGACTATGGGCCGTGGCGCTTCATCCCGACTTATGACCCCGATTTCACCGCCGCCTATTTCGACGAGACCGGGCTCTACAGCTTTGGCCGGCAGCCCGATGCGCTGGCCTGGAACCTGACCCGGCTGGCCGAGTGCCTGGTGCCGCTGTCAAGCATCGAGGCGCTGGAGCCGGCGCTCAACACCGTGTGGCCCATCTTCCGGGCCGAACTGCCGCGGCAGATGCTGCGACGCCTGGGCCTCGTGCCGCGCGACACCGAGGTCGACGGCGCCTTTGTCACGGGCCTGTTCGAATTCCTGGCGGCATCAGAGGCGCCCTATGAGCAATTCCTGTTCGACTGGCGCGGCGGCGGCCTCAGCGCCGAACGGGCGGCGCGCAGCCCATCGGCGGCGCATTACGCCAGCACCGCCTTCCGGCCGGTGGCGGGCGGGCTTGAAGCCTATCGGCCCAGCGCCGATGTCAATCTGGAACACCCCTATTTCGCGCGGCGACAGCCACGCAGCATGCTGATTGACGAAGTCGAGGCGATCTGGGCACCGATTGCCGAGCGTGACGACTGGACGGCATTGGCCGAAACGCTGGCCGAGATCGCCCAGATGCGCCAGGCCTATGGCATAAAATGAGGAGAACGAGATGACACTCTATACGCTGGACGGCATGGCCCCGGAAATCGACCCCGATGTCGGCTGGATTGCCCCGACCGCCGTGCTGGTCGGCAGGGTGGTCGTGCATGCCGATGCCGGCATCTGGTTCGGCGTGGTGGCGCGGGGTGACAATGAGCCCATCACGATCGGCGCGCGCAGCAATGTGCAGGAAGACACCGTGCTGCATACCGATATGGGCTTTCCCCTGACCATCGGCGAAGGCTGCACCATCGGCCACAAGGCCATGCTGCATGGCTGCACCATTGGCGACAATACGCTGATCGGCATGGGCGCCACGGTGCTCAACGGCGCGCGGATCGGCAAGAACTGCCTGATCGGCGCCGGCGCCTTGATCACCGAGGGCAAGGAGATTCCCGACGGCTCGCTGGTGGTGGGCGCGCCGGGCAAGGTGATCCGCGCGCTCGACGAAGCCGCCATCGAGCGGCTGCGCAAGTCGGCCGATGGCTATGTGCGCAATGCCCGGCGCTTTGCCGCGGGCCTCGTGGACGTGACGGCGCGTCCGAACGATTTCGAGCCGGCCTGACATGGTCAGTGATAGCAGCGAGCGGCATCGGCAAATCCTGGATCTGGCCCGGCAGCAGCACGGCGTCAGCGTCGAGGCGCTGGCGCGCCATTTCGCCGTCTCGGTGCAGACCATCCGCAAGGACCTCAACCAGCTCTGCGAGCAGCGGCAGCTGACCCGCGTGCATGGCGGGGCGCGGCTGCCTTCGGGGGTGGAGAACCTCGAATATGAGGCGCGCCGCCGCATCGCCGCCGAGGCCAAGCAGGCCATCGGCCAGGCGGCGGCCCGGCTCATTCCCAATGATGCGTCGCTGTTCATCAATATCGGCACCACCACGGAGGCGGTGAGCCAGGCGCTGCTCGACCATGCCGGGCTCATGGTGGTGACCAACAATATCAATGTCGCCAACCGCATGCGGGTCTATCCGCGCTTCGAGGTGGTGATTGCCGGCGGCGTGGTGCGCCCTTCCGATGGCGGCGTGGTGGGCGAAGCGGCGGCCGGCTTCTTCTCGCAGTTCAAGGTGGACTATGCGGTGATCGGCGCCTCGGCGCTCGACGAAGAGGGCGCCCTGCTCGATTTCGACTATCGCGAGGTCAAGGTCGCCCAGGCCATTATCGCCAATGCGCGCCATGTGATCTTGGTCGCCGACCAGGGCAAGTTCAGCCGCACGGCGCCAGTGCGCATCGCCCGCATTGACCAGATCGGCAGCTTCGTCACGGACCATTGCCCGTCCCCGCCCTTTCGCCAGCTGTGCCAGGCGGCGGGGGTCGCGCTGATCGAAACCGCGGCCCTGCCGGATTAACCCAGCATTAACTAACCTGACAACATTCCGCGGCGGCTGCTATTAATCTTAAAACTGCCCGGCCCACACTGCAACCAGATCAGGACCGTTTCAGAACTGGGCAGCCGTGACCAAAGATCAAATTCCTTTGCGGGAACACCATGGCTGGCTGCGGGCCACCATGCTGCCAGCGCTGCTGGCCCTGATCGTCCTGCTGACCGGGGGGGTCTATCTGGACCTGCAGAATTCCACGATTGCCCGGGAGCGGGCTCAGGCCAGGGTGCAGGGGGAACTTGCGCTGATCCGGGCCAAGGTTGAAGGCAATATCACGGCCAATATCCAGCTGGTGCGCGGCCTGGTGTCGACCATTTCCACCGAACCGGCAACCATGACACCGGAGCGTTTCAATGCCCTGGCAAGCCGGCTGTTCGAGGAGCAGAGCCAGTTGCGCTCGGTGGCGCTGGCGCCCGATCTGATCGTTACCATGACCTACCCGCTGGCCGGCAATGAAGGCGTCATCGGGCTCAACTACCTGACCAACCCGGCGCAACGGGACGCCGCCCTGCTGGCGCGCGATACGGGCCGCGTGGTGCTGGCAGGGCCGGTCGATCTGGTGCAGGGCGGCAGGGGCTTTGTCGGCCGCTTCCCGGTGTTTACCGATGGCCCGGACGGCCGCCAGTTCTGGGGGCTGGCCTCGGCGGTGGTCGATGTCGACGCGCTCTATAGCGACAGCGGCTTGATCAATCCTGTTCTGGACATCGATGTTTCCCTGACCAGCAAGAGCGCTGTCGCGCAGGGAATGCCCGCCTTTTTCGGCCCCGACCTGAGCGACATGGAGCCCGTCACGGCCGAGATCTCGTTGCCGCATGAAACCTGGATCATGTCGGCCGTGCCCAAGGGGGGCTGGGCGACCGCCACCAGCGACAATTGGCTGTTCCGGCTGGCAATTCTGGCCGCGGGCATCCTGATCCTGGTGCCCATCGTCATCACCGCGCATCTGATGGGCGAACGCAATCGGCATTTCCTGGCCCTCAAGGGGCGCGAGGCGGAGCTGACGCGGGCGACCCGACGACTTGATCTGGCCCTGGGCATATCGCGGATCGGCGTCTGGGAAATGGATGTGGTGACCAAGGACCTGGTGTGGGACGACCGCATGAACCAGCTCTATGGCCTGGCTACCGATGGCGGCCCCCGCGCCTATCCGGATTGGCGCGGGGCGCTGCAGGCGGAGGACCTGGCGCAGGCCGAGCAGGACTTCGCCGACGGCATTGCCACCGGGCGATACCAGTCCACCTTCCGCACCGTGCATGCCGACGGCGCCGTGCGCCATCTGCGCTCGATCGGCGCGGTCTACAGCGATCCGGGCTGCAATCCGCGCATCCTGGGCATCAACTGGGACGTGACGGCGGATGTCGAACTGAACCTTGAGCTCCAGCAGGCCACGGCGATGACGCAGGCGCGCAATGCCGAACTCGAAACGGCGCGCGTGCGCATCGAACACAATGCCCTGCATGACAGCCTGACCGGCCTGCCCAATCGACGCTATCTGGACGAAATGCTGCAGGGCCTGGCCGCCCGGGGGTTTGGCACCGACCGGTCCATCGCCCTGCTGCATATCGACCTGGACCGCTTCAAGCAGATCAATGACACGCTCGGACACGCAGCCGGCGATGCCATGCTGGTGCATGCCAGTGCGGTACTGCGCGCCAACTGCCGGGACGGCGATTTCGTCGCCCGCGTCGGTGGCGATGAATTCGTGGTGCTCACCACCGCCAATGACAGCCAGGAGGACCTGGCGGCCCTGGCCGGCCGGATCGTCTGGCGGATGCGCCAGCCGGTGGGCTATGAAGGCCACGAATGCCGGTTCGGCGTCAGCATCGGCATTGCCCGCGGCTGCGTTGGTACGCTCGAGGGCAGGCAATTGCTGATCAATGCCGACATCGCGCTCTACCGGGCCAAGGGACGCGGGCGCAACTGCTACGAATTCTTTTCCGAACTGCTGCAGTCCGAGGTGATCAACACCAAGCGGGTGGCCGACGAGATCCTGAGCGGGCTGGAGCGCGACGAATTCGTCGCCTATTACCAGCCACAGTTTGACGCGCGCAACCATGACCTGGTCGGCGTGGAAGCCCTGGCCCGCTGGCGGCACCCGATCGAGGGGATCAAGACCCCCGACAGCTTCATTCCGGTCGCCGAAGAGCTCAATGTCATGGCTACCATCGACCGGCTCATTCTGGAACAGGCGCTGGCGGACCTGCGCCGCTGGGATGACATGGGCCTGGTGGTGCCGCGGGCCTCGGTCAATGTCTCCCAGCGCCGCCTGCATGACGAAGAACTGATCACCAGCCTGCGCAAACTCGACATCGCGCCTGGTCGCATCTCCTTTGAACTGGTGGAGTCGATCTATCTGGACGATGGCGACGACGTCGTCAGCTGGAATATCGAGCAGATCAAGGGCCTCGGCATTGACGTGGAGATCGATGACTTCGGCACCGGCTATGCCTCGATCGTGTCGCTGCAAAAACTGCGTCCGAACAGGCTCAAGATCGATCGCCAGCTGATCATGCCCATTCTGACCGATCTGCCGCAGCGCCGCCTGCTCACCTCCATCATCGATATCGGCAAGGCCATGGGTATCGAGGTGGTGGCCGAAGGCGTCGAGAGCATGGAGCATGCGGCGATCCTGTGCGACCTGGGCTGTGACATCCTGCAGGGCTACGCCTTCGCCCGGCCGCTCAGCGCTGCCGACCTGGAAGCCTTTCTCACCGCACAATCCTGGCGCAAAGCCTCCTGACCCCTTCTCAAAGTGGCCCTCATGGTCCATTGATCGCGCCAGAACTTGGCATGGAGGAAGCCGGCATGAGTGACGAACAGGGGCGCTTTGCCATTGGAGTGATCGGTGCGGGCATGGGGGCCAAGCCGCATGGACTGGCCCTGCAGTCGCTGGGTGACAGCATTGCCGTGCTGGGCGTCTATCGCCGCAACCGTGCCGAGCTGGAGGCCTTCTGCGCCAGCTATGGCTTCCCCGCCGCCGAGAGCTATGAGGCCCTGTTGGCCGATCCACGGCTCGACGCCGTGCTGGTGCTGACACCGCCCAATGCGCGCGAGGAAATCGTCGCCGCCGCAGCCCGGGCCGGCAAGCATGTGCTGCTGGAAAAGCCCGTCGAACGCAGCGTCGCCGCCGCCGAGCGCATTGTCGGGCTGTGCGACGCCGCCAATGTCACCCTGGGTGTCATCTTCCAGCACCGCTTCCGCCGCGCCTCGCGCTTCCTGGCCGAAGCCATCGCCGACGGGCGCTACGGCCCGCTCGAGACCGTGCATCTGGTGGTGCCGTGGTGGCGGCCGCAGCAGGGCTATTACGACCAGCCCGGTCGCGGCACGCTGGCCCAGGATGGCGGCGGGGTGCTGATCACCCAGGCCATTCACTCGCTCGACCTGATGCTCAGCCTCTGCGGCCCGGTCGAGGCGGTGACCGCCATGGCCCGGACGACGCGGCTGCACCAGATGGAGACCGAGGACTTCGTGTCGGCGGGCCTGGAATTTGCCAATGGCGCGGTCGGGGCGATGATGGCGACCACCGCCAATTTCCCCGGCGGGCCGGAAAGCCTGACGCTGAATTTCGCCGATGCCGCAGCCACGCTGACCGCCGGCAATCTGACGGTGCGCCTGCGCAATGGCGACATCATCACCGAGGGCGAGGCCAGCGAGGGCGGCGGCGGCGCCGATCCCATGGCCTTCCCCTTCGACTGGCATGCGGCCCAGATCGCCGAATTTGCCGATGCCGTGCGCCAGGGCCGGCAGCCGGTCTCGACCGGCCATACGGCGCTGCATGTGCACCGCCTGATCGAGGCGCTGCTGGCCTCCTCGCGCGAAGGCAAACGCGTCAGCGTCTAGCTCAGGTGGCGCTGCCGGTCGGTTCGGGCGGTTGCTCTGCCGCCGGCGCCTCGGACACGGTACCGCCACCCCGCGCCGGCCAGCGTTCGCCCACCGTGTCGGCAACGAAAGCGCCGCGCTCGCCGAGCGGCTGGGCCGCGCCGGTGGTGGAATCCTCGGCGGTCTGGTGCTCGATCTCGGAATTGAGCGAGCCGCCCAGAATGATGATGGTGACCGACAGCCAGATCCAGGTGAGCATGCCGACCACGGCCCCAAGCGAGCCATAGGTGGCGCTGTAGTTGGAGAAATTGGCGGCATACCAGGAGAACAGCGCCGAGGCGGCCATGATGCCCAAAGCGGCAAAGGCACTGCCCGGCGTCACCCAACGCCAGCGCGCCTCCTGCCGGCTCGGGCCCCAGCGATACAGCGCCGAGACGGCCAGCAGCAGGAACAGCAACATGACGGCATAGGCGCCCAGCTGCACGATCCAGTCATAGCGTGACAGCGAGAGCAGGCTGAGCACCACCGGCAGGACCAGCACGACGCTCAGCATGACGATGGTGAGCACCAGGCCACCGAGCAGGAAGATCAGCGCCAGCAGGTTGACGGCAAAGAAGTTGCGCTTTTCCTGCTCGCCATAGACCACGTTCATGGCTTCAAACAGCGCCTTGATGCCAGCGCCCGCCCCCCAGAGGGCAATGGCGAGCGACACCAGCAGGGTAATCCCCAGCGAGCGTTCGTCCTGGGTGGTCAGCCGCACCAGTTGTTCGCGCACGATATCGAGGCCACCATCGGGCACGATGCCGACGAGCAGGTTGAGCTGCTCGACCACGCCGGCGGGATTGTTGAGCAGGCCATAGAGCGAAACGAAGAGGCTGAGCGAGGGGGCCAGCGCCAGCAGCAGGAAGAAGCTGACGCCGGCGGCGGTCAGCAGGATGCGGTTCTCGTTGAAGCCGACATAGAGGCGATAGACGATGTCCTTCCAGCCCCGCCAGGGGATGGCCGACGGCGTAAAGGCGTGGCGCCCGCGATCGGACTGCAGGGCGCGCTGGAATTGGCTGTCATCGGTCATGGGAGCGCAACGCATGAAGCCGCCGGGCGGCTCCATGCGCGGGCTGACTTCATGCCGAAAGCGCGGCCTTGGCCTCGACGCGGCGGCGAATGCTGGCCACGTCGGACTTGGGCGTCGCCGCAAACAGGGTCCGGGTATAGGCGTGCTGGGGATTGTCGAAGACCGCCTGGCGGCTGCCATGTTCAACGACATCGCCATAATACATCACCATGACCTCGTCGGCGATGTAGCGCACCACGCTGAGATCATGGCTGATGAAGACATAGGTCAGGCCGAACTCGTCCTGCAGGTCCTTGAGCAGGTTGAGGATCTGCGCCTGCACCGACAGGTCGAGCGCCGAGACCGGCTCGTCGAGCACGAGAAAACTCGGATTGAGCATAAGCGCCCGGGCAATGGCAATGCGCTGGCGCTGGCCGCCCGAAAACATGTGCGGGTAGCGGTTGAAGTGCTCGGGACCCAGGCCGACCTTGGTCAGCATGGCCATGGCCTTGTCGCGCCGCTCGGCGGCCGACAGCTTGGTATTGAGCAGCAGCGGCTCGGCCAGCACATCGCCGACCTTCTGGCGCGGATTGAGCGAGCCATAGGGGTTCTGGAAGACGATCTGCACCTTCTGGCGCATCTCGCGGCTCACATGCCTGGTGTCGACAGAAACGCCATCGATCAGGATATCGCCAGCGGTGGCCGGATCGATCAGCGTGATCATGCGCGCCAGCGTAGACTTGCCGCAGCCGCTTTCGCCGACCACTGCCAGCGTCTTGCCCTTGGCCAGGGTGAAGTTCACGCCCTTGACGGCATGCACCACCTTGGCCGGCCGCAGGAAGCCGCCGGAAGAGACATAGTCACGCGTCAGGTTGCGGACTTCGAGAACGGGAGTGGTCATCAGCGTACTCCCGGCGCCGCTTCGAAGACGAAGTCGGAAACGGTGGGCAGGCGATCGCCTACGGCATTTTCCGGCAGCGCCGACAGCAGGGCCCGCGTGTAGTTGGATTGAGGGGTTTCGAACAGGGAAAGCACGTCGGCCTCCTCCATCTTGCGGCCCTTGTACTGGACGATGACGCGATCGGCCGTCTCGGCCACCACGCCCATGTCATGGGTGATCATGATAAGCCCCATGCCGTGCTCGGCCTGCAGCCGCACCAGCAGGTCCAGGATCTGCTTCTGGATGGTTACGTCGAGCGCGGTGGTCGGCTCGTCGGCGATCAGCAGCTTGGGATTGCAGGAAATGGCCATGGCGATCATGACGCGCTGGCACTGTCCGCCGCTCATCTGGTGCGGGAAGGCGCCGAGGCGATCGGCACCATCGTTGATGCCGACCAGCCTGAGCAGCTCCACGGCCCGGTCGCGGGCGGCCCGGCCGTGCAGGCCCAGATGCATGCCCAGCACTTCCTCGATCTGGAAGCCGATGGTGAAGCAGGGGTTCAGGCTCGCCACCGGTTCCTGGAAGATCATGGCAATGTCCTTGCCGATGATCCTGCGCTTGTCGGCAGCGCTCATGGCGAGCAGGTCGAGGCCTTCAAATTCCATCTTGTCGGCGGTGACCGTGGCGGTCGAGGGCAGCAGCCCCATCACCGCCAGCATGGCCACGGACTTGCCGGAACCGGATTCCCCGACAATGGCCAGCACTTCGCGGGCATCGACGGAGACATCGATGCCATCGACAGCCTTGAACAGGCCGATGGAGGTGTCGAAGGAGACAGTCAGATTGCGGATTTCAAGCAGGGGCATGGCTCAGCTCCTCTTGAGCTTGGGATCGAGAGCGTCACGCATGCCGTCGCCGATCAGGTTGATGGCGAGCACGGTGATCAGGATGGCAAGACCCGGAAAGGTCACCACCCAGGGGGCGCGCAGGATGAATTCGCGGGCGGTCGCCAGCATGGTGCCCCATTCGGGCGTGGGCGGCTGGGCACCCATGCCGAGAAAGCCGAGGGCGGCGGCATCGAGAATGGCATTGGAAAAGCTCAGCGTTGCCTGGACGATCAGCGGGCCCAGGCAATTGGGCAGGATGGTGATCAGCATCAGCCGGATATGGCTGGCGCCGGAGAGTTTGGCGGCCGTCACATATTCACGGCTCTTTTCGGCCATGACGGCGGCGCGCACCAGTCTGGCAAAGTGCGGCTGCAGGACAATGGCGATGGCCACCATGGCGTTGAACAGGCCCGGCCCCAGAATGGCGACCAGCACGAGCGCCAGTAGCAGCGAGGGGAAGGCCAGGATGATGTCCATGACGCGCATGATCATGGCATCGACCCAGCCGCCGAAATAGCCGGCCAGCACGCCCAGGATGACGCCGACAAGGGCGGCGCCGACCACCACGAAGAGGCCGATGAATAGCGAATAGCGGGCGCCGTGGATCAGCCGACTGAGCATGTCGCGACCGACCGGGTCGGTGCCGAGCAGGAAGCGCGGATCGCCCAGCGCGTCCCAGATGGGCGGCGTCAGGATGGCGTCGCGATATTGCTGGTCGGGCGAGTGCGGCGCGATCAAGGGCGCGAAGATGGCGACCAGAACCAGCAGCATAAACACGACCAGCCCGATGACCGCACCGCGGTTGACGGCGAAATAGTGCCAGAATTCACGAAAGCCGGCGCCGAAATTTTCTTTCACGGGCGCTGGGGTGGCTTGGATCTCGCTCATTTATTTCACCCTGATGCGCGGATTGATGACGGCATAGAGCACATCGACGAGCAGGTTGACGGCCATGACGATAAGCGCAATGAGCAACAGGCCCGATTGCACCACGACATAGTCGCGCTTACTGATGGAATCGATCATCCACTTGCCGATGCCCGGCCAGGAGAAGATGGTTTCGGTGAGGATGGCGCCGCCCAGCAGCAGACCGACCTGCAGGCCGATCGTGGTGATCACCGGGATCAGCGCATTGCGCAAGGCATGCACGTTGACCACGCGCCGCGGCGACAGGCCCTTGGCCCGCGCCGTGCGGACATAGTCCTCGCCCAGCACTTCGAGCATGGCAGACCGGGTCTGGCGCGCGATCACGGCCAGCGGGATGGTCCCCAGGACCACCGCCGGCAGGACCAGATGGCGCAGCGCCGAGACGAAGGCGGGCCAGTTGCCATAGAGCAGGGTGTCGACCAGCATGAAGCCGGTAATGGGCCGCAGGAAAAAGGTCAGGGCGATGCGGCCCGAGACCGGCGTCCAGCCCAGATAGCCGGAAAAGAAGATGATCAGCAGCAGGCCCCACCAGAAGATGGGCATCGAATAGCCGGTGAGCGCCACGCCCATGGTGACCTGATCGAACCAGGAGCCGCGCTTGACCGCGGCGAAGATACCAGCGGGAATGCCCACAACAATGGCAAAGATCATGGCCACGAGAGCCAGTTCGATGGTGGCGGGAAACAGCGTCATGAACTCGGTCAGCACCGGGCGCTTGGTGGCCAGCGAGATGCCGAAATTGCCCTGCAGCACCGAGCCCAGGTAATTGAGATATTGCTGCCAGATCGGCAGGTTGTAGCCGAATTGCTCGCGCAGCACTTCGTAGCGCTCAGGCGTGACGCCGTGTTGTCCGGCCATAGCCAGGATCGGGTCGCCCGGCAGCACGCGGACAAAAAAGAAGGCGCAAAGAGAAATGCCGATGACGGTCGGCACGATCAGCGCAATTCTGCGCAGGATGTAATTCAGCATGAGCGGGACTTACCCTTGAGCAATGGACCACCGATGGGGGCCAGAATGCTCGCGTTTCCTGTTGTGGCTCGGCCCTTTGGCGGGCGCCATTTGCTGGCGCCTCACGGCCTTGCTCGAAATAGTGGAGCCTCGTTCCGAGCGATACGGATCGAGGCTCCTGTTTGCAGACTATCGCAAAGCCTTACTCGGCGATGTCGACGCCCTTGAAGCTATGGTTGCCCAGCGGGCTCATGGCATAGCCGGTGATGGTCTTCTTCATGGGCATGAACACGCGCGAATGAGCGAGGGTCATGGCGGGCTCTTCAGCTTTGAAGATTTCCTGGGCCTTGGTGTAGAGCTCGGTGCGCTTGGCCTGGTCCGGGGTGGTCTTGGCTTCCTGGATCAGGGCTTCGAACTCGTCATTGCACCACATCGAGTAGTTGGACACGCCGATGGCCGAGCAGGAGAACAGGGTGGCGAAGAAGTTGTCCGGATCACCATTGTCGCCGGTCCAGCCGATCTGGAACGGACCCTTGCGATCGGTCTGCTTGCCGCGCTCGCGGTATTCAGTCCATTCGTAGGTGACGATGTTGGCGGTGACGCCGACAGCGGCCCAGTCAGCCTGGATCAGTTCGGCAACGCGCTGGGCGTTGGGATTGTATGGACGCGACACGGGCATGGCCCACAGGTCGGTGGTCAGCTCGGTCACGCCGGCTTCGGCCAGCAGGGCTTTGGCACCTTCGGGATCGTAGACGTCAGCCGGGGTGGCGTCGTCATAGGACCACATGGTCGGCGGGATCAGGTTCTTGGCGTCCTGGCCAGCACCCTGGTACACGGCCTCGATGATCGCAGCCTTGTCGATGGCCATGGTCAGGGCCTTGCGGACCTTGACGTTGTCGAATGGGGCTTCGGTCACGTTATAGGACAAGTAGCCGATGTTGAGGCCTTCCTGTTCCATGACGGTCAGGTTGGTATCAGCCTGGAGCGTAGCGATATCGGCAGGCGCCGGGTAGGCCATGATGTCGCATTCGCCGGCCAGCAGGCGCTGGGCACGAACCGACTGGTCGGTGGTGATGGCGAAAACCAGGTCATCGATCGGCTGCTTGCCATCCCAGTAGTCGGGGAAGGCGGCATAGCGGATGACGGTATCGAGCTGGTAATCAACGAACTGGAATGGACCATTGCCGATCGGCTGGGTCGAGAACGCCGCCATATTGCCTTCAGCTTCGAGCTTGTCGGCATATTCCTTGGAGACGATCGAGGCGAAATCCATCGCCAGGTTGGCCAGCATCGGTGCGTTTGGTTCGTTCAGCACGAACTTGACCGTCAGGTCGTCAACCGCAACGATTTCCTTGAGGTACTTGGGCATGTCCATGCCCTGGAAGTAGTCCCAGGTCATGCCTTCGAGATAGGCGAACCAGGCGTTGTCTTCCTTCCACTGGCGCTCGAACGTGAAGATCACGTCCGAAGCGTTGAGGTCGCGGGTGGGGGTAAAATAGTCGGTGGTCTGGAACTTGGTGCCCGGACGCAGCTTGAAGGTGATCTCGAGGCCATCGGCCGAGACTTCCCAGCTTTCGGCCAGGGCGGGGGTCACTTCGGTACCGCCGGGAGCAAATTCGACCAGGCGGCTATAGATCGTGTGCGAGCTCGCGTCGAAGTCGTTGCCGCCAGTCAGCGGACCGGGATCGAAATGGGCAGGGGAAGCTTCCGAGCAATAGACCAGCTGTTTGGCCTGGGCCGCGCCGGCAGCAAGCGCCATAATGGCGGTCGCCGTGAGCAGCGTCTTCATCAATTTCATGATTGTTGTCTCCCGAACAGTTTTATGCACCCGGCTTGCCAACCGGGGCTTGGGCGTCAACAAAGCTTAGAATCCGGGGGAGCGCAATGGGGGAGTTTGACCATTTGGTCAATCTGATGACGCCTGGAAGAAGAATCCACAACAATGGACGGTTTTCTGCCGATCCGTTCGACCGCCACGCATGGCGCTTGACCCGCCGCCGAGCCTGATGATCCATAGTCCCATGACAAAAACCATCGCAACCATGACCCTCGTGGTCGCCGATTATGACGCGGCGATCACTTTTTACCGTGACCGGCTGGGCTTTGCCGTGCTGACCGACATGGATATGGGCGGCGGCAAGCGCTGGGTGGTGATCGGCGCTGCCGCTGGTAGCGGCGCACGCCTGCTGCTGGCCAAAGCCGTCGGTGCAGAACAGAGCCAAGCCGTGGGCAACCAGACCGGTGGACGGGTGATGGGCTTTATCGAGACCAACGACTTTGCCCGCAGTCATGCCGAAATGGTCGCGCAGGACGTCAGCTTCCTCGAAGCGCCGCGGCACGAGCCCTATGGCTGGGTGGCGGTGTTTGCAGACCTCTATGGGAACAAATGGGATCTCATCGAACCCAAAAGCTGAACGCGGTGCTGCTGCTCGGCCTGCTGGCGGGAACGCCCCTGGCCGCGCAGGAGGCCGGCTGGCACTATTCGCCCCTGCCCGGCGAAGGTGATCGCGCCACGCTGGGCTGCGCCCTGGCCTCCACGCCCACCGCTTTCGCCTGTGTGGCGGTGCGCTGCGAAGATGATTTTTCGACCGGCATCCATATCCATACCAGCCGGATCGAGGGCGATGCGGTTGTATGGGCCATTACCGTGGACAAGCAGACGCGCAGCTTCGTCGCCCTGCCCAGCCAGCCCTATGGCGCCCGGCTGAGCGGGGACACCACCTGGGTGCTGGACAATCTGCGCAATGGTGCCGTAGCCTATCTTGAGCCCGCCGATGGCACGCCTGTGCCAGCCAATCACATTGCGCTCGACGGCTCGCTTTACGCCATCAATCGGGCGCTGGCCTGGTGCGCCCCGCGCGTGCCGGCAACCGAACCGATCACGGCGCCAGACGTTGAGACCCAGCAATAGCCAAATGGAGACCCCTCATGGACCGCCGACCGCTCGGACGCAGTGAACTTGTCATCGAACCGCTGGTGCTGGGGGGCAATGTCTTCGGCTGGACCGTGGATGAGGCCGAAGGCTTCAGGATACTGGACGCCTATGTCGATGCCGGCTTCACCGCCATCGATACGGCCGAAGGCTATCCCAACTGGGTCCCGGGCAATCCGCCCGGCATGAGCGAGACCATTATCGGCAAATGGATGAAAGCGCGCGGCAATCGCGAGGCGCTGCATATCTTCACCAAGGTCAACTCGGCCAACAAGCCGGGCGGGCTCAGCGCCCAGTCCATTCACGATGGCGTCGAAGCCTCGCTGGCGCGGCTGCAGACCGATTATATCGACCTCTATTTCAGCCACTGGCCGGATACCCAGACCAGCCATGAGGAGACGCTGGGCGCCTATGATCCGCTGGTCCGCTCTGGCCGGGTGCGGGTGCTCGGCGCCTCCAACTATACCGCCCAGATGGTGCGCGATGCGCAGCAGACCGCCATCATCAAGACCCTGCCGCGTTACGATGTGCTGCAGCCGCGCTTCAACCTCTATGATCGCGCCGAATTCGCGGCCCTGGCCGATGTCGTGGCCGAACAGGAACTCGGCACGGTGGTCTATTACAGCCTCGCCGCCGGCTTTCTGACCGGCAAGTATCGCAGCAAGGCCGATCTCGGCAAATCGCCGCGCGGTGGCGGAGCCGAGAAATATCTCGACGCCAAGGGTCTGGCGATCCTGGCCGCGCTCGACACGGTCGCGGCGGCCCATGACGCCACGCCTGCCGAAGTGTCGCTGGCCTGGCTGGTGGCCCAGAAGGGCGTCAGCGCCCCCATCGCCTCGGCCACATCGGTCGAACAGGTGCTGAGCCTGGCCAAGGGCGTGCGGCTCAAGCTGGCCGATGACGAACTCAAACTGCTGACCGACGCTGGTCAGTGATCCATAGAAGCCCATGCACCGGGCCCTCCCTCCCCCTTGTGGGGAGGGAAGCGAGATAGGACTTAGCGCAGGCTGGGTCCGTTCAATCGAGCAGGGTGGGGGTATGCTCCCGCATAGGCAATGGCCGGAGAAATCCCCCCACCCTTGACCCCTCCCCACAAGGGGAGGGAGACGACTGCAACATCAGGTACCTACCATTCGAAGTCCGGCCCGTTCACCCGGGCGCCCATCAGGAAGACGTCGGCCATCAGCCGCAGCGGCGCGGCGTCGACATCGGTCTCATGCCGGTCGAGGAGATCGGCGAAGTGGTCATACATGGCGGCGTATTCGCCATCGCCATGCTGCAGCACGACTTCATCATTGATGCGCAGTGTGCGCCCGCCGCCCTCGAGCCGGACGACGTCGCCCGTGCCGGTCTCGAAGCGGATGGTCCAGATCTCGCCATTCTCCTCGAGCCAGTTGAAGCCCGCCGACAAAGCCGGCTGATGCGCCTGGCCGGACTTGAAGGTGATTTCGGCGTCGATGGGGGTCTGCCGGTTGGCCGGGAAGGTCAGCTTGCTGGCCGCGACGAAGACCGGATAGGGCATGACCTTGGTGAAAATCGACAGGGCATTGATGCCGGGATCGCAGACGCCGAAGCCGCCCGGCTCCCAGACCCAGTCCTGGCCGGGATGCCATTTGCGCACGCTTTCGCGCCAGTCAATGCGGGCCGCCGTGACGCCCTGCTCGGCCAGGATCGCCTTGGCCCGGTCGACGGCGGGGTTATATTGGCTGTGCCAGGTCTGGTAGAGCACGCGATCGAGCCGGCTGGCATGGGCGATCAGGTCGTCGAGTTCGGAAATCGTGGTGGTGGGGGGCTTTTCCATCATCACATCCTTGCCGGCATCGAGTGCCTCACGGACATATTGATGGCGGATGCCGGGCGGGGTGCAGATCGACACGAGGCCAATCTCGGGCATGGCGGCATAGAGCTCGGCAGGTGTCTTGAACACCGGCAGGCCGTTATGGGCGATGCCGCGGGTCGAGACGGTTGCGGCCAGCTCGAAATCGGCCGAGTTCTCGATCACTGGCAGGTGCTGGTCCTGCGCTATCTTGCCCACACCAATGACGGCGATCTTGCGTTTGGCCATGGTCTGGCTCCTCGGGGAAAAGTCGGGCGTATAGAACAGAGCGAGCCCCGCTCTGCCAAGGGGATTTGTATGATTTTTTCGAGTGCCCGGATCAGCGCACGATTATGGCGCGGAAGTCGTTGACATTGGTGCCGGTGGGCCCGGTGAGCAGCAGGTCGCCAATGGCCTTGAAGGCGGTATAGGCGTCGTTATTGGCCAAAGCCGCCAGCGGGTCGATGCCGGCATGGCGCAGACGCGTGGCCGTGCCGCCATCGACAAAGGCGCCGGCATTGTCCTCCGAGCCATCAATGCCGTCGGTGTCGGCGGCCAGGGCGGAAATGCCCTCGGCGCCGTCGATGGCAATGGCCAGCGCCAGCAGGAATTCGCCATTGCGCCCACCCCGGCCCTTGCCTCGCAGGGTCACGGTCGTCTCCCCGCCGGACAGCAGCACGACCGGCTTGGTGAAGGGGCGGTTGCGGGTGAGGATTTCCTTGGCCATGGCGGCATGGACCTGGGCGACGTCGCGCGCCTCGCCCTCGATGGAATCCGACAGTATGGCCGCCTCGATCCCCCTGCTGCGCGCCAGCGTGGCGGCGGCTTCGAGCGACAGGGCCGCCGAGGCAATGGTGCGCACAGTGTTGCGCGCCAGCACCGGGTCGCCGGCCAGGGGCGCCGGATTGTCCTCGCCCGCCAGCAGCGTCTGGGCGCTGGCTGGCAGGTCGATGCGATAGAGCGAGACATATTTGCGCGCGAGCGAGCGGGTGCCGGAAAGGGGAATGGTGGGGCCGGACGCGACGAGGGCCGGATCGTCGCCCGGCACATCGGACACCACCAGCGTTGCCACGCGCGCCGGGCTACAGCGCGCGGCGAGGCGCCCGCCCTTGATGGTGGAGAACTGGTTGCGGATCAGGTTCATCACCGCAATGGGCGCGCCCGAAGCGAGCAAGGCGCGGTTGATGGCCTGCTCGTCATCGAGCGTCAGCCCCGGCGCCGGGGCGGGCAGCAGGCTGGAGCCGCCGCCCGAGATCAGCGCCACGACGAGGTCATCGGGCCCCAGGCCCGAGACGGTTTCCATGATGCGGCGCGCGGCCAGAAAGCCGGCCTCGTCGGGGACCGGATGGGCCGCCTCGACGATTTCGATGCGCTCGCAGGGTTCGGCATAGCCGTAGCGGGTGACGACCAGGCCCGAGATCGGGCCGGTCCAGGCCAGCTCGAAGGCCCGCGCCATCTGCGCCGATGCCTTGCCGGCGCCGATGACCACCGTGCGGCCCCGTGGGCGCGGCGGCAGGTTCTGCGCCACGGCAAGCGCCGGCTGGGCCTGGGCGACGGCGGCGTGGAACATCTGCTCGAGCAGGGTAGTGTCCATGATCTCTCTCGGCTTGCGATTCGGCGCGGGCAGGTCTAGCCAGCAGCAAGAGCATGGCCTGTGTCAAACGGCCGACACATACTATGGCTAGCGGCAGGTCAAGGAGTTCCGATGACAGAACGATTCGCAATCTACTATGCCCCGTCCGCGACCAGCGACCTGTGGGAACGCGCCGCCACCTGGCTGGGCCGCGATTGCAGCACCGGCGAGCTGTTCGCCGGGCCGGTGGCCGGCATCGACCGCGACCGGCTGCTCAACCTCACCCAATCGGCCAATCGCTATGGTTTCCACGCCACGCTCAAGGCGCCAATGGCGCTGGTCGAGGGCGCCAGCGAGGCCGACCTGCGCGCCGAACTGAATAAATTCGCCAGCGAACATGAGCCGGTCAATCTGGGCAAACCCCGGCTGGCCGGGCTGGACGGCTTTCTGGCGCTGCTGGTCGATGACAATGACGGGCTGCAGGATCTGGCCGCCCATGTGGTGGAGCGGTTCGACCTGTTCCGCGCGCCGATGTCGAGCAAGGATCGCGCCGCAAGGGCGAGCCGCAATCTCAGTGCGCGCCAGACAGAGCTGCTCGATGCCTATGGCTATCCCTATATATTCGACGAGTTCCGCTTTCACATGACACTGAGCGACCGGCTCGATCCCGCGGCGGCAGCCGAGATTACCCAGGCCGCCACCACCTGGTTCGCCCCGGTGCTCGACGCACCGCTGCTGCTGGACCGGCTGGTGCTCTATCACGAGCCCGATGCCGGCACGCCGTTCAACCGCATTGCCGATTTCAAGCTGGGCAGCGCGCCATGAGCCAGGCCGTCTTCCGCAATGCCCGCATCGTGCTGGCCGACCGCATGATCGAGGGCAGCCTCAGCCTTGCCGACGGCGTCATCGCCGACATTTCCGGCGGCGCCATGGCGCAGGGCGAGGATTTCGAGGGCGATTACCTGATCCCGGGCCTTGTCGAGCTGCATACCGATCACCTGGAAAATCACTATCGGCCGCGGCCGGGGGTGTTCTGGGATCCGATGGCGGCGCTGCATGCCCATGACGTGCAGATTGCCGGCTCGGGCATCACCACGGTGTTCGATGCGGTGCGCATCGGCTCGGATCTCGACCTGCCCGACATGTTCGGCCATGCCCGGGGCATGGTCGAAGCGGTACGCGGAGCGCGCGATGCCGGCTGGCTGCGGGCCGAGCACCTGATCCACCTGCGCTGCGAACTGCCCAGCGCCGATGTGGTCGAGCATTTTGAAGCGCTGAGCGACCACCCCACGACGCGGCTGATCTCGCTGATGGACCATACGCCGGGCCAGCGGCAGTTTACCTCGATGGATGCCTACAAGCTGTTTTACGCCAAGCAGCTGGGCGTCACGCCGGAGGAAACCGAGCGCTATCTGGCCGCCGCCCTGGCCCAGCACGAGCGCTATGCCGGCCCCAATCGGCGGGCTTTGGTGGCGCGGGCGCGGGAACTGGGCCTGGCCATGGCCAGCCATGACGATGCCACCCTGGCCCATGTCGAAGAAGGCATCAACGACGGCGTCGCCATTGCCGAATTCCCCACCACGCTCGAGGCTGCTGCCGCCGCCCATGACGGGGGCCTGGCCATTCTGATGGGCGCGCCAAATGTGGTGCGCGGCAAGTCGCATTCTGGCAATATCTCGGCGACCGATCTGGTGCGGGCGGGACTATTGGACATTCTGAGTTCAGATTATGTGCCCTATGCCCTGCTGCAGGCTGCCTTCGTGCTGCCCGCGCGGGTGGACGGGCTTGGCCTGCCGGCGGCGCTGGCGACGGTGACGGTCAATCCGGCCCGGGCGGCGGGCCTGCATGACCGGGGCGAGATCGCCGTAGGCAAGCGCGCCGATCTGGTGCGGGTGCGGGTGATCGGCGGGCTGCCGATGGTGCGCGGCGTGTGGCGACAAGGCCAGAGGGTCAGCTAGTCCATGGCGCGACCCCTCGGTTCACTGGTGCTGGTGGTTGGCCCTTCGGGGGTTGGCAAGAAGACGATCATCGAGGGGGCACGAAACGCCCTGAACAATGACAAGCGCTTTGTCTTCGTGCAGCGCGTGGTGGCCCGGCCGGCGGGAACAGATGCCGACGAGCATGACGGCATGGCGCCGGAGGACTTTGCCAGAGCCGAGCTCGGCGGGCGGTTCTGCCTGTGTTGGGATGCGCATAACCGGCGCTACGGCCTGCCGATCAGTGTCGATACCGATCTCAGCCTGGGCAAGGTGGTGGTGGCCAGCGTGGCGCGCCATGCCGTCGCCGAGGCCTGTGCCAAATATCCCGGCTGCGCGGTGGTGCTGGTGACGGCAGAAATCTCGCTGCGGGCGCAAAGGCTGATCGGGCTGGGCCGGGAAGGCGGCGACCAGATCACCGCCCGGCTGGCGCGCGAGAGCCCGGCCGTCCCGCGGGGGATAGATCCGATCATCATCGACAATTCCGGCCGGCTGGCCATTGGCGTGACCGCCTTTGTCATGGCTTTGGTCGCCATTTCGTCACAAGTATGAACGCATGATGACCAACGCGGCGGGGATGAACCAAAGCGTGATCGGAGCGTTGTTCCTTTTCGAACAAGCGTCAGGAGTTCTCAATGACCCGCAATGGACTATATGCCGTGATCGCCATCCTGCTGATCGCGATCGTCGGCTTTGCCATCTACTCTTACCAGCAGCAGCAGGCCCAGCCGGGCGTTGAGATCCGCATGAACGAACAGGGAATTTCCATCGATGGCAATGGATAGCGAACCGGGCCTGCGCCGACAGGCCATAGCGACGGCGCTGGCCGCCGAGTTGCAGCGGCAGGGCCAGGACGGGGCGATCGATATCGACGCCCTGGCCGATGCGGTCGAGGTGGCGCTCGACCCGCCGCCGCCCATGGCGGAGGGCAAGCGGCCCAGCGAGCTCAATTCGACCAATGATGACTGAAAGCGCGCCGGAACCCCTGGGTTCCGGCGTTGCTATTTGTGCCTGCGCTCAGGCGGCCGTGCCGGTCTGGCCGACGGCCTGGGACACAGCAAGATGGGCCTGCTCGACGGTGGCAAAGACCTGGCCATCGATGGCAAAGGCGGGCAGCTTGACGGCGAGAAACCGATAGCCGCTCTCATGGGGAACCACGACACCGAGCGGCTCGCCGGCCACTGCAATGACGATGGGCTTGTGGGCCTTGGCCCGGTCTAACTTGCTTTCCTGCATGGTAGAATCTCTACTTGCGTGTCGGGACGACGAGGCGGAATGGGCAGCTGGTGCTCCATCCGGGCCGGCGACGCTTGGGGTCTATCGGATTAGTGAGACGAATGCGTGACGCGTTACATTCGTTTGCTGAGACAGAACCCTTGCCAGCGTTTTACGCTTTGCAGGTGGGTGCGTACGCGCGAGGTACCAGCATGGATGGTGAAGGTATTGGATGGGGTCATCTTCATTCCTTTCCTGCGGGTTGGCGTCGACACAACATCGGTGGTTACCGATGCAATGGGCAAAACATAAGCCCGTTTGCGCGGCAAAGCTAGCACTCCACGCGCCGCAGAAAGCACAAAAGCGGAAAAAACCTGCTCGACTTTCGTCGCAGAACGCAAACCGGACACATTGGCTCATGTTTCGCCACAATGGCGCCGGGCATATGCAAACGTTGCAAACGCTTGTGCTGGGCTGCACAATCTGGTGATGTCGTGGCTCAGAATATGTCTCGCCGGGCAAGGCGAGCCGAGGGGAATCGAGAGTGTCTGAAGACGATATACCCGCCGACAAGGGTTCGCGCGGCGTCAAGCCATCGGGCAAGCCAACGCTCAAGACGATTGCACAGATGACCGGCTTTGCCGTCACCACCATTTCGCGCGCCCTCAACAATGCGCCCGAACTGAGCCAGGAAACGCGCGACCGGGTGCAGAAGGTCGCCGCCGAAGTGGGCTACCTGCCCGACCGCGCCGCCCTGCGGCTCAAGACCGGCCGCACCAATGTGATTGCCCTGGTGCTCGAACCGGACGAGCAGATCTATGGCTTTGGCAGCTCCATCGTGAGCGGGCTGACCGAGGCGCTGCGCGGCACCGCCTTTCACCTGGTCATCACCCCGCTGTTCCGCAATGTGGCGCCGATCGAGCCGATCAAGCATATCGTGCGCAACCGCATGGCCGACGGGGTGATCTTTTCCAAGTCGGAAGCGTTTGACGAGCGCATCCGCTTCCTGATCGACAGTGACTTTCCCTTTGTCAGCCATGGCCGCAGCAACTGGCCGGAGGCCCATCCCTATGTCGATTTCGACAATGAGGCCTATGCCTATGGCGCGGTGCAGCGGCTGGTGGAAAAGGGCTGCCGACGCGTTTCCATCGTGCTGCCCGACAGCGCCCTGACCTATACCGAGCATCTCAAGGCCGGGGTGGCCCGGGCCGCCGCCGCTGCGGGCATCGAGCATCAGTTTGCCGCCGACGTCAATCTGGGCAGCCCGACCGACGCCATCCGCAGCTATGTGATCAAGCGCACCAAGCGCCCGGACGGTCCGGATGGCTGGGTCTGCGCCTCGGAAGTCTCGGCCCTGGCCGTGCTGAGCGGCATTACCGAGGCCGGCCGGACGGTGGGCCGCGACGTGCATGTGGTGACCAAGCAGTCATCGCAGCTGTTTGCGCAGTTCCGGCCGGGCGCCGAGACCGTGTTCGAGGACTTTGCCGGCGCCGGAAGGCTGCTCGGCTCGCTGCTGCTGCGGCGCATCGGCGGAGAAACCGAGGGGCTGCAGGCGCTGCTCGAGCCGGTATTCGACTGGGACGCTAAGCCCTAGCCTTCGAGTTCCTCGCGCAGCAGCTCAAGTTCCATCCAGCGCTCTTCGGCCTTGGCCCGCTTGGCTTCGGCGGCGAGCAGATCCTTGGACTTCTGGGCAAAGCCCTCGGGGTCCCTGGTATAGAAATCGCGGCCACTCAGCGTCGCATTGATGGCGGCGATCTGGGCCTCGATGTCCTCGATCTGCTTGGGCAGGGTTTCAAGGGCATGCTTTTCCTTGAAGCTCATCTTGCGCTTGGCCATGGGCGTTGCTGCGGCAATGGGCGCCATCGACGTCTTGCCGGGGCGGTGCGCCTTGGCGACGCTACGGGCCTGCACGCCCTCGCCCCGCTGGATCACCATGTCGGAATAGCCGCCGGCATATTCGGTCCAGCCGCCATTGCCCTCGGCAATGATGACCGAGGTGGCGACGCGGTCGAGGAAGTCACGATCATGGCTGACCACGACGACGGTGCCGGCATATTCGGAGACCATTTCCTCGAGCAGGTCGAGGGTTTCCAGATCGAGATCGTTGGTCGGCTCGTCGAGCACGAGGAAGTTCGACGGCAATGACAGAGCCCGGGCCAAGGCGACGCGGGCGCGTTCGCCGCCACTGAGCTTGCCGATCGGGGTATTGGCCTGTTCGGGGTTGAACAGGAAGTCCTTCATATAGCCCACGACATGCTTGGGCTGGCCGTTGATCTGCAGCGTATCGGAGCCGCCGCCGGTCAGCGCATCGCGCAGCCGCGTATCGGGATCGAGCTTGGCGCGGCCCTGGTCGAGCATGGCCAGCTCCAGGGCGGAGCCCAGCTTGATGGTGCCGGTGTCGGGCTTGAGCGAGCCGGTCAGCATCTTGATCAGCGTGGTCTTGCCGGCGCCATTGGGGCCGACAATGCCGATGCGGTCGCCGCGCAGCACGCGGGTCGAGAAATCGCCGACAATGGTGCGGTCGCCATAGGTCTTGGAAATGTTTTCGGCTTCCACCACCAGGGCGCCCGAGGTGCGGCCCTCGGCAACCTGCATATTGACCGAGCCGGTGACCTTGCGCTGCTCGCGGCGATCGGTACGCAGGCCGGCCAGGCGCTCCATGCGGCCGACATTGCGCTTGCGGCGGGCGGTGACGCCATAGCGCACCCAGTGCTCCTCGCGGACGATCTGACGGTCGAGCTTGTGGCGGTCGCGCTCTTCTTCCTCGAGCACGGTATCGCGCCATTCCTCGAAATGGCCGAAGCCCTTGTCGAGGCGACGCGTGACGCCGCGGTCGAGCCAGACGGTCGAGCGCGTCAGGTCGCTGAGGAAGCGACGGTCATGGCTGATCAGCACCATGGCCGAGCGCATGGAATCGAGTTCGGACTGCAGCCATTCGATGACGGGCAGGTCGAGATGGTTGGTGGGCTCGTCGAGCAGCAGGATATCGGGCTTGGGGGCAAGCACGCGCGCCAAGGCAGCGCGGCGGCCTTCGCCACCCGAGAGGGTCTTGGGATCCTCGGCGCCGGTGAGGCCGAGCGAGCTCAGCAGATATTGCGCGCGATATTCGTCATCGCCGGGTCCGAGACCGCCTTCGACATAGTCGAGCGTGGTGGCATAGGCGGAGAGATCGGGCTCCTGCGGCAGGTAGCGCAGGGTGGCACTGGGCTCGACAAAGCGCAGGCCGGAGTCATGCGCCACATCGCCCGAGGCGATCTTGAGCAAGGTCGACTTGCCCGAGCCGTTGCGGCCCACCAGCGCGATGCGCTGGCCGGGCGACACAATCAGTTCGGCGCCCTCGAGCAGGGTCGTGCCACCGAAGGTCAGTTTGATATTTTGAAGCGAAAGAAGGGGTGCTGCAGCCATGGCGCGGATAGAGCACAGGACAGGAACAAAGGGAAGGCTGGTTTGCTGCCGCCCTGCCCTGCATCGCCGGCAAGCAAAAAGGCTGGCCAGGGCGTTGAGGACCCTGACCAGCCGGGGAAGACGGTAGCAGCAAGCCCCGTCAACTCGGCGGCGACTGGGGCGGTCGAGAATTCAACCACGGCGTCGCCTCTGATGAAGACAGAGAACCACAAACAATCATGAGTGTCAAACTCATATTAAACCGGGCGATGATCGCCCGGACGCGATGGCGCAGCGGCCTTAGTGGGCCGGCTCCATCACCGCGGCCATGGTGGTGAGGCCGAGGCGGTCGCGAATCGAGCGCTTCTTGCTGGCCAGGTCGGCAATGGTATAGCCGGCCAGGACCTCAAAGAAGGCGCCCAGGGCTTCGCGCAGCGCTCCATTGAGATCGCATTCGCCGATCAGCGGGCAATCGGCGCCGTCCTCGAAGCACTCGGCCAGCGCGAAGTTCTCCTCGGTCAGGCGAATGGTATCGAGCAGGGTGATGTCTTCGGCCGGCTTGCCCAGCTTGATGCCGCCATGGCGGCCGCGCACCGTGGCCAGCAGGCCATTTTCCACCAGCGGCTTGATCAGTTTGAACAGGAACAGCTCGGAAATATTGTAGGCGCGCGCGATATCGGCCACGCGGCTGAGCCCGGGCTCGTTGACGGCACAGTAGACCAGGGCACGGATCGCATAGTTGGACTGGCGGGTCAGGCGCACTTTGGACCTTTCTAAGGGCGGCGGCGGGACTGTGCCGCTGTCCGATAGCTGAATCACGGGATCAGAATGTGGCGCCAGCTTATAATCATTCTAAGATATGTCAATAAACATGATGGGTCGGTTCATGTTTCTTCGCGTAGCCAAACTCTGGACAGCGGCTTAAATTCTTCCTATGAATTTAAGAACGGAGGAGAATAGCAGCGTGACCCAGACCATTACGCGTGCTGCGCTTGTCGAGGCTGCAGCGCGAAGCACAGGATTGGCCAAGGCCGACGTCGCCACGGTGGCCGAGGCGATGTTCACCATGATGGGCGAGGCCCTGATGGCCGGTGAAAATGTCAAACTGACGGCGTTCGGTTCGCTGCAGGTGCGCGAACGCGCCGAGCGGCTGGGCCGCAATCCGCGCACCGGCACGGAACACCGCATCCTGCCGCGCAGCACGGTGGTGTTCACGCCCAGCGCCCAGTTGCGCACTGCGCTGGACCAGAAGGTGGAAAAGCGCCGGTCCGCCCCGGCCGGCGATATTCACCAGAGCGCCTGACAGGACCGGCCGGCCGATCACGGCAGGCCTGCGCCAGATCGTCTCACCGTTGCTGTGAAACGGCTCAATAGCTCTGGCTGTTGGTTTGTGGCGTGTTCGAACCGCAAAAGCGGCGCCAGTCTTGCTGCAGTCGCTCTAGGCAATGGCGATGATCTCGAGCTCGCGGTCGCCCAGCTCGACGATGTCGCCGACCGCCTTGCCGGTCAGGCGCTGGGCCACCGGAGCCACATAGGACATCGAACCCGAAGCCGGGTCGGCCTCGTCCTCGCCGACGATGCGATAAGTCTGCACCACGCCGTCGTCGCGGCGATAGGTCACGCTGTGGCCGAAGGCCACCACATCGGTCGTCGCCGGATGCGGCATGAGCTGGGCGGTGCGCAGCCGTTCGGCGAAATAGCGCAGGTCGCGCAGCGGCCCGGCCCCCTGGCGACGCCGCTCATTGACATCCTCGATGGCGCTGGCGGCGTCATAAGCGGCGCGCGCGGCATCGAACTGCTCCTGCAGGGCGGTCAGCCCGGCGGCGGTGACCAGGTTGGGCGCCGCCGAAATGGGGCGGTCGGGCAGCATGGTTTCGGCCGCCGTCTCGGCACTGTCTTCCTTGGTGAACGCTACACTCACGGCTGATCTCCATCCTGTTGTCTCATGCCTGGCAGGGGCGGCGCGGCTTGTCCAGCCGGGCCCCGGCGTCGCTGCCAGCCGGACACAACGCCCCAGGCGCCGCAGCGAACCCGCCAGGGCGAAAAAAACCGCAGGCGTCAGCGCCACTGCGCGCTGAGGGCGGCCAGCACGTCGGTGCGGCTGATCTGGCCGACAAAGCGGCCCTCGCGCAGCACGGGGAAGCGGCGGAAGGAACTGGCGATCATGGCCTCGGCGGCATCCACCAGATCGAGCTCGGCATCCAGCGTGGTCGGATCGGGCGACATATAGTCGGCGACGACGCCGCCCCATTGCTTGTAATAGGAGGCATTGAGCGCCGCCTTGAGGCAATCGCGCTTGGACAGCACGCCCAGCAGCGTGCCAGCCTCATCCAGCACGCAGGCGCCCGATACCTTGTTGTCGAGCAGAATGGCGACGGCACGCACGATTTCGGTGCCGGGCGAGAGGGTCACCAGATCGACCTTCATGCAATCGCCCACGGTGAGCAGCGGTTCAGTCATGAGACAGCGCCTCCTTGATCCGGTCGCAGCCGGCGCAGGCCTTCTGGCAGTCCTGGCCACCGCAGTCGCGCTGCAGCGGCGGCTTGCCGAAAGCCAGCCCGATGGCCAGGCCCAGCATGGCGAGCGCGACAAGGACGATGGCGGCAAGGATGGTGGACATGGCGGCGCTCCTCAGCTGCTGACGTGACGGGCATAGGCGCGGCTGCCGGTGGCATGCAGGCCGGTCGGCACGCGGTCGAGATAGAGGGCGGCCAGGCCCTGGGCATCGGCAAAGCGCAGGCCGGGCCCGGTGCCCATCACCATCAGGGCGGTGGCCAGTGCGTCGGCGGTCATGGCGCTGTCGGCAAAGACCGAGACCGAGGCCACGGTGTTGTGCAGCGGCTGGTCGGTGCCCGGGTCGATGATGTGGCTATAGCGCCGGCCGGCAACCTCATAGGCATTGATGGCGTCGCCGGAGGTGGCCAGGGCCAGGCCGCCTGTATCGACCACGGCGCGCAGCTTGCCGCCCAGCGGATCGCTGATGCCGATGCGCCAGGGCGCGCCCGTGGGATCGGCGCCGCGGGCGATGACCTCGCCGCCCAGTTCAGCGACGAAAGCGGGGAAGCCGGCAGCGGCAATGCACTGCGCCATGAGGTCGAGCGCATAGCCCTTGGCGATGCCGCAGAGGTCGAGGGTCAGGTCGGGCCGGCTTTTGTGGATGGCCGTGCCGGCGACAGCAAAATCGGCAAAAGTGCCGCTGCGTGTGCCCAGGATCGGGCCGAAGCCGTAGCGGCCGACATCGGGGCCGACGCTGGGGTCAAAGGCGCCCGCGGTGAGGGCGGCAATGCGCAGCGCCTCGGCGGTGACCAAGGCCAGATCGGGATCGACCTCATGCCAGCCGGCCGGGGCGCGATTGAAGCGGGAGAGGGCGCTGTCGGGGCGGAACGGGCTCATGGCGGCGTCCACCCGGTCGAGCAGGGCCTTGAGCTCATGCGCCAGGGCCGTGACATCGCCGGCCAGATGCAGACGGACCTGCCAGGACGTGCCATAGGCGCGGCCGGAAAGGCGGATTTCGTCGGCCTGGCCGGGCAGAGCGGGGAGCAGCAGCGTGGCGGCGGCTCCCAGCAGCAGGCGGCGTCGGGTCAAAGACATGGCTAGCTCCCGAAATCGTCGTTGAAGATGGCGGTGCGCTCGACGCCGCAGGCATCGAGCATGGCATAGACGGCGCCGATCATCAGGGGCGGGCCGCAGAGGTAATATTCGCAGTCTTCGGGGGCCGGGTGATCCCTGAGATAGGCGCGCAGCACGACATCGTGGATGAAGCCGACCTGGCCGTCCCAGAGGTCGGCCGGGCTCGGCTCGGAGAGCGCCGGCACGAAGCGGAAATTGGCGTGGCGGCGGGCCAGCTCCTCGAACTGGTCGGCATAATAGAGCTCGCTGCGGCTGCGGGCGCCATACCAGAAGCTGATGGTGCGCCCCGAGGCGCGGGCTTCGAGCTGATCGTGGATGATGGCCCGCAGCGGCGCCATGCCGACGCCGCCGCCGATGAAGATCATTTCCTTGCTGGTGTCGGTGGCGCCGAAATGCCCATAGGGGCCGGAGATGGCGACGCTGTCGCCCGCGGCCAGGCCGAACAGGTAGGACGAGACGATGCCCGGCATCACGTCCGGGCGGGCCGGGGGCGGCTCGGCCAGGCGGATATTGAGCACGATCCTGCCCTGGTCCTGCGGCCGGTTGGCCACCGAATAGGCGCGGGTCACCGGTTCGGTACTGTGGACGGCAAGCCGGCGCAGGCCGAGGCGCTCCCAATGGGCGGCGTGCGGCGGCGCCAGGGCGATATCGGCAAAGTCGAGCCGGTAGGGCGGCGCGGTCACCTGCACGAAGCCGCCCGGACGCAGGGCAAAATCCAGTCCCGCCGGCGGCGCCAGCACGATTTCCTTGATCAGCGGCGTGAGGCTGATGCTCGAGACCACCGTGCAGTCAAAGCGCGTCACATTGAGGATGTCGTCGGGCACGGTGACGGCGAGCGGGCCGCGCACCACCACCTGGCAGGCCAGCCGGACATTGTCCCGGAGCTCCTGGCGCGACAGCAGTGCCAGTTCGGTCGGCAAAGCCGGCTCGGCGCCCGTCACCGTGACCCGGCACAGGCCGCAGCTGCCGGCGCCGGCGCAGGCGGAGGGTACGGCTATGCCATTGGCATTGAGCGCCTCGAGCAAGTGCAGATTGGTCAGCGTCTCGATCGGACGGTCGCCATTGAGGGTGATGGTCACCGGGCGGGACGGCAGCAGCACGGCGCGCACCAGCAGCAGCAGGGCGGCCAGAATGACGATGAGCAGGACGGTGAACCCGGCGGCGACAAGAATCTCCATCACAGCACCCGCACGCCGACAAAGGCGGAAAAGCCCATGGACATGAGACCGGCGACGATGAAGGCAATGCCCAGCCCTTCGAGCCCCCTGGGCACATTGGCATAGCGCAGGCGCTCGCGGATGGCCGCCAGGGTGACGATGGCGAGGGCCCAGCCGATGCCGGTGCCGAGGCCAAAGACCACGCTTTCGGGCAGGTCGAGCTGGCGCTCGACCATGAACAGGCTGCCCCCCAGAATGGCGCAGTTGACCGTCAGCAGCGGCAGGTAGATGCCCAGCGCGCGATGCAGGCCCGGCACGAAGCGGTCGAGCAGCATTTCGAGCACCTGCACCAGGGCGGCGACGATGGCGATGAAGGTGATCAGGCGCATGAAGCCCAGATCGGTATCGGGCAGGCCCAGCCAGGCCAGCGCGCCATCGGCCAGGATATGGGTATAGAGCAGGTTGTTGAGCGGCACGCTGATGGCCTGCACGACGATAAGCGCCAGGCCGACGCCAAAGGCAGTCTCGATGCGCCGCGACACCGCCAGAAAGGTGCACATGCCCAGGAAGAAGGACAGCGCCAGATTTTCCTCAAAGATCGACCGCTGGAAGAGCTCGATCATGTGCGGGTCTCCCGCGGCGCATGACGCAGCACGAATTCGCGCCCTTCAGCCAGGTGCGGCCGCAGGCTGCGTATGGCCCAGATCAGCAGGCCCAGGATGATGAAGGCGCTGGGCGCCAGCAGCATCAGGCGCAGCGGCTGGTACCAGCCGCCATCGGCCACCAGGGGCAGCAGGTTGATGCCGAACAGGCTCCCCGAGCCGAACAGTTCGCGGATGAAGGCGACCAGCAGCAGCACGGCGCTGTAGCCCAGGCCATTGCCCAGGGCGTCGAGCATGCTGGGGCCGGGCGGGTTGTGCAGGGCAAAGGCCTCGGTGCGGCCGAGCACGATGCAATTGGTGGCGATCAGCGAGACGAAGACCGTCAGCCGCTGGCTCATCTCATAGGCAAAGGCGCGCAACAGCTGGTCGGCGACGATGACCAGGGCGGCGATGATGGTGATCTGGACGATCAGCCTGATGGCGCCAGGAATATGCGCGCGGATCAGGCTGATGATGCCGGCCGCGGCAACCAGCACCAGGGTCAGGGCGATCGACATGGTCAGGGCCGTCGACATCGCGGTGGTGACGGCCAGCGCCGAGCAGATGCCCAGAATATGGACGGTGACGGGATTGTTCTCGACGAGCGGATCGGTGAGCGTGCGCAGACTCTTGATCATGGCGTGTCTCCTGCCCGCAGGCGTTCGAGAAAAGGACCATAGCCGGCCGGGCCGAGCCAGAACTGGACCATGTCGGTGACGGCATAGCCGGTGACCGAGGCGCCCGAAATGCCCGCAACCTCATGGGGGCCGCTGGCGTCGCCGCGCACCACTTCGATGACCACCGCGCCATCCTGGGCAAGCTGCTTGCCGGCCCACTGGGCCTGCCAGTCCGGCTCGGTGATGCGGCCGCCCAGGCCGGGGGTTTCGCTCTGCTCATAGACGGTGAAGGCCGCCACGGTATCGAGGTCACCCTCCAGCGCCAGATAGGCCTTGATCATGCCGCCATAGCCGGCGCCGCGCACCGGCAGCACGAGCAGAGCCAGCGCCCCGTCGCGGCGCACGATATAGACCGGGGCAATGTTTTCGCGCCGCCCGAGCCCGGCAAAGTCCTCGGCCCGCGATAGTTCCGTGCTCATGGCGGGATCGGCGGCGGCGGCCAGCGGGTCATAGCTGGCCGGGTCGCGGTCGCTGACCAGGGTGCCGCTGGCCAGGTCGACCAGTTGCAGATCGACCGCCCCGGCGCCGGTCTCGGCCAGGATGTCGCCAATGCCGGGCAGGTCGGCCAGCATGGCGGCCATACGGGCCTGCCGCTCGGCGTCGACATTGGCGGCGATCAGCGGACGCAGGCTCACGGCCGCGGTCGAGATGGCAAGGCCGCAGACCAGGGCGACGAGAAAGGCCACGCCCAGCGTCTTGCCACGATCGCCATTGGGACGGGCGAGGAAGCGTTGCCAGGGGCCGCGGGGCGCTTGATCAGCCATGACGCCGCTCCTGGATACGTTGGTGAGCCATGATGACGAGGCGATCGAGCAGCGGGGCGAAGATGGCGCCGAGCAGGGTGGCAAAGACCATGGCGCCAAAGCCCGGCCCGACCTGGCCGAAGAGGCTGGCGAGCAGGCCGAGCAGCGCGCCATAGGCCCAGCGGCCCGGATTGGTCGATGCCGAGGCGACCGGATCGGCCCCCAGGTAGAGCAGCACCAGCAGCACGCCGCCCGGCGCCAGGACCGTCCAGGGCTCGGCATTGCCGGCCAGAGCTGCCAGCAACAGCAGCGTGCCAGCAGCGGACAGCAGCAGGCGCCAGGCAGCTTGACCGCTGGCCACCATGAGGAGCAGCGCCGGCAGCAGAGTCCAGGCCGCCAGATCGGGGCCGGTGCGGTAGTCCTGGTCGGCAAAGGAAAAGGTCAGGAAGGCCAGTGCGACCACCGCGGGATGCAGGAAGGAGCGGCCCCGCCCGCCAAACACCTGTTCGCCGATCACGACACCAAAAGCCGTGCCCAGGACCAGCTGGTAGAGCGGCGCTTCCGCCGGCACGGCAAGGGCGATGACGATCGCGGTGACCAGGCCATGCAGGTCAACACTGTGCCGGCGCAGCACGGCAAAGGCCAGCTGCAGGCCCAGCACGACAGCCGCTATCAGCGCCAGCCGCCCCCACAGGCCAGCGCCCTGGGCAAGCGTCAGCATGAGGAGGGGCAGGGCCAGACCGAGCAGGGCCGGCAGCGCACTGCGGCCCCAGATCTGGCCGAGCGGCTCGCGACGCGCAATGGTATCAGCGGTGCCGATCATGGCTGGGGCGCCAATTCATCGAGCACGACCCGCAGCATGGTGCCGTAATCGGCGCCGGCGCCATCGACATGGGAGAGCAGCGCCATGTCGTCCTCGACCAGAGCCAGCGCGCCCAGCTGGCGCGCCATATCGACATCGCCGGTGCTGAGCGCGCGCAGCAGGAGAATGGGCAGGATGCCGGGCGGGGCAACGCGCTCATGCACGCCATTGGGGATGAGGGCGGGAATGCCCGCGCCCATCCAGGCCTGCAGCCGATGCAGCAGCGGCGGCAGCGGGGCGGCAGGCGCGTGATGGTGCAGGGCAAAGACCTGCAGATGGTCGCGCGCCAGAAAATCCTGCACCCGCCCGTCCAGCGCCGAGCCGGAATAGAGCCGCACGGCCGGCTGGACCAGCCGGCCGGCGGCCAGATCGTGCAGGCGCGCGCCCGGGGGCACGCGCAGCAGCACCGGGTCGGTGACGGCCGGCCCCGAAAGCGCAATGATGCGGGTGGTCCAGACCTGCCCAGTTACCAGCAGATGGCCCAGCGCGATGACGTCGGCATAGCCGATCTGCCAGACCACGCCGGGGGTGCGGCTGACCGGGTGCAGGTGATGGATATGGGTGCCCGGCAGACCGGCAGGGTGCGGGCCGGCAAAGCCGACCGGGGTGATATCGCTCAGCGGCGCCGGGCTGTGCGCAGCCTCGTGACACAGATAGCAGGGGCCGGGCGTCAACAGACGCAAGGCCGCGGCGCCACGCTGGAACCAGGGCAGGTGTTCGGCGATCACCATGGCCGCATCGGCGGCGTGCGGCCGGCTGTCCATAGCGGTGAGAAACAGCGCTGCCGGCGTGGCCTCGAGGTCGGCCGGCCGGCCAAAGGGGCGGCTCAGAATGCCAGCCCAGAGCCCGGAAGCATGCAGCAGGCTGACAAGCGCGGAGCGGTCAAGGGTCGTGGGCAGGGGGAAGTCCACGCCGGCCGCGTCCCCGACGGCGATGGTCACCGCCTCGATGCTGCGGCGGGGGCCGCGCCTGACCTCGCCGACCGTGCCGGCAGCCGGCGCCACCACCAGTCGTTCAGGCTGCCGGCGGTCGCGCAGCACTGGCTGGCCCGCCTGCACCCGGGCGCCCGGCACCACCAGCGGCTCCAGCCGCAGGCCGGGATAATCGCTGCCCAGGACGGCCACCGCGGTCACCGCCACCGTTTCATCAATGACCTGCCGGGGCGCGCCGGCATAATCAAGGTCGAGCCCCTGGCGGATCCGCACTGCCCTGTGGCCACCTGCCATGCCGTGGTTTCCCATCCATCCGATTTGTTCTCTGCCAAGAGGTTAACAGTGCAGGGCGCGGAAAAATTGATCTGGATCATGGCGGGTTGCGGTTTTGGCCCTACACTGCCGCGCAGTGTCGATAGCCATGGATGCAAAACGAAAAAGGATATCAAGCCAATGACATCAGCCCCAAGTTGCGGCGCCGCCCGCCGACTGCCCCTGCCCTTGCTTGTGCTGACGCTTGCCGGCGTCATGAGCATGGGCGCGCTGGCGGAGACCAGCGACCCCATTGCCAGCCTGCCCAGCAGCCCCAAGGACCTGCTGCTGAGCCTGACCACCGACACGGCGGTGCTCGGCGAAATGGCCGGCACCACGGCCAGCAGTGCCGAATGGGCCAGTGACCTGGCCGGCAGGGGCACGGCCATGACGCCTGACCAGCAGGGAATGCTGGCCGAATATCTCGCACTCAACCTGCCCGCCGCGGTCACCGGCACCGACGTCGCCAGCATGGTGCAGTCCTTGCCGCCGGACGGGCGCGAGCTGTTCGCACAGACCTGCTTTGCCTGCCACGGCGTGGCGGCCTATTACCTGCAGCAGGATCGGGATGTTGAGGGCTGGATGGACATTTTCAGCGCGCCCTATCATCGCCGGCTGCTGACCGACGACAATGCCCGGGAGACCTTTGCCAGCTATGCGGCGCAGGCGATGCCCATCGCCGCCGAAGACATTCCGGCGGCATGGCAGCAATAGGCCGAAGCGCTCTGACCAGCCGCTACAATGCAAAGAGCCGGTGCGCCCCCAGGGCGCACCGGCTTCGTCATGAGGCCGGCAAGCCGATTCCGACGGCGGGTTACGGCGGCCCGGCTCAGCCGGCGGGGTGACCCACGGGCTGGATATAGGCCACCAATTGCCCATCGGTCAGGGTGAGCGCGCTGGCCAGGGCCGCCCGGTCGGCGCCACCCACCAGGCAGGTGCCCAGGCCCTCGGCGGCGCAGAACAGATAGACATTCTGCGCGATGACGGCAGCGTTGACATGGGCGGCGATGCGGTGGTCCTCGGTGAGGGCGTCGAGCGCATCGGGTTCGAGCCCGGCCGCTTCCAGGATGCGCGACAGCTCGGTCACGAAGATCAGCAGCACCGGCGCCGTGGCGACGAAGGGCTGCGGGCTGGCAATGGAGCGGATATCATCGCCCGAAACCGGCAGCAGCGCATTGTTGGCCACGTCATAGTGGCTGATCCCGGCAGCCTGGGCGACATAGATTTCGATATCCTTGGCGGTGCGCCATGAGGGCGCCGTGCGGCCATCGACATCGCCGCGGTTGACGCCGTTGGCCGCGCCCAGCAGCGCCAGCAGCTGGGACTCTTCGATGGGGCTATCGGTATAGGTGCGGATGGATTCGCGGCGCGCCAGCGCATCGCTGAGCGGCATGGCACCAAAGCCCACCAGCGCCTCGGGCACCGATTGCGCCATGGCGCGACCGGTGAGCAGGCTGGCCATCAGGGCCGAGGCGGCGAAGAATGTTCTGCGGGTCAGGGGCATGGCAAATTCCTTTCGGTGCAAACTGGGTGCAGGTTAGGGTCTGGCGGGTGCCACGCATTGACCTGCGTCAAGTCCGGCCTTGCCGATTGTGCGCCGGCAGGGATCGGGCAAGACTATGGCGTGGTTGCCGGGAGATGACCGATATGAGCGATGGACTGTTGATCCTGGGTGGGCTGGTGCTGCTGATCGCCGGGGCGGAGCTGCTGGTGCGCGCCAGCAGCGCCATTGCGGTGCGGCTGGGCGTGTCCCCACTGATCATCGGGCTGACCATCGTGGCCTTCGGCACCTCGGCGCCCGAAGTGGTGGCCAGTGTGATGGCCGCGCTGGCGCAATCGCCCGGCATTGCCATCGGCAATATCGTGGGTTCCAATATTGCCAATGGCCTGCTGGTGGCGGGCGCCGCCGCCCTGGTCATGCCGATTGCCGTGTCGACGGCGGCGCTGCGGCGCGATGGCGTCGTGGCCACGGTCGCGGCGGCGGGGTTCTGGGCGATCTGCGCCCTGGGCCTGCTCAATATCGGCACCGGCGTGGCGCTGCTGGCGGCGCTGACGGGCTATCTGGTGCTGGCCTATCGCAGCGGCGACGCCGTTGACAGCGAAGCGGTCGCCGCGCCCGGCTGGCCGGTTCCCGCGGCGCTGCTGGCCGCTTTGGCCGGCATTGTGCTGCTGGCGGCGGGCGGCAAGATTCTGGTCGACGGGGCGGTCAGCCTGGCGGCCAGCCTGGGCGTATCGGAGGCGGTGATCGGGCTGACGATCATTGCCGTGGGCACGTCCCTGCCCGAACTGGCCACCAGCCTGCTGGCCGCCGCGCGCAAGCAATCCGACATCGCCCTGGGCAATGTCATCGGCTCCAATATCTTCAACGTGCTGGGCATTGGCGGGCTGACCGCCATGCTGTCGAGCGGCCCGATTCCGGAGCGGCTGATCATGGTGGATTTTCCCGTCATGCTGGCCACGACGGTGCTGCTGCTGGGGTTTGCCCTGACCGGGCGCCGCATCGGCCGGGTCGAGGGAATGGTGCTGGTGGCCGGCTTTGCGCTCTATACCGGCACGGTCTGGCTGGGGGCCGGCCAGGCCTAGCCGCGCTGCCGTCGACCCCAGCCAGCCCGCATGCGGGCGTTCGGCTAGCCGAGCGCCTGGGGCAGGAAGAGGACGATGGCCGGGAAGGCGACGAGGATGGCCACCAGCACGAGGTCGGCCAGCAGGAAAGGCGTGACGCCGCGGAACACGTCGGTCAGGCTGGCATATTGCCCGGCGACGTTGCGGATGACGAAGACATTCATGCCCAAAGGCGGCGTGATCATGCCGATTTCGAGCAGCTTGACCAGGAAGACGCCGAACCAGACCAGGTTGATGTCGTGCAGTGCCAGCACCGGCAGCAGCACGGGCAGCGTCACCAGCATGGCGCCGAAGGGCTCCATGAACATGCCCAGGATGAGGTAGATCACGACGATGACCAGCATGAGCTGGTAATAGTTGAGGTCGGAGGCCTGCACCGCGCCGCTGACCAGGCCGGCAACGCCGCTGAGGCCGAGGAAGCGGGTGAACATCACGGCGCCGACGCCGATGATGAAGAGCGAGGCGCAGGTGCCCAGGGTTTCGAGCACCGACTGGCGCAGCACGTTCCAGTTGAGTCTGCCGGTGAGCGCGACCAGCACCAGGGCGCCCGCGGCACCGACGGCGCCCGCCTCGGTGGCGGTGAAGAGGCCGGAGAAGAGACCGCCGAAGACTAGGGCAATGAGCACCAGGATGGGCCAGACAGCCAGCATGACCTTGCGGGCGTCGAGGTCGGCCACGCCTACCGGCTCGGCCGGGATCAGATCCTTGCGCAGCCAGGCGATCAGCAGGATGACGATGACATAGCTCAGCGCCGTCAGCAGGCCCACCGAAATGCCGCCCATGAAGACCTGGGTGACCGAGGTTTCGGCAAAGACGCCGAAAATGATCATCAGGATCGAGGGCGGGATCAGCGCGCCGATGGTGCCGCCCGCGGCCAGGGTGCCGGTGGCGATGCGGGGGCTGTAGCCGGCGCGGACCATTTCGGGAATGGCGATGCGGCCCAGGGAGGCGGCGGTGGCCAGGCTCGAGCCGCAGACCGCGGCAAAGCCGGAACAGGCGACGATGGCGGCAATGCCCAGCCCGCCGGGCACCTTGCGCAGCCCAACCTTGGCGGCGTCGAACAGGCCGGCGGTGAGGCCGCCGTGATAGGCGACAAAGCCCATCAGCAGGAACATGGGCACGGCCGAGAGGGTCCAGCTGGCGATGAATTCGTAGGGGGTATTGGCCAGCACGCCGATGGCGGGCGCGAGGCCGATCATGGCCCAGACGCCGGCAAAGGAGACCACGATCATGGCAATGGCGATGGGCACCTGCAGGCCGAGCAGGACAAAGAGGATGGCCAGGGCAACGAGGCCCAAAGTGACATTCATTTGGCAGCTCCGGGCAGGGGCGGCATGACACCCCGATACAAGGCCACGAGGGCCGCAAGGGCAAAGGCCACGGGCAGGATGAAATAGCTCGGCCAGACCGGGACGGCGACGCTGAGCGAGATGACATAGCTGCGCGCGGCGAACTGGCGCATGGCGACCGTCCAGGTCGTATAGGTCAGCACCAGATAGGCGAGGCAGGTCACCACCGAGACGAAGGCGGCATTGATGCGGCCGAGGCGGCCGACCAGCAGATGGCTGAAGATTTCCACCGAGATCATGTCGCCGCGCCGCTCGGCCCAGGCCAGCGGCAGGAAGGCGATGGCGACCATGTAATAGTAGGAGACGATCTCCACCGTGGCCGGAATCGGGGCCGAGGCCAGGTTGCGCATGATGACGTAGCCGGTGATGTGCACCAGCATGGCGATCACGCCGACGGCGCCGAGCAGAGCCAGGCCGCTGGTCACCCGATTGACTAGACTGTCGAGACGGTCGCGCATGATCTTTCTCCCTCAAGACGATCGGCGAAAGGCGGGCCCGCAGGTGACGGGGGTCACAAGCGGGCCCGGGTGGTCAGAGGCCGTAAGTGGACCAATCGACCTTGTCCCAGACCTGTTCCTGCACGGCGGCGGCGATGGCATCGACATCGCCATTGGCGGCATCGGTGATGGCCGTCCACTTGCTGACCAGTTCCTGGAAGCGCTCGATCTTGGCGGCAGCACCGGTGACGCCGAGCTGGCTTTCGGCCACGGCGACGGCATCGGGAATGTCGCTGAAGCGGAATTCATTGGTGGCGTCGAGCAGGTCCTGGCTGGCCGGGATGACCTCGATGCCGGCGTCGATCGCAGCCTGGCGGGCGGCGGCGGCGCGGTCATAGCCCCAGCTCTGGGTGAACAGGGCACTGGAACGGTTGGCGGCGCGGGCAAAGCCCTCGCGCTGTTCGGGCGTCAGTTCAGTCCAGGCGCCCGAGGCCACGGTGAAGTTGGACGTGGTGTGGTAGGTGCCCAGCGGCACGTCGATGATATATTTGGCCACGTCGACCAGGCGATAGGAGATCAGGTCGGAAATCGAGGCCATGGTACCGTCGAGGACGCCCTGGGAGATGGCCTCGAACTGGTCGCTGACCGGCACCTGGGCCGGGGCGGCCCCGAGCTTTTCGGCCCAGCGGGCATAGGGGGCGCCGCCCGAGCGCAGGCGCAGGCCCTGCATGTCGGCCAGCGAGTTGACGGGCTTGGTGGTCAGCAGCAGATAGACATCCGAGGAGCCGGCGCCGACAAAGACACCGCCCATGGTCTTGAACTCGGCCTGGCATTCCGCGCAGGTGACGACATATTCGGTCATCGCCGCGCCCATGGCATGGGGCGTGGTGGCGAGGAAGGACAGGTCGCCCATCAGGGCGGTATTGGGCAGGTCGGCCGGCACGAAGAGCGGCAGGAGATTGCCCACCTCGGCCAGCGAGGACTGCAGCGCCTGCTTGACGGTGCCGATATTGACCACTTCGGGACCGATCATCAGCCCGGTCAGCTCGCCATTGGTTTCCTCGGGCAGGAATTCCATGAAGCTGTTGTACATCGGGTCGGTCGCCGGATGGACCGGCGGTGCCCCCGAGGCCAGGCGCAGTTCGCGTGCATCGGCCGTGCCGGCGACGAGCGCCGCCAGCGAGACCACAGAAAGCATTCTGAAAAGTCTGTTCATTACGTGTCCTCCCGCGACCGCTTGGCGGCCGCTCTCATGGTTTCTAGTGTCGTGCCGCTTGGCGCGGTCTTGTCATTAGATTCCCAGCAGGCGGCGGGCGTTCTCCTTGAGGATCAAGGGGCGAACCTCCGGCTTGATGTCGAGTTTGTCGAAATCGGCCAGCCAGCGATCGGGCAGGATGGCCGGCCAGTCGGAGCCGAACAGCATGCGCTCCTTGAGCAGGCTGTTGGCGTATTTGACCAGGATCGGCGGAAAGTATTTCGGCGACCAGCCCGACAGGTCGATATAGACATTGGGCTTGTGGGTGGCGACGGCCAGCGCCTCTTCCTGCCAGGGGAAGGAAGGGTGGGCCATGATGATCTTGAGATCGGGAAAGTCGGCCGCCACGTCGTCGATATAGAGCGGGTTGGAATATTTCAGCCGCAGCCCATAGCCGCCGCGCATGCCCGCCCCCACCCCGGTCTGGCCGGTATGGAACAGCGCCGGCACCCCGGCCTCCTGGATGGCCTCGTAGAGCGGATAGGCGGCCCGGTCATTGGGATAGAAGGCCTGGTAGGTGGGGTGGAACTTGAAGCCGCGCACGCCGAAATCGGCGACCAGCCGGCGCGCCTCGCGCACGCCCATCTTGCCCTTGGCCGGATCGATCGAGGCGAAGGGGATCAGGATGTCCGAATGCTCGGCCGCCAGGGTGGCCACATCCTCGTTATTGTAGCGGCGATGGCCGGTGGCGGCCTCGGCATCGACGGCAAAGATCACCGCGGCGATGCGGCGTTCGCGGTAATAGGCGGCCGTTTCGGGAATGGTCGGCGGGGTCTTGAAGGGCGAATGGAAATAGTGCGCCATGGCGTGCTGCAGGTCGTCATAGCCGTCATCGGCATGCATGCCGCAGGCTTCCTCGGCATGGGTGTGGAAGTCGATGGCGATGATGTCGTCGAGGTTCATCGGCGCCGCCATCACTTGACCTCCGGCCAGCCAGCGATCTTGCGCGACAGCGCGATCAGCTGGGCATGTTCGGCGTCGTCGAGCATGGCGAGCGCGGCGCGGTCCGAGCGGTACATCTTGTCGGCCGAGGCCTCGATCTGCTTGCGGCCAGCAGCGGTGACGCTGAGCACCACGGAGCGCCGGTCGTCATGGGGAATGTGCCGGGCGATCAGCCCGCGCTCCTCGAGGGCCCGCACCAGCTTGGTCATGTTGGACCACTTGATCTTGAGCACGTCGGCCAGCACGCCCTGGCGAATGCCGGGATTTTCCGACAAAGCCAGCAGCACGGTGAACTCGGAAATGCGGATCTCGCTTTCGCCGAAGACGGTAAAGAAGCGCTCGAAGGCGGCGAGTTGGGCAATGCGCAGGACGAAGCCGCCGGACGTCTCCAGGGCGCCCAGCGAGACATCGGCCTTGCCGGCCATGGTATCCACGTCCTCGTCGTCGAGCTTACGGACCGCCATCAATCAGTTCTCCAGTGCAGACAGGGCGCCAGGGGCGCGGGGCAGGATGGGTGTGGCGCGACCACTAGCCCGCAAAGGGCGCCATGGGACATCACACTGTGGATTTTCTCCCCCCGCCGGTGCCGCGCCCAAGGGTCCCTCAACCCTGGTGTCATGCGGTCCGACATTGTTTACCAGTGTATTATTCGGAAATAAACAATCCTTCGTCAAGCGGTAAATCGGTGCCTCTCAGGCGCACCGGGCGGCGTGCAGGCCGAAGCGGGCCTGGCATAGCGCGATGCTTTCATCGGCATGGATCCGGAAGGCCATCCAGGCAGAAACGGCGGCCCAGGCGGCGCGCATGAAACTGTCGGCCCGATAGAGCGCGGCGTCGGGCTGGCTCTGCAGGGCGGTCATGGCCTGGGCCAGGGCTGCCAGACTGTCGAGCAGGTCCGCCACCTTGCCGGCCTGTTCCGGTCGAGCACCGGCGCCGGCGGCCAGCTCGTCGCGCGCCCGGGCGAGGAAGACCGCGAGCCCCCGCCCCGCGTCGCGCCAGAGGCGGCGGGTGAGGAAATCGAGCGCCTGCATGCCGGTGGTGCCCTCATAGAGCGCCATGACCCGGGCGTCGCGCAGATGGTGTTCGAGCGGGCAGTCGCGCACATAGCCCGCCCCGCCCAGCACCTGGATGGCGGCATGGGTGGCGTCAAAGCCGGTCTCGGCGCCGAAAGTCTTGATCAGCGGCAGCATGAAGCTGGCCAGATCGGCGAGGCCGGCATCGTGCTCGAGCCGCGCCAGGTCCATCACCGTGGCCAGTTCGAGCACGGCGGCGCGCAGGATCTCGGTCGGGGCGCGGATATCGTGCAATTGCCGGCGCACATCGGGATGGCTGGCAATGGGTGGCGGGCTCTGCTCTGGCCGCCCGCCCTGGCGGCGCTGGGCAGCATAGTCCTCGGCAATATCGGCGGCGGCCGAGGCCAGGCCCAGGCCCTGGCCGCCGGTATGGAGCCGCATCGGCTCGATCATGGCAAAGAGTTGGCTCAGCCCCCTGCCCTCTTCGCCCAGCAGAATGCCGCGGGCCTGGCGGAAGCGCATGGCGCAGGTGGGCGAGGCATGCAGGCCGAGCTTTTCCTCGAGGCGTTCGACATTGACCCCGTTGGGCGCGCCGTCGATCCGGTCGGGCACGAGAAAGAGGCTGAGGCCGCGCGTGCCGGGCTCAGCATTGCTGCGGGCCAGCAGGCAATGGCCGATGCGGCTGGCCATGTCGTGGTCGCCAAAGGAAATCCAGATCTTCTGCCCGCTCACCAGCCAGGCGCCGTCGCGCTGCTCGGCCCGGGTGCGGATGCGGCCGATATCGGAGCCGGCCTCGGGCTCGGAAATGCAGATGGTGGCGGCCCATTCGCCCGAAACCAGCCTGCGCCCCCATTCGGCTGCCGTGGCGGCATCGGCCGTCGCGGCCAGCAGAGCGATGGCGCCGCGGGTCGAGCCGGCGGCCATCATCAGCGCCATGCAGCCGCGATCGAATAGCGGGCCGACGGCAGCCTGCATGGTGATGGGCAGATCCATGCCGCCAAAGCCGGCCGGGGCATCGATGCCGAGCCAGCCGGCTTCGGCATAGGCATGGAAGGCGTCGACAAAGCCGGGCGGCAGTCGCACGTGGCCATCGACCAGCTGTGCGCCGAGGCGGTCGCCGACCGGGTTGAGCGGAGCCAGCGCCGTTTCGGCAAAGCCGGCAGCAGCGTCGAGCAGCATGGAGACGGTGGCGGTATCGCAATCGGGGCGCAGGGCCTGCAGCCGCGCCCAGCCCGGCGTCAGCGCCAGCATGGCCAGGGTGCGGCTGGCCTGATCGGCAAAGCTCATTTGGGCTGCAACCGGATGGCGCCGTCCAGCCGGATGACCTCGCCATTGATATAGTTGTTCTCGATGACGAAGCGGACGGCATCGGCGAATTCGGCCGGATCGCCCAGCCGGGCGGGGAAGGGAATGGCGGCGGCGAGGCTGTGCTGGGCCTCTTCGGGCAGGTTGGCCAACAGCGGCGTCATGAAAATGCCCGGGGCAATGGTATTGACGCGAATGCCGAAGCGGGCGAATTCGCGCGCTGCCGGCAGCGCCATGGCGACGATGCCGCCCTTGGAGGCGGCATAGGCGGCCTGGCCGATCTGGCCCTCGAAGGCGGCGACCGAGGCGGTATTGACGATGGCGCCGCGCGACCTGTCGTCCCGCTCGGGCAGCGCCGCCATGCGCTCGGCGGCCAGCCGCAGCATGTTGAAGCTGCCCACCAGGTTGATGCGGATGACGGATTCGAAATCAGCCAGCGGCAGCGGCCCGGCCTTGCCCAGGATGCGGCCGGCCAGGCCCACGCCGGCGCAGTTGACCAGAATGCGTATTCCGTCGCCGGCGGCATTGGCCACATCCAGCGCGGCGGCGGCATCGGCCTCGCTGGTGACGTCGCCACAGACCGCGACGCCGCCGATCTCGGCAGCCACGGCCTCGGCCGCCTCGCGGTTGCGGTCAAAGACATGGACGATGGCGCCGTGCTGGCTGAGCAGCCGCGCCGTGGCGGCCCCCAGGCCGGAGCCGCCGCCGGTGACCAGGGCGCTGGTTGCCTCAAGCTTCATGCGACGGTCTCCCTTGGGGCGGCGATGACGTGCGGGCCCTGGCCATAGAGCGCCTCGACCAGGTCGGCGCGCAGCGTCAGCACGGCGCGCTGGTTGATCGAGCCCTTGTCGGTCACCTCGCCGTGGTCAAAGCGCAGCGGCGCGGTCATGGGCAGGATGCGCATGATGCGGGTGGCCGAGCCGGTGGCCGCGCGCTGATGCGCCGCCAGGCGCTCGGCCAAGGCGGCGCGGATGGCGGGATGGGCCAGGACTTCGGCGTCGGACAGGCCGCTCTCGCTGGCGAGCAAAGCGCGCAGGGCGGGCATGACGGGCACGACCAGTGCGCCCAGCTCGGCGCGGGCCTCCCCGGTGATCACCGCGTCGCGGATCAGGCCGCCAAACTGGTTGACCAGTTGCGCCCGCAGCACGCCCACCGCCACCCAGGTGCCGGTATTGAGCTTGAAATTCTCCGCCGTGCGGCCGGCGAAATAGAAGCCATGGCGGGGATCGCCTGGCACGGCAAACTTGACCGCGTCGCCGATGCGGTAAAAGCCCTCTGCGTCAAAGGCGGCCGCGGTCAGCTGGGGATTGTTCCAGTAGCCGGGCGTGACATTGGGACCCTTGAGACGCAGCTCGTATTTGTCGTCGATGGGCACCAGCTTGAGCGTGACGCCCTGGGCGGGAATGCCGATATTGCCCGGCCCGTCCTGCGGCTCGGTACAATAGACGGCAAAGGGGCCGGTTTCGGTGGAGCCCAGGCCCGTGCCCATGGGCACGCTTCTGCCGGTGGTCGCCTCGGACAGCTCGACCAGATCGTCCCAGGTATGCTGGGCCAGGCCCGCCCCGGCATACATCAGCATCTTGAGCCGAGAAAAGAAGTTGCGCCGCAGCCCGGCGTCATCACGCATGGCGCCGACCAGCATTTCGTAGCCGGCCGGCACGTTGAAATACCAGGTCGGGGCGACATCGCGCAGATTGGCAATGGTCTGGCCCATCAGCGCCGGCGTGGGCTTGCCGCGGTCGATGTAATAGCTGCCGCCATTGTAGAGCGTGAGGTTGAAGACCTTGTTGCCGCTGGCCGTGTGGTTCCACGGGGCCCAGTCGACCACGACCGGCGGCTCATCGCGGAAAAAGGCGTAGCAGTCGGCCACCATTTCCTGGTTGGCGCACAGCATGCGCTGGGTCTGGATCACCGCCTTGGGCGAGCCGGTGGTGCCGGAAGTGAAGAGGAACTTGGCCACGGTATCGGGGCCGGTACCGGCAAAGGCGGCGTCGACCGCCGCGGTCGGCTCGGTGGCGACGATGGTGGCGAAGCGATGGGTATTGGCCCGGAAGGCGGGCAGGTCGCGCACCGCGGCAAAGGCCATTTCCTTGCCAAAGGCCGCGTCGACGGCCGGGGCAAAGCTGGCGCCGTCATCGGCAAAGACCAGGCCGGGGGTGATCTGGCCGGCGATCTCGCGCAGCTTGGCATAGTCGGATGCGGCGCTGGCATAGGCCGGGGCGATGGCGGCGGAGGGAATGCCGACATGCTGGGCGCCCAAGGCCATCAGCGCGTGCTCGATCGAATTTTCCGAGAGGATCAGCAATGGGCGATCCAAAGACAGGCCGGCGTCCAGCAGGAACTGGCCGATGCGGCGCACGGCATCCAGCGCCTGGGCATAGGTGACGGTCTGCCATGGCCCGGTGCCAATGCGGTCGGCCATCCAGATGCGATCGGGCGCCGTTGCAGCCCAGTGGATCAGCTTTTCGTTGAGCCGGTCCGGATAGGGTCCGAGCGGATCGGTGCGCCAGATGATGAATTCACCATTGGCCCGTTCCTCCCAGGCCAGTTCGGGCGTCCAGAGCCGGACGGCAGGCGCAGCCTGTGCGGCCATGACCCTCTCCCCTTGGTCATTCTCCTCGCCGTTTGTTTACAAGGAAACTGTCTACCTGTAAACAATTAAACAATCGGCGCGGCAGCCTGGAGCTGACCGGCGCCTGGTCCAGGGGAGAAGGCAATGGCCGAGACGAGCACATTCATCACCTATGAACTCAATGGCGTGGTGGCCCATATCGGGCTCAACCGGCCCGACAAGCGCAATGCCATGAATGACGCCTTTGTCGAGATGCTGGCCGAGGCGATTGCCCGGGCCGAGCGCGAGGCCAAGGCAGTGGTGCTGTTCGGGCATGGCGAGCATTTCTGCGCCGGGCTGGACCTGGCCGAGCATGTGCGCAAGACCCCGTTCGAGGGGGTGCGCGGCTCGCGGCGCTGGCACGCGGTGACGGCGGGCATGCAGCATGGCAATATTCCCTGGGTGTCGGCGCTGCATGGCGGGGTGATCGGCGGCGGCATGGAACTGGCGGCGGCGACGCATGTGCGGGTCACCGACCGCTCGGCGTTTTTCGCTTTGCCCGAAGGGCAGCGCGGGATTTTTGTCGGCGGCGGCGGCTCGGTGCGCATTGCCCGGCTGCTGGGCGTGGCGCGGATGAGCGACATGATGCTGACCGGCCGGGTGATCTCGCCGGACGAGGCCGAGCGCTGGAACCTGGTGCAATATGTGGTCGAGACCGGCACGGCGCGGCAGAAGGCGCATGAACTGGCCGTGATCATGGCGAGCAATGCCGAGATATCCAATTACGCCATCATCAATGCGCTGCCGCGCATCCAGGACATGGCCAAGGAAGACGGGCTGTTCGTGGAATCCTTCATCGCCTCGTTCACCGCCACCAGCCCCGAGGCCGAGGAGAGGCTGCGGGCATTCCTCGAAAAACGCGTCGCGCGGCTCAAGGCGCCCGAATAGGACACGGCCATCCCAAAGCTGACGATGTCGCGGCCCCATCGCCTCCCTCCCCCTTGTGGGGAGGGACAGCGAGACAGGACTTAGCTTGCTAAGTCCGTTATCGAGCCGGGTGGGGCTATGCATCCGCGAGCCGCCCAGCCTTGATCCCTCCCCACAAGGGGGAGGGAGACGACTGCATGATCGCGGCATGTCCCGCGCCCTTCCGCAAGCCGCCACTCAGCGCTGCTTGCTGCGCCAGCTGTCGGCATAGCTTTCGCGGGCCTGGGCGGCATAGGGAGTGGGCGAGACGCGGACGCGGATTTCGGCCTGCTTGTGCCGCTCGGTCGAGGTCTTCTTGGTGCCGCCATCGGGCTCGCCCCAGACCAGGGTCAGCACGTCGCCGACCTCGACATCGGCATTGACCACGCCCAGCGAGAGCATGGCCCGCTCATTGTAGGAATAGCCGTTGAACATGGACATGCCGACCATCTTGCCATCGCGCAGCACCATGTCGGCGCTGGTCGAGGCATAGTTGGGCTGGGGGAAGTCGATCCACTTGTAGTGGTCCTCGCCGGGGCGGAAAGCGGAGGCGATGACATCGACCACGTCCTCGGCATTCCACTCGAAGGTCACCTTCTTGCGATGCGTCTGGCCCTTGAGCTTTTCGAGCGCCGCCTTGCCGATGAAGTCGTCCTTCTTCCAGCCGACATAGAAGTCATAGCCCAGCTCGAAGGGGGTGACGTAATAGTCCTCGATATTGGGTGAGACATAGCTGCCGCCAATGGCGCCGATGGATTCGTAGCTGTCGGCCGCCAGCCAGTCGCGATAGGCCTCCAGCATGCCGTCGCCGGTATAGATGCCCGGCAGCGGCGAGGGAATCCAGCCCGATTCCAGCGTATTGGTGGAGTAGGCGCGGCTGCCGCAGCGCACCAGATCGACCTGGGCCTCGCGCGCCGCCTCGAGGATGCAGGCGAGGATATAGCTCTTGTCCTCATAGGGACCCCAGATTTCCAGGCCCGGCGCGCCGGACATGCCGTGGCGCAAAGCCCGCACCTTCTTGGAGCCGACATTGATGAAATCGGTGTGGAAGAACTTGATGTCGGGGATAGGCCCGCGATTGAGCTTTTCAAAGATCTTGGGGGCTTCGGGCCCCTGGATCTGGTAGCGGTAATGGGTGCGCAGCACCCGCTCGCCCTCGGGGCGCGAGGTCGAGCGCGGATCATGCTTGAGCCGCACATTCCACTCGCCATAGGCGGCACAGAACATCAGCCAGTTGGACGTCGGGGCGCGGCCGACCAACACGAACTTGTCCTCCCGCTCGCGGAAGATGATGTGGTCGCCGATGACATGGCCATTGGGCGTGACCGGCACGAAGTGCTTGGCACGGTCTAGCGCGAAATTGGCGAAGGAATTGATGCCGTGATGGGAGAGGAATTTCTCGGCGTCCGGCCCTTCCACGGTCAGCTCGTCCATGTGATGGGACTGGTCGAACAGCACGGCGGAATGGCGCCAGGCGGCCTGCTCGGTGCGCCAGTTGGTGAATTCGGGCGTCACCACCGGGTATACATACATGCCGATCTGCGAATTGCGCAGGCGACCGACGACGTCCGGGTTTTCCCTCAGAATGTCGCCTAGACTGGAATGTGCCATCGCCGTCTCCTCCCTGGTATTGCGATTGATGTATACATCATGCGCAAAAGAAAGCCGGGATGGCAAGCGGGTTTTGCGCCGCGGCGCCGGCGCGGCGGTGCGTTTGACCCGTCGATGGCGGCAGCAGGGGACTAGTGGCGGATCAGCGCCAGGCCGGGGATGCGGCGCAGCAGTTCGGGATCCTGGCTGAAGATGTATTCCAGGTTCTGCCGGGCGGTGCGGGCATGTTCGCGGGCGATGAATTCGGCCCGGGCGCCTTCGCGCGCTGCAATGGCGTTGAGCAGCGCATGGTGCTGTTCCTGGGCGGTGCGCAGCGAGCGGCGAAACGCGGCGATGTCGAGCTTGTTGGGCAGGAAGGCCGAGGGCGAGGCAAAGGGCAGAGCAGTGGCGCGCTCGACTTCGCGCTGCACCATGGGGCTGCCGCACAGCCCCGCCAGTTCGACATGAAAGGCAGCATTGAGGTCGGCATAGGCGTCGAAATCGACATCCTCCTCGGCCGGGCCGAAACAGGCATCGAGTCTGGCGACAATGGCGGTGATGGCGGCGAGGGCCTCGGGCGCCACGCCGCGCTCGGCGGCCAGCCGTGCCGCCGTGCCCTCCATGACGCCACGCAATTCGATGGCATCGACCACATCGGCATAGCCGAAGCGGCGCACGACGAAGCCGCCATTGGGCAGGCGATCGAGCAGGCCCTCCTCGGCCAGGCGCGACAGCGCCTCGCGTACCGGGGTGCGGGAAATCTGCAGCGTCTCGGCCAGCGAGACCTCGAACAGGCGCATGCCGCCGGGCAGTTCGCCATTGATGATCTTTTCGCGCAGTTCGATGACGGCGCGGCGACCATGGGTCGCGACTTCACTGCTCTTCATGAGATATTCCTGTTCTGCCGCTCCTATAGCATCGACCCCGCGCGCCGCGAAGGGCGCCCTAGTGGCGTCCGTGCAGCCGCTTGTCCAGCACTGCTCGCACCGTCACCGGCAGTGACATTTCCGGCGTGGGCCCCACCCTGCCCAGTTGTTCCTGCACCGCGGCGATCTCCCGCGCCAGGGCGCCATGCAGGCCCAGGGCGTCGAGCGTTGCGGCGCTTTCGCGCATCTCAGCGGCACGGCGCGTGCCGTGGCGGGTGGTGCGTTCGAGCTGGTAGGGGGCGAATTTGGGCCAGTCGAGGCCCGGAAAGGAGGCCGACAGCGAGGCATGGATTTCCTCGAAACAGTCCGAGGCCTCGGCCGCCAGCAGGGTCTCGACGGTGATGGCTTCGAGCCCTTTGACATAGAGCGAGCGCACCATCTTGATCGCCGTGGCAGCGCCCGGCTCGGGTCCGATCACGCGGGCGGAAAAACCCAGAGCCAGCAAAGCCGGCAGCAGGTCATCGGCACAGGCGCCGGCGATCAGGACCGGGGTAGCATGGTTCTTGGGATGCACCGGGGCCATCACCGCCATGTCGAGATAGAGCGCGCCGGTGGCTTCGACCGCCGCGGCCGTGTCGCGCTTGCGCCCCGGCGATACCGAATTGATGTCGATCAGCACCTGGCCCGGGCGGAGATGGGCCAGCAGCGCCGTCACCGCCACCAGGCTCTGGTCGGCGGTGACGGCGCTGAAGATCCAGTCGGCTGCGGCCAGGCCCGCCAGCGCCACCGGACTGGCGCCGCGCGCCAGCATGGCGGCGCGCATGGCGCCGGTATCGGCGTCGAGCAGGCGATCATGGGCCAGAGCCGGGCCTCCGAGCCCGGTGTGAAAGGCCCGCGCCGCCTCGCCATAGCCAAGGAACCCGCTGCGCATAAGCCTCATCCCCTTTCTAGTGCTGGAACACCACCGTCTTGTGCTTGTTGATCAGCACCCGGTCCTCCAGATGCCAGGCGACGGCGCGGGCCAATACGCGGCGCTCGATATCGCGGCCCTTGCGCACCAGGTCCTCGGGCGTATCGGCATGGCTGACCGATTCCACATCCTGGCAGATGATCGGCCCCTCATCGAGATCGGCGGTGACGTAGTGGGCGGTGGCGCCGATCATCTTGACGCCGCGCGCATGGGCCTGGTGATAGGGCCGCGCGCCCTTGAAGCCGGGCAGGAAGCTGTGGTGGATATTGATGCAGCGGCCGGCCAACCAGGACGAAAAATCGTCGGAGAGAATCTGCATATAGCGCGCCAGCACCACCAGTTCGGCGCTAGTTTCCGCGATGATGGATTTGACCCAGGCCTCGTGCTCGGCCTTGGTCTCGGCGGAGACCGGCCGGTAGTGATAGGGAATGCCTTCCATCAAAGTGAGGTTGAGCGCCTCGCGCGGATGGTTGCTGACAATGCCGACCGCCTCGATATTGAGCTCGCCGATGCGCATGCGATAGAGCAGGTCGCCCAGGCAATGGTCGAACCTGGAGACCAGGAACAGCACCTTGCGCCGCTGCCCGGCCGGGCGCAGCGAGAAATCGAGGCCGAGGCTTTCGACCTCGGTGGCAAAGCCGGCGCGGAATTCGGCTTCCGGCGCCTCCATCTTGAAACCGACCCGCATGAAGAAAATGCCGGTATCGGGGTCGTCGAACTGGTTCGCCTCGTGGATGTCGCCGCCATGGCGGGCGATGCGCGCAGCCACGGCGGCGACGATGCCGCTGCGATTGGCGCAGCGCAGGGTCAGAATGTAGTCGGTCACGCTGGGCCTCGCCTCATGCAAAGAGTTGTCCGTCGAAGAGTTTGCGCGCCGTGCGCAGCACCGCCGCATTGGTCACGTCACCATCGCGCAGCGTGACGATGACGCTCATTTCGCCGCTCGGATGCTCCACCGATAGCAGCTGTTCCTCGCCGCCCGGTACGACAGCCAGCTCGGCAGCCGGGCCGGCGGGCAAGAGGCACGCCGTGGCGACGCTGACGGCGCCGAGCACGCCGATGGCGTCGTGGCAGCGATGGGGGATGAAGGTGCGGGTAGCGATGGCACCACCGTTGATCGGGGCGGAGACCAGGGTCATTTTGGGCACGGAGGCTTTCGTCACGTCACCCAGGCTCATCAGCGGACCTGCCACCAGGCGAATGGCTTCGAGCCTTTCGCGCAGGGGTGCGTTGGCCTCGAGTTCGGCGGGCGTTTCGGCGCCGGTCACGCCCAGATCGGCAGCGCGCAGGATGACGCAGGGCATGCCATTGTCGATCATGGTCACCGCAACGCCATTGATGATGTCCACCGCGTTTCCCGTCGGCAGCAGGGCGCCGCAGCTCGAGCCGGCAGTATCGGCAAAGGTAATGGGAATGGGCGCAGCTGTGCCGGGCACGCCGTCGATGCGGGCCGTGCCGGCATAGGTAACCCGGCCGCCCGGCGTCTGCACCAAAGCCTCGGCCAGCTGGCCGGTATTTTCCATGAAGATGCTGACGCGAGTCTGGCCGGGCTCAGCCGCCACCAGGCCGCGCTCGATGGCGAAGGGGCCGACGCCGGCAAGGATATTGCCGCAGTTCTGCTGGTCGGTGACCATGGGCTGGTCGACAAAGACCTGCAGGAACAGATAATCCACATCGACGCCGGGACGGGTGGACTTCCGCACCACCGCGACCTTGGAGGTCAGCGGATTGGCGCCGCCCATGCCGTCGATCTGGCGCGGATCGGGCGAGCCCATGGCGGCCAGCAGGAAGGCGTCGCGGGCTGCCGTGTCCGTCGGCAGGTCGGTGGCGAGGAAATAGCCGCCCTTGGACGTGCCGCCGCGCATCCACATGCAGGGGACGCTAAGCGGCATGTCGGCATCCTCCGACAGCACCGGCGCGGAACCCACCCCCACCCTTGATCCAGCCATTCAAGCGCAGCTCTCGTGGCCTTGCTCGCTCAAATCGCTCCGCCGGAGCGATTTGCCCTTCGGTCGCTCTCCAGCCCCACAGGGGGGAGGGAATGAGGGTGGGGTGACGGGCGAACCACAGAAGCGGCAGCAAGCTAGACATATTTGAGCCCCTTCTCGGCCAGCTTCTCGCGCATGCCATAGATGTCGAGGCCCAGTTCACCCGCGGCGAGACGGCGGCGCTTGTCCTCCTCAAGCGCCATGCGGGCCTCGGCCCTGGTGGCCACGGCGGCGGCCTCCTCGCGACGGACGACGCAGACGCCGTCATCATCGGCAATGATGACATCGCCCGGATTGACCAGCGCGCCGGCACAGACAATCGACACATTGACCGAACCGAGGGTCTCCTTGACCGTGCCCTGGGCATATATAGCCTTGGACCAGACGGGGAACTGCATGGCGGTGAGATCGGCCACGTCGCGCACACCGGCATCGATGATCAGACCCCGGCAGCCGCGCGCCCGGGCCGAGGTGGCGAGCAGGTCGCCGAAATAGCCGTCCTCGCAGGGGCTGGTGGGCGCCAGCACCATGATGTCGCCGGGCTGCAGCTGTTCGATGGCGACATGGATCATCCAGTTGTCGCCCGGCGGGGCAGAAATGGTCACCGCTGAGGCAGCGAGCCGCGCCCCGGCATAGATGGGCCGCAGGTGACTGGCCAAGAGGCCCCGGCGGCCCTGGGCCTCATGCACGGTGGCAACGCCGCAGGCGGCGAGGCGATCAATGACGCCCTGGTCGGCCCGGGCAATGTGCTGCACCACCACGCTCATCAGAGTTCATCCACGGTGCGCGGATAGACCGACTGGAAGCCCTCGGCATATTGGGCCGGGCGCCCGCCCGCCTGGCCGCCGGAATTGCGGGTAAAGTGGTTGGCGCGGTTCTCGGCGACGTTCTTGTAATAGTGCCAGAGGTGTTCCTGGCCTGCCATGGCCTGGATGGCCGCCCACTTCTTCTCCCAGACGTCGGTGATGTCGAGGAACACGTCGGGCTGCCAGTCCATCTGCTCGGTCTGGTGCGGCTCGAAGAGATAGACCTGCGGCGCGCCGAGGATCTTTTCGCCCGGATTGTGGCCCCAGGCCTGGGCCATGGCGCGACATTCGAGGGTGCACTGCGACACATACATGTGGTCGGTATTGTAGGGGTCGTATTTGGAATGGGTCATGATGAAACCCGGCTGCACGGCGCGCATGACATCGACCAGCCGATCCTTGGCCTGCCGCGTCATCTCAAGCGGATAATCGCCCAGGTCGAAGAACTGGATGTCGTGCACGTCGAGGGCTCTTGCGGCATTCTCGGCCTCGCGGCGGCGCTCGGTCTTGACCTTGTCCAGCGTCATGCCCGGCAGCTTCCACAGCTTGGCGCTTTCGCCGCGCTCGCCATAGGAGAGGCAGACCACGGTCACCGCATAGCCCCTGGCGGCATGGGCGGCGATGGCGCCGCCGCAGCGCCAGACGAAATCGGCCGAATGGGCGGAGACGATCAGGGCGGTCTTGCTCATGGCTTGGCATCCTTGCTGACGGGCGGCGTGCCGTGGGTATGGAAGGTGTCGATGGTCTTGAGCCCCCAGGCCTGGCCCTTCTTGCGCTCGGTCTCGGTCCAGGTGACCGTCTCCCAGTCCGGCGCCAGGATCAGCCGCGCCCCGGCATTGGCCAGCTCGACGCGATTGCCGGCCGGCTCCCAGACATAGAGAAAGAACGTGCCCTGGATGGCGTGCTTGTGCGGGCCGGTTTCGATATGGACGCCGTTTTCGAGGAAGATATCGGCGGCGCGCAGGATGTCCTCGCGCTGGTCGGTAGCATAGGTGACGTGGTGGAAGCGGCCATGGCCATTGCCGTGTTCCTCGGTGCAGGCCAGGTCATAGCTCTTGTTGTTGACGGTGAACCAGCAGCCGCCCAGCCGCCCATTGTCGAGCCTGATCTGCTCGGTGACCCGGGCGCCCAGGCACGTGACCATGAAGTCGCGAAACTGCGTTACGTCGGCGGCCAGCAGGTTGAGATGGTCGAGCCGGCGCGGCGACGCCCCCCGGCCATGGTAGCGGCTGGCCATGTTCTTGAGCGCGGGGCGGTCATTATCGTCGGGCACATAGCGCCTGGTGTCCCAGTAGAGCTCGAAGACATGGCCGAAGGGATCGGCGAAGCGGAAGGATCGGCCATGGCCCAGATCCCCTTCGGTCCAGCCGATCACCTGGTAGCCGGAGGCCTCGATGACCTTGACGCGGCGCGCCAGCGCCTCGGCCGATGAGGTGCGGTAGGCGATGTGGCCGACGCCGGTGGTGGCGTGCCGGGTCAGCTTGAGCGAATGGAACTCGTAATCGTCCCAGGCACGCAGAAAAGCGGAGTCCGCGTCCTGCCCGGAAACTTTGAGCCCATAGATGCGGGTGAAGAAATCGAGGCTCTCCTCGAAGCGGTCGGTATAGAGCTCGACATGGCCCAGATGGGCGGTGTCAAAACAGGGTTCGGCCATGCCGGTTCCTCCCTTGCAGCCGGCGCTTTCTCCCGCCGCGCGCCGCCCTGTGCCGGGCGGTCTCCGCAGCGCTCGCGCTGGTTCGTGTATGCACTATGCGACATCTCCCGCCCGGACGCAATTGCGGCTTGTTGCCAAATTCACCCATTATCAGCGGTTTTGCGACTCGTCTTGATTCGACTCGCCACATCTATGTATACATTATGGGTGTGGATGAGGAGGATCACCATGGGCCTGGCCAAACTGGAGACGCGACCCGAGCCGTCGGCGCTGCGTGCCGACGTCACGCAGAACTGGTCCATCGAGGTAATGCCGCGCACCGCCGCCAAGGTGGACAATTTCCGCGCTTTGCTGCCGGCGGGCACGCGTGTCTATATCGCTCATATTGCCGGCACGCCGATCGATGACATGGTGGCGACGGCGCGGCGCCTGCATGAGGACGGCTTTGCCGTGATGCCGCATTTTCCCGCCCGCGAAATTGCCGACCGGGCCGTGCTGGAAAGCTGGATCAGGCGTTATCGCGACGAGGCCGGCGTCACCCAGGCGCTGCTGCTGGGCGGTGGCCATGCCAGTCCGGTGGGCAGTTTCGACAGCGCCATCCAGCTGATGGAGACGGGCCTGTTCGACCGGCACAGCTTTACCCGGCTGCATGTGGCCGGCCATCCCGAGGGGCATGCCGATATCGATGCGCGGGGCAGCACGGCCAATGTCGATGCGGCCCTGCTAACCAAGCAGGAATATGGGTCGCGCACGGATGCGCAGATGGCCATTGTCACCCAGTTTGCCTTTGACGCGCCGGCGGTGATCGCCTGGGCCGAGCGCATTGCCGCGCTCGGGGTGACGCTGCCCGTCCATGTCGGCATTGCCGGGCCGGCCAAGCTGCAGACGCTGATCCAGTTCGCGCTGTCCTGCGGTGTCGGCGCCTCGATCGGCGTGCTGCACAAAAGGGCCCGCGACCTCACCAAGCTGCTGGTGCCCTATGAGCCGAGCGATATGATTGCCGACCTGGCCGAATACAAGGCGCGCCAGCCGGAAAGCCTCATCGCCCAGTTGCATGTGTTTCCGCTGGGCGGCATCACCAGGGCCGCCGAGTGGATGGCGGCGCATGTATCCATGCCGGCCCAGACCGCGAACGGCTGAGGCGCCCGTATACATTTTCCGGAACCGCGCAGCACCACGGCCACAAACCTTGCCCGAATCCGGCAAGCCTGTGTACACCAAAGGCCAAAACTGCCTGAGGAGAGATTGCCATGACCCCTGCCCGCCCGCCCTTCCGCGCCGACCATGTCGGCTCCCTGCTGCGCAACGCGGCCGTCAAGCAGGCGCGGCACGCGCACTTCGATGAGCATAAGCTGTCGCGCGAAGAACTGGCCGCGGTCGAGGATGCCGCGATCATCGAGGCCATCGCCTTGCAGGAAGATGTCGGCCTGCCGGTGGTGACCGATGGCGAGATCCGTCGCTCATTCTGGCACTATGATTTCATGCAGGAGCTCGATGGCTTCAAATTCGTCGAGCGCGATGTGGCCACCGGGCACAATTTCAAGGGCGCCAATACGCGGCCGATCTTTCCCACCATTACCGACAAGGTAGATTTCCCAGCCGATCACCCGATGCTGGAGCACTTCAAGTTCGTCGCTGCGAACACCAAGGTGACGCCCAAGATATCCATTCCGGGCCCGAGCTGCTGCCATTTCCGCGTCGCCAAGGACGATATCGGCTACCAGCCCTATCGCGACGATCTCGAACTGCTGTTTGCCGACCTGGCCCAGGCCTATAAAAAGGCCGTTGCGGGTTTCTACGCTGTCGGCTGCCGCTACCTGCAGATGGACGACATCTTCTTTGCCTATCTGTGCGATCCCAAGATCCGCGCCGAAAAGCAGGCCCAGGGCCTCGATCCGGACTGGCTGATCGGCCAATATGCCAAGATGATGCATGACGCTATCGCCGATCGCCCCGCCGACATGCTGATTGGCATGCATATGTGCCGGGGCAATTTCAAATCCACCTGGATTGCCGAGGGCGCCTATGATCCGGCGGCCGATGCGGTGTTCAACCAGACCGGCGTCGATATCTTCTTCATGGAATATGACACCGAGCGCGCCGGCGGGCTCGAGCCGCTGCGCCTGCTGGCCAGGGGCAAGCAGCGCGTCATGCCCGGCTTCATCACCACCAAGACGGGTGAACTGGAAAGCCTCGACAGCCTGCGCCGCCAGTTCGACGAGGCGGCCAAATATGCCGATCTCGACCAGATGGGCATTGCCCCGCAATGCGGCTTCTCCTCCACCGAGGAGGGCAATGCGATCACCGAGGACGACCAGAAGCGCAAGCTCGCGCTGGTGGTCGAAACTGCCGAGGCGATCTGGGGCTCGGTCTAGGCCCTAATCCGCCCCCAGCGTCAGCCCCAGATACCGCTCCAGCGTGGCGGCGTCGCCGAGCAGCTCGGCCGAGGGGGCGCGGTGGGCGATCATGCCGCGCTCGATGATGATGGCGTCCTGGGTCAGGCCCAGGGCGACTTCGGCATGCTGTTCGACCAGGACCAAAGCGATGCCCTCGTCGGCACTCATCTGGCGCACGGCGGCGGTCAATTCCTGGACGATAATGGGTGCCAGGCCCTCGAAGGGTTCGTCGAGCAGCAGCACGGCTGGATTGGTCATCAGCGTGCGGGCTATGGCCAGCATCTGCTGCTCGCCGCCCGACAGCTGGCTGCCCATATTGGCCTTGCGATCGGCAAGGCGCGGGAACAGCGCATAGATAGAGGCCAGGTCCCAGCGGCCGGGCCGGGCGATGACGGTGAGGTTTTCTTCGACCGAGAGCGAGGGGAAAACGTGGCGCTCCTGCGCCACCCAGCCCAGGCCGAGCCGGGCGCGCAGATGGGGCGCGAGCCTGGAAATATCGCGGCCCTGCCAGACAACGCTGCCCCGGGCCAGCGTGACAAAGCCCATGGCGGTGAGCAGGAGTGTGGTCTTGCCGACGCCATTGCGGCCGAGGATGGCAAGGCTGCCGCGCGCCGGCAGGGTAAAGGAGATGCCATCGAGCACCACGGCCTCGCCGTAACCCGACCGCACGTCGCGAAATTCCAGCAGCGGCTCAACCATGGCCATGCCCCAGATAGACTTCGCGCACGCGCGGATCGCTGCGCACGGTATGCGGATCGGCCTCGAGCAGCACCGCGCCACCGACCAGCACGATGATGCGGGTGGCGAACTTGAAGACGATGTCCATGTCATGCTCGATGAACAGCACGGAAATATCGGCTGGGAGAGCAGCAATCACCGCAAAGAGCGCGGCGCTTTCGTCCTTGGGCACGCCGGCGGCCGGCTCGTCGAGCAGCAACACCTTTGGCCGCGTTGCCAGGGCCAAAGCGATTTCGAGCAGGCGCTGCTGGCCATAGGGCAAGGTGCGCGTGGTGCGGGTGGCGACATCGCCGAGACCGAGCTGATCGAGGATGGCCACGGCCTCGTCAAGGACATCGCCCTGGGCAGACAAGGGCTTCCAGAACTGGCTGGCGCGGCGCTCGCGCTCCAGCACGGCCAGGGTCACCGCCTCGACCGGGGCCAGGTCGGGGAAGAGCGTATTGATCTGGAAGGTGCGGCTCAGCCCGCGCCGCACGCGCCGGGCCGGCGCCAGGCCGGTAATGTCCTCGCCCTCGAGTTCGATCCGCCCGGCATCGGGGCGCAGCTGGCCGGTCAGCAGGTTGATCAGCGTGGTCTTGCCGGCGCCATTGGGGCCGATCAGCGCGTGGCGGGCGCCGCGCGGCAAGGCGATTGAGACGGCGCGCGTTACCTCGAGCTTGCCAAAACTCATGCTCAGCGCCTCGGCGCGCAGGACGATGTCGGTGTCCGCCATCATCTGGCCCTGTCCACGATGCGGGCGAGAAAGCCCAGAATGCCCTTGGGCATGAACAGCACCACCGCCATCAGCAGCAGGCCGATGCCGAAATACCAGTATTGCGGGTTGATGCCGGCCAGCTGGTCGCGCGCGACGAGAAAGATCAGCGTGCCCAGGATGGCGCCATAGAGCCTGCCGGTGCCGCCCAGGATCAGCATGACAACCACATCGGCCGAGCGCTCGAAGCTGAGGGAATCGAGCGCCACCGTATTGGTGGTCTGGGCCAGCAGCCCCCCGGCCAGCCCGGCCATGGCGGCCGAAATGGCGTAGATCAACCGCAGATGGGCCTTGTGGTCGGCGCCGATGGCGGGCATGCGCCTGACGTTTTCGCGGATGCCGCGCAAGGCCAGGCCAAAGCCGGAATTGACCAGCAGCCGGCTGAACAGGAAGCAGACGAAGAGCACGATCAGGGCATAGCCATAGCTGGTATAGCCCCACATATCGAAGCGGAACTGGCCCAGAACCGGCCAGGTGCGGATGCCGCGCAGCCCGTCGGTGCCGCCGGTCAGCCAATGGAGCGCATTGGCCAGCTCATAGGTGAGAAAACCCAGGCCCAGCGTCACCATGATCAGCGCCAGGTGCTGCACCCGGGTGACCACGAAACTGGCGACAAAGCCCACCGCCCCGGCAAAGACGCCCGCCGCCAGCAGGCCGGTCAGCGGTTCGCCCCAGCCGCGCACGCTGATCACCCCGGCGCAATAGGCGCCCAGGCCGAAGAACATGGCGTGGCCGAGGGTGACGATGCCGGCATAGCCCAGGATCAGATCGACCGAGAGGGCAAAGAGCGCGGCAATGGCGATCTGGTTGGCCAGCGGCAGATAGCTGGGGAACAAGATAAAGGGCAGCAGCGTGGCCAGCCAGAAGGCCACTTCAAAGGGCGACCAGCGGCTGCGCCGGGCGGGCCAATCGCGCGGGGCTATCCTTGGTGTGGTGGAGACATCTGTGGTCATCGGGGTCTCCTAGCGCTTGCCGAAGAGGCCAAGCGGCCGCACCAGCAGGATGGCCACCAGCAGCAGATAGATGAGGAAGCTGCCGATTTCCGGCCAGAAATACTTGCCGGCCACGTCGCCAATGCCGAGCAAAGCGGCGCCGACAAAGGAGCCTGTGATCGAGCCCAGCCCACCGACGGAGACCACGATCAGCACATAGACCAGCATCTGGAAGCCGAAGGAGGGCGAGAGGCCGACAATCTCGACGGCCAGCGCGCCACCGAGCCCGGCCAGGCCACTGCCCAAAGCAAAAGTGACGGCAAAGACGCGCTCGACATCGAGGCCGAGGCCCTGGGCCATGCGCTGGTTGTCGACCGCGGCGCGGATCTGCGCACCCAGCCGCGTGCGTTCGAGACCGAAGACCAGCAGCGCGGTGACCAGCAGGGCAACGAGGATGATGAAGGCGCGATAGACGCCAAAGCGGATGCCCCAGAGTTCGACCGAGCCGCGCAGCCAGGGCGGCAGGATGATGACCTGCTGCACGGTGCCGAAGGTGAAGGTGGCGACGGCCGCGGCAACAAAGACGAGGCCGATGGTGAACAGCACCTGGTTGAGTTCACCGGCCTTGTAGAGCCGGCGGAACAGGCTGCGCTCGATGACCACGCTCGCCAAAGCCATGGCGATGAAGGCCAAAGGCAGGGCGGCCAGAAAAGGCAAGCCGAGCTGCCGCATGGCGGTGACGGCGACATAGCCGCCGAACATGCCAAAGGCACCATGGGCCAGGTTGATGAAGTTCATCATGCCCAGCGTCACCGACAGGCCCACCGAGAGCAGGAACAGCAGCATGCCAAAGGCAAAGCCGTCAAACAGCACGATGGTGATCTGGCTGATCATGGCGGTCCTGCTACTGATTCACGCGTCATCTGCTGACCTTGTTCGGAGCTCTCAGTCGCCTCCCTCCCCACGGAGGGGGAGGAAGGCAGATCGGGGATGGGCCGTGACCGTAACCCCCAAACGGGCGCGCCTACTTGGCGGCGCCGTGCAGCGGGTCCTTGACGGCGGGGATCTCGTGCAGGATGACGTTCTGCAACTCCCCATCTACCTCCTGGACCTCGCGGATATAGACGGTCTGGATGATGTCGCGGGTTTCCGGATCGATCGAGATCGGGCCGCGCGGGCTGTCCCAGGCCATGCCCTTGGCTGCTTCCACCAGGGCATCGCCACTGGTATCGCCATTGGTAGCCTTGAGCGCCTCAAAGATCAGGTGCATGCCGTCATAGCCGCCGATGGAGAAGAGGTCCGGCTTGCGGCCATTATTGGCCGCGGTATAGCCCTCGACATAGGCCTTGTTCAGCGGATCGTCGCGTTCGAGCGTATAGTGGAAGGTGGTGATGATGCCGCGGGCGGTTTCGCCCATGCTTTCCATGGCTTCGGGATGGGTCAGCTCGCCCTGGGCCAGCACCTTGATATCGGGCGGAGACAGGCCGCGGTCGGCCAAGGCCTTGCCGATGGCCGCCGGCTGGGCGCCGCCGGGCACGAAAATGTATACAGCTTCGGGCGCCGCATCGGCGACACGCTGGACGAAGGCGGAGAAGTCCGGATTGGCCACCGGGGTGCGGTCGGCGCCGACAATGGTGCCGCCGGCCTCGGTGAAGCCCTTGGCAAAGGCGGTCTCGGCATCGATGCCCGGGCCGTAATCGGCCACCAGCGTATAGGCCTCGCGGATGCCCTGCTCATAGGCCCAGCTGCCGAAGGAATAGTTGAGCTGGGGAATGGTCACGCCGGTGCGCACGATATAGGGCGACTGCTCGGTGACGATGGAGGTGGCGGCGTTCATCACCACCATCAGCTTTTGCGCTTCGGTGGCGATTTCAGCGGCGCCGAGCGCCTCGGGGGTCAGGGCAAAGCCGGCGAGAATGTCGACATTGTCGCGCACCACCAGTTCCTGGGCGAGGCGGCGGGCGACGTCGGGGGCCGGACCGCCGGTATCGCGCTTGATGATCTCGATGGTGCGGCCGGCCACTTCATTGCCGTGCTCGGCCAGATAGAGGTCGATGCCGGCCTGGAGCTGGTTGGCGGCGTCGGCGAACGGGCCCGAATAGGGCAGGATGACGCCGATCTTGAGCGTTTCCTGGGCCATGGCGCCGGCCGAAAAGGCCAGCCCCAGGGCAAGCACGGCGGCCCCTGCTGTTGTCTTCAACATGAAATCCTCCCTAGTGTTTTGGCGAGAGGGCAGCCGGGTCAGTTAGGACCTCTATTCTGCCTCGCCGGGCTGAGTGTATACATGACCTCCGGTTTCGCCAAGTATCGGCGGGGTGGTAAAAAGTTCAACTCTCCCGGACCCAGGTGGCTTAGCCGCCCTGCCCCGTCAGACGCGTTCGAGCGCCACGGCAATGCCCTGGCCGACGCCGATGCACATGGTGGCCAAAGCCAGCTTGCCGCCACCCAGTGACAGCTCCAGCGCCGCGGTGCCGGCAATGCGGGCGCCGCTCATGCCCAGGGGATGGCCCAGAGCGATGGCGCCGCCATTGCGGTTGACCGCTGCCGCATCCTCGGCAATCCCCAGTTCGCGCAGCACGGCAATGCCCTGGCTGGCAAAGGCCTCGTTGAGTTCGATGACGTCGAACTGGTCCGGCGTCAGGCCGAGCCGGGCACAGAGCTTTTGCGTGGCTGGGGCCGGGCCCATGCCCATGATGCGCGGCGGCACGCCCGCCGTGGCGCCGCCCAGAATGCGGGCAATGGGGGTGAGGCCATATTTGTGGGCCGCGGCCTCGCTGGCGATGATCAAAGCCGCGGCGCCGTCATTGACGCCCGAGGCATTGCCGGCGGTCACCGAGCCATCGGCAAAGAGCGGGCGCAATTTGCCCAGCGTCTCCAGCGTGGTCCCGGCGCGGGGATGCTCGTCTTTATCCACGATCAGCGGATCGCCCTTTTTCTGCGGGATGGCGACCGGGGTAATTTCCTGGCCCAGCCTGCCGCTCTGCTGGGCCGCCACGGCCTTGTCCTGGCTGCGCACAGCAAATTCATCCTGCGCCTCGCGACTGACGCCGTACTCGCGGGCGACGTTCTCGCCGGTCTGCGGCATGGAATCGGTGCCGTGCAACTGGTCCATGCGCGGATTGATGAAGCGCCAGCCAATGGTGGTGTCATAGATCTCGGCCTGGCGGGAAAAGGCCGTCTCGGCCTTGGGCATGACGAAGGGGGCGCGGCTCATGGATTCGGTGCCGCCGGCAATCAGCAGCTCGGCCTCGCCGGATTTGATGGCCCGCGCCGCGGTGATGACCGCGTCCATGCCCGAGCCGCAGAGGCGGTTGATGGTGGTGCCGGGCACGGTCACCGGGAGCCCCGCCAGCAGCAGGCTCATGCGGGCGACATTGCGGTTGTCCTCGCCGGCCTGGTTGGCGCAGCCGAAGATCACGTCGTCCACCGCGTCCCAGTCCATGCCGGCATGACTGGCCATCAATGCCTTGAGCGGCACGGCGCCGAGATCGTCGGGCCGCATGGCGGACAGCGCGCCGCCGAAGCGGCCGATGGGGGTGCGGATATAGGCGCAGATAAAGGCTTCAGCCATGTCAGAGCTCCGGGGCCACGAGATCGACGACGCTGTCGGGCACGACCAGTTCGGCGCCGGTCAGGGCCTGCAGGTCCGCAACGCTCATGCCGGCGAGCTTTTCGCGCAGCACGAAGCGACCGCCTTCGATATCGACCACCGCCAGGCTGGTATAGACGCGGGTGACGCAGCCGACGCCGGTCAAGGGGAGGCTGCAGCGCTTGACCAGCTTGGGCTTGCCGTCCTTGGTGACGTGATCGGTGATGACGGCGACGCGTTTGGCGCCATGCACCAGGTCCATGGCGCCGCCCACCGCCGGCACGCCCCTGGGGCCGGTCGACCAATTGGCCAGGTCGCCATTCTCGGCCACTTCATAGGCGCCCAGGATCGCCACATCGAGATGGCCGCCGCGCACCATGGCAAAGCTGTCGGCGTGGTGGAAGAAGGCCGCGCCGGGCTTGAGCGTCACCGCCTTCTTGCCGGCATTGATCAGGTCCCAGTCCTCCTCGCCCTCGGGCGGCGCCTCGCCGAAATTGAGGATGCCGTTTTCGGTGTGGAAGATGGCTTCGCGGCCGGGCGGCTGGAAGCGGGCGACCATTTCGGGAAAGCCGATGCCCAGATTGACATAGGCGTCGTGCTCGATGTCCTGGGCGGCGCGCCAGGCGATCTGGGCGTTGGAAAGCTTGTCGGTCATGAATAGGCCACTCCGTCGCGCATCAGGGCTTCTTCCTGCCTGGCATCGGCAACTTCCACGACGCGGGTGACGAAAATGCCGGGGGTGATCACCTGTTCGGGGTCGATCTGGCCGGGCTCGACCACTTTGTGTGCCTGGACAATGGTCAGCGTGGCGGCGGCGGCCATCAGCGGGGAAAAGTTGCGGGCCGCCTTGCGGAAGGTCAGGTTCCCCTGGCGGTCGGCCAGCTCGGCCTTGAGCAAAGCCACATCGGCCTTGAGCCAGCGCTCCTGCACATAGCTTCGCCCGTCGAACTCGGCCACCGGCTTGCCCTTGGCCAGGTCCGTGCCAAAGCTGGTGGGGGTATAGAAGGCGGGAATGCCGGCGCCACCGGCGCGGATGCGCTCGGCCAGCGTGCCCTGCGGCACCAGTTCGAGGTCGACCTGCCCGGCCAGGTATTTCTCGGTAAAGGCGCGCGGATCGGCCGAGCGGGGGAAGGAGCAGACCATCTTGGCCACCATGCCGGCATCGATCATGGCGGCGATGCCGATGCGGCCATTGCCGGCATTGTTGTTGACCACCGTGAGGTTTTTCGGGCTGCCGGTCGCCTTGAAGATATCGATCAGCGCATGGATCAGCTCGATGGGGGCGCCGGCGCCGCCAAAGCCGCCGATCATCAGCACCATGCCATCCTTGATCCCCGCCAAAGCGGCGGGCAGATCGGCCACTGTCTTGTCCATGCACAGTCCTCGTTGCTTGCCCAAGCCTTGCAGCCGCATGCTTGGCGGGCAAGGCCATTTGTGCGATATGATGATTTTGTTGACATAGCGCACAAACGGAAGCTCGCATGAACACCACAGCGCGCGACATCATGGGGGGCCTGGGCAAGGGTCTGCTCGTCATCGAGACCTTCACGGCCGAGCGCCCGCGCCAGTCGATTGCCGAGGTGTCGGCCGCTTCGGGGCTGGACCGGGCGACGGCGCGGCGGTGTCTGCTGACCCTCTCGCATTTCGGCTATGCCGACTATGACGGCAAATATTTCACGCTGACGCCGCGCATCTTGCGGCTGGGCACGGCGTGCCTGGCCACCATGCCGCTGCCGCAGCTGGTGCAGCCGCAGCTCGACCTTCTGGCGGACCTCTTGGGCGAAAGCGCCTCGGTCTCGATCCTCGATGGCAGCGACATCGTCTATGTGGCCCGCGCGGCGCAGCGCAAGGTGATGTCGATCGCGCTGATGCCCGGTTCGCGCCTGCCGGCCTTCTGCACCTCGATGGGGCGGGTGCTGCTGGCCGCCCTGCCCGAGCCGCAAGCCCGGGCGCAGCTGACCGCGGCGCCGCTGCTGCCCCGCACCCGCCATACGCTGACCGACCCCGATTCCATCATGGCCGAACTGGCCCTTGTGCGGGCACAGGGCTATGGGTTGATCGACCAGGAGGTCGAGCTCGGCCTGCGCTCGATTGCGGTGCCGCTCTACAATGCGCGCGGCGTTGTGGTGGCGGCGCTCAATGTCGGGGTGGCCGCGACGCAGGCCGGCGTCGCGGATCTGACTGGGCTTTATCTGGCGCCGCTGCAAGCCATGCAGGCCGAGCTGCGGGCGATGCTAGGCTAGCCTGATCTGCTCGAGCAGGCGGAGGCTGAGGCGCAGGCTGGCGCCGGTGGTAACCAGCATGGGCGGCAGGGTCAGCCATTCCAGCGTCCAGGCGGCGCCCGAGCGCTCATATTCATGCACCATGGCCTGGGCCAAGGTCCCCGAGAGGCCGGCATTATAGCGCGCCAGCGCCACCAGCACCTCGGCGGCCACCGGATTGGCCTTGTGCGCCATGGAGGATGAGCCGCCAGCCCCTTCGAGCTTGAGCGCGCCCAGTTCGGTCTGGGCCAGCAGCGCCACATCGGCGCCAAATTTGCCCAGCGAGCCGCTGATCAGCGCCAGCAGGCTGCCCAAAGCCACGATGGGGTCGCGCGTCGCCTGCCAGGGGGTGGCGGTGCCGAGGTCGAGCCGCCGCGCCATGCCGGCGGCAATGGTGCCGCCATGGCCCTCGAAGCTCTCCCGATCGCCCACCGGCCCGCCCAGTTGCACCACCAGCAACGTGCCGCGCATGGCGGACAGCGCCTGGCGATGGCGGCGCAGCGGCTCGGCCCAGCTGTCGATCTTGGCGCGCCAGCGCGTCGGCAGGGCCGCCTGCATGCGGGTATGGGCCATGAGCGGCCGCTCGCCAGCACTGCGCGCCAGCGCCTCGAACTCGGCCAGGAGACCGGTGAGCCGGGCCTCATAGAGGTCGAAGATCTTGGCCAGCGACAGCATCAGCGCGGTGTCGATTATGTCCTGGCTGGTGGCGCCCTTGTGCAGCGCGTCGGCATGGGCCGGGTCCACGCGGGTTCGCAACTGGCGCAGCAGAGCCGGCACGACGACGCCATCGGCCAGCATGCCGGCAGCCAGTTGGGCATGGTCCGGCACGAAGCCGGCAATGGCATCCTTGATGGCGGCCGCAGCGGCATCGCTGATCCAGCCGCAATCGGCACTGGCCTCGGCCAGCGCCACTTCGACCGCCAGCATGGCGGCAAGCTGGGCGTCATCGGAGAGGAGCGCTGCGGTTTCAGTGTCGCCGGCAAGGGCGGAAAGCCAGGGGGTCATGGCGCTATCCTATCGTGGTCTTTGGCCGCGCGAAACCTCCGCACTCGCCTCCCTCCCCCTTGAGGGGAGGGAATGAGGGAGGGGGTCGCTGGTATGACCACGGAGGGACCCCCACCCCGGCCCTCCCCTCAAGGGGGAGGGAGGGCAACCCCGTCTCTCCATACCCAATCCCTACATGTCAAAGAACACCGTCTCCTTGTCGCCCTGCAGGTGAATTTCCAGCATGTAGCGTGGCGGCTCGCCCGCTTCGCGGCGGGCGATGAGGGTCTGGCGACGGCGCGGGTCCATGATCTTGTTGAGGACGAAATCGGCGCCATTGGCCTCGGCTTCGTCCGCGAAATAGAGCCTTGTCTGCAGGCCGATATTGATGCCGCGCGCGACGATCCACAGATTGACATGGGGCGCCATCGGTTTGCCGTCGGGGCCGGGCACCGGGCCAGGCTTGATGGTGACAAAGCTGAAGACGCCCTCGCCATTGGTGGGCTGGCGGCCCCAGCCGGTAAAGGCCGGCGCCGCATTGGAACTGGGGCCCATGGGGGCGACATAGGAGCCGGTGCCATCGGCCTGCCACAGCTCCACCAGCGCGTCATTGACCGGGGCGCCCGAGCCATCAAAAATCCGGCCGGCAATGGTGATGCGCTCGCCCTTGGTGTCGGGCGTCAGCATGGTGCTGCCGGGATCTTCGGCATAGACGCCGCGGATCTCGGCGAAATTGGGCGTCAGCCCGATATGGACATAGGGGCCCGCCGTCTGCGACGGGGTTTCCTTGAGCGTCGGGACCGGGTGCAGCATCAGTTCCCCTCCAGCTTGTTTTCGAACAGAGTCGAGCGGCGGCCGCGCAGCACGATATCGAAGCGATAGGCCAGCGCGTCCATCGGCGTGGTGTTGTGGCGGTCGAGCCGGGCAATAAGCTGGTCGATGGCGGACTTGTCTGCAATCGAGCCGACGATCGGGCACTGCCAGATCATCGGGTCGCCCTCGAAATACATCTGGGTGATCAGGCGCTGGGCAAAGGCATGGCCGAAGACCGAGAAGTGGATATGGGCGGGGCGCCAGTCATTGCCGCCATTGGGCCAGGGATAGGCGCCCGGCTTGACGGTGCGGAAGGAGTAAAAGCCGTTCTCGTCGGTCAGGGCCCGGCCGCAGCCGCCGAAATTGGGGTCGAGCGGGGCGAGATAGGCCTCCTTCTTGTGGCGGTAGCGCCCGCCGGCATTGGCCTGCCAGAATTCGACCAGCGTATTGGGCACGGCCCGCGCATTCTCGTCGAGCACCTGGCCATAGACGATCAGCCGCTGGCCGATGGCCTCGCTGCCGTCCTGGCTGAAATTGCGGATGAGGTCGTTATCCAGAGCATTGATGCTGGAATGGCCAAAGGTCGGCCCGGTCAGCTCGGAGGCCGTGCCACCCAGCGAGAGCAGCGCCTGCTTTGGCGCGCGCAGCGTGGTGCTCTTGTAGCCCGGCGTATTGGCCGGCGGATGCCAGGCCCGATCGCGTGGATAAAGGGCGCCGTCCGCCCCGGGTAGAATGATGCCGCTCATTGTGCTGCCTCCCGCTGGGCCAGGTCCTGCCTGGCCAGTTCTTCCTTGGCTATTTTGAAGGCCCGGTTGGCCGCCGGTACGCCGGCATAGACGGCGACATGCAGCAGGGCCTCCTTGATATCGTCGGGCGAGCAGCCGGTATTGGCCGTTGCCCGCACATGCATGGCCACTTCCTCATCGTGACCCAGCGCCGCCAGCAGCGCGATCGTCACCAGCGAGCGTTCGCGCTTGCTCAGGCCCGGCCGCGACCAGACCGAACCCCAGGCGCCCTCGGTGATGAAGCGCTGGAAATCGGCGTCGAACGGGGTCTGGCGCGCCGTGGCGGCATCAACATGGGCATCGCCCAGCACGGCGCGGCGCGTGGCCATGCCGGTGTCGAAGCGCGTGGGCTCAGCCATGGATGGTCTCCTTGAGAAAGCGGTCGATCAGCCGCGCCAGGGCGCCGGGCTGCTCGATCGAGGGAATATGCCCGGTCTCGGGCAGGATGTGAAAGCGGGCGCCGGCAATGGCGCCGGCGCAAGTCCGGACCAGCTCCACCGGGGTGGACAGATCGTCCTGGCCGGCCACGACCAGAGTGGGGGTGGTGATGGCGCCGATCTGCGTCCGCAGGTCGGTGTCGCGCAGGGTGGCGCAGGTGGCGGCATAGCCAGCGGCATCGCTGCGCAGGAAGAGGTTGCGCCAGCCGGCCAGCTCATCGGGATGGGCCTGGCGGAAGCGCGGGCTGAACCAGCGCTGCATCACAGAATCGGCAATGGCGCCCAGGCCTTCTATGTTGACCGTGTCGATGCGGGCATTCCAGCTGGCCGCGTCGCCAATGCTGGCCGCGGTGTCGCAGAGCACCAGCGCACTCAGCCGCTCGGGCGCGCGCAGCGCGAGGCCCTGGGCGATCAGCCCGCCGACCGAAACGCCAGCCAGGGCAAGCGAACCGATGCCGAGATGATCGAGCAGGCCGAGCAGGTCGTCGACATGGTCATCAAGCGTATAGTCGCCCGGCGGCGTATCGCTGATTCCGTGGCCGCGCTTGTCATAGGAGAGCAGGCAATAGTCGGCCGACAGGCGCTCGATGACGCCGTCCCAGATGCGCGCATCGGTGCCCAGCGAATTGACCAGAGCCAGCACCGGCGCCGTTGCCGGGCCGGTCAGCCGATAGGCCAGCAGCACGCCGTTGATGCGAACGAAATCCATAGTGTCTCCTCGCCGTCAAAATGGGGGCTGGCGGGGCGAATGTAAAATGATGACTGGTGCTCAATTCATAACCATATGATTATGGTGCAATGCCAATTCCGCCATGACAGGGCGGCAGCATAACCGGAGCAGACGATTTGCCGCAGCGCATCGACAGCCGCATCAAGCTGCGGCACCTGAGCTGCTTTCTCGAAGTGGCCCGGCTGAGCAGCGTCGGCCAGGCCGCCAATGCGCTGCATGTCAGCCAGCCGGCGGTGTCCAAGACCATCAAGGAACTCGAAGAGATCGTGGGGGCCAAGCTCTTCGATCGCAGCCGGCGCCAGCTGGTGCTGAGCCCGTTCGGCGAGGTGTTCCAGCGCTATGCGGCGACGAGCCTGGCCGCCCTACGCCAGGGGCTCGAGGTGGCGCAAGGCACGCACGAGGCCAGCGTGGTGCGGGTCGGTGCCCTGCCCACCGTCTCGGCCCGCATCCTGCCCGGGGCCGTCGCGGCCTTCACCGCGCTGCAGCCGGGCGCCCGCACCCGTATCATTACCGGGCCCAATGACTATCTGCTGGCGCTGCTGCGCGGCGGCGATGTCGACCTGGTCATCGGCCGCATGGCCGAGCCCGATGCCATGGCGGGGCTCTCCTTCGAGCATCTCTACTCGGAACGCGTGGTGATGGCTGTGCGGCCCGGACACCCGCTGCTCAGTCGGGCCGGTTTCAGCCTGCGCCTGATCGAGGGCTACCAGACGCTGATGCCGACGCCCAATTCGGTGATCCGCCGGCTGGTCGACCGCCTGCTGCTGACCCATGGCATCAGCGACCTGCGCGACCCCGTTGAAACCGTCTCCAACGCCTTTGGTCGCGCCTATGTGCGGCAGAGCGATGCGGTGTGGATCATTTCGGAAGGCGTGGTCAGCAATGACGTGGCCGAGGGCCAACTGGCCCTGCTGCCGGTCGATACCAGCCAGACCACGGGGCCGGTGGGCTTTACCACGCGCAGCGCCACGGTGCCGAGCCTGGCCGCCAGCAGCCTGATGCAGGCGGTGCGCGACGGGGCCCAGGGCCTGGTCTGATCAGGCTCTGCCTCTGGTCAGGCTTGGCTCTGGCGGCGCAGGGCGGCCGGGGTCACCCCGAGCAGACGCTTGACCACGCGGGTGAAATAGGCCGGATCCTCATAGCCCAGCCCGGCGCCGATCTGCTGGATCGACAGGGTGGAAAACAGCAATTGCCGGCGCAGTTCGAGCGCCAGCCGCCGCTCGATCACCGCCAGGGCTGAAATGCCCAGCACCTGGCGGCAGACCCGGTTGAGATGGGTAGGGGTAATGGCCATGCTGGCGGCATAGTCGGCGATGCGCCTGGTGTCGCGGAAGCGGATATCGACCAGCGAACGGAAGGCCGCCACATGCAGCCGCGCCTTTGCCGCCCCCGCATTGGGCGCTGCCGGCAGGCTGCGGCCGCGCTGCAGCGCCACCTGCAGCACGGTGAGATGGGCGCGCATGGCCAGCTCATGGAACGAACCCGGCCGGTCGGCTTCGGCCAGCAGCGCATCAAGCGCGGCGTCGATCGCCGTGGTGCCGGCATCGATCACCCCGGCGGACGGGCTGTCGATGGCGTCACCCAGATCGCGCTCGAGCAGCGTCACCACCAGGCCCTCGACATTGTTGCTGAAGACATAGGCATGCACCGTCAGCGCCGGCACGACGACGATCACTGGCGGGCGGAGCTCGAAGCCGATCCCGTCGAGGGTGGCATATCCCCGGCCATGGGTGAGGCTGAGGATCTGGAAGAAGCGCTCATGGCGATGGGGGGCGATGCGATAGTCGTGCAGCGCGCTGCGCGACTGGATGGTTTCCCAATGCAGCCAGTCCTGTCGGGCGCCGGCATCGGCCTCGCCATAAAGCGCATAGGTGGGGATCCTGTCCATGTTCGGATAGTGCAAGAGATGGAGCGCCCCGTCCATTCCCCAAAGCGGCAAAATGATCATGCTGCGGTTAACCGGAGGAGAACATATTGCGCAGTCAGGTGGTGATTATTGGAGCAGGGCCGGCAGGCCTGATGCTGGGGCGGCTGCTGGAGCTGGCGGGGGTGGACGCAGTCATTCTCGAGCGCAAAAGTGCCGATTATGTCCTCGGCCGCATTCGCGCCGGCGTGCTCGAACAGGGCACGATTGCACTGATGGACCGCGCCCAGGCGGGCCAGCGCATGCATGCAGAAGGCCTTATCCATCAAGGGGTTGAGCTCAGCTTTGACGGCGACAGAAAGCGCATCGACTTTGCCGCGCTGATCGACCGCCATGTCATGGTCTATGGCCAGACCGAGGTGACGGCCGACCTGATGAAGGCGCGACAGGGCCGCACTCTCTACGAAGCCGAGGATGTCGAACTGCATGATCTGGACGGAAAACCCTTTGTCACCTTTCGCCAGGACGGGGTCACGCAGCGGATCGACTGCGACTTCATCGCCGGCTGCGACGGCTTTCACGGCGTGGCGCGGCAGAGCGTGCCGGCGGCCGCCTTGACGACCTTTGAGCGCGTCTATCCCTTTGGCTGGCTTGGGGTTTTGGTGGACCAGCCACCGGTGGCCGAGGAGCTGATCTATGCCCATCACGAGCGCGGCTTTGCGCTCTGCTCACAGCGCTCGCATACGCGCAGCCGCTATTACGTGCAGGTGCCGACCGACGAAAAGGTGGAGAACTGGTCGGATGACCGGTTCTGGGACGAGCTGCGGGCCCGGCTCAACCCGGCCACGGCCGAGGCGCTCAAAACCGGGCTTTCCATCGAAAAATCCATTGCGCCGCTGCGCAGTTTCGTCGCCGAACCGCTGCGCTTCGGCAAGCTGTTCCTGGCCGGCGACGCGGCCCATATCGTGCCGCCGACCGGGGCCAAGGGGCTGAACCTGGCCATGAGCGATGTCGCCGTATTGGCCGACGCGCTGATCGAGCACTGCGTCGAGAAATCGTCGGCGGGGATCGATGGTTATTCGGCCAAGGTATTGGCGCGCATCTGGAAAGCCGAGCGCTTCAGCTGGTGGATGACCAGCCTGCTGCATACTTTCCCCGATGCCGGCAGCTTTGGCCGCCGCATCCAGCGGGCCGAGTTCGACTATCTCTCCGGCTCGCTGGCAGCCCAGCAGAGCCTGGCGGAAAACTATACCGGCCTGCCCGACTGAGCGGGCCGGACGGAGATTGCCGCTAGCCGACCAGTTTCCGGCACAGCAGCTTGATGGCCGCGGTCATGGCGGCTTCGTCGGGGGTCTTGAGCGCAATGCCGTAGGCGGCGGCGCAGATCACTTTGGCCAGCATGGCCGGATCCGGGGCGCCGGCAGCCTGCAGGGCGGCGGCGATTTCGGCTTGGGCGCGCAAGTCCGTGTCGCGGACCCGGATCCCCGCCCGCCGGTGCTCGCTCATGATCTCGGCGGCATGCGGCGAACCCTCAAGGGACCGCGCCAGGCTGGCATATTGCCCCGCCAGCGCATTGCCGATGCGATCGGCAATATCCCCGGGCCCCTGCATGCCCCTATCATAGGCGGCCAGCAGCTCGTCCATCATGGTGTCGACAATGCCGGCAAAGACGGCGTCCTTGTCGGCAAACTGGACATAGAGCGTCGGCTTGGCGATCTGCGCCGCGCGCGCAATGGCCTCCATGGTGGTGCCGCGCAGGCCATGGCGCAGCACCAGAATACGGGCCGCATCGAGGATGCGCCGCCGCTTTTCCATCATCCGCTCGTCAACCGCGTCAGCCAATGTTCGAATCCGTCTTGAACTGATTGAACGAACATAATATATTTCGTTCAATTCGTAAAGGAGATCAGCATGACCGACCGTGTTCTCGTCACCGGCATATCCGGCTTTCTCGGCGGCCATGTCGCCCTGCAATTGCTCACTGCTGGCTACACCGTGCGCGGCAGTGTGCGCAACCTTTCCAAGGCTGACAAGGTCCGCGATACGCTGACCAAGGCCGGCGCCGACACGTCCCGCCTCGAATTCGTGGCGCTGGACCTGCTGAGCGATGCCGGCTGGCGCGAAGCGATGGATGGCGTGCGCTATCTGCAGCATACCGCCTCGCCCTTTGCGCTGGAAACCCCCAAGGATCCCAACGACTTCATTCGCCCCGCCGTGGAGGGCACGCGCCGGGCCATTGAGGCGGCGCTGGCCGCCCGGGTCGAGCGCGTGGTGCTGACCTCCTCCATCGCCGCCATCCAGTATGGCCAGGCTGACTATGCGCGCAGCATGACCGAGGCCGACTGGACCGATGTCGACAGCCCCACCACCGGCGCCTATCCCAAATCCAAGACGCTGGCGGAGCGCGAGGCCTGGCGGCTGATGGACGCCGCCGGGCGCCGCGATGACCTGGCCGTCATCAACCCGGCCGGCATTCTCGGACCGCTGCTGGACGAGGATCCCGGCACCTCGGCGACGATCATCCGCCGCCTGCTCGACGGCAGGCTGCCGGCGGCGCCAAAACTGGCGATGTCGCTGGTCGATGTGCGCGACGTGGCGGCGCTGCAGGTCGATGCCATGACCAATCCGGCGGCCGGCGGCCAGCGCTGCATTGCCTCGGAAGGCACCTACTGGATGAGCGATGTGGGCCGCATGCTGCGCCCGGCCTTTCCGGATCGCCGCGTGCCGACGGGCGAATTGCCCACCTGGCTGCTGCGCATCGCCGCGCTGTTCGACCGGGATATCCGCGACAATCTGCACGAACTGGGCACCATGAAGCGCGTCGACGGCCACCGCGGCAGCGAACGCCTGGGTCGGCCGCTGATCACTTCCGCCGACGCCGCCATCGCCACCGGAAGGAGTCTGGTCGCGCATCATCTGGTGTGAGCGCGGCCGGCGGCAGGGAGGCCCCTACTTGCCGATGACCGGGGCGAGCCGGGAGTGCAGCAGTTCGCCATTGTTGCTCAGGATCGAATAGGCAATGCCGCTGAGCAGCGAATTGATGCGCTTGAGGCCGTGCAGCGTCTCCAGATGCAGGTCGCTGGTCTCGATGCTCGTGACATTGCCCTCGCGCAAGCGGGCGAAGTGCTGGGCCATGCTGCGCCGTTCCAGCGCCCCGATCTCGTCCTTTTCGATGACCAGCTGGCGGGCGGATTCGGTATCGGCGGAGACCAGCACGTTGAGCGCGAGCTGCATATTGCCCAGCACGCGGGCATGCAGGTCCGTCAGTTCCTGCCAGCCCTGGTTGGAGAAGGTCAGGCGCCGCTCCAGTTTCTGTTCGGCGAGGCGCAGCAGGAGCTTGGCGATGACGTCGGCGGCCTGCTCGAGATTGGTGGCAAAGCCGGCCAGATTGGCGGCGCGCCGGCTCTGCTCCTCCTCCATCTGTTCCCAGTCCAGACCGGTCAGGTAGAGCTTGATCTCGCGGTTGGCGCGATCGACTTCGGCCTCCAGCGCCTTGATACGGCGAATGGCGATCTTGTCGCCGCTGCGGTAGATGTCCATCACCGGCTGCAGCATGACCTCGACCACTTCGCTCATGCGCAACAGTTCGCGCGTGGCGCTGGCCAGCGCTGAATCGGTGCTGCCGCCCCGGATCTGTCCGAGCGCGGGACTGCGAAGCCGGGTGATATCGGTGTCGCTGCCTTGGGGCGCGTCGGTGACGAAACGATCGGCCAGCCGCGCCACCAGCGGCGTCAGCGGCAGCCCGGCCAGCATGACGAACAGGTTGAAGGCGATGTGCAGGACACTGGCCTGTTGCCCGACATTGCCGGGCAAGGTCGCCAGACTGGCCTGCAGCAATTGCAGCGCCAGCAGAAAGAGGATAGCGGCGCCGCCGCGCAAGGCCACTGCGCCAATGGCGATCCGTTTGGCCCGAATATCGGCGCCCCGGAGCATGCCGAGCGGGATGAGCGTGCCGCCCAGATTGGCGCCCAGGACAAAGGCCGCAGCGACCTCGGTCGGGATCAGTCCCGTTGCGCCAAAGGTGATGATGACCAGAATGGTGGCGACGGACGAATAGGACAGCCAGGTAATGAACGCGGCGGCGAAAAAGCCGGTCCAAAGATCGCCTCGAAGATAGTTGAGCGCGCCTTCGAGAGCGCCGCTTTCGCGCCAGGGCGCGGTGGCTTCGGACACCATTTCCAGCGACAGCAGCACGAAGGCGACGCCCAGCACCATGCGGCCGAGCTGCTTGCTCTGCCGGCTGTTGCCACGCAGGAACAGCAGGCCGCCAATGATCATCAGCGGCGGGGTCAGCAAGGTGAGGTCGAAGGACAAAATGCCCGCCACCAGCGCTGAGCCGAGATAGGCGCCCAACATCAAAGCCAGCCCGGTGCTGCCCGACAGCAGACCGCCGGCGGCGAAGCCGGAGGCCAGGACGGACACGGCCGTCGAACTCTGCAGCGCCACTGCCATGGCCGCGCCGGACGCGGCAGCGGCAAGGCGGTTCTGGTTGGCGTGGTTGAGCAGACGTTTGAGCTGCGCGGAATAGGCGCGTTCAACCGCCGTGCGCACCATGCGAACGGCCCAGAGTAACAGCACAATGGCGGCAATCAGATGCACCGCGATGAAATACATCGAACCTCCCCGGCTCGGCACCGACCATCAAGAATTGTGACGTCGTCAGTTCCGTTGCAACGCGGGATCGCCTGGCCGACCTGTCGAGACGTCGAGCCCGCCAAACCTGGCTGCTGGATGCCCGGATGTCTCGACCGGGCAGACGCCCGTTGTTGCATCGACAGCCGATGCAGAGCGCTGATGGTAGCGCGTCACCAGCCTGTGCCGCCAGCACCAATCCAATGGATCGACGGCATCAGGTTGCGGCTTTCGTCGCGGCGGCAACCAGGACGAAAGCCCAGGCGAAAAGGGAGCCACGAGAGAGGCTTGCACGTCTATGCCAGCCCCGTTTCAGGGTGGCGGAATGTCGATTTCGGTTTGCAGGCGCGACAGACCGAAGCGGTTGAGACGCAGTTCGATATCGACCAGCCAGGTCCCGGCGACCGGAATGGTCAGCGGATCGATGCGCCAGATCCCGTCGATCCGCCGGGCCTCGGCCGCGATCGGCTCAATGCCCAGGCTGGGCGAACTGAGCGTCACACGGGCAGCAAGCGGCTCGAGTGCCACGCCGGCCATGTCGGTCAGGAACAAGTCCATCACCACCGGACCGGCACGGCCGGGCGTGATGGTGATGTCGGCCATGGCGACATCATCCATGGCATGGGCAAAGAGCGGGGCGCTGATCGCCGATGCCTGGGCCACCTGGGACAGCGCCCGTGGCGGCGGGGTAAACCGCCAGCCGGAGACCAGCGCCAGAATGAGCAGAACGAGGCCGATTTCGGCGGCGATCGACTGTCGCAGTCGCAGGCGCGCCGCGGCCTGACCCCTCAGGGCCCGGGCGGTCAGCCTGATACGGTTGATCAGAGCCAGGGCAAACAGCAGCGCCAGCAGGATCAGCTTGGCCGCCAGGATCAGCCCGTAGGACGCCAGCCAGGCCGAACCGGGGGGCCCGAGCTGGATGATGGCCAGGGTGACGCCGGAGACGATGACGGGGGCGACGGCAAAGGGGATGAAACGGGAAAACTGCACCAAAGCAAGGTCAGCGCGGTCGTCAGGCTGACGCAGCCAGAACCAGAGCGGCAGGAGGGCGCCGATCCAGAACAGGATGCCGGCCAGATGCAGCGTGACTGCAGTCCGGGTCAACCATTGCGGCTCAGCGGCACCGGCATGGCCACTCAGAGCCAAGGCCACGGCAGCCAGTGCCCAGGCCAACCAGCCAGCGGCCCGCGCCCTCGGCCACAGCAGGGTCACCCATGCCAGGGCCAGAGCCAGCGAGACGGCCATGACCGTACTGCCATAGCTGGTGGCATAACCGGCCATCCAGGGCCGGGCCGTTACCAGCGCGTCGGGCGCCAAGCCTAGCGCATCGAGTCCCTGCAGGCCAAGGCTGAGCGGGGCAACCAGCAGGCCCAGCCCCGACAGGATCATCGACAGCTGACGGCCTTGTCGTGGCAAGGGCGCGGCCAACGCAAAGATCGCCCCGCCGGTGCCAAACAAGAGCGTTGCAAACAGCAGACCCTTGGCCGCCCAGAGCGCCAGGGCGGTGACGCGGCTGGATGTAGGCAGGTCCGCCGCGGCCGAGCCGCCGGCGGCGCCGATCGAGAAGACGAGCGATCCCGCGACGGGATGGGAATCCACCGAGACCGCCCGCCAGCTCAGCACATGGGTGCCCTCAGCCAGACCGGATGGCAGTAGCACCGTCATCGTCTGGCCGCTGCTGGTCTGGTCGAGCAGGTCGAGGGCGCTCCCATCAGGCCGAATCAGGCTGATGGAGAGGGCGCTGACGGGTTCGTTGAAGGCCAGTTCAAGCTGGCCCGGCGCCGACGCCGCAGTGGCATTGGCCAGCGGGTTGGTCGAGAGCAACTGGGCATGGGCGAGGGCCGCGTTGGTGGTCGCGAGCGACAGCAACACAGCCAGCAGCAATCCGCCGAGGCGCATGATCATGGATGACATGGCATATCCCAGTGGAAGGGGCGCGGGATCGGCTCCCGCGCCCGATGTCACTTAGTGGCCGTGGCTCTCGCCGGCCGGCATCAGTTCAAGGCTGGGGGCCGGCATGTCGACGCCTTCGGCGCCGGTGGTGTCGATCCAGGCTTCCTCGCCGGTGGCGCATTCCTGGATGGAGGGGAAGTAGAAGGTGCCGGGCTCAAGCGTATCGGCAAAGGTGCCGCGGAAGACGAATTCGTCGTAGAACTCGTTGGGCAGGTTGCCGCCCGACCAGACGATTTCCTTGACGCCTTCGGTCACCTCGGTGCCGTGATTGAGATAGGTGTTCTCATAGGGACCGGTCACGATGTCCAGGTCCCAGCCGGCCTTGGGCATAGGCTTGACGGCAAAGAAGCCCTCGGGGATCAGGATGCGAACGGTGTGGGTGGCTTCGGTGCCGCAGCCATGGGGCACGCGCAATACGGCCTTGTAGCTGGCGCCGATGACCGCTTCTTGCACTTCGAGCGTGGCATGGGCGAATGCGGGAACAGCCAGGGCAGTCAGGGTTGCAACAGCGATAGCAAGGCGAGAAACAGTGCGGATCATGACGATCTCCAGTCAATAGAGCAGGTCTGAAAGGCGGCCGATGGCCACCGTTAAGGGTTCAGACCGCGACTGGAGGGGCGCGCGATTGCCCGAAATGCTCGGGGATTGATGGCTTAAGGCCGATTGTGGCAACAGCCCACGCCATCGGGATGGCTGGCGTCGGCACGATGATCCGTACCGGAGCTGGGGCAATGGCGGCAAAATCCTGCTTGCCGAAACCGGTGGCGGGACATTTGACGATCGTTGAGGTCTTGGGGTTGCCATCCTCGTCCTGGACCAGGGGCGCACAGACGGACCACGCGGTCAGCGTCTCAAAGCCCAGCTTGTCGAGATCGCGCTGCAGGCCGGCGGCTTGATGCAACGGCAGGAGCAGCGTCAGGACATAGATGGCCAATACGGCAAAAGCCGTACCCAACTCCCTGGTCATGCTGCGCCGTCGAAATGCCATGTGCCCGCCTCAGATTGGCAGATACCTTGCCGGCATATGAACGACAAGGACCGAATTGCCGCAGTGGGATGCAGGCCGCGCCTGGTCCAGCGGTCCGCGTAGATCCTGCATTGCTCGACCGTCAGGTGCGTCGAGATCTGGATGCTTGATTTGATCGATGTCAGGGTGTTGGCGGCGCCCGTGCCATTACATGGCGCAGCCGCAGGGGAACGGCATGCCCGCCCAATGGTTCTGCTGGGAACCCAAAGGAGAATGCTCATGGCCCAATATGACCTGCTCTACTGGTCCGTGCCGTTTCGCGGCCAATTCGTGCGTGCCGTCCTGGCCTTTGCCGGCAAGGACTGGAGCGAAGCCGGCGACAGCGAAATTGCCAGGCTGATGGAGCGGCCGGTGGCCGAGATGCCGGTGCCGTTCATGGGGCCGCCCGTGCTGATCGACAAGGCGGCCGGCCTGGCGCTTTCGCAGATGCCGGCCATCATGCTCTATCTCGGCGAGACACTGGATCTGCTGCCCGCCAGGGCCGGATTGCGTGCCCTGAGCATGAAGGTGGTCAATGACGCCAACGACGTGATCGACGAGTTGAGCCTCAATGGCGGTCGCGACATGTGGACCGAGGAGCGCTGGCAGCAATCGATACCGCGCTTGCGCAAGTGGATGACAATCTGGGAGGAGCTTGGCCGGCGGAACGGCTTGACGGCAGCGGGCGGCTATCTGCTGGGCGGGGGCAGGCCCGGCATTGCCGACATCGTCACGGCGACGCTGTGGACCACCATTGCCGACCGGTTCAGCAGGCTGGCGGCGCTGCTCGCCGAGACCGCACCACACACCCTGGCCCTGTCGCGCCGTCTATACGCCCTGCCCAGCCTGGCAGCGCTGACTGACAAAACCCGCCGTGACTATGGCGATGCCTATGCCGGAGGCCAGATCGGCCAGTCCATGGCTTCGGTATTGAACGAGGGAGGCGGCGACTAGGTCCGGGCAGACCTCTGCAATGGCCGCTGCCCGCGGGTCGCTGGCTGCCCAGGGCTTGGCGTAGCATGAAGCGCTATGGTCCAGCGGCGGGCAAGGGCACACAGATGGGGACCGTCCAAGAGTTCCCTATGCCCGGGGCTCACTGTGACGGCCCGCCGGGCTGGCTGACAAACCAGGCGATCAATTCGGCGGTGTTGGTGACGCCTACCGATCGCGCCAGACGCAGGCGATGGGCCTCGATGGTCCGGCGGGACAGCCCCAGTTCATCGGCGATCGCCGCATTGGTCTTGCCTTGGGCGACGAGGATGAGGATCTGGCGCTGCCGGCCGGTCAGCGTGAAGGCGGTATCGGTGACGGGCCGGCTCATCGGCTCGAAGCAGTAGATGGCGGCGGCGAAGGGATCGGCGGCATTGCTTGAGCGGCCGGTGACGCGGCACCAGAAACGCTGCCCATCCGCACCCGCCATGATGCGCTCGTCGTGATAGACCGCGACGCCGGGCAGGTTATCCCGCCACATCTCGCCGGTGCGTACGAAATCGGCGATGGCTGGATAGAGCCGGGAGAAGCTGGTGTCGCTGAGATCCTCGCGCCCATAGCCGAAAAGGGCAGCAAACTCGGCATTGCAGTCGCGGATGATACGATGGGTGGCAAATACCATGGGGACGGGAATTTCGCCCAGGGTGAAGCGCAGGCGCGGAACGGTGGCACTGTCTGACTGAGCTGGCGGCATAGGGTATAAATACGACTAACCGGCCTGACCGGACAAGTCCTAACCTTCTGGTCATGGGCGTGCCGCGGGGAGCGGCTTGGCCGATAATCAACAAGACGGCGAGGAGATGGCTTTGCAAAAGGTCTATGCGGACGCGGTGACGGCCATGGCCGGACTGCTGGCGGATGGCATGGTGATCATGTCGGGCGGCTTTGGACTATGCGGCATTCCCGAGGCGCTGATCGACGCGATCAGGCTGTCGGGCGTCAAGGGTCTGACGGTGATTTCCAACAATGCCGGGGTCGACGGCATCGGGTTGGGGACGCTGCTGGAAACCCGGCAGATCGCCAAGATGATCTCGTCCTATGTGGGCGAGAACAAGCTGTTTGCCCAGCAATACCTGTCGGGCGAACTGTCGCTCGAATTCACCCCCCAGGGCACGCTGGCCGAACGCATCCGGGCCGGGGGCGCCGGCATTCCGGCATTTTTCACCAAGACCGGCGTGGGCACCGTCATTGCCGAGGGCAAGGAGGTGCGCCGTTTCGATGACGAGGACTATGTGATGGAGCGCGGGCTGGTGGCCGACCTGGCCATCGTGCATGCCTGGAAGGGCGATGCCGAGGGCAATCTGGTCTACCGCAAGACAGCGCGGAACTTCAATCCGATGATGGCGACGGCCGGCAAGGTGACCATCGCCGAGGTCGAGCACCTGGTCGCGTTGGGCGAGATCGAGCCCGACCAGATCCACACGCCCGGGATCTTCGTGTCGCGGCTGGTGCATGTGCCCAACCCGGTCAAGCATATCGAGCAGCGCACGGTGCGGCCGCGCGCCCAGATGGAGGCAGTGTGATGGCCTGGACACGAGAACAGATGGCGGCACGCGCCGCGCACGAACTGCAGGACGGCTTTTACGTCAATCTGGGAATCGGCATTCCGACGCTGGTGGCCAACTACATCCCCGCCGGCATTGACGTGCGGCTGCAGAGCGAGAATGGCATGCTGGGCATGGGGCCGTTTCCCGTCGAGGGCGAAGAGGATGCCGACCTGATCAATGCCGGCAAGCAGACCGTGACTGAGCTGCCGATGACGAGCTTCTTCTCCAGTGCCGACAGCTTCGGCATGATCCGGGGCGGGCATATCGACCTGTCGATCCTGGGCGCCATGCAGGTTGCCGAAAATGGCGACCTGGCCAACTGGATGATCCCGGGCAAGATGGTCAAGGGCATGGGCGGCGCCATGGACCTGGTGGCCGGCGTCAAGCGCGTGGTGGTGGTGATGGAACATGAAGCCAGGGGCGAGCCCAAGCTGCTCAAGGCCTGCACCCTGCCGCTGACGGGGCAGCGCGTGGCGGACCTGGTGATCACCGACCTTGGCGTCTTCACCCTGGAGCGGCGGGGCGCGCCAGCCATGGTGCTGATCGAACTGGCGGACGGGGTCACGGTGGCCGAAATCACGGCCAAGACCGAGGCGCGGTTCAGCATTGGGCAGAACCTGAAGGAGCCAGCATGAGCGATATCGTCATTGTCGGGGCGGCGCGCACGGCTGTCGGGGCCTTCATGGGCAGGCTCGCCAGCGTGCCGGCGCATGAACTGGGCGCCATAGCGATCGCGGCAGCTTTGCAGCGCGCTGGCGTAGAACCCGGGGCCGTGGACGAGGTGATCCTGGGGCAGGTGCTCACCGCCGGGGCGGGGCAGAACCCGGCCCGCCAGGCGGCAATGCGGGCCGGCGTGCCGCAGGGGGCCACGGCCTGGAGCCTCAACCAGGTCTGCGGCTCGGGCCTGCGGGCGGTGGCGCTGGGCATGCAGCAGATCGCCGCCGGCGATGCGCAGATCATCGTCGCGGGCGGGCAGGAATCGATGTCGCTGGCGCCGCATTGCCAGCAGTTGCGGGCGCCGGCAAAGACGGGACCGATCACACTGGTCGATACCATGATGGTGGACGGGCTGATCGACGCCTTTGGCGGCTTTCATATGGGTATCACGGCCGAGAATGTGGCGCGGCAGTTCGGCATCGACCGGGCGGCACAGGACAGTTTTGCCCTGGCCTCGCAGCAGAAGGCGGCGGCGGCGCAGCAGGGTGGACGGTTCAGGGCCGAGATCGTCCCGGTGACGGTCAAGACGCGCAAGGGCGATGTGGTTGTCGACAGTGACGAGTATATTCGCGCCGATAGCAGTGCCGAGGCGCTGGCCAGGCTCCGTCCGGCCTTTGACAAGGAGGGTACGGTCACCGCCGGCAATGCCTCGGGCATCAATGATGGGGCGGCTGCGCTCGTGCTGATGCATGCCGATGAGGCGGTGCGGCGGGGGCTGACGCCGCTGGCCCGGATTGCCGGATGGGCCACGGCAGGTGTCGATCCGGCGATCATGGGGACCGGGCCGATCCCGGCATCGACCAAGGCGCTGGCAAGGGCGGGCTGGAGCGTCGCCGATCTTGATCTGATCGAAGCCAATGAGGCCTTTGCCGCCCAGGCCTGCGCGGTCAATCAGGCGATGGGTTGGGACCCTGCAAGGGTCAACGTCAATGGCGGCGCCATTGCCATCGGTCATCCCATCGGCGCATCGGGCGCGCGTATCCTTGTCACCCTGCTGCACGAACTGGCGCGCAGTGATCGCCGCAAGGGCCTGGCAACGCTGTGCATCGGGGGCGGCATGGGCGTAGCGCTCTGCGTCGAGCGGCCTTAGACCACGCCGCGCATTACCCAGCCAGAACTCAGTGCTGCCACCTGCTATAATGGTGGCGGCACCCATGGCCGCCACCGCCACAACCGTTACAGCAGACTGGCAGCGTTGGATGAAACCAGTTTGGTGATGTCGGCCTTGGGTAGCTGCAATTCGAGCAGGTCACTGACGATGGCCTGATATCCCTCGACCGGGCGCGGCATGTTCACCAGACCCAGGTCCGATCCCAGTATGGTCATGTCAACGCCAGCTACGTCCACGAGCCGTGTCAGGTCCGAGGCATTCCACTTGGCCGGGCCACGCTGGTTCGGGATGAACATGCAGATGGAGTGTTCCATATAGACGCCGAGTCGCGTCAGCTCGCGGATATCGTCGTCACTGCAGCCGATGACATAGGTTGGATGATTGACCATCATCTTCCTGATGCCGCGCCGCTTGGCTTCGGGGAAAAGCACCTTCAATTCATCCACGGACAAGTGTCCGCCGGCCAGGATAATGTCGCCAGCAGCAATGACGTCGAGAACTTCATTGGTCTCTTTGGTCAGCTTGCCGTTCTCATCCAGCACCGACAATGGAATAGGCGGCAGCATGGGGTTGGCGCTCTTGGGATAGTTCTTGGTTTCGCTGGCACTCTTGTCGATATGATTGGCCGCCGCGAAGGTCGGCATCCAGACAATCTTGCCGCCCAGCTTGACCGCATGATCGACGGCGTGCGGATTGATGCCGCCACTGGCATTGTTGAGCGCGACGCCGGAATAGAGCCTTACACCGGTGTCGGGATAGAGCGTTTCGAGCAGCTGGGCATGGGCCATGCCAGGATAGAAATGGTCCTTGTAGACCACGGCGGCAAACCCGACAGCCGCGGCCTCGACCATGGCCTCGTAATGGTTGAGCAGGCGCGGAAAGACGGCTGGACCGCTATGGCAATGCAGGTCGACGGCGCCGACAAGCAGTTCGGAGACTTCGGCATTGCGTTCGGCTACGTTGGTCTGGGTCAATTGTTGGCACTCCCGAAAAGCAGATTCATGATGCGGTCCCGTCCGGCACCGGATAGTCGGCGGCATTGAGCACCCAGCCCGGCTTGGCGGAGAAATCGGCACGGGGCGGGCTGAAAATGTCCACCAGCAGGTTCTTCACGGGGTCCATGGACCGCGATGTGTGGATGGCGGGTGGCGGGATGACGGCGACGGAAGGGGCGGCGCAAAGCTCGGCATCGTCGGGCCGCCACTGGTTGAAATCGGCAATCCAGGGCCAGCGTAGATAGTGGATGAAGGAGCCGGCCAGGCAGAGCGAATACTGCTCGAAATCCTGATGAAAGTGGGGCGACATCTTGGTGATGTCGCGCGCACCGCTGCCGCCCAGAAAGTTGATCATGATGGTCGAGCAGCGAAAGATCCGCCCGAAACGCCCGGGTTGGGCGGCGACGTCCAGGCTATAGTTGCGGAGCTTGTGGCCGCCGACCGGATCGGGCCATGCCACAAAGGGCGGCACATTGGGGTCGCGCTCCGCATAGGAAGCAGCATTGGAGCACTTGGCGACCAGGTCAGTGGCGCGCGTGGTTATCAGCCGGATCACTTCGCCATCGCCCTTGAGGCGAACCTCGCTGGGGCCAGGCGGCACCACGACAATGCAATAGCCGTCGACAGAGATGGTTTCTCCACCCCAACGGATTTCCACGGGCGTATTCGGGTTGGGCAGCAGAACGATATACTCGTCGTCCTGCTTGTCCCGGCTGAGCACCAGACCGGCCTTGCCCATCGTATGGGCCACCACGAGGTTTTGGCCCCGCGCGTAATAGGTGGCGCTGCCATCAACGATCTCCTGGGCCGGAGCATCGTAGAAGCGGGCATATTCCGCGCCCTTATAGGCCGTCGGCGCGGCGGCAGTGGCGACCGCGCTGGCAGTGTTGAGGCTCGCGCGTGGATCGGTAGCTGCGTACATGGTGGTTTCCTCGGTCGGCAGGTTCAGTTGGCTGCGGCGCTGAAGTCAGCGCGGATGCGGGCGGCGCTGGTGCGCAGCAGCCCTTGATCGGACGAGACGATGAAAGCGCTCGCTCCCTGGCTGCGGAAAGGTGCGATATCGTCAATCGTACCGACCATGACGCAGACGGGTTTGCCGGCCTTGCCGGCTGCCGCCATGATGCGGCTGACGGCGTCCCTGACCACAGGTTCGCCGACGTGTTGCGCCCCGAGCGAGACGGTCAGATCGCCTCGGCCGATGAAGATACCGTCGAGTCCGGCCACCGCCAGAATGTCATCGATGACGGCGATGGCCTCGCGGTCCTCGATCATGGCAAGCACGGCAATGTCGCGGTCCTGTGCCTCGATATGCGGCCACATGCCGGTGGCGCCATATCCCCCGGCCCGAGGTGAATTGGAAAATCCGCGGGCGCCGCCACGATAGCGGCTGGCATTGACCACGTTGCGGGCAATTTCGGCCGATGCCACATGTGGCACCAGCACGCCATTGGCGCCACAATCGAGCACCGACTGGATATTGCTGGGCGCCGAGGACTGCACCCGCACCAGGCCGGCGATATTGCTGGCGCGACACCCCAGCAGGATCTGGTCGGTGGCGGCGCGATCGATGGGCGCATGCTCCTCGTCGATAACAACGAAGTCGAAATGCGCGCCGCCCAGGATCTCTGCGGCGTGGCTGGTGGGTGTCTTGACGAAGGCACCCAGCAGTTGATGGCCGGCCTTGAACCGGGTTGCAAACTCCGTCGGTAACATATTCCCCTCCCGCGGGTCGTCTTGTTCTGGTCAGTCTGCGTGGTTGGCGGTAACCCGGCCAGTATCGTCTGCCGTCCATTTCACCGCGTGAAATACTGCCGCGCCGCGATCAGGCCGCCGGTTTCACCAGCTTGAACACGGCCTGGACCGACGCCACCGCAGCCCCGTTCACCTCCACCAGGCCGTCGAGAAACACCAGCGAGCGCGTGCGCCGGGTAATCCGGCAACGGCCGATCATGAAATCGAGCGGTTTTACCGCGGCAAGGAACTGCACGTTGAGCTGAACCGTCACCGACCTGGCCGGCGGCGCCTGCGGGCCATCGGCCAACCGGATGGTTTCGATCAGCGTGCCGCCCAGGGCCTGATCGCAGAAGGCGGTCAGGGCGCCGCCATGCATATTGCCGGCATTGTTCAGCGTATTGGGCGTACACAGCATGCCGAAGATGAAGCCGTCCGCCTCCTGCTTCTGCCAGAACGGCGCAATGACGTCGAAAAAGGGGTTGGACCGGCGCTGGGTCCAGCCGGCCCGCGCCGGATCGAAAGCGTCTGGCGCCGTCTGATTGCTGTCGGACAGTGTCATGCGGCCGCCCTGGCAGTCTCGAGCGAGAGCATTTCGCGCGCTTCATCCGGCGTGGCAGGCTCGGCGCCCAGTGCCCGGATGATTTCGACCGCGCGTTCGACCAGCGGCACATTGCCTTTCGCGAGAACGCCGCGATCGAGAAACAGGTTGTCCTCCAGTCCCACGCGGCAATGGCCGCCCAGGATGACAGACTGGGCAACCATGGGCATCTGGAACCGGGAAATACCGAAGGCCGACCAGAGCGTACCGGCCGGCACGAGCGAACGCATCAGCAGCATTGCCTCGGTGGTGGCGGGAGCGCCACCGGCTATGCCGAGGCAGAACTGGAAAAATGGCGGCTTGGGGAGATGCCCCTCTTCGAGCAAGCGAACGGCGACGCCGACATGGCCGATATCGAAGACCTCGAGCTCGGGCTTGACGCCAGCGGCCTGGATAGCCTGCGACATGGCAATGAGATGCGGCCGGGTATTGACTATGGCCCGCTCGCCTATGTTCATCGTCGCCACATCCAGCGTGCAGATATCTGGCCGAAGCCGTGAGACATGATCGGTGCGGACATGGGGCGGCTGGACCGTCTGGCTCGCCGTGCCTGACTCGTCCAGTGGCGGATCAAAGCTCGCACCGACCCCAGCAGTGAGGTTGATGATCACGCCCGTATCGGCGGCCCGAATGCGCTGCATGACCTCGTCATAGAGTTCGAGCTTGGAGGACGGTGCTCCCGTCTCGGGGTCACGGACATGGATGTGCACCGAGGCAGCGCCCGCACGGGCAGCACCGATCGCCTCATTGGCGATTTGCTCGGGCGTGATGGGCACGTATCGGCTGTTCTTGGACAAGGCGGCGCTTCCCGTAACCGCACATGTCAGTATCACTCTGCGCTTCATTCGATCCTCATCTGCTTTGCTGTTTGATTGGCCATAGCCAAGCCGCGCCCAAACGATGCGAGCGTGGCCGGCGGGATTTGTTCGATCCGTATTAGTAGCGGGGACCATGCAGGTTGTGCATGTCGACCTCGATAGTGGTCGCAGCAGCAAGCATGGGCTGGACGACGCTTTGGAGGATGCGTTCCGACGGTACCGCCGTCCGGTAGAAACCCACGCCCAGGCAAGCCGAGCAGCGTTGCTGGTCGATGATGGGCACGGCGACGAATTCGAATGTTCGGCGTCCGCCACCGACGCGGGCATAGCCGCGTTCCCGGATCGTCTCCAAGTCGCGCATGAGCCTGCCGACATCGATCGGCCGCCCCTGGTCCCGGCGCTGCTGGGCCACTGCGTTTATCAGCAGAGCGCGCTCCTCATCGTCGCAAAAGGCGAGGTAGCACTGGCCCATCGCCGTCAATTCCAAGTCGAGAAACTGATGCAGCACCGGAAACGGATAGGCCCAGGGACTGATCGGCGCCGTGGTAAAGCTGACGAAGACGTGGCCTTCGCGCAAGGTGCCCAGGCTGACAGGCCACTTTATCTGGTTGGTCAGCGCCACGGCCCTGGGCCGCGCCGCCTCGATCAGCAGCGGCGTGCCACTAAATCCAGATGCCAGCGATACCACCTTGGAGGTGACGCTATAGCCGCCGACAAAATTGTCGCGCACCACATAGCCCTCGCTGATCAGCGTCTCGAGCATCCGGACGATGGTGGACTTGGAAAGGCCCGTCGCCTGGTGCAGCGTGCCGACAGTGGCGATGCGCTGGGTGTTGAGGGTCTGTAGCAGCAGGAGCACACGGCGCGCGGATTCGACGGGAGCGTAGGATGCCTTGTGGTCGTCCACGCTGCCTCGCAAAGAATTGGCCCTGCAGTGAAGGTCGTTGTATTTCGGCAATTCGGCCGAGCTGACGGGTCTCTCCTTCAGCGCACTTTCCAACATCGGGCAACTCCTCCGCACCAGTTTGGCTACCGATGTCTGGAGGCAGGCTACTTCCGGCCACTCGAGGGAGCCAGCGCGTTCTGACCTTCATTTCATTGTGTGAAATGGATTCACACATGCCGACGTCTGCCAAAGGTCAGGGCGATGATGGAAGCGTAGCAGGCCGCCAGGGTGGCAACCGCAACAACCGGCACCACCATGCCCACCAGGGATGCCGTGGCACCGACGACGAAACTACCCACCGCCGGACCACCGCGGATGATCATGCTGTAGATGCCCATGACCCGGCCGAGCTTGCCCGGTTCGCTCTCCAGTTGCAGCAGCGCCTGCCCCGCTATACCGGCATACATGTTGGCAAAGGACATGCAGAAGATGGCGATGAGCCCGATCTCGAATCTGGGTGCCAGCCCGAGGACGGCAAGAGACGCTGCCGAGCATAAAGCCGCAAGAGCAATCCGGGCCGCACTCGGCCTCTCGGGCGGGCGCAACAGTGTTATCGTGCCCGACACCACCGAACCCAGCGCCGAGGCGGCGGTGAGCTGGACGAAGCCGTCGATGCCGCGGGAGAAGAGGTTATCGGACACGGCAGGCAAGAGCTGCAGGACGCCGCCAACGCTCATGCCTGAAGCCGCCATCAGTCCAAGGGCGGCGAAAAGCCCCTTGTTGCCGAAGACATAGCGAAATCCGTCGGCGACCTTTGAAGCGGGCAGCATGTCGGCCCGCCGACCAGCTTTCGTCTGCACGCGGATCAATGCAAGGGCATAGGAAAAGCACGCCATGGCCACCGCGCTTACGGCGAAGGTGACACCGACATTGACCTGGCTAATCAGGAAACCGGCAATGACCGGGCCGACGAAACGGGCGAGATTGAAGCTCAGCGCGTTTACCGCCACGGCGGCGTGCAGATAGTCCGGCGGGACGATTTCCCGGATCAGCGATAGCCGGGCCGGCTGTTCGAGGCTGCTGGATATGCCCAGCACCAGGGTAAGGCCCATTAGGACCTCGACACTGGCAAGCCCCAGCCAGCACAGCACCGCCAGTGTCAGTGATTGAGCGATCGCCACCGATTGGGCCCAGCGCAAAAGCTTGATCTTGTCCCGCGCGTCCGCCATCGAGCCGGCAAAACTGCTGAGAAAGATCGCCGGCAGCATATCGGCGGCGGCGATCAATCCCAGCCAAAGGGGGGACCTGGTCAGTTCCCAGGCCAGCCAGGCAACGCCGATCTTCTGCACCCACATGCCGAGGACGGAAATGATGCTGCCGACTGCAAAGCGGCGATAATGCACATCTCTCAGCGCCTGCAGGGGGTTGTAGCGCGGGGGCTTGCCGACGCTCATGGCAGCCGCCAACAGAGAGGTTCGGGTCCGGCTTCCGGCAAGCATCACCTGTGAAACGGGGCGGGTGGGGCCGCCCAAAACGCGGCTCGTAAAGGGTTCGACCGCCGCTGAGAACTAGGCGGAGAGACCCCGCCAGTCCATTTGAGCCTTCACTGGATTTCGTCAGATGAAACGGCATTCGGCAGTCGGGGGCGACCATGGCGCCGCCCTCTCAGTCCTCGACGAACACTTCACGGCGACTGTTGCGGATGGCCGGGAACAATACGGCAATTAGGGTCACTGCGGCGACGAGCAGCAGGCCGGCGGTGATGGGGCGCTGGATGAAGCTGAGCGGATTGCCATCGGCCAGCAGCATGGCGCGACGGAGGTATTCTTCCAGCATGGGGCCGAGCACGAAACCGAGCAGCAAGGGCGCAGGCTCGCAGTCGAGCTTGGTCAGGCCATAGCCCACCACGCCGAACACGGCCATCACCACCAGATCGAAAGGATTGTTGCCCACGCTGTAAACACCGATGGCCGAGAACCCGATGATCGCGGGAAACAGCATGTGGTTGCGAACCGACAGCAATTTCACCCAGAGCCCGACCAGTGGGAGGTTAAGGATCACCAGCATCAGATTGCCGATCCACATTGAGGCAATGACGCCCCAGAACAAGGTGGGTTGTTCATTGACCAGATTGGGACCTGGCGCCACACCCTGCAGCATCAGCGCGCCGATCATCAGCGCCATGATGGCATTGGACGGAATGCCGAGCGTCAGCATGGGAATGAACGAACTTTGCGCGCCGGCATTGTTGGCCGATTCGGGGCCGGCAACGCCTGCTATCGCGCCGTGACCGAAGCGTTCGGGGTGGCGGGATATCTTCTTCTCCAGCGCATAGGAGGTGAAAGCCGAAAGCATCGCGCCGCCGCCCGGCAGAATGCCCAGAATCGAGCCCAGCAATGTGCCGCGCATGATCGGACCGGCTGATTCCTTCAAGTCGGCCATCGAGGGCATCAGGCCGGTCACCTTGGTGGTCAGCAAATCCCGTTCCTGCTCCTTTTCCACTTCAAGCCCGCGCAGGATCTCTGCGATGGCGTAGACGCCCGAACCGAAGGCGATGATGGGAATGCCGTCAGCCAGGTCGAGCGTTCCCAGCGTCAGGCGCATGCTGCCGGTATAAACGTCGGTGCCAACGCAGCCGAGCAGAAGGCCCAGAACGATCATCACAAGTCCCTTCAGCACCGAGCCGTGCGCCAGCGCGATTGACGCGACGACGCCGAGCACCATCAGGGCAAAATAGTCAGAAGGGCCGAATTTGAGTGCCAGCGACGTCAGGGGTACGGCAAAAAGTGCAATGACCAGAGTCGCAAAGCAGCCGGCGAAGAATGAACCGAGAGCGGCAATGGCCAGGGCCGCGCCTGCCCGGCCCTGCCGGGCCATCTGATAACCATCGATTGCCGTGACCGCCGAGGTCGCCTCACCCGGCAGATTGATCAGGATGGCAGTGGTTGAGCCGCCATATTGAGCGCCGTAATAGATCCCGGCCAACATGATCATCGAGGCCTCGGGTGAAAAGCCGAAGGTCACCGGCAACAGAATAGCGATGGTGCCCATGGGCCCGATGCCCGGCAGCACGCCGACGGCGGTTCCCAGGAGGCAACCGAGAAAACAGAACATCAGGTTGGAGGGTTCGAGCACCGCTCCGAAACCCAGCGCAAGATTGGCGAAAATGTCCATGGCAGACCCTAACCGGTAATCAGATCGCCCCACAGGGGGATCGGCAGGTGCAGGAGGAAGTGGAAGACCACGATGCAGAACGCAGTGAATCCGGCTGAGAGCAGCAGCGACTGGCGCAGGGTGGCGAAGCGGCTCGCAAAGCTGGAAATAAAGATGGTGAGCGCCACCGCGATGACGAGACCGAGCGACCGGATGGTCAGGGCAAAGATCAGCGGCGCGCCCATGATCAGTAAGGACGACTTGACGGACGCGAACTGCAGCGGTGCGGCGGTGGATGACAAGGGCGTGAAGGCTACTGCCAGGCTCAGCAGGCCAAGGATAGCCGATAGCATGACAGGGAAGAAACCCGCCCCCATCTCCGCCGGTGTGCCAATATTGAGGGTGCGATAGGCATATATCCCGGTCGCCAGACTGAAACAGATGAAGATCGCGGCAAAGGTAATGTTCCGGCGGCTGAAGGAGCGTGGGCGGCGCTGGCGCGTCTGGTTCATCATACAATCTTCCTTGTCGATCGACGGGTGCACCGGCTCAATTTGCTGGCCTGGCCCGCCGCTTCCGCCCAGGCATAACGGTCCAGCCCATGTCGGCGCACTCTGTCATGGGCCTCTGCCGTTGGAACAGGACATTGAGGGCCTTGGCGGGGTATGGACAGCGCACCCTGCATCCCTGCACCAGGATGGCCGGCGAGGACCATGCCCTCGATCCACGCCACCTGGTGCAACGCGCTTCAGGCCGATCGCTTGCCCAAGTGTCGAAGGGAGCCACCAGGGGCGACCGAAGTCGCCCCCGTGCCAGAGAGCCTATTCGCTGCGGATATTGTATTTGGCGATGATATCGCGCCAGAGCGCCTCCTCATCGACCACAATCTGGTGAAATTCCTCGGGCGTTGTGGGTGCCACAGTCTGGCCCGCCAGGCGGAATTTCTCTGTCCCCTCTGGCGATTCAAGATAGGCGCGCATCACCTCATTAATCTTGGCGACGATCTCGGGCGGTGTGCCCTTGGGTGCCATGATCCCTCCCCACGACACGGCCACCAGATCGATCCCGGCTTCCTGGAATGTCGGCGTCTCGGGCAGGATTGCGGCGCGGGCCGATGACACCACGGCGATCGGCTTCAAATTGCCGGCCTCGATCTGCTTGATATAGGTGTCGCCAAGATAGTCGATCGACAGATCGATACTGCCCGACAGCATGTCGGTGGCGATCGCCGGGCTTCCCTTGTAGGTGACGAGCTTGAGGTCGATGCCGGCGCGGTCCATCAGCGCCAGTTCGATCATGTGGCCGTAGGTGCCAATGCCATTATTGCCCGCGCTCACCTGGCCTGGATTGGCCTGCGCATAGGCGATAAGCTCTTCGAGCGTGGCAGCGGGAAAGTCCTTGCGCGCGACCAGCACCATGTCGCCCACGGAAAACTGGCCGATATGCTCGAAGTCCTCCAGGGGATCATAGGGCAGCGACGGCATCGTATTGGTGAAGTTGGCGGCCGGCCCAGGATATGCGGTTACCAGCGTGTAGCCGTCCGGCGGCTGACGCGCCACATAACCGGTACCGATAGCACCACCGGCGCCCGGCTTGTTCTCGACGATGACGGTCTGCCCCAGGCCTTCCTCAAGTGCCGCCGCCAGCAGCCGCGCCAGATAATCGCTTCCGGCGGCAAAGCCATGAACCAGGGTGATGGGCTTGTCGTTCGGCCAGTCGGCGGCCATGGCTGTGCTCGTCGGGCCCATCCCCGCGAAGGCCAGCAATGACATGCCAATAGATATGAGTGTCTTGTGCATTTTCCCTCCCAAGTCGGGCGGCGCCGATGCGCCTTGTCCCGACCGTGTCTAGTTACCGTCAATTTGCCTGCCCAACACACGTCACGCGAACGCGTGTTTCATTCCTTGAAATACTTTCGAGCCAAATGCGACGGTCATTGCGGAACACGATGCAGATGGTTCCATGGGTGCCCGACGGAGGGCACTCGCCAAAGTACCTGAACGTCGCCTCAAAATTCCATGGGCCACCGCAGCATAAGGCCGGACGAAGCCAGCATCATTGCAGGTGTCTCTTGGGCCAGTCCACCGGGCATCATGTTCACGCATATGGCCAAGTCATGGGCGTCAAAGTCATCGAAAACCGTCAGGTCAGGTGGCCCAATCCGCGCTCCAGAATTGACCACCAATTGCAGAGCAGGACCGCGTCAGAGCGTGGGGACGACGAGAAGCTCCGAGCGGCCTATCTCGATCGTAACGACCGGTCTTGCGCGATTGCCCGTTGGCGCTATCGGGTGAGCGCCGCCTCAAACACAGCCTCGATATCGTCCAGGAGAGCCTACCAATCATGCGGTTGGCGTCCCGGCATAGCCATCAACTTGCCCATTATGCAATATTGCCTTTTGTGCATTTTTACCATATGAGCATTATCTATCGGCGGGCCTCCCCCCTGTCCGAACGATGGAGTAGCCAAACAATGGACTGGAATCGCCGCAACCACATCGCCTCGGTCGCTCTCGCAGTGTCGCTGATGACGACGCCAGGTGTTTTCGCAGAATCGGAGGCCGCTGTGCCCAAAGTTTTCGTATGGATAGAGATTGAAGCTGCCCCCGGGCAGATCGACGAGACCCGGGAAATGTTCCACAACACCATCAAGACATCCCATAAGCCCGGCATGCTCAGCGCTGTCGTGTTCGAGGATACACAGCGGCCAGGCGTGTTTCACAGCATGCAGGAATGGGAAAGCGAAGAGGCCTTTCAGCAGCATATGAACGACGCCGATGGCCAGGAAGGCGGGCTCGAGCATGCCACGCGGACGCTCAAGGGGCCGCCAAAGCTTTCGATCCTCAAGCAGTTGGAAGACTAGGCCAGATGTCGACTTCGCCTCCCCAGACCGCCGAAGCCCTCGGCTTGCGGGAACGCAAGAAGCAGGCGACGCGCGCGACACTGAGCGCGGTCGCCCTGCGTCTGGCGCTGGAGCGCGGTATCGAGCAGGTGACGGTGGAGGAGATTGCCCAAGCGGCCAATGTCTCGCTGCGGACCTTCAGAAATTACTTTCCCACCAAGGCTGCGGCTATCGTCGACCTTGCCCATAACCGGGCCGATAGTTTTGTCGCCGCCTTCGAGGCGCGGCCGGACAATGAAGAACTGTGGTCCGCGCTGACGGCGGCGCTTCTGGCCCTTTACCCCGAGGAGCCTGACCGCAGCTGGATCGAGCGCATGCGGCTGCTCCGGGACGAACCGGGCCTCGCAACCGAGGAATACAAGGCGGACCGGGCCGTGCAGACGAGGTTGGCCGACGCCATCGCCGAGCGAACCGGCAGCACCGTGGCCTGCGATATTGTGCCAGGGCTGACCGCAGCGCTGGTGCTGGCCACGGCGCACGCCGCGCTGGAGTTCTGGCTCAGGTCCGGGTCCAGAACCACCTTGCGCGAGACGCTGTCAGACGCCATGCGGCGGGTGCCACTGATCGTGCCGCCTGCATAGCGAAGGGCGGATCCGAGGCTCCGCCCCAGTAGCAGCTCATCCGGGCGCCCTAGCCGCAGGGGGTGGCCTTGCGGTCGACCGACTGGCCGGAAATTCGACCGCCGGCGCGAAGAGTTTCCGAGGCCTCACCAACGACTTGCTCGCACGCATTGATGGCGTCCAGCGGCAGCTATGCGTGCGAGCTGCCGGTCACCCCAATGGGGCGGAAAAGCTTGGGGGTCGTTTCAACGTGAGAAGATCGGTTACGTCCTTCAGGTCGTCCAGCGAAGAAATGCCGAGCTTCAGCCACTTGCCATCGTGATAGGTCTCGGCCGCGTCGTATTGCGTCATCAGTCGCGGGGTCAGAACATTTCGTCGGGCTTCCACCTTTTCGCGTTCAGCCCCGCCCAATACAACGACAGCAGAAAAGGCGCAGTACTCTGGTACCAAGGTGCAGAACGCCCTGGACTTCTTGTAGCGCAGGGACCAGCCGTGTTTCTTCCCGCCATATAGCCAATCAGGGGTGAACACGTGCGGGTATGCTGCAGCAATCCAGTCCCGCAGCACAGACCATCGCGCGAAGGCGTCCGGTCCGAGCCAATGACGAAGCAGCATATCGTCCGGCACTGTTGCCTTGTCCGTCAGGCGCCCCCCCGCACTTGGTGACTGATCCATGCCGCACATTTCCCGTTGTCGGACCACTTTTGCAGATGCGAGAGGGGCTGGATAGGCGGCAAAGCCGTCATTCACAGTGACGGTCATGACTGGCCGAAACAAGATGTCAATCCAAGGTACAAATCCGATCCGAGACATTTACGCAGGAGCCTGGCGGGGAAATGCCGCAGTCATCCGCTGCGAAAACCACGGCCATATCCCAAGCTTGCCAACCACTGCACTCAAGCTGCGATTGCTGTCCTGCGAGCGCGCCGGCTAATCTGCTGCAGCGTCGAAAGCGCGCCGGGCATTTTCGATGCGGTTGAGGTTATTGGTGACCCAGGTGCCCAAGGCTCTGACCGGAACGACCATTTCACTGCCAAGGTCGGTCAATGCATATTCAACGCTGGGTGGCTTGGTCGGATAGACGGTACGCCTGACCAGGCCGTCGCGCTCGAGGCCGCACAGCGTCAGCGCCAGCATGCGCTGCGAGATACCCTCAACGCCGCGCTGCAGCGCGCTGAAACGCTTGGGTCCGGTCTCCAGCTGCATGGCGATCAGGATGGTCCATTTGTCGCCAATCTTGGCCAGCGCCTCGCTCAGCGGCCGGCAATCGGCTGTATCAGGAATGTTAGCTTGTTGCAAAATAGTGCCTCCTTGGCACGCCTGGCCGCTCCATACCATATAGGCGCTTACCAAAAGGAACTACCTGCCTTTTGGTAAGCGTGGAGTGGCATGATGCAACAAGTTGTCTTGATTACCGGTGGCACCCAGGGCATCGGCCTGGGGCTGGCCAAGGCCTTCATGGCGCAGGGCGCCGCCGTAGCCGTCTGCGGGCGATCGGATGCGCCCCTGAATGCCTTCTCCCGCCAATATCCTGATGCTCTGGCCATCAAGGCGGATGTCACCGACGCCACGACAAGGCAGGCCATGCTGGATGCGGTGACCGATCGGTTCGGCCGGCTGGACATCCTGGTGAACAATGCCGGCACATTCATCGAGCGCAACTTTCTTGACGGTACGGACAGCATCGCTGACCTCGAACAGGAGGTCGCTCTCAATCTAACCGCCCCCATTCATTTGACAGGTGAGGTGCTCCAGCGCTGGCGGAAACTGGACGCGCTGGTCTTTGTCACGTCAGGGCTTGCGCTGGTTTCTCCCACACGGGCGCCGACCTACGGCGCTGTCAAAGCCGGATTGCACGCCTTCGCGGAGGGGCTGCGCCGTCAACTCGCTCCCACCGCAACCCATGTCCTGGAAGTGTTGCCGCCAATGGTTGACACCCAGATGAATGACCAGCGCGGGGGCAGGAAGATGACACCGGCAGCGGTGGCGGAGGTGACCTTGAAGGCGTTGGCGCAGCGTCGCCCCCTGGCGCTGCCGGGCAATACCAAGCTGCTGCCGATGCTGCTGCGCGTCGCCCCAAAGACCATCGACCGGATAGTGGGAAGACTCTGACCGGCGGGACCAAAGGTCCATCCGGAAACGTCACTGACTTCACCAAAGGACCAGTTCCAGCGGTACAGCCGGTCGCATGAATTGGCACGGCAGACCATCGGAACCAACGTTACCGCCGATGGAGAGCCTGCCCGCTTAACACTCCCCTTGAACCGCAACTTGAAAGACCTTCAAATGACCAAAACTGTTCTCATCACCGGAACGTCATCCGGGCTGGGCCGCGCATCGGCGAAGCTGTTCCAGCGCAGAGGTTGGAACGTCGTCGCGACGATGCGGAATCCCGATGCCGAAAGCGAATTGGCTTCGCTCGACCGCGTCCTGGTGAAGCGGCTCGACGTCGAGGAGGCGCCGTCTATTGCCCGGGCCATCGACGCAGGCATTGCCGAATTTGGTGGCATTGACGTGCTGGTGAACAATGCCGGCTTTGGCGCCTTTGGGCCGCTTGAATCGACCCCGATCGAAACCATACGCCGGCAGTTCGAGGTCAACGTCATTGGCGTGCTCCAGGCGATCCAGGCCATCCTGCCGCACTTCCGCTCGCGGAAATCGGGGGTCGTCGTCAACGTGACGTCCACGAGCGGTCGGATGACGTTTCCCTTTGGGTCCCTTTATCATGGATCCAAATACGCCATCGAAGGCGTCTCTGAGTCACTGCAGTTCGAGCTGGCCCCGCTTGGCATTCACGTCAAGCTTGTCGAACCGGGGGCCATCAAGACCGCGTTCGGAAACTCTATTTCATTCAGCAACGACCCTGAGATTTCCCACTACCAACCCCTGCTGCAGGCCAGCATGAACACCTATGGCGGCCTGACGGGTGCAGCTTCTCCGCCCGAGTTGATTGCAGAGCAGATCCTGGCTGCGGCAGAGGACGGGAGTCGCAGGCTTCGCTTTCCGGCGGGCGAGGACGCCTTCCGGCAGCTTGCAGAGCGTGATGGAGCGAGCGATGAGCAGTATTTTGCCACTGTGGCCAAGCAGTTTGGGCTTCCTGTCTAGGCGCAGAAGCGCGAGCTCCAGAGAGCGGACACTGGACAGTCCCCCGGTGAACTAAGCCCGCCAGGGTACGCGGCACCATCGCGGTGGCGCCGATCGGCCAGGACGGTCCGACCGGGACATTTGCGGACGAGAGCGGCCCGGTCGCATGGAGACCGGGCATCGGCGGCGCCTGTGGCGCTAGATCCGAAGAAGAACCGAGCGCACCCGATCAGAACAGTGCGCGCGGCTGCGCCATTCACCTGAAGATCTCTTGCAGCACTTCGAGGAAGGCTCTCACCGTCGGATTGGCGCGGCGGCTTTCCGGCCAGATTGCGGTAATGTTGTTTCTTACGACGCCAAATTCGGAGAGGACCGGGACGAGTGCTCCCCGGGCGACATAGGGCGCGGCAATAAATGCACTGCTGATACCGATACCACCCCCGGCCGCCAGCGTCGCCACCAGGGCGTCGCTCACGTCCACCACGAGCCCGGATAGCGGCACGATCTCAACCACGCGACCATCAATAGTGAAGGGCCAGCGCAGCATCTGGCCCGAGCTCTGGTAGCGAAGATTGACGGTATCGTGCGCCACCAGCTCGTCGGGATGCATCGGCGTGCCACGCCGCGCCAGATAGTCAGGCGAGGCAAAACAGCAAAGCCGATGGGGTCCCAGCCGGCGCGACATCAGTCGGGAGTCAGACAACTCGCCGATCCGCACGGCGACGTCGATCCCTTCCTCGATGAGGTCGATGAACTGGTCGCTCAGCCGCAGATCGACCGTGACCTTGGGATAGCGCTTGCGAAACGCCGGCAGGGCGGGGGCGATCACGTGCACGCCAATCGGCAGCGAAGCAGCGATGCGCAGGCCGCCTGATGGTTCAGAGCGAGTGGCGATTGCCGCCTGTTCGATCTCTTCTGCGTCGCGCAGCAAGCTGAGCGCGCGCTGGTGCAGTTCACGCCCTTCAGGCGTCAGCGTCAGCGAACGGGTCGTCCGGGTGAAGAGCGAGACTTGCAGCTGCAACTCGAGCCGCTGGATGCTCTTGCTAACCGCCGAGGGCGAGATCGACAGCGATTTGGCAGCAGCGGTGAAGCTGCCCAGCGAACCGGCGCGGGCGAACGCAATCAGTCCGGTCAGGCGCTCAAGTACCATTTGTTCCCTCATGGCACGAGTAAAGCGAATTACCCTCCGATTATCAACCTTTGTCGAGGTGATTATATCCCGACCAGCGCAAATTGACCTGAAGGAGGCGTTCGTGAGCGATAGGATGAAGGCCATTCGGCTGCATGCATTTGGTGGCCCCGAGGTACTGATATACGAAGATACCCCCCCGTCCCGAAATGGGGCCGGGTGAGGTCCTGGTCCGCACTCATGCGGTTGGACTTAATCCGCCGGACTGGTACTTTCGCGAGGGCTACAAAATGCTGCCCCCGGAATGGCGGCCGCAGCTGCCCTTTCCCATCATTGTGGGAACCGACATCTCCGGCGAGGTTGTAGCGCTGGGCGACGACGTCCGGGATTTTTCGGTCGGTGACCCGGTCTATTCCATGGTTCGCTTTCCAGCCGGAAACAGCAATGCCTATGCCCAATATGTCAGCGTCCCGGCTTCGGAACTGGCGCTCAAGCCGTCCGGCATTGATCACCTTCATGCCGCCGCAGCGCCGATGGCGCTGTTGACCGCCTGGCAGTTCATGATTGCCCAGGGGCACAATGTCCCCAATCCCTTGCAGCCCACGCCGCATCAACCCGTGCCGCTGGAAGGCAAGACCGTCGTGGTCAATGGGGCAGCGGGCGGCGTCGGGCATTTTGCCGTGCAGCTGGCCAAATTGAAGGGGGCGCGGGTAATCGCCATTGCCTCGGGCAAGCACGAAGCCCTCCTGCGCGACCTCGGCGCGGATGAGGTCGTCGACTACACCAGGACTGTTCCCGAGGATGTCATCGGCGACGTCGATCTGGTCGTTGACGCGGTCGGCGGTCCAACAAGCACGCGCTTCCTGCGCATGATAAAGCGGGGCGGCGCCCTGTTTCCGATCTTTGGCCTGGGTGCCGTGGGGGGCCAAGAGGCGGACGATCTTGGCATCACGGTCTCGACGACCCAGGTTCGCTCCAGCGGGGCGCAACTGGCCGAGCTCTCCGGACTGCTCAGTGACGGCACGATCCGCGTCGTGATTGACAGCGTATTTGCCCTGGCCGAGGCGCGGCAGGCGCATGAGCGCGCTGCGCAGGGGCATATCCAGGGAAAGATCGTTCTCGAGGTCCATTAGGGCCATGGGATCGACGCCACGCACCAGGCACGGAAGGAGCAGTTGAAATGGACACGCCGCAAAAGATCCGCCACGGCACGGCGGAATGGTTCGACATGGTTGGCACGATAATGGTCAAGGGCGCAGATCGGGCGAGACTTCCCGCAGACCTCTGCGTCTCGTTGGTTGAACGCTACACCGACGGAATGGCGCTGCCGGGTGGCGTGGTCCAGGGTCTGCGCTTCGAAATCGTGACGGGCAAGCCGTCGTTCCGAGTCGGCGCGTATCCGGACGAAAAGGCGGATCTGATCGTGGAGATATCGGCTGCGGCGGCCAGGACATTGAACAGGCTGCAAAGCGCTGATCCCAGATATCGGATTGCTCTGGATGGATTTGTGCAAAAGGGAGAAATGCGCGTGACCGGCGATATCACACGACTGGGGGATTGGCTGGGCGCAGCTCACGATCCTATCGTGGCGCGCACGGAATAGCCGATCATCGCAGCCATTGGCGCGTCGGCGCGCCGATTTGCTCGGTATCGCCCCAAAAGCTGACCTAGCTCCATCCTGAACGCGCGCCGCGGCATGATGTGGACACTGTGCGGTGCCTATGAGTTGCGCAGCCAGGTCAGCACCGCGACAACGCGGCGGTGCTCGGCGGGGTCCGCATTGAGGCCAAGCTTGGAGAAGATTTCGGAAATGTGCTTTTCAATGGTACCCGCGCCGATCTGGAAGCGCGTCGCGATCCCGTGATTGGTCAGTCCCTCGGCCATGGCGCCCAGCACCTCCCGCTCCCGCGGCGTCAGCGCGCGCAGCGGGTCCTGGCGGGCATTGATCAGGGCGCCGACCACGTCGGGATCAAGCACCGTGCCGCCCGAAATGACGCGTTCTATGGCGTCGTAGAGCGCATTGATAGAGACAAGCCGATCCTTGAGCAGATAGCCGACAAAGCCCTGCTGGTCTGCGAACAGCTCCTGGGCGTAGAGGCTTTCGACAAACTGGCTCAGGATCAACACCGGAAAGCCGGGCCGTTCGCGCCGGAGTGCAATGGCCAGCCGCACCCCTTCGTCGGTGAAGCTGGGCGGCATGCGGACGTCCATCACCACCAGATCCGCGGCAAGCGTCGGCATGGCCGCCATCAGCTCGTGGCCACTGCCGAAAGAGCCGGCAAGATGGAATCCCGCCTCTATGATCAACCGGGCCAGGCCTTCGCGCAGCAGCACCGAGTCGTCGACGATGGCAATGTGATGCTGCCGGGATGGGGGCAATGATCGGTCCTCGGCCTCAGAAGGGAATGTGCAGCATGACACGAGTCGGGCCACCAGGCGGGCTGTCGAGTGACCAGTTGCCGCCCAGACCCTCGACGCGTTCGGCCAGTCCGGACAGGCCGTGGCCAGGCACCGGCAATGCCCCACCCTGGCCGTCATCGGCAACCGTCACGTCCAGGAAGCGCCCATCGGCAGCGGCCAGGCAGGTGATGGTTACCCGCCGGGCGCCGCTGTGCTTGACGGAATTGGCCAGCAGCTCGGCGACAACGAAGTAGACGCCCTGCTGCACGGCCGGCTCGATGTCGCGCCCGGGGTCGATCGCCGCCGACACCGTTGTGGGGATCGGATTGCGCTCGGCCAGCGCCTGCAGCGCCGCAACCAGGCCACGGTCCTGCAGGATGGGCGGCACCAGGCCCCGTACCAGGTGGCGCAGTTCGGTCAGCGTTTCGGCCGAGCGGCGCCCGGCCTCGGCGATCAGGCGCGAGGCGGTCTCGGGATCGCTGGCGACCTTGCGCTGCGCGGCGGCCAGGTCGAACTGCAGGCGCAGCAATTGCTGCTGAGGGCCGTCATGCAGGTCCCGCTCCAGCTTGCGCAGCGCGCGGCCCTCGGCGGCGACGCTGGCCTGGCGGGAGCGCCGCAGGCCACTGATCTGAGCGTCGATTTCCTCGGGGCCGAAACGGCCCAGGAAGACCCGCGCCAGCCGGTCGTGCAGACCCACCATGGCGTTGGTGAACCATGGCAGGGTGACGAGGGCCGCTGCGCCGACAATGGCATAGGCCAGGACGGCCAGCGGCCCCTGCAGATGCGGCAGCAGCGATGAGAGGACCGGCAGGTTGATGCCGGCCTCTGCCAGCTCCGCCGGCGTCGTCGCGGCCCAGCCATTCCACAGCCAGCGCGTGGCCCCGTTGGCGATGCTGGCAAGCCAGACCAGCGCCAGGCTGCCGCTGATCGTGCCGAGCGCCAGGTAGAGCGCGGTATAGCCGATATAGTTCCGTTGGCGTCGGTCAAGCAGCACCAGGGTGACGCGCTTGCGGAAGGGAAGACCCGACGGAGCCGACCAGTCGGGAGGCTCGATCGGATGCGCGCCGGCCCAGGCGAGGCGCCGGAGCTCGAACGTCCCGAACCAGCGCGCCAGCGCCGCGGCTACCAGGAGCAGCAGGACACCAACCCCCAGCGCCAGAAGGGAGGCGCCAACCGACACCAGAACGATCAGGGCGACCGGGACGGTGAGGGCCAACGGCAACGCGGTGAGCAGGAACAGGCTCTGGCGCGGCACCGGCGACCACCGCCTGGCGTTGAAGAGCGCGCGCCAGCTCAGCGTCGGTGTCTCACCGGTGCCTGACGATGGGGCATGGTCGTTCTGGCTCATCGATCCATTTCCCTAGTAGCTGATGCCGATCTTGAGCAGGTTGAACACGAACGCTACCCAGATCACGACAATGGTGGCCAGCGCCAGCGCGCCGGCGCCGATTGTCGACCACATGCCGCGCCGCTCCCGCACCGCCAGGACCGCATTAGCCGCGGCCGAGGCCGCCAGCCCCAGGCATGCCGCGATGGTCATCGCCTGCAGCGCCAGCAGCACCGGATCCGTCCCGTCGCTCAGCAGCGTGAGGTCTGACATGACGACGATCAGCAGGGCAAACCAGCCGATGAGGGCGGCGACCATCACCGTGGCAGACGCCCGCACGCCGTGATAGGCGACAGCCGCCGCGCCCTGGAGGCTGAGGCGAACGCCATAGTGGCGACGAACCAGCGCCGCGACGGGCCATTGCACCGCCGCCAGGGCCAGCAGGCCCAGGCTGAGTACCAGAGCGGGAAGCACCCAGCTGGCCGAACGCTGCCACGGGACCGCATCGAACACCATGATCGGCGCGACGCTGTCGAGGCTGAAGCGAACCGCGCCATCGTCGTCGACCACGGCGGCGATGCGCTCGTGGCTATTGCCGGCCTGCCAGACGAGCGGCGCGACCTCGATCCACTCCCGCACGGGCGCCCCCAGAATGGGCAGGTTGGTGGCTTCGAGCTTGCCGGCCTCGCTCACGGTCACGGTGGTCGGCGACAGCAGTTCGCCAAGGCTGAGAAAACCGGCGGTGGAGCGCCGCGTGGACGCCCATTGCCCGGCCAGCAACTGCGCGTTGCCCTGTCCGATATCCTCCGGTGCGGCACCCGGCGGGGCCGGGAAGTAGCGGTCGGCGAATGCAGAGAAGAGCAGCGCGCGCAGCTTATGCGCCGCGCCGTTCTCTCCCGTGCTGTTGATCGAGATGAAGAGGCCGACATCATCGTCGAGGAACAGATGCAGGTCGGAGTGAAAGGCCACCGTGTCGCCACCATGGCTGATGACACGGTGCCCGTTTAAGGAGCTCTCATAAAAACCAAGCGCCATTCCGTTGAGTGGCGGAATGGTGGCAAGCGCCTGGGCATGCATCAGCCGCGCCGTGGCCGGCTGCAGGATCCGGGCGTCGCCGAGGCGACCGTCATCGAGATGCGCCAGCATGAACTTGGCCATGTCCGGCGCCGTCGCTGTTAGGGCGCCTGCCGGCGACGCGGCGACATATTCGAACGGCAAAGCCGCGCCGCTTGCAATCGCGTAACCCTTGGAAAGATTGGCGCGTTGTTCTGCCGACAGTTCCTGGGAAAATGTCGCATTCTCCATGCCGAGCGGCGCGAAGATCGTCGCGGCCACGCGGTCCGCGAAGGGTTGGCCAGAGACACGCTGCACGATGTATCCAGCCAGTGCAGTGGCATAATTGGAATAGGCCGGCGTGGTTCCAGGCGCATAGATGCGCGCCGGGACGAAGTTTTTGACAAGGTCGTCGAAGGCAACGCTGTCACCACGGTCATAGCTCAGCACGTGCTTGAGCTGCTCTTCGAAGCCGGATGTATGCGTCAGGATGTGGCGCAGCGTGATGGGCTGGCCCTCGAATGGCGGGATGACGAAATCGAGATAGGTGTTGACATCAGCGTCGAGCTCAAGCGCCCCCTGCTCGACCAGTTGCATCACCGCGGTCCAGGTGACGAGCTTGGAAATGGAGCCTGGACGAAACAGGGTCCGTTCCGGATCGACTGGTTTTCCGGTGGCCGCATCGGCGTCGCCATAACCCTTGAGTGTCAGCACCTCGCCATGGGCGACCACGGTCACCACGGCGCCGGCCATGTCGCCGGCCTGCAGCGCATAGGGCACGAGGCCATCGAGCCAGGTGTCGACGTCGGACTTGTCCAGCAGGTGCGGGGCCGAATGGGGTGGCGGTGGGGTGGCGTCCTGGGCCAGAACTGGCGCTGCCAGACCGAGCGCGAATATCGCGAGCCTTGCTAGTCTTTGCATTTTTGGATGCCTTTCTCTGAAGGGGGCACAATCGGCCAAGGACACAATTCGCGACACCGGGGGCGCCCCCGTCCCTGTCTGGGGGTTAACCCCCAGACCGGCGTGTGTCGGCGACAAACCTGAATTGACGGCGAGAGGGAGCATCCCAATCTTGCCCGCCCTTTTGTCGCAGTCTTGACTTGGCCTTGAATGTTGGTCGCCCCCAGGCGCACCACCAGCTGTGTGCACGTTCGCCGTACTTGTGGAACTTGTGGCGCCTCGCGTCCCCCGGATTGCTGTCGCGGTCCCAACCTTTTCCGCGCAGGTGCGACTGGCCTTCCAAATGGCGTGTCGCCTGTTCGCACTCACATCGAACCGCAGTCTTCACCCGCCAATCGCCAGAGGAGTCATCCAAAATGCGACTTTCAATAACCGGATGGATGCGGAAATCAGTAGGTGGCGGGACCACAAAAATACGCCGCGGAGAGAAATATTTGTCGGAGAAACCGAACTATTTCATAATTACAGATTGCGGATCGAAATTTCAATTTCGACCCCAAAGTGAAAATTGAGCTAGGCATATGCGTAAGCATAAGCATATTCCCATGTCGGATCCGGGACCCATCCGGGCAAGATCGAAGATTCCTGGATTGCTGACGCTGGGGCGGCGCGGAGAATGGCGACTGTGGCTGCTCCCGCCAAGGCGACGGAGAGAAAGCCTCTTCTGCTCAGGCGAAGAACATCAATTTCTGTGGCGGCCTTGGATCGTGCAGGATCAAGGGCAGTGCATTCGATCATAGAAGATCTCCATGGGGGGAACTGCGATGGCCACGACAATGCCGGGCCATCGCCGATACATGCATCAGGGCCTAATAGGGTTTGTGCGGGTCCGCCAAGAGCGCGGGATCGGGCACCAGGCCCTTGCTGGCAACGTTCGCCAGCATCTGGTGTGCCATGTGGAAACCGAAGTCTTCAGCGACAGCTTTTTTCCAGGGCCGAGCGAGAATGTTGTGCGTCGCCCAGCGCGTGTAGCGTGACCGCTTCATTATGAAGCGCGCGATGTCCCAGGCGCGGTCGAGCAGCTCGTCACGAGGGTAGATTTCGCTCACAATACCAAGGGCAAGCGCTTCGGGAGCAGGAATGGGCTTGGCCGTATAGATGTAGTAGGCGGCCTTCTTCTGTCCCAGCAAGGTCTGCAGCGCCATTCCCTGGCCGTCGCCCGGAGGACTTCCCAGCCAGAAATGGGGGTCCATGAAATCGGCGTCAGGCGCGGATAGCGTCACGTCACAGAGCATGGCGAACTCGGTGTGGACCCCCGGTCCATTCACCGCTGCAATGGTGGGGATATCGATATTGTTCACGAAGCTCTCGATGTGCTTCCACCCATCCATCATCCGATGGAAGATGTGGTCGGGATCCAGATCAGACGCGGGCTTCGGATTTAGCCCATTGGGGTCTCCCACCATCCATTTGTCGCCGGTGCCGGTCAGGATGAGGACATGGTTTTCTGAATCATTGCCGATTTCCTGCCACACGCGGCTCCAGGCGCTATGGGCGGCCTGGGTATGCTTGTAGGGGCCGCCCTCGCTCTGCAGGCGGACCTCGATGATCCCATCCTTGCGGGTCATGCTGAAGAAGTCTGCATAGTCCTTGGAATATTCAAGCAATGACCGCGGCGAGATGTAGCCCGGCCAGTCACTTTTGGGATCAAAGCCCATGCTGTGCCTCCCCATGGGGAGCGATGCCAAGCACCGTGTGGGCGCTCTTGCCGGCACGCGCTGCTCTCCGAGCTATTGGCAAAGTCGAAGGCAAGGCTGAGCCTTGAAAACGATCTGTCGAGACGTTGTTAAACGCGGAATTCATCAGGTTTACTCCAGTCCGTTGTGTGAAATCGCCAGGGATTTCGTGGCAGTCTTCGGACGCGACCATTGCCAGGAGATTACGTGCCTGTCGGCCGTACGGACAAAACCGTGTGCTGCGAAAATGCTGCCTTGGGCTGGAAATTCTGGCGCGCTAGTGGAGATCCAAGGTCTCCTGGCAGGTCGGTGAGAACTCCCGCTTGGAGTTGGCCAGGCAGCCCTTGATTGTCAGGGGGTTCAGTCCACCGCAGACTCGCGCCATCTCCAGCTGGCACATATGCGCTGTCTCCCAAAAACGTTGACACTCCAGGGAGAGCTGCGGCCGATTTTCCTCCACGCAGGACGCTATGGCATCCGGCGTGAATCTCCACGGTCGCAAGCATAGTGACCGGATCTCTGCACCGCACACCCGCTTGACAGCATCGGACGGCGCAGCCGCCAGCGCTGCCTGCAACAGCACCGCGAACATTCCCGCCCCGATGAAACACCGGCCAGGCAAACTGGTTTTCACACCCACATCTATCTCCAATCCAGAACAGGACGGAGCCGACGTTCTGACTGCAGCGTTGCGCGGAGATTACCAGTTTCCGTTCAGCCAATCCTTCTGTGCCACAACCTCAGACCACTGGATCAAGCAGCCGGTTTGCCCACCGCAACGCAGACGTAATGAATGCGCTTATGATGGCCCGCCCACAGGACAGGAGTTGCGGATGCGAATCTTACTGGTAGAGGACGATCGTCACATGGCGGCTGCGTTATCGTCAGCCCTCAGCCAACACGACATTATCGTGGACCATGTTCGCACTCTCGAGCTGGCGGAGGAAGCCTGCCGCAGCAAGGTACATGACGCGGTGCTGCTCGATCGAAAGCTGCCGGACGGTGACGGCCTGTCTCTCATCCCGACCATTCGTCGCCACTCTGGCGTGCCCGTCATCGTCTTATCCGCCCTTGGCTCATCCGAGCAGCGCGTCGCCGGACTGGATCAAGGTGCGGACGACTATTTGCCAAAGCCATTCTCCACGGACGAACTCCTCGCCCGCCTTCGCGCGGTTATGCGCCGCCCCGCTCAAGTCGGTGGCAATATGGTATGTATCGGGAACCTGCAGTTCGACCTGAGCCAACGGCACGCTCAGGTTTCCGGCAAGCGGCTCAACCTGACACGCCGCGAGTTGCTCGCACTCGAGCTCCTGGTCCGACGAGCCGGACGGACTGTGTCACGTACTGCCCTGGAAGAAGCAGTGTACGGCTACGACGATGAAATAGCCTCAAATGCCCTGGACGCCAACATCTCGAGACTGCGGCAAAAGCTGAGCGAAGCCGCGGTCGACATCCACGGAATAAGGGGCTTGGGATACCTCCTGAGTGCTGCCGAATGAACCGCTGGCGCGCCGGTTCACTTCGAAGCGGGCTGACCTGGCGCATGGTTGGCATGCAGGCCTTTGTGGTCCTTGCCTTCATCGGCGTCGCATCGGTCGCCATTCTTCGGTTGACGAGTGCGGATCAAGGTCTGGATGAGGACATAATCGACGACATTTCGGCGTCAATATCGCGGAGTCAATCGGGCGAGCTGTTGCTCAGCCCCAGTGACGACCTGCGCGATCTCATCGCGGATTATCCGGGTCTGTGGTTCCATGCCGAAGACACCACGGGCGCCGCTGTTCATTGGGGTGCGCTTCCTGCTCAACTTGAAAGAATGCTTTTTCATTTCAAGCAGTTGAACTCGGCGGACATCGCCACCAGCGAGGCGAAGCGCACCCCCCTGGCGGTGATGCGGCGGCAGAGCAGTGCTGCAGGAGACCTTTGGATCATTGCCGGCGGTGGGCCGGCGGTCAGCTTCAAGTCGGTCTTGGCAGATCTGGTCAACCCCGTATTCCTGATCCTGCTTCTGGCTCTTACCGCGGTCTCGTTCCTTTTCATCCCGTTCATGATCACCGGCCAGCTCAGAGGCGTGGACGACATTGCTGGTGAAGCCGACACCATCGACGTGAACAGGACGGGTATACGCCTCTCCTCGACGCGGGTGCCGCTCGAGCTGCATTCTCTGGTTGGGGCGGTGAACGCCGCTTTGGCGAGGCTTGACCTTGGGATTGAGCGCCAACGGCGGTTTCTGGCAGATGCGGCCCATGAGCTGCGGACCCCCATTGCGGTGCTGCAGACGCGCCTGGGAACACTCCCCAGAGATCAAAAGCGTGCAGGGCTAATGCTCGACATGGCGCGCCTGTCAAACCTCGCTGATCAACTCCTCGACCTGCAGCGGCTTGAGGTCGATCAGGCGCCAATGCAACCCGTTGATCTGGTTCGCCTTGCGGCGGAAGTGACGGCGGACCTCGCGCCTTTGGCGATCGCAGGGAAAACCGAGATTGAGTTCAGCGCGGAGGCTGAGCGCGTAATGGTACAAGCTGATTCAGGCTCGCTAGCGAGAGCCATTGTCAATCTTGTTCAGAACGCCATTGTACACGGCGGCCCAGGCTGCACGATACGGGTGGAAGTGGCGCGACCGGGCAGCTTGAGAGTGATCGACAATGGACCGGGCGTCCCCGAGTTTCATCGAGACCTGATTTTTGAGCCCTTTCATCGCGTCATTCCCAGGGACCAGGGAACGGGATTGGGTCTGCACCTCGTCAAGAGCATCGTCACACACCATGGGGGCGAACTCCGGGTTGCAGAGACCCCTGGTGGGGGCGCCACATTTGAAATTCGGCTGCAGCTCGTGGCTCCCCTCGCGAGCTGACGCCAGAGGAAGCGATTTTCTTCCTCGAACGCGCCTGCCGCGCAAGGCTGTAATGCCCAGGCAATCTTCCCGGTGCCATTGGCATTACACGCGACGGCCCAAATCCGCATTTGGCCGCGCTCGGCCACCAGGAATTGGAACAACAAACCCCATGCAACGCGCAATTTCCGGACCTGACGCCCGTCTTCGACGCGGGATACGCGCAAGTGGCCTGACCAAGCGCTATGGCAACAGGATCGTGGTCGATAATCTTACGTTCAGCGCATCGGCGGGCGTAGTGACCGGCTTTCTCGGACCGAACGGCGCCGGAAAGAGTACGACCCTGCGGATGATCCTGGGTCTGGCAAAGCCAACATCGGGAACGGTGACCATAGACGGACATAATATCGCAGAAGTGGCCGATGCTGCTCGAGCCGTTGGGGCCCTTCTCGATGCCGGCGCGGTCCATCCCCAGCGCAGCGCTTTCGACCACCTGCTTGTCTTCGCCCATGCGGCCGGGCTGGGGAAAGCACGCGTGCAAGAAGTTCTGGAGCTGACGGGCCTGGCTGGAGCTGCAGACCGTCCTGCAGGCGAGTTTTCTCTCGGGATGAAGCAGCGGCTCGGCATAGCGACGGCTCTGCTCGGGAACCCGCAGGCGCTCATCCTGGACGAACCGTTAAACGGACTGGATCCCGAGGGCATTCGCTGGATGCGCAACTTGACGCGCGACCTCGCCAGCGAAGGTCGGACGGTTCTGTTTTCCAGCCATCTCATGTCGGAAATGGAGCTCACGGCCGATGACCTTGTCGTCATCGGGCAAGGGCGGCTCATTGCGGAGTCTCCCCTCGAGGAGTTCATCAGATTCAATACGACACAGGTGGTGCGCGTTCGAACGGCGCATTTGGCGCACCTCGCAATGGCTCTCGACAGCGCCGGGCTGACCTATACGCGCGGCCTGGACAGCCTGCTTCTCACCGAAATTTCTGACGCGTCGGTGATCGGCAAGATCGCGGCCGCGGAAGGCATAGCACTCGATGAGCTGGCGTCGATCCGTGAGTCTCTCGAGGACGTCTTCCTGCGTCTTACACACCATGCAACCGCACACGAGGCCTCGCCAGAATGAACATCCTTCTTTCCGAATGGACCAAGCTTGGCAGCGTCCGCATGACCTGGATACTCGTGTTGAGCACAATTGCCTCCAGCGTGGCACTCAGCCTTCTGGGCGTGTCGGATATATTGGCCTCGACCGACACGGCCTTACCCCCCAGCTGGGACCCGACGGCGACAGCCTTGAAGGGTTTCCTGTTCGCCCAGCTGATCATCGGCATGATGGGTGCACTTAGCGTTACTGCCGAATTCGAGACCGGGACCATTGCAGGCAGCCTGATCTCCGTGCCGTCTCGGCTCCATTTCTTCGGGGCAAAAATCATCGCCGTAACCGTGCTGGCAGTGGTCACGGCATGTGCGACCACGCTATTGAGCTTCCTGCTGGTGCAAGCCGCGCTCTCCAATGCTGGTGTTCCCGCGGCGGACCTGTCCCAGACCAACGTACAGATGGCGCTGGGCGGGGCGGTGCTTTATCTCGTTCTGGTCGCTCTGATCGGCGTGGCCGTTGGCGTGTTGACGCGATCGCCGACCATGAGCATGTCGGTCCTGGTTGCGGTTCTGCTGCTGACACCTGCAGTGGGGCCCGGACTTCCAGGTGCGATCGGCCCATGGTTCGCGGCGTTTTGGCCGATCACTGCAGGGCAAGCCGTTTACTCGGTTGTGCCAATTGAGGGCAATGTCGATCCCTTTCTCGGCCTGGCAATCCTGGCAGCCACAGCGACGGGGCTGTGTGCGACAGCATATGGGGCACTTCAATATCGGGATATCTAGGCGTTCGCACTCGCCGGTTCGCTCCAGGTCGAGCGCCCGCTCCATAGCATTGTGAACTCGGTGACCCCCTCGCCAAGGGGCACTACTCGGCAGGCCCCGTAACATTGCCCCCGGAAAGCAGTTTCAAAGATGCGGTTGCCGGGGGCTTTGAAGCTGACTGCTCGCGAAATCCTCCATGAGACGTTATTTCCCGGGCCAAGCCAGCCAACAAAGATGTCCATCGCACCGGCCAATTGGGACCTACAATAGCGAGGATGGGGTGGGCAGCGGCCTGTCCGCTCATGACCCAGGTGGCGGGAAAGGTGACGCAAGTCACCGTGGCCCAAGACCATCGCGTGGGTGCCGGAAACAGCGCCACATCTGTAACTGACCGCCTACAGCCGCCGGGGGGAAGCCGGAGAAGGTCGCCCCGTTTCGGGAGATGAAACGCACCGCCAGACAAGTTCCGGCCCATCTGTGGATGCGCTAACAATCGGGCACCAAGCCCAAGCATCGCAAGCAGGGCGTGCAGGAGGAAAGCATGAATAGACGCGAATTCATCGTCTTTGGCGGCACCGCCGGACTTTTGGTCTCGACCGGCATTTCATTTGCTCAGGAGAGCTGGCCGAACAGGGCCGCGACGGTTATTTCAGCGTACCCCCCCGGCGGCACCAGCGACATCCTGGCCCGTCTGGTGGCCGATATTCTGACGGCGCAGTATCAGCAACAATTCGTTCTCGAGAATGTGGCAGGGGCGGCCGGTGCCCTGGCTGGCGGCAAACTGGCACGTTCGGCTCCAGATGGTTATACCATAATGGTCACCGGCAGTGCGCCGCTTGCCGCCAACAAGGTGGTGCAGACCAACCTTGCTTACGATCCGGAAGCAGACTTCGAGCCGATCATGCTTCTTGCTGAAAGTCCGGCTTTGCTGTCGGCCAGCAACAGCGCGCCGGCCAGGTCCGTGCAGGAACTCATAGCTTACGCCAAGGCCAATCCTGGCCAGGTCAATATCGGCAATCCTGGAGCAGGCACCAAGGGTCACATCTGTGCAGCTATCCTTGGCCAGATGGCGGGAATAGACGTCAATCATGTCCCCTATAAAGGCTCGTCACCGCTGGTCGCCGATTTGCTGGGTGGGCATATCGACTTCGCGCTGGATGCGCCGTCGAACTACATTCCGCACATCAAGGGAGGCAAGGTACAGGCGTTGGCGGTTACGTCGTCCGAACGTCTGGCCGAGATACCCGATGTGCCGACCGTGGCGGAACAGGGTCTGGACGGCTATGTGCAGACCCTCTGGTTTGGTGTGGTCGGACCCAAGGGAATGCCCGTGGAGATCGTCGACAAGCTGAATCGGACGCTCAAGGACTGGGGCAATACCCCCAAGGCACAGGAGTTGCTGAGCTCGATCGGTGTAACGCCGGTATTGAGTACGCCAGGAGAGCTGCAAGAAGCCATGGCCAAGGAAATTGCCGCTATCCGTCCGCTGGTCGAAGCCGGGCTCGTGCAGCCCAGTTGATCATCTGGACGCTTGGTTCTTCCGATGTCGCCCGCCTCGCGGGGGGCGGCATTGCCTTGGCCCACCTTGCCGAACAAATCGAGTCCCATGCCATGCTGGTCCCTTCCACCGAGACGCTGCTTCAGTCAGCCCACCCGCTGGGCTTCCGGGTGCGGTCCGCTTCCCCTCGCTCGCTGCTGGTAACCGGCCAAGGCAGCGATATCTTTACTGTCGAAGCCCGCGCCCTGGCTGCACAGCAGAAGGAAATGATCCTGTCCGAGGGACGGGGCAGCGTCTGGCGCCTGTCGGCCGATGAGGGACCGGCCATGAAGGGACATGACAGTGCCCCGTTTCCGCTTGGCTACCTCATTGCTGGCGTGAGTTCGGATCTTCACAACCGCATACGCGCCGTTGCCCGCCGATGTCAGCTCGATCTAGGGGAGATCGGAATCGGCATGTCCCATGTGTTCGGGGCCTCCGGCTCCTTCATCCATTCGACGGCCACTGCGTCGTCCGAGTCATCTGAATTCCATATCGACATCGAAGGCAGGATCGATCCAGGCGTCGCCGCTCAGGTGGTCGCGGAGGCTATGGCCGCATCCCCCGCGATCACTTTCCTTCACACCCCCATGTCGTCGAACACATTCGCGCTCTATATCAACGGTCGCCGTCGCAAGTTGGTCAACCGAGCCGAGTCCGACCTCGCAGAAGTGACCGACCCTTTCCTGAAGTATGCCAGCCCTCCACAACCGGGCGAGTCCGCGGGGCGGTCCGATCTCATCGAACGCACCGAGATCTTGGAGAGCGGCGATGCGACCGATGTGCCCTTGTCGAGTGCCGGCAAGCGCCTGTTCAAGATCACCGGGTATGGCAGGGCCGCGCCGGATGGCCTGTTCACCACGGAGACGCAGATCGCCAAGGCGGGCATGCGACACTTCATCCTGCGTAGCGACGAAAGCGAGGGCGATACCGCGCCATCGGGGCTAGGCCTGTTGGCAGCCGGCATCGCCGCTTGCTATCTCACCCAGTTGCACCGGTATGTCGAAGCGCAGAAGCTCCCCATCCACGGCCTAAGGCTCGTGCAGCACACCCCATTTACGGCTGCTGCCGGAGCTACGGTGGGAGCAATCGATACCCACCTGTTCCTCAATGGCGACGCACCCGAAGAGGTGCACCGTAACCTGCTGACCATTGCCGCCGACACTTGCTTCATGCATGCCGCTGCGGCCGGCTCAGTCAAGCCGCGGGTTACCGTGGCGGTCAATGGCGTGCCCGCGGCATGAAGGGCGGCAGCAGCGAGCGATGGGTTTCTCTGCCTGCATGCCAGAGCGGCCGACGGTGGTAGGGCGCCGGATTGCGTTTCACCGCGACGCTCTCCCAAGGCCCTCCTGATCCAACAGAACGCATTCATCGTAGAGATGAAGCTGACCTGCGCCGTCCTGGTGCAGGCCACATCGGACCTAAGTACATGCCAAACAACAAATAACGCCAAAATGCCGTTTGTACGCTTTTGTACAGAATAAGAACATTAATGTCTTGTTTATATTCCGCGGGTACCAATAAAGCAACGTAATGTGAAACAAGCGGTTGCTTACGATGGGTCTTTTTTCGCCTTCAGCAAAGAATACAGCTGCTTTTTATGACCACGCGACTCTAGACGCTCTATCCAAGTCGCAGGGAATGATCGAATTCCGGATGGATGGTTCGATTATTACTGCAAATCCGAACTTCCTTACTGCGCTCGGCTACTCGCTTGAGGAAGTGCAAGGGAAGGACCATTCCATCTTTGTCGAGCCAGACTACGCCCGATCCGCCGAGTACAAGCAATTCTGGGACCGTCTGCGTCGCGGTGAGTTTGATGCGGCCGAATACAGGCGCATCGGCAAGGGCGGCAAGGA